>NZ_CP071295.1:0-2092803 GCF_017309545.1 Lactococcus sp. LG1267 | reverse complement strand
GATGAAGAGACTTGTGTATGTGGAACAGGAAAAAATGGCTGTTCTTGTAGCAAATAAAGAAGGGAATAAACTAAAATGCAAAAAATTGAAATATTTGAACCAGCAATGTGTTGTTCTACAGGAGTATGTGGTCCGTCAGTTGATTCAGAGTTATTACGTATCACAAATTTGATGGATAGTTTAAAAGATAATAAAGAAATCAAAGCATATCGCTATAATTTGACAAGTAATCCTCAAGTGTTTGTTGTCAATGAAACTATTTTGAACCTCCTTCAAAGCAAAGGTAATGAAATACTACCTGTAACTATGGTAGATGGTACAGTGATAAAAACTGGTAGCTATCCAACAATTACAGAACTTCAAGCACACTGTGAAACTCTTGATGAAGTAGAGAATAACACTTGTTGCGATAGCACAGAAGGTTGTTGTGCTGTTGATGAAAAAAAAGAGGTAGAAGTTAAAACACAAACTAAAGGTTCTTGTTGTGGTGGAAATACAGGATGTTGTTAATTGAGGAGGAATAAATGAAGTTATATAATCCAAAAAATATAGGTTTAACAAAATATCTCTTTTTTACTGGTAAAGGTGGAGTTGGTAAAACAACTTCTGCATGTGCAACAGCCGCTAATCTCGCAGATTCAGGAAAAAAAGTAATTCTTGTAAGTACTGATCCTGCTTCAAATCTTCAAGATGTTTTTCAAACAGAATTAACAAATAAACCAAAAGTAATTGATCAAATTCCAAATTTAAAAGTTGCTAATTTTGACCCTGTCACAGCTGCCAACGATTATAAAGAAAGTATTGTAGGTCCTTATAGAGGAGTTCTTCCAGATTCTGCAGTTGAAAATATGGAAGAACAATTATCTGGCTCTTGTACAGTAGAAATTGCTGCATTCAATGAGTTTGCAGGATTTCTAACTGATAAGTCAGTTGAGAGCGAGTACGACTATGTTGTTTTTGATACAGCTCCAACAGGTCACACTTTAAGGATGCTTGCCTTACCTTCTGCGTGGTCTAATTATTTAGATGAAAATGATACAGGAGTTTCTTGCTTAGGTCAACTTTCTGGTCTAGGTGATAAAAAAGATAGCTATGAACAGGCTGTGAAAACATTATCTGACGGTACTTTAACTTCCTTAATGCTTGTCACTCGTCCACAAAAAGCAGCAATTCAAGAGGCAAGTAGAGCTTCAAAAGAACTCTCTGATTTAGGTATCCATAATCAAAAATTAATCATCAATGGTTTGTTAGATAGTGCAGACGATGAAATTTCAGAAATTATTTATAATCAACAAAGAAATGATTTGGATAACCTACCTCAAGAATTAAAAGACTACGAACTGCTTTATATACCATTACGACCATATAATGTCACTGGTTTAGATAAAATACGCGTACTTCTATCTGAAAAACAGCCAGAGATTGCATTAACAAATTCAAACTCTATAGATTATCCAGATATATCCGATATTATTAATGATTTTGTTAAGACGGATAAGAAAATAATTTTTACAATGGGTAAAGGTGGAGTTGGTAAAACAACAATTGCAATTAAAATAGCACAAGCATTGAAAGAACGTGGAAAAAAAGTTCATCTAGCAACGACAGACCCTGCAGACCATCTTAATTTTTATTTAGGTGATACCTCAGGCTTATCTCTTAGTCATATTGATGAAGAGAAAGAGCTTCGAGAATACAAAGAAGAAGTATTAGCTAAAGCACGAGAAACTATGTCAGGGGATGATTTTGATTATGTCAAAGAAGATTTAGAATCACCTTGTACACAAGAAATCGCTGTATTCCGTGCTTTTGCAGAAATTGTAGAAAAAGCTGATGATGAAATTGTTGTTATCGATACCGCACCGACAGGTCATACATTACTACTTTTAGAATCTACTCAGAGTTATGCTAAAGAAGTGGAAAGAACAAGCGGTGAAGTTCCCGAAGCAATTCAGAAACTGCTCCCTCGTTTACAAAATCCTGATGAAACAGAAGTTCTTATGGTCACATTGCCTGAGACAACTCCTGTTTATGAATCTATGAGACTTGCTGATGATTTAGATAGAGCAAATATTGCTCATACTTGGTGGTTAGTTAACCAAAGTATGGTCGCGACTCATACCACGAATGCTGTTTTGAAAGCTAGAGCTTCAAATGAAATCGAATGGATTGAAAAGGTTGCTAAGCTTTCTGATAATAAATATGCTGTTGAAAAATGGCAACCAGACTTTGAAAAATAGGGAAATGGAATATTTTTATGAAAATAATTATTATTGGATCAGTCGCTTCTGGAACTAGTGTAGCTGCTAAAGCACGTCGAAACACAGAAAGTGCAGAGATAACTCTTTATGATAAAGATACTGATATTTCATATGCTGTATGTGGGATTCCATATGCAATTGGTGGAGAAATAGCAGATTTTGAAGAGTTAACACCACGTGATGCAAAGTGGTTTAAAAAACGTTATAACGTTGATATACACACCTCACATGAAGTATTAAGTATTAATCACTCTACAAAAACACTAACAGTTAAAAATCTATTATCTGGAGAAGTATTTGAAGATAACTATGATATTTTAGTTTTTGCTACAGGGGCAACGTATCGTACCCCTAATGTATTTGCAGGTAAACATTTCGAAAACGTTTTTCAAGTTAGAAACATTAATAGCGGAAAAGAAATCAAGTCCTTTATAGAAAACAAAAAGCCCATGACTGCTGCAGTTGTAGGGGCAGGATATATAGGTCTTGAAGTTGCTGAACAACTAAAGGAACGTGGAATTGAAGTTACAATTCTTCAACGTGGTAAACATCCTATGTCACATTTAGACTGGGATATATCTATTCGTATTGAAGACGAAATGATAAAACAAGGTATTGATTTCCGCTCTGAAGAAACAATACAAACCTTGATTGGTGAAACTCAACTTGATGAAGCAATCACTAGCAAGGGAACAAAACTATCTGCAGATATGTATATATTAGCAACTGGTGTCCAACCTAATGTATCTCTGGCTCAGTCCATTGGAGTAAAAATTGGAGAAACAGGGGCTATTGCTACAGATAATACACTTCAAACAAATATACCTGATGTATACGCAGTGGGTGATGCAGCTGAGAGCTTCCACATTATTACCGGAAAGCCTACCTATCGTCCTTTAGCTTCTACCGCAAATAAGATGGGTAGAGTTGCTGGAGACGCTATGACAGGCGGCCCACTTCGTTTTCAAGGTATTTTAGGAACTGGTATTTTGCGTTTCTTTGATTTAACAATTGCTCAAACTGGATTAACAGAAAAAGAAGCCTTAGCTGAAGGTTATGAAGTTGCAGTACTCTTTAATATTAAGCCAGATAAACCAGACTATATGCACGGTAAAGAAATGGTTATTAAGGCAGTGGCTGATAAGCTCACTCATCGTATTTTGGGTGTACAAATTATTGGTCCTCAAGGAGTTGATAAAAGAATTGATGTTTTTGCTTCAACAATAACTTTAGGAGTTACTGCAGAAGATTTATTCCACATGGACTTAGCTTATGCACCACCATTTTCTACTACAAAAGACCCAGTAGCATATACAGGTATGGCATTAACCAATGCACTCACAACAGCTCCACTTATTACTCCGGATGACTTAATGGAACTTCAAAAAAACAATGAAAATATTACAATTATTGATACTCGAGCTCCAAAAAGTTTTGAAAAAAATCATGTACCTAATGCTATTAACATACCATTAGCAGAGCTCCGAGAAAAGGCTTCAACACTTGATAAAAATAAGAAAACAATTGTTTATTGTAATAAAGGAGTGACAGGCAACGCTTCTCAGAACGTATTGAGAAATGAAGGGTTTAAAGAAGTTTATAACTTATCAGGTGGAAATAAGAATTATCAAGAGTTGGCAAAGAAACAACAAAATTAGGAGAAAAGTAAAAAATGAATCAAGTAACTAAGAAGCTCTCATTCTTAGATCGTTATCTCACATTATGGATTTTTGTAGCGATGGCTGTTGGTGTAGCTTTGGGCTATTTTGTACCGAGCGTTGCAACAACAATTAACGACTTATCAATCGGTACTACATCTATACCTATTGCTATCGGTTTAATTCTCATGATGTATCCTCCATTGGCAAAAGTGAAATATGGAGAAATGGGGAAAGTATTTAAAGACTGGAAAGTACTTTTACTTTCTCTTATTCAAAACTGGATTATTGGTCCAGTATTGATGTTTGTCCTTGCAATTGTATTTTTACAAGGTTATCCTAGCTACATGGTTGGTTTAATTATGATAGGACTTGCTCGTTGTATTGCTATGGTTCTTGTTTGGACAGACTTAGCACATGGAGATAGCGAGTATACGGCAGGGCTTGTAGCTTTCAACTCTCTTTTCCAAGTATTCTTTTATTCTATCTTTGCATATTTCTTTGTCACTTTGCTGCCAAAATGGTTGGGATTAGGAGATTATGCCGTACATATCACAATTGGTGAAATAGCAACTTCAGTGTTTATTTACCTAGGGATTCCTTTCATTGCAGGAATTATTTCCCACTTTGGATTGATAAAACTTAAGGGTAAAACATGGTTTGAAGAAAAATTTATTCCCAAAGTAAGTCGTCTTACATTGATTGCTCTTTTATTTACAATTATCATTATGTTTGCAGTAAAAGGAGATAAAGTAGTAGAATTACCACTTGATGTAGTAAGAATTGCTACTCCCCTTCTTTTATACTTTGTCTTGATGTTCTTTATATCTTTCTTTATGTCTAAGAAAATGGGAGCAAGCTATCCAGTAGCAACATCTCTTTCCTTTACAGCAGGAAGCAATAACTTTGAGCTTGCGATTGCTGTAGCTGTTGGTGTGTTTGGGATTAATTCAGGCGAAGCTTTTGCTGCTGTAATTGGTCCTCTCGTGGAAGTTCCAGTTATGATTGCTTTGGTTAATGTTGCACTTAAAATGAAAAACAAATACTTTAAAGATAAAGAAAAATTTTAAGTGTAGATGGAGGACTTTAAAATGAAATTCAAGTTTAAATCTCTTCTTCATTTGAAGAAAAATCATTACCCAATTTTACAGGTGAGAATAACGGATATAACATTATAAAAGAATTTAATAATATGGATGAAGCAATTAAGCATGTATCCGAAAATTATGGATTTTTAAAAACCGAAGATGAACTTCATTCATTTGTGGTGAGAAGTATTTCTGAGGTTGAATGAAGTTATATAAAATCAAAAGTTGTTAGGAGTTTCTAACGACTTTTTACTTTGTGAATTCAATCAACTATTGCGCTAGTCGGTAGTTTTAATAATAATCTTTTATGATATAATAAGTATCTGTTCTTATAGGTAAGTCCCTGGATTCTGGGGGGCTTTTTAATTTATTATTTCCTATTGAGACTTTTAATGTGAGATAAGGTTACTATTTTCTGTTAATATAGACCTTTATCTGAAAAAGAAGAATTATTCTAGTAGATAAGGGTCTTTGAAATAGGAAATCTAAAACTAACCAAAAAACTAACCAAGAAAGTAAAATAGTGTGTATATAAATTTATATAATAAAGAATTGCTGTGCAGTGATATATATAGCAATTTTTTATTATGTAAATTAAAGTAGAAGTAATAGCAAAAGATATTAAAAAACCTTAGTATAATACTAGATTTTTTTATGTTTTATAAAGACTTATTCTTCTGTTTTCGCTTATTGCATTACAATAAAAAATCTTAAATATTGTATTAGCAAGATACTTTCATGACCTAATCGATGTGTAAATTTTACATATATTATTTTTTTTACTACTAGTAAAAAACTTTGATAATTGAACTATATAGTTAGAATATAGAAACTAGTTTTTATCTAAATATTTCTTCTACTTTTTTATCGGGAACTACCCATAATGAAAAAACAATAATAGAACCAATCAACATAATGATAGGGGCAATGAAGTAACCTAAAGCAATGCTAATAATATTTAAAATAACACTAACGATGTTCTTTTTTAATGTTGCATTGTCACTTCGTATTCTTTTGTTTATTTTTAAAAGGTATTTTGTTAAAAAATAATAAATTAAATTCGCAAAAGAAAATAGAAGAACATAGCATAACTCAGGAATAAAAGAATTGGGATAAAGAGAAACCCAATTAGAAAATATAGGTACTAAAGATAATATGAAAATGAAAAATATATTTATCCATAATACTTTACTATCAATTTTTTGGATACTTTGTAATAGATGATGATGATTAACCCAGTAGATGGCTAGTATTATAAAGCTTATAAAATATACTGCTAGATGTGGTAGTATTTCTTTTAAAGCATTCCATGTATCTGAAGTGGGACGAGTTAATTCTAAAACTAAAATTGTCATGATAATGGCAATTACAGCATCTGTAAATGCCTCTAAACGTACTTTACTCATTTATTTTCTACTCTCTATATTGTGAAATTTTTCTACTTAATTTTAGAAATAAAATAATACTTTATTGCGTATAAAGGGTTGTTAAATTAAACTTATTCTAACAAATTATATTATACATTGCCAATGAATTAGGACTTATTTCTATAGATATTTGATTAAAAATAGTAGATTATATAATATTATAAAGCAACGTATTCGTATGATATACTATTTTTGTATTAAGGTATATAATAAAAACTGAATAATAAAATAAGCTAGTCAATAATCCTATTTTAAAAATAGATATTAAATCTTTTGAAAGGGTATCAAATGGAAATTAAAGCGTTAGAAAAAAATGTTAGTCTAGAATTACAACTTTTAGATCATTTGCAACAAGAAGGGGAGTGGAGAAGTACAGAAGAACTTGCAAGCCTTCTTAAAATAAACACAAAAAAAACTGGTAGTTTAATTACTCATCTTACTCATAAAATAAAAACTCTTAATTTGGACTAATGTCAAATTTGTAGACAGAAAAAAGTGTTAATTGATTGAATTAAAGTAATTTTCTTCTTTCTGATTAGGAGTGAGTCCAAGATTAGCCGAATGTGGGTTGTAATTGTTATAAAAATTCTCAATATATTCAAAGCAATCTAATTGAACCTGTTTCATATTTTGATAATTTTTTCGGTTGATTTGTCTATGCTTCAAATACTTGAAAAATGCTTCAGTAACGGCATTATCATAAGGATATCCAGGCTTAGAAAAAGAATGCATGATATTATTGTCATCAATTATTTTTCTAAATTCAATGGCCTTAAATTGTGAACCTTGGTCAGAATGGAAGAGAAGTGTTCCTTCAATCTTTCTTTTATTAAGTGCTAATTCTAGAGTGTCACATGCTAACTTTGCATCGATACGATGACTGAGTTTCCAAGCAATACATTTTCTAGAGTAGAGATCAAGTATAGCGCAGAGATAGACATGTTTCTTATATCCGATAGAAATATAGGTGAAGTCTGTTGTCCATACTTGATTTGGTTGGTCAGGATTAAATTCTTGCTTGAGTAAGTTCTGAGGGTACGTTTTTTGAACTTCTTTAAGTGAGCGTTTTGGCTTAACGGTTGCCATTTTAGGGAGCGCCATATTCTTCATGAGACGGTAAATTCTTCCTTCAGAGATTTTTGTATCATAGTCTCTTTGAAGAATGACCTTGATAGACTTCACACCAAGTCTTTTGTTTGCTTTGGTATAAATTTGAAGTATTTGTTTTCTATAAATTTGATTATCCAGTTCTCTTTTTGAGGGCTTATGTTTTAAAAATTTATAGTAAGTAGAACGATTGACATGTAAAACACGACACAAGGTTGTTGTGGCGTGTTCAAAGCGTAACCGATAGACAGCGAGGAGTCTTACTTTAAGTTTTGCATGAATATGGCACTTGCTTTTTTTAAGATGAGGTTCTCCTCTTCAAGCTGTGCATTACGTTTTTGTAGGTCTTGTATTTGTTTGGCAGTAAGTACAGAATTATCTTCGAGTTTAACTTGAGAATACTGTTTGATCCATTTAGAAAGTGCTGTTTGAGATACACCATAGTCTTTACAGAGTTCAGACTGAGTTTTTCCAGTTTGATAAAGATTGACAAGGGATTGTTTGAATTCTTCATCGTAGCGTTTAGATTTTGACATAGGATGTCCTTTCGTTTTCATGTCTTTTAAAACAGATTATAACACATAAAGTTCTGTCTACTTTTATAGTATACATCCAGAAATTTATTATCAAAAGGGATAAGGAGGGGAAAGTTGTAAGACAAGAATTATAAGTAGTTAAAGTAAAATCGGTGAATATGAAGGGTGGGAGAAATCTCGCCCTTGTTTTTTTGTATATAGGGGGGAAGGATGAGTAGAACAGAAATAACCGTGGATAAGAAGATGATTGATGCTGAAGGTATTTCAAACTTTTATTCTATAAAGGTTTCGACCGCTAGAAATAAAATTTGCGAAATGAAAAAAGATAAACGATTCATGCAAGGGGATTATTTTAGAATGAGCGGACGTGTATGGTTTCCAGCATTTGACGAATTTTTAAAAATAAAAGACGAGGAAAAATACAGATAAAAATGATATAATAAGTATGATTTTTATTCTGCACTTTTCCCAAAAGAAAAGGTAGGCAATATGAAAGTTGAAGATATAAAAGTAGGAAGTTTATGGTCTGAATCTCGGAAAAACAAGTTTCTCTGGCGTATGAGATACTTTAATATAGTTACAAAATCTGAGGATAAAGTTTCTGTAACTTTGACATCTAATTCAAATCAAGCTAAAACAAAAGCTAGAAAAATATTGTTAACAAAGGCTAAGCGAAAAATTGAACAAAGTGAATTAAATATATTAAATTCTAGTTTAAATATTAATTCTTTAACTTTTTCTTCTGTGGCTAATTTATGGTTAAATGACTGTAGTAAAAGGCTAAAGCCATCGACCTTAAATAATAGGAGAAAACAAATAAAGCGTTTCGTTGATGAATTTGGAGACCAGGAAATATCACAACTTACAACTTTCCAAATTCAGATATTTTTTAATAGTTTGAATTTAAAATCAGGTACAGTAAAAGGTTATTTTTTAACTTGTAAGTCTATTTTTGATTTTGCAAAGAGAATGGAAATTATTTCTAAAGATCCTACATTGAATGTGAAATTAAGTCTTTCCAAAAAAACTTTGGAAGATATAAAAAAGCAGAATCGAAAACTGTTTACAGTGGAAGATTTAGCTAAGGTCTTAAATAGGATGAGAGAATCTGAAAATCCTCGTACGTACTTTATAGCTCTAACTATTGAATTTCTATTTTTGACTGGTTTAAGATACTGTGAATTAGCGGCGTTAAAAGAAGAAAATTATGACCGCACAAGACGTATAATTAAAGTGGAAACTAACTTAGATTATACTAAGGGTGTGACGAAACATACTCATACCACGACTAAAACATTATCTTCTTATAGGGAAGTTGATCTCAATGATAGAGCGGTCGAAATTATCGAAGAGTATCTGAAAGCTAATCATGACAGTACTTATGTGGGTTATGAAAATCATGGATACATTTTTTGTACTCGTTCAGGTCAACCACATAATATTGGTCATCTAAATCGATCTTTTAAATATTATGGACAAGAAACGGGGCTAGATAAGCAATTCTCTTGCCATTGTATGCGCCACTCTCATATTTCATTATTAGCAGAAATGGGAATAAACCAAAAAGTGGTGATGCAAAGAGTTGGTCACGCAACATCCACTATTACCAATAATATATATACTCATGTCACACCTAATATGTCTAAAGAATTAAACCAAAAAATGAATAGAATTAACAAAATTTCTTAAGCAATTTGGTGGGCAAAAAAAGTGGGCAAAAATGAAAGAAAAATAGTGATAATTAATGATATTATTATCGAAAATAAAATAATGATATCACTGGAAAATGCTATTAAATAAGGCTTTTAAGCCATTTTTATAAAGGGGAAAGAAAATTGGCACAATTGTACTTCAAATATGGCAGTATGAATTCAGGCAAAAGTATCGAAATCTTGAAAGTTGCCCATAATTATGAAGAACAGGGAAAACCTGTTTTGATTATGACTTCTAGTTTAGATACACGTGCCGGTGTTGGTATAGTTGCAAGTCGTATTGGTATGAGTAGCGAAGCTGTAGCGATTGACGATACCATGAATGTCTATGAATATATCGAAAGCTTGCCAATAAGGCCTTTTTGTGTGTTGATTGATGAAGCTCAATTTCTTAATAAACAAAATATTTATGATTTGGCACGTGTGGTTGATGATTTAAATGTCCCTGTGATGGCTTTTGGCTTAAAAAATGATTTCAGAAATGAACTTTTTGAAGGCTCAAAATACTTATTGCTTCTGGCTGATAAAATCGAAGAAATTAAAACGATTTGCTGGTATTGCAGTAAAAAAGCAACGATGGTTTTACGCATGGTTGAAGGCGAACCTGTCTATGAAGGCGAGCAACTTCAGATTGGTGGTAATGAGAGTTATATTCCAGTGTGCCGTAAGCACTATTTTCACCCTTTGAAAAAGATGGATAGTAATCGTATAAAAGAAGAGATATAAAAAAGAAGTAAGGAAAAATAAAAAATGTTTGATCAACTTGAAACGATGGTAGGACGATATGAGGAGCTGGGCGAATTACTCAGTGATCCACAGGTTGTCAATGATACAAAGCGCTTTATGGAACTTTCACGTGAAGAAGCGAATCTGCGAGATACTGTAGCTACTTATAATGAATATAAAAAAGTGCTTAAAACTATTTCTGACAGTGAAGAAATGCTTGGTGAAGGTGGCCTTGATGAGGACATGAAAGAAATGCTCAAAGAGGAGCTTTCAGAAGCAAAAGCAGCTAAAGAAGAACTGGAAGAAAAGATTAAAATTCTCTTGCTTCCTAAAGACCCAAATGATGATAAAAATATCATCTTAGAAATTCGCGGCGCAGCAGGTGGTGATGAAGCAGCTCTTTTCGCTGGCGATTTGCTAAATATGTACCAACATTATGCAGAGTCACAAGGTTGGAAATTTGAAATCATGGAAGCCAGTGTGACAAGCATTGGGGGTTATAAAGAAGTTTCAGCTCTTGTTTCGGGAACTTCTGTTTACAGCAAACTAAAATATGAATCTGGCGCTCACCGCGTCCAGCGCGTGCCATCAACAGAAACACAAGGTCGTGTACATACTTCAACAGCAACAGTTCTTGTCATGCCTGAAGTTGAAGAATTCGAGATGAAAATTGAGCAAAAAGATCTCCGTGTTGATATCTACCATGCCTCAGGTGCCGGTGGACAAAATGTCAACAAAGTTGCGACAGCTGTACGTATGGTTCACTTGCCTACAGGTATCAAAGTTGAAATGCAAGAAGAACGTACACAACAAAAAAACCGTGACAAAGCCATCAAATTGCTTAATACGAAAGTATTTGACTACTATCAACAAATCGAGATGGATAAGCAAAATGCCGAACGTAAGTCCACTGTCGGAACAGGTGATCGCTCAGAACGTATCCGTACTTACAATTTCCCCCAAAACCGTGTGACAGATCACCGTATCGGACTAACTTTACAAAAATTGGATACCATCCTTTCAGGTAAAATGGATGAAGTCATTGATGCACTTGTGGTTTATGATCAAACGGAAAAATTGGCGGAGCTTAACAAGTAATGACTGAATTTCAATTTGAAGGATTTAGTATTCGGCTGCGCGCAGAAGAGCAAAGATGTATGGAAACGGCAAAGAGAGTGAAGGACGTTGAGACAAAAGTCCTTGTTTTTGAAGTTAGTAACCAAGAAACGCACTTTGATTTGCTCTATTGCCAAGCAATTAACCAAGATTATTGGATCACCATTGAAAATGTTGAGAGTCCTTCAAAGCATCTTCAGAGATTGGATAGGCGTGTACGGATGAGCATTGACTTTTATAAGGACAATGCTTATTGTCGTCTTTGGCAAGAGCTCAAAGAAGGAGACAATTGGAGCAAACGTAAAAAAGTTCTTTCTCTTACAGAATTTGGCAAATACAGCAGTCAATCAGTGACGGAAATTATGAAAAGATTTGATGCACTGGCTCTAGGAAGATTGGAAAATATTGTCAATGAGAAAAATAGGACACGTAATGAAAATGGTGTCCTTTTTGAAAAAGATAATCTGAAAATCCCCATCATCATTTATTTATTGGGGCGTGTTTTCCCTCTCCTTTAAAATGAGAGGAAAGTGAGGAAAGAAAAAATGTTATGGATTGAGGCAGTGCGCCAATTATCTCAAGATTTGGAAGAGCCTTTTGCTCTGGAATTCGTCTGGAGAAATTTACACGAGATTACAAAATTACAGTGGTTAAATTTACAAAGAGAAACGATTTCAGATACGGATTTAGCTGCACTTACATCTGTCGCGCAGCGTTTAAAAAATAATGAACCGCCACAATATATTGTAGGATGGGCTGAATTCTGTGATTTGAAACTTGCGGTGGATGAGCGCGTTCTGATTCCACGTCCAGAAACAGAAGAGCTGGTGCAGATGATTCTCGCTGAAAATGAGCAAGATAAACGCGCGGTTTTAGATATTGGTACAGGATCGGGAGCTATTGCTCTAGCGCTCGCTCAGAAAAGAAAACAGTGGGACATTACTGCATCGGATCTTTCAGAAAAAGCACTTGAACTTGCTCAATTGAATGCAAAAACACATCAACTTTCTCTTAATTTCATTCTCTCTGATGTCTTTGAAAATATCCCAGGTCAGTACGATATTATTGTGTCCAACCCTCCCTATATTGCCTTTGATGAAACATATGAAATGGATCAATCCGTCATTCGCTTTGAACCGGATAGTGCACTCTTCGCTGAAAAGCAAGGACTGGCAATTTATCAGAAAATTGCTGAAGCAGCTCACCAATTTTTAAAGCCACAAGGAAAAATATATTTAGAAATTGGATATAAACAAGGTCAAGCAGTGAAAGACTTGTTTGAGAAGGCTTTTCCTGCTAAAAAAGTATGTGTGCACCGTGATATTTTTGAAAAAGATCGTATGATAAGTGTGACATAGATGGAAATAAAACGTATAGAAGTAAAGAAAGAGAGCTATCTCCCTTTACTTCTTTTAGCTGATGATCACGAGCATATTATGAGCTATCTTGCAAAAGGTGAACTTTTTGTGCTGATGGATCAGTCCGAAGTCAGGGCAGTATGTGTAGTTAGCCTGACTCTCGAAATTGAAAATCTAGCTGTAGCTACAGAAGCACAAGGACAAGGCTATGGGAGAGCGCTTCTAAAACACCTTTTTGAAACGTACAAGGGCCAAGGTGTCATGACCGTTGGGACAGACGATATATCGGGGAATGTTCTTTTCTATGAAGCTTGTGGTTTTGAATTTACTCATAAGATAGAAAATTATTTTATTGACCATTATAGTTTTCCGATTTACGAAGATGGAAAACGACTTAAAGATAAATGCTACTTAAGAAAGGAGCTATAAAATGACAGTTGAAAAAGCAATATCAGCTTTAAAAGCAGGAGAATTGGCAGTACTACCGACAGAAACAGTTTACGGCATTTTTGCGGATGCAACCAACGAAGCAGCGGTGCAAAAACTTTATGCTGTAAAAGGACGTCCTGTTGAAAAAGCGTTGAATATGAACGTAGCAGATTACGACACAATTTTAAAATTTTCAGTGCATCAACCTGCTTACCTTGAAAAACTCGTGAAAAATTTTCTACCTGGACCCTTGACAATTATTTTAGAAGCAAGTCCGGAAGTTCCCGAGTGGATACATGTAGGGAAAACTACTGTTGGATTCCGAATGCCTTCAATTCCAGCCACACAAGAAGTAATTAAAGCTTTAGGGGTTTTAGTTGGTCCATCTGCTAATCTTACGGGCTCACCAAGTCCACGTTTCTATGAGGATTTAACATCTGCTATCCTTGATAAAGCAGCTGTTGCACTTCAAGATGACAGTATTTATGGTTTAGATACAACGATTTTGGATCTCTCTGGTGAAAAGCCCAAAATTTTACGTCAAGGGGCAATTACAGCGCAAGAACTTCTTGATGCGGTTCCAGAATTATCTGAAATTGTCTGAACAAATAATTTGGTTCGGCACTTTGCTTTAGATATAATGGAAGATGTACAAAAGCTACCCACGCAAAAAGAGAAGTGCTTGAGGTAAGCATCGTATAAGGCAAAGGAGACATACATGGAAATTTATAATTTTGAAGCGTTTGATCCAGAACTTTGGGCTGCTATTCATGCCGAAGAAGTTCGACAACAAGAAACAATTGAGTTAATTGCCTCAGAAAATATCGTATCCCCAGCGGTACGTGCAGCTCAGGGTTCTGTCTTAACAAATAAATACGCAGAAGGTTATCCGGAAAAGCGTTATTACGGCGGGACAGAAGCTGTAGATGTGGTGGAAAACTTGGCCATCGAGCGCGCCAAAGAACTCTTCCATGCAGACTTTGCTAATGTGCAGCCACATTCTGGATCACAAGCCAATGCAGCAGCTTACATGGCACTGATTGAGCCCGGAGATACTGTACTAGGTATGGACTTGAATTCTGGTGGTCATTTGACTCATGGTTCTCAAGTCAACTTCTCAGGCAAGATGTATAATTTTGTTTCTTACGGTCTTAATCCAGAAACAGAGTTGCTTGATTTTGACGAAATTGCAGAACAAGCTGAAAAGCATCGCCCAGCACTTATTGTTGCTGGAGCATCAGCTTATTCGCGTATTATTGATTTTTCAAAATTCCGTGAGATTGCAGATCGTGTTGGTGCAAAATTGATGGTAGACATGGCTCATATTGCTGGTCTTGTGGCTACAGGTCACCATCCAAGTCCTTTCCCTTATGCAGATGTAGTAACTTCTACAACACATAAAACATTACGTGGTCCACGTGGTGGTCTCATTTTGACAAATGATGCGGAGCTAGCTAAAAAAATCAATAGTGCTATCTTCCCAGGTTTACAAGGCGGTCCTTTAGAGCATGTCATTGCTGCTAAAGCAGTTGCTTTTAAAGAAGCCTTGTCACCAGATTTTTCAATCTATATTGATCAAGTAGTGAAAAATACAGCAGCTATGGCTGATGAATTTAGCAGAGCCGGTTTACACGTTATCTCAGATGGTACAGACAACCATCTATTCCTCGTCAAAGTAACAGAGCTTGGCATTAACGGTAAAGAAGCACAAAATCTCCTTGATACAGTTAACATCACTCTCAATAAAAACTCTGTTCCTGGTGAGGAACTTAGTCCTTTTAAAACAAGTGGTGTGCGTATAGGTGCAGCGGCAATCACTAGCCGCGGTATGAAAGAAGAAGAAAGTCGTAAGATTGCACAAGCAATTATTAAAGCATTATCAAATAAAGATGATGAATTTGCACTTCAAGAGGTTCGCCAATTTGCATTAGATTTGACAAAAGGGTTTCCTTTAGTCTAGAATATAAGTACGACTTTTTTAACAAAATTTCCACCACCGAATAAAAATGAACAGTGATAAGTAAATAAAGGTGGAAATGCTAGAGAAGTTTTTAACATGAGATGGCATATAATAACAACTGGAATTGAGACATGAGCCGTCGAAAAAATGATTAGGAATAGATAAATGTTGAAAATTTTGAAGCTATTCATCAAGCTTGCGCTACTGGCAGCAGTGGTCGGAGCAGGTTTTTACGTGCACAGAACTTATAGAAACGTAAAAAATGTGATGCAATATGAAAAATCGGTTGATGCAACCTTGAAGGCTCAAGGCTTAGAGGGCGATACAAAGCTTGCATTGGCTATTATTTATACAGAAACAAAAGGAAATGCTGCGGATGTTATGCAGTCAAGCGAGAGTTTGAATGGCAATCAAAATAGTATTTCAGATGAAGATAAAAGTATTGCGCAAGGTGTTTCCAATCTTTGTAAAGTTTTAGAGTACGCTGAAGATAAAAAAGTTGATATTTGGACAGGAGTTCAAGCATATAACTTTGGTCAAGCATATATAGATTATGTTGCGAAAAACGGTGGAAAAAATAATTTAGAACTGGCTGAAAAGTATTCACGTACAGTTGTAGCACCTAGCTTGGGAAACACCACGAGTGCAACCTATTACCATGTAACGGTCGATTCTTTAATGAATAGCGGAGGGAAACTCTACGTTAACGGGGGAAATATGTACTATGCCAATGAAGTCAAATGGCATTTGATGCTTCTTAATCTTTTTAACTGGTAAACCAAAAAAAGGCCTGTTTAAGACAGTCTTTTTTTGGTTGTTCATTAATATTTAATATCGAAATTTTTAAAGTCCGGGAATTCGTCTGGATAGGTTTCGAGTTTTGTGACTGAAGCAAAAGGAGTGGGGCCTTTCCGAAGTTTATCTTCGAAGTCTGACAAAGCTTTCTGACTATCAGACTGGACATAAAGCCCCACAGTGCCATCGGAATTATTCCATACGCGTCCTTTGAGTTTGAGTTGCCGTGCGATTTGGACTGTACCATAACGGAAACCAACACCTTGTACCTGTCCATGAGCAATCATTTTAACCTTATACATACTTACACCTCCTTATAGGAAAATAAAAATCTTCATGTATTCTATGTTATAATTATAGCAAATGGAAATTATTACAGCAAAAGACAATAAAAAAATAAAAGAAGCACGTAAGCTGCTGACAAAGAAAAAATATCGCAAAAATTCTTATCTTATTGAGGGCTTTCATTTGCTAGAAGAAGCTGTCAATTCGGGAGCGAAAATTTTACAAATCTTTGTGGAAGAAAACAAATATCACCAAGTTGCACATCTGGAAGAAGTTATCGCAGTGAGTTCAGAAGTTCTTAAAAGCCTATCGGATGCTGGAACACCGCAAGGTGTTGTCGCTGAGGTAGCTTTCGAAGAAGTGAAAGTTGAGTTGAAGAACGGTAAGTACTTAGTACTTGAAAATGTCCAAGATCCTGGCAATGTCGGGACGATGATTCGGACAGCTGATGCTGCAGGATTTTCAGCAGTACTTTGTCTCGGAGATACGGCAGATATTTATGCTCCAAAAGTGATGCGAAGTATGCAAGGGAGTAACTTTCACATTCCTATTTTGTCTGTGGCAGATTTTACGGAATTGCAAAAAGCGCACATTCCTCTTTATGTTACCACTTTATCTAACCAGTCCATCAGTCATAAAGAACTTGTAGCCGAAAAGGATTTTGCCTTAGTTATGGGGAATGAAGGCGCAGGTGTCTCTGCTCAGGCAGTCGCGGCGGCCGATAAACTTGTCCATATAGAGATGCCTGGACGTGCAGAGTCTTTGAATGTCGCTGTTGCGGCGGGAATTTTGATGTTTAGTCTATAAAAAAACTGCTCATGAGCAGTTTTTTCTTTTATTGAACTTTGGACGCTAATGTTTCCGCAAAAGCCTCAAGATTTGTAATATCTTCATCTTCAGCATTCAAGTCAACTTTGACAGATTCTGCCCCTTTTTCAGCTCCAGTAAGTGCAAATTGTTCCTCAAACATGTCGACACAAATACAGAAATCATCATAGAAAGTATCCCCTGAACCACAGACACCGAAAGTTTTTCCAGAAAGATCAACATCTTGCAAGTCTTCATAGAAATCTACGATTTCATCTGGCAATTCACCATCACCATAAGTATAAGTGGCAACGATACAGAGATCGGCATCTTCGAATTCGTCAGCGTCAACTGAAGTACATTCGTCCAAATCTACATCAAGACCTAAATCTTCCAATTTATCAGCGACAATTTCCGCGATTTCTTGCGTATTGCCGGTCATACTTGCATAAACTACTTTTGCTAAAGCCATTTTTTGCTCCCTTGTGAAATTTATATAACAAAATTATATCAAGAAATTCCAGAAAAATCAGCTCCTGTGCATTTTTCGGGGCTTTCTACCACAGTATTTTTATGATAAAATAGGATTATCATTGCGATTAAAGAAATATTTAGAAGAAGGTAAAAATAGTGATTACATTAAAATCTCAACGTGAAATAGATCAAATGGATCGTGCCGGCTCTTTGTTGGCAAGTATCCACATCGGTTTGCGTGATTTGATAAAACCAGGTATCGACATGTGGGAAATTGAAGAGTATGTACGAAAAGTATGTAAAGAAAATAATACTCTTCCTCTCCAAATTGGTGTAGATGGTTCAATTATGGATTATCCTTATGCCACATGTTGTTCATTGAACGATGAGGTTGCGCATAGTTTCCCTCGTCACATGAAATTAAAAGATGGCGATCTTATCAAAGTAGATATGGTTTTGGGCATGGTTGAAGATGGTTCTGTCGATGTTTCAAAACTTGATTTTGATAATGTTCCTGAGATGAAGAAATATACCGAGGGTTTCAGCGGAGCTATTGCAGATAGCTGCTGGGCTTATGCTGTAGGCACACCATCAGAAGAAGTTAAAAATCTTATGGATGTGACACGTGAGTGTCTCTATCTTGGAATCGAACAAGCTGTCGTTGGTAACCGTATCGGGGACATTGGAGCAGCTATTCAAGAACATGCAGAAAGTCGTGGTTATGGCGTAGTTCGTGACCTTGTCGGACATGGCATGGGCCCAACCTTCCACGAAGATCCACTTGTGCCTCATTACGGAAAAGCTGGACGTGGTTTACGTTTGCGTGAGGGTATGGTTTTGACCATTGAACCAATGATTTCGACAGGAACTTGGGAAATTGATACGGATATGGAAACAGGCTGGATGCATAAGACATTGGATGGTGGTTTATCATGTCAATATGAACATCAGTTTGTCATTACCAAAGATGGCCCAGTAATTTTGACAAGCCAAGGAGAAGAAGGCACTTACTAATAAGTTTCTCCTATTTATTAAGACGTAAAAATGAAAGGAGGAGAAGACCAGATGAAAGCTCTTTTTCAACGTGTGTCGTCTTGGCAAACTTTGAAGGACTTTATGAACTTTTATAAAAGTTCAGAGATGTCCTTATCAAGTATTGCTGTGGCTTATTACTTGCTTTTATCCATTTTCCCGCTACTTTTGATTTTTGCCAACATTCTCCCCTTCTTAAATCTTGATATTGATATGATTTTGGATGTGCTTCATGATCAGATTCCGGAGCAGATTTATGATATGAGTGTTGGATTTATCCGAAATGTCTTGGAAAATCCCAATACAGGATTACTTTCGATTTCCGTTTTGGCTGGCTTCTGGACATTTTCCCGTGCACTTGCGACCTTACAGATGGCTATGAATAAAGCTTATGAGGTTTCAGAACATCGAGACTTCATTCTCAGCCGAATTATTGGTTTAGTTGTTGGCTTGGGGCTCATGGTTATGCTCTCTTTAACTATTTTAATTTCAACATTTGGTCAGGTGATTTTGACCTATGTGCATGAGAATCTCTTTGCCTTTGATGATCGACTGTACCGGACTTTGCAAACAGCTACCTTACCAGTTGTCATCATTGTTGTGCTTATTTCTTTGATTTTACTGTACTTTGTCTTACCCAATGTCAAAATACATAAACTCCGCTATATTATGCCGGGGACCATTTTCTCTACCTTGGTCCTTGTGGCACTGCCTCATTTTTTTGGGGCCTATTTAAGTCGAGCTTTAGGGCAAATGCGTGACTTTAAACTGGTTGGTTCCTTGCTTATTTTTGGTTTAATGATTTGGTTTATTTTTATTGCTAAAGTTATTATCATCGGAGCAGTATTCAATGCTACTTATCAGAAAAAGTCCTTTGGTCAAATCGAAACCCGACGTGGTGAGATTGTTGCATTTATTAAAGAAATTAGAAAATAAAAAAAACGCTCTGTTTTGGCAGACGTTTTTTTATTATACATTTATACTTTCGCTTTTTTACGGAAAACAATAAATTTAGAATAGAAGTAGTTCAAGACAATATTCAATACTTGGATTGCCAGTGAAAGGGCAAGAACAACTACTGGTTTTTTCAAGTGCAAGAGATCCATCAAAATTTCTGGATGACTATCAATAAACCACCACTTCAGAACGATGGCCAAAAGCATGAAGAATAAACGTCCGGCAGCAAAGTTAAGGAAATCGCGGAAAATGTGCGTAGATTTATGCTTGAAAACCCAAATTTTATTGGTAAAGAAAGCGAAGATAATACTAACAATTTGTCCGATAGCCTCTGAAATCGCCCCAGCGTTTATTCCGGGGTGATTAAGCAGGTAAAAGCTTGACTGCATAAAGACGTAATAGACAAGGGTCGTCAAGACGCCGAAGACGAGATAAGTGAAAGCTTCAGTCTTAGCAAAGTTTTTAATTTTTTCCATAGCACCTCATTTTACCAAATTTGTAGTTTTTTTGCTAGATGATATAGGAGAATAAGATTCAGTTGCCTTAGATTTTTAAGGCTTTAATCTTATTAACTTTTAGTTTATCTCCGTTTGTGGTAAAAGACCAGCGTTGCTTGAAGGCATCACGTGTCATATTGTTCCCTTTAATGATACGCTGTGTATTGAGTTCAATAAGAAAATCAATAGCTACAAATGAAATATCTATTTCAAACCGAGAGCTATCTTTTGGCTTTAAGCCGCTTTAAAATTTAGTTGGATGTAAGTGGGATTTAATTAATGATAGTTGATTTATTATTTGTAGTACGTGCAGCTATTTTTTCACGTAAACTATCAATCTTATCTTGAGGTTGCTCCACCCAATCGGTCACCTCAGCAATTATTTTTAGGGGTGCAGTAGAGCGATAAGAACGAGTTGGGTTACCAGGAAATTTTTTATCGGTCACATTGGGATCATTTTCATAAGGGCCTGTTGGTTCCACCAGATAGACATGCGGTACCTCAGCTTTTCCAGCAGCGATTTGTGCAGCAAAGCCAGCGCCATCTTTTAAAGCTGTAAAATAGATATGATTCATAGTCACACGTGAATCATAATTAGAGGCAAAACCCGCCCTTAAATAATCCCCTATTTTAAGTTTGGCTTTCGTCCCATGGTAGAAAGGACCTTCATCATGTACTTTTTCCATCAAGTAATCTTCTTTCTAAAATTGATCTCAAAGCTGCTGATGTGCTATGATCATAATGTATTATACAGTATCCCCAAACTTTTTTCTATCAGGAAGCGAAGGAAAAAACTATTGTAAAGAAAGTTACGTTGTGATGGAAATTTCGTTTAGCATATTTGACCTCAGTTCTTGGGTATGATATAGTTAATCTATGTTAAAATCACGATTTTACTCTTTTATACTTGGAACAATCATTGAAGCATGGATTTTTTCCATCGCCTTTTTCCAGGCCCAATGGTTTTGGTTCTTTATTGCAAGCTTCCTTTTAGGTCGCAGAATTTACGTGGCTTATAAAGTAGACAAGTTTGTAAAACTCAGCAAAATCAAATAATGGATAACATCCATTATTTTTTTTACTATTTTTAGCTCTAAGATGAACCAGTATGCCAAGTTATACTTTAGCTATCAAACTGGAATAAAATATTACACTTTTCTAGCCTAAGCAAAAAGGATTATTATCTATATTTTGATATAAT
The DNA here is from genome assembly GCF_017309545.1 of Lactococcus sp. LG1267. Taxonomy (NCBI): domain Bacteria; kingdom Bacillati; phylum Bacillota; class Bacilli; order Lactobacillales; family Streptococcaceae; genus Lactococcus; species Lactococcus sp. LG1267. The sequence goes on along the minus strand of NZ_CP071295.1, from coordinate 2,071,377 downwards.
AAGGGGAGAAAATGACAAGAGGAGACATATATGACAGTCACAGTGCAAGATCTCATCAAAAAAATCAAGTTTAATGTTATCTACTCGACAGAAACAGCACTTCAAAAAGAAATTACCACCTCAGATATTTTACGCCCCGGTTTGGAAATGTCTGGTTATTTTGAATACTTTACGCCTGAACGGATACAACTTTTCGGGATGAAGGAATGGTCCTACATGATGAACGAGGTAGGCGATGCGCGTTATGATATTCTTAAAAAAGTAATGACAGAGATAACTCCTGTCGTTATCGTGGCACGTAATCTTGAAATTCCGGAAGAGATGGTGAATGCTGCACGTAAGCATGATATTGTCTTATTGCAATCACGTGAGACAACTAGCCGTCTGAACAGTATTCTGACCTCTTACTTAGATGAAGAGTTGGCAGAGCGTGTCAGTGTACACGGTGTGCTGATGGATATTTATGGTGTTGGTGTTTTGATTCAGGGAGCAAGTGGAATCGGGAAATCAGAAACGGCTTTGGACTTGGTGGCGCGTAATCACCGACTTGTAGCTGATGATCGTGTTGATGTTTTCCAAAGAGATGCCTTTACTTTAGCAGGGGAACCTGCGCCAGTCTTGCAAAATTTCTTGGAACTTCGCGGTGTCGGGATTATTGATGTGATGAGCTTGTACGGTGCGCGTGCAGTCAAAGATCAGACGGATATTGATTTAACAATCTATCTTGAGCCTTACGAAGTTGGGGGCGAATTTGACCGTTTGGGCAATGGTGTGAAAAATATTATCCTCGCCGATGTTGAAGTGCCACAAATTAAGATTCCTGTCAAAACAGGGCGTAATGTTTCGACTATCATTGAAGCTGCTGTGATGAACTACCGTGCCAAAGATATGGGCTATGATGCAACAGCGCTTTTTGAAGATCGTTTGACACATTTAATCGAAAACAATAGCTAAGGAGTTAAAGTGAACAATTTTCCATATTTAGCAATGAATAAGATTGCTTTAGAGTTGGGCCCTTTTTCCATTCATTGGTATGCGATTTTTATTGTGACGGGGGCTGCTCTCGGTGTCTGGATAGCGTGTAAGGAAGCACCGCGGCGAGGTTTGACCTCAGATGATGTGATTGACTTTATCTTGTGGGCTTTCCCCGTCGGACTTATCGGTGTCCGGGCCTACTATGTTGCTTTTCAATGGGATTATTATAGCCAACATCCAAGTGAAATTATCGCTCTTTGGGATGGTGGTGGTGCCATTTATGGCGGACTGATTGCAGGAGCAATTGTCCTGTTTGTCTTTTCTTATTATCGGATGATTAATCCTCTGGATTTACTGGATGTGAGTATTCCGGGTGTACTTATTGGCCAAGCTTTTGGACGTTGGGGAAATTTTGTTAATCAGGAAGCCTATGGCGATGCGGTAAACAACTTAAATTATCTGCCGACCTTTATTCGGGAGCAGATGTTTATTGATGGAGCTTATCGAATACCTACTTTCCTCTATGAAAGTATCGGAACCTTTTCAGGTTTCCTCCTCATTATGATTTTCCGTCATCGTATTCCAGGACTCAAGCGTGGGGAAATCTTTGCTTTCTATCTTATCTGGTATGGGGCAGTACGCTTTATTGTGGAAGGCATGCGGACAGACAGTCTGATGTGGGGAGCATTCCGCGTATCACAGGTCTTCTCAGCTTTAATGATTATTGCCGGGATAGCGTTTGTGCTTATCAGACGTTTGAAAAAAATTGATTAAGAAAAGAATGTAAAAGTGTATCTTTTGTAGCAAGGCAAAAGATACATTTTTTTTATATTACAAAAAAGTAAGTTCAACTTCAGGATAGTAAGCGTAAAATAGAGGTATTAAGAGGAGAAGAGGAGCGAAAAATGAAACGTACACTTGCACTTGTGACAACTGTTGGACTCATCACATTTGGTATTTTTAATATACTCCATCAGCAAACGAGGACCGTCCGTACCATTCCCTCAGATACTCTCAACATTCACAAAACAACTGTCCCACTGAAAAAGACAAATAAAGATGCGCTTAACATTTATACCCCAAATATAACAAAACGAAGCGTTTCACTAGATAAAGATAAATTGTTTGACGAAAGAGGACAAAAAGAAGCACCTATACAAAAAGCCAAGAATTCCGAAAAATTTTACAGCAAAAGCTACACTTTCATCACTGAGCTTGTCAAAGAAGCTGGCAATCTCTCACATAAACTTTTACGGTAAGGACGAGTTTTTTCTGAGGAAAGAATAAAAAAGGGATAAAGCTAAAAATCCTCCAAAACGCTGGTACGAGTGCCCTAAATACCGAGGTGAAATTTATGTGCCAAATTAGTTTATAAAAAATATTAATTTTGCTATAATAAAGTAAAATTACCGTTTGAATTTAAGCGGTTTCGGAGGTGAAGTATGGGAGAAATTAGTGTACAAAATATAGCCTGGCTGATCATTGCAATTGCTTTTGCAGCTTTGGTTATCTTCTTAGTTGTACTTTTAGTTAAAGTTTCAAAAGTTGTTGAGGAAGCCAATCGTACGGTGAAACTCGTTTCTAGTGATGTCGATGTTTTGCTTCACCAAGCGGATGGCTTGATGGCAAAAGCCAATGTTCTTTTAGACGATGTTAATGGAAAAGTTGCAACAATTGACCCTCTCTTCGTTGCAGTAGCAGAGCTTTCAGAGAGCGTTACTGCGGTGAATAAGAGCAGTCGCGACATGGTTGAACGTTTCTCAAGAAAATCGGGAACCGTGGGTCGTTCAGCTTCAACCTTAGTATTGGCTAAAACAGCAAATAAATTTATGAAGAAGAACAAGAAAAAGAAAGTGGAGGATAAATAATATGTCTAAAAAATCAGGATTTTTAGCAGGAGCTTTGATTGGTGCCGCTGCAGCTTTGTTTTTCGCCCCTAAAAAAGGAAGCGAAATGCGTGAAGATGCGAGCAAGATGTACGACGACTTTAAAGATGATCCAGAAGCCGCATTGAACAACTTACGCGATTTTTCGACAGAAAAATTCAATGATATTAAAGAACGCTTTGAATCAGGAGAAATTTCTGCAGACTCAGCAAAAGATTATTTAACAAGCAAACGTGATCTGATTAAAGAAAAAGTTGACTCAGGTGAACTTTCAAAAGACTCTGTTATCGAATTTTTCAATAGTACACGTGATGCGATTGTTGATAAAATCAATCAAGCCAAAGAAGACACCGAAGAACTTTTCGATGAAAACGAATCAGAAATTACTGACGAAGTAGTGGAAAAAACTGCTGAGTTTAAAGAAAAGTTGGATGACAGTGCGGATGCTGTAGCAGATAAGGTTGAAGATGTTAAAGAAGATGCTGCAGAAGTAGTAGAAGATAATGTTGACTTTGGTAAGATTTCTGAAGAAGCTGAAGAGCTTGAAAAAAAAGCTAAAGACCTCTCAGGTACAGAGTGGTAAAAGAGATACTGTCTACGGGCAGTTTTTCTTTTTGTAAAAATGTTACAGTGTTTATTTGAGCTTTTGTAAAGAAATTGCGTTATAATGGTTTTATCAAAAATAAAAAATCGGAGGATTTACAATGACTCAAGCTAATTTTGGCGTAGTCGGTATGGCCGTAATGGGTAAAAACTTAGCCCTCAATGTTGAATCACGTGGATATACGGTTGCCTTATTTAATCGTACGACTGCAAAAACAGAAGAAGTTGTAGCTGAACATCCAGATAAAAATTTTGTCTTGACAAAAACAATCGAAGAATTCGTAGCTGCGATTGAAAAACCACGCCGTATCATGCTTATGGTACAAGCTGGTCCAGCAACTGATGCGACAATTCAAGCACTTTTACCACATTTGGATAAAGGGGACATCTTAATTGATGGTGGAAATACACATTTCCCAGATACAATGCGTCGTAATGCAGAGCTTGCAGACTCAGGCATTAACTTTATCGGTACAGGTGTTTCAGGTGGTGAAAAGGGTGCTCTTGAAGGTCCTTCAATCATGCCTGGCGGACAAAAAGAAGCTTACGATTTGATTGCACCAATCTTTGAACAAATCGCAGGTAAAGCACCTCAAGATGGTAAACCATGTGTGGCTTATATGGGTCCTAATGGTGCAGGTCACTATGTAAAAATGGTCCACAATGGTATCGAGTATGGCGATATGCAACTCATTGCTGAATCTTATGATCTTTTGAAACGTGTACTTGGTCTTGATAATGCTGAAATCCAATCGATCTTTGAAGAATGGAATGAAGGTGAGTTAGACAGCTACCTTATCGAAATCACAAAAGAAGTACTTAAACGTAAAGATGATCAAGGTACAAACGGTTATATCGTGGATAAAATCCTTGATAAAGCCGGTAATAAAGGTACAGGTAAATGGACGTCACAAAGTTCACTTGACTTGGGAGTTCCATTGCCATTGATTACTGAATCCGTGTTTGCCCGTTTCATCTCAACTTATAAAGATGAACGTGTGAAAGCAAGCTCTATCTTATCAGGTCCAGAAGTGAAATTTACAGGCGACAAAGCTGAAATTGTCGAAAAAATCCGTCAAGCGCTCTATTTCTCAAAAATTATGAGCTATGCCCAAGGTTTTGCTCAACTTCGTCAAGCTTCTAAAGAATACGATTGGGATCTTCCTTACGGTACAATCGCTCAAATCTGGCGTGCAGGATGTATCATTCGTGCGGAATTCTTGCAAAACATTACAGATGCTTTTGACAAAGATGCTGACCTTGAAAATCTTCTCTTGGATGAATACTTCATCGATATTACAAAACGTTACCAAGCAGCAGTACGTGATGTTGTAAGCCTTGCTGTTCAAGCAGGTATCCCAGTACCAACATTCACAAGTGCAATCAGCTACTATGATAGCTACCGCTCAGCAAACTTGCCAGCAAACCTTATCCAAGCACAACGTGACTACTTCGGTGCGCACACATATGAACGTACTGACATGGATGGAATTTTCCACTATGACTGGTATACAGAAGACTAAGAGGGAAAACCTTGCTGAGCTAAAGCTCAGTCTTCGTTCACAAGCTCACTACGCTGTCCACTTTTTCTAAGTGCTAAAGCACTAAGACAAGTGGCACTTCGGTGCGCACACATATGAACGTACTGACATGGATGGAATTTTCCACTATGACTGGTATACAGAAGACTAAGAGGGAAAACCTTGCTGAGCTAAAGCTCATGTTTTGAAAGAACAAATCAAAAAACTACCAAGACATTGGTAGTTTTTTGATATTCTTAAGAAAATGACGATTACTTACCACTCAACCCATCGGTAATATGCTCAATATTCCATTGGAGCATATCGTAATAGGTATCACCTTTCTGACCTTCGTCTGCAAGAGAGTCAGTAAAGATTTTTGAGTAGATTTTTACACCAGTTTGTCTAGAGACAGATTCCATCGTTTTTGGTGAAACACTGGTTTCCACAAAGAGTGCTTTGACATTTTTGTCTTTGACAATCGTGTTAATGCGGTTGAGTTGGGCTGGTGTACCTTGGTTATCCGTATTGATTTCCCAGATATATTCAGCTGTCAGACCATATTGTTTTGAGAAATACTTAAATGCACCTTCACTGGTAACCAAGATGCGGTCTTCCTGCGGGATGGTTGCAATTTTAGCTTTTGCTTCTGTGTCCAGTTGTTGCAATTTATCCGTGTATACTTTGAGATTTTTTTGATAATCTTCTTTATTCTGGGGATCTTTCTTTGAAAGCTCTTTTTCGATATTTTGGGCATAGATAATGCCATTTTGAATATTAAGCCAAGCATGCGGGTCTTCTTCGCTTTCTTTGCCTTTTTCACTTAAGTGAATGGGAGTAACACCTTGACTGACCATAAAGGTTGAATCTTCTTTACGACTATTTTTAATCAGTTTATCAAACCAACCTTTTCCAGTTTCCAAATTGAGGCCATTGTAAAAGACAAGGTCGGCTTTTTCAACAGCTTGGGTGTCATTGGGTTTCGGATCGTACTGATGGGGATCAGTGCCACGTGGAACCATGCTATAAACATCAACATGGTCTTTCCCGATATTTTCAGCAATATCGGCAATAATGGAATAAGTGGTTACAACCTTAAGTTTATCTGATGCCTTACTTTCTTCTTTTTTGGGCGAGCATGCTGTAAGAAGTAACAAAAGTGAGGCTAAAATGGTAATTAAAGAGAGTTGTTTGCGGTTCATGATTGAGGTCCTTTCTTAGGATAGCGGATAAATCCGTTGCGAGGGCTGAGGAAGAAGGAGAGAGCAAAGGTGAGTGCCCCAACGATTACAATAGTTGCGCTTGTAGGCAAATCATATTGGAAACTGATAATAACGCCCAAAATACCAAAGAGTACTCCTAAGATAGAAGACAACGCGATCATATGTGGCAATTTATTCACCCACAGATAAGAAATTGATGCAGGTATAATAAGCATCGCAACTACAAGTACAATCCCGACTTGTGACAAGGCAGAAATTGTGAAAAGCGTCAGTAAAATCATCAATAAATAGTGATAAAAAGTATTGTTTAAACCGTAAGCTTTAGACATAGTTGGATCAAAGGAAGTAATAAGCAACTCCTTGAAGAAGAGTTTGACTACCAGAACAACACCAACCAATAAAGCCAAAGACTGAACAAGTTCGTGTGGTGTAACAGCAAGAATATTTCCAAAAAGAATATGATTAAGATCCGCACCACTTTCAGCTTTTGTAATTAATATGATTCCTAGAGCAAAGAAGCTACTCAGGATGATACCAATCGAAGCATCTGTCTTCAAACTACTATGTTTGATGATAAATTGAATCAGAATTGCACCTAAAATCCCAGATACTGTTGCGCCAATCAAAACATTTATCCCTAGCATATAAGAGATTGCAACACCTGGTAAGACCGCATGAGATAAAGCATCGCCCATAAGAGAAAGACGTCTCAAAACGATAAAGCTCCCTAAAATTCCGGAGATAATCCCTAACAAAATGGAAGCGATAAAAGCACTCAGCATGGTTACAGTAAGGCCGGTTATATCTGAAAGAAAAAATAAAATATCCACTGTGACTTAGCCCTCGCTTTCCTTGATGATGATATTGCCTAGGGCTTCACCGTAAGCTTTTTGAAGATTTTCATTAGTGAAACATTGGGCTGTATAATCAGCGCCAATCAGTTTTTTATTAAGAATAATCAGATAATCAAAATACGCTTTAACATTATGAAGATTGTGGTGAACGATGATAATCGTTTTACCGTTCTGTCGTAACTCTTCAAGTATGTTAATAATGATTTTTTCGCTCATCATATCGATACCAACGAAAGGTTCATCTAAAAAGTAATAGTCAGCTTCTTGCGCCAACGCACGAGCGATGAAAACACGTTGCAATTGTCCACCGGACAAAGCGCTTAGCTGGCGATCTTTAAAATCATCCAACCCAAGTTTATGAAGTGCATGTTCGGCTTTTTGTCTTTCTTTTTTACGGGGCTTTTGAAAGAGCTTTAAGTTTGGATATGTACCTGTCAAAACCGTATCAAAGACCGTGATTGGAAAACTGAGATCAATCTCACTACGTTGTGCAACATAGGCAATCTTTCTCTTGAAATTCTTGAGTGGAGTTTCATTGATAGTAACAGAACCGGATTTGGTTGGAATCATCTCTAAGATACTTTTCATCAAAGTTGATTTGCCCGCACCGTTAGGTCCAATAACTCCTGTACAGGAGCCTTCAGGTATGTGCAGTGATATATTTTCTAAGGCAAGGTTGCCTTTATACTCGACGGATAAATTTGAAATTTTTAACATTATTTCCCTTGTTTTTAAAGTTCACAGTGAGCTACTGTTGGCGCCCAAGATTTAGTTTGGTGTCGATAGCGTGATTTGAGTTTTGAAAATTTGGGTATATAAAAATAAACTTCATACTGAGGGAGTGTGAAAGGTATGTAGCTTAACATTTCTTTCTATAAATTTTGTTTTCTTCCTGCTCTGTCTTAGCATAAAATGGAAGGGCATAAATTCTAAAAAGTAAAAAGAATTTCTTGTATGAAGTGTTAAATACTATTTTACAGTACATACTAAATAAAGTCAAGTTATTTATAGGGTGCCCTATAAAATTGAAAAAGAAAAACTAAGGTTTTACCTTAGTTTAATTTTTTATATTAAAGACTTTTGAGTTTACCGCGGAATTCATCAATAGATTGGTAGCCTTTTTTGTCCATGATTTCTTGAAGTTCTCTAATGATTCTTGGGAAAATCTCTGGACCTTCTTTGTGGAGGGCGGTCCCAATTTGGAGCAAGCTTGCACCACAGAGAAGATGTTCAAATGCATCTTGTCCTGTTTCGATACCGCCTGTTCCGATGATTTGTATTTCTGGTTTAAGACGCGTGTAGAAGGCACGTACGTTGGCTAAAGCTGTTGGTTTGATGTATTGGCCACCAAGACCACCAAAGCCATTTTTAGGTTTAATTACAACAGCTTCCTCTTCCGTATCGATATAGAGGGCATTTCCGACACTATTGACAGAGTTGACGTAAGTGAGGGGAAACTTGTTAAGAATATCAGCCATTTGATCGAAATGTGCCAAGTCAAAATATGGAGGAAGCTTTACACCCAAAGGTTTCTTGAAGAAAGCAAATACTTTTTCTAACAGTTGCTCTGTTGCTTGGAAATCATAGGCTAATTGAGGTTTACCGGGTACATTTGGACACGAGAGGTTAAGTTCAGTTATACCTGAAAATGCACTCTTTTGAATACGATCCAGCATTTCAAGGTTCTCTTCTGGGCTCATACCAGCAATGGAGAAAAAGGTTGGCTTATCTTGATTTTGTTGTACTTCCAAAACATAATCTAAGTAATAGTCGAAACCTAGATTAGGAAGACCCATAGAGTTAATGCTTCCTAAAGCTAAGTCTACATAACGAGGAGAAGGATTTCCTTCTCTCTTTTCCAAGGTACAGCTTTTAGTGATATAAGCTCCAGTATCAGATTTTTCTAATTCTTGCAGATCCTCGATAGTCATACAATGTACACCAGATGCATTCATAAAAGGATTGGCAAATTTAGTGTGAGCAAAAGTTGTTTCTTGTTTCAAGTCTCTAAAACCTCTTTCATAATTTTTACTATTCTATCATGATTAGATGAGAAATCAAATGATAAAGCTTAAATAGCATAAAAAAAGTATTTTACTTTGTTATATCACTAATGTGTGTTACTATATAGTTGTACTAAGTAATACATATTAGAGGTTGTAATGGAAAATAATACGGAAATGCTCAAAGGTGTTTTAGAAGGTTGTGTCTTACAAATCATCAGCCAAGGTGAAACATATGGTTACGCCATCACACAGCAATTAAAAGAATTAGGATTTACAAATGTTGCAGAAGGCACAGTTTACACGATAACTTCTCGCCTTGAACGACAAAACTTACTGGAAACGGAAAAAAAAGCCTCAGAGAAAGGTCCATCACGTAAGTCTTTTAAGTTGAATACTGCAGGAAAAGAGGAACTAGCAGCTTTTTGGTTCCGTTGGGATTTCATCTCAGAAAAACTTTCTGAGATAAGAAGTAAGGAGAAATGATGAATTTTTGGGAGAGAATAACAGGAAAAGATATGACTGTGGCAAGGGCAGATTTTTCAGCAAGAGTGAAACGTCTGCCGGAGAGTTACCAACGCATATGGGCAGAGCTTGATGGAGAAATCCAAAGATATAGTGATTTGACAGGGCGAAATCTGATCCCCATCATGAGTAGCTTACTTGAATTTTTTGAAGAAACAGCATTTGATCATGAAGATGTATCGGCTGTTATTGGTGAAGATAAGGAAGCTTTTGTTGCGGAACTGTTCGACCAACGGCGACCTATCCCCAATAAATCCTACCGAGACAAATGCCGTGAGCAACTTAATCAAAATGTAGCAAAAAAATTAGGGAGGCAATAAAATGAAGCTCAAGGAAATCATCGAAGGAAAAAAAGAGTGGTACACTCTGCAAAATGCAGTGAAAAAACTGCCGAAAGATTATAGTATTGTTTATAAGGAGATTCAGAGATACTATTTTAAGATTGGTGTATCTGATCTTCAGGTTTTTGAAGAATTGCTTACAATTTTTGAAGACGGTGTGAAGCGCAATCAAGTTGTGCTTGATGTTACAGGAAAAGACGTTGCCGCCTTTAGTGATAGCTTGCTTGATCAAGAAGAGAATTTTGACAAATAAAAAATGCGTTCTACCTCTAAGTAGTACGCATTTTTTTAATTAATGAGCAATACGTTTACGATTTGCTTTTTTACGACTTTCTTGTGCAAACTCCCATTTGTGTTCAATCGGGTCAACAACACGTTTTTTGTAGATTGCGCCTGCAGTGAACAAAGCAGCAAGAGTGACAATGTTACCGGCAACGAAACCAGTGATGAGATTTTTATTCATAGGTAGACCTCCAAAAGTAATTTTAGTAAGTTTTAGCGCGCAAGTCGTTTGCGTTTTGCGCGTTTTTGATTTTCAGCAAAAGCGTCTTCTTTAAAGGTAGGACGCATTTCCGCATCAATTAATCCTTTATGTCTAGCAACCATTACCGCAGTACCGGCAACCGTTATTTCAATGGCTTTACCTATTAGGTAGCCTTTAAGATATTTATTCATGCTTTCCTCCTTATAGTCTACAATAATCTTACACTTTGATAAACTTATAAAGTTATTATAACATTTGTAAGGCTCTATCCCCAATATTTTAAGCTTCTTTTCCTAGAAAGTATACTAAATATTTGAAAGTGTCAAAAATTATTGTTATCTTAACAGTAGAGATAATAGAGGAGAAAAAGAGGCAATTATGAAGAAGAAATGGCTGAAAGCAGGCAGTGTCTTACTCGCGCTTACGATCGTTTTGGGAGCAGCCAGCCTACTGGTAAGAATAACAGAAAAAGAAAACAAGAAAACTTCCGAAAATACTTATATTCGAAGTACAGCGTCTAAAGGAGTAGGTATTGAAACGAAGGAGGAAGATCAAGGCTATCATATCTTGATGAATTATCCCAAGACAAAAAATAAAGTGATTAATCAAAAGTTGGAAGAATTTTCCAATAAAGAACTATCTTCTTTTAAAAACTGTACACCAGAAAAGGATACGGCTGAGAAGGGTTCGTTGTTTCAATCCTTTGAAGCTTATGAGTTTTCCCCAAATATCGTAAGTTTCAAATTTAATGTGATGCGCAGAAGCAATGCGCGTGTCCAAGCCGAAAACCAAGTCATCACTAAAACTTATAATTTGAAAGAAAATAAGGAATTACAGCTTGCTGATTTATTTAAGAATAAGGCCGATCTCAGCAGTGTCGCACAAAATATTTATGAGAAAATGGTGAAGCTCAAAGAGAATTCAAACCAGAGAACCAAGCAGGTGTTAAGCGAGGGCTTACAGCCGATGGAGAAAAATTTTAATGCCTATATCTTGGATAATAAATGCCTGGATTTCTTTTTGAGACCTGGTCAAGTCAACAGTAGCACAAACTTATATACGAAAGTTTCAGTGCCCCTGAGTGAGTTAGGAGAGATAGTTAAACCGCAGATTCTAGTGGGAAATTTAAAAGAAGAAGCGCAACACTCGAAAATAAAAATTCCTTCTGCCCAACAGGTGCAAAGTAAAGCGCTGGCTCATAAGAAATTAGTGGCTTTAACTTTTGATGATGGACCAGATCCACAGACGACACCACGCTTGCTTTCCATTTTAAAGAAGGCAAATGTCCCTGCAACATTTTTCGTACTCGGAAACCGTCTTGAAATGTATCCAGAATTAGTTAAAAAGGAACATGCTTTAGGAAATCAAGTGGGATCGCATACTTATAATCACGAGAATCTACCACAGCTTTCAGCAAAACAAGCCCAAGATGAAATCAAAAAAACTTCAGATTTGATGCAGAAGACAGTGGGGATTCGTCCTCAAGGTTTACGTCCTCCTTACGGTGCCACAACACCTCAAATTAATAAAATAGCACAAACTCCGATTATTCAGTGGAGTGTGGATTCTTTAGATTGGGAAAGTAAAAATGTGGATCAGATTGAACAAGTTGTCATGAATGAAGTTTATGATGGCTCCATTATCCTCATGCATGATATTTATGATACATCTGTCGATGGAGCAGCAAGAGTTATTCAAAAGTTAAAAAATCAAGGTTACACCTTCGTCACAGTCAATCAACTCATACAAGCACGGGGCAAACTTGAAAATTCTCACGTTTATTATAATGCAACACGATAAATGAAATCCTCATGTGTAAGATGAGGATTTTTATATGGTAAAAGAGTCACAAAACGGAAAAATGTTATAATAAAAGAATGTATCTTCATACACAGGACAAAAGAAATAAGAAAAAATAATAGAAAATAATATATGAAAAAAAATAAAGTAATTGTCGTGGTCGGACCAACAGCTGTAGGTAAAACAGCTTTGGGAATTCAGCTGGCCCAAGTTTTTGATGGTGAGATTATTTCAGGTGACTCGCAACAAGTATATCGTGGCCTCGATATTGGTACAGCCAAGGCAAGCTTGGAAGAACAGGCCGCAGCAGTGCATCATTTAATTGATGTACGAGATGTAAATGAGAATTATTCTGCCTTTGACTTTGTTCAAGAAGCTACCGTTTGTATAGAACAAATTATTTCTCGCGGTAAGCTTCCAATTATTGTCGGTGGAACGGGACTTTATATTCAGAGTCTAGTTGAGGGCTATCACCTGGGAGGGCAAGAAAATCATGAGGCAATGATGGAGCTGCGTCGAAGATTAGAGGAACTTTCTGATGAAGAGTTATTTGCGCGTGTTCCCCAAAATATTCCTGAGCTAAATCGGAGAAGAGCAATACGTTTTCTTGAGCTGGAAGCTTTTGGTACAGGTGAAAATCGAGTGTCTGACTATGAGTTTTGTCTCCTCGGTCTGAATGCTGAAAGAGCAACACTCTATGATCGAATCAATCATCGGGTAGACGGTATGTTGGAGCAAGGCTTGCTTGAAGAAGCACAAACTTTATTTGAAAAATACCCAGAGGTTCAAGCTGCAAAAGGAATTGGCTATAAGGAGTTTTTTCCTTATTTCTCAGGAGAAATCTCACTTGAAGAGTCAGTAGAACTTGTAAAAAGAAATTCACGAAGATATGCTAAACGTCAATTGACTTGGTTCCGCAACCGGATGAATGTCAATTTTTATGATGTCTTTGCTGAAGATTATCCAGAAAATGCTATAATATGTGCAAGAGAATTTTTAAATATGGAGGAAAAAAGTGAAAAATAAGGAATATATTGATTTAGGTTTGAAATACGGAGGCTACATGGCTCAAGATCGTGCCTTTTTGGAAAATCGTTTAGCAAATTTAGACGATGAAAAGGAGAAAATGCTGTTGGTTACTCCGCCATCAAGTGTAATCAATGCTTATTTTGCAGAGCTTTATCAAAAACGTTCTCCACAAGATGCTACAGACTATTTCTTTGAGTTATCACGTGATTTGGAGATGTTTCAGGACCAGCCAAATTTTCATCTTGAAGGAAAAGAAGGCACAGAAAATTTCCGCTTTATGCGCTTAAATCTATCAGGTAAATCTTTTGGTTTTTGCTACCGCAATGCCCAGGAAGAAGCAGTTGTCTTTAGTGAGTTTCCCCTGAAGATGACGGCTCAAATCATTTATGAAGTCGCACAAATTTTTCCACATTATGTTTTGAAACAAGAAGGCGATTATATCATTATGAGAAAAGCGAATTTTGAAGGTCAATTCACTGATGCACAGGAACTATCAGATTTGACAACGGCTGATGAAAATGAGGACTATATTCGTTTGACGGGCTATAATTTTGAGGATTTGGTGCTTCAAGCTGAAAAAATTCGTTATATTCACCCTCTCTTGTATCAAGCAGAGCAAAATAAGTGCTACATGTACATTTCTAAAGGACTTTGATTGGAATATTCTAAAAATTAAAGTATAATTAAAAGAAAGGAGAGTTTTATGTTAACAGTTTCACTTATTATTACCGTGCTCGTTATTATTATCATTTTGGCGAGTGCAGGAACATTGTTTTATGTTATTAAACAACAAACGGTTGCAATCATCGAACGATTTGGGAAGTATCAAACGACCTCTTCGGCTGGCTTCCATGTGAAATTACCTTGGGGAATTGATCGTGTTGCGGCACGGATTCAACTTCGTCTTTTGCAAAACGAAATGACCGTTGAAACAAAAACAAAAGATAATGTTTTTGTGACCATGAATATCGCAACACAATACCGTGTCAATGAAGAAAATATTAAAGATGCTTACTATAAACTGATGAACCCTTCTGAGCAAATTCAAGCCTACATTGAGGATGCGCTTCGATCTGCTGTGCCTAAGTTGACTTTGGATGAAGTTTTCGAGAAAAAAGATGAAATCGCTCTGGAAGTACAGCATCAAGTTGCAGAGGAAATGACAACATACGGTTATATTATTGTTAAAACATTGATTACACGTGTAGAACCTGATGCCGAAGTTAAGCAATCGATGAATGAAATTAATGCCGCGCAACGTAAACAAGATGCATCGCAAATGCTTGCAAATGCAGAAAAAATAAAAATCGTTACTTCGGCCGAAGCCGAAGCGGAGAAAGATCGCTTACGTGGTGTGGGTATTGCTGAACAACGTAAAGCTATTGTTGACGGACTCGCTCAACAAATTATTGAAATTAAAAATACTGGGGCAAGTTTAACAGAGGACCAGATTATGTCTATTCTTTTAACCAACCAATACCTTGATACGCTTAATCAATTTGCTGATGCCGGAAATTCTACAATCTTCCTTCCAGCCAGTGCAGATGGTATAGAAGACATGCGTACACAAATTTTGAGCGCATTGAAAGCAAAATAAAAAGTCGTCTTCGGACGCTTTTTTATTGGGGTTTTTGTTGTTCTATTTTCATTTTGTTATAATTTTTATATAGTTGGATAAGGAAAAGGTGTCTATGAATAATAGAAAAGTCTTCAGTGTATGTGCGGTAGTAGGGATAGTTGTATTTTTAATGACGATGATAAATCAAACAGAAGTAAAAGCGGAAAAAAATTTAACTCAAATACTACCAGAAAAAGGAATTGCTTTAGATATTTCCCGTAAGTTTTATAAAGCAGAAGTTATCAAACAATTCATAGATGATTTAAGCAACTATCCTAATAGTTTTCTCCAGTTACACATGTCTGATAATCAAAATTTAGCTGTGGAGATGGCTGCGGTCGGTCAAACAACAGATAAAAATGCGGTTTATCAAGACGGACAATGGTTGAATACACAAACCAAACGGCCATTTCTTTCGAAAAATGATGTGATGGATTTGGTCTCCTATGCCCGATCAAAGAACGTTGTTTTAATTCCAGAGATAGAAGCTCCGGCACATATGCAAGCTATCCTCGAACTTTTAAAGATCAATGATCCTAAGCGGTATGAGGCTATTAAATTACCTGATGGAGCGCCAGAACAGTTTAATCTGATTGATTACACAAAAGTAGAAGCTATTGATTTTGTCCAAGAGATGTTAGCAGAATACACGCCACTTTTTGCTGGGCAAGCGAAAGCTTATTTTCATATCGGTGTTGATGAAATTGACTGGTTGCCTGTAGAATCAAATAGGAACTTAGTGAACTATGTGAATACTTTGGATAATTTTTTAAAACATCAAGGTTATACTACAAGGATGTGGAATGATCGAGTGGCTAAGGCAGATCTTGCGGACTATAATAAAGATATCCAGATTACTTATTGGTCACAAATTGGTGGTTGGGATATTAATAGCACTGATGAGCGCGCAAGTACCGGCCGAAAATATACGGCAAGCGCTCAAGAACTTTTAGATGCAGGTTTCCAGCTTTTAAATTACAATGCTTATTATACCTATTTCTTGCCGGGACAGCGGATGTGGCAGCCAGAAAGTTATGCCTATACGATTAACGATTTGGTTGCAAATTGGGATCTTTCAAAATTTGAGCTGAACAGTGGAAAACAAGTAAATTCAACAGAAAACGTTATAGGTTCAGCACTTACTTTTTGGGGTGAAGAAGCTGGAGATTATACAGATAGTCAAATTCAACAAAAAATGCAAAGTTTTGTGCAGCCTTATTTAAAAAAAGAATGAACAAAGATGCAAAAAATAAGTAATTTTGAAGATTAAGTGAAAAAACAAAATTATTGTTGACATAAGAAATATTTGTGGTATAATAGAGAAGTTGAAAAGCAGAAGCACCCGCTTCTCGCCTGAGTGGTAATAGCCCTGGGCAACAAAATGGAATTATTCACAAAACGAATGTTTTCATTAGCGGGGCGCATTATGCGTTCCGCTTTTGTTTTTCTAAAAAATTTTTTAGAAGGAGAATAGACATAGCAAAGCAAGACAACAGAAAACCTTTGATGAACGGTCAAATCCGTTCACGCGAAGTACGTCTTATCGGTGCTGAAGGCGAACAGCTTGGTGTTACACCTACAGCTGTTGCACTTACTCAGGCCGAGGACCTTAACATGGATTTGGTTTTGATTTCAAATCAAGAACCACCAGTTGCCAAAATCATGGATTACACTAAATTCATGTTTGAGCAAAAGAAAAAGCAAAAAGAAGCTAAGAAGAAACAGGCAACTGTTACTTTGAAAGAAGTTCGTTTGAGTCCAGTCATTGATAAAAATGACTTCAATACAAAACTTCGTCAAGCAACTAAGTTCCTTGAAAAAGGAGACAAAGTTAAAGTTTCGATTCGCTTTAAAGGTCGTATGATTACTCACCAAGATGTGGGTCGTCAAGTAATGGATGAATTTGCTGAAGCAGTGAAAGACATCGCTGTAGTAGAGCAAAAAGCCAAAATGGATGGTCGTCAAATGTTCTTACAATTGGCACCAATCAAAAAGAACTAAGTTCTTATTATTAACCAAGGAGAATTAAAATGCCAAAACAAAAAACTCACCGCGCATCAGCTAAACGTTTCAAACGTACTGGTAATGGCGGTCTTAAACGCTTCCGCGCTTACACTTCACACCGTATGCACGGTAAAACTGTAAAACAACGTCGTCAACTCCGTAAAGGCCGTATGGTTTCAGCAGGTGACTTCAAACGTATCCGTCGTATGGTTGCGAACATGCGTTAATAACAGTCCTGTGGACTGTTATGCATGAGAGCAATTGACGCGTAGGCGGAAGCCGTACAAGGAAGAACATGCGTTAATAACAGTCCTGTGGACTGTTATGCATGAGAGCAATTACTCTCCCCAGTAACATTTCACGACTGATTAACTCATAAGCATTACATAAGACTTATAGGATTTCACTCGAAATCAATCAACCATTTAAATTAACTGTCGATGACAGGATAAAAATTTTCTAAGAAACAAGGAGAACACACATGGCACGTGTTAAAAATAGCGTTGCAACTCGCAAACGCCGTAAACGTATTTTAAAACTCGCTAAAGGTTACTACGGTTCTAAACACCGTCTTTTCAAGACAGCTAAAGAACAAGTAATGAACTCATACTACTACGCATTCCGCGATCGTCGTCAAAAGAAACGCGACTTCCGTAAATTGTGGATTGCACGTATCAATGCAGCTGCTCGTATGAATGGACTTTCATACAGCAAAATGATGCACGGTTTGAAATTGGCTGAAATCGAAATCAACCGTAAAATGCTTGCTGATATCGCTATTGCTGACGCAGCTGCTTTCACAGCTCTTGCTGAAGAAGCTAAAAAAGCATTGGCTAAATAATTTTGAAAACTTCCTTTTGGAAGTTTTTTTATTTATAAAATTGAAAGTAATCTGTTATACTATGGCTATGAAGTTAATCGCTTACAATGATACCTACAAACAAGCAGTTATTGATTTGATACTCTCTATTCAGAAGGAAGAATTTGGAGTTGCTGTTGATTTGGCAGATCAACCCGACTTGCAAGATATTCATACACATTACAGCCAATTTTGGCTTGCTGTTGATGAAGAGAAGGGAGTTGTTGGGACACTTGGTATCGTCAAATTTAATACACAACAAGCTGTTCTGAAAAAGATGTTTGTCAATGTTGAATACAGAGGGAAGTCTGTTGCACAGCTTCTTTTGGATAATTTGTTTGAATACTGTCGCATAGAGAATATCAAAGAAATTTATCTTGGAACTGTTAAACAATTCAAAGCGGCACATCGTTTTTATGAAAAAAATGGCTTTCTATCTATCAATGAAAAAATACTGCCTGAACACATGCCAAGAATGGAGGTGGACACGATATTTTATAAAAAAAATATCACAGAAATAAAAAGTTGAAATGTAACCGCATACCTTGTATAAAAAGCCTTTTAGCTTGTTTTTCACTTGAAATAAGGGCGGAAAAATAGTAAAATCATAGTGTATTAAAAAGTGCAGAAAGCACTTAAAACAATAAGGAGATAAAAATGTCAATTATTACTGATGTTTATGCTCGCGAAGTCCTTGACTCACGCGGTAACCCAACAATCGAAGTTGAAGTTTACACTGAAGACGGTGCATTCGGACGCGGTATGGTACCTTCAGGTGCTTCAACTGGTGAACACGAAGCTGTTGAACTCCGTGACGGTGACAAATCTCGTTACCTCGGTCTTGGTACTCAAAAAGCTGTTGACAACGTAAACAACGTAATCGCTGAAGCTATCATCGGCTACGAAGTTACTGAACAACAAGCTATCGACCGTGCAATGATCGCTCTTGACGGTACAGAAAACAAAGGTAAATTGGGCGCTAACGCTATCCTTGGTGTTTCTATCGCTGTTGCTCGTGCAGCTGCTGATGAACTTGGTGTTCCACTTTACAACTACCTTGGCGGATTCAACGCTAAAGTATTGCCAACTCCAATGATGAACATCATCAATGGTGGTTCTCACTCAGACGCTCCAATCGCTTTCCAAGAATTCATGATCGTACCAGTTGGTGCACCTACATTCAAAGAAGCGCTTCGTTGGGGTGCTGAAATCTTCCACGCATTGAAGAAAATCCTTAAAGCTCGTGGTCTTGAAACTTCAGTTGGTGACGAAGGTGGATTTGCTCCACGTTTCGAAGGTACTGAAGATGGTGTAGAAACTATCCTTAAAGCTATCGAAGCTGCTGGCTACGAAGCTGGCGAAAACGGCGTTATGATCGGTTTCGACTGTGCTTCTTCAGAATTCTACGAAGACGGCGTTTACAACTACGCTAAATTCGAAGGTGAAGGTGGTGCTAAACGTACTGCTGCAGAACAAATCGATTACCTTGAAGAATTGGTTAACAAATACCCAATCATCACTATCGAAGATGGTATGGACGAAAACGACTGGGATGGTTGGAAAGCCCTCACAGAACGTTTGGGTAACAAAGTTCAACTCGTTGGTGACGACTTCTTCGTTACAAACACTTCTTACTTGGCACGTGGTATCAAAGAAGAAGCTGCGAACGCTATCTTGATCAAAGTTAACCAAATCGGTACTTTGACTGAAACATTTGAAGCAATCGAAATGGCTAAAGAAGCTGGTTACACAGCTATCGTTTCTCACCGTTCAGGTGAAACTGAAGATTCAACAATCTCAGATATCGCCGTTGCTACAAATGCTGGCCAAATCAAAACTGGTTCACTTTCACGTACAGACCGTATGGCTAAATACAACCAATTGCTTCGTATCGAAGACCAATTGGGTGAAGTTGCCGTTTACAAAGGTCTTAACGCATTCTACAACCTTAAAAAATAAGGTTTAGAGAGCAACTAATGCTTTAAGAAACATTCCTTCTATGCTTAACTTTTAAACATAGGAAGAGTGTTTTTTTGTTTGCAAATTGAGAGACAAGAAGCAATGGTGTAAAGGTTAGCTTATGCTATAATGAGTACATGAATAAGGTTAACGAAGAACGTGTACACGAAATATTTAATAATATATCCACTGATTATGACAAAATGAATGCAATCATAAGTTTCAAACAGCATGACTTATGGCGGGATAAAACCATGAAAAAAATGGGGAATTTGTCCGGCATGACTATTTTGGATTTGTGTTGTGGTACTGGGGATTGGACATTCGACCTTTCAAAAGCTGTGGGTCAGAAGGGTAAGGTCGTGGGCTTAGACTTTTCTGAAAATATGCTGAAAGTTGCCCAAGCTAAACTTGATAAAAAAGACAACAACAACATTGAATTTATTCAAGGAAATGCTATGGCTATTCCTTTTGAAAAGGAAATGTTTGATGTAGTTACGATTGGTTACGGCTTGAGAAATACTCCTGACTATCTCACAGTATTACGAGAAATTTTTCGTGTCTTAAAACCCGGAGGAAAAGTAGTGTGTATTGAAACTTCTCATCCGACTTTGCCTATTTACAAGCAAGCATTTGAACTTTACTTTAAAAAAGTGATGCCTTTTCTGGGTAAGGTTTTTGCCAAGTCTTTGAGAGAATACCAATGGCTTCAAAAATCTGCAGAGAATTTTCCTGATGCAAAAGCTTTGGCTTTGTTATTTAGTAAGGCTGGATTTTCTACTGTAAGCTATCAAAAATATGGTGGTGGAGCCATTGCTACGCACTTTGGGACCAAAGACTTTCCTGTAGCAAAAGAAGACTCAAAATAAATTTAGAGCGACAAAAGACTTTGTTTACGTTTGTAAACAAAGTCTTTTGCTTTCTGAATTTTAAGTGATATACTAACAACATATAAAGAACGAAGTAAAATTCAAAAGAAATGAGAATAAGTATGTACACCCAACCCTTTAATATTAAAACTATTACTTTGAAAGCTTCCAATCGACAAGTCATGCGTTATTTTTATGAGGAATTATTAGGCTTTTATCTTGCAGAGGAAACAGAAGATACACTTTCTTACTCATTCAGAGAAAAAGAAGTTCCTTTTTTGAAACTTGAGTTTGGGGGAATTTCTAGTCCAGAAAAAACAACCGGACTTTTTCATTATGCTATTCTTTTTCCCAATCGTGCCTCAAAAGCTGGACTTATTGAACGACTCATTAAGGCAAAATATCCGCTAGGAGCGGGGGATCATCTCGTAAGTGAGTCTTTCTATCTTAGTGATCCTGAAGGAAATGGAATAGAACTCTATCATGATCGCGATCCGAAAAATTGGAAGTGGGATGGTGAGGGGCAGGTGGAAATGGGGACCTTTGCTGTTGATGTTGAGGCTGTTTTAGCAACAAAAAAAGAAGGAAAATTTAGTTATCCGGCAAAAATGAGTATTGGACATCTCCATTTCACAGGAAATTCTCTCGCACAGGCTGATACACTCTTTATTAATATACTTCAGACGGATTTAGTTGCGCGAGTGGGTAATACAGCTCATTTTTACTCGCAAAATCATTACCATCATCACTTTGCGACAAATCTCTGGGAAGGGACAAGCTTGAAAAAACGAAACCTACACAAAAATGGTATTTTAGCTTGGGAGATTGAAGTTGGAAAAGAATATTATGAAGCAGTTTTGGAAAGACTGGAGGCAGCGGAAAGGACTTATGAAAGAAGAAGTAAGAGCATTATCTTAGAGGATCATGTCGGAGTGCAACTTGTAATAACGCAGATATAAAAAACCTTGCTGGATCATATGAGCAACAAGGTTTTTTATATTTTCAGTTTAGGAAGCATTGTTGGTCTGATTCAATGCAAAAGTATTTTTTTCTTGAATCAGTAGTTCAAGCAACTGGAGCACTTGGAAAAGACCTGCACGATTTTCAAACTCTTCACGTGTTTGAGGCAAGTCCATCTGACGATAATGAGAATAAGCATTTTCTATTTTCTTTAAGAGCTCACTGCCGTCATTATGTGCAGCATAGGTGAGTGACAAAGTTTCAAAAATGTTAGAAATTTCGGCGATATGTGTGCTGTCCACATCTATTTCTTCTAGTTTCATAATAATATCTTTGAGCAGTGTAATTTGGATATGGCGCATGTCGAAATAACGTTGATAAAATGTATTATTTCTTAAAAGATTATTCTCTGATTTTTCAGTAGCAATCTTACTGCTGGCATCGATAAGTTCCAACAGGTTGTCACACTGAGCAACAAGATCTTGGAGATCTTGCTTTTGATTTAAACAGATCACGAGATGTGCTGAAATATTTTTGAATTCCTTTTCTAAAATATTGAGATTGTTTTCTAATAATCTTTCATTACTTGGCATATATATGTTTGCCAAAAGTGCTAAACCTACCCCAATAAACATTAATGAAAACTCATTTCCTACGAGAGGAAAAGTTATTTCTTGAGCTAGAAGGTAGTGGGAAAAAAGAACGGAGTTTACGACAATACCTTCACTAGTATTTGTGGCGACAGAGATGGGAATAAATAAAAGTAAGAAAATACCAAAAGATAAAGGTGTAAAATTAAATAAATTTAAAACGATGAAGGCGAGTAAAGTAGCGATGATAAGTCCTAAAACACGCATAAAGCCTAAACGTAAGGTACTTTTCTGCGTGTTCGTAATGGAGAGAATGGCAATGATTCCTGCACTGGTCGCAGATTCTAAGTGGAAAAATTGTGCAATAATAATGGCTAATGTTGCACAAATTGCTGTTTTGATTGTTCTTTGCCCTATTTTGATATGGCTGTAGTTCACATTTTGTCTCCTTGTGATAGTATATAAGCAGTGAAAGACATTTCTCAAAGACATAATGTGTTTTGAGAGCTTTCTTAACTAGAGTAATTATACCAAAAAATAGGATAGAAACAGAGGCAACACTTTCAAAATTTTAGCTAAGAAGAGTTTCTTTTGTGTTTCAGAGCAAATGAGACGAGTGGAATGAAAAAACTGTGTATAATAGAATAAAGGAGAAAAAACAGATGAAAAAGTATATTATTGTAGGGATGTTTTCGTTCTTACTCGGAGCAATAGTAGCCTTAGGGATATCTAATATTACTCAATCACCTGCTACACCGATGGCAAAGGAAAGTTCTAGTTCCTCGACGTCCAAAACGGAGAGGAGCTCTTCAAGTAGTTCCTCTGAAGTTAAAACAACTCCATCTTCCACTTCAACAAGTAGTAGTGAACAGTCTATCTCTTCTCTCTATCATCTTGTCCCACCTCAAAGCGCCTATAAGAATTTAATTGTAGCTAAGACAGCGGAAGCAGAAGCTTATATCCAAACCAATGGTTACAATCTTATCAGTAAAACGAATAAGGACTTGAATGAAAAATCACTCATCAGCGAAGCATCTACAGAACTGCCGAATCCGGTTGATACCTCCGGGAAAGAAAGCTATCTTTACTTTTGGACAAATGATGCGCAAGCAAACGAGCTTGGGGCCGTTCGAATGGATAATAAAGTTGTTTTCTTTAAAGCTACAGATGAATACTTAAGTCGTTTGAATTAAAAAAGACAGGATGTAAATCCTGTCTTTTTTTGTAGGAAAAGTATTAACTCACATAGCCATCCATACAGGCTCTAAGCAGTTTCCGTCTGGATCTTGAACTTCAAGACCATACATGACGTCCTCAGGGATGCCATTTTCTAAATGAAGGGATTGTCCGCCATTTTGACTGGCAAGTTTGCCGAATGCTTTGACAGCATCCGCACTTGGAAGAGTAAAGGCAGCAAGGGCACCACTCACTTTGTGTGTATCAGCGATTGTTTTATCACCAATGAATGTTTGGTAGCGCTCATGCGAAAGTAACATGATATAAAAATTTTCATCCCAGACCATACAGCTTACTAAGTCGTCTGAAAAATCAGAATTCTTTTCGAACCCAAGCTTTTCATAAAAGTCTGTGGAAACCTGAATATCTGAGACCGGAAAGTTGACGAAAACCATTGTCGACATATGAAATCCTCCTTAAAATAAATTTTATGTCAGAACATTCTTAACTTTAACCTAATTGTAGCATAAATCATATTTTTCATGGCTTGATTGGTTTAGAAAATGCTCTCAAAAAAGTAAGGTGAAAATCATGGGAGAAAACAGCGTTTGAGACGTTTATTTAAGAGATTTTCTGTTAAAATATAACTATGATTAAAAACTATGAATTGTCAGCTGAACATCGGCTAGTCTCTACGGCAGAGATGAGGAATTTTACATACGTACTTAATCCGACGCGCGAAGAAATTGGTAGTGTCTCGGAGTACTTTCAACTGCCCTTTGACTACCTTAGCGGCATTCTCGATGATTATGAAAACGCCCGTTTTGAAACGGATGATATCGATAATAATCTGATACTTTTACAATATCCAGCCTCATCAAGCTATGGCGAGGTAGGGACATTTCCTTATTCTTTGATTTGGACAAAAAATGAAGCGGTCATTTTAGCTTTAAATCATGACATTAAGGGAGAACATATATTCGGTAGAGAATATAGCTCTACACGCTATAAGCATGAAATTATTTATCAGGTTATGTATCAAATGACACATGACTTCCATGATTATCTACGGGAATTTCGTCTCCGTCGTCGTCGGCTTGAGGTAGGAATCAAGAACTCAACAAAAAATGATCAAATTGTTGATATGATTGGTATTCAAGCCAGCCTTATTTATTTTGAAGATGCTTTGAACAATAATCTCGAAGTGTTGAAGAAATTTATTGATTATCTGCGTGAAGAAGATGAAGATGGTTTTGCTGATAAAATTTACGATATTTATATTGAAACGGATCAGGCCTACACGGAAACACGTATTCAGCTTAAACTGTTACAAAATCTACGTGATTTATTCTCAAATATTGTGTCCAACAACTTGAATATTGTCATGAAAATCATGACTTCAGCAACCTTTGTTTTGGGTATTCCAGGTGTTGTTGTCGGTTTTTATGGAATGAATGTCCCCATACCTGGCCAGGAAATTAGTTGGGTCATGTGGGCCATCTTAGGGTTAACGCTTATATTTTGTGGCATTGTCGTTTGGGCTTTACGCAAAAAGGACATGCTGTGATCGTTTAACAATTACAAGTTATCATAAAGGAACAGTTATTCATGTATAGATTACGTATTTTTGCACAAAATTTAGCAATCTTCCTGTCCGTAGTGATTGATATTGGAGCAATTTTAGCTTTTTATTTGCATCGATCACCTGTTTTGAGAGAGTATTTTCCTTCCTATAGTTTCATGCCGCATTATATTTTAGGCTTTGCTTTAGGGCTTTTGGGCCTTTTGGTCTCTCTCAATCTCTACCGACGGGTAAGGTCAGCTTGGATTATTACGATCGTCGTTCAATTTGTCATTCTGCGCTTGAACTTTATTTCTACTCAAAGGTTTTTTAGTATTGGTTCACTCCTTTCACTTATCATTCTGGTTGTTCTCGGACTTACTTATCGTGATTTTAGTCGAACAATGGACCGTAATTATGCAAAAAAGGCAGTGTTTCTCGGTTTCATCCCACTTGTTTTGGCTTTCTTTAACACCTTACTGAGTTTAAGTTTTTTGAAACGCGATTATTTAGGAAATCCAGATGTCTATTCTATCTTTAAGCAATCCTTGCATTTTCTTTTTACAATGGACATTCGGCAAGCGCATTTCAATTCTCATGTACATGGTTTTTATATGGTTGGCCTGATTATCATCACTTGGATTTGTGTGATGTTGGCACTCTATTATATCTTAAAACCGTTGGTATATTACCCGATATTGAGCGGGCGTGAAAAAGAAAAAGCAATCGCACTTGTTGAAAAATATGGTCAAAATCCGATGGCTTATATGACTATCGATGGTCAAAAATCTTATTTCTTCAGTGTTACTGTTGAGGGGATGTTGGCGTATACCGTCGTAAACAATGTACTCGTTGGTTGTGGGGATATCGTTTGTGACCCTAAAGATGCTGCTCGTTTTATGGGAGAACTGGTTCACTTTTCTCGTCGGAATGGATGGAAAATCTTGTTTATGGACATTACAGAAACGATGCGTTCTGCTTATGAATCTTATGGTTTTTCGATGATTAAGATTGGTGAAGATGCCTGTTTACGTTTAGAAGACTTTAACCTTAAAGGAAAGAAAACAGCAAAGGTTCGTGCCAATATCAATCACGCGCGCCGCTTAGGTATTACTGTTGAAGAATACAAGCCAAACGAAAAACGAGATATAAAAATTGAAAATGAACTTCAAGAAATCTCAGACGAATGGTTTGGCTCCAAAGGCCCCGAGCTTGGCTTTATGTTAGGAGGCTTGGCTTTAGAAAATTCTCTCGGTCGCCGTTATTTTTACAGCCGTGATGAAGCGGGAAACATGTTGGCTTTTGTAATTTTTGTTCCTTATGCTGAAGGCGAGGAAAGAGGTTATATGGCTGATGTTACGCGCCGCCGTACGCAAGTACCTAATGGTTCTATGGAAGTGTGTCTTCTACAAGCCTTTGAAACAATGCGCGAGGAGGGAGTGACTTGGGGGAATCTCGGTCTCTGCCCTTTGGCAAATATTCAAGATGACGAGGACAGTAGCAAAGTTACAACACAGCTCTTCCAGTTTATTTATGAAAATATGAATGGCGTATATGGCTTCAAGGGGCTTTATCAAGCCAAGAAAAAATGGAATCCAAGTGATTGGCAAGCGCGTTATATTGCTTATGCGCCCAAACCTTTCAGTTTCAGCTATTCATACGCTATGTTGAAGGCTCAAAATCCTAAAGGGATAAACAAACTAATCCTTGAGAAACTCCGGACAAAGATTGAAAAATAAAAGCACCGCAGCTTTTGCGGTGCTTTTTCTTAATAAAAAACCTCTCAACGAGAGGACGAAATATAACAATTATTTACGGACGACAAGGGTATCACATGGCGCATTTTTAATGATATAGTCAGCAACAGAACCGATAAAGATACGTTCAATGTAGCTCAAACCAGTTGCACCAAGAACGATAAGGTCAATGTTTTCTTCTTTTGGAAGTGTTTGTCCCAACATAACTTTTGGTGAGCCGAATTCGACACGAGTAGTTACTGTTTTTACACCAGCGTTTTTCGCTTCAGTTGCAAAGTCATTAATGAGGTTTTCAGCACCTTTATGTGTATCATCAGCTACGACAGAATCATAAGCAGAAATAGACTGAAATGCACGCAAGTCAATGACGTTAGCGATGACTAATTCGGCATCGTTACGAAGAGCAGTGGCAACAGCTTTATCAAAGGCTTTTGTTGATTCTACAGAACCGTCAAGACCAACGAGGATTTTTTTGTAATTATCGAGCATAGTGGGACTCCTTTTCTTTTTTTTACTATACTCTAATTTTACTCTAATTTGAAGCATTTGTAAAAGAAAAACTATTTTTGGAGTCTAGTTTTAGCGCAGGAGGCGCTTAATCAAACACGAGGTGTCAAGGCAAATGCATATACCAGTGTACTTTGCGATATTTTCACAGTCTTCTTACTGCAAAATCATGTTTTTGACGAATCAAGTAGCGGGGCAAAGTTGCTGTATGTTTAGAAGCACAACTATGTGCTGTCCTCATTGCGTCTAATTTGGTATAATTATAAAGATCTATTTTTAAACGGCCAAGTAAAGCAAAGCCTTATAAAAATAAATAGAAGTTGAAAGGTAAAAAAATGACTCGATATGCTGTGGTGGACTTAGAAGCCACCGATGCGCACAGCTCGCAGAATAAAATTATCCAAATAGGTATTGTGCTAGTCGAGGGTGGAGAAGTGGTAGACACTTATACGACAGATGTCAATCCACATGAGTCGCTTTTGCCGAGAATTGCTAACCTTACAGGCTTGTCTGACCGTCGCTTGTCAAAAGCACCAGACTTTTCAGAAGTTGCAGAAGAAGTGCGCCAAAAACTGGAAGGTACCATCTTTGTAGCTCACAATGCACGTTTTGATTACTCTTTATTAATGAAAAGTCTTTTTCCTTTAGGTTTGGATTTGGAGTTACCGCGCGTAGATACCGTTGAGCTGGCACGAGTTCTTTTTCCTACCTTTGAAAAATATGGGATGGAAGCTCTTAGTGAGCGACTAGACTTATGTCACGATCAGCCTCACGCTGCTTTATCAGATGCTTTAGCTACAGCAGAGTTACTGCTTAAGATGCAAGATAAGATTCGAGAGCTTCCACGTGCTGTTTTAGAGGAGATTATTCGCCATTCGGACAGCTTACTCTATGAGACGAAAGAATTCTTAAAAGAGCAACTGCCCTATACATCACTCAACGTTGAACATCTTTATGTAGTTCATAATATTGCTACCCGTAGAGAAAAAGTTAAAGAAAACAGACAGCCCCTTGCCAATTCTTTTGCTAAAAATATCTCTCGTTTGGGTCTTAAAGTCCGGAAAAATCAAGAAAAGATTGCCGAAAAAATAAAAGAAGAACTTACACAAAGTCGCCCTTCTTTCATTGAAGCCCCCACTGGCATCGGGAAGACATATGCTTATCTTTTACCTTTGCTTGCAGAAGGACGGGAAATTGTTGTATCAACGCCGACTAAAGTTCTACAAAATCAGATGATTCATGGTGTAGCACCTATTCTTAAAGAAAAATTTGGTGTGAATTTCTCTAAGCTTTTAGGAACGAAGAATTATATTTCTTTAGAAAAATTTTCACGGCTTTTGCTGGCAAATACTGAAGGAAAAAACTTCGAAATTTTTAAGATGAAAATCTTGGTTTGGTTGACGGAGACGCTTACAGGGGAGCTAGACGAGCTCTCCAAAGTGATGACCAATGAGGAGTACTTTGCTCAGATTGCGCATGATGGCTATGTTAACAATAAACAACTGCATTATGAACAGGACTTCTGGCTGAAAGCACAACGCCGAGCTGAAATTTCGCAAGTCAAAGTCGTCAATCATGCTTACCTAATTGAACGTCTTGCAGATTATCCTGAGACTTTCTTACAGGAACGTATTTTAGTTGTGGACGAAGCACAGCAACTCTTTACAACACTGGAAAGAGCCAATCAGAAAACAGTTAAAATCTCGGAGCAATTGGAAACCGTCGATATAGAAAATTCGCATTTAAATAAACGCCTTGTGGAAAGTTTGACATTTCAGCTCAAAAATAAAAATCTGGACAGTGAGAAAATCGCTCTTGATGCGAGAGAGCTTGGTTTAAAAGAACTGACTGAAATTTTTGAACATCCAGAGCAGAACTTTATTTGGCGTGAGGGAGATATGGTTCACGCTTCAAGTACGGATTTTTATAATTTTGAAAAACTGGTACCTTCAGGAACTAAAATATATATGCTGGGAGCAACCTTATCTCTGACAGAAGACAAACCTATTTTCCCAGAACTTTTGGGCTTTAAGGACTATCGTTTCTTCAAATTTGACAGCCATCCCGCCGATAACCAAGAAATATTTATCGTGTCTGATGGGCCGCATATCAAAAATACAGGTGTTATGGCTTACGCGCATTATGTTGCGGATAGAGTTTCCGAGGTTGCTGAGCTGGGTGCTCAAGTTGTCGTTCTCTTTACAGCAAAAGTGTCTTTAACTTTTGTAGCAGAGCAACTGTCCGCTGAAGGTTGGGATGTATTGGCTCAAGATATTAATGGGACTGCTGCACAAATCAAGAAAAAATTTGATAAAGGAGAAGGGCAGATTCTTCTGGGCTTATCTTCCTTCTGGGAGGGTGTGGATTTTGAGAAGCAAGATCATCTTGTTTTGATGATTCCCCGTCTGCCCTTTGCTACGCCAGATGATATTTTAACGAAAAAGTATGCAAAACGTTTTAATAACCCTTTTTACGATTTTAATGTCCCTATGGCAACTTTGAAGTTGCAGCAAGCTCTTGGACGTGTCAATCGCCGCCATAATCAGTATTCCAAAGTTGTGATTCTTGACAATCGATTAGCAGGAAAATCTTATGCGAAAAGAATGCGTAAAAATCTTGCGCAAACTGCGCCGCTTAAAACACTTGAAAATAGTGAATTAGTGGAAAAAATTATTGAATTCCTGATGTGAAGTGATACCCGATACAGATAAGTCCAAGAAGAAGTTAAGAAAAGACACCGAAATTCTTCAGTGACAAGGCTACGGAAAATTATGGATTTAACTTTTTCCGGCAGAAGACCTTTGTAGAGAAGCAATTTCGCTGCTTTTTTGCTATAATTAAATAGATTATCTAAAGGACAGAAAGGTAGGCTATGAGAAGAAGACGAATGACTCTGCATACACAGATTATTATCGGTATTTTAACGGTAATTCTGGCAGGTTTTATTGCGATAAGCCTCTTTATCTGGAGAGCAATCAGCCCTTATAATACAGCAAGAAGCACTGCAATTGCTATAGCAAAGGATAAAACTGAGCTGAAAACTCCAACAGCTTTTGACATTGCAACTACAGATAGCACAGATTATTCTTTACTTGGCAAAACTGAAAAAGGCAAAGAGATAGGTGTTTTAATCCCTGAAAAAGGGGGAAATTTAACAGTTATTGACATGGCAACAGGTGTTAAGCCCGAAACGCTTCAGGCGGATAATACGACATCTATTGTCTTGGCCCTTTATAAAAATCAGCCAGTATGGCAGGTAAATAGTCGTGAAGGTTTTAAACTTTATGATTTCAAAACGGGTAAGGAGCTGTTGTAATTTATGAAAAAACTATCTGATTTTGTTTTAAATATTGAAGAGTCTGTGACTCTAGCTGCTGCGAAGCGTGCTAAAGATCTCGCAAGCCAAGGAAAAAACATTATTGATTTAACTTTAGGGCAGCCAGATTTTTCCACCCCAGAATTAATCGGTGAAGCAGCTATTGATTCTATTCATTCAGGCAAGGCAAGTTTCTATACACAAGCTTCTGGCTTACCTGAGTTGAAAAGTGCTGTGCGTAATTATTGGGATAAATATTATGGTTACGCCATTGAAGATAAGGAAATTTTAGTTACCACGGGTGCTAAATTTGCGCTTTATGCCTTCTTCCAAAGTGTTTTAGATAAAGGAGATGAAGTCATCATCCCAGCCCCCTATTGGGTGAGCTATGTGGATCAAGTAAAAATGTCAGGAGGTCAACCTGTTGTCGTTTCGACTTTGCAAGAAAATGACTTTAAAATCACAGTTGAACAACTTGAGGCAGTAAAAACCGAAAAAACGAAGGTGCTTTTATTAAATAGTCCATCCAATCCAACAGGAATGATTTATTCAAAAGAAGAATTACTGGCTTTGGGAAATTGGGCTGTTGCTAATGATTTGTTAATCTTAGCAGACGATATTTATCACCGACTGGTTTATAATAAAAGCGAGTTTACAGCTATTTCATCCTTATCAGAGGAGATTCGTCAACGCACGATTGTTATTAATGGTGTATCGAAAACCTTTGCGATGACTGGTTGGCGCATTGGACTTGCAGTTGGTGATAGCGAAATTATTGCAGCAATGACGAAGATTGCAGGTCAAACAACCTCAAACCCAAGTACAGTTGCTCAATATGCAGCCATCGAAGCCTTTAATTCTGATGAAGCGGCAGTCGAAAAAATGCGTACAGCATTTGAATCAAGGCTAAACTTGATACATCCTATGATCAACCAAATACCTGGCTTTGAGGCTATTAAGCCTAATGGTGCATTCTATCTCTTTCCTAAAGTTGAGAAAGCAATGGCACTGAAAGGGTATGACAATGTTACGGATCTTGCGACAGCGATTCTTGAAGAAACTGGAGTGGCTCTGGTGACGGGGGAAGGATTTGGGTCACCCGTACATGTGAGGTTGAGTTATGCCACTGACTTTGAGAGTTTGACAGAAGCAGTAAAACGTCTTCAGATTTGGATGGAAGAGTCGCATGATAGATAAAAAAGAAGCAAAATCAGCTTATAAGCTCCAAGAAAAACTAGGTGCTGTTGTAGCTTATAAAAATATTTCAAAAAACAAGTTTTATCTTGATATAGCACCAGATTTGCCTGGTTTGAAAAATCGCTTTGAATTTTCACGAAAAACAGGTATCGGTGTTCCCCTAGCCATTGACAAAGATTGGAAGTCTGATGACTTTGAACTCCTGGTGTTGGAAGAGCTTAAAAAAGATGAATTACAGACACCAAAAGCTTTTAAAGAAGATTTGAAAACTTTGAAAGAAATCTGGTTAGAGAAATTTATAGACAAAGATTTATATTAATAAAAGAGAAGGAATTATTTATGAAAGACTTAGTATCAATCATCGATGTGAAAGACCACGTCGGAGAAGAAATTAAAATTGGCGCTTGGGTTGCAGACAAATCAGGAAAAGGAAAATTGCAATTTCTCCAACTCCGTGATGGTACAGCTTATTTCCAAGCTGTCGTTTTCAAACCAAACATGATTGAAAAATTTGGTGAAGAAGCAGGACTAGAAAAGTTCACTGAAATCAAACACTTGGCTCAAGAAACATCAGTAATCGTAACAGGGATTGTAAAAGAAGATTCACGTTCAAAATTTGGTTACGAGCTTGATGTCACAGACCTTGAAGTCGTTGGTGGATCTGTGGATTATCCTATCACACCAAAAGAGCATGGTACAGATTTCTTGATGGATAACCGTCACTTGTGGCTACGTAGCCGCAAGCAACATGCTATCATGCTTGTACGTAACGAAATTATTCGTGCAACATATGAGTTTTACAATGCCAATGGCTTTGTTAAAATTGATAGTCCAATCTTGACAGGCTCAGCTCCTGAAGGAACAACAGAACTCTTTGAGACAGATTACTTTGGACAGCCTGCTTACTTGTCACAAACTGGTCAGCTCTATGCAGAAGCGGGTGCGATGGCATTTGGCAAAGTCTTTACCTTTGGTCCAACTTTCCGTGCTGAAAAATCAAAAACGCGCCGTCATTTGACAGAATTCTGGATGATTGAGCCAGAAATGGCCTTCACAACTCATGAAGAATCTTTGGATATTCAAGAAGCTTATGTCAAACATTTGATCAAATCAGTCTTGGAAAACCAACGTTATGCTTTAGAAAGTTTGGAACGTGACATTGATTTATTGGAAAAATATGTCAATGAACCATTCAAACGTGTCACTTACGATGACGCGATTGAACTTCTTCAAAAAGAAGAAGCAAATAATGATTATGATCATATCGAGTGGGGTGACGACTTTGGTTCACCACATGA
Organism: Lactococcus sp. LG1267; assembly: GCF_017309545.1. Lineage (NCBI taxonomy): Bacteria > Bacillati > Bacillota > Bacilli > Lactobacillales > Streptococcaceae > Lactococcus > Lactococcus sp. LG1267. Next base: position 2,038,463 of record NZ_CP071295.1, on the reverse strand, counting down.
AACATTTGTTTCTAACTACTATGGTGTGCCAACATTTATCATCAACTACCCTAAAGCGATTAAAGCTTTCTACATGAAACCACATCCAACACGTGAAGATGTTGTGATTTGTGCCGATCTTATCGCGCCAGAAGGATATGGTGAAATCATTGGTGGTTCAGAACGTGCGACAGATTATGATTACTTGGTTGAAAAAGTAAAAGAATTCGGGCTTTCAGAAGAAGAGTACAGCTGGTACCTTGACTTACGTAAATTCGGTTCTGTGCCACATTCTGGTTTTGGACTTGGCTTGGAACGTGCGGTAACCTTTATTACAGGCAACCAACATATCCGTGAAGCTATTCCATTCCCACGTATGCTTGGACGTATTCGCCCTTAAAGCTTAAATAAAAGTTCTCAAGTTACTTGAGGGCTTTTTTGTATAAAACCAAGGGGTGAAACATCCTTTTTCAGTGGAGTTTTTGATATAATAAGAGGGAGAATTAAAGGAGGAACCTTATCTATGGAACTTAAGGATTATCAAAAGGAAATAATAAAATTTGATGTCAATGGTCCTCTAGCGGATATTGAGCAGATAAATTTTGCTTTTTTAGATAAGGTACTCGGTTTAGCAGGGGAATCAGGAGAAGTTGCGGATAAGATAAAAAAAATCATCCGTGATCAGGATGGCATTATTAAAGATGATGATAAAAATGCTTTGGGAAAAGAATTAGGCGATGTCTTATGGCATGTAGCAACCTGTGCGCGCTATCTGGGGCTTGATTTGGAACAAGTCGCTCAAGCCAACTTAAATAAACTGGAAAGTCGTCAGCTGAGAGGCAAAATAGCGGGGAGCGGGGACGAGCGATGAGAGTACTTATTCACGCAGGGAGGCCAGCAAGCTTACCTGAAGAAAGCTATGATTATTATGTCGGTATTGATCGTGGAGCTGTATTTTTACTTGAAGACCATCAAAATATAGACTTAGCGGTTGGTGATTTTGACTCTGTAAGTATGGAAGAATTCGGCAAAATATCAGAAGCTACTCATGAACTTGTTAAACTTCCGGCAGAGAAGGATCAGACGGATTTAGAAGCTGGTTTAGATCAGGTGCTTTCGCGTTTTCCAGATGCAGAAATCATGATTATTGGTGCCCTTGGTGGAAGGCTTGACCATCATTTGACCAATGTGTATCTGCCCCTGAATTTTGACTGTCCTGAAAGGATTTCTTTGAAGGACAAGCAAAATTTTGTAAAATATCTGACTCAAGGGCAGCACACCATTCGCAAGATTGAAGGCTATCCATATTTGGGCATTGTTCAGGTCGGCACAAAAAGAAGTTTAGAGATTAAAAACGCAAAATATCCACTTAAAGCTGAGGATAACTTTGCGGACATCTACGCAAGTAATGCTTTTATCAGTGAGACGATGGATTTAAAAATTGCTCAAGGCAAACTTATCGTCATTTATTCAAAAGACAGTTAGAGAGACTATATGATTATTGGAATAATTGGTGCAACATCAAATATCGCAGGTAAGGCCTATCTGCCCGTTTATGCAAAAATGCAAGCCGAGCATCGTTTTATTTTGCATTCGCGAACATGGGAAAAAGCTGAAGAGATTCGAAAAAAATACAAGTTTGAATATGCGACAACGGATTTAGGCGCGTTGGAAACTTGTGATATGGTCGTCATCCATGCAGCCACGGCTCAACATTTTGAGCTTGCAAAACGCTATTTGAGTGCAGGCACACATGTCATGATGGATAAGCCGATTTCCGAAAACTTTGATGAGGTCCAAGAACTTCATCGCTTGGCTGAGGAGAATAATGTCCTCTTTGTTATCGGTTTTAATCGTCGTTTTGCCCCAATGACAGACAAACTTAAAGAGGTCAATCAAAAAAACTTTATCAAGGTAAGTAAAAATTTAGCAAATAATGCCGACGAAGTACAATTTAGTTTGTATGATATTTTTATCCATCCTTTGGATACGTTGATTTACTTGCTTGATGACGAGATTGAACGTTACAGTTATCAATTAGCGATGACACCGGACAAAAAACTTTCACGTGTGATAGTCACACTGAGAACGCAATCTTGTATGGGCATCGCCAGCATGAACTTGACTTCAGGCGCTTTTTCTGAGGAATTTACTGTCGAAGCAAGCAGTGGAACCTATCGTCTATCAGAACTTACGGAGTTAGAAATCCTTACTGGATTAGACAAGCAAAAAATCGGAATTAATGGTTGGCAAAGTGCCACATATAATCGTGGTTTTGAAAGTTTGGTTTTTGACATGGTTGAAGCAGTAACTCATTTTGATGGTCATAATAGAGATGAACTTATGAAACAGATGAAACAAACAAATGTTCTAGATTCGCATGAGATCATCCATGAAATTTTGGATAAAATGTAACCTATAAGGAGTAAGTAAATGAAAGATATGCTAATTTTAACTACAAATGATGCACCTGGCTATCGTGTTGTTGAGGTCTACGGTGAGGTTTTTGGTTTAACAACTCGTTCACGTAACGTCTTCTCAAGTACTGGACAACAATTAAAAACGATTGTCGGAGGAGAAATTGCCGGCTATACGAAACTCCAGCATGAAACGCGTGAGAGTGCTATTGAACGTCTTGCAGAAGAAGCACGAGATAAAGGTGCTAATGCAATTCTCGCTATGCGTTTTGACTCTTCGACATTTGGTAATGTGGACTCAGTTGCTGCTTACGGTACAGCTGTTAAACTGGAAAAACTATAAAAAGCAAACTTGAGTTTGCTTTTTATAATTAAACTGAAAAAAGGGATGTTTTATCCCTTTTCTTTAGCTAGAAGTTCTTTTTCAAAAGTTTCTTTGATTGCTCTTTCTTTAATTAATTTTAATTTTTGTGAACGATTGAGTTTATGCTTAAACCACCATTCGCATTTTAAGGCGTGTTTCTTATCTGAAAATTCAACGGAAGTCAGAAGTTGAAGGGGACGACGTGCTTTAGTATATTTAGCACCTTTACCAGAGTTATGGGTTTCCAGTCGTTTCGTAACATCGTCTGTATAGCCACAATAAAGCGTATCGTCAGCACAACGCAAAACATAGACAAAATAAGATTTCATGATAAGGCTATTGTACCTTAAAATGTAGTATAATTGAAGTATCTTTATCGAAAATAAGAAATTCAGTCTCAGTAAATATGGGATAGAAGTGAGAAGGGAAGAGTAAATGCCCCAAGATAAAATTGTTATACATGGTGCTCGAGAGCACAATTTAAAAAATATAGATGTTACCATTCCACGTGATAAGTTGGTCGTTGTTACAGGTGTTTCGGGTTCAGGGAAATCTTCTCTGGCTTTTGAGACTTTATATGCTGAAGGACAACGACGTTATGTCGAATCATTATCTGCTTATGCCCGTCAGTTTTTAGGTAATATGGATAAACCAGATGTGGACAGTATTGACGGCTTGTCGCCAGCTATCTCTATTGACCAGAAAACAACTAGCAAAAATCCACGCTCTACTGTTGGAACAGTAACGGAGATTAACGATTATCTCCGTTTACTTTTTGCGCGTGTCGGAAAACCTTTCTGTATCAATGGACACGGAGAAATTTCAGCACAATCGGTTGAAGAAATTGTGGACCAAATCCTCGAATTGCCTGAAAAAACACGCCTACAGATTTTAGCACCAATTGTGCGTGGTAAAAAAGGACAGCACGTTAAAGTTTTTGAGCGTGTGCAAAAAGAGGGCTATGTGCGTGTCCGCGCTGATGGTGAAGTTTACGATGTAACAGAAGCACCAGAGCTTGATAAAAATAAAAAGCACAATATCGAAGTCGTTATTGACCGTATCGTTGTAAAAGAAGGTATTCGTTCACGTTTGTTCGACTCTGTTGAAGCAGCACTTCGTATTGCTGAAGGCTATGTTATTGTGGACAAGATGGATGGGGAGGAACTCCTTTTCAGTGAGTTTTATGCCTGTCCTGTCTGTGGTTTTACAGTTCCCGAGTTAGAACCACGTCTCTTTTCATTTAATGCGCCTTTTGGTTCTTGTCCAGACTGTGATGGTCTAGGGATGAAAAATGAAGTCGATCCTGACTTGGTTATTCCTGACGACAGTAAGACCTTACGTGAAGGTGCTGTCGCTGCCTGGAATCCTATCTCTTCAAATTACTATCCAACCATGTTGGAATGTGCTAGCCGTGATTTTGGAATTGATATGGATACACCATGGGCTGACTTGCCGGAAGAACACAAAGATATTATTCTTAATGGTTCTGGTGAGCGTAAATTTCATTTTTACTATGTCGGTGATTTTGGAAATGTGTCTGATAAAGACATGGTTTTCCCTGGTATAATCAATAATATCAACCGTCGTTTCCGCGAAACTTCAAGTGATTATACACGTGAATACCTTCGTGGTTACATGACGGAGTTAACATGTACGACTTGTCACGGCTATCGTTTGAACGATCAAGCCCTTTCGGTTAAGGTTGATGGGAAACATATCGGAGAACTTTCTAACTTAGCTATCGGTGACGAGTTAGAGTTTTTAGCTACTCTTACTTTATCTACAAACGATGAAATGATTGCGCAACCTATTGTAAAGGAAATCAAAGATCGCTTATCTTTCTTAAAAAATGTGGGTCTAGATTATCTGACACTTTCACGGGCTTCAGGTACTTTATCAGGTGGAGAATCGCAACGTATTCGTTTAGCGACACAGATTGGTTCTAACCTTTCAGGTGTCCTTTATATCCTTGATGAGCCATCAATTGGTCTACATCAAAGAGACAATGACCGCTTGATTGAATCCCTCCAAAAAATGCGTGATTTAGGAAATACACTTATCGTGGTTGAGCACGATGAAGATACGATGAAAGCAGCAGATTGGCTGATTGATGTCGGACCAGGCGCTGGAGATTTAGGTGGTGAAATCATTGCTGCTGGTACGCCGAAACAAGTAGCGAAAAATAAAAAATCTTTGACAGGACAATATTTATCAGGAAAACGTTCCATCCCTGTACCTGCCAAACGCCGTAAAATCGATAAAAAACGTATGGTGAAGGTCACTGGGGCTTCAGAAAACAATTTACAAAATATCGATGCCCAATTTCCTTTAGGGATTATGACAGCTGTAACTGGTGTTTCAGGGTCGGGTAAATCAACCTTGGTTAATTCGATTCTGAAGAAAACCTTGGCGCAAAAACTCAATCATAATTCAGAAAAACCAGGTAAACATAAAAAAGTTACCGGTTATGAAGAAATTGAACGTTTGATTGATATTGACCAATCTCCGATTGGACGCACACCACGGTCAAATCCAGCAACCTATACCTCTGTATTTGATGATATCCGTGGACTCTTTGCTGAAACCAATGAAGCCAAAATACGTGGCTACAAAAAAGGACGTTTTTCATTTAACGTGAAAGGCGGACGTTGTGAAGCTTGTTCGGGTGACGGGATTATCAAGATTGAAATGCATTTTCTTCCAGATGTGTATGTCCCATGTGAAATCTGTCATGGCAAACGCTATAATTCAGAGACTTTGGAAGTACATTATAAAGGAAAAAATATTTCGGAAATTCTTGATATGCGCGTGTCGGATGCTTTAGAATTCTTCCGTCATATTCCCAAAATCGAGAGAAAATTGCAAACCATCGTTGATGTCGGCTTAGGCTATGTTACTTTGGGACAACCAGCTACAACCTTATCTGGTGGTGAAGCTCAAAGGATGAAGCTTGCTTCCGAATTGCAAAAACGCAGTACAGGCAAGAGCTTTTATATCTTGGATGAGCCCACAACAGGCTTGCACAGCGAAGATATCGCCACATTAATTAAAGTTTTGGATCGCCTTGTGGATCAAGGCAATACCATCGTGGTTATTGAACATAATCTTGATGTGATCAAGACCGCTGACTATATTATTGATCTCGGACCAGAAGGCGGTGCTGGCGGCGGAACAATCCTAGCTACAGGCACACCAGAAGAAGTTGCTGAGGTTGAGGAATCTTACACCGGACAATATTTAAAACAAAAATTATAATTGTCTGATTAAAAAAAGAGTAAAGTCTGATCTTTACTCTTTTTTGTGTAGGGAAAACACATTTAGAAGAAAGCGCTTTACTATAAATGTTAAAAATACTATAATGTAGGCATGTTGCTTTTATCAAGAAGCAAGAATTAGAGGAGAAAACAGATCATGGATGAAAAGTACTATAAGCTGCTAAAAGAACAGTTTGTATCCAAAGAAGCAGTCTTAACCGAAATCATAAACCTCAGCGCAATTTGTGAACTTCCTAAAGGTACAGAACATTTTGTGAGTGACATACATGGGGAATACGATGCTTTTAATCATGTCTTGCGTAATGGCTCAGGTTCGATTAAAGAAAAGCTCCGCGAATGCTTTCCTGACTTAGATCCTACCGAGATTTCAGAGCTTGCAACTTTAATTTATTACCCAGAAGAAAAGCTGGCTTCCAAAGAAAGTCAGCTTTCGCAAGAAGCATTTGCATATTATTGCCGTGAGAACCTGATTTCCTTATTGAAACTCGCTCGATTTGCAGGGAAAAAATATACACGGTCGAAAGTACGTAAAGCTTTTCCAGAAAAATTCCGCTATATTCTGGAGGAATTAAAACATGAGGTTGAGTCGAGTTCAGAAAAACGTGCTTATTTTGACTCCATTATTGAAAAACTTCAACATCTGGGTGAACTTCCGAACTTAATTATTGCACTTGCAGATAGTGTGAGACGTTTGACCGTTGACCATTTACATGTGGTGGGCGATATTTATGATCGTGGCCCTTTTCCGGATAAAATTATCGATCGCCTGATCAGTATGCCTTCGGTTGATGTTCAATGGGGCAACCATGATATTATCTGGATGGCAGCCATCGCAGGTTCACCGCTTGCGATGATGAATGTTATTCGGATTAGCTCGCGTTATGGGAACTTGGATATTCTTGAAGATTCATATGGGATTAACTTACGTCCGCTGATTGAATACGCGGAGCGGTATTATGAGCCCAGTCCAGCCTTTGCCCCTCGTTTGACGGAAGGAGAATATCTGTCACAGGAGGAGTGTGACTTGCTCAATAAACTCCAACAAGCTACGGCTATCTTACAGTTCAAGTTAGAAAGTCAATTAATTGCACGACGCCCAGATTTTCATCTGGAAGAGCGGGATGTCTTGCATTTTATTAATTATGATGAAGAGCGTATCACGCTCAAAGGTAAACAGTATGATTTACAGGAATTTCAGGCACCCACGGTTGATCCAGTTCAACCGGAGCAGTTAACAGACGAGGAAGAAATCTTACTGAAAAAACTGCTGAAAAATTTTCAGGCTTCTCAAAAACTCAAAAAACATATTGATTTTCTTTTAGAAAAAGGTTCAATGTATCTTTCCTACAATGGCAATTTATTGATTCATGGTTGCCTTCCTCTCCATGAAAACGGGGACTTCAAGTGTTTCAGACTTGAAGGAGAAGCTTATTCTGGGCGCGAATTGCTCGATCTTTTTGAAGATCATGTGAGAAAGAGTTTGGCGCATCCTGATGTGAAAGAAGATTTATCTACAGACTTACTCTGGTATCTGTGGGTGGGAGAATCTTCTTCACTTTTTGGTAAAGAAGCGATGACCACTTTTGAGCGTTATTATATCTCGGATAAAGCAACACATGTTGAAAAGAAAAATCCATACTATCGTCTAAGAGAAGAGCCAGAGACGATTAGTCGTATCTTGAAAAATTTTGGGATGGATGAAAAAGGACATATCATCAATGGACATACGCCGGTCAAAGAAAAGAAAGGTGAAGAACCAATCAAAGCTGGTGGTAAACTGATTGTAATTGATGGCGGTTTTTCTAAGCCTTACCAAAAAGAAACTGGGATTGCGGGATACACTTTGCTTTATAACAGCTATGGTATGCAGTTGGCAGCTCACGAGCCTTTTAAAACGATAAAAGCAGCTGTCGAAGACGGCAGCGATATTGTAAGTGTCAAGCGATTGGTTGATCGAGTAGAGGAAAGAACCTGTGTTAAAGATACCAATATCGGTCAGGAGCTTTCGAAGACAATTGATGATTTAGAGTATCTTTTTGAAAATTATGAAAAATATTGACTTGCAATGCTCGAAAATACAAATTTTGAAGTTAAAGGAGTGACAATTGAAAACCTTAAGTGAAGCAGAGTCGTATTGTTGGAATCATATTCAAGATAATTTAAATCGGATTCCTAATCTATCTATCTCGATATTGGCCACAGAATCACATGTCAGTGTTTCCACAGTTAATAGAACCTTGAAAAAAATGGGCTACGATGGTTATTCTGACTTTAAACAAACTATTCGTAATACCAAAAACGAGCGCCGCAAAAATGGCTTTTCAAAAGAGGTTAATCAGGCGATCCGTAAAAATGAAATAGAAATTACACGGACGATTAATCAACTTTCAGCGGATGATATTGAAGCTGCTATTAAGTTGATTGATCATCATAGCAAAATTATGATTTTTTGTGCAGGGCTGAGTGCTAATGTTGCACGGGAAATGATGGATAAGCTGCAACTTTTTGGAAAACTTTGTGTTATTCACGATGATTTTGATTATATGCAGTATTTTGCAAGTAAAGCCAACCGTGATTATCTTATCGTTGCCTTTTCTTTGAGTGGCGAAACACCCGAGATTGTACAAGCACTTCATAAAGCGAAGAATCGGGGAGCAAAGATTATTGCACTTGTGGGAGCAATGCCGAGTGCCATTGGAAGTCAAGCTGATGTTTACATCCATGCTTACAAATCAACTCAAAAAACGATTAATTTTGGTTTAGACGTGGGGAGTCGCCTATGTTTACAAGTTGTGAATCGTATCTTGTTGGATGCTTTTGCCCTTTACAAAAATTTAGCACCTATTCGTGAAGATTAAATAAGACAAGCAGAGAAGATAAAATCTCTGCTTTTTTTGGGAAAATTTTCCACTTATATAAGGGACTTTTTGGAAAATTTTCCCCTTATTTCTGATTTATACTAAGAAAAAAGATAAATGGAGGTAAGGCATGACTTACTATATTAAAGCAGATAAATTTTTTTATCCTTATCAAACGCTCAGTGGTGGCTATTTAGAAATTAAAGCGGGTAAATTTGGCAAACACATGCAAGAAGTTCCTGAAGATGCTGAGGTCAAAGATTATACAGGATACTGGATTGCGCCAGGATTGGTGGATACACATATACATGGTTTCGATGGCGCAGATGTGATGGACGGAGAGTCAGAGTTGCTTGATAAGATGAGTCAGAGTTTACTTAGAGGGGGTGTAACTTCTTGGATAGCTACACCATTAACAGGGAAACATGAGCGCCTTAGAGAAGTCTGCGAAGTAGTTGGAAATTATAAACCAGCAGTTACAGGGGCCAAAATACAAGGTCTTTTCTTTGAAGGACCATACTTTACTACTCAACATAAAGGTGCGCAAAATCCCGCTTATATGACAGATCCAGATGTGGAAGAATTTGAAAATTGGAACCAAGCAGCGCATGGTATGATTCGAAAAATAGCCGTTGCACCTGAAAGAGAAGGAAGTATCGAATTTATCCGAGCTTTAACAAATCGAGGAATCACGGTTGCTTTAGGACACTCTAACGCTACTTTAGCTCAAGCAACAGCAGCAGTAGAAGCAGGTGCTACTGTCTTTGTCCATACATTTAATGGCATGAGTCCCTTTAACCATCGGGAACCCGGAATGGTTGGTGCGGCACTGAGCCTTCCGAATACATATGCCGAGCTTATCTGTGACGGACATCATGTTCATCCGACAGCGGCTAAAATATTAATTCAAAGTAAGGGAGCATCGCACACGGTCCTGATTACCGATGCGATGCGTGCTGCAGGAATGCCCGATGGAGATTACATGTTGGGAGAATTTCCTGTACGTGTTGAAGGAGGCGCTGCTCATCTTAAAGAAGGAAATAGTTTGGCTGGTTCTATCCTCATGTTAAAGGATGCGGTTAAAAACGTAGTAGATTGGGGAATTGCAACAGCGGAGGAAGCTCTTATGATGGCGACCTTAACTGCTGCCAAGTCTGTTAATATTGATGACCGCTGTGGTCAAATTAAAGAAAACTATAATGCTGACTTTATCGTTTTAAAGTCCAATATGGAACTTTCAGAAGTCTACGTCAATGGTGAACAGGTCATGTCGTCTTAAAACGCGAAAGTATATAAAGACAAAACATAGTTGTAAGCGGTTAATTCAGGAAAATTTACCAAAAATATAGGACTTATTTGGAAAAATTTCCTATAATTCATAGCTTATAATAAAACTAAATTGAGAAGACAAGGAGAAATGATGAAAGCTTTAATTTCTGGGCATGCGCATTTTGCAGAAGGTATGAAGAGTGCGGTTGAATTAATTACCGGACCACAGGCAGACTTAATCACACTTACTTTTGATGAAGCAACAAACCTTGAAGAGTATCAAGAGGCTTTAAATAATTTTTGTAAAAATGGTGAAGAAGTAGCCATTTTTACGGATCTACTTGGAGGGACACCTTTTAATAAAGCAATGATAGCTAAAGGAGATAGTGAGAACGTGCATATTTTTACGGGTACGAATCTTCCGATGCTGATTGAGTTTGTTTCTCAAGGAATGATGGGAACAGAGGGTGATTTAATACTTGATTTGTCTGTTTCTACAGCTAAAGATGGTGTCACTCTTGACTTAGCGCTCGGCAAAAAAATGCTAGAAGTTGAAGAAAGCGATGGCATTTAAATGACGGCACAATTTATTATCAACAGTTCACTTGTCTTTATTGGTTTTATTCTTCTAGGCGGTGCTTTTTATAGCATTGTTAGTGGTCTGCAGTTTAGCAAGCGTAAGAAAGTTATCGCCGAGTTGCATCAGAATCTTGCCGTAGGAAGTGAGGTCATGTTTAGTGGCGGCTTGACAGGAGTTATTACTGATTTAGACGAAGAATTCTGTCGCATAAAGCTTGCGGATAAGTTGGTGATTAGAGTTTCACGTTATGCCATCACGCAGATATTGTAAAACGTTCATTTTCCTAGTTTCTAGGGTATTAAATAAAATTTGAATACGAACAAACAGGTTCCTATTCTCTATTAAGAAAGGTCATTATTATGCCAAATATTTTACTTACTCGTATTGATAATCGCTTGATTCACGGTCAAGTTGCCACACAGTGGAACAGCTTTGTCGGCTCCAACCTTTTGCTTGTTGCAAATGATGATGTGGCAAGCAATCCACAGCGTCAAGCACTGATGGATATGGCTGCACCGACTGGAGTTGCGACACGCTACTTTAGTCTCCAAAAAACGATTGACATTATTAGTAAAGCTGCTGATCGCCAATTGATTTTTATTATCTGTGAAAATCCTCAAGATGTGTTACGTCTTGTTGAAGGTGGTGTACCCATTAAAAAAGTGAATATCGGTAATATGCACATGTCAGAAGGAAAACGTCAAGTTGCAACTGTTATTGCCGTGGATGACGATGATGTGGCAGCATTTAAGAAACTGAAAGAACTTGGTGTTGAGCTTGAGATACAGCGCGTGCCAACGACAGCAATAGAGCCATTGGATAAGCTCTTCAAATGATACTCGTGATACATTTCTAATTTTGGTAACAAGAGGATTTTGCAAGAAAATAGAGTATTTATTGTCAAGTGAATTTATTTTTCTCGTTTTGATATTATAGGCTCTCAATTTTTTGGTTAAAATCCAACAAAAAAATATAAGGAGAAAACTTATGGATGCTTCCATTTTTCAGATTATTTTGATCTTTGCAGTGACTTTTGTCGTTGCCATTGACCAATTTAGTTTACTTCAATCTTTGTACCAACCTATTGTCACCGGTTTGGTTATCGGCCTTATTCTCGGTGATGTTCAAACCGGTTTGATTGTTGGTGGTACTTATCAACTGATGACTATTGGTAATATGCCGGTTGGTGGGGCTCAACCACCAAATGCGGTTATCGGTGGTATTATGGCAACAGTCTTGGCTATCACTCTGGGTCTCCAGCCCGCCGCAGCCGTTGCCACTGCTATCCCATTCTCATTGCTAGGTCAATATGGTGTAACCTTGATCTTCACAGTTATGGCTCCGGTAATGGGTGTCGCGGATAAATATGCAGAAGAAGCAAACCCAGCCGGAATCGCGAAAATTAACTGGCTAGCGATGTGTGCACTCGGAACAATCTTTGGTATTGTCGTAACGCTCTTCTTTATTGGAGGGAAAGCCTTTGGAGATACAGTAGTAAATGCTATTCCAGCCTGGCTTATGAGTGGACTCGGTGCATCCGGAAACATGATGCGTTATGTCGGTTTTGCAATCTTGATTAAAGTTATGGTTTCAAAAGAACTTTGGGGCTTCTACTTCCTAGGTTTCGTGCTTGCTGTTATTGTTACCGGTATTGAAGCGCTCAAAGGTCCAGCATTACTTTTACTCGCCGTAATTGGTTTTGCATTCGCCTACTGGGATTTCCAAATGAATACAAAACTCAAAGCAGCTGCGGCAGCAGCACCAGCTAGTGAAGGAGATTATGAAGATGGTATTTAATATTCCTGATAATTATTCTAACCAAACGCCAGCACCACAACTTGATAAAAAAACACTCAACAAAATGGTTTGGCGCTCCGTTTACCTCCAAGCATCTTTTAACTATGAACGGATGCAAGCCGGTGGATGGCTCTACTCGATCTTGCCCGGTTTGGAAAAAATCCACACGGACAAAAAAGACCTTTCAGCTTCAATGGCGCACAATTTAGAGTTTTTCAACACACACCCATTTTTGGTTAACTTTGTAATGGGGATCGTGCTTTCACTTGAGCAAAATAAAACAGATATTCAAACGATACGTGCCGTTCGTGTTGCAGCGATGGGACCACTTGGAGGGATTGGTGATGCACTCTTCTGGTTCACGCTTGTACCAATCACGGCAGGGATAACAGCTAATATGGCGATTGCTGGAAATATCGCAGCACCGTTCATCTTCCTCTTTATTTTCAATGCTGTACAGTTCGGCTTGCGTTACTTCCTGATGCATTGGTCTTACCGAAAAGGAACAGATGCTATCAGCATCATGACTGCTAATGCAAAAGAATTTACACGCGCAGCTTCTATCCTTGGTATTTTCGTAGTGGGGGCATTGACTTCAGCTATGCAGAAGTACTGGAGACTTTGTCTTACAAACCTTTCTTACTTAAACCCAATGATGAGGAACTGGCGCACTGGTTTAATGTGGAGCTAAAAACGCCAGAAGATGTGATCTATTACGGTAAAAAATTGGTAGAGCAAGGTGCACAAAATGTTTTGATTTCCTTGGGGGAAAAAGGTGCCTTGTTTATCAATTCGGACCAAATCTTATCTGTAAATGCTCCGCAAGGAGAAGTTGTCAACACAGCTTGTGCAGGCGATAGCTTGCTTGGAACTTTCTTAGCCGGAATAATCAAAAATGAAGCTATCGGAAAAAATTTGCAATTAGCAATTGCAGCTGGCTCTTCTACAGCTTTTCAAAAGGGCTTGACTGATTTTTCCGATGTTCCACAGCTGATGAAACAAATTACTGTTACTGAAATTATGAATAAACTATAAGGAGGATTTATGGGAAACTATAAAATAATCGCTGCGACAGGTTGTCCAACAGGGATAGCACACACGTTTATGGCACAGGAAGCTTTAGAAGCAGCGGCAAAAAAAGCAGGTGTATCAATCAAGGTGGAAACACATGGACAGATTGGTGTAGAAAATGAATTGACAAACGAGGACATTCGTCATGCAGAAGCTGTAATTATTGCAGCCGATAAAGATGTCCATGCTGAGCGTTTTGCCGGTAAACGGGTCATTGAAGTTTCTGTTTTAGCAGGGATTAAAGAGGCAGACCACTTGATTAAGGATGCCCTAGCTGGCAAAGGAAAAATCAAAGATGGCACAGCCACTTCGGAAAATACCTCAACAGCACCAGATGTATCTAAAATCGGGCACAGCATCTACAAAAACCTTATGAACGGTGTCTCGCATATGTTGCCTTTCGTTGTTGCTGGTGGTGTTTTGATTGCAATTTCTTTTGCAGTTTGGGGGATCCATTCTGCAGAACCAGATCATGCTACATATAATGCCACAGCAGCGATGATCAAGGATATTGGCGGACAAGCTATGGGAATGATGGTACCAATATTGTCAGCTTTCATTGCTGAAAGCATTGCTAAGCGTCCCGCGCTTGTCGCAGGTTTGATTGGTGGTATCGTAGCAAATGCAGGTGGCGCAGGGTTCTTAGGAGGAATTCTATCAGGCTTCTTAGCGGGTTACTTAATTCTTTTCCTTCAAAAACTCTTGCGTAAGATGCCCAAATCTCTTGATGGATTAAAAGCTGTCTTTATTTTACCGGTTCTAGGAGTGGCAATTGTCGGAATAGCTATGTATTTGCTGGCAGCTCCTATGGAAGCCATCAATCAAGCTATGATGAATTTCTTGGCTGGATTTGAAAACAGTAACCCGATTGTTTTAGGACTTATTGTTGGTTCAATGTGTGCCTTTGATATGGGAGGTCCGGTCAACAAAGCTGCCTATGTTACAGGTACAGCGCTCTTAGCTCAAGGAAATTACTCCTTTATGGCAGGTGTGTCAGCTGCTTGTATTGCGCCGCCATTGATTACAAGTGTTGCAACGCTTGTATTTAGAAAATATTACAATACTGAAGAACGTAATGCAGGGATTGTGAACCTCATCTTAGGTTCCACACATATCACTGAGGGCGCAATTCCTTTTGCAGCCAAAAATCCCTTGATTATTTTGCCTATTTTTATGGTGGGTTCTTCAATAGCTTCAATTTTAACTTATCTTTTCGGAGTAAAGGTTCCTGCGCCACATGGAGGATTTCTGGTTTTACCTGTTGTCACAGGTGCTTTCCAATGGGTTTTATCAATTTTGATTGGTTCGGCAGTAGGTGGAATTTTACTTGGCCTCTATCAAAAACAACGCTGGGAGAAGGAAAAACGTGAAAATAAAGAATTAGCCACTGAAGAAATTCTAGCTCCCTCTGCATTCCTCTCTGAAAATGACGTCTTTCTCCATCAGACATTCAATACACGAGATGAAATGTTCGACTTTTTAGCAGAAAAAACAATCCAACGAGGAATCGCTACACACAAGGAAGAAATCAAGGAAAAGTTAGTGGCGCGTGAACTTGAAGGAACTACAGGAATGATGGACGGCTTTGCCATACCACATGCTAAATCGTCAAATATTAATAAAGCCAGTTTGATTATTGTAAAAAATGAGAAAGGCATTGCTTGGGATAGCTTAGATGGTCAACCAATTACCTTTATCATTGGACTTTTTATACCCGAACATCAAAAAGGAACGGCACACCTACAATTGCTCTCTTCTGTTGCGAAAATGCTCATGATACCTGCGGTGATAGATCAGCTAAAAGCAGCGAACAGCCAAGCGGAGATTGTGTCAATCATTAACCAAAAACTAGTTGAAAATAGTGAGGAAGCTTCAGAAAGCCTTGTATATGCAGGAGTATAAGATGAGCTTTAATACGATTATCTTTGATATGGACGGTGTTTTAATCGATACGGAGTATCATTATGCCCAAGTATTTGATGCCTTTTTCGATAAAAAGGGCATTCCGTTAGCACATCTAAATCGGCGTGAGCTTTTAGGGCGCCCTCTGAGAGACTTGTGGCCGTTCATTTTGGGAGAAGATTTTGATAAGAAAGATGCGGCAAGGTTACAAAAAGAGTTCTTCACCTATAAAAAGAGTAGCCATTTTCCCATCGAGGAAATGCTGTTTCCTGATGTGAAAGTTGTCCTGCAACGCTTGTCTGAAACAAAACTAAAGATTGGTTTAGCCACAAGTTCGTCACACGATGAAATTGCAGAAGTTCTTGATACACATAATCTTCGTAAATATTTTGAGGTTATCTCATCTGGCGAAGATTTTCCAGAGTCTAAGCCCCATCCTGCCGTTTATTTGTCTGCTATGAAGCAGTTGAATGCCAGAGCATCTGATGTGCTTGTCATTGAAGATTCACCCAATGGTATTGCAGCGGGAAAAGCAGCGGGAGCAACCGTTTGGGCGATTAGAGATCAACGATTTGATAGTGACCAGAGTCAGGCAGACAGACATGTTGAGCATTTAACTGAAGTACTGGAAATTCTTGGCTTTTCATGATGTGACGAAATAATTCTATGGAGCATTGAAACATTCCCTTGAAATCAGGAAAAATTTCCGTTTTGGTAAAGTGCCATTTGGAAAATTTTCCTATGGTTATCACCTTATAATAGATACCATAAGCTTAAAGAAAAATAGAAATCGAGGGAATAATATGCTTCAATTACCAGAAGAACGACTCAAAGAACTAGGTGCGGCTATCACCGTTAAAGAAACTTTAGGGCAGCCAGACTTATGGCGCAAGGTTTTCGCAGAATACGCAGAAAGAAAAACAGAGATTGATGCTTTCTTAGCAACACTTATCGAAAAACATGGCTTTATCCGAGTTATTTTCACTGGGGCAGGTAGCTCGCAGTATGTGGGTGACACCGTACTTAAAAGTTTAATTGAGCTGGGAGATACGAAACATTTCCGTTTTGAATCAATCGGAACAACAGATATCGTAGCGGCACCACAAGCTACGTTGGATCAGAATACACCGACCTTGTTGGTTTCATTTGCACGCAGCGGAAACTCCCCTGAATCCGTTGCAGCAGTCAATATTGTAGAAGAGCTAGTCCAAGACAGTTATCAGTTGGTAATTACTTGCGCTAAAGAAGGCAAGCTCGCTCAGCAAGCCCTCACGATGGAAAATGCGTTGACTTGCATCTTGCCAGATGAGTCTAACGATAAAGGGTTTGCAATGACAGGATCATGCAGTTCAATGACGCTTTTATCAACGCTTATTTTTTCAACAGAAGAACTTTCGGATAAAGAAAAGCAGGTCAGCATTGCCGCGGATTTAGCTGCAGATGTTTTTCAGCGAGAAACGGAAATTGTAAGTTTTTTAAATGACGATACAGACCGGATGGTTTACGTGAGCTCAAGTACACTTTCAGGTTTTGTACGTGAAGCTCAACTCAAGGTTTTGGAATTAACGGCAGGAAAAATAGCAACCATGTTTGACAGCTCGATGGGCTTCCGTCATGGACCTAAATCTTTCATTAATGAAAATACTGTCGTTTTCGTCTTTGCTGCCAATAACGCTTATACACGTCAATATGATTTGGATCTCTACAAAGAGGTTGCCGGTGATGCAATTGCTCAGCGAACAGTCGTCATCGGACAAAATCTTACTGAAGGTTTTACGTATAAGGAAGCGCCAGAGCTTAAAGAAGCCTATCTTGTCTTCCCAGCATTTGCATTTGCTCATGTCATTGCCTTGAATGCTTCAATTTTGGTGAAAAACACGCCTGATACACCCTCAGCATCAGGCACAGTGAACCGTGTCGTAAAAGGTGTGATTATCCATCCTCTGGAAAAATAGGAGAGCAGTAAACCATGAGTATTTTAACAGTCACACTCAATCCTGCTATCGATATTTCTTATCTATTGGAAGCCTTTCACTTAAATACGGTCAATCGTGTGGCACAGGTTGGTAAAACGGCTGGTGGTAAAGGGCTTAATGTATCACGTGTGCTGAAAGAACTAGGTGCAGATGTCTTGGCGACAGGATTTGCTGACGATATCTTAGGTGCGGAGATTGTCGAGAACTTAAAAAGTGAAGGTATTGATAGTCGATTTACTAAGATTTCTGGGAAGACACGCAACTGTATTGCGATTTTACACGAAGGACAACAGACCGAGATTTTAGAAAAAGGACCACGGATTTTAAGGGAAGAAGCAGAAGAGTTTATTGACAATTTTAAAGCAATGTTAGCTGAAGTTGAAGCAATTGCCATTTCAGGTTCTCTGCCTGATGGCTTACAGGAAACTTTCTATTCTGAGCTTATCGCAATTGCCAACAAGCAGGAGAAAATAGTTGTTTTGGATTGTTCGGGGCGCTCACTTGAAGCAGTGCTTAAAAACCCACATAAGCCAAGTGTAATCAAACCCAACTTGGAAGAGTTGACGGATTTGTTAGGGAAGGAAGTCACCTTAGAAAATATCAAAGAAAGTTTACAGGATAGGCTTTTTAACGGTATTGAGTGGATTGTGGTTTCTCTTGGAAAAGAAGGCGCGTTTGCTAAAGTTTCCAATGACTTTTATCGTGTGCAAATCCCCCAAATAGTTGTAGTAAATCCTGTCGGATCCGGTGATGCGACTGTTGCAGGACTTGTTTATGGGATAAGCCAGAATGAAACGGTTGAGAATACCTTGAAAGGTGCTAATGTATGTGGCATGCTCAATGCGCAGGAGGCGAAGACAGGTCATATTAATCGGACAAATTATCAAGCTTTGTTTGACCAACTCAAAGTAGAAAAACTATAAAACAAAGACGCGAAGAGGAGAAAAAATGGTACTTGTAAAAAGTAAAGAAATGATAGAAAAGGCATTTAAAAATGGCTATGCCATTGGTGCTTTTAATGCAGAAAATATGGAAATGGCGGAAGCAATCGTAGAAGCAGCGCAAGAGATGAATGCCCCCGTCATTGTCCAAACAACTTCGGGTACGCTCAATACGACCCCCCCAGAAATGTTCTACCATATGGTTAAAGCAGCAGCAGACAAGGTCTCAGTGCCTGTAGTGATGCATCTTGATCATGGGGATGATTTTGAGCGTGTAGCACGTTGCTTACGTACAGGTTATACTTCGGTAATGATTGACGCTTCGAAAAAAACATTTGAAGAAAATGTCGCAATAACCGAAGAAGTGGTCAAGATGGCACATTCGATGGGTATTCCAGTAGAAGCTGAACTAGGTATTGTTGGTGGCAAAGAAGATGGCAATAATGCAGAGACGGTAGCTTTTACCGATCCAGAAGAAGCTGAAAAATTTGTCAAAGCTACAAATGTTGACTTTTTAGCTATTGGCATCGGCAACTCACATGGCTTTTACAAAGCAGAGCCAAAGTTACAATATGATATCTTAGAGGCTGTCAAAGCGAAAACGGGTGATGTACCATTGGTCCTTCACGGCACGTCAGGAATCCCTGACGAAGATGTTTCAAAAGCTGTTGCTATGGGCATTGCTAAGGTTAACTATGCCACTGAACTCCGCGCTGTTTTCACAAATGCTATCAAATCCTACATCTCCGAAGATGAAAAAGTCGTAGATCCGAAAAAATACAACTCCGCAGCTAAACAAGCAGTCAAAGAACTTGTGAAACAAAAAATTCAAGTGCTTGGTTCTGATGGAAAAGCTGAGGAGTGATGGTACGTATATAACACATTAATATCCCCCAAAATAAAGCTTTAAAAGTGAAGCTTTATTTTTTTATGCATATATACATAAATATGTAACAATAATGTAAAGTAGAGTAAGGAAATAGGAAATACTTTTAGCTTAATGAGATATACTCTTCTTGATATCACATTATTTTGATGTTATAATAAAGGTAAATAAAAAGGACTTGCTTCCAACAAGTCCAATGTAGCCGATTAAAAGTCGGTGGCAGAATTAAAGATCTAAGAACCGTTAACTCTCCAAAGCTAGACGGTTCTTATTTTTTTTTGTGATTGTTTCAATCAACAAAACGATAAATGTGAGCAAGCTAATAAGTAAACTACAAACTGCAGTTACTAATAGTGCTACATTAATCAATAAGTATGCTCCTTTCTGTTGGATTTTGCACTTACATTCATAAGCCTCACCACCTTTCAAGAACCACCGTCTACTAAACTTCTACACAGCAATTATAATATATTGGTTAATAGAGAAATCAAGGAGAAATCTTATCGAAAGAAAGCTTCTTATCCAGGTTAGAACTGCTTTTCTACTGGTTTCGTCCACTGTTTAATAAAAAATACTGAAAATTAATATTTTGGTGTATTTTCTTTCTCCAAGTATTTCCAATCATTATATCTAATATAAAAAAATAACCGCTTACTTATCCTATAATAAAGCTATGAAATTTAAAGCAATTGTATTTGATATGGACGGTGTTTTGGTAGATTCAGAACGTTTTCACTCTAAGGTTTTAGATAACTTTTTCGTTGAAAGTGGTATTGATGCTAGCCATTTAACACCAAAAGATTTTGTCGGCAGTGTTTTGAAAGACATGTGGCCAAAAGTATTACGTGATGAGTTTACAGAGGCGCGTGCAGCGCAAGTGCACCAAGATTTCTTAGATTACGATGCACAATTTCCGATTCCTTATAAGGAGCTACTTTTACCTGGTGTTACGGACGCCTTGAAGACATTTTCAGAAAAGGGGTATAAAATGGCCGTAGCTTCAAGCTCTCATCGTCATGAGAATGCTGAAGTCTTGGATACGCATGATTTACGCCAGTATTTTGAGTTTTTCTTGTCAGGGCAGGATGAGTTTGAGCAGTCTAAACCTAATCCAGCTATTTATCTGGCTGCTATGGGAAAGCTTGGTGTAGAACCTTCAGAAACCCTGATTATTGAAGATTCGCATTATGGTATTATGGCTGGTAAGGCGGCTGGAGCCACTGTTTGGGCGGTTAAGGATAACTATTTCGGTATTAATCAAGAACAAGCAGACCGTTTTATTGAGACACTTACGGATGCCAAAAATTTGTTGGCGGAATCAGAATAAAGGAAAGAACTTCTGCTTTTAGGAGTTCTTTTTTCTCTAGATAAAGATTCAATATTATAGTTCAGACTTTGTTATAATAGAAGAAAACATCCCAATTAAAAAGGAGAAATCAATGAGAATCAGTAACTTAAAAGAAAAAATAGCACGAGAAAATTTAGATGGCTTAATCCTTACTGATATGAAAAATATCTACTATTTGACGGGTTTTTCGGGTACAGCTGGAACGATTTTCATGACAGCAGAACATTCCTACTTTATGACGGATGATCGTTATATTGGAATTGCACGCCAATTGATTACGGGGTTTGAAACCATCCAGACACGTGATGCCTTATCTGAAATTGCTGCCCTTGCTGAAGACCTTCAAACTATTGGTTTTGAAGATACAGTTGATTTTGCATTTTATCGTGTATTAGCGGAAAAATTAAAGAAAGCGAAACTTGTTCCTACGACAAATTTTGTAGCTGAGCTGCGCCAAATCAAAGAGGTCGATGAAATCGCCACAATCAAGAAAGCTTGTCAAATTGCTGATAAGGCCTTTGAAGCTGTATTGAGATATATCGAGCCAGGCAGAACAGAAATAGAAGTCGCTAATTTTCTTGACTTTAAAATGCGAGAAATGGGCGCAAGT
Organism: Lactococcus sp. LG1267; assembly: GCF_017309545.1. NCBI lineage: Bacteria > Bacillati > Bacillota > Bacilli > Lactobacillales > Streptococcaceae > Lactococcus > Lactococcus sp. LG1267. The sequence goes on along the minus strand of NZ_CP071295.1, from coordinate 2,017,190 downwards.
GGCATCTCTTTTGACACAATCGTTGCTTCAGGAAAACGCAGCAGTTTGCCACATGGAGTAGCAACCCATAAAATGATTGAGTTTGGGGACCCTGTAACCATTGATTTTGGCTGTTATTACAATCATTATGCAAGTGACATGACAAGAACAGTCTTTGTTGGCGAAGCAAGTCCGAAGATGCGTGAAATCTATCAGACAGTACGTCAGGCAAATGAAGCTCTGATCACCGAAGCAAAAGAAGGCATGTCTCTTGCTGACTTTGACAAAGTGCCGCGCGATGTCATTGAAGCAGCCTCATATGGAGAATACTTTACACATGGGATTGGTCATGGTTTAGGCTTAGATGTACATGAAATTCCTTACTTTGGTGCTAAAGCAAAAGGAGCACTCAAGTCCAATATGGTCGTTACGGATGAACCAGGAATCTATATTCCTGACTTTGGTGGTGTACGGATAGAAGACGATTTGCTTATTACTGAGGAGGGCTGTCAGGTACTGACCCAATCGCCGAAAGAACTTCTCGTTCTTTAATTTGAATTCTTGCTTCATGAGCTTCATTTGCTCTAAAGTTTGTCTGAAGGAAACAAACAGACATTTGAAAAAAGGGTGAATTTGTGCTAAAATGAATTGTTAAAAGCTGCCTCTTTGGGCGGTAAATAGAATATTCACTAGGAGATATATATAATTATGGTAGCAGCAAAAGACCTCAAAGCCGGAATGACATTTTTGAACGGAGACAAACTCCTCCGTGTTATGGAAGCAAGTCACCACAAACCAGGTAAAGGTAACACAATCATGCGTATGAAGTTGCGTGATGTGCGTTCAGGCTCTACATTTGACGATACATACCGTCCAGAAGACAAATTTGAACAAGCTGTGATTGATACAGTAGCTGCACAATATCTTTACCAAATGGACGATACAGCTTTCTTCATGAACAACGAAACATATGATCAATATGAAATTCCTGTTGAACAAGTTAAAGAAGAATTACTCTATGTTCTTGAAAATACAGATGTAAAAATCCAATTTTACGGTACAGAAGTAATCGGGCTTCAATTGCCAACGACTGTCGTACTTGAAGTCGCTGAAACTCAACCTTCTATCAAAGGTGCAACAGTAACAGGGTCAGGTAAACCAGCAACAATGGAAACAGGCTTAGTTGTCAATGTCCCTGACTTTGTTGAAGCAGGAACAAAACTTGAAATCAATACACAAACAGGTGAATACCTTAAACGTGCATAAGCCGTTTTGGCTAGCCCTCACACAAGTTGAGGAGTTATAAAAGCCTTGCTCCACGGAGAAACAAAAGAAAAGATAGAGGAGATAAATATGGCAGATACAACTGTTCATACTGAAGAACTTGGTGAAATCGTTATTGCACCGGAAGTTCTTGAAGTAATTATCGGTATCACAACTGCAAAAATCGATGGTGTTTATGCATTACGTAATAAGCATTTTTCAGATAGCCTCGGCAAAAAATCAGAAGGCCGTGGTGTTTATATCGAAAGTAAAGACGACAAAGTTGTTGTCAATATCTATGTTTACTTGGCTTTTGGTATTAACGTACCACAAGTAGCCATGAATATTCAAAAAGAAGTGAAAGAAGCAGTTGAACAAGCAACAGAAATCGTAATTGATGATGTGAACATCCACGTAGTAGGTATCGTTCCTGAAAAATTACCAAAACCAAGCTTTGACGATTTGTTTGATGAGGGTTTCTTTGATGCCTAACAAGCTAACGCAACATAGCATTCGTCAGCGCACTGTGCAAACTCTTTTTGAATACGAAATCAGAAAAGCAATGTCAGAAACAGTTTTGACAGAGTTTAAAAATAATGTCGAAAAGATTAATCGTGAATTGGCAAAACCGATTCGTTTTGATGTTGCCTATAAAGATGAACGTATCACAGTGCGTGATTTTCCACGCTTTTTCACAAAACCATTAAAAGAAATTGATAAGATTTATGAAATTTTAGATATTCCAAACCGTGAAAAAACTGCTGTTTACAAAGCTTTGAGTTTTATTCGTGATTTTGGTGGTTATACGAAACGTATGACGGATCAAGAAGCTATTGATTTGTATAAAGATGTCTTTATGAATCTGAACTTGGTACGCCTTTTCAATATTGAGCTTGAAGAAGAAAATATTGCGGTTCGTGTTCGTGATTTCTTGCGTGCAAGTTTCCGATCAGAGACACCAGAGCAAAAATTAGAAGTTTTCAACCGAGTTTTCTCTGATGTTCATGCAAGTGTTCGTGAAAAGATTACAGTTGAATTATTCAAGCCTTTGACTGTTCAAAATGAAGTTGCTGAAATTTTGGCGATGACTGAGCCAAAATTTGCCACAGCTTCTAAAGATATCTTAGTCCAAGCTAAAACTTTTGCTTTGAATTATGATAACACTACAGATGAACCCGTAGAAGCACCAGCTTATTTTTCCGAATTGGTCGATGGCATCTTAGAAAAACAAAATGTTCTTGATGCTGCCTTATCTGATCATTTAGCAAAAGGTTGGACTTTCTCGCGCTTAACCACAGTGGAGCAAGCTTTACTTCGTTTAGGTGCTTATGAAATCCTCTTTACTGAAACTCCGGATTTGGTTGCTATTGATGAGTCGATCGAACTGGCTAAAGATTTCAGTGATGAAAAATCAAGTAAGTTTATCAACGGTATGTTGACTAATTTAATTAAAAAATAAAATAAAAGACACAGAAAATTTCTATTTTTGTGTCTTTTTTTTGGACGTTTAAAATTAATAAATTATAGAAAATGATTGTATTTTGATTACACCTACTGACTATTGAATATTATTTTTGGGAAAATAATCCCAAGATAATCACACAATGAAAAAGTGTGTATAAAATAAAGAGACGTAGGACAAAAGTTTATAACGATTTTCGTTCTGTATGTTTAAAATATAATTTATCTGTTGACTATGTGTGTTACTATTGTCGTGCAAATATTCATTAAAATCGAAGATAAATAGTATGAGTGCATAGTATTGATTTACTAAAATAGATTTTCGGATGTTTTGGACAAAATTTTTTATCATATATACTTTTAAGTTTTACTTTACTAGTCCTTACGGGTATTATTTATGTTCTACTTTTACTTCTTTCCAAAGATTCTTTAATTAAGCTGTTAAGGTAAAGAGTTGAAAAGTTTTGTGAATTTTGAACTTGTGGTAATGTTACTCTTGGATAAATTTTAGATATTGAATCTATTATATTATTAGATTTTGGAAATCTTTTATTTTTTAAATATGATTTATTCAAAGATGATATACTGAAACACAACTAATTGAAAAGACATTCCATGAAGTTGATGACTAAAAGTGGTACTCTAATAAATTCTAGTGTATTGTGACCTTCTTTTTTACAAAAAAGTTCATAGATGATTTTACTAGGATTTTAACTTGTGATACACTGAACATATCAATAAGAATATAAAAGGAGATTTTTGTGAAAAAAAGTATCGTATTGTCGGGAATTAGCCTATCTTTTGCTGTAGGTTTAATGTTGTTTGGGACAAGTTCAGTCTCTGCTTCTGGTAAGGTAGGGGAAGTTTCAAATAGAAAAATGAGTATTGAAGAATACAAAAAAACTTAATTCACTGGAATGAAAGACTCTGATAAAATTTTGCCTTTGAGTGATGGTGGCTTTTTATTTGGAGAAATGGAAACCTTTGATGAAGTTACAGGAGAACGAACAGTTCAGAACTCAAAAACTGATCCTAATTCTATAACTGTTGCTGAAGCTAAAATAATAGATGAAAAAAACTTTAGAAATAGTTTTACCCTCAATGAGTTCGTAACCCCACGATATCCAAGTCCTTCAAGAAAATTATATGTTTTAAAACCCTTAGCTTCTTATTTATCGAATCCTTTTTCAGGAAGTGGATGGCAATTTGCTGGGTATCTGTTTGGTACTACTACTGCAGGTAAAACAACAATTCGTTGGACATCTATAGGAGACTCTGGGAAGGCAGGTGACAAGACGGATGCTTATAATACATATTTGACAGGGGGAAATGCTTATGGTATATATTTAAATCAAGGTGTACCAAAAGATGTTTATCCAACAGATGGTGGGCCTGACTTGACATACTATTCTTGGAATCCTGCTCCAGGTTCGAGATACAGAGCTCAAAATCCTTATTCATATTAAAATTGAAAGGAGCTTTATATGAAACATAAAACTAAAATTTTTCTATTTGGAGGTTTAACTTTAATTGCAGTAGGATTTTCTATCCCAAAAGTTGCTGAAGCAATTAATCTAACTTCAAATGAAAAGGAAACTCAAACTAATAACTCCAATGAAAATCTAGCAATTGAAATAGCTTTACAAGATTTTTCTAGTTTAGAAGAATTTAACAATTATTTTCTTGAATATGATTCAAAGGGTAATGCTAGCTTAATATCTGATGACACTTTTATTATTCCTGATACTTTAGGTGACAATGGCTCAACTAAACAACACGGCTGGTCTGAGTTTCCTTCTGAGAAAGAGGCAGGTGATGTAAGTGTTTACGATGAAATTACAGGTCATACTACCTATCAAACCAAATCAGACGGAGCTACAGTGAGAGAAATTAGAAAAGTACTTTCTGAACGTGGGGATACTAAATAAACTAAAAAGAGTCTGAGGAATTTATTACTTACTTGGAGTTTCATAAAATTTCTGTATTTGGGGTGAAAGCTTGAAACTGGTTAAGAAGTATCCCTTCCGGTCTCTAATTTTGGTTACCTTATGTTGAATCAAACAGCTAAGTGCCTACTAAATGATTTGCTTAATATGCCTATAGGCATGATTTTATTCTTCTTGGTATACCTTGTATCTACGGTATTAATTTAACTTATGAAGAATTTAAACTAATATTTAAAGAACTTAATTTTATGAAAAATGTTTCTTTCATTGGGCGACTTGAGGACTGTCTTGGAGAACTTATCCTTCCAGCAAAATCAGGGCAGGATCTTAAGATAATCAAGGTAGAAGATAAGATCTAAAAAGAAATACTGCTGTCAAAAGCAGTGTTTTTTCGTGTCAATTTGAACACTAAAGATGATGCTGTATAAGAAATGTATCAGAATCTTAAATTTATAAACAAATTCCTTTTCGATACGCTTTCATAGTGTTACAATGAATTGTAATTAATTTTTTGTTAGTCTCGAAAATTGTGTACTTTTACCTTTATTCGAGCAATAGGAGGCTTTATGTTGACAATTGAAACTCTCGCGCGTTTCCAGTTTGGCATGACCACAATCTTCCACTTTTTCTTTGTTCCCCTTTCGATAGGGTTAACATTGATGACCTTTATTATGGAAGCATTGTATGTTAAAACGGGCGATGAGAAATGGAAAACACGTACCAAATTCTTTGGTGCAATCATGCTATTATCTTTTGCCGTCGGAGTCGTGACTGGTATTATTCAGGAATTCCAATTTGGGATGAACTGGTCAGACTATTCACGATTTGTCGGTGATATCTTTGGAGCACCACTTGCTGTAGAAGCACTGCTTGCATTCTTTATGGAATCAACATTCTTGGGTGTTTGGATGTTTGGTTGGGACCGTATAGGCAAAAAGTTGCACTTGGCGGCACTTGGCTTAGTTATGGTTGGAACTTGGCTTTCTTCACTTTGGATTTTGGCAGCGAACAGCTTCATGCAAAATCCAGTGGGCTATGAAGTTATTGATGGTCGTGCAACATTGACCAGTTTCTCAGCTTTATTGACAAACCCACAAACAACCTTAGAATTTACCCACGTTATCACAGGGTCATTCTTAACTGGTGGATTTGCGGTTGCCGGTATCTCTGCATTCCAAATCCTTAAAAAACGTGAAGCTGATTTCTTTAAACCAGCTTTGCGTTTAGGACTCTTAGTTGCTTTGATCGGTGCGATGGGGAACTTCGTGGCTGGTGACCAACAAATGTTGGAAGTTAAAAACACTCAACCGATGAAATTCTCAGCGACAGAGGGTGTTTATGAAACAACAGAGGATCCAGCAGCTTGGGACATGATTGCTTTCTTTAACGAAGCTGATCATAAGTCTGTTTTCGGTGTGCGCATACCGTACGTGCTGTCAATCTTGACCTACCACCGTCCTTCAGGTTCAGTTGAGGGGATGAATCAAATCAACAAGGAACTGGAAGCTAAATATGGTGATCATCTGAATTACTATCCACCAGTTACAGTTCTCTTCTATACATTCCGTATTATGGCTGGTTTGAGCATGTACTTCATGTTAATTTCAGCTCTTGGGCTCTTCTGGACACGCCGTAAGAAACCTTGGATGTATGAAAAACCTGGAATGATGCGTCTTTATGGTTGGTCAATGTTCTTACCATTCCTTGCCATCACTTCTGGTTGGTTGGTAACTGAGTTGGGACGTTATCCATGGACTGTATATGGACTCTTTACCATCAAAGACTCTGTTTCACCTAACGTTTCAGTAGGAAGTTTACTCTTCTCAAATATCGTTTACTTCCTTCTTTTCTGTGTCTTAGGTACAATCATGATTATCTTGACACGCCGTATTATGCGTGATAGTGCACATAAGGCAGAAACAGCTTATGTTGATTTAGATCCATTCAGTAGCCATAATCTTGGGAAAGACAAGCATTCTAAATCAGAAGAAAAAGAAGAGGAGGCTTTGAAATGAGCGGATTACAATTATTTTGGTTTATCTTAATTGCAGTGCTCTTTGGGGGATTCTTCTTCCTCGAAGGCTTCGACTTTGGTGTAGGAATGAGCGTTTTGGCTTTGGCACGCAATAAACGTGAAGTCAACCAAGCAATTGCTACAATCGGTCCTTTCTGGGATATGAACGAAGTATGGCTCTTGACAGCCGGCGGTGCTATGTTTGCCAGCTTCCCTTATTGGTATGCTTCACTTTTCTCTGGCTATTATAATATCTTATTATTAATACTCGCCTGCTTGATTTTACGTGGGGTAACCTTTGAGTTTCGTCACCGTAGCGAATCAGAAAAAGTAGAGCGTGGCTGGGAAATAATTTTAGGAGTGACAAGCTTCTTTATTCCTTTCTTGTTTGGGCTTATGTTTACCAGCATGATTCAAGGTGTTCCAATGGATGCACGCGGTGATATCTATGCCAGCTTCACAACATATGTAAACCCACTTTCGCTTGTTGGTGGTGTTGCTGTAGCTTTGATGAGTTTCTTGCATGGTTTGAACTACATTGCTTTGAAGACAGAAGGAAACATGCGCAAACGTGCGAATGACCTTGCAAACAAACTTTACTTTGTGCTTTATGCAGGTGAAGTTGTCTTTGCTCTCTTGATTGATATGAAGACAGATTTCATTGAAAAACATGCAGCTTTAACAATTGGCTTGTTAGCCGTTATCGTTCTCTTGACTGTTTTTGCACATGTTTCGGTTGCTAAAAAACGTGAAATGTCAGCATTCCTATCTTCTGGTTTGACTTTCCTTGCATTGGTTGCTTTACTTTTCCAAGGGTTGTTCCCACGTGTAATGATCGCTGAAAATCCGGCTTACAGCATCTTGATTAAGGACGCAAGCTCAACACACTATACTTTGACAACCATGTCCTACATCACAATAGCAATCTTGCCATTTGTGCTTGCTTATATGGCTTGGACTTACTACATTTTCAGAAAACGTATCAGTGAATAATTGATTCTAAAATTCCTTTTTTAAAGGAATTTTTTATTAGACAAAAGTGAAGAAGAGCATGAATTTATAAGCAGTTTCAAAGGCTTGATACTCATATTTTGTTATAATAAAAGTTATCATATGAATAAGAATAGGTAATTAAAAAATGATTGACAGAACTCTATTTACTCTTCCAGGAGTACGTAAGATTCTTCCCGCTCTTGGAGGGCTCGCCCTACTTCAAGCGCTTTGTATTTTAGGACAGGCTTTATTTCTGTCTCAAGCGATAACAGGATTGTGGCAAGGTCAAGAACTCATGCAGGTTCTGATCTATATTATTGGCTTTTTCCTGAGCTTTTTTGGGCGAGAAGTAGTAAACTTTTTACGTCAATATATGCTTGATAAGGTTTCTTACCGTTTAGCAGCAGATATGCGTGGACAGATTCTTGAAAAAGCCTTTAAACTTGGACCTTCTGTCTCACGTGAAATGGGAACAGGGAATCTGACATCGACAGTTATTTCTGGTATTGATGAGGTCGAAACTTATATCAAATTGGTTCTTTCTAAAGTTTTGAACATGATGATTATACCAATTCTCTTGCTGATTGCGATTGCCTTTTTGGATTTGCAGACGGCAATTGTATTGGCGATTGCCTTTCCCTTTGCCATAATCTTCATGATTTTGTTGGGATATGCTGCACAAGGCCAGGCAGACAGACAGTATAAGAGTTTCCAACTTTTATCCAATCACTTCTTAGATTCGCTCCGCGGGATTTCGACCTTAAAATATTTTGGCTTATCAAAAACATATGCCAATTCCATTTATCAAACGTCAGAACGTTTCCGTAAAGCAACAATGGCTACGTTACGTGTCGCAATTCTCTCGACCTTTGCACTTGATTTCTTTGCAACCTTGTCTGTGGCTACGGTGGCTTTGTTCTTAGGACTACGTCTTATGAATGGCGCCATTCTCTTGTTCCCAGCCCTGGCTGCTTTGATTTTAGCTCCGGAATATTTCTTACCTTTGCGTGACTTTGCCTCGGACTACCACGCAACGCTAAATGGTAAAAATGCTTACGCCAGTGTTAATGAAGTGTTGCAAACAGAAGATTATCTAACAGAAGTTTTACCAGAGCCTATCCGTTGGACAGAGCAGTCACAACTGAAGCTCCATAATTTGAGTAAAGTTTTTGAAACAGGACGTGGTGTCTCAGATATCAATTTGGAACTGCAAGGCTTTACCAAGGTAGCCATTGTCGGCGAATCGGGGTCAGGTAAATCGACATTGTTAAGTATGCTTTCAGGGTTTCTTAGGCCCAGTGCGGGCGAAATCCAGCTTAATGAATTTCAGCTGACCTCACTTAACGATGAAAAATTCCGCCAGTCTTTACAATTTATCCCTCAAAACACTTATATTTTTGCAGGAACTTTACGTGCTAATTTAGCCTTTTATCAGCCAGAAGCTACAGATGAATCCATCATTCATGCAGCTGAACTTGCCGGTTTGAAAAACTTGCTAGAAGAAATCGGGCTGGATGCAAATATTGGTGCAGGAGGTCGTACCTTATCTGGTGGGCAAATGCAACGTGTGGCACTCACACGAGCATTTCTCTCTCAAGAAAGAAATATTCTTTTCCTTGACGAGCCAACGGCGCACCTTGATGTAGAAACGGAACTGGAGATAAAGGAAAACATTCTGCCACTCTTTGAGGACAAGCTCGTCTTTTTGGCGACTCACCGCTTGCATTGGCTGCCTCAGATGGACTTAATTCTCGTCCTCAATGAAGGTAAGCTCGAAGCTGCAGGTTCACATCAAGAACTCTTAACGACTAATACATACTATCAAGAGCTCTTGCGTGAGATGAGAGGTTAAACAGCATGATTGTAAAAACAATGGAGAAAAAATGAAGAAGATTCTTTTCAATAATGATTGGATCACACCTTTTCTGCGTAAATATCGTTTCGGAATGATTCTTGCGATTATTTTAGGAACAATAACGATGTTTTGCGCTGGCCTGCTTATGTTTTCAGCGGGCTACGTGATTTCAAAATCAGCAACTAAACCCGAAAACATTTTGATTATCTATGTGCCTGTTCTGATGGTACGTGTCTTTGGTATTTCACGGCCTGTGGTGCGCTATATTGAACGCTTAACATCCCACAACTGGATTTTACGCATCACCAGTAATCTTCGTCGTAAGCTTTATCTTCGATTGGAAAAATCGGCGATTGGTTTGTCTGAACGCTACAAATTAGGTGACCTTCTTGGTTTGCTTAATGAAGATATAGCGAATATTCAAGACTTGTTCTTACGGACTCTTTTCCCTTTGATGATTGTGGGTTCTTTATCTGTAGCTCTCATCATCGCTTCAGGCGTTTTCTCGTTAACCCTGGCTCTTGTGGTTGCCTTTTTCTTAGGCTTGATGGTTATTGTGCTTCCTTACGTATCACTCAAAGTGTCAGCCAAATATGACCGAGATTTGAAAAATTACCGGAATCAACTCTTTTCAGACTTGACAGATGATGTTTTAGGTTTGCAAGACTGGGTTTTATCAGGCAGAAAAGAAGATTTCTTGCTTGATTATCAAACCTCAGAAAAAGCAGCACGTCAGATTCAAGAAAAATTACTGAGTTATGTACGGAAACGTAACCTTGTGTTGCAGCTCATCTTTGCTTTACTTGTAGTCTATCTGATTGTTTGGTCAGGTTCAACCTTAAATGCGGGAGATGCACCGAACTACATTGCTGCTGTTTCTCTAGCTGCCTTTCCTTTGTTTGATGCCTTTGCACCTTTGTCTGACGCTGTTGTTGAGACACAACGTTATGGTGATTCTGTTCAGCGTCTCAATGATTTACCTGATGTTAAGGAAGATGTGCGACAAGAAACGATTACGGAGACAGACTTACAAATTTCTAACTTAAGTTTTGCTTTTGATGATAAGCTTATCTTTGATGATTTAAATCTCCATATCAAAAAAGGAGAGCATGTCGCAATTTTAGGTCGCTCAGGAGTAGGTAAATCAACCTTAGCAAGCCTTATTCGTGGGGATCTTATTGCACAGCAAGGGACTTTGGATTTGTCCGGAATTGCCCCAGCTTATGCCAATAATGTTGAAGAAAAGATTGGTGTCATTAACCAAAGCCCATATATTTTCAATGCCAGTATCCGTTCCAATCTTAGTTTGGCTCGGCTTGATGCCAGTGACGAAGAAATTTGGAATGCTTTAGAGCTTGTAGGCTTGAAAAAAATGGTGGCTTCCCTGCCTAATCAACTCAATGAGGTCGTGGATGAAGCAGGACTACGTTTTTCAGGGGGGGAACGCCAGCGTTTAGCCTTAGCACGTATTTTGCTGTCCGATGTCGATATGGTTATCTTGGATGAACCGACGGTTTCGCTAGATCCGATTACCGAAAATCAACTGTTGCGTCTCTTCTTTGAGCGCTTAAAAGACAAAACGATTATCTTTATCACTCACCATCTGTTGGGTGTACAGCATATGGATCGTGTTATCTTTTTAGAAAAAGGTAAAATCAAGCTTGATGATCAACCGGAATACCTTCTTGAACACAATGAAGACTTCCGTAAGCTTTATCAAATGGACTTAGGAACTAACGACGATTAAGAGTCGTTAGTTTTTATGTTGACAAAACGAAATAAAAGTATTAAAATGTATTTTGTTAGCTTATATATGAGTTAAACTAAATATTAAGGAGAATAACTGTGTCAGCAGAAACAAATAAATTATTACACCTCTTTTCAAAACTACTTCATAATCCTCAACTTCTCATGGCTTTGCATATGGAAAGAATGACAAGTCGACTCGGAGAAAAAAAATCGCGTACAGGCGCACAAGGGCTTCTAGTTGAACTCTGGAAGGCTGATGGGCTGACTAATGCTGAAATCGCTGAAATCTTAGATATCCGACCTTCAAGCGTAACTGCTCAAGTGAAGAGCTTAGAGCAACGTGGTTTAGTTAAACGTGTTACAGACGAAAATGATAAGCGAGTGAGCCGTGTTTTCTTGACGGAAGAAGGCAAGCAAGCTCAAGTTGAACGTAAAGAAAGTCAAGATGACTTATCAGAAGGCATCTTTGGTAATCTTACAGAAGAAGAACAAGTTCAACTGGTTAATATTTTGGAAAAACTTGAAGAAGCTAATCCAGCTGATGAGGAATGTGATTTCCGCTTTGGCGGTGGTATGCGTCCTGGCGGCTTTGACCCACGAATGATGCATCATATGGGTAGAGAAATGGAAGCAAAAATGAGAAAAGAAATGCGCCGTCAGATGCGAGATGCTCATAACCCCTGGAATTTTGGCCATAATCCACGCAGCAGAAGAGACGACAACTGGGACGATTTTTAAAATAAGCTTAAATCAGTCTAAGGTCCTAAGTTCTTTGTTACAATTTAAGGTATAATAGAAATATCTTTATTATTAGAAAGAAGAAATTATGCCCGTATTAGAATTAAAAAACATTAGGAAATCATACTTTTTAGGTAAAGATGAATTTCCGGTGCTCAAGGGGATTGACCTTGAGTTTGAGCGTGGAGACTTTGTCAGCTTACTCGGTGAGTCCGGTGGTGGTAAATCAACCCTGATGAATATCATCGGTGGCTTGGACCGTGAATATGATGGTGATGTTATCATCGATGGTGTCGCGCAAAAGGCGAAGAAAGAAAAAGATATGGATGCCTATCGCCGTGATACTATCGGCTTTATCTTCCAGTCTTTCAACTTAATCAACTACTTAAGTGTGCTTGACAATATCTTGATTAGCTTAAAAATGACAAGCCTATCAGAAAAAGAACGTGTCGAACGTGCAGTTGAGCTAACCAAACAAGTTGGCCTTTACGAACACCGTAAGAAAAAACCCGCACAGTTATCTGGCGGGCAAAAACAACGTGTAGCCATTGCGCGGGCTTTGGCCAGCGATCCTGAGATTATCCTTGCTGATGAGCCTACAGGAGCGCTCGATTCGCAAAATACGAAAGAAGTATTGGCACTTCTTCGCCAAATCGCACAGTCTGGTAAGACAGTCATTGTCGTCACTCACTCTCAAGAAGTTGCTGACTATGGGACACGTACGATTCGTCTGGCAGACGGACAGATTATCGGAGATGAGCGTGACAAGCCAGCTTATCCTGTGCCAGATGAAGCAAAATCCTTCAAGACAAAGGCACTTTCTTATGGTGATGTGGTTAAAACAGCCTTTAAGCACTTTACAAACACTTGGAAAATCAATCTTCTCATTGCTATAGGTACAGCCATTGGCTTATTCTCAGTTATTTTCTTCCTCGGTTTAGGTTCTGGGGCAACAAAATACATGAACGATCAGGTCACAAGCTTGGCAAATCCAAATATTATTACTGTGGTTCAACGTGACTCTGCAAATAATCAGGGTAAAGATAATGATGAAGCCTTCTCAATTGCGCAGCAAACAATGCTGGGGATCTCTGATAAAAACATTAACAAGTTGAAGGACTTGGATAATGTCAAAGCAGTTGATGCAGGGATTACAAAAGCAGGTGCTGTAACTCTTGATTATAAGGGACAAACAACTAGTAGCCAAGCGATTATGTCTTGGACACCGATGATTCAGTCTTCAACGTTACATGCTGGTTCAGAACCTAAAGGTAAACAAATCGTTATCTCTGAAGCAGACATGAAGAAGTTTGATCAAAAAGCATATGAAGCAAAAGACTGGAAAGCTGTGATTGGTAAAACAGTCAAGGTAAGCTTCCAAACTGTGGATAAAAACAATACTCCTGTGACTATCACAGAAGATATGGAAATCTCAGGCGTCTTGCAAGATATGCCAATGGTTGGTACTTTGACTTCAACAGAGGCATTGAAAGAAATGCTTGATGCAAATAATATCGATGCGATGCCAAACACAGCCTACGTCACTGTGACAGATACAGATAAAGTTAAAGATGTAACCAAAGCTATCAATGATATCAAAGATAATGACAAACTTGTGTTTGCCTCAACAAATATCGGTAGTATGTTGGATACAATCACAGATATTACAGGAATTGTCTCAACTGTCTTGGCTGCCATTGCTGGTATTAGCTTGATTGTTTCAATCTTTATGATTGTGGTAACAACTTATATGTCTGTTGCCGAACGTACTAAAGAAATTGGTGTCCTTCGTGCCTTAGGTGGACGTCGTAAAGATGTTTCTCGCATGTTCACAGCTGAAAGTGTTATCCTTGGCTTGTCATCTGCAGTTATTGCGATTGCTCTTGCCTTTGCGGGACAAAGCATCATCAACAAAGCTTTACATAGCTTAGTCGGCGGAAATATCGTTCAGATTACTTCTGGCCATATTATCTTTGCCGTAATCATCGCGCTGATTATCGCTTTACTCTCAAGTCTTGCACCTGCAGCACGTGCAGCACGTTTGAACACTATCGAAGCCTTGGCTGCTGATTAATATGTAGATAAGTTCTGCTGAAAAGCAGGACTTTTTTGCTGAATAAATTCATATAAATATTTTTTAGATGGGTTTCTTTATTTCATTTTGAATTTCTTTTCGGAAATATTACAATTAAATTATACGTGTATTAATTTAAAATGACGTAATACTTGATGAGGAATCGTAATGAACTATAATCTTTCAGCACAGCACAGCAATAGGTGTCAGTTGTTTTCTCTATCTTGAGAAAGGGAGAAACTTATGACATCAGAAAAGAAACGCAAACTGCGGAATATCGCCATATTAGCTCTGCTTGGTTTAATTGGCGGTACTTTCGCCTTTCAAGCCTTTAACCAACAAGCCATCAATGACCGCTTGCGGGAAAACCCAGCAGATTACGGTGGGCGGGTACACGATTACTACCATAGTGATACAGAAAATAAAGATATCTTTGTTGAGAACTTTGGACAAGAACCCATCATGGTCAGACTGAAGTTGTCGGAATTTATGGAGATACAGGACCGAGGAAGTACTGGTTGGCGGCAAGTTGCAGGCGGTAGACGTGATGATTTGGATAGCTGGATCCCTTATATTCCAGAAGCAAACAATGTTTCTCAACGTAGAAGTGATAATCCCTCAGCTGCTTTTAACCAGTATTCCGATTTAACCTTTGGTTGGACACGTGGAGGTCAAGATGCACCTTGGTATCTGCCAACTTTTAACACAGTTTGGGATAACCCTATCACAGCTGCCACAGGACATGCCCGTGACTTGAGCTATAGATTAGAAAATGGGGAACTCTATCCACGAGCAACACATCCCGGAAGTGGCGAGGATGCTTATTGGTCTGAAGGAGAAACCTATACCAATACTGGACAGTGGCCAGGCGCAATGATTACACGTGAGACAGCACAAAACTTGATTCAAGATAAGGCACCAATAACCCTACAGGAGTGGCACACACGCTATCGTAACACTCCTGATGCGATTGGAAACTACTGGGTCATTGACCACGAATCAGGCTGGGCTTATTGGGCAAATCAGCTCAATGGTGGGCAAGCAACTTCTTATCTCATGGATGCGGCTCACATGAGACCAGAAGCAAATGAGATTAATGGTTCTTATTATTACGGTATTCATGTAAGCAGTGAGTTGATTCGTCCAGACCGAGAATTCCAAGCTGAACCAACTGCAGGAGCAGTGAGTGAATTGATTGCGGAGATTAGAGACTATGGGGACGGTAATCCAATTTCTAGTATAGATTATCCTATTAGTGTCTTTAACTTTAGTCGTATGCACCCAATGCGACTCTTTACGACTAGCGGACAGCAGTTCCGCTATCTTGGAAACATGAGAGATATTGCACTCGATTGGGCCGAGGGAAGCGGCCGTGACCACATGATTATCCTTAATCAATCAATCTCTGTGGGAACTAATGGGGATAACCAAGCACAAAGAGAGGAACTTGACAGATGGTACGATAAAGATTTCCTCCCAGAGGATCCAGAGCTTCGAGCGCAGTGGGAAGAGCATGTGGCACCAGTAGCCAGTAGCTTCCCTACAGCATTATTGCCTTGGAATGAAGCAATACGGCTGCCGGATGGGATTATTCCTAATCTGTCTAACTGGCCTGTTCCTTATGGAGATAGAACAGTAGTTGTTCCAGACGGTGAAAAACGTGCCTTTTCCCTTTCCGTCGCAGATGTGAATCATTTGACGCGTATAGGTTCTTTCTCTGGTGTCCTAGACCGTGTCGCTAATCGTTCTTGGTGGTTACGTACCCCTCATACGGAACGCAATAGTTGGGGTATGGGTGCCAATGGCGTGTGGCATAACGCTATGAACAGCGTTATGAATAGGGGAATTCGTCCCGCCCTCATCATCCACCAGTAAGCTCTACAGAAAACTAGCATGTATAGAGCAAAAATTAACAAAGCCTAAGCGTAGTGTATTGTCATTAATTTCTGCTATAATAAAGAAAAAAACGCAGGAGGTGTTTATGGCATATAAAGTTAATTTTAAAGAAGGACAGGTAGAAACGACAGGACTTGAAAGTTCACCTGTAGCAGAAAGCCTTGCAGGCTTACGCGCCAATGAAGCCCGTTATTTCTGGAATAAATATAAATTCGAATATATCACTTTTCCTGCTATGGAAAAGGAAAAAGAAGTCGCTTGGTTGAAAAAACTGCTGAAAGAGGAGCGCAATCTTGAGTTTTCATCTCCCATTTTGGAGGTCGCGATTTATGAAGACGAAGACATCTACTGGCCAGAGTTTTACTTTGAAGATGGCTTGGTCCTTAACGTCCTCTATGAGAAAACGGCTGAGGAAGGGAAGAAACCGAAACGTGCTGTCGGCTTCAAACTTTCTGCAGGGATGGAAATTCCACAAGAACTAGAAGGAAAATTCAAATTTGCCCGCCAACGCTCAAAGCTTGCTGGCGAGATACGCGGGTCATTCTTTGTGTTGAAGCAAGAGTGGGTTTAATAAAAAAATAAAAAGGAAATCTCTATTTGGGATTTCCTTTTTTTTTATGACGGTTACTTTAGCCGCATTCTGAAGTCCTATTTTATTGTTTAATCATAGTAATTACAACAACTGTTATACAAATAATATTATACACATAATTTTGCCGTTGGTGCTAAGAGCGCAAGCTTTTGGAGCATTTTTAGTAGATCTGTTTTATAAAGATGGACGCATATCTTACTTTTTAGCATTAGAGTACTTGCTTCTTAATCTGCATATTATTTGAAGCTCTGCACAGTATGATCTTTTTTATATCTACTGATCTAATAAAAAGAGTCCAAGATACATTCGGATACTCTTTTTATTTATAGGAAAACTTTGATTCTATTGGGTAAAAATTGTTTAAATTTTTATACTATCTTTTCGTTTGAAAAGAAGTATTATTGTAATTTATTAGTTCTTTATGTAGAATAATAGTATACTCCCCTATAAAAAGGAGAATTAATTAAAAGTAATAAAAGAGCTTAGGCACTAATAATTAGAGAAATTTGTAGATGTTTTTGAATAAATTTATACTAAATCGTGTTTAGTTCAATATGAAAGTAAGTGAGTTTAAAACATTTGGAGGGAAAATGTCAAATAGATATCCTGAAAGGTTATTCAGTAAAGACGGTGTTCGTAAACTACTCTTGTTAAAACATCTCTATAATAGTGAAGACGCGGTAGGAATAGAGGAACTTGTTTTTGAACTCGGCTTAGATAGAAGAAGTATATATAAGCTGATAGGAGCGCTTAATGATCTTATTCAATCTGAAAAATCAGTACCTGAAATAGAAGCTATATCAAGGGGACAATATATTTTTAGAGGAAATAAGATAGACTATTTTCGAGTAAGGGGACAGATTGTAAATGATGAGCCGATGATGAACTTGGCCAAAGAATTTCTTACACATAAAGAAGTGGATTTTTCTAATTTTTGTACAGAAAACTTCATGAGTGAGAGTACACTACGAAAATACATAAGGAATGCGAATGAATTACTTATCCCACTTGGAATAAGAATAAGCATACGTCAGGGAAATATTCGAATAGTTGGGAATGAAGCGAGTATTCGCTACTGCTTGGTCAGCTTATTCTGGCGCTATTTCCGAGGTATCTATTGGCCTTTTAAAGAGGTTGAGAGAGAAACACTCAATCGTTTTATTTCATCCTTGACGAGTGTTTCCGAAGGAATTAGCTACGGTAAAAGACTTCAGCTAACCTATTATTGGGCTGCATGTATTCAAAGATCTCAGATAGGTTGTGAAATTTCTCAAATGGACCTCCCCTCATATTTTGAAGCACTCCTTACGAACAATGAATATTTTAAACGCTTTTCTAAGCTTTTTGTATTGAAGTATAAGCTAAGTTTTCAAGAAGTAAAATTTGCTTTTTTTATTTTGTACATGTTCCCTGATAGCTATAAATATATACAAGACACATCCGAAACTTTAAGTATTTTAAAGAGTATTGAACCACAGAGTTATGCAAGTATACGAGAATTTATTGTCTTTATAAGAGACAAACATCCTGACTTTGAAATTATTTCTGAAAAAAGAGCTCGGTTTGTAGCGATGCTCATTTCAGGGAGAATATTTGTGGATACATTCAAAGACATTTATTTTAATTCTTCAGCCCTCACTATATTTACTTATAGTGCCAATAATTATCCTCATTTTCTTCCAAGTATTAGAAAGCATATTAAAGAAACTTCGCCTCAACTTTCAGAAAATATGATGAAATCTTTAACCTTGCGGTATGCCCAAGCTTATGCTGCAGAGTTTTCTCCACGAGATTTTGAAGTTAAACTTCTTATCTTATTGGACACAGACCTCCCCCTATATGTGGATGTAATCATGCGTAAACGGTTGGATCATTTACTCTCCCCACGCTTTAACTATGAATGGATCAGTTTGAAACAAAAAGTTCTTCCTGATTTATTGTTAGCCACAGGCCCATCTGATTTAAGATTTTCAAATGTAACTAAAGTATTTATAAATGCAGAAGTATCGGAACAAGATAGGAAGAACATTCTTGAAGCGTGCGAAGATTTAATCACTCAAAAAAGAAGAAATGATGAAGAAATAAAGTCAATAAAAAGAAACAAGTAACCAAGAGGTACTTGTTTTTTTGTTGGGGCAATGATCTACATAACAGTCAAGTTAAGATAAATAAATGAATAGAACGTTTATTTAAAAAAGTACTTTTATAGTACAGAAAAAGAAAAACACTCAGGCTTTAAAAGAGAAAATATATGTGGATATTCATTGTTGTGCTTATAAATTGCTATTTTAAGCTGTTTGTAGATATTTGAAAAGTCAGAAAAATTAGGGTTTTAATGAAATATATTAAAACTTAAAAGCTATATAGAGTGCACTTTCAATATGAATTTTAACTTCATTTATGTTTTTTTGCAATATTAAATTTATCGTAAATCCTATAATACCGCGCTTTAAGAGAGATGTTTTTCATTAAAACCCTAATTTTATTGAAAAGTAATGTTTAACGAATTTATAAAGCACTATCTATTAAAGGAAATCTGAGGAGGATTAAAATGTCAAAAAAATTAACTTATTTATTGCTCTGCGCAGTGCTACTCGGTCACGGATCAATGACTTCTTTCGCGCTAGCCACAGAAGGTAATCAGGATATACAAAATGAAAATTTAGAACGCGCTTTTAATATGACCTATAGCTTGAAAGGTAATGGAGTACCATTAAGGTTACCAGATGCTACGATGAAGATAGAAAAAGATGATGCTAGTCCAGTAGCTGTTCAATTTGTATCCAGTGTGGGAAATGCATTACTTGATGATAGGCTTAGCCAAAGGATTAAATTATCAGAAGGAGTGACTCTACAAGCTTTACCGAGCATTTCTGCTTCTGTAGGCATGACTTATACCTATAGCTATTCAGTGGATGGTGTGAAATATTCATCAGCTCCACCAGCAGATATAGGTCAAATTAAGTATATCTCTTACTCAGGAACTTCTATTTCTTATCAATATTTTACCGTTGACTTAGCACTTAGTGTCGATTGGGATGAAGCACACTCAGGGAAAAATTTGATGGCTGAATTTTTTGAGGGAGCTGATGAAACTCAAGTAGGACAGCTTTACTATGACAGCTATCGTATGGTTACAGCGACCTATGAAGATGAAAGTGGAGAAAGTTTAATTCCACCTATTCCAAATTATGGAACATTAGGTGGTGAATATTCTACGGAAGCAATTGATATACCGGGTTATAGTTTGATAGAAGTTCCTGAAAATGCAAGTGGAACATACACAGATGAGGATCAGTTAGTAAATTATATCTATAAACAAAATCCAATAGTTGGTGCAGATGTTACCGTAAAATATGTGGATAACCAAGATGTTCCTATAGCTGATGAAGAAACACTACAAGGTAATATTGGTGAGGAATATGAGAGTGTTCAAAAAGATATTGATGGGTACACTTTCAAAGAAGTCCAAGATAATAATGGTCAAGGTGTTTTCACAGACCAAGCACAAACTGTAACCTATATTTATACTAAAAATAAAGCTGTTCCAGGAACAAGAACTATTAAATATCTTGACACAGAAGGGACACCGCTTAGAAAAGATATTATTATAACACCAGACCCTGTGCATTTAGGAGATCCTTATAAGAGCTATCCTTTGGAATTTCCAGGTTATACCTTGAAGGAATCACAGAATACAGAGGGTATAATCACAGAGGAAGATACTACAACTATCTTTATTTACAGTAAAAATGAGGATCAGTCCCATATTGTAGTTCATGACTCAGCATTAAAAGTTGGAGAGAAGTGGTCACCAGAGGATAACTTTGATGAAGCAACGGATTTCGAAGGTAATGTCGAAAACTTCTCTGATATTATTGTTGATGGAAGTGTAGACACAACAAAAGCTGGCACTTATGAAGTAACATATACGATTCCAGAAGAACATCGGGGTAAATCATCTACAATAGAAGGACATTACTCAGCTACAGCAAAAATTGTTGTTTCTGAAGAAGATTCAGAAACTGACGGCTCAGATAACAATGGTGAATCTAGTGGGGAAGAAGAACGAGGTAAAGATAAGGGCGGAAATTCCAATATAGATACATCTGGAACCAATAATATAGAAGTTACGGCTAATAATAATGCTGAAAGTAATGTAATAGTGACTGATAAAGAGGAAAGTACATCAGAGAATCAAGTTTTACCTCAAACAGGGGAAGATAAAATATTCTCCTATATTGTTTCAATAATAGGAATTGCTTTACTCGTGCTTGGAATAAGTTTAACTACATTGCGTTTTAACAAGAAAAAATAACTGAATAGATATGAAATAAGGAGACAAAAAATATGAAAAAAATTACTAGCACATTAGCATTAAGTGTAATTTTACTAGGAGCGATTTCGCCACCCGTTCAAACTTTTGCGAGTGTGCAAGAGGAAAAAGAGGTAAACAGTACTATTCCTGAATCCTCATCGAAGAATGAGAATAAAATTCTGTCTTCAGAAGAAGAACAGACGCTATTAGAATCAAAAGAGATAAGTGAGCAAAATGATGACATAGAAAGTCCCAATCTTTCTTCGGAGGATGACCAATCTTTACTAGGAACAGAAGAAGAGGCAAGAGCGGCGGTGTCTTCTAATGATAATTATCAGATAAGTGAACAAACTGAGAGTAGTAACGATTCTGTTTCCTCGGATTATCTTATCCCTGATGAGGCCTTGAGAAAGATTGTTAACGCTAAACTTGGTAAACTAACCTCATATTCTCCCAGTATTGAGGAACTAGAATCTATTACTGGTTCTCTGTCATTAACGGGGAGTCAAACAACTTATTTAAAAGTAGATTCATGGGAGGGTCTAGAATATCTAAAAGGCATTACTGGATTATCATTTATGTATGTTGAAACTTCCTCAGAGGTACTTACAAAGATAAAAAGCCTTGAGAACCTGACTACCATAAGCTTTAATGCCATTACTTTTACTGGAACTGATGCCAGTATGAAAGTTAATGGGAAAGACGTAGGGATACAGCAAGAAGTTGATTTTTCACCGTTAGGAGAAGTAACAAATCTTCAAAACCTTTATATGACCTACATGAACACAGAAATAAAAGGAACAACAGGCTATCCGCGTTTAAAAGGAAATCTTACTGGACTTGGCTCACTTTCTCATCTAAAAAGGTTGGACATTGGTCAATTAGGAGAGACTGATGATAATTCTTTTAAATGGATAGAAAATATGACTTCTCTTGAACAGGTAAACATTTATGAGACCACAATGAATTCTGTTACAAGTATTTCTACACTTCCTAATCTGACATCGCTCAACGTAGCTGCGAATAAAATAAGAGATTTTTCACCTATTGTTGATAAGGACTATTTTACAGGAGCATCAGGTAATAATTATATTTTAGATGTCGTTTCTATGTATTCAAATCCTGAGATGGGAGAGCGTTTAGTAAATATTGATAACCTTGTCACTGTAGGAGAAGTTGGCATGAGTAGTGCTAGTATCCAGCGTTATACAAGTTATAATAATTTCACTGTCAAGAGCACATCTTTTGAGGGAATGACTTTGGATGGTGTTATACAGATGGGAGATCTAATCTCTCTGAATAATTATAACTGGCAAACAGGTCAATATGATAAATGGGAGACTTCTATCCAAGGAACAGCTATTCCATACACTGTTACTACGAATAATAATAAAACAATTAGTGGTTATGCTTATGTTAATGTTACTGATAAGGCTCAAGCTGAAATCAAAGCTAAAGATTCAACGATTTATGTAGGGGATAGTTGGTCTCCAGAAGATAATTTTGTGAATGCTATTGATGAGAATGGGATGCTCATTTTAAAATTTGATAGTGAAAAAATTGAGGTAAGTGGCACAGTAGATATTACGCAATCAGGCACCTATGATATAACTTATAAATGTGGAGGAGCGAGTGCTAAGGCCACAGTAACCGTTAAGGATAGAGAAGTAGAAGATCAATGGCATATCCATGTTCATGATTCAACTCTGAAAATAGGTGATGCATGGTCTCCAGAAGATAACTTCGATGATGCCACAGATGCAGTGGGAAATAGTGAAGAATTCTCTGATATTATTGTTGATGGAAGTGTAAATACAACAAAAGCTGGTACTTATGAAGTAACATATACGATTCCAGAAGAACATCGGGGTAAATCATCTACAATAGAAGGACATTACTCTGCGACTGCAAAAATTGTTGTTTCTGAAGAAGATTCAGAAACTGACGGCTCAGATAACAATGGTGAATCTGGTAGCGAAGAAGTACAGGATAAAGATAAGGACGGAAATTCAAATACAGATATATCTGGTCCCAATAATTCAGAAGTTACAGCTAATAATGAAAATGAAAGTAATATAATAGTGACAGATAAAGAGGGAAGTGAAACAGAGAACCAAACTTTACCTCAAACAGGAGAAGTACGCTCCTATTTTGTTTTAATGGTTGGAATAACCTTACTTGCATTGGGAGCATTATTTACCGTAATGCGTCTAAAAAATAGATAATATATGATGGAAATGAGAGAAATGGAAATATGAATATATTTATAAAGATAAAGATGAAGTTTAGAAAATTTATTGAATTACCCTTTTTCCCTTCTGATTTAGAAGACATAGATTTTGAACTTTAAGAGATAAATAAATTCGATTTAAACTTGAATATAAAAATAAGCATATTGATAGGTGCTCATAACTTAATAGTTATAGCTATAACGAAAATACCGAGGAGAACTGAATCTCTTCGGTATTTTATTATGATAAAAAGATTTGTCAATAAAGTTTGGTTTTTCGGAAAGTTAATATAAGTTATATTGATAACCTCATGCATTTATATGTGTGAGGTTATTCTCAAACATATTTGTAACTTAAAATACTATATATAAATGAACACAATTTAAATCACAAGTTAATGAACATAAAATATAAAAGATATCGACAAAAATTGTAGAAATTAAAAAGTGTTCAGAAAATGGTCATTTTCTAAACACTAGAAAAAATATAATCTTGTACAAGATAATAATTGACATAATAGTCAGAATATAATACAATTTTAAAAAATAAGTTTATTTTAAGGAAGAGGTAGTAAGTGAAAAAAAGTATAAGTTTCTCAGTATAACTTAGGTATCAATACTAATATTTGAAGCAACTGCGTCAAGCATTATTCACCAGAAAAATTTTGCCGTACAATATTTAACTAAAGTAACTACTTCAGTAAGCGCAGATGATTTAAATGATGATTCATCAATTGATGATGAAAATCTTCAAAAACTAATTGATAATCCTGAAGAAATTATTAATACCCAACAGATGACTCCAGAAGAGTTGAAAAATTTTGAGGAAGCAGCACAACAAGAAGCAGAAAAAGCTGACCTCCCTACTCAAGAGGATAGAGAAGCTTATAAAAAGACATTGATGGATTTGTATGATCCTAATTCTTCTGTTTATCAAGATTTACAAGGAGCAACAGATCGACTTATTGAAGAAATTAATGAAAACCACCAAAGTGTATTAGATAAAGTTACATCTGAACGTGTATTAGCAGCTAAACATGGTACAATTTCTGTAAAAGTATTAGCAGGTGCTATTAACGTAGGACTGGTTGCTGTGACAGGTGGGGCTGCAGGAGCAGGTGTAAAAGCACTAGTCTTAAAAGTGGGAGCAAAAAAGCAGCAAATACAATCAGTAAAAAAGTTGTTGCTACTCTTTTTACTTTCGGTATCAAAAAAGTGTCAGGAATTGACACTGTTATCTCTAGTATAGTAAAAAATATACTTGATCCAGGAACAACTGTGGCAAAATGGCTAGATAGTAGAGATAAAATAAAAAATAATGGATGGCTGGAATGGTGGTAATTTATAAATGATTGAAGTTTGGATTGTAACTCTATTACTCATCGCCTTCTTTATTGGTGCAGCATGGATTTGGATGCGTGTATGGATTATTGATATATTTAAGGCTATCAATGATTCAAGAAATAGCAAATATAGTCGAAAACAATGGACCTTTATTTGGTTATTTGCTTCTTTTATTTTGTTATTAGTAATCCTTGTTTTTATAAAATGGAATATTAACTTATTTTGATTTTTAAATTAACAAAAGAAATAATTCTAGTCGTTTGTATCCTTTTCGTATTATATGATTTAGTTCAGGGGAGATACAGTGCTCTACCCGGAATAATAATAGCAATCATTATAGTTCCTGAAGGATATCTCGCATATAAAAACAAAAAAAATACAAAGAAATAAAAAAGCTCACTAACTGGTGTCATAGTCAGTCAGTAAGCTTTTTTGTATTTTATCAACTCCTATAAATCTTTAACAATAACGTAATTAATTTCCAAAGGACCGTGAAGCCCGACTACAAGCTGCATTTCAATATCACCAGAATTTGATGGTCCAGAAATAAAATGCACCGTTGAACCTGGCTTTTTATTTTCAGCCAACCAAGTTGCAGCTTGTGTAGAGCGTGGAATCATGCGGCTGAGGGGAATCACAGAAATATAATGAGTAGGTAAAAAGTGCAAAGAACGCCCTTGACCAGCTTCTGATTCAACCACAATTGTGGCTGATTCGGCAAGGAAAAATTTAGGAACGGCTACAACAACATTTGAATTTTGAGCAGCATTAATATTTTCTTCACGTTTTTCTTTACCAATTTTCCATTTGACCAGTTGGTCCGAAATAATATTAACCCCTAGCTTTTCCAGCTCATCTGTTGAAGGAATCATTACCTGCCCCCCACCAGATTTTTCAATTAAACCGTAAATTATCTCATTCATTTCTGAAGAAGTTGTTTCCACTAGATTCGCTGAAACGCGACGTGCTTGTTCCTTGGCAAGTTTGAGTAATTCGTTACTACTTAAATCTGCCAAATGTGTTTGAGGCAGATCTGAAATGAGAGTATAAGGTTCAAATGGTAGTTCTACACCACCACGTTTTTTTAACAATGTATCTAAAAATTGAGTTCGATTTTCAATAGTTCCTGCCATTTTTATTTACCTGCCTTATGTTTTTTATACCAGTGACGAAACTGTTCTTTATGTGGAGGAGCTATAGGTAAGTCGCGAACATCCGTCCAACCTTTGGCTAGAGCAGGTGCTTTGCTAACTGCACCGTACTTAAACAAAGAACCTCCAACGCTTACTTCCTTATTTTTGGGTAACATATTGAGACCAGTATGGGCCATCTTCATTGCCATTCCAATCATTGCGGGACTACTTGTGCCTTTTCCAATCGCATTCATTTCAAAATTGACAAAAGAACCGTCGTGATGCATTGACAAATCGTCTTCCATGACTTTACGATGTTCAATTAAAAGTTCATGCAAAGGGATTTTTACGGGACAGGTTTCTGTACAAGCGCCACATAAGGTAGAAGCATATGGTAAATCTCCATATTGTTCATAACCTCCTAGAACAGGAGAGAGAACGGAGCCTATCGGACCAGGGTAAATAGAGCCGTAAGCATGACCTCCAATTTGACGATAGACAGGGCAAACATTTAAGCAAGCACCGCAGCGGATACACTGTAAGACAGCTTCAAAAGCAGTTCCAATCGCATTTGAACGACCGTTATCAATAATCACAACATGAAAATTCTCCGGCCCATCAGATTCGTCCTCGGCTTTTTGACCAGCAAAAGTGACATAAGTTGTTAATTTTTGCCCAACAGCTGAACGCGCAAGCATATTATCCAAGATCTCAGCTTCTTTAATAGAGGGAACGATTCGTTCCATTCCCATTAACACAATCTGTGTTTTAGGAATAGAAATCGTTAAATCAGCATTTCCTTCATTGGTCGATAAATTAATGTCGCCAGTATTGGCGATGGCAAAGTTACACCCAGTGATGCCTACTTCCGACTTCAAGAAAAGTTTACGCATGGTTTCACGCGCACATCGTGCAAGATTAACAGGATCATTGTCTCCCTTATATCCAAGTTTTTGAGCAAAAATTTCACGAATCTGATCACGATTTTTGTGCAAAGCTGGAAAAACAATATGCGAAGGCTCATCCCAGTCAGCAACTTGTAATATAAATTCGGCCAAGTCCGTCTCTAAAATTTCCATATCATCAGCAAGGGAGACGAGCATGGGGTCAATGTCTACTTCAGTGGATACCATTGATTTTGATTTGACAATCTTTTAGCATTTTTTTCAAGAATAATACGTTTCACATAATCATTAGCTTCTTTAGCATCAGCCGCAAAGAAGACATGTCCGCCACGAGCGGCTACATTATCCGAAAATTCAGTTAAATAGTGTGGTAAATATTTTAAAGTATGTTGACGGATTGATTCAGCAATATCACGCCATTCTTGCCAATTTCCTAGTTCATCACGTGCTGCTTCTCGTTTGTCCCATTGAGCATCTTGTGCTTGTGCAACTGCAGCTTTTGCAAACTTGTCTTTTTTACTTTCTTCTAAACGTTCAGCGAAAGTTTTTGTACTTGTTGAAAGGCCCATTTTCTCCTCCTATTTATTTTATAAATGCTGGATTTTTGATTGCATCGATTCTTTCTAAATCAACATTTGTGTTTAAAATTTCGGCAATATGCATGACTCTAACCTTTTTGCCATCACGATTTAATTTTCCACCGATATTCATTAAGCAACCTAAATCAGCAGAAATTAAGATTTCGGCACCTGTTGATAAGATATCTCTTGTTTTTTCAGCAACCATCATTTCGGAGATTTCAGGAGCTTTAACGGAGAACGTTCCACCAAAACCGCAACAATTTTCTAAATGAGGCAGCGGAAGAAGCTCAAGTCCCTTGACTTTATCTAATAGGACAAAAGGAGCTTCTCGTTCACCTAATATGCGGGTCATGTGACAAGAACGATGGTAAGTTGCCTTCTCGCCATTAAAGGTGGCACCAAGATCTTCAATCCCTAACACTCGATAAAGAAATTGAGTGAATTCATAGGATTTATCTGCTAAATCAATTGCTTTCTCTTTATAAGGATCGCCTTCATCGAACATATGTGGATACTCAGTGAACATCCCTGAACAAGATCCGGCTATACCAACCACATAATCAGAAGATGCAAAAGCATCAATCTGGTTTTTGATGGTAGGCATGGATTCTTGAGCTAACCCCGAGTTATAAGTCGGTTGTCCACAGCAAATTTGTTTTTCAGGTAGGTCTGTTTCAATTCCCAAACGTTCGAGTACTTCAACCATTGCAATTCCAACTTGTGGAAACATAAGGTCCATCACACAAGTGGAAAATATTGAAACTTTCATAAGCTCTCCTTAATTTGTTTAATTTTCATTAAAAATTCGATATCTTTTAGATATGTATGCACTTTCATTATAAGCCGATTTTTTTATATTTTCAAAAAAAGGAGGTGTCAAAAGAATTTGACAGTGCATTTTGTTTATATATTATTTTTGATGCAGATCAAAGGGACAAAAGTGGCCTATAGAAGATCAACGAAACACAATTGTGCCAAAAGGTTTTAAGAATGCTATAATAAGAATATGAACACTGAAATGAGAGAAAAACTAAGAGTAGCCTCGCTCTTAGCGATGAACGCTGGATTTATGGATGCTTTTTCCTTTTTCCACTTTGATGGGCGCTTCATTGGGATGCAAACGGGGAACATGATACAGGCAGCGGTTTATTTAGCCAAAGGAAATTTTGTACGTGTAGCAGATTTTATTATTCCTGTTCTTTTCTTTTCTTGTGGAGTAATTTTTAAAAATATATATTCTTATTACTTAAGGAAGAAGAATAAGCCGGATACGATTTATTTGCTCTTATTGCAGTGGACAGGTGTGACCGTATTTACCTTACTTTATGCCACGGTTTTAAAATTACCTGTTTCCATTTTTGTTGGCTTTTTATCATTCTTCATGGCCATTCAGCACGATACTTTCAGCAAAACAAGAGGGCTCCCTTACGGAAGTATCATGATGACCGGAAATTTGAAATCAACCATGGTCAACTTAACGAATTACGCGTTGACACATGAACAACGCTACTTACAAAACTTCCGTGTCTTTGCTAGTCTGGTCGGCGCCTTCTTCTTAGGGACTATCTTGGGTACTTATAGTGCCGATATCTTTGGCAACTGGACCTTACTGGTATCTAGCACATTTTTAATTATCGTTTACTTTATGTTAAGGTTTGAAAGAGAGGAGACAATATGAAATTAACAGCACTTGGTGTATGGGGCGGATATCCCACACGTGATGCAGGCACAACTTCTTATTTATTACAAAGTGAAGAGGGATTTAACCTTTTATTGGATGCCGGATCACGTGCAGTGACGGAACTTGAGCATGAGCTTTCACCCAATGATTTGGATGCAATCATCTTGAGCCACTACCATGAAGATCACATAGCAGACTTGGGCGCTTTGCGTCAATATCGTCAGCTGCAAACAGTGAAACCAGAAATGTTGCCAATTTATGGCCATCAGGAAAATGAATATGAATTTTCAAAATTATCTTTGGAAAATGTCAGTGAGGGAATTGCTTATGATGTCGAAAACGGCACATCTGTTGGACCCTTTGATATTCAGTTCTTAAAAACAGTGCATCCTGTTATTTGCTACGCGATGCGTATTGTTGAGAGAGCTACAGGACAGGTTTTAATTTATACAGGAGATACGGGCTATTTTGCAGAACTTGTTGATTTTTCCAAAGATGCGGATATCTTGCTGGCTGACGTTTATTTCTTCAAGGATAAGGCCAAAATGCCTAACCACTTGTCCAGTGTAGAAGCAGGAGAAATTGCAGCACAAGCCAATGTGAAAAAACTAATCCTCACACATCTGCCACAAGTTGGTGATTTACAAGTATTACGTGAGGAAGCGCAAGAAGCAGCAGGAAATATACCGGTTGACTTAGCTCAACCCCATATGAAATGGACGGTATAATGGAGTTTAGTCAGCAAGAAAAAGAATATTTCATGCAGCAAGCACTGCTTGAAGCCCAAAAGGCAGCAGAAAATGAAGAAGTTCCCATCGGCGTGGTCATTGTACACGATGGTGAAGTAATTGGCCGCGGCTTTAACCGCCGTGAACTTGATGGCCGTGCTACTCACCATGCAGAAATTTGCGCCATTGAGGCTGCTAATGAAGCTGTGGGGAACTGGCGTTTATTAGACTGTGCTTTATTTGTTACTATTGAACCTTGTGTTATGTGTGCTGGAGCCATTGGTTTAGCCCGTATTCCACAAGTATACTTTGGTGCAACAAATCCCAAGTTTGGAGCAGCGGTAAGTTTGTATCAAATCTTGGAAGATAAACGGCTCAATCATCGTGTCACTGTAGAAAGTGGCATTTTAGAAACTGAGTGCGCCGATATCATGAAAGATTTTTTCCAACATCGGAGAAAGAGAAATAAAGAAAAAAAAGAACAGGTGTAACTGTTCTTTTTTAGAGGAAATTTCTGTAAGTTTTTGTTACCATAGACAAAGGATAAAATAGAAAAAAGAGGTCAACCCATGGACGCCGAAAAAACTCCCAAACAGCGCTACAAAGAAGAAACAGCACCTTACCGCGCCTGGCTCAATAGTATCAGTATTCCTATTGGATTGATTGTACTTTTTATTGCTGTTTTCCTTGGATTTACGATCAATGCAGCAGGAGTAATTCTTGTTGTGTTTGCTATTATTACCCATATTGGTTATGTACGGCTTCGCGCACCTAAAATCTGTCATGTAGCACCCATTCTTTATTATTTGTACAACGTACTGTCAATTTTTTATGTGATGACGCTCATCGTGCAACCGCAAGGAAGTATGCTTGTAGCTATTCTTTCTTTGATTAATTTCCTTGTATTGATTTTGGTGATTGTCTTTTATTTTATTGGAGCAAATGCTATCAAGAAACAATTTCCAACCATGAAAGAAGATTATGAAAATGCTGTGGAAGTTTATAAGGGGCGGAAATCTTCAAGTAAATGATAAAATTTTTTTGATAAAGTCAAAGCTTGTCAAAACAAGAAGAAGTATGTTATAATAAATTTCGGAGCAATAAGTTTCTTACGAAGCGTGTCAGGACCTGACGGTAGCAGCACTAAGTATGGAGCTTATGTGCTCTTTTTTTTGCCATTTTTTTATATTAGTTACTCCAGAAATATAGTATAGAAATATAAATAAAGATTGATAAAACAAGTGTTTTTCCGGGAATATAATAATGTAAGTAGTGTAATTATAATAGCAAGATTCAACTAAAAAAATATAAAAGAGAAGTTGTCATAGCTTTTTTTTTATACAAAATATAAAAAAATAGTTGGAAATAATTTTCTTCTGTTAAGTAAATGACTCATAGAGCCTTGAATAACAGGATTTCACATGATTGTCAGAAAAATTACAATTATATTGAAATATATTTATATTCGATAGTCAACGATTACTGATATATCACGCTTCTATTATAAATAAATAAAAAAGTACTGTCAATTCCACGAAAAAACAATCTAACATAAACTTAAATAACTAGATATAATAAAGCTTATAATAATGTGATTGTCAGAAAAATTGTAATTTATTAGAAAGAAAAGATAATGCTATTGAATAAAGTATGATTTAATTTTGCTTAATACTTAATATGATATTAGCGCATCAGTGTAAATATTATTGCTATAAAGTGAAAAATTTAAATTTGTTAGTCAACTATTATATTTACTAAATAAACGGATTGGAAAACAAAAAGTGAAAAAGATATTTAAATTATTTTTAATATTTTTGATTTTAATTTTTGTTGGAGGAGGGGCAGTTTTGGCTAAGGCTGAGACAATAGATTTCCCCTATATGAACGACCAACAAGGAGAATATATTAAAGATGGTGTTACAAATGGTAATACACATAATTATGATTATGGTAATGTAGCAGGCGTTTCTTTTGATAGTGAAGGTTATGTTAATTACGATAATAAAGCTTACGTTAAAAAAAGCGTAAAGGAAAATGCTGAAAAACAAGGTTTATTTGATGTCACCCTTGATGTGAAGGGAAATGATATTAATCCGCCACGTGATATAGATTTGGTTTTAGTTATCGACTTTTCATCTACAATGTCGGGCGAAAAACTTCTAAATACACAAAATGCAGTGCATCAATTTTTAACCAGTATTGCTGAAGTTTTGCAAGAAGGACATGTTCGTGTGGGATTGGTTTGTTATAATCGAAATCTTTACTCCACACAAACATTCTCCACAGATGCCAACTATTTAGATGATTTCTTGGTTAATGGAGCAAAGAGTCAATCTGGAACCTTTACTCAAAAAGGACTTATTGAAGCAGAACGTATGTTTACGGAAGATGGGCGTGGAGATGCGGAGCATATGTTGGTTCATATCGGGGATGGAAGTGCTAACCGCAGTTATATTCCTGCTCCAGATGCTGTTGAGTATCCTAATAATGGAGAACTTATCGACTATAATGGCTACCATACCTCAACATATCATGAAGATTTTCAGACGGACTCACCCTTGTACCACACCACAAGTGCTGGTTCAGATACAAATGGGATTGTAGCGAATAAAAATGTTATTAATGATGACACTTTGGGAAGTGTGATGAAGCTTAAAAAGAGTGGTGTAATTTGTTATTCAGTCGGTGTAGCACCTTCTGAAAGAGGAGAGTATATTGCGAAAAATATTTCCTCTAATCCTTCAGGATATTATACAATTGATGAAAATCTAGAAGGATTAGCAGAGGTCTTTAAAAACTTGCAAAATAATATTTTAAAAACTATCCCTAATGGAACGATTACAGATCCGATGGGGGAAGGTATTCTCCTACAGGGTTCAGGAAATTTCACGGAACAAAATTACAAGCTACAAGGCTGGCGTAAAGATAGTAACGGTGTGTGGCAAGAAGCACCAGATTTGGTTCAGGATATAAAAGTTACAGAAGCAAATCAAACAATTTCAGTTTCTTCAATTGCACTTGGAAGCGATGAACGTATCACTTTGAGCTATCAGGTACGTATTGATACCGAAAATTCTGATTTTAAGGGAGATAGCTGGTATCTGTGTAATGGGAGAACGACTTTAGATCCTAACAAATCAGGCGAAGAATTAGATTTTCCGATACCATCAATAAAAGCACCAAAGATTTCTTTAGATGTTGAAAAAGTTTGGGAAAATATAGATAAAAATCAAACACCTGATTCTATAGAATTTATTGTTACACGTCAACAGGTAACTTCTGAAACATGGACATCAAGTGATATCATTAAACTCACAAAGGAAGAAGGCTTTAAGCAAGAATATAAAACTTTAGAGGTTAATGCTCAAAATGTTGACTTACCGCTGTATAATAATAATGGTGATGACTTTACTTACCAAGTTGAAGAAATAAAAGTACCAGATGAGTTTCAAAGTACAGTTACTCAAAATGGAAATAAATTCACAATAAAGAATACATTTATTGGAACAACCACAGAACCCCCAACAACCACAGAACCTCCAACAACAACAACAGAACCTCCGACGACAGAGTCCTCAACTACAACAGGATCTTCATCAGAGATAACAAACTCAACTTCAAATGAAGATACGAAGAGAGATTCGAAGCATTTGCCAAATGCTGGAGAAAAAGTTACAAAGACAGCTCTAGTTGGTTTGTTTTTCATTATCCTCGCATTGATTTTCGTATTTGCAAGAAAATTTATGTTAAAAAATAAGGAAAAAAAGTAATATAAAATAAAAAGGCATCAGAAATTTCTGATGCTTTTTTATTTGAAGGTAGGTTAGGGAGTTATATAAATTAAGGAAGAGAGCACCAATTAACGAAAATCACTCCACAATAATTTGTTTAGCACTCCCCGCACTGCCCGAAAAGTCAATGCTTAGAGTGTTTGTAGCTTCATCAAAGCTTACGCCGTCACTCATCGAAAGGATATGCTTGAAATCTTTTGGCAATTGGATATGAGCAGTCTCATTGGTTTGCGTGGGATTTGCGATTGTGTATGTGGTTTGGGTTTGCTTGGTTTGTTTTAACAAGGAAATCGGCTTGTCTGTGGTGATGTCTGCTAAGCTTCCTCCTGTGGTAGCCCAGAAATTAATTCCTAAATAGCCAGCGGTTTCCATTTGCACAGCTTGGATACTTTCGGTGTTTGCAAGAATTTTAAGAGTATTATCTTGGGTATAATGTTTAAGTTTTTCTTGCGTTGCTTCAGGAAGAATAACATAAGCATAGTTTGCATTTTGAGGATGCTGCCCGTGGTTTATCAGGAATTTGCGATATTCGCCACTATAAGTTTTGTCACTTGTAAAGGCACTATTGATAGCGGCGTAAGTTCCTGTTCTTTTTTCACTTTGCACAGTGACGTCTGAAGAAGTTGGGAAGTAATAGCCAATCGAAGCATTTTGCTGGTCAGACTGCAAGAGGAGCCAATCTTTTTTACTTTCTTCAGAAGCATCAGTGATATTCCCCTTATTTGAAATCACTTGATAGTGATATGCGTCATTAAGAAGACGGTTGTCCACGACCGTTTCGATGGAAGCAGTTGTGTCACCACTAATTCCCGCACCTAAGGCAATGGTCTGGTCTTCAAGAACAAACCATGATTTTTTAGCACGAAGATTCATCGGAAGGACGGTACCGTTGTTTTTAGTGCCTTGCTTATTAAGCGCCATACCCATCACGGCTTGATTTTCTGCAGCTGCTCCACCGACCCATGTTTCGGGAGAAGTTACGGTAGTAAAGGATGAGTTTTCATCTTGAAGCGCTATAGTATCTACGGTTGTCCCAGGTAAACGATAAGGATCAACCGTTGGCCAGTAACTATTACCAAATTGGACACCGTCGTTATTATAGAGATAAAACATGCCATCAGCTGTATGCCAGCCACGTTTATTTTCACCATTTCCTGCTTCAAAAGAAGAGGTGCGGTTGGAGTATAGGCTCAGGCTTGTCATGTAATTTGGATTACTTTGAACAAAACGATCCATTGAGGCGAAGACTTTTGTTCCCGTAAAGGGGAGCATATCTCCAGTGATTGCACTATTTGCCATTAAAGAAAGTGTCAGCTGTAAGTCATTATAGTCCCTCGTGTTATTGAGATAATAATCAGGATTGGTTTGCATCCAGTATTTCACTGCTTCTTGCAGCTTCTTTTGACTTTCTTCGGATGCTAAGTTAGCAACGATAAGCAAATTATACATCGTGGTTGAACCGTAGCCGACCTGTGTATCTTTTGGAGCGCGTGAGATTGAGCGTCCATTGACACCTGGAAGCATTGTTCCTTGATAGATGAGAGGGATAAATGATTGTTCAACAGTAGAGACAAAGTTTGAGACAGTTTGACTGTCCATTTCAAAGCTTGAACCTTTGGTGGTAGCGAGGATTTGTCCGACACCTTTCACAAGAACATTGCCGTAAGAACCGGTATAAGGGATGTTATTGTGCTGAATAAAAGAGCCATCAGGATAAAAGCCGTCTCCCTTGGTTACTGTTTGAAAAACTTCTTTAATACTGTTTGATGCCAGCTCGATCTTACTTTCATCTTCTTGTAAAATTCCTAAGCCAAGCACAGATAAGGCCAAGTCTGTTCTATTTGCTCCAGTGGTTGAAAAATTAGGAATGAAAGTCAGATCAACAAATACATCCTGTGCTTTCGTATAGAGTTGCTGATAAGGATTAGGGACATAGGACTGGATTGCTTTGCTATACTCTTGTATTTTATCTGACGGTAGCTTATCACCAAGAATCATTAAGCTACCAATAAATTTTTGAGGAATACCAACCTGCCAATCCCACCAATTGCCATAGTATTTCTGACCATCGTATCCCTTTTGACTTACCATAAAATCAAGTCCAGACTGAATATCAGCGAGCAGTTCGGAATTAAGATAGTAATCTGTCCCCTTAGTGCCATAAGCCTGTGAGAGAAGGTAGAGATTAGAGAATTGAGTCGTCAGATTTGCAGAAGGTGTGTCCCCAGCTTTCAAAGGCCACAGCTCTTTTCGATCAGGGCTACGATTCATACTTTGGTAAAGGTTTTGAGCATTCTTGGACAAAGTATTCACATATTTGACGAGTGGAGCATTGTTAGAATCATAATTTTCAGTGATTAGTTGTTGCTTCCACTTGTCACGTAAGCTTATAAATTGCTGCGTATCTAAAACTTCAGGTATACTGTTAACTTCGTCAGTTTTCAGTGATAAGAGCGACAGCTGACTCAGATTACCAAAAAGACGTAAACCTGTTGCTCCGGTCCAGTCCCCATCGATGGTTGACCCATTGCTGTAAGTAACATGGGGATTATCATAGATTATCTTGCCGTTAAGGTAAGCTTTAACACTCGTGCCCTGATAACGTAGAAGTAACTTATAGGTCTGCCCGACCTCGAGACTTTGACTGTGTATATCTGTTATCCATTTGCCTCCTGGCTGACCAAGCTGCCAGTTTCCGTTACTCATATAAGCAAAGGACTGATAATTTTTGGTGTTTTCTGCGCCAGCCCGAAAGACAAGCCCAAAATTTGTTTGTCCATTGTATACAAAAGTTATTTGCACATCACCAGAACTACGATTTCCTGCATCTGTATTGAGCGAAATACTTTCATAACCTGTACTTAGCTTTTGATTAGCTATATTTAGCTGTCCTTGAGAGATTCTTTTATCTGCTTGGCCAACCAAATCTTTCCAAGTCCCAAGCTGATTACTGAAATCAGAAGTATAGCTCTCCGCTGTAGCTCGTTGACTGAATGTGAAATTTACCGAAATGCTCACAAGTAAGAAAGCAATAAAATAAAATAGTTTTTTTGTCATTTCATATTCTCCGTGTATTTATTTATATTCCCAATGCTTGTTTTAAAGTACAATAAAAGAGACTTAGAACAGTTAATCTAAATCTTTTCAATATTTACTTTTAGTCGCTCCTTTTCTTTATGATAAGTAGTATAATTTAACATGTTATATTATCTATGAGTAAGTATATAGTATGTTAATAAGATTGTCAACCTATTTAGATAACGCTTACTTGCGCACTATTGAGGGATAGTAAATTTTTAGGTAATAAATATCTCGGCTGTAGTTTTTTCTTGGACCATCAAAAATTTCTTGCTATTTTGTCAAGTAAAAGTTATAATATAACATGTTAATATATTAAGAGAGGTTGAGTTATGAATACGAATAAAAAAAAATTAATTCAGCTCGGTCAAAATATCGACCAAGCTTGGCTGGACAATCAAATAAAGAAAATAATTGTAAAAATTGAAAGAAACATGGAGCGGTTTGGTGATGATTTTCCTTCGGCTTGTGCTACAGATGGGAAATATCGTATCAAGGGGAATGACGACTGGACCAATGGATTTTGGACAGGAATGATAGCTTTGGCTTATGAATATACAGGGGATGCAAAATTCTTACATCGTGTCGAAGCCAACATGGAAAGTTTCCAAAAGAGATTAGACGATCATTTTGTGTTAGATCATCATGATATCGGGTTTCTATATAGTCTGTCAGCGGGGGCGGCTTATAAGTTAACTGGAAATGAAACTTATAAAGCGACTTTACTTCAAGCTGCGAATGTCTTGCTTCACCGTTTTCAAGAAAAAGGTAATTTTATTCAAGCTTGGGGCAAGTATGGCGATCCTAAAGAATATCGTGTCATTATTGATTCATTCATCAATCTTCCCTTACTCTTTGCAGCAACAGAATATTCTGGCAAAGCAATTTACAAAGAAGTAGCGCTGAAGCATTATGCGACTTTGCTCAAAACAGTTTTCCGTGACAATGCAAGTACTTATCATACTTATTATTTTGATCTCGAAACAGGACAACCAGCATATGGAGCTACACATCAAGGACATAGCGATACGTCAACTTGGGCACGTGGGCAGGCATGGGCTATTTTAGGAATTCCGCTTAATGAAAGTTATATTCATTCCGCTATTTTTCCTGAGGTATACCCTTCTGTGGTAGAAGTTTTCTTGAAGCATTTGCCTCAGGATCTTATTCCATATTGGGATTTTGATTATACAGATGCAGAGCCATCTGCTAAAGACAGTTCAGCAGCAGCTATTGCAGCGTGTGGCTTCTTAGAAGCTGCACAACAAAAAGCTTATCCAGAAGCAGAGGGTATGGCTAAGGGACTCATTTATCAGTTGGGAGAATTTTATACAGAGGCAGCAGATGGGAATGAAGGCTTGTTGCAACATGGGGTATATGCTTTTGCAGAAGGCAAAGGTATTGATGAACCTAACCTCTGGGGCGATTATTTCTATTTTGAAGCGCTCATGCGCTTAGCGAATGACAAATGGAACCGATATTGGTAAGGAGAAGTAGTGAAAACATTTCAAATAAAAGAAGAATTTATGCTGGATAATAAGCCAGTTAAAATAATAAGTGGTGCTATTCATTACTTTAGAATTCCCCAAAGTCAGTGGGAAGACAGTCTTTATAACCTGAAAGCACTTGGTGCAAATACTGTAGAAACTTATATTCCTTGGAATATTCATGAACCTGAAGAAGGAGTATTTGATTTTGAAGGCATGAAAGATATTCGTGCTTTCGTTAAGCTGGCTGAAAGTTTAGGGCTCATGGTTATTTTACGGCCTTCAGTTTATATCTGTGCCGAATGGGAATTTGGCGGACTTCCGGCCTGGTTGCTGAAGGAATCAGAAATGCGTCTTCGTTCCACAGACTCACGCTTTATGACCAAGGTGGAAAACTATTTTAAGGTATTACTTCCATATCTTTCACCATTACAAATCACTGCAGGTGGTCCTGTTATCATGATGCAAGTTGAAAACGAATATGGTTCTTATGGGATGGAGAAGGAATATCTTCGCCAAACGATGGCACTTATGAAAAAATATGGGATTAATGTACCCTTGTTTACTTCAGATGGTGCTTGGCAGGCAGCGCTTGATGCGGGTTCTTTGATTGAAGATAATGTTTTGGTTACAGGAAACTTCGGCAGCCGTTCGAAAGAAAACGCAGCAGTGCTCGCAGGATTTATGAAAGAACATGGTAAAAAATGGCCGCTTATGTGTATGGAATATTGGGATGGTTGGTTCAATCGTTGGGGAGAACCGATTATTAAGCGTGATCTGCAAGATTTAGTAGATGAAGTTAAAGCCATGCTGAAGCTTGGTTCGCTTAATCTTTATATGTTCCACGGTGGGACCAATTTTGGCTTTTATAATGGTTGCTCTGCGCGTGACACGGGAAATCTACCACAAATTACCAGCTATGATTACGATGCCTTGCTAACAGAGGCAGGGGAACCTACTGCCAAATATTATGCTGTTCAAAAAGCGATCAAAGAAGTGTGCCCAGATGTTTGGCAAGCGCAGCCTCGTGTCAAGGAAATTGAAAGTCTTGGTTCTTTTAAAGTTTCAGAGAGTGTATCTTTATTTAAGACTAAAGATAACATGATGAAGGCTTTAACAACCGCTTATCCTCTCACTTTAGAAGCAGCAGGTACAGGCTATGGTTATATGCTTTATTCTACTGTCTTAAAAAATTATGGTAAAGAGACTAAACTTAAGATTGTTGAAGCGAGCGACCGTCTCCAAATTTATCTTGATGGTCAACATAAACACACACAATACCAAGAAGAAATTGGGCAAGAAATATTGTTGGATGTAGCGGAAAATCAAGAAGAGATTCAAGTGGACTGTTTGGTAGAGAACTTAGGTCGTGTCAATTATGGTTTTAAATTTAATCATCCAAGTCAGCAAAAAGGTATACGTGGTGGCATGATGCATGACATACATTTTCACCAAGGTTATACACAATATCCTTTAGATTTCTCTGCGGAGCAGTTAAGTGGAATTGACTTTAGTGCAGGTAAAAATCCAGCACAGCCTTCTTTTTATCGCTTTAATATGAGCTTGGATAAGGTGGCAGATACTTTCATCGATTGCTCGAACTATGGCAAAGGTGTTATCATTGTGAATGGTAAGAATCTTGGTCGTTATTGGAACCAAGGGCCTGTGTACAGTTTGTATTGTCCGAAGGACTTTCTCCATGAAGGAGAGAATGAAATTCTTGTCTTTGAAACAGAAGCTGTAGAAATTACCAGCTTAAACTTTTCAAGTCAACCAGTATTTGATACTCTAAAGTAAAAATAAAACAAAGTAAAAGTGGATGCTATTCGGCATCCACTTCTATTTTTGTTTTGAAGTATTTCCAATGTTTGTAGCTGACGATATATTCAGCAACACTCTTATCTACAAGATAGGTGTGTTTAACCTGCTTGACCACAGGTTCGCGGAAGCTTAAGTTGAGCGCATTGAGCAACTCACTTTCATCTGGAAAAATAATTTCATTTGTTTCAACAGAGGACATGGAATAAAGATCGATACCAAAGTCTTTGTTCACTCGCTCATAGACACTCGAATAGTCTTCTAAATGATCTGACACAGGCTCCTTGACTAAAGTTTTTGGAAGGTGTGTAAAGTGTAAGAGAAAGGGGGTTCCATCAAAATAACGTACCCGAACAATCTTATAATAACTTTGGTCTGGACTAAGTCCAAGCTCTTTTAAGATTGAAGGTTCATTTTCCTCTTTTATTGACAGAACTTTGACAGTTTCGTGATCTTGAGAATGCAATTCGATATCTGAGAATTTAACATTTTGGGAAATTTTCGATTTAGAAACATAGGTACCTTTTCCTTGAACGCGGTAGAGGTAACCTGCACTTGTTAATTGGTTTAAGGCTTTCACCGCAGTGATAGAACTTACTTCATATTTTCGTTTAATATCGGCTTCTGAATAAAATTTATCCCCGGGGATAAATTTATGATTTTTGATTTCAGATAATAAGTCTTGTTTGATTTGTTCATACTTTGGAATCAATAGAAATACTCCTATCTATATAACTTATATTAGAATTATAACATGTTAAGTTATAATATGCAAGCTGTATATACAAGGCTTTAGAGTGCGCCTTAGGGAGCTTTTTACAAAAAAATATGTAACCGTGTACATTTTCTCTTGACAAGCTACTTAATATGTTATATACTGATAATGTAAGAAGATAACATGTTAAATAAAAGAGCGCTTGCGTGATTGATAAGGAGTCAAATGAGAAACATAGTATTGATTAGCCATGGTTCGATGGCTGCCGGGGTGAAAGAAAGTCTCGAGATGATCATCGGACGGCAAGAACAGATGCATGTGGTATGTATGCCCGAGGATAGTGATAATATCCAGTTTGAACAAGAGCTACTCGAAAAAATGCAGACCTTAGAGGGTGAAACTTTAATTATTGCTGATTTACTTGGAGGAACACCTTGTAACGTGGCGTTAAAGCATTTTACCGATAATGATGATATTTCTATCATCGCTGGGATGAACCTCTCTCTTGTTTTAGAAGCAGCAGTGAGTGATACAGCGTCCGCTGATGATTTGGTTACTTCGAGCAGAACAACGCTGGTTAATGCGAAAAACTTGCTGAATGAAGCAAAGGCACAAGAAGCAGTAACGCTTAATATGGCAGATTATTCTGAGTACCAAGGTAAAGCAAAGATTGTTAACACGCGCATTGATGAACGCTTGATTCATGGACAAGTGGCTGGAATTTGGTCTTCAAGTTTGGGGACACAACGCATCATTGTTGCAAATGATGAGGCAGCTACCGATGACTTGCAAAAATCATCTTTACGCATGGCTTGCCCATCAGCAATGCGACTCTCAGTTATTCCCGTAGCCCAAGCAGCAGAAAATATCAATGCGGGGAAATATGGCTTACAACGGATTTTTCTTCTCTTTAAAAAACCTGCCGATGTTTTAAAATTTATTCAAGCAGGGGGGAAACTTGAAAGTCTTAATGTAGGGAATATGAGCTATAAAGAAGGTTCAAAAGAAGTCACAAAGAGCATCAAAGTCATGCCAGAAGAAGAAGGTATCTTCCAAAAAATTGCTGCTGGTGGCGTTAAAATCACAGCCCAATTGGTTCCAAGTGAGCCCGCCATTGACTTTATGGAAAAACTTAACAAAATAGGAGAACGATAAAATGCATTTAACAGTCCTACAAATCATTTTAATTACAATTTTTGCCTTTATTGCTATCAATGATTCATTGATTTCGAATTCGTTGACTCAGCCAGCTATTGCCGGTATGATTTCTGGTTTAATTATGGGAGATTTGAAAACTGGTTTAATGGTTGGTGGTACCCTTCAGCTTATGCGCTTAGGTATTGCAGCATTTGGTGGAGCTTCTGTACCTGACTATTTCACAGGTGCCGTCCTTGGTACAGCATTCGCTATTATTTCAGGCAAAGGCGCAGCTTATGGTATTGGTTTAGCTGTTCCTGTCTCACTTCTGATGCTCCAACTTGACGTTGTGGCACGTTTCTGTAATGTCTTCCTGCTTCACAGAGTTGACAAAGCTATTGATAAAGAACAATACGGCCGTATTCCACGTTTGGTTCTCTCTGGTTCATTTCTTTGGGGACTATCTCGTGCTATTCCCATCTTACTCATGCTGATCGTTGGTGATGCTGCTGTAACAACCTTGACCAATGCAATGCCTGAATGGTTGATGACTGGTCTTCAAGTTGCTGGGGGCACATTGCCTGTTGTCGGTGTGGCGATACTCTTGCGTTATTTGCCAACGAAACAATATATTCCCTATCTTATGGTCGGTTTCTTCCTTGCAGCATATTTACAAGTTCCGATGATGGGGATTGCGATTGTCGGAGTAGTCGCAGCACTCTTGGTGTTCAAACGTGACAGCGCAAAGCCTGCACCAGCTGAGGCAGGCACAACAAATGGCCAAAACTTTGAAGGAGGCTTTGACGGTGATGAATAACAATAAAGAAGTAATTACAAAAAAAGATTTAAATAAAATTAGCTGGCGTTATATCTTGGGAAGTCAGCTCAACTGGAACTATGAACGTATGATGAGTTCAGGTTATCTTTATGGCATCATGCCTGTTCTGAAAAAGCTTTACAAAGACGATAAAGAACTCAAAGATATGGCTAAAACGCATAACCAATTCTTCAATACCAATGCTATTTTTGGTAACTTGATTATGGGAATTGATGTAGCTATTGAAGAAAAAGAAGGTTATAAAGCAAAGGAAACTGTGGCGGCTTTGAAAACAGCCCTCATGGGATCACTTGCAGGTGTCGGAGATTCACTTTTCCATGTTATTTGGGGGACCATCTTTGGTTCTGTTGCAGGAACTTTAGCTCAACAAGGTTCGACTGTCGGCTGTCTCCTTTGGATTGCTGCAAATATTGCCTTGCTCTTTGGTCGCGCTGCTTTACTTCCACTAGGGTATAAACAAGGGGTAAAATTAGTAACCACATTAAAAGATAAACTCTCTGCCTTTACTAATGCGGCAACTGTTCTAGGTGTAACTGTTATTGGCGCTTTAATACCAACGGTTATCAAGGTAGCTACGCCACTGGTTTACACAAATAACGGTGTTAAGTTAGAAATGCAAGCAACATTAGATGGAATCTTGCCAGCCTTAATCCCAGTTTTGCTCACATTGTTAACTTACTGGATGTTGGGCCAAAAGAAATTGAACTCTACACGTGTTATTTGGTTGGTTTTAATTTTCACGATTGTTCTCAGTGCACTTGGCATTCTAGGGCTACCTGTGCCACCAGCAAAATAAAACACAACACACATTGTATAAGGCATTCGTCTTGCACGGTGTGTGAAGAATTTTCGGATGACTTACCTCATTTACACAATTCCGAGTCATTGGAAAATTTTTCATAGACCGTATAAGAACAAAAGGTTCATATTGCATATGAACCTGCTTTTTAATAAGAAAAGGAATAAAAAATGACAGATAATATTTTAAAATTATTCAGCATGAAGGGAAAAATAGTCCTTATCACTGGAGGGGCACATGGGATTGGATATTCTCTTGGTATTGCTTATGCCCAAGCAGGCGCAAAGATTGTTTTTAA
Organism: Lactococcus sp. LG1267; assembly: GCF_017309545.1. Lineage (NCBI taxonomy): Bacteria > Bacillati > Bacillota > Bacilli > Lactobacillales > Streptococcaceae > Lactococcus > Lactococcus sp. LG1267. The sequence continues at coordinate 1,973,749 of NZ_CP071295.1, read as the reverse complement.
TGCTAGACATCAAGCGGGAGTAGAAACGGGTTTAGCAGCTTATGAAAAAGAAGGTATTAAGGCATATGGCTACGTCTGTGATGTCACAGATGAAACAGCAGTTGCGGCTATGATGCAGCAGATTGAAGAAGAAGTTGGAAGTGTAGATGTTCTGGTGAATAATGCGGGCATTATCGCACGACAATCGATGCTTGACATGACAGCGAGCGATTTCCGAAAGGTTGTAGATGTTGATCTCACAGGCCCTTTCATTATAGCGAAAGCCGTTCTTCCTGCGATGATTAAAAAAGGAGGTGGCAAGATTATCAATATTTGCTCCATGATGTCCGAGCTGGGCCGTGAAACTGTTTCGGCATATGCCGCAGCCAAGGGCGGTTTGAAAATGCTGACTAAAAATATCGCCTCTGAGTATGGTAAATACAATATCCAATGTAATGGTATCGGCCCTGGATATATTGCTACCGAACAAACGAAACCACTGCGAGAACGACAAACAGATGGTTCTCGTCATCCTTTTGATGCCTTTATTATTGCGAAAACCCCGGCTGAACGTTGGGGTAAACCGGAGGATTTACAAGGTGCAGCTGTCTTCCTTGCTTCAGATGCTTCCAACTTTGTAAATGGGCATATCCTATATGTCGATGGCGGTATCCTTGCCTATATCGGCAAACAACCCGAATAAAGAAATGAGAACCAAAAAATGATGAAAATTGAACTGCTTAATAAGAACAAAGAAAATATCTCTGGGAAATTTGACCATGAGAAAGAGCATGCGCCATTTATGGCTCAAGGAAACCAGCTTTGTACACTAGGAATCAAGGAATATGTGTATCAGATGGGAGATAAGATTCGTGTGACAGTAGATGATGTTCCGGGCTATTATATGGTTCAGATGGATGAAACTCTTGCGCCATCACTCCTTTATTTTACTCAAGAAGAATGGTTATATGAAATCCCTTTAACAGAAAATCTACGAAAGTCCTCTGTGGAGACGGCATTCAAATCCGCACGCCATAGCTTGACCGCGCGCAAAGCCTATCCTTTTGAAATTTCAAACTATCAAAATATTTCCTTTAATGCGCATGATCAAAAAGAAAACACAGGCGTCTATCCGCATGCTTCGGCCAATGTCGAAACACGTGATGAATCAGTTTTTTTGCGAAAAATGCCATAGATGGTAAATGCGCTAACCTATCACATGGTTCATATCCTTTTGCCTCATGGGGAATTAATCAGCAGGCCGATGCAGAATTAACCATTGATTTTGGTCGTCATGTTGAAGTGGATCAGCTGAGCTTACTTTTCCGCTGTGATTTTCCACATGATAGTTATTGGCAAAGTGTCGAAGTTACATTTTCAAATGGTAATTATATGTGCTTTGACACAGAAAAGCAGGCAGAGTATCAAAACTTTAAATTTCCGACACAGCAGACCACTTTTATCAAGCTGGGTCATTTAAACAAGGCACAAGATGATTCGCCCTTTCCTGCGCTAACCCAAATTGAAGTTTTTGGAAAAAACAAGCCTGTTCAATAAGACTATACCTATCCCTTGCAAAGTCATGGGATATTTTCATCAGAAAAGAGATAAAATGCGAGAAAAGAAATTAAAAGCTTTAAAATGGGATTTTTATGAAGAGATCACGCAGGGGTTCAAACTTATGCTTGAACCGCTCAAAGTAAAAATGAATGGTTCTGGTCATATCGACTTGGGGCACAATCACGGTGCTATCTATGATGAGGAGACAAGTCAGATGGAAACCTTTAGCCGTTTGGTCTGGGCGATTGGTCCTTATCTCAGTCAAAATGAAGATGCTTTTCTCACAGAAGAAATTCGTGCTTCCTTTGTAGCGGGAACAGATCCTACAAGCAAGCATTATTTTGGCGTGCTCGCCAACTATGACCAAAAATTTGTCGAAATGGCAGCATTAGCGACCTGTTTGCTGCTTAACAAGGAGACCATCTGGCAGGACTTTAGTCTGCAAGAAAAAGAAAATATAGCCCACTGGTTCCTTCAAATCAACCAACGAAAAATCCCCAAAAATAACTGGCGTTTTTTCCGTATCTTGGTCAATGTCACCATGAAAAACTTGGAAATGTCTTACTCTCAAGAAATAATCGATCAAGAGTTCACCTTCATTGACAGCTGCTATCAAGGGAAGGGATGGTATTGTGACGGTAAGGCAAGTCAGGTGGATTATTATATTCCGTGGGCATTTCATTACTATAGCTTGCTCATCTCAAAATTTTTAAATCCCCATGAAGATGCTGAACGGCTTAAAAAGATTAGGGAAAGGGCAACTTTATTTGCGCAAGATTATCAGTATTGGTTTGACCGAAAAGGACGAGCAGTGCCTTTTGGCCGAAGCTTGACTTATCGTTTTGCACAGGGCGCTTTTTGGTCAGCCTTAGTTTTTGCGGATTTGGAAGCTTTGCCTTGGGCAAAGATTAAAGCACTCTTTTCAAATCATATGCAAGCTTGGTTTCGTGAGGCTATTTTTACTGAAAATGGCATTTTAAATGTTGGTTACGCTTATCCCAATCTCAATATGGCCGAAAATTATAACGCAGCAGGTTCACCTTACTGGGCTTTTAAAGCATTTTTACTCTTAGCTGTTGATCGTCAACATCCTTTTTGGCAAGCCGACAAACAGTTACCACGCTTATCACGCAAACGAATCGCCTCTAAAGAAATGCGAGCCTTGATTGAACACAGTGCCCATTCGGAGCAGGTTATGTTTTATCCAGCTGGGCAGTTCATCGAAAATCAGAGTCATGCACCAGCCAAATATGGTAAGTTTGTCTATTCGACACAGTTTGGTTTTAGTGTACCCAAAGGCGCTTATTTTTACGCTGAAGGCGCTTTTGATAATACCTTAGCGCTGAGTGAAGACGGGCTGTACTTTCGAGCACATGCCCAAGATGACTCTTTTGAAATCTTCGAAGATCGTGTGGTGCATTACTGGTCACCCATGCCAGCCGTTCACATCAAAAGTACGATTATCCCTTTAGGTCAAGCGCATCTGCGTATCCACGATATCCAAACAGACAAAGTATTGTGTGTAGCAGAAGGTGGTTTTTCCACAACGATTGAGGAAAGCTCAACTTTTTCTGATAATAAATTTGCCCAAATAGACACGCCATTAGGGAGCAGTAGTATCAGAGCGATCAAAGGCTATGACGAGGCAGACATTGTTCGGCCAGAAGTGAATACCAATGTGTTGTATCCACGCAGTATTTTTCCTTGTCTTCAGGGAAAGATTCAGCCCGGTCAACATCGCTTGATAAGTCTCATAACTGGAGCAGTGATGCAGGAGCAAGATTCAAAATGGAGCACAGTAAGTGAAAAATAACTTTTTTCTTATTATTTTTTTCAAAGTATCGTATAATAAGGGCATATGACTAAAAAAGTAACGATCAACGATATCGCAAAGTTAACTGGGGTATCAAAATCAACCATATCCAATTTTTTAAATGGTAAATTTGCAGGGATGTCAGAAGAGACACGGCAACGGATTCAAGATAAAATTGAAGAGCTCGACTATCGTCCGAACCGTCAAGCGCGTGCTTTAAAGTCAAGTTACTCTTCACTTATCGGGATTTCAGTAACCGACATTTCCAATCTTTATACATCACGTTTATTAAAAGGGATGATGGAAAGATTGCAAAATACCAAGTACCATACGCTTATCATGAACTCGGACCTTGATGAAGAGTATGAACAATACAATATCGAAAAATTACTAGACGAGAAAGTTGACGGTATCATCCTTCAACCTCTTAAAGCTGCAGCGACGGATTACAAGACGATTGATTCAGACTTGCCTTTAGTCCAAGTTGACCGCTATCTTCAACCCCTTATTTGGCCAGCTGTTATTTCTGATAATGGTGAGCAATCAAAAAAATTAGCGGAAAAGATTGTCAAAGAAGGTTATCAAAGGATTGTCATCTTAACACCGCCAATGCAGAATTCTTCAACTCGTCTCAAACGCTATGAAGGAATTACCGAAGCAATAAAAGATACGGATATTGAACTGGAAGAAGTATTCACTGAAGAAGTCAAGGATCTCTTTACAAGTGATCCAATGATTTGGGAAAAGATCGAGCCTTTCTGTAAAGATGATAAAAAGACAGCCATCTATGCCTTCAACGGCGGTCTGCTTTATGGTGCTATTAAAATTCTGAAAGATAAGCAAATTGCTGTGCCAGAACAAGTGGGAGTGGTAGGTTATGATGATGGAGCTTTGGGAGAGCTGATTAGCCCAGGATTGACTGCTATCGTTCAGGATCCCGTAAAGATAGGCTACACAGCTGCGGATCTTTTGGTCAAAAATATCGAAGCCAAAGCGCAAAAAGCAGAACTTACAGTCGTTGACTCAGATCTAAAAATCAGACATTCACTATAAAAATATCAAAGGAAAAATATCCTTTGGTATTTTTTTATTTTTTATACTTGACAAAACAACTGAAAGCGAATACAATAGATGTTAGTAAATCGGTTTAGTAAATCGGTTCATCAATTTTATAAATTACAAATAAAAAAGGAGCATCAAATGAACAATCAAACAATGGATACACGTTATACGCACTCACCAAAGGATATTGCACACTTTACAACACAAGAGCTACGCGAAGAATTTGCAGTAGAGACCATCTTCGAACCTAACTTTATTCATTTGGTTTATTCGCACAATGACCGCTTAATTTTTGGCGGAGTTGAACCGACAGAAAAACCTTTGGAAATTGTTCTGGATAAAGTTCTTGGAGTTGAATATTTCTTAGAACGTCGTGAACTTGGTGTCATTAATATTGGTGGTGATGGCAGTATTATCATCGACGGCCAAGAAGATGAAGTTTTACACCGTGATGGCTACTATATTGGAAAAGGGACAAAGGAAGTTATTTTCAAATCTAAAGATCCGCAAAACCCAGCAAAATTCTACGTGGCTTCAGCTCCAGCTCACCAAAAATACCCGAATAAAAAAATCGCTCTGGCCAATATTAATCCTTTAACACCGGGTGATGATGAACATATGAATAAACGCAAAATCAACCAATATGTTCACCCAAACCAAGTCGAATCTTGCCAACTCCAAATGGGTTTAACATCACTTGCTCCTGGTTCTGCATGGAACACTATGCCTTGTCACACACATGAACGTCGTATGGAAGCTTATCTGTACTTTGAATTGCCAGAAGACAATGCCATTTTCCACTTCATGGGTAAACCCGAGGAAACAAAACACTTAGTGCTTCAAAACGAACAAGCGGCAATCAGTCCAAGTTGGTCCATCCATACAGGCGTAGCCACAAGTAATTACTCTTTTATCTGGGCAATGTGTGGCGAAAATATCACTTATGACGATATGGATATTGTTCCAATGAACAAACTTAAATAATAAAAAATAAACGAAAGCAGAAAGAGAAGATTATGACTGAGAATATTTTAAACGCCTTTTCACTTCAAGGAAAAATCGCCCTTGTAACAGGAGCGACTTACGGTATCGGCTTTGCCTTGGCATCAAGCTATGCCAAAGCGGGAGCAACGATTGTATTTAATGACATCAACCAAGAAGCAGTTGATCGTGGTATGGTAGCTTACCAAGAAGCAGGCATTGCAGCGCACGGTTATGTTTGTGATGTGACTGATGAAGCAGGAATTAATGCAATGGTTGAGCAAATTGAAAAAGAAGTCGGCATTATTGACATCTTGGTCAACAATGCCGGTATTATCAAACGTACACCGATGATTGACATGTCAGCCGCTGATTTCCGTCAAGTGATTGATATTGATTTGAATGGTCCATTTATCGTTTCGAAAGCAGTTATTCCAGGTATGATGAAGAAAGGTGGCGGTAAAATCATCAACATCTGTTCAATGATGTCAGAGCTTGGTCGTGAAACAGTTTCAGCCTATGCTGCTGCTAAAGGTGGTTTGAAGATGTTGACGAAGAACATTGCCTCAGAATACGGCAAATATAATATCCAATGTAATGGTATTGGCCCTGGCTACATTGCGACACCCCAAACAGCGCCCTTACGTGAGTTACAAGAAGATGGTTCACGTCATCCTTTTGATTCCTTTATCATTGCCAAAACGCCAGCAGAGCGTTGGGGAGAACCAGAAGATCTTGAAGGCCCAGCAGTCTTCTTGGCTTCGAAGGCTTCTGACTTTGTCAACGGTCATATTCTCTATGTAGATGGCGGAATCTTAGCCTACATTGGTAAGCAACCATAAAATAAAGAGCTGAACCTTGGAGAAAGAATTATGCCAAAATTTATAACAATAGGTGAGCCTCTAGTCGTGATGGCCTCACAAGATGTGGATGTCAGCTTAGATGAAGCAGTACATTTCAAGAAATACCTCGCAGGAGCAGAATTTAATGTTGCACTTGGTATCAAACGTTTAGGTCACAGTGCGGGCTATGTATCCAAAGTTGGGGCAGATACTTTTGGACGGTTTATCACTGAGGCTGCACAAGAAGCAGAGCTGGATACGCAAAACTTGATTTACGATGAAAACTTTTTGACAGGTGTTTATTTGAAACAATGTGTGAGTACGGGGGATCCGGTTACTTCATATTTTCGTAAAAATTCAGCTGCTTCAAACTTGAAGATAGATGAGATTGATTTATCTACTTTAGCAGATGTTCAGATTGCTCATCTTTCAGGGATCTTTCCAGCATTATCGCCCAGAACACTTCAAACTTTTAGAGCGTTTAATGATAAGCTGCAGGAAAATAAAGTCTTCACGGTATTTGACCCAAACCTTCGTCCAGCGCTTTGGAAAAATCAAAAAGAAATGGTAGATACTCTCAACAACTTAGCGAAGAACAGCCAAATCGTTTTACCGGGTATTAATGAAGGCCAGATACTGATGGGTTCAAGCCAACCAGAAAAAATTGCTGATTTTTATTTGAGCCAAAGCAGTCTAACCGAAAGTGTTGTAGTGAAACTGGGCGCTGAAGGCGCATTTGTCAAAACGAAAGCTGGTGCTACTTATACCGTTTCTGGCTTTAAAGTGGACAAGGTCGTTGATACAGTAGGCGCAGGCGATGGCTTTGCTGTCGGCTTAGAATCTGCTTTACTTGAAGGTAAAACGCTGGAAGTTGCTGTACATCGTGCGTGTGCTATTGGCGCTTTGGCAGTTCAAAGTGCGGGGGATAGTGAAGGATATCCGACACGTCAGGAACTTATGGATTTCTATAAGAGTCAGAATTATCAAGGAGATTTATAATGCAAAGAGCAGAATTATTGGAAAAGGTGATTAAGTCGGGTGTTGTTTCAGTGGTACGCGCAGATAGTGCCGAAGATGCCGTCAAAATAGTAGAAGCAGTTGTAGACGGTGGGATTAAAAGTATTGAGCTGACTTATTCGGTACCTCGTGCAAACGATGTAATTGCTGATCTTGTAGCTACATATGCAGGAACTGATGTGATGATTGGTGCAGGGACTGTTTTAGAAGCGACCTCAGCACGTTTAGCAATTATTGCCGGTGCTCAATTTATTGTGAGTCCAACTTTTAACAAAGAAGTTGCTAAAATCTGTAACCTGTATCAAATCCCTTATATTCCAGGAGTGATGACCCCATTAGAAGCACAAACCGCGATGGAATATGGCTCTGAACTCATTAAGCTTTTCCCAGGAGATATTGCAGGAGCTGCGATGATTAAGGACCTTAAAGGTCCTTTCCCTTACATCAATGTGATGCCATCTGGTGGTGTTAATGAATCAAATGTGGCAGAGTGGTTTAAAGTCGGAGCGACTGCTGTAAGTGCAGGAGGTGGTGTGACAGCACCAGCCTTAACAGGTGATTTTGCAGGCGTTAAAGGGAATGCTGAGAAGTTTATGCGGGCCTATGAAGCCGTAGGAAAATAAATGAAAAGCTTATATCGTTTTGATATAAGCTTTTTACTTTCATTCCTTTTCTAAAAGAATCCGTTTAATCTCCCGAAGCTCTCTTTTAGTACGGCTTTGGTCAAGTGCTAATGACAAAACACCAAGAGCTAAGAAAAAATTTGCGATTTCGGATAGGATTGTAAATAATTCAGTCATTGATTATCCTTTAGCCTATCTGTATTTAATTTTACTCTTGTCATTGTTGTTTTTCCTCTCTATCAAGCTTTTTTCTCAAGATAAAATATATTTATCTAAAATATTATCACATTTTAAGTGTTTTAATTTTTAAAAATTCATTGAAAGATGAAGAAAATTATTCTACAAATATGGAGGGAGCTAACAATATAACAGCGGGATTACTTTGTGAAGCTAAGAAAATTCTAATGTGTTGATGCGATGATTTCCGGAGTAATATTAGTAAATGAGTCAACCCACTCGCCCCGCATAAACATAATATTCCTCAACATCCTCTTCTGAAACTTCCGCATCATTACTCCAAGAGAAACGCTGTGCGGCGATTCTTTTTAAGCCTTTCTTCTCGTAAAAAGGATAGTTGGAATAGCTGTCTGTAAGTAGGAAGAAGGTTTTTGCTTTATTTTCTTTTAAGTAATCAAGGAAAAGCTGATAGAGTTTACTGCCAAGACCTAAGCCTTTGTAGTTCTCATTTAAGATTAAGAGGTTTAAGGCAGCATCAAAGGTTTCCTTGCTTTGCTGTATAAGTTCCTCATTGAGCTTCATGGTTTCCAAGTAAAAGTCAAAAACGGTTTCTGGTTTTCCTTGGTTGATAATTAAACTCAGAGCTTCAAGTTGGTGGTACCTTATCCGACTTTTGGGAAGTAAATCAGGAGTGAGGGCAGCAGCGACGACGCCGATAATTTTCCCCTTATCTTTAGCGACAAAGACTTTTGTGGAGGTCAAGAGGATTGTTTCAAGAAAAAAATCAGCCATAGGCAAGACATTTTCTTGTTTATTCCACTCTTGATAAGCCCAAGTGTCGATAATTAATTGATTGATATCCGCAAGTTCGGCTTCATCTATATCCACCAACTCTGTAAATATTATGTTGTCTTTATTCATATCTTTTTGCCACAATAGCGTTGGTTACAGTGACTTGTGCCACTAAAACCTCACGCGCATCTGTAAACTTCAGCTCCCACACATGTGTACGCCCACCTTTGTGCAGAAGAAGACCTTGAGCAAAGAGTATTCCTGCTGCTTTAGTTGGGTTCAAATGATTGCCATTGACCGCTTGGCCGACAGCAAAATGTTTATCGTCAAGCAAGAGATTACTTGCCATACCAGCAGCAACCTCAGCAAAGGCTAGCGTTGCACCACCATTTAAGAAACCTTGAGGTTGCGCGTGAAAGTTTCCTAAAGGCATTTGAGCGGTAAAACCTGTTGGGGTTAAAACCAGCTTTTGAATACCCAGTTGTTCAATTAAATTCATGTAAAAATCTCCTTTTTCACGGTGTAATATTCAAGTGCTGCTTGATTGATAGATACACCCAAGCCCTTGCCACGCGGTCTATTCATCTTGCCTTCAATAAATTTAATCTCTGGTACGATTAAATCTTCCGTAAAATAATAGGACGAATCTGACAAATCCCCTGGCATGATATTGTCGCTTAAAGTGGCCAGTTGTGTATGCAATATCTTGGAAATACCACTTTCGACCATACTGCCAATCCAGAAGGAAATGTTATTTTTCCGGCAAAAGGCGATAGCTTCTTTTGTTTGATAAAGTCCACCTAAGCGGCCAATTTTGATATTGAGCATGGTTTTCCCCTTAAGTTGAGAAAGAGTCTGTAAATCACTCCAAGTTAGGACATTTTCATCAAAACAGATAGGTGTTGAAAGCTGCGGAAGAATGTCTTTATAATCTTCGAGATTATCAGTAGCAAAAGGCTCTTCAATGCAGACAAGTCCAAATTGATCGAGCTTTACCAGCGCTTCGATATTTTCAAGGGCATAAGAGCGGTTGGCATCAACAGCCCATTGGAGCTGAGGATAATGCTCTACAGCATATTGGACGCGTTCAAAACCATCCGCGGGTTTAATTTTAAGCTTTATTCTTCCCACACCTTGGGCGATTAAGGCTTCGATTTTTTCAGGAAGCTGCTCAAAAGGCACATCGCCCAAGACGGCCCCACGGGATAAAGTTTCTGTCAATGGTTCAGGAAAAAGGGCAGCGATTGTATTTTTTCCTTGAGCTTTGTAATAAAGATCCAACAAGGCATTCTCCAAACCTGCCATTGCCATCGGTAAGGGCTGCTCAAAAAACTCATGAATCTCAAAGGGATGTGTGAAGTTTGCTGTCATTACTTTTGGAATGTAAGTCTGCGACAAGCATTCCCATGAGCTGTCAAATGTTTCTTGCGTGTAGAAAGGTGTGGTGAAGCTTACGCATTCACCATACCCTTGATGGCCGGTTTCGTCTTCGACAATGATAATAATGGTGTCACGCTGCTTCAGCTCACCTTTGGCTGTCTTGAAGTTAAACTTCATCGGAAGTTGGACGTGATTCAAACTAATCGATCTAAGCTTCATGTTTTAAATTTTTCCTAAGGATTTTGCCTGAGGCATTTTTGGGTAGAGCATTCATTTTGATAATCTGACGGGGAAGTTTATACTTGGCCAGACGTTGACGCAAAAAGCTTGTAATTTCTTGTATATCGGGTGTCCCAGCGTAGAAAAGAAGTGGCACTTGACCCCAAGTCTGATCTTCCTGCGGGACAAGCGCACATTCGATAATTCCCTCTAAGCTATAGAGTAAATCCTCAATCTCTTTGGGATAAATATTTTCTCCACCGGAAATAATGATATCTTTACGACGATTGAGAATATAAAGGAAATTGTCCTTATCAAGATAGCCAATATCTCCAGTGTTGAAGAGATGAACGTCCTCTTGATTAAGATAACCTTTCATGAGCATTGGCGATTTTAGATGTATTTCGCCAGCCTGATCAGCATCAGGGTTTAAAATTTTAATCTCCACGCCAGGAAGTGCTTGACCGACAGAAGTCAGCTTGTCCGGATGTTCCAAAATGTTGAAGGTAACAGATTGGGAAAAAGTTTCGGTCATCCCGTAAGTTTTGTAGACAGGTAGACCTTGTGCAAAACATGCCTGTATCAAAGGTTGGGGAATAAATTCCCCCCCTAACAAGAGGACGCGAAGACTTTTGGCAGCAATTTTTTCATGAACACGTTTAAGCATGGTCGGTACCATGGAAACCATATTGACCGAGCTGTTATTAATTAGTTTAATCAACTCTTCCTCATCGAAAGAAGCACGTATGGTGGCCTGAGTGGCATTATAGAGGCTGCGCATGATGATGGATAGACCACTGACATGAAACATGGGGAGAACGACAAGCCAGTTGTCTTCTGGAAGAACGCCCATGGTTATTGCAGAAGCAGCCACATGTGCCGCAAGCATTTTCCAAGTGATAGGTACTGATTTGAACTTTCCAGTTGTCGCACTGGTGTTCATGATCACAGCAATTTTCTCTGGCACTGGCTGCCAATTGAGCACAGCTCTGCTGGTTTCTAAAGAATGGATATCAGAGAAAGACAAGTCTGCTGGATAGGTTTGCTGGTCCGAAGCAATCAGCAGTTCCACATCAAGTTCAGTCAGTTGCTCTCGGATTTCATTAGCTGTAAGATGGGTGTTGAGCAAGAGGACTTCCTTATCCAAAGCCAACAGCGCAAAGAGCACAATTGCCATCTCTGGCGAATTTTCTGAAAGAAGAGCTAGGCGGTTGTGCCTAGCTGTTTCTTTGTTTAAATGTTGGGCTGTCTGAACAGTTTTATCGTAGACTTCTTTAAAAGTCAGTTGATTTAAGAAAAGTTTATTTGGCGATTTTTCAGCCTGTTCTTTTAACCATTTCATAGCTTATGGGAATTTAGGGAATTGATCAAAGTCAGGTTTGCGTTTTTCTTTGAAAGCATCGCGCCCTTCTTTGGCTTCATCACTGAGGTAGTACATGAGCGTTGCATCACCAGCAAATTGTTGCAAGCCAGCAAGTCCATCAGTTGCAGCATTCATTGAGCCTTTAAGCATACGAAGTGCCATTGGTGACAAGGCAAGCATTTCTTCGGCCCATTTAACTGTTTCGTCTTCAAGTTGATCAAAAGGTACAACAGTGTTTACCATGCCCATATCCATTGCTTCTTGTGCAGTGTATTGACGGCAGAGGAACCAGATTTCACGTGCTTTCTTTTGACCAACCATAGCAGCCAAGAGTCCAGCACCATAACCAGCATCAAAAGAACCAACACGTGGGCCTGTTTGACCAAACTTAGCATTTTCAGAAGCAATCGTTAAGTCACAAACGATGTGGAGAACGTGCCCACCACCGATAGCAAAACCGTTGACCATAGCAATAACAGGTTTTGGTGTGATACGGATCAAGTGTTGCAAGTCTAAGACGTTAAGACGAGGGATTTGATCTTCACCAACATAGCCACCGTCGCCACGGACTTTTTGGTCGCCGCCAGAACAGAAAGCTTCTTTGTCTTCGCCTTGGCCGTGATTAGCACCTGTCAAAACAATGACACCAATCGAAGTGTCATCACGCGCTACAGTAAAGGCATCAATAAGTTCCACCACTGTTTTAGGGCGAAACGCATTACGTACTTCAGGACGATTGATCGTAATTTTCGCAATACCGTTATAAGTTTCGTAAATGACATCTTCGTACTTGCGGTCTAAAGCAAGCCAGTTATATTTTGACATAATTTGTCTCCTTTTTTTGTTTATTTATTCATTATAGCATGGCTGAGTCATGCAAATGTGTCTTTAAGATTAAATTAAAATGTTGAGGTAGTTCCAGATGTACATTATGCCCTGCGCCCTCCACAATCAGACTTTGCGCTTTTGGATAAGTACCGATTTGTTCAGCGATTCGTTTATATTTTTGATCCAGAGCTCCAGTGATATAGATTAGGGGTAAGTTTAAATCTGGGAGCTTCTCTGAAATGTCTGGAAGCTTTCCTTGGCTGGTAGCGCGTAAAGTTTGGGCCAGGGCATGAGGTGCATTTAGGGCGCGACTGGACCAAATTTTATATTGCTCTTCCTGAGAAAGATTTTGTTGACTTTTGAAGATGGGAAGTGCGCCCCAATAATTTGCAAACCAGACAGCACCATTTTCCTCGATTTGTTCAGCCAAGTGAAGATCAGCTTGGAGGCGTTTTTCACGTTGATTACTGTCAGCTATGCCAGGGGCAGCTGATTCAATGATAAGTTGTTCAATGGGCTGTTCAGGAGATTTCAGTGCAAATTGCAGTGCAATCCGTCCACCCATGGAATAGCCCAGTAAGCTGTAGCTTTTTTCTTGAAAAAGGTTTTGAATGATTTGTCGGAGCTGCGCACAAATGTTTACCAAACGGTAAGCATCAAGTTGTTCCGGCTTGCTGGACTTTCCATGTCCCACAAGGTCTAAAGCAAAGATTTGGTAGCCTGGTATATCTAAAGCATCCCAAGTCGAAGCAGACTGGCTAAAACCATGTAAGGCTAAAAGGGGCTTACCTTGACCATGTATCCTGACATGAAAGGTAAGGGAATCAATCTGGATATATTTATCTTCAAATAGCATAAGTCGTATATTTTTTGTGCAAGTCTAAGCTCACATCCTTGTCTGTTTTTATTTCCAGAAGATGAATACCTGTTTGAGTAAAGCTTTGACTGAATTGTCTTTCAAAGTCCTGATAATCTCCCACGAGATGATAATCTAGCCCCACCAATTGTGCTAAGCCTCCAAAATCTAAACCGTGTGGCGTTGAGAACAGATAGTCAAAATGTGGTTGCCCCTTTTGCGCCAAATGGTGGAAGATTCCGCCACCGTCATTGTTGAAAAGGACGATAGTCAAGTTGAGCTGATGGGTTTTGCCTACGATTAAGCCATTGATATCGTGAAGCATAGAGAGATCACCGGTTAAGAGGACCGTAGGTTGTCCGCTCGTAGATATACCTAAGGCGGTTGACTCTTGTCCGTCAATACCATTGGTACCTCGGTTTCCTAAAAGACGAACAGTGGCTTGACGACTGCGCCAAAAGTAATCAACATCGCGTATAGCCATCGAGTTAGAAATCAGAAGCTGTGCTTGTTCCGGAAGAAGGTCTTGCAGACTTTGAACATAACGTCCTTCAAAAGGTGCAGTTTCATCTTTAACTGTATCGAGTTTATGGCGCATGGAGTGCTGATAGTCTTGCCACTGCTTGAGTGCCCTTTTACCAGAAGTTGAAGGTTGAACTGCTTCACAAAAAAGTGCTGGTTCAGCCTGAATAATCTGTGTCGTGGTTTGACTTGGATTGCGATAATCAAGTGCCGAATCAACTTGGATATATTCTGCCTCAGGATTGCGAGCAATTAATTGTAAAACGCGTTTTGATACAGGAATTTGACCAAACTGAAGGAAACAGTCCACTTTAAGTGTGCTGAGGATCTCTGGCTGTGTGAGAAAAGCATCATAAGCATCAATAATATTGGGATGACTATAATTACGTAAATTAGACAAAGGATCTGCCAAGATAGGTGCGTGAATCTTTTCTGACAGGTCTAAAAGTGCTTTTTGATAATCCGAGTTACTATCAGGTCCTGCGAGAATAATCACATTGCCACTTAATTCCGGAACAAGCTGCGGCTGAATTTTGCCTTGACTGAGAGAGAAAGGCTTGCGACCTTTTTGGTAATGTTCCGGGTTGAGTTCTGGAATCAAAGGCTCACCGATAGGCACATTGATTTGTACGGCAGCAGCGGGAACATTAGTAGATGCCATATAGGCACGTTGTGCGACCTTACGTGGATAAGTCCAGAAATTATTAGCATTGGGATGACTTAACTCTTCATAATGGTTAACGAATTTGCCAAAGTAATCCGCCTGATTTACAGTTTGTGCAGCGCCCACAAATTGCAAGTCATTGGGCCGATCCGCGCTCAAAATAATCAGAGGTACACGACTGTGTTTCGCTTCAGTAATGGCGGGGAGATAGTGAGCAGCAGCAGAACCAGAAGTACAGATAAGAACTACCGGACGTTGTTGAGCTTTGGCTATACCAAGGGCAAAAAAAGCAGCCGAGCGCTCATCAATATTGACATAAGTGTCATATTTGCCGTACTCTTCAAAAAGCATGGCAAGAGCTGTTGAACGTGAACCCGGGCTAAATACAGCTTCACGTACGCCTAGATTGAAAAATTCATCAACAAGTGGTGCTAAATATTCATTGTTCATTTTTAAAGTGCCTCGAGTATTGTTTTTAATTTTATCTTTGTTTCATCAAATTCAGCTTGACAGTCTGAAGCGGCAACAATGCCGCAACCGGCATAGGCGTAACATGTTTTCCCATCAAATAGTGCTGAACGAATGGCGACGATGAGTGTTCCATCTCCTTGAGCATCGATTAGACCTAAAGGTGCCGCATAAAGTCCGCGTTCATGTTTTTCATTGGCACGGAGGAAGTCAAGCGCCGCTTTACTAGGTTGTCCGCCCAGTGCTGGTGTAGGATGAAGGTGCTTGGCCCAATCAATTAAGGAATTGGACGTATCAACCGTCGATAAGAGTGTTCGAAGATGAAAGACATTCTTCAAAGCCATTATCCCCGTTTTCCCTATCTGAACATGGGGTGACTTCTCTAACATCTTGTCCTTAATCTTTTGGACAACAATTTGGTGTTCATGAAGATTTTTCGGGTCTTGAAGTAAGCGAGTGTCGCCATGAGCGAGGGAACGGGGAACGGTTCCAGCTAAAGCATAGCTCAGAATATGATTACCTTCTTTCTGGACCAAAATTTCAGGTGAAGCACCAAGAAATGTTTTACCAGCTTTATGATAAGCAAAAATAAAAGCTGAAGGGTTATTTTCTATCAACCGCTCAAGAATTGGCTCAATCTTAAAAGTCTGCTCACTCGTAAATTTAATTTGACGAGAAGCTACGATTTTGATTGTTTTGCCCTGCGCAATATTTTCCTGTAACTTTTGGTAAAGACTTTGCCATTCTTGATAATCCGAAGCTTCTTCTGTATAGCTGTTGGACAGTTTACTTCCCTTTTCGTCCGTAATTTCTTGGAGAGAATCACAGGACAAAACATAAGACTCTGTAGGTGTTTGTACAAAGTAATGCTTGAAAGCGACAATCTCGTTTCCGAAATCTTGCCAAAGCTCATCATTTACTTCATCAAAAAAACTCTGGCTGTAAAAAACGTAAGGATAGTTTGCGATATCTTGTTCTTGCACAGCTTGCAAGCGTTGACTGGCAATAATCAAAGTTTGCTTTTGGCTATCGTACCAAAAAAAACGCTCACTAGGGTCAGGGAAAGCAGACCAAAAGGCAAGCGGGTGCTCTAATTTGAGATTTATCCGTCTATAGTTCATAGTAATGAAATTATATCACAGATAGCAGAAGTAACGTGATATAATAGGCTTATTAAAAATAAGAATCTGGAACAGTGAGAATGAATATCAATGTAAAACTTGCGGAACACCAAAAGATTGAAACCAACAGGCTATGGCTTCGTCCTTTTGTCATGTCTGATGCAGCCGATATGTTTGAATATAGCTCTGATGCAAGTAATCTTCAATTTGTCTTTAATCCCCATCCAAATCTTGCACATACCAGCTTTGTCATAGCCAATCATTTCATGAAAGAGCCCTTAGGTAAATGGGCAATCGAACTAAAATCAGAGCAAAAAATGATTGGTTTGATTCAGTTTTCAAAGCTGGTTGAGCAAAAGGGTACAGCAGAATTATCCTATGTACTTCACAAAAAATATTGGAATCAAGGTCTGATGACTGAAGTGCTCGCTTCTGTAACCCAAGTTTGTCTTAAAGAGATTGGACTGAAGCAACTTGTGCTTAATTGTGATCGGGAAAATCTCAGCTCGATACGGGTGGCTCAAAAAGTAGGCTATAAGCGAATTGGCCGTTTTAAAGGTAGCACACAATACAATAAAGGACGCATCTCTGAATTTGAGGAGTTTGATATTAAAAAAGGAAATCAAGTCTTAGGAGTATCTCATGTCTAAACACGAAGAAATTCTTAATTATATAGAAAAACTTGACATTGGTAAGCAAGTCAGTGTCCGTAGTATCGCTAATCGTTTAAAAGTGGCAGATGGCACAGCTTATCGGGCCATTAAAGAAGCAGAAAATCGTGGTTTAGTTGCTGTAAATGACCGCTCAGGTACTGTTCGAGTATCGGTGAAAGGACAAAAACGTAACCATAAGTTGACTTTCGGAAAAATTGCTGAAATTGCCAGTGCTGAAATCTTGGGTGGACATGCTGGACTTGAGGTTGAATTTAGTCGTTTTTCCATCGGTGCCATGCAGCCGGAAAGTGTGAAAAAGTTTTTGATGAAAAACAGTTTGATGATTGTCGGTGACCGTAAAGACATTCAGAGTATGGCTCTGCATGGTCAAAGTGCTGTGCTTGTTACAGGTGGTTTCGATGTTGATCAGGATGTTATTGATTATGCAAATGAGATGGGGATTCCGCTTATGCGCGCGACTTACGACACCTTTACAGTTGCAAATCGTATCAGTCATGCTTTAGCAAATGAATTGATAAAAAAAGATATCATCACAGTAGCTGAAATTTCCCACGATCATCGCCCTGCATTACGTGAAGAAGATACGGTAAAAGACTTTATGGAGTTGATGAAACGGACCAATTTAAGCCGTTTTGTGGTAGTTAATCCTCATCGTGTAGTTGTTGGCGTTGTCAGTATGCGTGATATCGCCCATAAAAGTCTGGACACGCAGATTAACAAACTAATGAACTACCCCGCTGTTGCCAAGCAAAAAATGACGGTGGCGAGCATTTCACAAAAGATGATTCATGAAGGTTATGACATCATGCCGATCGTGAATAAGGATTACACCTATGCTGGTGTGGTGACCAAGTCTGAAGTGCTAGAAAGTCTTCAAAGAAGCCAAGAAGAAAGCCAAGTGACACATACCTTTAGTGAAGACATGTCCAGTAAAATCAGTGAAAAAGGCTCTGCATATACTGTGATGGTTGAACCGCTCATGGTCAATAATGTCGGAAATATTTCAAGTGCTGCTCTGAGTGAGATTGTCGCAATCGTCGTTCAAAGAACGCTTGACAAAAGACGGCGTAGAAATGTTATCCTAGAGTCAATGAATCTCAACGTGATGGGCACGGTCGCGATTGATAATCTCTTGGAAATTTATCCTAAAGTCATCAACGAGACCCGTTTAGGCGCGGTTGTAGATATTGAAATTTATTATGTCAACAATATCATCGCCAAAGCAGTTGTGAATCTACAAATTACATAAGGAAAAAAATAATGAAAGAAATACTTACAAAAATCAAAGAATACGACACGATTCTCATTCATCGTCATAAAAATCCAGATCCAGATGCGCTAGGCTCTCAGTGCGGTTTGCGTGCCATTTTAAGAGCAAATTTCCCCGAAAAGAAAATTTATGCTGTGGGTTATGATGAACCAACACTTACTTATTTGGCTGAGATGGATCAGGTGGAGCTGGAGTCGGGGACAAGATACCTTAGTATCGTCTGTGATACAGCAAATACACCACGGATTGATGATGACAGATGGATGCAAGCAGACTATGTCATTAAAATAGACCACCATCCAAATGATGATGCTTACGGAGATTTACGTCTGGTTGAGCCAGATCGCAGTTCGGCTTCCGAGATTATCACAGATTTTGCATTGAACCATGGGCTAGCTTTGAATGAAGAAGCAGCGCGCCTTCTTTATGGAGGGATTGTTGGTGATACTGGACGTTTCCTATATCCAGCAACCTCAGCTCAAACCCTTTATTTAGCAAGTAAGCTTGCAGAGTTTGACTTTGACCGTCCAGCATTAGGGCGAGAAATGACCTCATTTGATATGAAAGTCGCGCGTTTGCAAGGATATGTTTACGAAAATCTTGAAATTTCCGAAAATGGTGCAGGACGTGTGCTTTTAAGTAAAGAGGTTTTGGAAAAATTCAATTTACGGGATGCCGAAACATCAAGTATCGTTGGCACTCCAGGAAGTATCCGCGATGTACAATCATGGGCGATTTTTGTGGAACAAGCAGACGGACACTATCGTGTACGGATGCGTTCAAAAACCGTACCCATCAACGAAATTGCTAAAAAGCACGATGGAGGTGGACATGCTTTAGCTTCCGGCGCTAACTCATATTCTTTGGAAGAAAATGAGCAAATTTGGCAGGAGTTGCAAGATAATTTGGAGAAGAAATAGTAGAAGTACTTTGTTAAAAAATTTTTATAAAAAAACAGCTGAAGGAAAAGGATTCTTCAGCTGTTTTTTTTAGCACAAAATTTAAAAATTAGTTAACTGGTTGACATAATGAAAAGAATAAGATATACTTAACCGGTAAACTAAAAACAAACTAAAAAGGAGATTTTAGGTGGTAATATTTTATAAGGAAAAGAAAAAAAGAGCGTTTAATCATAAGAAAAAAATAGGAGCTGCTTTATTAGGAGTCGTATCACTCAGCTTGCTCACTGCTTGTCACACAACTCAAAATAAAGCCACAACAAACACAAATGGCGAAAAACTGTCTATTGTTACGAGCTTTTATCCCGTCTATGAATTTACAAAGAATATTGTAGGAGATGAAGGTGAAGTTAAGCTGCTAGTTCCGGCAGGGGCTGAGCCACATGATTATGAACCCTCAGCAAAAGATATGACAACAATTAGCAACTCAGATGTCTTTGTGTACCATAATGAAAATATGGAAACATGGGTCAATAAATCTAAAGCATCATGGAAGAAGGATAACCCCAAAATTATTGAAGGAACTCAAGGACTTCTTTTACTTCCTGGAATGGAAGAAGAGCATGAGCATAACCATGAGGAAGAAGGGCATCATCATGATTATGACCCACATACATGGTTATCTCCTAAAATGGCAATAAAAGAAGTTGAAGTGATTGAGAAGCAGCTGAAAAAACTATACCCACAAAAAGCTAAGACATTTGGAACTAATTCTGCAAAATATCTGAGTAAGTTAAAAAAATTGGATGAAAAATTTAGTTCAGAATTAAAAAATGCAAATCAGAAAAGTTTTGTAACCCAGCACGCAGCTTTTCGTTACTTAGCTCTAGACTATGGGTTAAAACAAATTCCTATATCAGGACTTAATCCTGATCAAGAACCTTCTGCCGCACGTTTAGCAGAATTAAAAAAATATGTAGAGAATAATGGCATAGAATATATTTATTTTGAAAATAATTCAAACAATAAATTCGCAAAAACTTTAGCGAGTGAAGCCAAAGTAAAAATGGCTGTCCTAAATCCATTAGAAAGTCTTACAGCAAAACAAATTAAGGAGGGGGAAAACTATATCTCTGTAATGGAGGAGAATTTGGAATCCCTTAAGAAAACGACCTCTGTTAAAGGTAAAGAAATAAAAGCAGAACACTCTCCTGAAAGTGAAAAAAATGTAGAAAATGGATATTTTTCGGATACTGATGTCAAAGATCGTTCATTGACTGACTACGCAGGAAATTGGCAGTCAGTGTACCCTTTGCTCCAAAATGGCACTTTAGATCAGGTGTTTGATTATAAATCAAAAATTAAGGGAGATAAGTCGCCTTCTGCATATAAGAAGTACTATGCAAAGGGATATGAGAGTGATGTGAGTAATATTTTGATTGATAGCCATACAATGACCTTTACGAAAAATAATGTAAAACATAAATATCACTATGAGTACAAAGGATTTAAAATTTTAAATTACGAAAAAGGTAATCGTGGAGTGAGGTATCTTTTTGAAACCGATGATAATAATGCTGGCGAGTTCAAATATGTACAGTTTAGTGATCATGCGATTTCACCGATGAAGGCAGCACATTTCCATATTTTTTATGGTTCAGATAGTCAGGAAAAAGTACTTGAGGAGCTTGAAAATTGGCCAACATTTTATCCAAGTGATTTATCACCACAAGAAATAGCACAAGAAATGATTGCTCATTAAACTATATATTTTGGAACTTAGATTTTGGAACTTAGATTGAGAAAAAAACAGCCGAGAACTTGTCTCGGCTGTTTTTTTAATTTTCGACAAATTTCTTAAGTGCGTGCCCTTCCAAGCCACCATTCAAGCCAATCAAGAGTTTGATGCGTGCTTTTTGAGAATTTACTTCAGGTGCAAACATCACACCAGCTTCTGCCAGCTTAGAACCACCACCTTCATAGGCATAGACTGGTTCCGCTATACCATTGAAACAACGGGAAACGAGTACCACAGGAATACCAAGCTTGATAATATTCATTAATTTTTGTGCGGCTGTAGGGGGGAGATTACCTGCTCCCAACGCTTCAATAACCAGGCCATCTAAACTACTCAAATCAAATAAGTCAAAGACTTCACCGGTCATTCCGGCATAAGCTTTAACAATCGGGACTTTTCCTTTAACAGAAGAAATATCAAGATGTTGATTTTCGCCATCAGTATGGAAATAGAAGAGTTTGTGCTTTGTGGCTAAGCCAACTGGTCCGTGCGTTGGTGTCTGGAAAGTCGAAACATTGGTCGTATGTGTTTTTGTTACATATCGTGCTGAATGAATTTCATCATTCATCACTACAAGAACACCGCGATCATGAGAAGCATCATCAGCAGCAACACGGAGTGCGCTGAGGAAATTATAGATACCATCTGTTCCTAATTCGTTGCTTGAGCGCATTGCGCCTGTCAATACAATTGGCATACCACGTGGAATTGTTGAATCCAAAAAGAAGGCTGTTTCTTCAAGTGTATCCGTGCCGTGAGTGATGACAACACCGTCAAATTCTTCTTGGTCGAAAGCTCTGTTGATACGTTTTTTGATCAAGAGCATTTCTTTGGGGGTGATGTGCGGACTAGGAAGGTTAAAAATATCTTCAGCGACCATGTGAATCGAATCAAGGTGCATATCTACCGAATTCATAGGGTTAACCGCGTTTGGCGCCACGCGACCACTGGCATCTTCCGCCATAGAAATGGTCCCCCCAGTATGCAACACTAAAATCTTTTTCATTAGTCAATTTCCTTTCAAACGTCAATAAAGTAAATTTATTATAGCATATTATAGGAGGGAATAAACAGCGACGAAGCTAAGTCCTCAACCATTTAGAAAATAATTAAAAAAAGTGGCATTTTAAATTTGGGGAACAGCCATTATTCGTGGAATTTTGAAAAAAAACCTGTATAATTAATAGGATAAGAAAGCTTAACGAAGGGTTAAATTTAGCCGATAAGCAATAGACACATGAAGAATTTATGAGTATAAGGCATGGAAATGGATATAAAAGCAGTATTTTTCGATTTAGACGGCACTCTTTTTACGGGGACAAGATCAGTGGCTCCGAGTACGCGCGTTGCTATCGATGAATTAAAACGTAAAGATATATTAGTCGGGATCGCTACAGGACGAGGCCCTGCTTTTGCTTTGCCTTTGATGGAGGAACTTCATTTAGATTTTGCGG
The DNA here is from genome assembly GCF_017309545.1 of Lactococcus sp. LG1267. Classification (NCBI taxonomy): domain Bacteria; kingdom Bacillati; phylum Bacillota; class Bacilli; order Lactobacillales; family Streptococcaceae; genus Lactococcus; species Lactococcus sp. LG1267. The sequence continues at coordinate 1,951,387 of NZ_CP071295.1, read as the reverse complement.
TAACTTATAATGGACAATACATTTTTACACCGAAAGCTGTTTTACATGCAGAAGAGATTGATAAGAGGACCTTACGCAAAATCGTTCGTTTTGCCAAAGATAATCATCGAGATATCTCTTTAGGAGCAGCTCATGGTGTTAACGGCTCTAAACTTTTGAAATTTGGTGAAACACGGATGGCAGGGATTATTTCAGGTATTTTACCATCAGGCACTTCGGATATTGCGCGAAACAGTTTCAAGCATGTCGTACGTCGTGTAGTTCCACAGTCCAATTTTCTGAATATCTTGCGTGAGCCTATTTATCAAGTCATGATGGTCGCAACTCAATCAGAAACGGAAATGCTTGAAAAAGAATTTCCTAATTTGATGATTACACGCAGCAATCCCTACTCTGTGGATATGATTCCATGTGATTCTGGCAAGCTTCGTGGTATCAAGATGATTGGTGAGCGTTATGGTTTCAATGAACATCAAGTCATGGCCTTTGGTGATTCGGAAAACGATTTAGAAATGTTGACACATGTCGAATATGGTATCGCGATGGGTAATGCTTCTGATCTTGTGAAGCAAAAAGCGACACATGTCACGACAAGTAACAATCATGATGGGATTGCTAAGGCACTTGCGCATTATGGTCTGATTGATTTTTCAACCAGTAATAATTTTATTTCACGTGATCAAAACTTTAATAAAGTAAAAGAATTCCATAAAATGATGGACGGTCGAAGTCAGGAAATTCCGCGTGCTTTTCCACCGCTGGAAGCGGGTTATCGTGCCGGATTTAAGGTCGAAGAAATTGTGGAATTTCTCTATGCTTCAGCAAATGGGGATGGTGATAAGTTTGACGAACTGACAGCAAATCTCCATGCAGATGTGGATAAGGCAGTCCGCAAGGTTAAACACAAAGCAAAAGAAGAAGCGCCGCTGATTGGTGAAGTCGATGCATTGATTGATTTACTTTACTTTACTTATGGAAGTTTAGTGCTTGCTGGTGTTGATCCTTATGATATTTTCAACTTTGTCCATGCAGCAAATATGGGTAAAATTTTCCCAGATGGGCAACCGCATTTTGATCCAGAAACACATAAAATTTTGAAACCTGATGATTGGGAAGAAAAATATGCCCCAGAAGGAAAAATAGAGCGTGAGCTTGAAAGACAAAAGAGAATTGCCTTGCGAAAAGCGCGTGTGCGTGAAGAAGACAACAAGAAAAAATAAAAAAGAAATCGCTGTAAGGCGGTTTTTATGCTTTTCACATCAGAGTCACAAACTCCGCCCCAAAATATGTTATAATAAAGCAGATATAAGCAGACAATTAGGGAGTTTTAGGTGAAAATGAATAAGTTTAAAGCGGTAATTTTTGACATGGACGGTGTCCTCGTTGACACGGAACAATTCTATGCTCAAAGACGTGAAGAATTCTTTAGCAATCATAATATTTCAATTCAACATATGAAATACTCTGATTTTATTGGAGGAAACATGCGAGAAATCTGGCCGCAAATCTTAGGTGTAGATTTTGACCAAGACGAAGCAGCCAAGCTACACGCAGCATATTTAAAACTAAAAGACAATAATCCACTTCCTTACAAAGAATTGCTTTTCCCAGATGTTAAGGCCGTTTTAGAAGCCTTAGAAAAAGATAACTATAAAATCGGTTTAGCTTCAAGTTCGGCCATGCAAGATATTGACGAAATGCTTAATGTACATGGTTTACGTCCCTACTTTAAGTCGATTCTTTCTGGTAATGACTTGAAAGCAACCAAACCGCATCCAGAGATTTATCAGCTGAGCATGAAGGCGCTCAATGTAAAGCCTGAGGAAACCTTAATCATTGAGGATTCCGAAAAAGGGATTGCCGCAGGTAAGGCAGCTGGAGCTACAGTCTGGGCTATTGAAGATACGCGTTTTGGAATGAATCAGGCTGCAGCAGATGCATGGTTCCCCAATCTCACGGCTGTTAAAGAAAAGCTAGAAAGTCTTTCAACAAACTAACAGCCTTGCGCATTCAAAAATATAGCCAATGTGTAAATAGACGCATAAAAGGAGAAGGAAATGAAAAGTGTACAGAGATTTTCACCAATAACAATTGTGTTAGTCATGGTTATCGTGCAAGCTCTGGAAAGTTTCTTGCTTATCTTTTCGGGCTCACGAATGATGGCTGTGTTCTATCTGTTTTTGATGAACATCCTTATCACAGTCGGCATCTTACTTCAAGCTCGAAATTATCGTTTAAGAAGAGTGGAATTCATCAGAAAAATAAATGATGAAGCAGAAAACTCACTCAATGCAACCTTGGACAATATGCCTATCGGTGTCATTCGCTACAATAAAGAGACCTATGAACCGGAATGGTTCAATCCCTTTATCGATTTGATTTACCATGGGGATGATCGTGTCCTTGATAAAGAAGAAGTTAAGGCAATTATTCAAAAGTATCATGAAGAAAGAAACCAATTTTTCACGATTGAGAAGAAAAAATATTTTATCACCTTAGATGATGAAAAAAATCTTATTTATTTAGCGGATGCAACTTCCGAGGCTAACAGTCGTGAGAGCTTGCAGGAAAGTCGTGCTGTTATTGGAAGTATTTCGGTTGATAACTATGATGATGTCACCGATTTGATTGCGGACAGTGAACGAACTAAGGTTAATAGTTTGATTGCCAGCAATTTGGAAAGTTTCGCAAGCAAGTACGGTGTTTATTTACGTCGTGTATCAAGCAGCCGTTACTATTTCTTTTGTGATTATGGCATTTTGAACCGAATGATTGAGGATAAGTTTTCTTTACTGAAAGATTTTCGGAAAAATTCAGCTGAAAGCAAGATTCCCCTTACCTTATCTGTGGGGGTATCCTATGGCTGGAATGATTTCCCAAGTATTGGTAAAACCTCCCTCAACAATCTTGAGTTAGCTTTAGTTCGCGGTGGGGACCAAGCAGTCCTTCGGGAGAACACACCGCAAGCCAAAACAATTTATTTCGGTGGTAATTCTGAAAGCCGTACTCAAAAATCAAGAACGCGTGCGCGGGCCATCTCAACAGCTTTGCAAACTATCATTAGTGAAAGTGAAGATGTCTTTATCGTTGGGCATCGCTTCCCAGATATGGATGCCTTAGGGGCGGCAATTACGATGAAAAACTTTGTCAACATGTCAGGAAAAGAAGCTTATGTGGTTTATGATCCGGAGCAATTGATGCCAGAGGTGAGCCGAGCTATTGATCTAGCAAACGAAACTGAAGAAGGCTTCGCACATATTATTAAACTTGAAACAGCTTTTGATATGAAGACTGAAAACTCCTTGCTTATCATGGTTGATCACTCGAAGACGACACAAACACTCAGTCTTGATTTCTATAAGTCCTTTAGTAAACTGGTTGTTATTGACCACCATCGTCGGGATGATGATTTCCCTGAGCATGCCTTGCTTTCTTATATTGAATCAAGTGCAAGTTCAGCCAGTGAGTTAGCAGTCGAGCTTTTACAATTTCATGAATATAACTCGAAAATGACGGTAACTGATGCTAGTATTGCACTGGCTGGGATTGAGTTGGACACGAAACATTTCACCAAAGCAACAACTTCCCGTACTTTTGAAGTGGCTGCTTATCTACGCTCGCAAGGTGCTGACAATAACCTGATTAAAGGAATTTTGGCTACTGAGTTTGAAAAATATAAAAAAATTAATGAAATTATTCTCAACTCAGAATATGTTGCCCCAGGAGTTGTGGTTGCCTTAGGTAAACCCAACCAAAAATATGACAATGTTGCGACAGCTAAAGCTGCAGACACTCTGCTAGATATGGCAGATGTTCAAGCAGCATTCTCTATTACAAATCATCAAAATGGTTATATTTCCATCTCGGCGCGTTCATTTAAAGATTATAACGTTCAAACGATCATGGAAGCCATGGGAGGTGGCGGACACTTTAATGCCGCTGCAACACAAATATACGAACGAAATATCGATGAAGTCAAAAAGGATCTCATCGCATTAATTAAGGAAAGAGAGAACGAACAATGAAAGTAGTATTTTTAGCAGATGTAAAAGGACAAGGAAAAAAAGGCGAAATCAAAGAAGTACCAACAGGTTATGCAAATAACTTCCTCCTTAAGAAAAATTTAGCAAAAGTTGCAACAAGTGCTGCTGTGGCAGAACTTCAAGGTAAAACAAAAGCTAAAGAAAAAGAAGAAGCTGAAGAGCTCGCAGCAGCTAAAGCATTGAAAGAACGTCTTGAACAAGATGATGTAATGGTTGAAATCAAGATGAAGGTTGGAACGACAGGTCACACCTTCGGTGCTGTGGATAAAGCAGATATCGCGAAAGCACTTCAAAGTCAATTGGATGTTAAAGTAGACAAACGTAAAATTCAATTGATTAATAAGATTCAAGCGCTTGGAATTAAAGATGTTCCAATCAAATTGCACCGTGATGTAACAGCTACAGTCAAGGTCAAAGTAAGCGAGAGATAACATGCCTGATATTGATATTATCAAAGCACCACCACAAGATTTAGCCGCCGAACAAGCCGTTTTGGGGGCTATTTTCCTTGATAGTGACCGCTTGATTGAAGTGAAAGAATTTCTTTCTACGGATGACTTTTACAAAAACGCACACAAGATTATTTTCCGAGCCATGGAACACTTGTCGGACAATCGTGAAGCGATTGATGTGTTAACTGTCCGCTCGCTTTTAGAAAATCAAAACGACTTAGAGACTATCGGGGGCATTGCTTACATTGCTGAGCTTGCTACTGCAACACCAACGGCTGCTAATGCCTCCTATTACGCAAAAATTGTTGCTGAAAAATCTTTACTGCGTCAGTTGATTAATAAATTAACACAAAGTGTAGAGAAAGCTTATAGTCAGGAAGATCCAGCCGAGGATGTTCTTGCGGAAGCTGAAAAGTCATTGATTGATGTGCAGCAAGGGCGTAATACATCAAGCTTTCGTCGGATTTCAGACGTCTTGTCGATGAACCTAGACGATCTGGAAGAACGGGCTAAACAAAAATCAACGATTACAGGTATCGCGACAGGTTATCCGGCCTTGGATGCCATGACGACTGGTCTCCATGAGGAGGAACTTATTATTCTTGCTGCACGTCCAGCCGTGGGTAAGACTGCTTTTGCTTTAAATATTGCACAAAATATTGGGACAAAACAAGATAAAACGGTGGCTATCTTTTCATTGGAAATGGGTGCAGAAAGCCTTGTTAACCGGATGCTTGCAGCTGAAGGAACGATTGAATCGCATAACTTACGTACCGGTCAGCTTAATGACGAAGAGTGGAACCAGTATTTTATTGCTATGGGGACACTTTCGAAAGCAAGTATTTACATTGATGATACTCCAGGGATCAAGATTACAGAAATACGGGCACGCTCTCGTAAACTCGCACAGGAAACAGGCAATCTTGGCCTAATCGTTATTGATTATTTGCAGTTGATTTCGGGGACAGGACGAGAAAACCGTCAACAAGAAGTTTCAGAAATTTCACGTCAGTTGAAGATTCTGGCTAAAGAGTTAAAAGTTCCTGTCATTGCTTTGAGTCAGCTTTCACGTGGAGTAGAGCAACGTCAGGATAAGCGTCCTGTCTTATCAGACATTCGTGAATCTGGGTCAATTGAGCAAGATGCTGATATTGTCGCCTTTCTTTATCGGGACGATTATTATGACCGTGCCGGAGCAGATGACGAGGATGATGGCTTTAACGATGTCCCAGAGGTAGACAATAAAGTCGAAGTTATTATTGAAAAAAACCGTTCAGGAAGTCGGGGAACTGTCGAGTTACTCTTCCTGAAAGAATACAACAAATTTGCTAGTATCGATAACAGATATGAAGACTAGCATTTCTAGGGGCATTCATGTTATAATGGATAAGATTTAAAATTTAAAATGGTAAGCTAGGCGGAAAACGCCTGTCTTTGCATTTCTAGAGAAAAATTGGAGAGTAAAATGGATAACCAAAATCAAAGCCAAGAAGTAGGAAAAATCGTAGATATCAGAAAACAAGTTGAAGAACATGTTGGTCAAACCATTGAAATTACATCACAATTTGGACGTAAACGTGAAAATCGTCATAAAGTCAACTTGATTGAGACTTATGCCACACACTTTGTTATTGAAAATATTCCTGCACGTGGTCCAAAAACAACAGAGTCTTATCAATATGCTGACATCTTGACTCAAACAATTTTGATTCACTATCCAAATAAATAATTTGTTTATTTGTGAAGTTTTCTAGTAGTGAGTGCTTATGTAACTAACTGCAACAATATCTAGGGTTTGCTTGGTCTTCTACGGAGCCGTTGCATTCACCAAATAGGGTTACATAAAAAGCTTCTCAAACATAAGAATATAAAAATCCAAAGAAAGGAGTAAATATGACATCTTCAAGCCTATCAATGATGCCTGTCAAAGGTGGTTCAGGAAATGCTTTTGTTGGCGAAAGCGACAATAAGCGTGTTTTTATTAAAAAAAATTGTAGCCCTTTTTTGACAAGTGTGTATCTTGAAGGTATTACGCCACAAGTCTTATGGACGAAGCGTACAGCAGAAGGTGACATGTTAGCTGCTCAACCTTGGATTAATGGCCATACGTTGAAACCATATGAAATGAATGATTCACGTATTGGTGAAATTTTGCGGCATTTGCATCAAAGCGAAAAGCTTATTGAAGCCTGTAAAAAGTTAGATAACGAAGTCATGCTTCCAGCTGATCTTTTGGAACAAGTACTGAGTAAAAGTTCAATCTTTGAAACCAATGGTTTTCTCTCAAATGTCGTTGTGGAACTCTCAGAAAATCTTCCAGAATTAAAGGAAGATGATATCACAGTTGTTCATGGTGATGTGAACCATAAAAACTGGTTAGTTGACGACGAAAGTGATAAAGTTTATCTCGTAGATTGGGATACTGTTCTTTTAAGTAGCCCTTTAGTGGATATAGCACATGTTCTAACACACTATATCAAACCAGAAAACTGGGAAGAGTGGCTCCATCAAGCAGGCTATAAAACAGCTAAAAATATAGAACATGAATTAATCTGGTATGGAAAACTTTCTTTCCTACGTCAGATTTCAGAATATATGGCAAGAGAGCAAATTAAGGAAACAGAGCAAGAAATTGCGCGTTTTCAAAATTTTTGCCGTTTATTTTAAAACTTAGAAAATAAAAATAGGAGGCTTGCCTTCTTATTTTTTCAAAAAATAGGAGAAAAAATGCGCGTAAGAAATCGTAAAGGCGCTGCGGAACACTTAGAAAGTAACGCACATGTTGTTGTAGAAAATCCAGCAGACTTTAAAGGACGTTGGGCAGAGCGTTTTGGAAATGATCATCCCATTCATATTGAAGTTGGATGTGGTAAGGGCGGTTTTATCACAGGCATGGCTGCTCAAAACCCAGAGATTAATTATATTGCGATTGATATGCAACTATCCGTCTTATCTCACGCTTTAGACAAGGCTTTGGAAGCCAACCTACCTAATGTACAAATGATGTTGGTTGATGGCGCAGCATTAACCGAATACTTCGAGGATGCTGAAGTTTCGCGTGTTTATCTGAACTTCAGTGATCCGTGGCCAAAAACACGTCATGAAAAACGCCGTTTGACTTATAAGTCATTTTTAGAAACTTATGAACAAATCCTGCCACCAGAAGGTGAAGTCCACTTTAAAACAGATAACCGTGGTCTATTTGAATATTCATTGGCAAGTATGAGTCAATATGGTATGATTTTAGAAAAAGTCTGGTTAGACTTGCACGCAGATGAAGAATTTGCCAAAGTCAATGTAATGACAGAGTATGAAGCAAAATTCTCAAGCAAGGGGCAAGTGATTTACCGTTTAGAAGCAAAATTCCCAAAGAGAGGTTAAGCTATGAGATGTCCAAAATGCCAATCTGAATCGTCACGAGTAGTAGATTCACGTCAAGCTGATAATATGATTCGTCGTCGACGTGAATGTGAAAATTGTGGAAACCGTTTCACAACTTTTGAGCGGATTGAAGAAATGCCACTTTTGGTCATAAAACGTGACGAAACCCGTGAAGTTTTTAATCGTGATAAAATTATTACTGGAATAGTGCGCAGTGCCCGTAAGCGACCAGTGACAAGTGAATCTATTGAAAAATTGGTTGATCGTGTCGAACAGAGAGTACGCCGCTTAGAGAAAAATGAAGTACGTACCGAAGTTATCGGCGAATTTGTTATGGAAGAATTAATGGATTTGGATGATATTACCTATGTTCGTTTTGCAAGTGTGTACCGTTCCTTCAAAGATGTGAGTGAAATCGAAGATTTACTTAAAAAGATTACGAAAAAAGACTAACGGTTCTATAAAAGAGAAATAAAAGGATGAACTATGAGACCAGGCGATTCATTTTCTATTCTAAATCGAGGAAAAATCAGCTTTGATGCTGATACTTTTTCGCTACTTTACTTGCCCATTATTGGGCGAGATGCTTTTGGGCTTTATCAACTCTTGCGCGTTTTTTCGACGGGCAAGATTTCTCATTTTTTAGAGTATCTTGATTTTGGTCTCAATCCTTTTATTGAAGCTTTAGATAAACTTTCAGGGATTGGGCTCGTGCGGGTATTTGACCAACAACCGGGCTATCTTATGGAGGTAAAAAGTCCTTTAACTTTTGAAGAATTTTTAGCAGACGAATTTTATAAGCAATTATTGATTTCACGTATTGGGGAAAATAAAGTTAAAGCTTTGGCAAAAAAACATGAACCGGATGCTTTGGAAATTACAAAAAAATTTCATGAAGTTTATGCTGTGAAATTTGAACCGACTCAGACAGTCGTTCAAGCAGAAAAATTTGACTTGAACTCTTTTAAGAGCATTATGGAAAACCAACATTTGACTTTTGCAAATGAAAATCAGGATATCTTGACCCTCTATGGTTTGGCGGAAAAATTTGATCTTAACTGGTATGAATTATTTAAAGCAGCTGAGCAAACTGCCAATGCTGATAAGACTTTAAATACAGCTAACTTAACAAGAATGCTTGCTGGGAAATCGGAACCTTTGCCTGCCTTATCGGAATTTCCTAAAGGTTTTCAAGATTTGATTGTTATTAGTAAAGAAGTTTCCCCGCGTGATTTTTTAAACAAGCTTAAACAACAAGCTGGTGGTTTTGCTTCGCAAGAAGAACTGAAGATTTTGAATAATTTAGACAAGCAAAATATTACTGATCAAGTACAAAATATTTTGATACACTATGTCTTGATTCAACAAGGGAATGCGAGTCTCAATGCTCGATTTGTCAATACTCTGGCAAATGATTGGCTGCGCCATAAAGTATACAATGCGGAAACCGCAGTGAAAAGAATACTGGAGCGTCAGCAGCAAGCAGAACAAAAGCAAAAAAGTAATAATAATTATAAAAACTCAGGTAAGCTGGTCAAAAAAGCGCCTCAATGGTCCAATGCCAGCTATGTAAACACGACCAGTGCAGAAGATATTGCCAAGTTCGAGCAATATAAGGCTTCCCGCCGTAAGGATAAGAAGGAGAATTGAGCATGGAATCAATTGGAGAACTTTTGAGTAAGCGCCCAGATGTACGTGGAAATTTTGACAAGCTCGTTGCTGAAGTGATGAAAAATGAACAAGTTCAAGCTTTTATTTCTGAAAATCAAATGACTGAAGATGAAGTACAGCGTAGTTATTCAAAGTTTTATGAATTTGTTAAAGAGCGAAAAAAATTTGAAGAACATGAAAAAAGGGCAGCTGATGGCTATGAACCTGTCTTGATTATGAATCATGGTTACGCAGATGTTTCCTATCAAACCACAGCAGAATTAGCTCATCGTCAAGAAATCAGCAATCAATTGCGTCGTGTTCAAATCATTGGTTTACCTAAAGAGATGAAGCAAATAGATTTTTATGCAGATGTCTTCACAGACAATCAAAATCAATTTGACTTGTTTCGGAAAGTGGAAAACTTTATCGACAACTTTCCCCAAGAAAAAGGGATTTATATTTATGGTGACTTTGGCGTAGGGAAGTCCTTTATTATGGCCGCAATGGCAAATGAGCTCTCGAAAAAAGGCATTTCCACTACTTTATTACACTATCCAACCTTTATTTCTGACCTTGATTTTGACAATGCGAAATATTGGGTCAATGAAATTAAAAAAGTTGAAGTCTTGGTTTTAGATGATATTGGTGCCGAACTCAATAATGCCTGGGTACGCGATAGTATTCTGCAAGTTATTTTACAGCATCGTATGCAAGAAAATCTTCCGACATTTTTCACATCAAATTTAAATATGACAGAGCTTGAGTTACATTTGGCTGAGACTAAAAAAGCAGATGAAATCTGGCCAGCAAAACGTGTCATGGAGCGTGTGAAGTATTTAGCGTCTGAAGTTCGTTTAGAAGGAGTAAATCGCCGACATGAATGAGACAATTGATCTGATGATGCAACATAGTTCAGTACGTAATTTTACGGATGAAAAAATTCCAGAACATGTATTAAAAACGATTGTTGATGCGGGACGTGCAGCACCAAACTGGAAAAACTTTCAATCTTATTCGGTGATTCTTGTGCAATCTCAGGAACAAAAAGATGCTATTTTTGCCCAACAGCCCCAAAAAGCAATTAAAAATTGTGCTGCTTTTTTGGTTTTTGTTGGAGATCTTAATCGAGCTAAAATAGCAGTCGAAATGAACGGTGGTGAGTTTCAACCAGAAGGTGTAGAATCGCTTCTTATTACTTCAGTCGATGCTGCAGTAGCTGGTCAAAATACATTACTTGCTGCTCAGTCTCTTGGTTATGGCGGTGTAATGGTCGGTTTAATTCGTGATCAAGCACGAGTAATTTCTGAGATATTAAACTTGCCTGATTACACTTATCCGATTTTTGCTGTGGCTCTTGGAAAACCTGCACGTGTAAATCCAGTAAAACCTAGATTACCTTATGAAGCTGTTGTATTTCCTGATAAGTATATTCCACAAGATGAAGAAGTACTGCACGCCTATGATAAAGTTCAAGATGATTATGCTGGTTCACGTCGTCTCAATTCCACATGGTCAAGTCGAATGGTTGATCAATGGGGAAAACCAGAGCTAAAAGCTTCAACAGAGAATCTTAAAGAAAAAGGACTTTTATGAAGAAAATTCTTTCACCAAAGCTTCCTACTGAGTTAGAAGTTGTCGATTTTACTGCCCTTGAAGATAATGAAGCCTACCAAGTAGAGTTGAAAAATCAAGAAATCTATTTAGAGGAACGACAACTTTTCAGTGGCTGTCGTCTACAAAATATCAATTTTGAGTTAGATGTGACTGCCGATTTAGAATTTACGGATTGTGTTTTTGAAAAGTGTGATTTTTCTAACCTTATCTTTTCTAAATTTGGCTTTTATCGTTGTATTTTTAAAGATTGTAAATTGCTAGGTACTGAATTTACTAATGCTTTTTTGCAGGATGTCCAATTTCAGGATTGTTTGCTTAATTACGTTAATTTTTCAAGTGCGCGCTTGAAGAATGTGCTCTTTGCAGACAGTATGATGAAAGAAAGTCTTTTTATTGCTAGTCAATTTAAGCAGGTACGCTTTGAAGGGAACGACTTGGAGCTTACGAATTTCTGGGAAACTACTTTATCTGGGATTGATTTTTCAAGTAACACCTTTGAGCGCCTTGACGTGAGTCCTGAACTGGCTAAAAACATTAAAGTTAATCTAAGTCAAGCAGCTTTTTTTGCTGCTTTACATGGAATTGAGATTGTCTAAGTCTTGGAAGATTCAAGACTTTTTATTTTAAAATAGCCTATCAGAATTGACCATTTAATTTAAAAACCGCTTTAGCTCAAAGCGGTTTTTAAATTAAAAAAATTTTTAAAGAAGAGTCCAATTACTAAAGAAAACGTTTTCTTATTTTGGACCCAACAGCTTAATTTCGAAGCAAAAATTAGGCTATAATTTAATTGTGAGGAAAAAAGATGCTTAGTTATAACTTAGATATCCTACTATTTTCAGAAAGACGTTTCTGGAAACTCGATAAAATACTCGAAGTTACTGGACTCAAAAGCCATGAATTTCAGAGACAACTCGTCGAATTAAATCAAATATTGCAAGATAAAAATCAAAGACCGCTAGAATTTACCAATAATGTATTAGCGATACCTGAAAAACTAGAAAGTTTCGAAGAAATCCGCTTTAATATCGAAGAATATGAACTAACATTGAGCGAAGAGAAGCGTCAACTCCTGATTTATTTACTTTGCTTTTCTAAACGTTCAGTATTAGCCATCAGTAATTTTCAGTCCCTTTTAAATGTAAGTCGAAATACTGTCTTATCTGATATTAAAAAGTTGCGTCAGCAGCTAGATAACGAAAACATACGTTTAGAATACTCACGTAAGTTAGGCTTTTACCTCCGAGGGGCATCGAAAGAATTACGTAAAACGACCTGGCGTTTCTTACAAGAACTCCATGAAGAGAGTGATTACTATGTTTTGTCGAAGCATCTCAATCTTAAAAATCCCCTCTTTATACACCAAGTAGGACAGCAGATCAGTCGCTTAATTGCTGAATTAAGTGTACAGGTTATCCATAGTCGATATCTTCCGATGCTGATATACCTTGCTTTACTTCAATCACATCTTGGAGAAACAGATCTATTTCAGGAAGATGTACTGGAAGTAGAAGCATTACTGATTGGCATGAGTGATGGCAACTTTGAAAAGTCTGGTTTTGATTTTCTTTATCGTATTGGCTTTGAGATTATGGAAAATGTAATGAAACTTGCAGCGGTTCAGTTTGAAGATTTTACAAAAACCTTCGCTGCCTTACGTGCCCATCTGGTTCCTGCCTATTTTCGACTGAAATACCACTTCGAAATAGAGAATGTTCTTTTGGACAAAATAAAAACAGATTATTCCTCTCTGTTTGAATTAATGGACCTTGCTTTATCACCATTACACGAGGCTTGTGGAGAAATTTCCGAAGCGGAACGCGCCTACTTTGTCATTCTCTTTGGTGGAGAAATTTATAAAAAAAAGTATACACAAAGTTTTCGTGCTATTGTCTTATGTGTAAACGGTATAAGCTCAAGTTTAATTATGCGTAAACGATTGGAAAATATGTTTCCCAGCATGACTTTTATCCTGAGTACAGCCGTCTCTGATTTGGACAAAATTCCTGCTTTTTCTTATGATATTATCTTTTCGACAGTACCTGTGATGACTGATAAAAAACTCTATGTTATGTCAGCTTTTCCAGACAGTGAAGAAGAGACAAGACTTTATAATCGCTTAGCACAAGATTTTAATTTACCTGGCTTTTATAAACCAAATGCTAGAGCTATCTTACGTGCTATTGAACCTTATGTCGACATTAAAAATAATGCGACCAAGAAGCAACTGGCACGGATTATTGACCGCAAGCTAAACAACAAAAAGACAGAAAGTGAGGCATTAGGTGTAATGCTTTCAGATTTATTAACTAAAGAAAAGATTCATTTTACAGATGAGAAACTTGACTGGAGGAGCGCAATTGAGCTTGCAGCTCAGCCTTTATTGAATCAAGGAGAAATCGAACCCTCTTATATTTCAGCTATTATTAATCGTGTAGAGGAATTTGGCCCTTATATTGATTTAGGTATGGGCATTGCGTTGCCGCATGCGCGTCCTGAAGATGGGGTTAAAAAGCTCGGTATGTCATTTCTTAGATGTGAACAACCAGTATATCTTCAAGATGATCCCAAACATGAAATAAAGATTTTCATTGTACTTGCAGCTATTGATAATGAAACGCATCTTCGCGCCTTATCTACTTTAACCCAAATATTATCAAATAAAGATGAACTCAACAAAATGCTAACTGTAGAAACAGTAGCAGAACTCGAACAAATTTTTGCAGAAAAAGAAGGAGAATAATATGAAAATCGCATGTGTATGTCAATCAGGATTAGGAACAAGTTTTATGGTACAAATGAATCTTCAAGCCCTTTTACAAGAAATGGGCTTAGATCTTAATGACTTTGAACTTGATCATATGGATGTGGGATCAGCTACACCAGATTCTGCGGATTATTTCTTTGTGGAGTCCACATTAACAACAGCTTTGCCTAATATTCCAACAGAAAAGATTGTACCATTGTCTTCAATTATTGATCGAGATGCTGCTCGTGAAGCACTGGTTAAAGTCTTAGATGAAAGAGGGATTGCCCACAACTAAGCAAAAAAGTAATTAAAAAGAATCGAAAATAAACTTAGGAGAACAAAAAAATGAATGGAGTTTTAAACTTTATTGTCTCTGTTGCGACGACGCCCGCCCTACTTGTTGGTTTAATTGCCATGCTTGGACTAATCTTACAAAAGAAACCAGCAACAGCAGTTATTCAAGGGTCAGTGAAGACCTTTGCTGGATTCTTGGTCTTGGTTGGAGGAGCTGGTATCTTGGTGGGTGCGCTTGCACCTTTTGCCGATATGTTCCAACATGCCTTTCATGTGAAAGGTATTGTCCCAACCAATGAAGGTGTGGTTGCCTTAGCACTCGTTGAGTACGGGACACCGACGGCCTTGATTATGCTTGTCGGGATGATTGTGAATATTCTACTTGCTCGCTTTACACGATTTAAATACATCTTCTTGACAGGTCAAGCCATGCTCTATGTTTCTTGTATGGCGGCGGTGATTCTTGTTTCTGCCGGAATGGGCGAAACTTGGATAACCATTCTTCTTGGCGGTATCTTTGAAGGAACGCTTTTAACAGTCACACCTGCTATTTGTCAGCCATTTATGCGTAAAATCACAGGAACTGATAATGTAGCGATGGGACACACAGGTAATATTGGATATGCTCTTGCAGGATGGCTCGGTAAAACTTTTGGTGATCCTGATCCTGAAAAATCAACAGAAAAGTTGAACATTCCTAAATCATTGGGCTTTTTACGAGATTCAACAGTATCCATTTCCTTACTGATGGCTGCAGTCTATATCCTTTTAGCCATAGCCGCAGGTCCATCTTATGTCGAAACAGAGCTTTCTAGCGGTACAAACTTTGTGATTTTCTCTCTTGTTCAAGCAGGAACTTTTGCAGCAGGATTTGTCGTTGTTCTACAAGGGGTGCGTATGATTTTAGCCGAAATCGTACCGGCTTTTCAAGGGATTGCCCAAAAATTGGTTCCCAACTCAAAACCGGCTTTGGATGTACCAATCGTCTTTCCTTATGCACCAAATGCGGTATTGATTGGTTTCTTCGTTTCATTTATCACAGGATGTTTATCGATGGTTGCGATGCTTGTTATGGGGACAACGGTTATCATTCCGGGTGTTGTCGGGCATTTCTTCTGCGGTGCAGCAGCAGCAATATTCGGTAATGCCAATGGCGGACGACGTGGAGCAGTGATTGGAGCAATTGCTAATGGGCTCCTCTTATCTTGGTTACCTCTTTTCATTATTCCATCTTTAGGTGCTTTCGGAGCAGATGCTTCAGCCACATTTGCGGATACAGATTACCTGATTCCAGGTATCATTGTTGGCCGAGTTGGTGAAATGGGATCTGGTGCAATTGCCACTCTGATCCTAGGATTTCTCGCTGTTGTCCTGATTCTTAGTGCAGTCTTAAATGCCAGAGATAAAGCCAAAGCTTAAGTCAATGTCAATGTTTACAAAAATCAGTTTTCGCTCAGGAAATCTGATTTTTTAGTAAGATGAAAATAAAAAACGTTTTCAATTATGTTATAATAAAATGTATTATCAAAAGATTAAATGGAGAAAAATATGTTTGACAACACCGATCAGTTAGCAGTAAATTCAATCCGTACTTTGTCAATGGATGCTATCCAAAAAGCAAATTCTGGACATCCAGGATTGCCAATGGGTGCGGCACCAATGGCTTATGTTCTTTGGAGCAAGTTTTTGAATGTGAACCCACAAACAGGGCGTAAATGGTCTAACCGCGACCGCTTTGTCCTCTCTGCAGGACATGGTTCGGCAATGCTTTACAGTCTTTTACACTTGGCAGGCTATAAAGTATCAATGGATGACTTGAAAAACTTCCGCCAATGGGGCTCAAAAACTCCAGGGCATCCTGAAGTAGACTGGACAGATGGTGTAGAAGCGACTACAGGTCCTTTAGGACAAGGTATCGCCAATGCTGTCGGTATGGCAATGGCCGAAGCTCATTTAGCTGCTACTTACAATAAACCAGATTTTGATATTGTAGATCACTATACTTATGCCTTAAATGGTGACGGTGACCTTATGGAAGGTGTTTCTCAAGAAGCAGCTTCACTCGCTGGTAAATTAAAACTCGGAAAACTTGTGCTTTTCTATGATTCAAATAATATCTCTCTTGATGGTGATTTGGATAAATCATTTATTGATGATATTAAAATGCGTTTTGAAAGCTACGGTTGGCAACATATCTTGGTTAAAGACGGCAACGATTTGACTGAAATTGCAGCAGCTGTAGAGCAAGCAAAAGCCGAAACTGAAAAACCAACAATTATTGAAGTTAAGACTGTTATTGGATTTGGTGCTGAAAAACAAGGCACTTCAGCAGTACACGGTGCTCCTCTTGGTGCAGAAGGCATAGAATTTGCGAAGAAAGCTTACGGCTGGGACTATCCAGAATTCACTGTTCCTGAAGAAGTGACTGAGCGTTTCCGTCAAACATTGAATACACGTGGCGAAGCTATGGAACAAGTATGGAATGATACTTTCAAGGCTTATGCTGAAAAATATCCAGAACTTGCTGAACAATATGTAAAAGCATTTGAAAATGAAACTCCTGAACTTGACTTAAGCAAGCATGAACTTGGTTCAAGTAAAGCTTCACGTGTAACTTCACAAGAAGCTATCCAAGAACTCTCAGCACAAATGCCAAACCTTTGGGGTGGTTCAGCTGACTTATCAGCATCAAACAATACAATGGCTAAAAATGATACAGACTTTATGCCGGATAACTATGCTGGTCGTAACATTTGGTTTGGTGTCCGTGAATTTGCGATGGGTGCAATTATGAACGGTATTGCCCTTCACGGCGGTACACGCGTTTATGGTGGTACATTCTTCGTCTTCAGTAATTACATGCTTCCAGCAGTACGTATGGCTGCACTTCAAGAATTGCCTGTTACCTATGTTTGGACCCATGATTCAATCGCGGTTGGTGAAGATGGTCCAACACACGAGCCTGTTGAACAATTGGCTTCAGTACGTTCTATGCCAAACTTAGATACTATCCGCCCTGCAGATGGTAATGAAGTAGTTGCTGCATGGCGTCGTGCAGCTTCAAGCAAAAAACGTCCAACAGCGCTTGTTTTGACACGTCAAAACTTGCCAGTTCTTGAAGGAACAGCACAATTGGCTGAAGAAGGCCTCAATCGTGGTGCCTACATTCTCTCTAAAGAAGAAGGTGAACTTGAAGGAATTATCATCGCGACAGGTTCAGAAGTAGCACTTGCGCTTGAAGCTAAAAAAGAGTTAGGAAAAGGTGTACGTGTCGTTTCTATGCCTTCAATGAATATCTTTGACGAACAATCTGCAGAGTATAAAGAAGAAATTCTTCCGAAAAATGTCTGCTGCCGTTTGGCTGTCGAAGCAGGAACAAGCTTCGGCTGGGCGAAATATATTGGTTTAGTAGGAGCTACAGTCACAGTGGATAAATGGGGCGCTTCAGCACCTGCCAATATCGTTTTACCAGAATATGGCTTTACAGTAGAAAATGTTGTTAAAACATATAAAGAAATGAAAGACAACTGCCCTAAAGATTGCTGCTAATCGAAAATCATGCGGTAAAAAAGCTTTTGTTGCACTGAGACTTGCAGATTATGCTATAATAAGTTCATGCGATGAGTCGATCTTCTACTTTAGTAGATTATTGAAGCACAGGAGTTCTGGAACATTTGGTTGTTCGTGCAGGAAGCATGAGAACTTGTTAGCGCGTGTGAACCGCTCTGACACAACGAAAGTTGCCTGAAAGATCTCTCTTTTGAGAGGTCTTTTTTTTGTGAAATAAAGCGTGGAAAGACCAGTTGTTTCCTTTGGAATTAATGATATAATAGAGGTGTGTAAATCTATCTATTATATTTTAGGAGAGACTATTGAGCGTAATGATGTACAGCCTTTTTGATGTAGAGGGTAATGCAGAAGCGATAATATCTTATACAGAAAATGCGATGAAAAAAGAAGGAAAAACTTCAGAAGAAATAGAATTGTATAAATCTGAAGTTGAAAACAGTGATTATCCCGGACTTGTCAGTGTATCTGTGAGTATGTTGGATGAGTTGAATGGGATGCACACCCGCCAAGAAGTGAAACATATAGAGTAGGTAAAAAGTAGAGTATTTCAAAAATACTCGCTTTTTTGATAGAAAAATAATAATGTCCTGAAAGAATCTAAAATGTAGGAAAAATAAGGTTTCTAAGCCACTGAATTTGTGAAGTTTGTGAATTCACAAACTTCACAAGCGCTTACAAAAGAAATGCGAAAGAAGTGTGCTAAACTTATATTGTAAAAATATTTACAAGCTTTTACAATAAAAAAAGGAGATTTTCCAACATGAAAATCGTTATTATAGGCACAAATCACGCAGGTATTGCTGCGGCAAATACATTATTAGACAACTATCCTGGTCATGAAATTACCATGATAGACCGTAATAGTAATATGAGTTACTTGGGCTGTGGTACAGCTTTATGGGTGGGTCGTCAAATTGATCAACCGAATGAACTTGGCTCTTTGTCAAATCGGACTGATGAGTCGGATATATAAGATGATAAACTTGAGATTACTCTCAGATTTATCATCTTTTTTAGTTATTTAATTTTAATAAGGCCGTTTATCAAGAAAATTCTTATACGCATATTTGTAAATGAGTTGAATCCATAGGAAACTCTTTTAAGTGTTTTTATATGAGTGTTCTTAGCTTCAATTTTTCCATTGGAAAAATTATATTTAAGAGCGTTTCTAATACCTTCTTCATAGGAAATCAGATTTTCTATTTTATCTCTAAATTGTGTATCCAAGCTATCAGGTAGATTTTTCAATAGTTCGAAAAAGGAACGGTCATCTTTGTTTCTAAAGTGATACATTAATAAATGGAAAATGTCATAAGCTTCTTTTAGTTCAGAAGAAAATGAGAGTAGTCGATCAATCACCATAGATTCCGTTAAAAGATGGTACTTTGGAGAAGGAAAACTTCTCCAAGTTTTGAACTCTGAAATGGAAATATTTGTTTGATTTTTTAGAAGTAATTTCCAGTTTGATTTTAATTTATTTGCTTTTGACTTTTTCTTATTGGTAATTAATCTCTTCATTTCTCGGACTCTAAAATCATTAAAAGCGGTGTTCAAATGCTTCACAATATGGAACCTATCAATGATTAATTTAGCAGTAGGAAAGACATTTTTAGTTAATTGAAAGTAAGCAGCATTCATATCTGTTACTAAAAATTTAACTTTTTCCCTTTCCTCCAACGGAGAGCGATTGAAGTAAGGGATTATTTTATCTAATTTCCTACTAGGTAAAATATCTACTAATTCACCTGTTTCTCCATCAGCACATATGAAGCTCATTTTATCTTCATAACTAGCGTGAGATCTAAACTCATCTACCATTAAAACTTCTGGAAAACTCCGTGGTTTAAGTTGTTGCGGGAGTTGTGATTCAACTGACTTAAGAACTCTTAAAACTGTAGTTAATGAAACGTGGCATTGTTTAGCTATAAATGTCATAGAGATTTTCTCAGTTAATAATTCTAAAATTTTCAAAGTAATAAATTTACTGATATGACAGTTTTTTTCAACAATAGAACACTGTGCCGTCCAATTGTGCGAACAGCTTTTACAATGGAATCGTTGTTTCTTCAGTTTTAAAATAGTGGGCATATTTTGATAAGAATCTAACTGAATAGTTACTTCCTTTTTTCCATTTCTAACAACTACACTTTTCCCTTCATTATCAACAATAGTTGAACCACAGTTCCTACAAGCCGAAGGCATGGGAGAATAGACTCCAAAGATAACTAAAGTGTTCTTCCCTTTAATTTTATATTCCTCCGTATTTGTTAAATCTAAATGTTCATCTGTAATTCGTAGCATTTTTTTGATATGATTATTCAAGACATGTCGTCCTTTCTATCTTAGATTTTTGGTCGTACTTAAATTTTACTAGATAGACGACATGTTTTATATTTAAATAAACTAAAAAAGGACTGATGAATCAAAATTTGATTCATCAGTCCTTTAAATTATAGAGCCATGAACTTTTCTATGCACGACCAGATGATTTTGAAGCAAAAGGTGCGAAGGTGTTGACTGAAACTGAAGTATCGTCTATTGATTTCGAGCATAAAAAAGTGTATTCTACAACAAAATCTGGAGAAGAGCGTGTGGAAGATTATGACAAACTTATTCTTGCGATGGGTTCAAGACCAATCATTCCCAAAATTACAGGTAATGAATTAGAAGGTATTCATTTTCTCAAACTCTTTCAAGAAGGACAAGCAGTAGATGAGGAATTTGCTAAGGAAGAAGTGAAACGTATTGCAGTTATTGGGGCGGGTTACATCGGTACAGAAATAGCTGAAGCAGCAAAACGCCGTGGAAAAGAAGTTTTATTGTTTGATGCGGAAAGCACATCTTTAGCTTCATATTATGACGAGGACTTTGCGAAAGGAATGGACGAGAACCTTTCAAATCATGGAATAGAGCTTCATTTTGGTGAAACTGCTGAAGCTTTTAAAGGTACAAATGGTCGGGTTTCTCAAATTGTGACTAATAAAGAGACTTACGATGTGGATATGGTAATCAACTGTATCGGTTTTACAGCAAACAGCGCTCTTGTGGGAGACAAACTCGACACACTTCGAAATGGAGCAGTGAAGGTAGATAAACATCAACAGACAAGTAATCCCGATGTCTATGCAGTTGGAGATGTAGCTACGATTTATTCAAATGCTCTACAAGATTTTACATATATTGCTCTTGCTTCTAATGCGGTACGCTCAGGGATTGTCGCTGGACACAACATTGGCGGAACAGCCCTAGAATCAGCTGGTGTTCAAGGGTCAAATGGTATCTCAATCTTCGGCTATAATATGACTTCTACAGGTTTCTCTGTTAAGGCCGCTCAAAAATTTGGTTTAGATGTTGCTTATACTGATTTTGAAGATAAGCAAAAAGCTTGGTTCCTGCATGAAAATAATGATAGCGTGAAAATTCGTATTGTTTATGAAAAATCAAGCAGACGCATCGTAGGTGCGCAAATGGCGAGCTATGGGGAGATTATCGCGGGAAATATCAATATGTTCAGCTTGGCTATCCAAGATCAAAAAACAATTGATGAACTTGCGCTTCTCGATTTGTTCTTCTTGCCTCACTTTAACAGTCCTTATAACTATATGACTGTTGCTGCTTTGAAGGCTGAATAACATCAAAATGTAACGTTGACATTAAAGGATATGAGACATAAAAATCACTAAAATATACTTTAGTGATTTTTTGTTAAATTAAGTTACATTTGTGCAATATTGTCTAATGTTATATAATAGAAAAAAATTGACGAGGTAAATGGAGGAGACGGTATTGTGTTAAAATATTTAGACGAAGATGATTTTAAAAAACTTCAAATTTTATATTATTTAGAAAATCATCATCTCTCTACGGTACTTTTTGATGACTTAATTGAAGAATTGCACCTTAATAATTATCAAGTTAAGAAGCTCTTATCTGAGATACAAGCAGAAATTAAATCTTGGAAATTAGAGAATTATTACCTCATTGATCTCCAGACGCAGAAAAGTTTCGTACGTTACGAAAGAAGAACCCAAGGAAACATTATGCTGCTCTTAAACCATTGCGTTAAGAGATCACAGATGCAAGCCTTGATTCGGGCAATCTTTACTGAAGAAGTGAACAAAATTGCTGAACTCGAAGATGTCGTCTTTTTATCAAAGTCAGCCACCTATAAACTGGTCAAAAAATTTACGGATTTAACCAAGGAATATGATGTAACTATTGATAAAAACATGCGCTTTGCTGGTGAAGAATGGAAGATTAGAGAGTTTCTCTATAATTTCTATCATACCTTGTATGGCGATCTTTATAAGAGTTTTTCGGAAGATGTAGCGACGGACCTTGAACAAATGATAAAAGCTTTAGAGGAGATAGAGGGGCTTTTTATCCGGGGCCTAAGTTTAACAGATAGAACAAAATTGTTGTATCGTCTCTTTGTTATCTATACGAGAAATTATTTAGGAAATAAGGCTTCAGCGCAAGATTTCATGAAGATTGACAGTCGGTTTATTGAGCCCATAGCCCAGATTTTACGGCATTATCTCGATGGTTCTAATGAAGACGTCTTGGAAGAGACCTATGAGCTTCTTTATTTTCTTTCAAGTGAGAGCATTACGGAACATTGTGATTTTAAAATTCCAACGAATGTAAGAGAGTTAACACTAGCTTTTACGGAGAGTTTCAATACTAAATTTAAAGAACACCAAAACGAACTAAACCAAGCAGAAGTACAAGTAGAGTTAAACAACATCCATCTTCGCTTATTGGTTTCTCTAAGAGCAAACTTTGATGTATCCAGTTTGAATGATTTTAACTTCATGGGCGAAAATTATGAAGATATTGAGCTCTTTTGTAATAACTTTGCAGACAAAATGTTATTGGATACGCGGTATGCGGCTTTATTTCAAGAAAAACACCAAGCCCTTGTTCGTGAATATATGTTTTTAATTTTGTGTCATACCACTGCTTATCGTACGAGACGTCCAGTAAAGATTTGTGTGGACTTTTCATATGGTATTTCTTATAACAGATATATTCTTGAAAATATCAAGTCACTAGGATTTTTAAATATTGAAGCCAGTGAAGGAAAAAATAAAGAAGATATTGACATCTATCTTTCTAATCTTCCTTCGCGAGAAGTTGAAGCAGAACAAATTATTTGGGCATCACCACCCACATCTTATGACTGGGAATTTTTTGGCAATACAGTAGTTAAAGTAAAAAAAGACAACTTTAATGCCTAGTTGTTTTTTTTTTTTTTTTCAAAATAAAATAAAAAATGACTTCTTTACGCTTAAATGTTAAAATTACCATAACTAAGCAAATGAGAAGAGTAAAAGGATGAAGTAAAGGATAAGAAGTATGGTAGGATTATTATTCGTGTTCCTATATTTTAAACGGCTTCACATTGAAGCACTTCAACACTAAGCAATAGATAAACTTCAAGGAAAGGAGGGAGAAGTAATGAAAACCTTTATTGTTATGCTGTTGCTCTTGTCTTCTGTGCAGTTGACAGAGCTAGGAGAGGCAGAAGAAGCTAAAGTTAACTATGGAAATGATGCAGCCATCCAGTATTCGACGGGTGAATTTTCAATTGACTTTGTCAGCAGTCTGGATTTTGGGACAAATAAAATTTCCAACCAAAATCAAGTTTATTTTGCACAAGCTCAACGTTATTATAAATCGACACTTGTTACGCCTAACTTTATTCAAATAACAGATAATCGTGGCACATTAAAAGGCTGGACACTTAAAGTTTACGAAAAGGAACAATTTAAAGCAGAAGAGTATTCTCAATATCAAGAGTTAAAAGGCGCTGCTCTCTCTTTTCACAAACCTATTTTAGTAACGAATAACAATGCTCAACAGCCTCAAGCTTATGAGGTAAGAAACTTGGTGCCGGGAGTTGAAACGCTAGTGGCTCAAGCCAAAGTTGGGGAAGGTGTGGGCACTTGGATAATTCGTTGGGGAAATAAGGAAGATCTCTTTTCAAGAAGGTTTTCTATAGGTGCTAAAGAAATCCAAAAATATTTTACTTCATCCGTTAGTCTTTATGTTCCAGGCGATACACCAAAAGAGGCTACAACTTATCGTACAAACTTAACATGGATATTAAGTGAACTACCAGATAACCAATAAAATTAAAAAGGAGTAACCCTGATGAAAAAAGCAAATAAACGAGCATCTAAGATTACTTATTTGTTTGTTTGCGGGTTTGTATTGTTATCTTTTAGTTTAGCAGGGCCAAAGGCTCAGACTGTTTCTGAAGCAGCTGAAATTATGAATCCGCTCTCACCTGACGATAAGGTTATACCTCAAGAACCAGAACCCATTACAGTACCGCCGGCTTCAGAAGAGGAAAAAGCTCAAACACCACCTAAAAAGTCTGAAGCACAAGGTGACAGAAAAGAAGAAAGACAGAAAAAGCAAGAAAAAAAGAAGAAAATCTTTTTTGCACCAGACACAACAGTTGCACTTGAACAATCACAAAAAATTAGAATCTTAGATGGAGATACATCTACATCAACGACTACGGGAAAGGTTCTGTCCATTATGTCAGGGCGTTTGCTCTTTGGAAGTAAGTAATAATAATAAATAAAAAAATCACATCAGGTGATTTTTTTATTTATTATTTGTCATAGTCTCCAGATATAAATAAGAAAGACTAGAGCAAGTATTAGAACAACCAAAAGTGGTAGGAGAAATTTCAACCAGTAAATTTTTGTTTGTTTTTTTTGAATAGCGTTTTGCTTCTCGTGGAAGGCAGATTGGGCTTTTTTTACGGGAGACTCAGTTACTTTTTTAGCAGTAACAAGTACACGATAAGGTGTTTCGGTGGAGCTGTTACAAGTGATTAAGTAGAGGTAATTCGGGCCTTTATCTTGCAGTTCTGAAAGATCAGTTTCTCTAATGATACGGTTAGACTCAACTTTATAAGCATAATAATTATCGAAGTAGCGAACATATACATCGGCACCGTTTTCTAGCTCTTGAATGCCTCCGAAAAGAAGACTGGAGTCGTACTGTACATGATGGCCAATAATCGTCAAGCTATGGGATTCAGGGTTACGATCTGGAAAGAGGCTTACAGTTCCCTGAGCCATATTTTCTTGTGTCAGTCCTACAAAGATGGGTTGACTAACGGCTACGCTTGGTGCAACAATTTGTCCGAGAGCACTTTTGTTTTGATTCACTGAAGCTTTAAGTACATCTTTTAAGCGAGGAGCCTGAATTGGCTCAGGATCAGCTACATCTTTTGGCAAATCTGTTCTTATGGTTTCTGTTTTCATAAGTTGAGAATGGGTAGCTATACTAAAATATTTTGAGAAAGGAATAGAAAGTATGCCCAGCATTAGAATTAAGAGCAGAGTAATCAATATTTTTAAATGTTTTTTCTTCATTTTTGTTCCTTTCATATTTTTTTAATCATAGCAAAATGAAAATCTTTTGTAAATATCCTCTTTTATTTTGAATTTGAATGCAGTATTTTTTCAAAAATATAGAAGTTGTAATCCTTTGATTTATAAGGGATTAGAGCATTATTTTTTATTTTTTTTTGTTGAAAAAATATAAAAGAAAAAAGACAGTAAAATAAGATTGACTTAAGAACAAGCCATGTGATTAAATAAGAGTGTGGTTTGAAGTGAGTGACGTCTAACTTCATGACCTCAAATTAAACAAAGCTAAAAGAGTTGGAGGTGAAATGTTAAAGAAAATTTTATGTGTTATTATTCTCCTGACGGTTACAGGTTCTCTGGGGGCTCAAGCTCAAGCAGAAGATGTGACATACAGCAATCGTGACAGTATCGGCTTTGTCGGGGAATATGATTTTAAGGATCAACAGAAAGATAACCAAGATAAAAATAACGGTTTAACTTCATCTGAAAATAGACAAATTGGAAATACAATTCCCAATGCTGGGGATTCAAACTCTTTGCCCTATCTCGTGTTCTCTGCTCTAGGAGGACTGCTCATCATACTTAGTACAAGAAGTATAATCAAAAATAATTACCAACATAACTTAGAAAAAAAGATCTAGAAAGATTTTAGTAGGCGTACACATTATGAACAAAATTATATTGAAATCAACAGCCACATTAGCTACTTTGATGGCTATTGCTCCAATCGCTGCCACATCAGTATTTGCGGCAGATGCAAACTATTCTACTCCAGGAGATGTAGAATTTGTCACAGGCGATACAGGCACAAAACCTGTGGACCCCGAAAATCCAGGAGCAACAGTAGATCCAGAAAACCCAGATCCAAATATTCCAGTATTGCCACCTGTAGAAGTAACAAAAGGTTTGAGCTTGGACTTTGCATCAAGTCTTTCATTTGGACAACAAAAAATTAGTTCAACAGATGAAATTTACTATGCACATGGACAGAAAGTTCTTGATGGAAGCGGTACGGTCAGTGGTATTGTTCCGAACTACGCTCAAGTAACTGATGTACGGGGGACTTTTGCAGGATGGACACTCTCTGTAGCGACAGATGGACAATTCAGAGAAAAAGGTACAGATATGACTGCAACACCTGAAGCGGGCGCTCCTCTTGGAACATACTTGACTGGTGCACAACTTAAGTTCAGTAAAGGTGTATCAAACGGAACAGTTACTGGGGCAAAGCCTTCAAATGTTAATGCTTCAACATTCGCTTTAAGTACTTCAGATCAAGTAATCATGTCAGCTAAGGCTAATGAAGGTATGGGAACTTGGACCTATGCATTAGGAGCTACAGCGGATTACGATGCATCTGCAACAGCAAAAGATGCCGTTGCTACTCAATCACCAATCACACTAACTGTTCCGGGAAGTACAGCTAAAAAAGCTTCAGGCTATACAACAAACCTTATCTGGAAACTTTCGGATACACCAGGAAACTAAAAACTGGTTGATGAAAGGCAGGTAGAATGAAAAAAGAACTCGTATATAGTACAAGCTTGATTCTGGCTGCAATAGTCTGCGCTATTTCTTCAGAAAGTATTATAGCTGAATCTGTAAATTACTCATCGTTTGGTCAAGTTGGTTTTGTTGCTGGAAACGAGATAACGCCTCCTGTCAGTCCAGGACCAGAAGAACCAGGCAAGCCCGTTTCTCCTGTATGGCCTGGAGGAGTTACGCCTCCACCCGGAACACCGGGGCCTCTATCCATAGATTATGCTTCATCGTTTGATTTTGGAATTAATAATATTTCCACTCAAGATAAAATATACTATGCAAAGTCGCAAAAGTATGCAGATTCGACATTGGAAACACCAAATTATATCCAAATTACCGATAATCGCGGAACGACAGCGGGATGGACTTTAAAAGTTCGAGAAGTAGCCCAATTTCACCAAGAAAATACAGCTGCAAAACATCCAGTTTTAGAAGGCGCAATGCTTTCTTTAGTGAATCCCAAAACAGTTTCCTTGAACGAGGATACACCGCCAACTGCACAAGAAGTGCTTGATCTTGTTCCTGAAAAAGAAACAGTAGTGGCAACAGCCGTAAAAGGTGCTGGTGCCGGTACATGGATTATACGATGGGGCAGTGAACTTGTAGTGCAAGATACACTGAACCAAGCGGAACAACGTGTAAAAGAGAACTTTAGTAAGGATGTTCAGCTTTTTGTTCCGGGAAAAACGGTTAAGGATGCGGCTTCTTACACCACACAACTGAATTGGATTCTTTCTGAACTTCCTCAGAATGGTTGAAAATCATACAAAAATAAATAATAAGGAAAAATAAAAATGAAAACTAAAAAGATTATTTCTCTCGCAGCACTTGCTCTAATTGCTTCATCTACTGGAGCATCAACAGTCTTTGCGGCTGACGGCGGAGTGTATAACTCTGACAGTACAATTACTTATACTCCGGCAAGTGGTCCAACTGATCCAGTTGATCCAGGTAACCCAGGAATTACAGTTGATCCTGAAGGACCAAAAAACCCTGGTACCGATGGTCCTCTCTCAATTGATTATGCGTCGAATTTTAATTTTGGTACGCAAGAAATCACTTCTGCTGATAAAACATATTTTGCAGCACCAACAACACTCACGGATAAAACAACACGTCCAAACTGGGTCCAAGTTACAGATAATCGTGGAACACTTGCTGGCTGGTCCCTTTCTCTTCAAGCCTCAGAATTTACAAACGGAAAAACAGGTACAGGTTCTGTATTGAGTGGTGCTACTTTGAAACTTGAAAATGGTCATATTGTTTCAGCTTCCGATGCAGCAGCAGACCAATCGGTAGCTTCTGTAACCTTAACACCTGGAACTTCATCAGGGACAATCCTTGGCGCTACTGCCGGTAAAGGGGCAGGTACAAACTTACTTGTGTGGGGAGATGATACAACTAAGGCTTCTTCTGTTTCATTAGCAGTCCCAGGTAAAACAACAAAATTAGCTGATACTTATAAATCAACCCTAACGTGGACATTGACAGATACTCCAGCAAATTAAGTTTTTTAACTATATGAGCAGCTTTTATGTGAAAGCACAAAGGGAAAATACATATCAAGTAAAAGCGAAACTCACAGCATTGTAAATTTTTCAAAGAATTATATTTCCCTCTCGCAAGAGAGGGAAATAAGGCATTATTTATACAATTATTATTTATCTTCAAAATATCATAATCGAGGTTATACAAAAATGAAAAACTTAAAAAAATGGGTCGCTCTTACAGTTGCACTAACAGGAATGGTTGCCTTTGGGAAACCAGCTTTTGCCAATCAGTTTAACTTTAGCGTAAAAGCAATTCTTCCGGAAAATCAGGCAAGCAAGGCATCGTATTTCGATATTCTTATGGCACCAGGGCAAGAACAGACACTTTCTGTAGAACTGAGCAATTCTACGGACAAAACAGTTACTGTTGAGCAAGGTTTAGCAAGTGCAACTACCAATCTAAACGGGGTCGTAGAATATTCGCCAAATAAAATCAAGCCCGATGCTTCATTAAAATATAATATGAAGGACTATGTCAAACTTGATCAAGAAATTGTCCTAGCTCCCAAAACGACAAAAACTGTAAAAATCAATGCGAAGATGCCCAATTCAGCTTTTAAAGGCTATATGGCTGGCGGATTGACTTATAAGGAAAAGTCAAGTGAGGACAAAACAACAGAGACTAAGGGAATTAGTATTCAAAATGAATATGCTTATGTAGTTGCACTTTTAATGAGTCAATCTCAAGATAAAGTAAAACCAGATTTGAAACTGACAAAAGTTTCTCCTGATCAAGTCAACTATCGTAACGTCATCAATGCTAACTTGCAAAACCCAACAATGGGCTATCTCAATCAAATGCAGTTATCCGCAACTGTTAAGGGACTGGATAATCCGAAGATTGAGTATAAATCAAGCAAAGAAATGATGCAGATGGCGCCAAATTCTAACTTTGACTATCCTATTTCTCTAAATGGTGAGAAATTACAAGCAGGAAAATATCAAATCAAAATGCTGGTACATGGTCAAAAAGACGAGAACGGCAAATATCTTGTTAAAGACGATAAAGGAAATGAAACAAGATATAGATATGAATGGACTTTCACAAAAGATTTCGAAATCGCAGCGGACAAAGCGCGTGAGCTTAATAAAAAAGATGTGACCATAAAAGAAGATAATTCTTGGATGAAATGGTTAATCCTTGCCTTGATTCTCTTACTTTTGATCTTTATTCTTTTCTTTATCCTTTGGAAACGTCGTAAGAAAGAAGAAGACGAAAAAGCGGCTCGTATTGCTGAGCTTGAGCAAAAATTAAATGAAAAAGAAAATAATAACTAAAAAATATTGGCAGTTTTTGATGCTTGATAGTCTAGCTGGGATGTAAGAAGAGAGGTGAAATAAATGCAAAAAAAAATCATCACACATTCACTTTTGTTTTTTGTAACATTTCTGTGCATGATAACAAGTGGAAAAAATGTCCTTGCTCAAGATATTGGTGGTGCAGATTTTTCTGCCCGCCCGATACTTGAAAAACACCAGACAAATGATAAGACAGGCTACTGGTGGCTTGATGTCCAACCTGGCGAAGAAATTAATTTAGAAATTCAGATAAATAATGGCAAGCAGAAAAATACTTTTGACATTACTTCAAATCAAGCTGTTACCAATCCGAACTTCGTGATAGACTATAGTTTAAAAAAAGAGGAAGCTCATAAGTATCTCTCTAGTACGAAACTGTTCGATTTTTATAATAATGTATTCATTGGTGATAGTAAGAAACCTGGCAGTAAAACCATTGTTTTACAAGCGGGAGAATCTAAGAAAATACCAATCAAAATTAAGATCCCTGATTCTTGGAAGAACAATATTTCGATAGGAGGAATCAATGTTACCCGCCGGGCCACAGAGGAAGAGAAAGGGCAAAGTTTAGTGAATATTTATAGCTCAGCTTTTGCGTTGATTCTTCAATCGGGCAGGCAAGACGATTCCTTTTCAGTTTCCTTATCTGCAGCTGATTTGAAAACGGATGAACAGTCTATTCGGCTTCAAAATTACAAAGATACTCTGCAAGAAAAAACAAAACTTCAGGCAACGATAAAAGATCAAAAAGGCATATTATACTCAAGTTTAGATTATAGCTCAGGAACAATTGTTCCCTATGCCAAAATTGACTTACCGCTAAATGTAAAAAAAGAATTAAAAAAAGGTAATGAGTATGAACTGAGTATCAAGGCGACCAAAGAAGATAAAACTTTAAAGGAGACTTACCTTCTCAAAGTTGACGATAAAGGAAAGGTCCAGGTTACATCAGAGCTTACACCGCAAAAAAATAAAAGCTTTCCATTAATAATGCTTAGTCTAGCTGCTTTAGTAATAGGTGGAGCAGGAATAATAATTTATGTAACAAAGAAAAGAAAGGTAAAAAAATGAAAGGGAAAATGAGAATCCTCATCCTAATGTCCTTGATGACTAGTGCTATTTGGCAACAACACAGTACTCAGGCAGATACAGAGATAGATAAGGATAATGGCACTGCAAATACCTATATTACTGTTACTGCACCCACAACTGATAATCTCTACCTTACACAAGCTCCAGACTTTAACTTTGCAAATACGGAAGCTTCTACAAAAGGTTCTATAACGACAGGAGGTACAGTTCCTTATAGTATAGTTAATATCACGGGGAATGCAAACGGATATAATTTGCAACAGAAAATTAGTGATTTCACAGGAACTATTGATGGTCAAGCAACAACGTTACCACTAAAATTCTTTAAAATTACTGTTGCTGACAATGCTTCAGGTACGATAAAAGGGAGTAATGCGGTCAACATTTTGGGACAAGCAGGACGTGTTTTGACGGGGCAAACAAATGCTCAAGGAAACCAAAGCAGTGGAGCTGCAACTGCTGAAATTCAGTTGGATCCAACTCAAACCATAAAACCCGGTGCTTACCAAGCTACGCTTACTAATACACTCGTACAAGGTTTATAAGGAAATAATTTTATGAAAATAAATAAAAAATATATCACTCCACTCTTGATAGCGGGTACGCTTTTGACCTTAACAGTAGTAGGAGAAAAGGCAGACGCGGCAGTATTGACGGGCAATGTGGATACTTCTGGTGCAGTTACAGGGACGGCAGGTGCAACATATTACAGTACGAATAGCTGGAAGGACATGCTGGACACCTATCAGTCTGTCACTCCAACGGCTGCTTCCAATAATACGATTTATTTTGATGTTGTTGGGGATGTAGCAGGTGATACAAGCATTGGCGGTACCGGTTATTCAAGTACAACCAATACAAATAATGGAGTTTCAATTGTTGAAGGTAAAAGTCTATCTATTAATGGTAATGGTCATATGCTCTATTTAGACACTGATACAAATTATACAACAGCGGGCTCAGGATCAGGTGCTGGTGGAGGAACTATTCGCGGCCCATTTCGTGTCCCTAATGCTGGTGTAAGTAGTTCTACAACCTTAGCAGTTAAAAATGCCAGTATAACCAACAATATTACCGGTGGTATATTTCAATCAGTCGGTACAGGAGGATCCGCTCCAACCTTTGTTTATGAAGATGTGACAGTTACAAATGGAGCACCACGCGCAGCAGCTCAACCAATCCGAAATGACAATGGAAAAATACTGTTCTATGGAACCAATACCTTTAATATTCAACAAGATAATAATATGACTTCAGTAGGACTAACGGGAGCTGATAACCAAGGTGAATGGATTCAAGGTGGAAAATGGGTTGAAGTTGTCACGGGAACGACAACCCTAAACCAAAACTGGGGATTTGATCAACCTTATTATACATATTATAATAACTCACATACCATGAAAGTGGATGATAGTGCCCAACTTGTTTGGAATTTAAACGATACTTATTGTATGTATTATGATGACGGGAACAGTGGTCCAATGGTGTGGGACATTGGTAATAATGCTGCTTTCGATATAAAAGGGACAGCTGCTACTGCTGCAAGGTATAGTGGTGGGTGGTTCTACGCTGTTGCTAATAATTCTTGGACGGTAAATATCGGCAATAACGGGAGATTGGCCGTAACAACGGGTGGTGGCCGCATTAATGTTAATGGTTTTACAGGGACCGGTGTTGTCAAATGGAATGTTGGTCAAAATGCAACTTTACTTTTGAACAATTTAAAAACTTCTGGTAGTCTAGTTTATGGAAATCCTGGAACTGGCAGTGGTATAACGTTAGATGATCCTAAAGTAGTGACCCTAAATACCCTAGGAGGATCAGTTTTTGATCCGACTGTGAATTCGAGTAACAATTTTCCTATAACGATAGCAGGAAATGGATTAAGGACTCATACATCAACTACAGCAGCTGTATTTGATGCAAGTCTCCCAGATCTGGTTACACCTAACCAAAATAACCTAAGTACGGGTGATATCTGGTACAGACAAAACACAGGAACAATTACTGGCTTAGGTGCTAATGCCAGTTCTAATTTGGTACCTAATAATTATTCTAGCGCCGATTTAACAGGGATGAAAACTGCCAAATATATATCTTGGTATCAGCCAATAGGCTTCTGGATGGTTGCAGCTAAATCATCCATGGCAAGAAGTTTTAATATCTCTTTAAATCCAAATGATAGCAATGGTACACCAGCTGATAGCTCTTGGTCAAATCTAATCAATGGAAATGAGACACAAACATTGGTAGTAGGGGACGATCGAGGACAAGCGCCAAACTTTAATCTTTCGGTAACAATGATGCAAAATAATTTTGCAGATAATATCGATTATTATTGGAGTAATCCTGCCAATCCAGCTGATAACAAAACTTTAGGTACGGGCTTGGCTGTGTCTATCGCCTCAGTAACTTCAGATACAAGTTTACCTTCTTTTATTTCAATGGCTAATGCAGGGCAAAATTACACATTGACTGCTCCACAAACTTCGGGAATAAAAATTAAAGCTAAAAATACACTACTGACACAAACAGGAACACCATCTGGTATCTTTAAATATACCATCGCAGATGGACCAGCATAGGAGGAGAGGAGAAAAATGAAACGATTTTTTATAATGGGCGCAGTTCTGTCTGTTGCTCTTCCAAGTATGCTTGCAGTTAATAGGGTATCAGCAGCAGTGCCAGTTATTGCACCTAAGGCAACAATAACGATTACTCAAAAGCTTACAGCAGGAAATATTATTCTCTCAGAAAATATGGCAAAAACGCTCACTGAAAGTCAACTTCAATCTTTGATGGAAGTAAAGGGGCAAGACTTAACAGGCCTAAAGCTTGACGGAAATACTTTAGCGACTGCCAATGGCGGGCTAAATGGTAAAGATTATATTGACATTCCAGTTACGTGGTCAACGACAAATGAAACAGCACAAGCGCATCTTGTCGTTGTTTCTGATGATGCAATCATCTCCTCTGATCGTCAGAAAGCGATCAATGCATACCCGGTAACTTTAGGGCAGGATATCGCTAATACGATTGGAGCTAACAGTGATCAGACAACACTTGATTATTATACGCAAGCAAAAGCTTATCATTCTGACGGAACAGTTAGTTCAGCAGCTTTAGAGGATTCTGCTGCATATTTTACGGCCTTGAAGAATGCTCAATCTAATGACAATATTGATGTGACTTACAATTTTTCGAGCTCAGATAAAAGCATTTCCAAAACTATTGCCATATCTATCTTTACAGGGAGTCTAAATTTTACTAGTGCACCATCTACAATGGATTTTGGACAGCTAAAAGTTAAAAATAATAATGTGGTTGATTTTCCTGCCTATGATCAGGATCTTGTAGTTACCGATACAAGACAAAGCAGCAAGAATACAGGATGGACAATGTTTGTAAAAGAAAGTCAGCCCTTAGTTGAAGTTGATGCTACGGGTACACCAATTACTGGTGGTCATTCACTAGCTGGGACTTTATTCTTTAGTGCTGATGGCAGCAACCATACCGTACTTTCATCAAGTAATGCTCAAGTACAAAGTCAGCCAAGTGGCACGAATGGTGGAACCTTTAATCTCAGCCAAAATTGGGGAAGTACAACGAAAAAAGGGCTCTATCTTGATGTACCTGTGACCCAACAATATGCAGCAAAATATCAAGGAGAACTGACATGGACATTGTCTGATGTTCCAGGTAATAAATAGAAGGAAAAAGGAGATTTTAACTCTCTTTTTTTTTTATGGAGAAGAAAACAATTAAAGTTGTTACACAAGTCGTGTTATAATAGGCTCATGTTAACTTTTTTAATACTAGTGTTGGCTCTCATTTTTTTAGTTCTTATTGTTAGCTTTGGTCTGTTTATATTTATTGAAAATAAAAATCGTAGCATTTGGATTCAACAACCCCAAAGCAATGATCCTCTTTATCCCGAATGGTACGCTTTTATGCAAGCCAAAAAAGAAGAATGGTGTTTACAGACACACGATAATTTAACGCTTAAGGCCTGGTATTTACCAGCGACAAAGCCGACAGATAAGACTATCTTGTTGGCTAACGGGTATAAATCTGTTCGAGACAGATATGGTGCTTTTGGTTGGCTCTTTCATGAACTGGGCTACAATGTCCTCATGCCGGATTATCGTGCAGGTGCAAAAAGTCCAGGAAAATTCATTGGTTTTGGTTGGTTAGACCGTAAAGATAACCTAGGCTGGATTAAACAGATTATTGAGAAAAGTCCTAAAAGTGAAATCGCAATGTTTGGTATTTCGATGGGTGCCTCTGCAACAATGATGCTTTCGGGGGAAAACTTACCTGAACATGTTAAGTGTTTTATTGAAGACTGTGGTTATGATACGGTTTGGAACGAGTTGGCTCATAAAGCAAAGCATGATTATCATTTGCCACAATTTCCGCTGATTCACCTCCTTTCTTTTTGGTCTAAACTTTTTGCGGGGTACGATTGGAAGGAAGCCTCGTCAATTACGCAATTAAATAAAAATACGAAGCCGTTCCTCTTTATCCACGGAGATCAGGATACTTTTGTTCCCATGGAAATGGTGCATCGAAACTATGAAGCAACAAAAGGGCCAAAGGAAATCTATATTGCAAAAGGAGGTCGACATGTGCGGTCTTACGAAATAGATAAAGAAAAATATCGCGAAGTAGTAGCAAACTTTTTAAAGACTTATTTTTAATTGAAAGAAAATCAAGGAGGTGCGATGTACATAAGCGCAAAGGAAATAGAGGACTACATATCACAGTCGCCTAATCCACAACTTTTAAGACAAGTTACGCAGTTGGTTAAGACAGTGTTTCCAGATGAAAACTTGCGTTATTTTGATAATGGAAGAACTTTTTCCGCTCTCGCTTTGGGAGCAAATTCTCATCCAAGTCCAGGATACGAAGAAGCTGGTATGCTTAATATTTCTGCTCAAAAAAATTATGTTGCGCTCTATTTTTATGGAAGTAATGTGACTTTACAGGAGCGATTTCCAAAGTCAGTTATAGGACGAGGTTGTTTGCGGATTAAAAATCAAAAGTTTTTCGCAAAATACGAAGAAGATATACGGGAAAGCTTAAAAATGTTAAGTAACGATAAACCGCATGATATGAGGGATTGACGAATATTTGATTGATTTTTTGCTTGCTTTGAGTTATACTTATAGTAAGTATTCTCGGTAGGGATTGGAATGCCAATCCCTTTTATTACGAAATAAGAAAGGTTTTAATTAATAAATAAATGGCAGATATAAAAATTACACCCTTAGGCGGTGTACGCGAATTTGGTAAAAATATGTACTTAGCAGAGGTGAACGAACAAATATTCGTTCTCGATGCTGGTCTGAAATATGCGGACAGTGACATGTTAGGAATTGACTTTGTTATTCCAGACATTGACTATTTAGTTGAAAATGCTGATCGTGTTGCAGGGATTTTCTTGACGCATGGTCATGCCGATTCGATTGGCGCATTACCTTATATCGTTTCTGAATTACGTGTTCCTGTATTTGGGAGTGAGTTGACGATTGAACTTGCGAAGATTAATGTGCGCAATTATGATGGCAGCAAGAAGTTTAAGGATTTCCACGTGGTCAACGAAGAAACAGAAATTGATTTTGGTCAAGCTGTAATTTCCTTCTTTTCAACAACACATACAATTCCAGAATCAATGGGGATTGTCATTGGAACTGACTCCGGAAATATTGTTTATACAGGAGATTTCCGTTTTGATCCAGCAGTTGCGCCTGGCTATCGTACAAACATGCGACGCCTTGCTGAAATTGGAAGCAGTAAAGTCCTTGCTTTACTTTCAAGCTCACCAAATGCTTTGTCAACGGCTCAATCTGCAAGTGAACATGAAATCTACGAAAAAATATTTGACACAATTGATGAAGCACAAGGTCGTGTGATCATTGCTTGTAACGCAGGGAATCTCGGGCGCATCCAACAAGTCGTTGATGCAGCAATCAAGCTCGGACGCCATATCGTCTTTACTGGTCAAGATATGGACCAAATCGTCGAAACAGCAACACGTTTGAAGAAGTTGCAAATTGAAGATAAAAAAGCAATCATTAAACCAAATGAAATCAGTAAATATGCTGATGATGAGCTTGTTATCATTGAAACAGGACGTATGGGTGAACCCTTAAAAGTTCTCGGTGACATGGCGCACAAACGTCACAAATGGGTGAAAATCAAAGAAGGCGATGTAGCATTTGCTGTAACAACCCCTTCAGTAGCTTATGAAACATTAGTGGCACGCATTGAAAATGACGTTTATCGTGCAGGTGGTGTGATGAAGATGTTGGGTGGAGATTTAAAAGTTTCAGGTCATGCCAATGCGCGTGATTTGCAATTTATGATTGATATCTTACGACCTAAAAATCTTATCCCTATTCAAGGTGAATACCGTGAGTTACGTGCACATGCTGAATTAGCCATGGAAATGGGCATGCTTCCAGAGCACATCTTTATCGCGAAAAAAGGGGAATCTGTTTCATTCAACAAAAAAGACGAAATGATTCCTGCAGGTGTTGTACCAGCAGAAAACGTAATGATTGATGGTTCAGGTATTGGGGACATTGGTTCTGTCGTTTTACGAGACCGTAAAGTTTTGTCAGAAGACGGTATTTTCATTGCTGTTATCACTATCAGTAAGAGCGACCGTAAAATTATCAGTCAAACACGTGTACATACGCGTGGCTTTGTCTATGTCAAAACATCACGTGATTTGATGAAAGATGCAGGAAATTTGGTTAATGAAACCGTTGAAAAATATCTTGCAGGAACAACTTTCGATTGGTCAGAACTTAAGGGCGCTATTCGTGATGCTCTTGGTAAATTCCTCTACAACCAAACACGTCGTAAACCAGTTGTTCTTCCTGTCGTGATGGAAGCGCGTGCCCCACAAGAATTAACACGTCGTTACAAGAGCAACAAAAAGAAAGCAAATAAACCCACTGAAAAGTCTGAATAAGACTTCTAGGACAGGGTTTGTTCAAGAACGTTGAAAAATTATCATATAGTAAAGGCCTGTCTTTTGCTATATTTTTTTGATAATGGCAAGTTCCCAGGGCACAGAACTATAGGAGAGTAAGCAAGCGACTTATGCAGAAAAATTTAAAAAAATTAACAGCTTTGCAGATTATTTTTATCGCCTTTTTGACTCTTGTCATTGTGGGCGGGACACTGTTGAGTTTACCGATTTCCTCCAAAACAGGACAATTTACTCATCCTGTCGATGCGCTCTTTACAGCTGTATCAGCAACCTGTGTTACAGGTTTAACCGTTATTGATACAAGCGCTCACTGGTCGCTTTTTGGTCAAGTTATCTTACTTTTATTGATTGAAATTGGTGGATTAGGATTTATGACTTTGGTTGTCAGTATCTTTTTATTGCTCAACCAGAAGATGTCGCTTAAGTCCCGCTTGATTATTCAAGAATCATACAGCCTATCTGATATTAGCTCGGGTGTTCGTGTTGTTATCAATGTTTTAATCATTTCTTTTCTTATTCAATTTTGCGGAGGTGTTCTCTTGTCCTTTGCTTTTGTGCCAAAGTTTGGATTGGTTAAAGGTTTATGGTACAGTGTGTTCCATGCTATTTCGGCTTATTGTAATGCCGGCTTTGATTTGTTTGGTAATTCGCTCATGCTTTATGAACATTCTCATTATGTCTTAATGGTCATCGCCTCGATGATTGTATGCGGCAGTTTAGGTTTTATCGTTATGATGGACCTGCTTAACTACAAAAAGCAAAGAAAATTGTCTTTACATACACGTTTGGCATTGACAACAACAACTTTTCTCATCTTTGGTGGCATGATACTCTTTTTAATCTCTGATTTTGAAAGTGTAAGTAATAACCCAGCAATTTTTACCATGCAGAGTTTATTCTTATCGATTTCTCAGAGAACCGCGGGCTTTTCTATTCAAGAATACACTCTGTTTAGTCAGGCCAGTATCTTTTTGACAATTATGTTGATGATTATCGGTGGTACATCTGGGTCTACAGCAGGCGGTTTGAAGACGACAACAATCGGTGTTCTAGCACTCAATGTTCGTTCAATCATTAAACGTGACAAACATACAAGTTTTAAAAATAGAACTATTCCTCAAAGTGTTGTCAAACAAGCTTATGAGTCTGTTTTTCTTTATTTCTTTATGATGGTTATTGCAACTTTTGCCTTGCTCTTAACCAATCCAAAATTCCGTGTGGATCAGCTCTTGTTCGAAGTTATTTCTGCACTATCGACCGTGGGTTTAAGTATGGGAGTAACTCCAGGACTCAATATCCCAGGTAAGATTATCGTAGGAATTCTTATGTTTATCGGACGCGTTGGTGTCTTTACGATTATTTATTCTCTGAATGCCAAAGACAGTCATGAGTCGCTTTATAAATACCCTGAAGAAAAGGTAATGGTAGGTTAATATGAAATCATTTGTTGTTATAGGTCTGGGACGTTTTGGCTCAGCGGTTGCGAAAACGATCGCCGAAACGGAAGCAGATTTGCTCGTGATTGACCAGAACGAAGATCGTGTCAATCTTTTTAAGGATATGGTTCCTAATGCCATCATTGCCGATGCAAAAGATGAACGTGTCTTGGACGAGATAGGCATTCAAGATTTTGACGTTGCTATTGTAGCAATAGGTGAAGACATCCAGTCTTCTGTGCTAGTTACTATGCTAGCAAAAGATGCTGGAGTGCCTCAAGTAATAACCAAGGCTGTAGATAAAAATCATTATCGTCTTTTGGAAAAAATTGGCGCTGATCGTGTGGTTCTTCCTGAGGTAGAAATGGGACGTAAGATTGCCGAAAGTTTAATCTTTGAGAATATCAGTAATGTCGTGGACATTGCTGAGAATATTGAGTTCGCAGAAGTAAAAGTATGTTCACGTAAAATGAATAATCGGGTTATTTCTGAAATTGATGATTTTAATCATTACGACTTAAACATCAGCTATGTTAAGCATATTAATGGAAAAGTTGAAATAGCCTCAGGAGACACTCGACTCATGATTGGGGATTCACTCTTTGTCATTGGTCGTCCTGAAGATATCCAAAAACTTTCTGAACAAAATTAGAATTTTTCCAACTTCTGGTGGATTTAAGCCTCGACAGAATATGGTATAATAAAACTATCTGAATAAAATAATAGAACTGGAATATAAATATGGCTTTTGAAAATTTAACTGAACGTTTGCAAAATGTCTTTAAAAATTTGCGTGGCAAAAAGAAAATTACAGAACAAGATGTAACAGAAATTACGAAAGAAATACGTGTGGCCCTTCTTGAAGCCGACGTTGCTCTTCCTGTAGTGAAAAAGTTTATCAAAGCAATTCGCGAACGTGCGATTGGGACGGAAGTCTCAGAAGCACTGAATCCTGCGCAACAAATTATTTCGATTGTTAACGAAGAATTAACTGCGATTTTGGGTGGCGGCGAAGCTGAGCTGCTCAAATCACCTAAAATTCCAACAATCATCATGATGGTTGGTTTGCAAGGGGCAGGTAAAACAACCTTTGCTGGTAAACTTGCTAAAAAACTTAAAGAAGAACAAAATGCACGCCCAATGATGATTGCGGCTGACGTTTATCGTCCAGCAGCCATTGATCAATTAAAAACATTAGGTGAACAGCTTGATATTCCTGTCTATGATGAGGGAACAGCCGAAAGTCCGGTAAATATTGTTAAAAATGGTCTTGCTCAAGCACGTGAGGAGCGTAAAGACTATGTCTTGATTGATACGGCAGGTCGTCTCGAAATTGACGATAAGCTCATGAACGAGTTGCAAGAGATTAAAGACCTCGCACAACCAACCGAAATTCTGTTGGTTGTTGATGCCATGACAGGTCAAGTTGCTGCTCAAGTAGCGAAAACTTTTGATGAAAAATTAGATATCAGTGGTGTTATTATTACCAAACTTGATGGTGATACCCGTGGTGGTGCGGCTTTATCTATTCGAGAAATTACAGGAAAACCCATCAAATTTACTGGTACAGGTGAGAAACTGACCGACTTGGAAACTTTCTATCCTGATCGTATGAGCTCTCGTATCCTCGGTATGGGGGACATGTTGACCTTGATTGAAAAGGCTCAAGCACAGTTTGATGAAGAACAATCGATGAAGATGGCTGAAAAGATGGCGGAAAACCGTTTTGATTACAGCGACTTTGTGGAACAGCTTGACCAAGTGACAAACATGGGACCAATGGAAGACATTATGAAGATGATTCCAGGCATGTCACAAATGCCAGGAATTGAAAATGTTAAGGTTGATCCGAAAGACATTGCACGTAAACGTGCTATTGTGCTATCTATGACACCAGCTGAGCGTCAATTGGAAGTCGAACTTTCACCCGCTCGTCGTCGACGTATTGCTGCTGGTTCAGGAAATAGTTTTATCGAGGTTAACAAGTTCATCAAGCAATTCAATCAGTCTAAAGACATGATGCAAGGTATTATGAATGGCGACATGAATTCAATGATGCAGCAAATGATGGGCGGCGCTGGCGGTAAAATGCCAAACATGAAAAATATGCCTGGAGGTATGCCAGATATGTCCTCTCTAGGAGACTTGCAAGGTCTTATGGGAGGAGGAGCATCTTCCGGAACACCTGATATGAGCTCTATGTTCGGTGGTGGGCTCAAAGGTAAAGCTACACAATTTGCCATGAAACAAGCCATGAAACGGGCGCAGAAAAAAATGAAAAAAGGCAAAAAGAAATAAAATATAAAAGATACATCTTAAGATGTATCTTTTTGCATGCTAAACATGATATAATTTAGAAGCTTGAAAATGTGAAAATACAATTTTTTAATCTATAAAAATTGAAGGATGGGAATTAATGGAATACTACCAAAATTTTATAAAAAATGAAAAACTTAGAAGATGGGTCGTTTTGGCGTTTCTCATTGCTGTACTCTATTTTGTACGAAGCATTCTCCCACTGATGCTCTTGACTTTCGTCTTCAGCTACCTCGCCTATCGTTTTGTCAGCTTTATCGAGCGAAAAATTAAACTTCCTGGTAAAATAAGTGGTTTTATCCTATATGGTGTCATTCTTTTTTTAATCTACTTAGGTATTACGGAATATATTCCCGTATTGGTCAATCAGCTCACGCACCTCATCAATGCAGTAAGTAAGTTTTACCAGAACAACAGCAATGGCGAGAGTGCGCTGATGGATTCGATATATAATCTTTTTAAAGAATACAACTTGGCAGATAAACTGCAAAGCAGTTTGGGGACTTTGGTTGATTATGTAACCAGCTTTGGGAAAGGGTTACTCATTGTCGTTTTCGCCTTCTTAATGAGTTTCTTCTTCACTATTGATCGTAAAGAAACCAATAAATTCTCAGCTCTTTTCTTGGAAAGTGACTTTGCTTGGTTCTTTGAAGACGTCTATTATCTGGCAAGCAAATTCTTTACAGGCTTTGGTGTTGTCTTGGAAACGCAATTTATTATTGCTCTCGTTAATACCGCTTTGACACTTATTGCGTTAAGCTTCATGGGCTTTCCAGAGTTATTGAGTTTGGGCGTAATGATTTTCTTACTGAGCCTTGTTCCTGTTGCTGGTGTACTTGTCTCTTGTATTCCTTTATCCATCATCGGTTATTCTATCGGCGGGATTAGGGATGTCATCTTTGTGTTACTGATGGTTGCTTTAATCCATGCTCTTGAGTCTTATGTCCTCAACCCGCATCTGATGGCCCATAAGACAAAACTGCCTATGTTTTACACTTTCGTGATTCTTTTCTTAGGAGAACATTTCTTCGGTGTTTGGGGCCTTATCGTGGGAATTCCAATCTTTAACTTTGCCCTAGATATTCTCGGTGTGAAGGAGATTCCCTTTAAAAAACTTAAAAAATAATCAAAAGTGAGCAAGAATTCCGGGCTCACTTTTAATCTGAAAAGGCAGAGCTATAAAAATAGCCAGTAAAATGTTATAATTACAATGCATACTTTTTCTCTTTTAGATGAAAAGAAGAAGATGAGGAATAAGAGAAGTAAACTTATTACTGATATTACTGATAAGAAAAGGATAAAAAATAAATGACACTACCTACAGTAGCCATTGTCGGCCGACCAAATGTCGGAAAATCGACGATTTTTAACCGTATTGCTGGAGAACGTATCTCGATTGTTGAAGATATTCCTGGAGTAACACGTGACCGTATTTATGCCACAGGCGAATGGTTGAACAAAAAATTCTCGCTTATTGATACCGGAGGGATTGAACTTTCGGATGAGCCCTTCATGACACAGATCCGTGCCCAAGCAGAGATAGCGATGGAAGAAG
This sequence comes from Lactococcus sp. LG1267, assembly GCF_017309545.1. Lineage (NCBI taxonomy): Bacteria > Bacillati > Bacillota > Bacilli > Lactobacillales > Streptococcaceae > Lactococcus > Lactococcus sp. LG1267. The sequence continues at coordinate 1,908,444 of NZ_CP071295.1, read as the reverse complement.
CGGATGTTATCGTAGCTGTTGTGGATGGAGAAACAGGAATTACTGATGCTGATGAACATGTAGCACAAATTCTCTACCGTACAGATAAACCAGTTATCCTCGTTGTCAATAAAGTAGATAACCCGGAGCGCCGAATGGAAATCTTCGACTTCTATTCACTTGGTCTGGGAGAACCTTATCCTGTATCCGCTGTACACGGCTTAGGGACAGGGGACGTTCTTGATGCAATCATTGAAAACCTGCCAACAGAAACAGAAGAAGAAAATCCAGATGTCATCAAATTTAGTTTGATTGGTCGTCCAAACGTTGGTAAATCAAGTTTGATTAACGCTATTCTCGGAGAAGATCGTGTCATTGCCAGCCCTGTCGCAGGTACGACACGTGATGCGATTGATACAAGCTTTACTGATGCAGAAGGGCAAGAATTCCTCATGATTGATACAGCAGGGATGCGTAAATCTGGGAAAATCTACGAAAATACAGAAAAATATTCTGTAATGCGTGCTATGCGTGCTATTGATCGGAGCGACATTGTGCTTATGGTCATCAATGCAGAAGAGGGAATTCGTGAATACGATATGCGGATTGCTGGCTTCGCTCATGATGCAGGTAAGGGAATTCTTCTCGTAGTAAACAAGTGGGATACACTTGAAAAAGACAATTACACTATGAAAAAATTCGAAGACGATATTCGTTGGAAATTTAAATTCCTTGATTATGCACCGATTGTTTATGTTTCAGCTAAAACAGGTCAACGTCTTCATAAGCTTCCAGATATGATTAAGGAAATTCATCTTTCACAAAACCTTCGTATTTCAAGTTCTGTCTTGAATGATGTTATTATGGATGCAGTAGCAATTAATCCAACACCGACAGATAAAGGAAAACGTTTGAAGATTTTCTATGCAACCCAAGTTGCTGTTAAACCACCAACATTTGTGGTCTTTGTTAATGAAGAGGAGCTTATGCATTTCTCTTATATGCGTTTCTTAGAAAATCAAATCCGTAAAGCCTTTGTCTTTGAAGGTACACCAATTCATTTGATTGCACGTAAACGTAAATAATAAAAAGCTTGAAGTTAATCTTCAAGCTTTTTATTATAACTGGTTAGAATTTCAGACAGTTAGGCTCAATAACCCAGAATAATATGTGCCACTAAAGGTGCAAAAATCACGTACATAATCCCGGTTACACCAATCGCTAAAGCTCCCATGGCGCCTTGAACTTTTCCTAGTTCAATAGCAGTTCCTGTACCAACGGCATGTCCAGTGCCGCCGAGCACCACACCTTGGGCCACAGGGTCTTTAATTTTAAAAAGTTTCATCAATGGCACGCCAAGGACACTGGTCAAGATTCCGGTAGCCACGACCACGACAACCGTAATCGTTGTCACACCTTGCATTTTTTCTGTGATACCAATAGCCATCGCAGTAGTTACAGATTTTGGGAAAAGGGACAATGAAGCTAATTTTGATAAACCGAAAAATTTTAACAATAAGGCCGTAATAACTGTATTAATAAGAGCAGCAGCAGCGATACTGATTAAAATTGATCTTGCATGATGCTTCATGAGCTGGAAGGTTTTATACAAAGGAATACCTAAGGCAACAGTTGAAGGACCAATCAAGTCGTTTAGTATCGCGCCTCCTTTGTAATAATTCTCATAAGGTATTTTAGCTACAACCAAAATCAAAATAATAACGAGGGTTGCAAAAAGTAAGGGATTCGTCCAAGGCTTACGTATATTTTCATTGATACGTACACCAATAATAAATATTAAAATAGTAAGTGTTAAACCAAATAACGGGCTAGAAGTAATGGCATCCATCAGTTTACCTCTCTTTTATTTTTTAACAATTCTGGTTCGAGGTAATCTCCTTCATATTTGACTTTGATAAATTGAACCAAATGACCTAAAACAAAGACATTCACAATAAGAGCAAGAAGAACAATCAAAGCTATTTGCCACCAAAAATCGGAAATCAAGGACCATTTGGCCATGATTCCCACACCAGCAGGTAAAAATAAAATCGTCATGTTATTGATTAAGAAACTCCCAACCTCATCTACATCAGTGAATTTTAAAACTTTAAATTGCAACGCAAGGAATAAAAAAATCATTCCTAAAATACTCCCGGGAACAGGAAGATGCAAACTGTTTGACAGCGTATCTCCCACGAAAGAAAAACCAAAAATAATAAGTAACTGAAAATAAATTTTCATAAACATCTCCTATAAATTACACTCTTTTTATCATAGCCCTTTAATGCTAGATTTTCAAGAATTTTCAAAGAAATTTTATGTGCGAGTTAGGAAGTTTAAACGGTACACCCTGCGTAATCATGCCACTTGACAAACCGCAAAAATGTGCTATAATAGTCTTAAATAAAAAACTACTAGAAAGGAGCGTTCGTGAGGACGCTCCTTCTGTGTTGTTTTCTGAAAGGAGAAGAGATGTCAGAAACACTTGTAAAAACAGTAGAAGATTTCATCTTGCCTCACCTACCAGAAGAGTTTGAATTGATTGATGTTGAGTGGGAAAAACTTGGCGGAGATATGGTTTTGCGACTTTTGGTGGATAAGGCAGATGGCATTACGATTCAAGACACAGCCGATTTAAGTGAAATTCTTTCACCTTTGCTAGACACAATTTCGCCAGATCCATTTCCAACGGAAGGTTATATGCTTGAAGTTGCAAGCCCTGGTGCAGAACGTCCGCTTAAAAAAGCTGAACATTTTCAAAGTGCCATTGGTGAGTACATTCTTGTAAAACTTTATCAAAAAATTGAAGGCGAAAAAGAATTTGTTGGAGATTTGGTGAAGTTTGAGGACAACACCTTAACTGTAGAATATATGGATAAAGCCCGTAAGAAAACAGTTGAAATTCCAGCAGATAAGATTTCAAAAGCAACAACTTTAGTGAAGTTGTAAGAAATTCTAAATGCTCTGAGAGTAAGTCTCTCAACCGAAATAATAAAAAGAAAATATTTTCCAAAAAACTCAAGAAAGAGGAAAAAACAAAATGAGCAAGGAAATGCTTAACGCCTTTACAATGCTAGAAGAAGAAAAAGGCATTAAACAAGAGATTGTTATCGAAGCAATTGAGCAAGCAATCACAGCTGCTTACAAGCGCCAATATGGTCAAGCACAAAATGTGAAAGTTATTTTCGATGAGAAAAAAGGAAACTTCAATGTTTACTCAACACGTGAAATTGTGGATGAAGTCTTTGATAGCCGTCTTGAAATCTCACTTGAAGATGCCCAAGAATTAAACCCGCATTATGAAATTGGCGACAAAATCATGTTTGAAGAAAAACCAAAAGATTTTGCACGTACAGCAGCGGGAGCAGCTAAACAAGTTATCATGCAAAAAATGCGTGAAGAAGAACGTACAATCATTTACAATGAATACAGCCGTTATAAAGATGAAATCATCATGGGTACCGTTGAAAAAGTTGATGCGCGTGCAGTTTACGTTAACTTGGGCCGTGTGGATGCACTTTTGACAGCCAAAGACCGTATCAGTCAAGAAAATTATCACGTTGGTGACAAAGTGAAAGTTTATGTGACTGACGTACTTTTGACACCAAAAGGGACACGTGTCTTCATCAGCCGTACAGCGCCAGATATGCTTAAACGTATGTTTGAAAAAGAAATCCCTGAAGTTTACGATGGAACAGTAGAAATCAAATCTGTTGCGCGTGATGCAGGTGATCGTGCGAAAGTCATTGTCGAAAGTCATGATGAAAACGTCGATGCTATCGGTACAATGGTTGGTGCAAAAGGTGCACGTATTCAAGGTATTATCCGTGAGCTTGCTGGTGAAAAGATGGATATCATCGAATATAATGCCGACAAAGCAACCTTGATTGCCAACGCACTTAAACCAGCTCGTATCGAGCAAGTGGCTATCCGTGAAGACGGTTCAGCAATTGCAGTTGTTGCTCAAGATCAATTATCCTTAGCAATCGGTAAACGTGGACAAAATGTACGTCTTGCTGCACACGTTACAAACTGTAAGATTGATATCAAGTCCGAAGAAGATTTCCAAAAGGAAATGGCGGAGCTTGATGCACTTGTTGAAGAAGTAGATGAAATTGTAGAAGAAGTTGCTGAAACTGTTTCAGAAGAAGCAACAACTGAAGAATAGGCCTATGAAACAAAAAAAGACTCCCATGAGAAAGTCTGTAGTTTCTGGTGAGCAAATCGCTAAACGTGATCTTTTACGTATTGCTTTTAACAAAGAGGGGCAAATCTCCATTGACCCGACAGGTAAGGCACATGGCCGTGGTGCTTATATTGCCTTATCAAATGAAGAAGCACAGCTCGCTAAGAAGAGACATGTCTTTGATCGTACTTTCAGTACAAAAATCTCAGACGAATTTTATGACGAACTGATCAGTTATGTTGAACACCAAGTTGCACGCCGTGAATTAGCAGAAGCTACTTATTCGGCAGACTTGGCACCGGACTAAGACTAATATGAATAATACAAAAAAAGTATTGAATTTACTCGGTCTTGCTAAACGTGCAGGAAAAGTCATCACAGGGGAAGAACTTGTGGTTAAAGCCATTCAAAATGGCAAAGCCAGTTTAGTTTTTGTTGCCCATGATGCGTCAGAGAATTTGATCAAAAAAATCACCGATAAATCGAGTTACTATGAGGTAAGCGTCTTACAAACGTTCTCAGTAAATGAACTTTCAGTAGCAATTGGTGCTAATCGAAAAGTGTTAGCCATTGCTGATGATGGATTTGCAAAGAAAATGGAGAGCCTTATGACTAACTAAAAAATAAGGAGGACAACATTGTCTGATAAAAAACGAATTAATCAAATCGCAAAAGAAACAGGATTGAAAAATGCTGATCTTGTGTCAGCTGCACAAGAATTGGGCTTGGCTGTTAAAGCTCACTCAAGTTCAGTCACAGATGCTGAAGCAGAAAAAATCATTGCACGTGTGAAATCAGGAACTACTGCAACAGAAAAAACAGCTACTCCAGCAAAAGATACCCAGTCAAAAGCGAAAACATCAAAGAAAAAAGATGACGCGCCACGTACCTTTGCAGGAAAAGCAGTGGTTGAAGATCCTGCCATCTTGGCACGTATTAAAGCTAAAGAAGAAGCAGAAAAAGCCGCAAAGGTTGAAGCTGAAGTAAAGGCTGAACCAAAAGTGGAAGAAGTTAAAACAGTAAAACAAGAAAAAACAGCGCCAAAAGTAGAGAAGAAATCAGAAGCTCCAGCTCCAGCAGCGAAAAAGCAAGAAGAAAAAACTACTGAGCCAGTGAAAGAAGAACCTAAAAAAGCATTGGATAAAAAACCAAGGATTCAAATCAAAGTCGTAAAACGCGCAGAAGATATCAAAAAAGAAGCAGCGAAAAAAGATGCTGCTCGTCAAGAACGTCGTCAAAATGATCGCCGTAACAATGACAATCGTCGCGGTGGACAAGGTCGCAATCAAAATGACAATCGTCGCAATAATGATAACCAAAATCGTGGCGGCAATAAATTTGAGAGTAAACCCTCAACAGAAGTATTTACAGCACCTGCTACTTCCGGTAAAAACAATAACCGCCGTGATCGTGACCGCAAGAAAAACGAACACGACAAATCTTCAGATGGTCGTCGCCCAGGCGGACCATTGCGTGTAAATGATAACCGTAATCAAGTACGTAATGCACGTAACTCAAACTGGAATCAAAAAGGTCGCCGTGGAGGTAAAAACCAACAATCTGCCGCACCAGTATCTACTCGTAAATATCATGAATTACCAGAATCAGTGGAATATGCTGAAGGAATGAACGTTCAAGATATTGCAAAAGCAATCAAACGTGAACCAGCTGAGATCATCAAAAAACTTTTCATGATGGGAACAATGGTTAATCAAAACCAATCTCTTGATGAAGATACTTTGGAATTAATCCTTATGGATTATGGTATTACTCCAGTTAAAAAAGTGGAAGAAGACCAATCTGATATTGAACGTCTTTTCGTTGAAGAAGGTTACCTTAACGAAGAAAACATGGTAGAACGTCCAGCTGTTGTTACAATCATGGGTCACGTTGACCATGGTAAAACAACCTTGCTTGACCGTTTCCGTGAATCTCGTGTCACTGAAGGTGAAGCTGGTGGTATCACACAACATATCGGTGCTTATCAAATCAAAACAGGAGATAAGAAAATCACTTTCTTGGACACACCAGGGCACGAAGCATTCACAAGCATGCGTGCACGTGGTGCCTCAGTAACCGATATTACAATCTTGGTTGTTGCTGCTGATGATGGTGTTATGCCACAAACGATTGAAGCTATCAATCACTCAAAAGCTGCTGGTGTACCAATCATCGTTGCCATTAACAAAATTGATAAACCAGGTGCAAACCCACAGCGTGTAATTCAAGAATTAGCTGAACACGGTGTTATGTCACAAGCTTGGGGCGGTGAATCTGAATTTGTTGAAATCTCAGCTAAATTCAATCAAAATCTTGATGCTCTTTTGGAAACTGTTTTGCTTGTTGCTGAAATGCAAGAACTTAAAGCAGACCCAACTGTCCGTGCTATTGGTACAGTTGTTGAAGCACGTCTTGACCAAGGACGTGGTGCTATTGCCACACTCTTGGTACAACAAGGTACACTTCACGTTCAAGACCCAATCGTTGTTGGTAACACATACGGTCGTGTACGTACGATGACAAATGACTTGGGTCGTCGTATTAAAGAAGCTTTGCCATCAACACCAGTCGAATTGACAGGTCTCTCTGATGTGCCTCAAGCTGGTGATCATTTCGCCGTCTTTGAAGATGAAAAATCTGCACGTGCAGCTGGTGAAGAACGTGCCAAACGTGCCCAATTGATTAAACGTCAAAGCACTCGCCGTGTAAGTCTTGATAACCTCTTTGATACACTTAAAGAAGGTCAAGTTAAAACAGTTAACATCATCATCAAGGCTGATGTACAAGGTACAGCTGAAGCGATGGCTGCTTCCTTACAAAAAATTGATGTTGAAGGTGTAAAAGTTGATATCGTTCACGCGGCAGTTGGTGCGATTAGTGAATCAGACGTTTCATTAGCAGCAGCTTCAAATGCGATTATCATCGGTTTCAATGTTCGTCCAACGGGACTTGCACGTGAGCAAGCGGAGCATGAAGATGTAGATATTCGTCTTCACAGCATCATCTATAAAGTTATCGAAGAAATCGAAACAGCCATGCGTGGTATGCTGGATCCAGAATACAAAGAAGAAATTATCGGTGAAGCGATTGTCCGTGAAACATTCAACGTTTCTAAAGTTGGTACAATTGCCGGATTTATGGTTATCCGTGGTAAAGTTCAACGTGATGCCAGCGTTCGAGTTATTCGTGACGGTGTAGTTATCCATGATGGAGCTATTGCTAGCTTGAAACATTACAAAGATGATGTTAAAGAAGTCGGTAATGCACAAGAAGGTGGTTTGATGGTAGAAAACTACAACGACATTCTTGTTGACGATACATTTGAAGTTTATAAAATGGTTGAAATCAAGCGTTAAAATTTAAAATGTTTGAGGAAAAAATAAAAAAGGAGAATGATTATGGGCACTTCCTTCCGCAGTGACCGTGTGGCTGTCGAAATCCAACGTGAAATCAATGATATTTTGCGTCATAAGATTCGAGATCCCCGCGTTCAAGATGTGAATATTACAGATGTTCAAGTGACAGGTGATTTGAGTCAAGCAACAGTTTATTACAGCTTGCTGTCTAACCTTGCCAGTGACAATGAAAAAGCTAAAAAAGGTCTGGAAAAAGCTACAGGTCTTGTTAAACGTGAGTTAGCACAACGTATGACCATGTATCGTATCCCGGATTTGAAGTTTGCCAAAGATGAATCTGTCGAATATGGATCAAAAATCGATGAACTTCTCCGTAATTTGGATAAACCAGAATATTAATAAAAAAAATAAGCACTCATCATTGAGGCTTATTTTTTTTTATATATAGTCTGCAAAAATGAGGGGACTGTGCTATAATACTCATGGCAAAATGCTAAAAGTCACACTTGTATGTGCAAAGCAGGTTATTGTGTTAAAATCAAATTAAAAAGTATAATGAGGAAAAATATTATGGCAGAAAAAGAACATACTGGCATGGGATCCGTGATTGCAGCCCTTGGTGCCAATGTACTAGTGGCAATAAGTAAGTTTGTAGGTTATGCCTTAAGTGGTAGTGCGGCAATGCTCAACGAAAGCATACATAGTTTAGTTGACTGTGGAAATCAAGTTTTGTTGCTTTTTGGTGATAAGCGTGCCAAAAGAGCACAAAGCCAGGTCCATCCTTTTGGAGAAGCGCGTGCAAAATACTTTTTTAGCATGTTGGTCGCTACTTTCCTGTTTTTTGGTGGTGGCGTTATTGGTGTAATGGAGGCTTATGACAAGCTAGTCCACCCTGCTCATGAGGTCAATAATCCTTTGCTTCTGATTGCTATCTTACTCTTTGGCATGATTATAGAGGGCAGTTCACTTCGCGTTGCTTTTAAAGAAATTAAAGAGCTCAATACCGAAAAATTACCCTTGTTTAGATTTTTGCATGAGAGCCGACACAGTGAGATTTTAGTTATCTTTGCGGAGGATTTCTGTGCCATTATTGGTTTAATGTTAGCACTTGGAGGAACAGTTCTCACTTTTCTTACAGGAAACCCCATGTATGATGCTCTGTCCGGAATCTTGATTGGTTTATTGCTTATGGCAGCAGCAGTTTTTTTGGTGCGAGAGTTCTATAGTTTAATTGTTGGTGAAAGTGTCACTGCTTCAGATTTAGAAAAAATAACACGTAGCTTTATTCGTGAAACAGTTAAACAGTTGATTGATATCAAGACAATCCACATCGGTCCAACCGAAATTCTAATTGCGGCAAAGATTGATATTCCAGCAGAGTATGAAGCACACAGCTATGAAATTATTAATGCAATCGAAAAAGATATTCGAAAAGCACTGCCGGACAAAAAGTCTTACATATATATCGAAGTCGATGAATTTGATAATAATTATCAGCATTAAAGCGAGTAATTATCAATAAATTGGAGACTAACGATTGCGTTTTTATAATTTATCTGATATATTATGTTTATGAAACAACACTGGATGGACAAAATTGCAGATAAATTATATATTGACGGTGTTCATCCATTGGTTATCTTGATGGTGTGGGAAATTGCCTTGATTGCAATTTTATTTGTGATTATTGCATTATTTGTTGCTGAAATACCGAATGTTTTATCTCATATAAATTTTAAATACTGACTGACACTAAAAAGCGATTTTTTGAAATGAAGATTGATACAAGATAAAAGAGCGAATCCTTAGAGGAAGCTTTTTTATTTTATAAAAATACAAAAAGATTGCTTGTACAGGAAAAATAAACCGCTTTTGTGCTATAATGAACGAAGTATTATTAAACAAATGAGGAGAAAAAATGTCAATAGAACCATTATTTTTAGATTCCGTATTGCAAGAAAAACTCTGGGGTGGTGATCACCTTAAATCTTTTGGCTATGAATTACCATCTGATAAAATCGGTGAATACTGGGCAATTTCAGCTCATCCACATGGTGTTTCAACAATTAAAAATGGAAAATTCGCTGGACAAAAATTAGACAAGGTATTTGACCAACACCGTGAGCTTTTCGGCAATACGAAAGAAGAAGTATTTCCTCTCTTAACAAAAATCTTGGACGCCAATGACTGGCTTTCAGTGCAAGTTCATCCAAATGATGAATATGGTATGAAGCATGAAGGCGAGCTTGGTAAAACAGAATGTTGGTATATCATTTCAGCAGAAGAAGGTTCTGAGATTATTTATGGACATAATGCAAAATCACGTGAAGAACTTGCAGAAATGATTAATTCGGGAGACTGGGATCACTTACTACGCAAAGTTAAAGTCAAAGCAGGTGATTTTTTCCATGTACCTGCAGGAACAATGCATGCAATTGGTGCGGGCATTGTTATTCTGGAAACGCAACAATCAAGCGACACAACTTACCGTGTATATGATTTCGATCGTAAGGATGACCAAGGCAATCTTCGTGAATTACACATACAACAATCAATTGATGTGCTTCACATTCCAGGGGATCAAACACCAGAAAACAAAGTTCAAGTCGTTAAAGAAGAAAATGCAGACTTAACAACTTTGGTAAAATCAGAGTTCTTTGACGTTTATAAATGGTCAATTCACGGTACACAAGACTTTGAAGCTACAGCAGACTATATGCTCGTGTCTATTCTTGAAGGAAAAGGACAACTTACGGTGGCTGATAAAACGTATGCATTATCGAAAGGCGACCACTTCATCCTCCCTACAGGGATTGAGCAATGGCAACTTTCAGGTAATATGGAAATTATTGCTAGCAATCCAGTAGCACATTAAGCATAAAAAAAGCACCTCCTTAGGGTGTTTTTTTGTTTTAAAATGTATTAGTTTGATCTTCAAATCAGGTTTAACTTTATTATCAGCATCAATGCCATCAGCCGTTGGTATGGTTCAAGCGAGTAATGTGAATGTAGAGCAAGAACCAGATTCAGAAGCGTTGGAGTTCACCTTCCACGAGTATCTCTTTCTCGAACAGTACCTATCCCATAGAGCTTATGAATAAAAATAAAGAGCGTGCTTATTACGTCTTTATATTTGTGGTGAATTTCTCTGTCTTGCTCTTATTTTCTGAACGGATAACACTTAGAGAGATTTTTCTTCTCTTCTTTGTCTCTATTCTCATACATGCTTTGGCAATCTATCATGCTAAAAAGAGACAAAAACTTAGAGCATTACATTGTGCAAAAAATAAAAAGAAAACACAGAAAAGCTTTTAGTAAAAAGGTAATATACAGGGTGAAATGAAGCAAGTGATATCAAGATAAGGAGCTGGTTTTTGTTTGAGCTTCTTTTTTACTCAAAAAATATAGACTTGTCCAAAAGAGCCAGAAGAAATTTGAAATCGCTCTCTTTTAAGAATATAATCAAATTATAAGAACAATTAGAAAAGAGGGATTGAATATGCGTTATACAAACGGAAATTATGAAGCTTTTGTTCGACCAAGAAAACCACAAGAGGCTGACAAGAAGTCTGCCTATATTGTCGGGGCAGGTCTTGCAGGACTGGCTGCGGCTGTCTTTCTGATCAGAGATGGTCAAGTCCCAGGGAGTCGTATTCATATTTTAGAAGAACTTTCTCTTTCAGGCGGCTCTTTAGACGGTTCGTTTATTCCACATGATGGCTTTGTGATTCGTGGAGGACGTGAAATGGAAAACCATTTTGAGTGTCTTTGGGATCTTTTTCATTCTATTCCAAGTCTGGAAGTAGAAAATGCTTCAGTTTTAGATGAATTTTACTATTTAGATAAGGATGATCCTAACTCTTCTAATTGTCGCATTATTGCGAATCGTGGTGAACGTGTTGCTGATGATGGACAATTTACCTTAAGTCGACAAGCTCAAGATGAAATCGTGAAGCTTTTCATGGCACAAGAAGAAAGTTTGGTAGGCAAAAAAATTGAAGATGTTTTCAGTGAAGAATTTTTTGAATCAAACTTTTGGCTTTACTGGTGCTCAATGTTTGCTTTTGAAAAATGGCACTCAGCGATTGAAATGCGCCGCTACATTATGCGATTTATTCATCATATCAAGGGACTACCAGACTTCACAGCACTAAAATTTACAAAGTATAATCAATACGAATCTTTAGTAAAACCCTTGCTTGCCTTTTTGAAAGACCATGGTGTAATCTTCCAATATGAAGCACAAGTTGAAAATATTGAAGTAGATTTTTCGAACAACAAAAAAGTAGCTAAGAAAATTATATTTGCAGATGGAAAAGTACAAGACTTGACGGAAGATGACCTTGTTTTTGTGACGAATGGTTCAATTACTGAAAGTTCAACACAAGGAAGTCCAACAGAAGCAGCTCCAATTACAAAAGATTTAGGTGGCTCTTGGAAACTTTGGAAAAATCTGGCTGCGCAGTCTCCAGAATTTGGGAAACCAGAAGTCTTTTATGACAACTTGCCTGATGAAAGTTGGTTTGTATCGGCGACCGTGACTTGGAAAAATCTCAAAATTCAACCTTATTTTGAAAAACTAACCCATCGTGAATTACGTTCAGGTAAAGTTGTGACAGGCGGAATTATCACTATTAAGGATTCAAACTGGCTGATGAGTTTCACTACCCATCGTCAACCTCATTTTAAGGAACAAAAAGATGGTGAAACTGTGACATGGGTTTATGGTCTCTTGTCTAATACACCAGGGAACTATATTAAAAAACCAATTGAGAAATGTACCGGTGAGGAAATAACACAAGAGCTCCTTTATCATTTGGGTATGCCTGAAGCAGAAATAGAGGAATTTGTTAAAGAAAATACTAATACGATTCCAGTTTATATGCCCTTTATTACCTCTTACTTTATGTTACGTGAGCCAGGGGATCGTCCTCAAGTGATTCCGGAAAATTCTGTGAATCTTGCCTTTATTGGGAATTTTGCTGAGACAGAGAGAGATACGGTCTTCACAACCGAGTATTCGGTACGTACCGCGATGGAAGCTGTTTATCAATTTCTAAATGTAGAGCGTGGTGTCCCTGAAGTTTTTGCTTCGGCTTACGACTTGCGCACACTAGCTCGCTCGGTTTATTATCTTTCAGACAAAAAGAAATTGATGGAAATGGATTTGCCTCTTTTGAAAAAAGAATCTTTGAAATTTGGTTTGAAGAAGATAAAAGGTACCTATCTTGAAGATATCCTTAAAGATGCAGGACTACTTTAAAAGAAGTAAAAGTATATTTCTGTTTCAGTTTATTTTGACTTGAGCTCCTTTTAAGGAGCAAACAGTATAATACATTTATTCCAATAAAATTTTTTCATAAAACTCCTGCTCTTCCATGTCATGTGGAAGAGTTTTTTAATTATTGTTATCACAAACTACACATAAATTGGCATTTATGGCAGAGGATATGGTATAATATATTTTGAAAATTGATAATTAACATTTGGAGAATTACTCAAGAGGCTGAAGAGGTACGCTTGGAAAGTGTATAGGTGGGTAAAACCGCGCATGGGTTCGAATCCCATATTCTCCTTTATAGGTTTTATGCCTCAATTGAATAAGTATAAAAAAAGCTTCCTTAAGGAAGCTTTTTTTTAATGATCCCTGCCAGGTTCGAACTGGCGATTCAGACTTAGGAGGTCCGGGTTATATCCAATTTAACTAAGGGATCAGAAGACTCCGATATGGAGTCAATGATTAAATCTTATTTTTTATCAGCTTCAAAGACGATTCCTGCACTTTGGCGCATCATATAACTTGTTTCAGAAACATCTTGTGCCAACTGGTGCAAGTCTTTGTAGAGTGAACGAGCAGCAGGAGTTGAAATAGTTTCAATGATTTCAGCAAAGTGGAGAGCTTCATCAAGGAGAGAATGTTTTGGCGGTGTAACCTTGATAACTTCCTTGCTTCCATCAAAACGAATAAATTTTGCAGAGGTTATAGCATTTACACCATCTAAAATCAGGGTACCTTGATCTGTGTAAATTTCACTTGAGAGATAGCTTGTGAGGTTTCCTGCGCATTTGATTGCAACTTTGAAATCACCATAATCCAAGCTTCCAATACCAGAAATATCCACACCACTTGGCAGAAGGACAGCATCGTAGCAAGCAGACTGTGGTTTGTCAAACCAATAAACGGCTGCATAGAGGAGATAAACACCTAAATCAGCGAGCAAGCCGCCAGAAAATTTGCTGTTGAATTTATTGGGAAGTTTTCCAGCTAATAGTGCAGGCATTTTTGAAGAGTATTTTGAATAGGTAAAATCAGCCCCAACAACTTTTTTATCTGCTAAGAATAAATTGATGGTCTCAAAGGCTTGTTCATGGATGTTTCGGGCAGCCTCGAAAAAGAGAACGTCATTTTCATCCGCTAACTTGATAATTTCAGCTAATTCTTGTGGATTTGAAAATGCTGGTTTTTCAACGATGATATTGTTACCTGCTAAAATAGCAGCCTTCGCTTGTTCAAAATGAATAGCATTTGGGCTGGCAATATAGATGATATCCAAATCATGCTTGAAAAAATCATCTAAATCATCGTAAAGTTCGATATCGTCAAAGTCTTCTGTAAAAGATACTGCACTCTCAAGATTACGTGAGAAAACAGCCTCAAGACTATATTTTTTGGTGAGATGGGCAGCTTCGACAAAAGATCCACTAATCCACCCAGTACCGATAATTCCAAGTTTAAGCATCATACACCCCTTTTCTTATCAAAAATTTATTAAAACCATTATAGCAAATTTTTTGGTAAAACTCATTTAAAACTAATGCATGAGCTATGAAAATAGTAGTCACTAAATTTTTTAAGTGTTAAAAAAGATTGGTTTGAAATAGTTTTTAGAGCTGAAGCTGGTTCAGTTTTATGATAAAATAGGGAGAATAACATAATATCCCTAAGAAATTGAAGTTATAGTGGATACATAAAATATGGAGAAGTAATTTTGAAAAAACCATTGATTATCGGTGTAACAGGTGGCTCAGCAAGTGGGAAAACCAGCGTGTCTCAAGCAATTTTATCTATGTTTAAAGATGAAAATATTGCTATGATTGAACATGACAGTTACTATAAAGATCAATCACAATTGACATTTGAAGAACGTACAAAGACAAACTACGACCATCCATTGGCTTTTGATACAGACTACCTGATTGCCCAATTAAAAGAGTTGCAAAATGGTCGTGCTGTTGATATCCCAACCTATGATTATGCCAACCATACACGAAGTGAAAAAACTTACCGACAAGAACCTGTAGATGTCTTGATTGTAGAAGGAATCTTAGTTTTAGAAAACGAAAAGCTGCGTAACTTAATGGATATTAAGGTGTTCGTGGATACAGATGATGATGTACGCATTTTACGTCGTATTCGTCGTGATATTGAAGAACGTGGGCGTACTTTAGATTCTGTTATTACACAATATATGGATGCTGTAAAACCGATGTATCATCAATTTATTGAACCAACGAAACGATATGCGGATGTCATTATTCCAGAAGGCGTTTCAAATACTGTTGGGGTAGATATCTTAACTACAAAAATCGCCAGTATTTTGCATGGAGAGTAAGAAGCAATCGCAAGATTGTTTTTTTATTCGAAAAAAGAATGTACAGAAGAAACTCTTCTATCCATAATATTAAAAAAACGTTTACATAAGTGGGCATTTTTTGTGACATTGTGATATAATCATTATTGAAATTCTAAAAATAGTAAAAGGAAGTATTATGGAACTCTTTGAATCGCTCAAACAAAAAATTTCTGGCAAAGGCCTACAAATTGTCTTTCCTGAAGGAACAGATGCGCGTGTATTAGGCGCAGCTAACCGTCTGTACGCAGATAAATTGATTACCCCAGTATTTATTGGGAATATCTCTGAAGTAACAGGTACTTTAATCTCACGTGGGATTAATCCAGATGGTTTTCAAATCTACGATCCATTGAACTGTGAACGTTTTGAGAAAATGGTCGAAATTTTTGTTGAACGTCGTAAAGGTAAAGTAACAGAAGAGCAAGCGCGTGAAATCCTTAAAGATTCAAACTATTTTGGAACAATGCTTGTACATATGGGTATCGCTGATGGTATGGTTTCAGGTGCAGTTCATTCAACTGCGGACACTGTCCGTCCTGCCCTACAAATCATTAAAACTAAACCAGGTGTGAAATCCGTATCAGGTGCATTCATTATGGTTCGTGGCCGTGACGACAATGAAAAGTATATCTTTGCCGATTGTGCGATTAACATTGATCCAGATGCAAATACCTTGGCAGATATCGCCGTGGCTTCAGCGGAAACAGCAAAACTCTTTGATATTGATCCAAAAGTTGCAATGCTATCTTTCTCAACTAAGGGTTCAGGTAAATCAGATGATGTGACTAAAGTCGTTGAAGCAACAGCATTGGTCAAAGAAGAACATCCAGAGCTTGATATCGATGGCGAACTTCAATTTGATGCAGCGTTCTCTCCAGCAGTTGCCCGTCAAAAATCACCAGATAGCCCAGTGGCAGGACGTTCAAATGTATTTATCTTCCCAGATATCCAATCTGGTAATATTGGCTACAAAATTGCTCAACGTCTAGGAAACTTTGAAGCAATTGGTCCAATCTTGCAAGGACTGAACGCACCAATCTCTGATCTTTCTCGTGGAAGTAACGAAGAAGATGTTTATAAACTTGCTATTATTACAGCTGCTCAAGCACTTAAATAATATAGGAGTTTAAAAAATCATGACAAAATGTTATGGTTTTTTATTATCTTTGATTGTTTTTAATGTGCAGCGTTCATTCTACCTACAGTCAGATTGGAATGATGGACGAAAAACTTAAAAATTTTTTTGAGAGCTTTCCTTTTTGAATATCTGCACTACTTTAGTGTTAATTTAAGCTTATAGTTATAAAATACAGTCATCAAACCAACGGAGAAAAGATGAAACGAGCGAAAATTTGTGCCTTGATTGGGAGTATTTTTACAACCCTTATTGCTGTATTAATGATGTTTGCCTTTATTCGATTCATAATTAACTGGGAAGGAAAAGATCTGGAAATGACTCTGACCATTGCAGGGCATAGTGGCCTTTTTCTATTGAAACTTTTTGCTTTAGTGTTTGTCATTGTTATGTCAATCATGATTGTAAATTGGGTCTCCTTTATTCGAATGGATCGACCAACAGGTGGAATATGGCAACTTTATCAGTTAGTTATTGGAAGTTTCTATATTTTAATTTCAATGCTAAATTTATACGTGATGGTAGTGGCTCTACCATTAGGGCTCTGTTTCGTTCTAGCCTTTATATTAGCGCGTATGGATAGTGTGTAAAAGAGTTTGCCTGTGCAAGCTCTTTTCTTTGTAGTCTACACCAAAAAGGCACAAAAATTTGATATAATAACTAAGTTAATAATAAAATTTAGGAGGAATTTTTATGTTTGAGCTTCAAAATAAGCTTAAAAATGAATTTGGTATAAAATTTGCTGATGAAGAATTGTTAAAAATAGCTTTTACTCACTCGAGCTACACGAATGAAGAACGCCTCCCAAAGGTTGCAAACAATGAACGTTTGGAGTTTTTGGGAGACGTCGCTCTGTCTTTAATCATCTCAGAATATCTTTATCGTACTTATCCAGATAAACTTGAAGGTGAATTATCGAAGATGCGTTCTAGCATTGTCCGCACAGAATCTTTGGCTAATTTTTCGCGTCAGTGTGAGTTTGGACGTTTTCTACGTTTAGGTAATGGTGAGGAAAAAACAGGCGGACGTAATCGTGATACCAACCTAGAAAATCTCTTTGAAGCTTTTCTAGGTGCTCTTTTCTTAGATGCAGGTATGGAAGAAGTTCGTCGATTTATAAATCGAGTGGTTATTCCGCATGTAAAAGCTGACGATTATTTTAAAGTCATTGATTATAAAACAAACCTGCAAGAGGTTCTGCAAGTTGATGGTGAGACGATCATCGAATATAAAATTTTAGAAGAAACAGGCCCAGCACACGCGCGTGAATTCGTCGCTGCAGTTTATAATAATGGAAAAGAGCTTGGACGTGGGCGAGGTAAATCAAAGAAAGTTGCTGAACAAAAAGCAGCGGAAAATGCAATAAAAGGTCAGATTCATGTATCTTAAAAAAATGGAAATTGTCGGCTTTAAGTCTTTTGCTGACCGCACGAAAATTGAATTTGACCAAGGCGTTACAGCTGTTGTTGGACCCAATGGTTCCGGTAAGTCAAATATAGTTGAAGCACTACGCTGGGCTTTAGGAGAGCAATCAGCTAAGTCACTTCGTGGCGGGAAAATGCCGGATGTTATTTTTTCAGGTACAGCAAAGCGTAAGGCACTAAACTATACTGAAGTTATTGTAACTTTTGATAATGCAGACCAGTATCTTACAGGTTATGAAGAAGACGTGGAAGTAACTATTACACGTCGCCTATATCGCAATGGTGATTCGGAATTTTTGATTAATGGGCGTAAGTGCCGCTTGAAAGATATTCATGAACTTTTCACAGATACAGGATTGGGGCGTGATTCTCTTTCGATTATTTCCCAAGGGCGTATCGAATCAGTCTTTAATTCGAAAGCAGAAGAACGTCGAGCAATTTTTGAAGAAGCAGCTGGTGTTTTGAAGTACAAGACGCGGCGTGCTGAAACAGAGAGCAAACTACAGACCACACAAGATAATCTCGATCGTCTCGAAGATATTATCTTTGAGCTTAATGGTCAATTAACACCATTGCGTGCCCAACGTGATGTTGCTTTGCGTTTTCAAGATTTAGAGGCACAACGCTCTGAGCTTGCTCTTTCTGTTTTGGTGGCTCAACTTCTTGAGGAGAAGGAAAAGTATGAACAAGCGAAAGATGACTTAAATGTAGTAGAAACTGAGCTTAGTACTTTAAAAAGTCAACAAGAAAGCTACGAAGAGCAGCTAACTAATCTTAAAAAAGCGCGTTTGAAAGTAGAACAAGAGCAAGAGAAAGTCCAACAAGACAGCTTGTCCTTAACAGAACTTAAGTCTGATTTACAACATAAAATAGAAGTTTTCGATCTGCAAAAGTCCTCTTCTCAAAAATCAGCTGCAGAACGTCAAGAGCGTATTGAAGAACTTGATGTTAAATTACAGGAAGTTTCGCAACAGAAAGAAACTTCAGAAAAGAAAAAAGCGGAACTCAAAGATAAAGAGAAGGCAGCCCAAGAACAACTTGAGCAGTTAGAAAAAGAATTGGAACGTTTTGCTGAAAGTCCAGAAACTTTAGCAGAGCGACTTCGCGAAGACTATTTGCAATTGGTGCAACAAGAGGCAGAGTTTTCTAATCAATTAACTAAAAATAAGGCTGAATATGAAAATATTTCACGTCGCCTAGTGGAATCTGATGAAAACGCAAAAGAAAACACAGAAAAGTTTCAAACGATTTCTGCTGATCTTACAAAAGCAAAAACTGCTTTAGGCGCGCTCACTCAAACTGCTCAAAAACTTGAAAAGGAACTACAAGAAAAGAGCGCGATAGAAGCAAAATATGTTGAAGCAGAGCGTCAAGGTCAAAATGTGATGTACGATCAGATGCAACAGCTTAGCAAGTACAAGGCCAATCTTGCAAGCATGGAAAATATTCGGGACAGTCACAGTAACCTGTATCAGGGTGTACGGGCTGTTATGACACAAAGTGCTGCACTTGGTGGTGTTATTGGCGTTGTTGCCGATCTTTTAACTTTTGATAAAAAATACACCACAGCTATTGATATTGCTTTAGGTGGTGGCAGTCAAAATATTGTGGTAGAAGATGAAAACTCAGCCAAAAAAGCTATCGCTTATTTAAGAGAAAAACGCTTGGGTCGTGCAACATTTCTCCCGCTCACAACAATAAAGCCTCGGGAGTTTCGAAATTACGAACGTCTAGTGACAATGGAGGGGTTCATTGATACTGCTTTAAATTTGGTTAATTTTGAACCACGATTGCAAAGAGCAATGTCAAGTTTGTTAGCAACTACCGCCATTGTTGATACAGCTGAACATGCAAGTCAAATAGCACGTACAATGAACTACACTATTCGTATCGTTACCTTGGATGGTACGCAGATTAATCCGGGAGGTTCTTACTCTGGTGGTGCAGCAAAACGTAACAATACAACTTTTACCAGCACAGAAATTGATCATCTGACTGAAGTTATCGCTTTAGCAGAAAGTAAGCTAAAAGCAGTCGAAGACAAATTACAAAAGCAGCAGCTTTCACGTCAAACTTTGAGTGGTCAACTTGAAGCTTTACGTTCCAATATTCAAGAAAAACGCCTTGCGGAACAAAGCTTACAGTTGCAGATTAAGCAATTATCAGAGCAAAAAGCAAATCTGCAAGATTTGGTTGCGGATACCGAAAATACGGAAGCGCACCAAGCACTGCAAGAATTATCAAAGAATAACGAAATGCTGATACAGCAGCTGTCTAAAATTGCTGAGGACAAACAATCCTTAGATAATCAACTTGAAGAAGTTAAATCTAACAGTCAAAGTTTCAATGCTCTTAAAGAACAAAAAAATAGTGCTTATCATGAAACGAAATTACTCCTGTCCAGTCTAAAAAATGAATTACGTTTTGCTCAAACCGAGCAAGAGCGCTTAAGGCAAGAATATGAAGCTTTAGGTACTGAAAAAGCTAAGTTGCAAGCAATTGGGGAAGCTCAGATCGATGAAGAAAGTCGTAATCTTTATGCTTACCAATTGAAAGAGGCTGAGGCTAAACTTCAAGAAGCTAATGTGAAGTTAGTGAGCTTACGCTTTGAGAGGGACGATCTTCAAGCTCAAGCAGAAGAATTTGAAGAGCAAAATCGGGACCTATTGGAACAAAATCAAGTACTAAATAATCAAAAAGCGCGTTTGGAAGTAAGGATTGAACAATCAGAAAAGCTCTTGAAAAATCGTCAAACCACACTCTTTACTGAGTATGAAATGAGTTTCGATGAAGCTAAAATGAAGGCTAAAACCCTTGAAAATCTTTCTGAATCAGAGCAGCAGCTCAGTCTTTTAGAACGCCAAATCCGTGCGCTCGGTCCGATTAATTTGGATGCTATCACTCAGTATGAGGAAGTATATCAACGTCACGAATTTTTGAGTGGCCAACGGGATGACCTCTTGGAAGCTAAAAATATGCTACTCGAAACGATTCAAGAGATGAATGAAGAGGTAGAAATCCGCTTTAAGACAACATTTGAACAAATTAGAGAAAGTTTCCAACTAACCTTTTCACAAATGTTTGCCGGAGGAGAAGCTAATCTTGAGTTAACCAGCACTAATCTATTGGAAGCTGGCGTCGAAATCAAAGTACAACCTCCAGGTAAAAAATTAGCCAGCTTGAATCTCATGTCTGGAGGAGAAAAAGCCTTAACTGCTCTGGCATTAATTTTTGCTATTTTACGAGTTAGAACGGTTCCATTTGTGGTCTTGGATGAGGTAGAAGCAGCATTAGATGAAGCGAATGTTAAACGTTTCGGAGATTACATGAATCACTTTGATAACTCCAACCAATTTATTGTTGTCACACATCGTCGTGGGACAATGGCAGCAGCAGGTACCATGTATGGTGTCACAATGGCTGATG
The DNA here is from genome assembly GCF_017309545.1 of Lactococcus sp. LG1267. NCBI lineage: Bacteria > Bacillati > Bacillota > Bacilli > Lactobacillales > Streptococcaceae > Lactococcus > Lactococcus sp. LG1267. The sequence goes on along the minus strand of NZ_CP071295.1, from coordinate 1,887,301 downwards.
CAGGGGTTTCTAAGGTCATTTCTGTACGATTAGAGGATGAAGTTTAAACAGGTCAGCCATATAAAGCTTAAGCTTAGCTCAAGGCTCATTTGTTAGAATTATTCCCAATGTAAAAAAAGGAATTTAATCTTGTGCAAATAAAAAATAAATTGAGGTTTACCTTGAAAAAATTACTTAATAGTTTTAATACACGACTAGGTTTAGTATGCTGGTCGACCTTCTTTATTTGGGTCAAAACCATGATTGCTTACTTTTCTGTCTTTAAGGGTTTGAACTCTTCTAATCTTGCAGATTATCTATTGGTTATTGTGAATCCCATAGGCTTTACAGCAATCTTCTTTAGCTTAATACTGTTTATTAAAAGAAAGCAGCTTTTCTATCTAGGTATGCTATTAATGAACTTGATTGGAAACTTGTTAGTCTACGGAAATATCCTTTACTATCGTGAGTTTTCAGACTTTCTTACGCTTAACACCTTAACGGGGGGAGCAGGGATGGTCGGAAAAGGTTTCGACTTAGGTTCAATCGCTATTTCTTGGGTGGACATCGTGTTCTGGATTGACATTATTGTTATTCTTGTGCTTTTTCTTACCAAGAAGATTAGAATGGATGAGCGTCGTCCTACGAATATTTTTGCCTTTAAGGTTTTCAGTGCCTCTGTCATGATTTTTGGCTTAAACTTTTGGATGGCGGATCTCACTGAGCATCGTTTAGTTTCACGACAAGCACAATACGATGCCACTTATGTTGTCCGTTATTTGGGCTTAGGCCCATGGTTAGCGACCAATAGCTGGTATACTCATGTGTCCAACGAAACTCGAGCTATGGCTTCTAAAACAGACTTTACAAAAGTTCAAAAATACATTCAAGAAGATCGCTATCTTGCGCCAAATGCCAAGATGTTTGGGATTGCGAAAAACCGTAACGTTATTGTGATTCACCTTGAATCACTGCAACAAGATGTCATTAATATGAAGGTAAACGGTGAAGAAGTTACTCCCTTCTTGAATTCACTTTATAACAATAATCCTTCTGTTTATTCTTTCTCAAATTTCTTTAACCAAGTTGGGCAAGGAAAAACTTCTGATGCAGAAACCATGCTTGAAACTTCAACGTTTGGTTTATCATCTGGTTCACTCTTCTCAAGTCTAGGAAGTACACAAACTTTCCAAGCTATGCCAGCCATTCTGCAACAAAAAGAAGGCTATTCAAGTGCGGTTTTTCATGGGAATGTTGGCTCATTTTATAGTCGTAATAACGTTTATCGTAATATGGGTTATCAAAACTTCTTTGACCAATCTTTCTATGATCTCACGCCAACGAACTCTACTGCTTGGGGCGTTAAAGATAAATATTTCTTTAACGATTCAATTCCATATCTTGAGCAGTTACAGCAACCTTTTTATGCGAAATATTTGACGGTTACAAATCATACGCCTTATACAGGTCTTGAAGATTATGAGATGAACCCAAAACTTTTAGAAGGTGGTTCAGGGAACTCAGTCGTTGACAATTATTTTGTTACCGCTAATTATCTGGATTCATCGGTTAAAGATTTCTTTGATTACTTGAAAAAATCTGGACTTTATGAAAAATCCGTTATTGTTCTTTACGGTGATCACTACGGAATTTCTGGTTCAGATACAAAATACTATGCCCCATTCATTGGTAAAAGTGCAGATAACTGGACAGAGTATGATAATACAATGATGCAACGTACACCGTTCATGATTGATATTCCTGGTCAAACATCTGGACACATCAGTGATGAATTTATTGGTGAAATCGATGTTATGCCAACCTTGGAGCACTTGCTTGGTATTTCAACAAAAGATTATATCCAGTTTGGACAAGATGTCTTTGCACCAAAACGTGAACAATTCGTTGCACTTCGAAATCGTGGTTTCGTCACACCAACAATCACCAAATCAAGTGCGACAAGTTCGGTTTACCATGACACAAAGACCGGAGAAGTTCTGAAGTTAACGGAAAGTCAACAGAAGTATGTGGATAGCATCCAAGAAAAAGTTAATAAAATGTTAGACATGTCAGATACCTTCAATACGGAAGATCTCCTTCGTTTCTACACTCCGCCTGGGTTTAAGCCGGTACAGCCGGGTAACTATAGTTACAATGTCACTTCAACAAGGAATCGTTTGAAAGAAGAACAAGATGTCTTGAAAGCACGTTCTACATCTCTTCTTTCCGAAAACCAAGGAGTATCTACAGTTGATCTCTTTAACGATCCGGTCTTGGCAGCGAAAAAAGCTCAAGAAGAAGCTGAAGCAGCAGCAAAAGCAAAAGATAAAGAAAAAGAAGATGCAAAAAATGCACCTTCCACCAGCAAAAAAGATGAGAAAGGAAAGTAATATTTTATGAAATCAGGATATTTTCAGCCTTTAAGTAATATTTATAAAATAGCCTGGATGTGGTGGGTTATTCTCCTTTCTTTCCAACAAGTTCTTTTCTATGAAAACAATCTTCGAATGAATTGGTTTCAAATAACTATTCTTGTTTTTCTGGTTCTCGCTTTCTATTTCTTAGTGAGACAACGTCGCTTTTTTGCAGCAGAAAATGCACTGCATTTTTCTCGTGATTTTCGTTTAGGTATGCTTGAAATTGACTTCAATTATATGAGCTCAGTAAAACTTACGCCAAGAACGCTTCGTTTTATCTATATAGGAAAAGAATATCATTTTGTTGTATTGGGAAAATCCAATCAACTACTACAAAACGTTTTAAAGGAAAATAATGTTGAATACACTACATCAACACTTAAAAGATCCGCGAAAGTGTAAGATCTTTTGGTCACTTATCTTTGGCCTCATCTGGCTTGGAACAAATATCTATGTAATCATGGAAACACCTGTTTGGAATGAAAAGTACATCACAGCTTTTATCCTCGGGAATATCTGTATGTTTATCGCAGCAGCTTACATGGTTTTCGTTTATCGATCAGTTAAGAAAATCGACACACTTACAGAAAGTAAAATCCAACATTACTATAAAATGTCAATGTGGATTTTAGGGCTTGCAGTATTGCTTGTGCCTTTTTTCTTTATTATTCATGTGCCTGACACAGCACATGACTGGGATTTCTTTGTAATATTTAGAGATACCATGCAGCTTGGTGGTCGTTCATTTACACATCTTCCAATGACTGAAGATGAACTTCTCTATTTTTTACGTTATCCCAATAATCAGTTTTTCGGTATTGTCTATAACACTCTTTTTGCTCCTTTCACAACCAACTTATCGAGAATCATTGCGACAACTGTAGTAGCAGCAATTCTGACAAGTCTTTCTGTTCTAGGTGGTTCATTAATCATTAAAAAGATTTCTAATCTTAAAATGGCTTTGATTTACAATTTAGTTGCTTTTGGTTTTATACCCTTCTATCTTTATGGAGCACAGCTCTACACAGATACAGCAACCTTACCTTTTGTCATCTTTGGCTTACTCTTTATGATTTATGCACTTCAGTCAGAGAAGACCAGCAAGATGATTATCTGGTGGATAGCAGCATGCCTTGTTGTATTCTTTGGCTATAGTATTAAACCTACTGTTTTCATCCCAATGATTGCTGTCTTTTGTTTCCTTGTACTTAACCGTAAATGGAAAAAACTGCTCATTATGGTTCCTGTAGCAGCATTACTTTTTGTGGGTGTGCATCAAGGTGTTAAGGCAGTTATCGCAAATGAACCAGCTTTCTCAGAACAAGCTAATGACCGTTACAATTTGCCGATGATTCATTGGGTAACAATGTCTTTTGATCCTATCAATAAGTATGGAGGCTTCAATCCTGATGTCTTAGCCTACTCTCAATCATTTACAGATGTAGCATCAAAGAAAGAAGGTATAAAGCATCGTTTTATTGAAAATCTCAAGGAAATGGGTGTTCCAGGTGTTCTGGTTCAATTGTGGCGTAAAATCATGTATACGTGGTTTAACGGTGATTTGAGTAATTTCTTCTATACATATCGTCATTCTAATCCCTTTATATTCCGTTATTTTGACTGGACCAGCTTTGCGCCAGAAGAAGGGAATATTACGGGCTGGTTGTTGATTAAAGCAGCACAAACACTCTATTGGTTAGCCATCGTCCCCTTGATGTGGTATGAAATCTTCCTAGGTATTTTCAAGAAGCATAAAACAGAATGGTTCATTGTCGGACTTTCAATGGCCGGTTTGACAGGCTTCTTATTACTTTGGGAAGCTAATTCACGTTACCTTTATAACTTTGCACCAATAATGCTTATTCTAGCAACCATGGGCTTGGTAGACTTTATTCAACGCAGTAGGAGGAAAAATGGAATTTCTGAATAAAAGCATGTATCGTATTCTGCTTTGGCTCTTTATTGCAGCCCTAGCTATTATGGCTGTGCAACCTTTTACGGATGCTGGTTTTGTCGAACCTATTTCGGTTGTGTTGTGTGCTGGTTTGCTCTTTTTCATCCTCCGTTTTGCCTATAGAAAATTTCAAAATATGAATAAAAAAGGCTTGAAAATATTTATTTTCGCCTTTTTTGCAGTTTTTCTTCTCTTACAGATTTTATCTGTGACTCAAATTCATACGATGGTTTTCGGAGACCCCTGGCATATTCAAGCACAGGCCACACGAATTATGCAAGGAGATATGGTTTGGGATGTTTGGATTAGGCAATATCCTAACCTCGTGCCTCTGGTAGCTTTGAATGTTGGATTTATGAAGCTTGCAGAAGTACTCCATATCTCTTACTACTTCGTCTTTTATGCTTTTAATATCCTTATCAATACAAGTATTTGGGCATTGCTGGTTCGCTTCCTATGGAAAAAAAGACCAGATTTAGCAACCTTTGTGGCCCTTCTGATGCTTATGCTTCCAATGAATTATGACTTCTTATTGAGGGTAGGATATTCAGATGGATTTGCGATTTTAGTTTTATTGATTGTTGCACTGCGTTTTGATAAGGCTCAACGTACAAGTTCATTCGGTATTTGGCAATTTGTCAGTACGGCAATCTTATTTACTCTTGGATTCCTTGCGCGCCCCAATGTGATCATCATTCTGATTGCTTTAGCAATTTTGGGCTTAGTGGCCTTTAGTCAACGAAAAAAATATAAAAAATTATGGCTTTCAATAGTTAAGCTCATTTTAGCTTCTTTTGTTGGTATTGTTTTGGCAATGGGAGTAACTCGTGGTTTAGCAAGTGCTATGCAATATGACTTAAAAGGACCAGATGTTTTTCCAACAGTAAACTGGATTTATGAGGGCCTAAATACAGAATCAATGGGCGAATGGACACCTGTTGATCGTGACTATACACTAAACCACTTTGGTTTTGAAACGGCCAAAGAAGCTAATATTGCTGGAATCAAAGAGCGTTTAGTACATTTAGGAAAAAATCCATGGATGATTCCAATACTCTTATTGGCGAAGTTTGGTCAACTTTGGTCTTGTGGGACTTTTGCAACGGCTACTGATTATCAGCTTTTTTCTGGGTATTACAATTGGACGAAAGCTCCAGGTTGGGTCATTGATAATATTGGTGCTATTAATATCTTTATCTCAACTTATGCTAAAGCGCTGATGACCGTATTTCTCTTTGCCATTGTTTACCGCCTTTGGAAGACAAAAAAAGAGGAGATATCAGTTTTTTCTCTAGCAATTTTAACAACGATGGGAATTACACTCTTTCATACTTTACTTTGGGAAGTTAAACCTCGTTACCAATTCATGACCTTTGCTTTAATCATTCTTGCGGCTGCACTTAGCTTTGATAAAATTTTTTCGGAAAAAACTGTCTTTAGACCTGAAAAAGGGCGAAGCAAGCTCTTGAAGATAGCTTATCCAATTATGGCTTTGTTGTCTTTAGGGCTGATGCTAACATTGTTGCAAAAACAACCAAAACAAGCAATTGTCGTGAACGCGCAGCAACATTCGGTCAATCACTTTGGTTATAGCAAAGGCAGTATCGACTTAGGGGCAGGGAAAAGTATTTCTCAAGCATTTGATTTAACTACATCAGCCAATCGTATTGATTTCAACTCTTATGCGAATATGGAAATGAAATTGATTCTTGAGAAAAAAGAAGCTGACCAATGGAAAGAAGTTGGTGAAACCCCAATTCTGGCAGAAGATGCGATGACTGTTTTGAAGACGGAAATGCCAGTTGGTCATTATCGTCTGCGAGTAGAAAATATTCAAAAAGTTCCTGTTACGTTGGCCTTAATGACCAATACAGAAAATCTAGACTATCCGCATCTGATTGAGCTGCCCAACAGCAAGTACGCTTCTTTTGGTTTCTCTATTTCACAAAATGAGCCAAAAACAAAATTCTCCTTAGGACTGATTCTCACCTTTGCGGTTATTTATATCTTAGGATATTTTGTAATTTTGACTGTGGTAAAAAATAATGATTAAATTCTTTCTGAAAAAAATTATTCTGCCCTGCTTGGTTGCAGTGGCAGCTTTTGTTATCGTCGATCATAATGCACGATTTTATCATGAACCTTTGGGGATTATTGAAGACGTAAAAACCGTGGAAAAGACAGCTTTAAGTGATAACTTCAATAATAAAGATACAGAAGTGCAGCAAAATCTTAAAGTTAGGCTGCTCAATACTAGGCAAAAAAATCAGGTTTTAAATCTAAAAAATATCTCTAATCAGTCCCAACTTACTGGACAGCTTTATCGTAAAAATCAAAAGATTTTATTGCGTGAAAGTGCGGGAACGATGCAGATCGTTGGCCAGAAACGAGATGCATTGATTGTGAGTTTAGCTGTTCTTTTTATCGGACTAACCTTAAGCTTTATTCGATGGCGTGCAACACTCTTCCTTACATTGTCCTTGCTACTTAACCTTTTATACTTTGTTTTAGCACTTGCTTTTGATATTCAGTTTACTTCTGTAAATGCGCTTATCACTTTTTCTTGCTTAGCATTGGTCTTTGCGATCAGCTCACTAGGTTTTGTTTTAGGATTTACACGGCAAATGTTATTTACGCTATTCACCACAGTTCTCACTAGCCTTTTGACATTTCTGCTGACCTTTTCTGTTTTAAAACTTACAGGTAATTCAGGTATTCATTTTGAAATGATGAATTATGTGACTCAAAACCCGATTTTATTCTTTTTCGTAGGTGCAATCATCAGTGTCTTAGGTGCAATTATGGATGGTACTGGAGATATCGTTGCTGGTTTATTTGGACTTTATCGTCAAAATCAGCTTAATGAAATAAACATGTCTCAAAAAGACTATATTAAGTCCGGCATGGAAATTGGAAAAGAGATTATTGGGACTTTAACAAATGTGCTCTTTATGATTTTTATGGCAGAAACGATTCCCATGACTTTGCTCTTGCTAAGAAATGGGAACACATGGAATTATATTGCAGGAACTGCCCTTAATCTTGGACTTTTACAAACCATTATCTCTGCGATCGGTATCGTACTTGCAGTTCCGATTACGGCTGTAGTGACAAGTTTTGGACTAAGAAAGGAAGCAAGAAATGAATAGTTTAATTGTTCTCTTTATTATTTTGACTGGCTTACTGATTTTAGTTTCGGGTGTTGAAGGTATAAGAAATCTCATCGGACTAGGGCTTAATTTCATTTTGATTTTTGCAATGATAACCTTGCTTTCTTTGGGAATGAACACATTTGTTCTCTTAAGTGTTGTTTCAGTACTCATTTTGGCAATTGCCATATATATGTCTTCTGATGATAATATGGTAACAAACATTTCTTTTAAAACAAGTCTCATTGTTGTATTTTCTCTTCTCATTTTGGCTGTGCTTGTACAGTATGTCGGTAACCTACAAGGTTTTGCAATCGAAGATACAGAGGAGTTAGAGGAATTATCCCTTGCAATAGGGTTAAATTTTTCTAACGTTGCAATTGTGGTCATGGTTATTTCAATGTTGGGTGCAGTTGCAGAAGCAGCTATGGCTTTGGTTGCTAGTTTATCTGAAGTTGTAGAACAAGATGAGCAGATGACATTGCTGCAGTTTAAGGAACAACGCTTTATAATTTCACAGCAAATTCTAGGAACTGCTGTAAATACACTCTTTTTTGGTTTGTTAGGATCATCTCTAAGCCTTATTCTTTGGTTTGTTCGGCTACATTATAGCTTTGCTGAGATAATAAACTCTAAATTACTTATGGCAGATATGGCATCAATGCTTTTAGGAATGCTTGGAATTCTCTTTGCTATTTGGCTCTCGGGATATTTTGTTGAAAAAGAATTTGAAAAAATGGGAAGCGAAGTAAAACAATAACTTTTTAGTTATTGTTTTTGGGGAAGTGAATTTTAAATTAATCTTTTTGTAATTTAAAAGAAAACAAAGAAATTATGTTGCAAACTATTAAACTTTTTGATATATTATACATATGAATAAAAATATATTAGATGGGATTGCGGATCGTTTACACATTAAAGGTCTGAACCCGTTACTTTCACTAATGGTTTGGGAGTTACTTTTATTATTAGTTTTGCTTCTTGTCATTCTACTCGTCATCTCAATGAATTAAAAACAATGGATCAAGCGATTGTTTGCTTTTTAATATACTTTTATTTATATAATTTTTTGAGAAAACAGGTGTCACGTCTGACCAAGGGGCTGAAATTATTATTTTTATTTTAATCACGACAGTATAAAACCATATTCATAAGTGAATATGGTTTATTTTTTATATTACTTTTCTAATGCGGCGATCTTTGCCTCAAGAGCTTTGATTTCCTTTTCTAATGCCTCTTTTTGCTGGGGATCTGAGGCAGCATGAAGCTCTTTCTTCATTTCTTCTAAAGATTGTTTATGATATGTGACGAGCTCTTTTTTCTTATCTGTTATTTTTTCTAAAAGCTTGTTTTTATCTTCTTCATTAAGTGGGGTGTAAGCTGGAAGTTTTTCATTTTGGAAATAATCAGCTAATAAACTCATTGGTGTAGTGTCTTTATCTTTCATGAGTTTCATTTTCCATGATGAATCATAATTATCCAATAATAAACCTGCGAAAGCACCAATATCATATGATTCTTCTACATTTCCAGTAGAACTGCCGTATCCTTTAGTTTGCTTCCCTAAGGTTTGGATTGCATGAGTGATATCCTTATCGGTGCTAAGTTGATCTGGGAAGTAGGTATATAAAGCCGTCATAATTTCCATATATTGTGCAGAACCTTCAGTACGATCCCAATAGTGTGCATTATCAAAGTCAGTTTTATGCTTTGTTTTATATTCATTATATGTTGCGATGGCTTGCAAAACTAAGGTCTTATCCTTTGGATGAGTAACAGCCTTCATCAAGTTTTGAATTAATTGGTAACGTAGAATACGTGCTTCGGTTTGTCCTAGATGTTGGTCTTTTTCTGAACCTATCTTAGCAATCTCTGTTTCTGATAGTTTATTCCATTTTGTTTGTTCAAATATATGGAAATTCTCATGTAAGACAAAGACCAAAGCGTCGTATGATCCTAAGTGTGGATAGCGATTCCACATCTCTTTATTTTTGAGTGCAGCGCTATCTAGTGAAAAATACATTCCACCACCTTCAAGAGTTTTTCCATCAAGGCTATATTGAGCATCTACACCAAACTTATCAAACTGCTTGCCATAATACCCCCAAGTCCCCGGTGCTTCAGAGCGTTCAACATTCAGCTCCTTAGCTTCTTTTTCGGAAAAATCACTGATTTGTCCATCTGGATTTATTTTCCACATTTTTTTACTTTCTGTATCTTCTAAAACTACAGGGATGCCCGTCACGGCATTTTTGGGCCAAATTTTTTCAGCGACTTGATTATATTTTTTTAATTGCTGAGCAAATAGCGGTAAAAAATCTTTCACTGTTTCAGGTTGATTTTTATTGGAGATAAAATTAAAAGAGGAAATGTTTTCTTTAGATCGATTTGTTTTTTCTTTTGAAGTATCTGTCGTCTTGCTATCCCCACTTGCACAGCCCACGAGAACTGTACCCATTGTGAGGGATAAAATGGAAGTAAGAACAAAGAGTTTTTTTGTCATAGTTGTTTCCTTTACTAAAACTGAGGTGGCTTTTGCCACAGTCTAATTACTTGGTTAACTCTCTTTAGAGAGTTCTTGATGGAAAATGGTTTAATGTTACTGTTTTTCTAGAGTTTTATGACTTTTCCTCCTCTCTTCTGAAGTACCTAGAGAGCTAAAATCTCAAGGAAAAGACTTCAAAAATTTTCCTGTTAAAGCTCATAAAACCTTCCTTATTTCTTATACGTAAAAAGAATATGCCTTTCACTCTTTTAATTTCTGGTCTAAAAAAATGCATCTTAGGGAGCAATTATCGTAGGGCAGAGTATGTTATAATATAAACATGACAAATGATGTAAAATTGATCGCTTTAGATCTTGATGGAACACTGCTGAACAGTGCAAAAGAGATTTCTGCTCCAAATATTGAAGCAATCCAAAAAGCACGTCAGAACGGTGTAGAAGTAGTTTTAACAACTGGCCGCCCTCTTGCAGCAATTCAACCTTTTTTGAAAACATTGAAGATGCTAGATTTCAATGACTTTAGTATTACCTTTAATGGTGGGTTAGTGCAACGTAATACAGGGGAAATTCTTTCAAAGAAAGTATTGACTTATGATGATGTTCGCCTCATCAAGCAGGAAACTCAAGCTTTGGAAATTCCATGTGATGTTTTAAGTGATGACATTGTCTATGTCACGGAGAGTGCACGACAATCTCAATATGGCTTTATCAACAGCCTTTTGGAATTTCACCCCGTAAAATTTGAAGAGCTTGCTCCTGATGCAATTTATAATAAGATTGTTTCTTGTACAGATGCGGCTTTTCTGGATGCACAGATTCCTAAATTTCCCAAAACATTATTTGACCAGTTTGAAATTTTTAAAACACGTGATATTTTGTTAGAATTCATGCCTAAAGGAATAAATAAGGCCTTTGGTTTATCAAAACTGATTGAACAATTGGATATCACACCTGAAAATGTTATGGCGATGGGTGATGAAGAAAATGATTTAAGCATGATTTCATGGGCTGGTTATGGTGTTGCAATGGGAAATGCTGTACCGACTGTGAAGAAGGAAGCCAATATTATTTCAAACTTTACGAATGACCAACATGCAGTTGCAGAAGTCATTCAAGAATATGTTTTGTAGGAGGAAATATGGGATTATTTGATCGTTTATTTGGTAAGAAAAAGGAAATCGAAGATGTTCCTGAAGAAGTTGTTGAAGTAAAAGAACAGCCAGAGGTTGAAGCAGGGGAAGTCGTAGATGAAGAAGTAGAAACTGAAGAACTCGTTCAGAGTGAGCCAGATGAAGAAGTTTTAACAGAAACGATGCCTGAAGTTGTAGCTGAATTTGCAGATGAGCCTTCAGCTGCAGAAGCCGAAGAAAAAGAAGAATTCCAAGAAGAATCTGATATTCTAGAAGATGAAATTGAAGAGCTTGAAGCAGCTGAAGTCGAAGCAATTGCCTCAAAGGAAGAAGTCTTAGAAGAGAATAAAGTTTCAGTAGATTCACCAACTCAAGAGGAAGAAACTACCAATATTGAAGAAAAATACGACAAGTCTTTAGAAAAAACACGTAAGACTTTTGGTCAACGTTTCAATGCCTTTTTAGCTAATTTCCGTTCTGTGGACGAAGAATTCTTTGAAGAGCTTGAAGAAACACTTATTATGTCAGACGTTGGTGTTGACTTAGCTTTAGAGGTTACAGAAGAGTTGCGAAACGAAGCTAAATTGGCAAATGCAAAATCACAAGAAGCATTACGGCAATTAATTGTTGAAAAAATTGTAGATAAATTTGATGATGAAAAAGTACCGTCTGAGTTAAATATCCAAGATGAACTCACTGTTTTCCTTTTTGTTGGTGTAAATGGTGTAGGTAAGACAACAACAATTGGTAAACTTGCTCATCGTTATAAAAATGAAGGTAAAAAAGTCCTTCTTGCAGCTGCTGATACTTTCCGTGCTGGTGCGATTGATCAACTTGTGGAGTGGGGCAAACGCTCAGAGGTTCCTGTTGTCACGAAACCAGCAGGTTCAGATCCAGCCAGTGTAGTATTTGATGCTGTCGTAAAAGCAAAAGAAGAAAACTATGATATTCTTTTGATTGATACAGCTGGTCGTCTTCAAAACAAAGATAACTTGATGAAAGAACTGGAAAAAATAGGAAAAATTATCAAGCGTGAGTTGCCTGCTGCACCACATGAAGTGATTCTTGCTTTGGATGCAACAACAGGTCAAAATGCTATTCAACAAGCTAAAGAATTTAGCGCAGTAACACCGATTACGGGGATTGCTTTGACCAAGTTAGATGGTTCTGCAAAAGGGGGAATTGTTTTATCTATCGTTCAGAGCTTGAAAATTCCGGTAAAACTTGTCGGACTGGGCGAAGGGATTAATGATCTTACAGACTTTGATGAAGAATTCTTTGTACGTGGTTTATTTAAGGAGCTCATCTAGTAAAAAAAATGTCTATCTGTAAAAGATAGGCATTTTTTCAATTTTAGGATGAAAATGGTAAAGCCTCGCTTTAGGATAGTTTATCGGGACTTGAAAAAAAACACAATTCACGATAAAATGGAAAGGTCTAATTAGAGAACTGTTTTATATAGAAAGGCTATCATGTCGTATTCAAATTTGAAGTTATTTGCACTTTCATCTAACCAAAAGTTGGCTCATAAAGTTGCAAAAGAAATTGGTATCCAAGTTGGAAAATCACGCGTGCTCACTTATAATGATGGTGAAGTCGAAGTCAAAATCGATGAAAGTATCCGTGGAGAACACGTCTTTATCCTCCAATCAACAAGTGCCCCTGTTAATGAAAACTTAATGGAACTGTTGATTATGATGGATGCCTTAAAACGTGCCAGTGCTGCCTCAATCAATGTGGTAATGCCTTACTATGGTTATGCCCGTCAAGACCGTAAAGCACGTGCACGCGAACCAATCACATCAAAATTGGTCGCAAACATGCTTCAAATTGCTGGTGCAGACCGCTTGATTACCTTTGATTTGCATGCTGCTCAGATTCAAGGTTTCTTCAATATTCCTGTGGATCACCTTATGGGCTCACCATTGATTGCTGATTACTTCCGTCGTCACGGCTTTGCCAATGGCGATGACTTAGTAATCGTTTCTCCTGACCACGGTGGTGTGGGCCGCGCACGCAAGTTAGCGGCTTTCTTGAAAGCACCAATCGCAATCATTGATAAACGTCGTCCACGCGCCAACGTTGCTGAAATTATGAATATTATCGGTGATGTTAAAGGGAAGAAGTGTATCTTGATTGATGATATGATTGATACAGCTGGTACAATTACTTTGGCCGCAAATGCCTTGAAAGAGCTTGGTGCTACTGAAGTTTATGCTTCATGTACACATGCTGTTTTATCAGGTCCAGCTATTGAACGTATCGAAAGTTCAGGAATTAATAAGTTGGTAGTTTTGGATACTATTGAAATACCAGATGAACGTCGCAGTGATAAGATTGTTGAGATTTCAATCGCACCATTGCTTGCCGATGCCATCATCCGTATTCACGAGAAGCGTCCCTTGTCACCACTTTTCGAATTACACATCCCTACGGAAAATTAAGAGTAGAGTGACCTTTAGGTCACTTTTTTGAAAAATGGAAATAGAAAAGATAAAAAAACTTTACCGCAACGTGGAAGAAGCAGAGCTTAATCAACGAGAGCGTACTTTAATAGCCTTACTTTCAGAGCAGACTACTGACTTTTCGTCTTTACCTCTAGGACGTTTTCGTATCTTGCAATTTGCTGTTGCGGATTTTTCAGAACTTGTAGAAAATATAAAATTTATCTTACCTGATGTAATACGAGAAAATGCTGAAAAACAATTCGTTATTGAAGAATATACTGGGAATAATCTGAGTAAATCAGAGCTTACAGATAGTCTAAAAGTCTTGTCTCAAGATATGGGTGAGAAACTTCAATATTACCTCGGAAGCTTTGTGTCCAACGAAGAGCTCGAGCAAGTCTATCAAGAAGAAACACAGTTTTTTCAGCAAAAAGCCAGCTTTAGTGAGTCTATTCTGGCTCAGGGTCTCATGCATGTCGAAAGTTTATTATTGAATGACGTCAGACAAGAGCTTCTGCAAAGTCCGGAAGATAAGGAACTAGTGCGTGCCCTTTATACTACATATGGTAATCAAGCAGCTGCAGCAAAGCTGCTCTATGTTCATCGGAACACCTTACTCAATAAAGTAAAAAAATATGAACAGAAATATGGCTTACAACTTGTAGGCAGTGATTTAGTTTTAGCATTTAGTCTAATTGGTCATGAATAATTTTCTGCTCCAGATAAAAAGCAGCGATCTGCTTTTTTGATTTTTTTGATATAATAGAATTTGAGATTTGTAAATATAATTTATAAAAAACTTTAAGGAATGAAATATGGAATACAAACACACTGACATTGAAGCCAAGTGGCAAAAATACTGGGCCGACAATAACACTTTCCGTACAGGAACAGACAAAAACAAACCGAAATTTTATGCACTAGACATGTTTCCTTATCCATCAGGAGCAGGTCTTCACGTGGGGCATCCTGAAGGTTATACAGCAACAGATATTCTGAGCCGTTATAAACGTGCCCAAGGTTATAATGTCCTTCATCCAATGGGTTGGGATGCTTTTGGTTTGCCTGCCGAGCAGTATGCGATTGATACAGGTAATGATCCTGTCGAATTTACAGCTAAAAATATCGCTACTTTTAAACGTCAAATCAATAGTCTTGGTTTCAGCTATGACTGGGAACGTGAAGTAAATACAACAGATCCAGAATTTTATAAATGGACACAGTGGATTTTTACGAAGTTGTATGAAAAAGGTTTGGCCTATGAAGCTGAAGTAGCTGTCAACTGGGTTGAAGAATTAGGAACAGCTATCGCCAATGAAGAAGTCCTCCCTGATGGCACTTCGGAGCGTGGCGGCTATCCCGTTGTTCGCAAGCCGATGCGTCAATGGATGCTTAAGATTACAGCCTATGCGGAGCGTTTGCTTAATGATTTGGAAGAGCTCGACTGGCCAGAATCTATCAAAGAAATGCAACGCAATTGGATTGGTAAATCTGTCGGTGCAGACATTAACTTTAAAGTTGAGGGCACTGATGAAGAATTTACGGTTTTCACAACGCGTCCAGAAACACTTTTTGGCTCAACATTTGCTGTTCTTGCACCAGAGCACCCATTAGTAGAAAAAATTACTACTGCTGAACAAGCTGATGCTGTAGAAGACTATAAACACCAAGCCAGCCTTAAGTCAGATTTGGCTCGTACAGACTTGGCAAAGGATAAGACTGGCGTTTGGACAGGTGCATACGCAATTAATCCAGTAAGTGGCAAAAAAATGCCTATCTGGATTGCTGATTACGTTCTTGCAAGCTACGGACATGGTGCCGTTATGGCAGTACCTGGGCATGATGAACGAGATTGGGAATTTGCTAAGGTCTATGACTTAGAAATCGTTCCTGTTTTTGATGGTGGAAATGTTCAAGAAGTCTGCCATACAGAAGGTGGAAAAATTATAAATTCTGATTTCTTGAATGGTATGGAAAAGGAAGAAGCGATTGAAAAAATGGTCGCTTATCTGGAAGAAAAAGGTATCGGCTCTCGTAAAGTGACTTATCGTCTACGTGACTGGCTCTTTAGTCGTCAACGTTATTGGGGCGAGCCAATCCCAATTATTCATTGGGAAGATGGCACAACTACTGCTGTTCCAGAAGAAGAACTGCCATTAGTTTTACCAAAAACTTCAAATATTAAACCGTCAGGTACTGGCGAATCACCTTTGGCGAATTTAACAGATTGGCTGACTGTGACACGCGAAGATGGTGTAAAAGGTCGTCGTGAAACAAATACAATGCCACAATGGGCCGGTTCGTCATGGTATTACTTGCGCTACATTGATCCTAAAAATAGCCAAGCTATTGCTGATCCAGAGCTGATTAAAGAATGGCTTCCTGTTGATATTTATGTCGGCGGAGCCGAACATGCGGTTCTTCACCTTCTCTATGCACGATTTTGGCATAAAGTTCTCTTTGACTTGGGTGTTGTTCCAACAAATGAACCCTTCCAAAAACTTTTCAATCAAGGGATGATTTTGGGAACTTCTTATCGCGATAGTCGCGGTGCTTTGGTTGCTACAGATAAGGTTGAAAAACGTGATGGCTCTTATTACAATGTTGAGACTGGCGAAGAGCTTGAGCAAGCTCCAGCTAAAATGTCTAAATCATTGAAAAATGTGGTTAATCCCGATGATGTCGTTAAACGTTACGGAGCCGATACTTTACGCGTTTATGAAATGTTCATGGGACCTTTAGATGCAAGTATTCCTTGGTCAGAAGAAGGACTGGAAGGCGCGCGTAAATTCTTGGATCGTGTGGTCCGTTTGCTCAGCAATAGTACAATCACTGAAGAAAATGATGGTAGCCTAGATAAAGTTTATAATGAAACAGTTAAAAACGTTACCGAGCGCTTGGATCACATGTTGTTTAATACAGCAATTTCTCAATTGATGATCTTTGTAAATGCAGCCAATAAGGCTAAAACATTACCGCTTGAATATGCAAAAGGCTTTGTTCAACTTTTAGCTCCGTTTGCACCTCACCTTTCAGAAGAACTTTGGGTTGAACTCGGTAATGAAGCAGGTATTTCGTATGTTGCATGGCCATCATTTGATGAAAGCAAACTTGTTGAAGATGAAATAGAAATTGTCGTTCAAATCAACGGTAAGTTAAAAGCTAAAGTCATGATTGAAAAAGATTTACCAAAAGACCAACTTGAAAAAGTAGCTTTAGAAGCAGTCGAAGTGGAAGGAAATATCGTTAAAGTTATTGCGATTCCGAATAAATTGGTAAATATTGTTGTTAAATAATCTAAAAAGAGCGAGCAAATTTCGCTCTTTTTCTATTCCTCACCAAACATTAAAGCAAAAAATCAGGATTTCCTCGTCTTTTTTGCTACAATATGAATAGTTTTTGCTGTCAGAAATGTACAGTAAAAGATTGAGCAATAGAAAGAAGAAACAATGCCTTTTTATACAACAAATGATGGAGTTCAGATCAATTATCATAGCTATGGAGCAACAGAAAATCAAGCAATCGTTTTTATTAACGGCTATTCGGCGAGCGAAGTTACTTGGGCTTTTCAAGTCGATTATTTTGTTGCTGCAGGTTATCGTGTAGTCACTTATGATCACCGGAGTCATGGACAAAGCCAAGAAGTAGATTATGGGATGACCTTACATCGTTTGGCGACTGATTTAGAAGAGTTGATGAATGCTCTGCAACTTTCTCGACCTATATTGGTTGGACACTCGATGGGAGCAGCGACCATTATGGCATATGAAGAGCTTTTTACAGACGGAAAGTTAACAGCAATCGTAACAGAGGATCAAGCACCTACATTTATGAGAGCGCCAGACTGGTTAGATGGACAAACAGGTAAAACTCTTGGTGAATTATCTGATTTTATTAAAGATTTTCCGCGCACAAAATTAACTCATCGTCAATTGACAGATCAAGTAAAACGTGTGTTAGGTAAAGGGATGTTGCCCTTTAATTTTCAAAAGCACCAAGCCTTGCTTCAAAATGTGATTACTCAAGATTGGTGTCAGAATCTTACGCGCGAAACGGTTCCCCATTTGTTCTTTGCTGGTGGGTGTTCGCCTATTTTTCCTCCAGAACATGCTCAGGCAGCACGGAACCTACAACATAACGCACAATCAGAGGTAAGTATTTTTGCAGATTGTGGTCATATTCTTCATGTGGAAAATATTGAGGCTTTTAACCAAAAACTCCTTAATTTTATTCAAAAAGTCCAAGAAAAAAAGAGTTAGAAATAACTCTTTTTTATTTTTCGTGAGGAGTGAGAGAAAGTTTACTTTCCTTAGCCTCTAAATACTCCATAAAAATAATTTTAAGTAAGGCTGCGACAGGTACAGCGACGAACATGCCTAATATACCAAAATAAGCGCCGCCAATCGAGATAGAGATAATAACGATAATGGGGTTAACATTCAAAGCACCACTCATTAGTTTTGGTCCGATGATATTTCCATCAATTTGCTGAAGGATGATGAGCATAATAATCGTAACAAGCCCTGCTTCCCAACCGCCGGTAAAAAAAGCGATAATCATTGCGACAATCGAAGCAAAGATTGAACCAAAATAAGGAATCATGTTGCAAATACCAATAAGCAAACCTAAGGCCACTGAGAAGGGATTATGAGCAACGCCCGTTATGTGGAGGATAAATAGTAAGAACGTGGATGAAATCCACATGATGCATGCATCAATGAATTGTGTGGAAATAAATTTATAGAAGATAATATCTGTTTGGCGAAGATAATATTTTATTGCTTGGAGATGCTCCTGCTTAGCAGAAATCTTCCCAAAGCGGGAGAGAATCTGTAAGATACTTTCTTTATATAACAAAAGATAAATTGAAATGATAATGCCAACAACAATACGGAAAAGCTGTGAAGCAAGTGTGAAAGTAAAGGTACTCAGAGATTCAATGCCGCTGGTAATGTAGCGTGCGGCGTCCTGTGCACTAAACGCATTGACAAAAGAGCGAATAGAGTCTTCGATTTGTAAAAAATTATCTAACTCTTGAAATTGATTACTGCTGAGCCATTGATAAATGTTTTGGTAAATCGTAGGTAATAAGCGTAGAAACTCGAGTAAGTTACGAACCACAATGGGAAAGAGATAATAAATAACAAAAAAGAGGAGAAGTAAGAAAATCATATAAGTGACAAAAATACTAAATTTTCTTGCATGATGTTGGATAAATTTTACATTCAAACGTCTAAAAAGCAAGCTAAGTTTATGAATAGGTTTATCTAAAAAGTATGCAACGATTGCTCCGAGAAACAGAGGAGAGAGAATTTGTAAAAAATTGCCAATGCTTTTTGTAATCGGGGTAATGTTTGAAATGACATTAAAAAGTAAGAAAAGCACAACGAAAAAAAGTAGTCCGTTAAGCCAAAGGTTCCAGTTGATTTTTATTTTTCCCATGGGCGAGATGTCCTTTCGGGTAACTTGATATAAAGTAGTTCCTTTTATTGTAATATCATTAGAAAACTCTGTCAATTATTTTAAGAAAAAACCACAGAAAATTTCTGTAGTTTGGACAAAAATAGGATAACTATTTATTGGTGACGATAGTCAACAATTTCAATATGTGGGGCTATCTTTTCGCCATCGCCCATAATCTCAATCAAATGATTGGCCGTAACACGGACACGCATATTTTCATCAAAATACATCATCCCCCAAGCCTTGCAGTAAAAATCACCTAAAGGTGAGCTGATTTTCCCATCAAAAACTTTAGGAACTTCTCCTTTATTAACGGCAACAATACGATAACGTGTAATGCCACAACAGCTGCTTGGGAGTGTCTCATTACTTAAAGTATGATCAAAGTCTAAGACAAAGTCAGCAGGATCATCTTCAATAAGCGCTAATAGGCGCTTGGTGATAGTATCATCAAATGTAAGCTTCATAAAATAATTGTACTACATAGCTAGGGGGATATGCAGCAATTCAGCTTGAAAAAAAGAAGCTAGGTACTCTTATAAAATTTTTAATTTTGACTTTAAAAAGAGGATAGGGTATGTATAAATTCGTCAACTAACTTTTATTTGTCCGCTTACTTAGTAGAAGCACAATGTCGGACTTTACAAAGCAGCATGAAAGCGATATAATGTTAGATGGAAATTTTTTCATTATTATATTACTAGTAGGAGACCGATTTTAAATGACTAAGAAAAAAATCGTAGTCATCGGTGGTGGTGTTGCTGGGGTTCATGCAACACGTGAGCTTTCGAAAAAGCTTAAAGCGAATGCTGACATCACTTTGATTGACAAACACAGTTATCATACATCTATGACGCAACTTCATGAAGTTGCAGCAGGACGTGTGCCATTCACAACAGTTCAATATGACTTCCAAAAACTTTTGGGAAAACGTAAAAATGTGAGCCTTGTAACTGATGCTGTTGTCAGTCTTGATAAAGATAACAAAAAGGTTATCACTGAACAAGGAAGCTACGACTATGACTATGTTGTAGTTGCTCTTGGTGGTGAACCTAACGACTTTGGGGTACCTGGTGTTAAAGAACACGGTTTTACTCTTTGGTCACTCGAAGATGCTATGCGTATCAAACGTCAACTTGAAACTGTTGTTCAATATGGTTCAACAGAAGTTGACGATGAAAAACGCCGTGCACTTTTGACTATCTCTGTTGCAGGCTCAGGTTTCACAGGGATTGAAATGGCTGGTGAATTGATTGACTGGCGTAAGAAGGTTTCAACAGATTGGAAAATTCCTGAGGAAGAAATCACAATCAACGTTGTTGAAATGATGCCAACAATCTTGAACACATTGGACCGCAAGCAAGCAGACCGTGCACACGCATATCTTGAAAAGAAAAATGTCAATGTATTGACAAATCACGGTATCGTTGAAGTTGCAGAAGATCACATCAAAGTAAATGTTGGTGGACGAGACGAAGAAAAAGTTTCAAAAGAAATCCCAACACACACATTGATTTGGACTACAGGTGTTCAAGGGAATACAGCAGCACAGACTAATCTTAACGAAACAGAACGTGGACATCGTCTCCAAGCCAATGAATTTATGGAAGCAGTTGGATTTGAAGATAAAGGTATCTATGTAGCCGGAGACGTTTCAGGTTATATCGAACCTGATACAGGTCGTCCAACACCACAAATCGTTGAAGCGGCAGAGCAAACAGCGCACACAGCAGCTTCAAATATCATCGCAGATATTAACGGTGGAAGCAAACATAAACACGAAAGCAAATACCAAGGAACAATGGTTTCTATCGGTTCAACTTGGGGTGTTGCTAAAGTCGGAAGCATGCGTTTGACAGGTTTCTGGGCAATGTTGATGAAAAACATTGTTTACTTTATCTACACATTGCAAATCCGTTCCGCTCATTATTTCTGGCGTTATGCTTTGGATGAAGTTTTCCGTACAAAAGATGATCGTAACTTCATGCGTGGTCACACTTCACGTTTAGGTAACGTACTCTGGGCTGTGCCACTTCGTATCTTCTATGGTCTTGTTTGGTTGACAGAAGCAATGAAGAAAATTGTTGGTGAAGGTCAATTCTTTAATCCTACAACTTGGTTTGGTAAAGGTTCTTGGTTCACAGACGATCTTAAATTCCCATTTGCTTGGTTGCAAGAAGTACCTAAACATGCAGATGCTGCTGCTGGCGCAACCGGTGAAGCTGCAACTAAAGCTGCAGATGCTGCTGCTGGTGCAACTGGCGCTGCTGCTAGTGGTGGAGCAGAAGCTGCACACAAAGCGACAGAATGGGGTCTCTCATATGCTTATGGTACAGAGCCAATGCCAGTACTTGAAAAAGTACCACATTGGATGGAACCTATCTTTAAGT
The DNA here is from genome assembly GCF_017309545.1 of Lactococcus sp. LG1267. Lineage (NCBI taxonomy): Bacteria > Bacillati > Bacillota > Bacilli > Lactobacillales > Streptococcaceae > Lactococcus > Lactococcus sp. LG1267. The sequence continues at coordinate 1,865,867 of NZ_CP071295.1, read as the reverse complement.
TCATGATTCCAAATCGTGATGTTGCATTGTTCATGCAAAAATTCATGTCTATCGTTGAAGTTTTACTTGCTCTTGCTATTATCTTTGGTCTCTTTACTTGGATTGCATCAGCTGTAACTGCAGCATTGACAGTGATGTTCGCACTATCTGGTATGTTCTTCTGGGTAAACATCTGGTTTGTTCCAGTAGCAATTGCCTTAATGAACGGTTCAGGCCGCGCATTTGGTTTAGATAAATGGGTTCAACCTTGGATTCAAAAAATACTTACCCAAGTATGGTATGGTAAATCTCGTTCAATTTATAAAGGACGTTAATTAAAAAATAGCTCATTAGAGCTATTTTTTATTTCTGAGAAATTCCTTCGGAAATTGATTCTGGAGCATTTATCAGCTATAATATAGAGTGTTCATGCTGTCTGGAAAAGATGAGCATCCTAAGAAGAATTAAACATCTAGGAAGTTTGATTGTTTGAAAACCAAAGAAAATATAGTGAAGGATATCCCAAACGCTTTATGACATTTAAAACATTTTTAGAACTTGTTGAAATTAAAACCAAAATTGCCAGTATATTTCCTTATATTATTGGCTTACTTTTCAGTCTGAGTTATTTTAAAACATTTAACGCTGGCCTATCGTTTCTTTTTTTATTGGCTATGCTTATTTTTGATATGACGGTAACAGCGATTAACAATTATCAAGATTTTCAAAAAGCTAAAGATGAAATTTATCAAAAACAAGAAAATATTATTGGTAAAGCTAATCTGTCACCACATTTTGTTAGAAATTTGATAGTATTCATGGTTCTTGTCAGCCTGGGTTTGGGTTTCCTTTTGGCTTATTTTACGGGCTGGCTCTTTTTGGTGCTGGGAGGCATCGTCTTCTTTATCGGCGTTTTTTATACTTATGGTCCGATACCTCTTTCTCGTATGCCATTGGGTGAAATCTTTTCCGGTGGAACAATGGGATTTGGAATCTTTGCAATGGTGATTCTCATCAATAGTGCAGAAAATCCTATTTTTAAACTTGATCTCAACTTTGCGGCAAACTCTTTTGCGCTTTCTGGAGATATAGTTGGTGCTATAGCAATGGTAATTGCGAGTTTACCGTTAGTCTTTACGATTGCAAATATTATGCTGGCTAACAACTTGCGTGATTTGGATACAGATATTAAAAACCATCGTTATACTTTAGTTTATTATATTGGACGTAAACAAGGTATTCAGCTTTTTCAACTGCTTGTGTACAGTGCATATTTCTTCATTATTTTAGGTTTTTTCATTGGAATTTTTGAATGGCCAACATTATTGACTGTTCTTTCCTTTCCGATAATTCAGAAGAACTTGAAACACCATGCAGCAGAAGTTCCTGCGCCTCATAGCTTTGTTTATTCTTTAAAAAATATGGTTTTATTTAATAGCTCTTATGCTTTCTCTCTCCTTTTATCGCTTCTGTGGCAAGCAGTAGCAAAATAATTTAAAAAAGGTAGTTTCCTCTTGGGAACTACCTTTTTGTATATGATATTTATTTTTTAGCTGCTGCAAGTTCACGCTCAAGAGCTAATCTTTGAACTTTCATTGTGGCTGTACGAGGTATCGCATCATAGTCCATGAGAAGCGGCTCATTTAGGAATGGCATGTCAATGATAGAAGACCACCAAGCTTTCCAGTCCATTTCTTTACCTTCGGCAAGCGCCAAAATAGGTTGAGGATGTCCAGAAGCATCGCGGATAATTATTACTTCGTCAAGAAAGTCGTGTTGATCGAGGAGGAGATCTTCAATGGCTAAGTTTGACTCCACCTTGTCAATGAGATCAACTTGACGATCATAGAGGAAGAGCACACCGTCTTCATCCATAATCCCCCAGTCGCCTGTATCCCACCAGTCGCCATAAACTTCTTCAGCAAAACGACTATCCTCTTTATAATAAGTAAGAGCACGCCCTTTAGAGAGGAAATGAATATGACCAGGTGTACCAGCAGGAACAACATTTCCGTCAGCATCTGTTACGCGCGCTTGGGAAAGTCCAGGCATGCCGATGCCCATTTCACGAGCATTTGTACTTGGTAAGGTACTAAGGCGGTGTTTTTTCCAAATCATTGGACCGCATTCAGACTGACCGTAGATTTGCAAGAAAACAGGATTTTCCTCTTTAGAAGCCGCAAGGAAAGTATGCATCGTATCTTTGTTAATCGCATCAAAAGTAGAGTGGAGATAGCGAATAGAAGCAAAGGCCTCGGGTGTTTCTTTTACAACATTTGCTAGGCGAACAAAATGGTTTGGGTGTGTTTCGAAAGCTGTAGGGCGATATTTTTCAAACATGCTAAGCACAGTATTTTTTTCTAAATTAGAAAGTGGCATAAGATCAAAGCCGAAGGTCATGGCTGATGATATACCAATGTTAAAGCGGGAATGAACAGGTGAAATATGGAATGCCAACAGTGAAGATTTGTCTGGCATCCAATCCATTACTGTACGTTGCAAGACCCAACGCCAGCCCATAGATTGAGCTGAGTGTGCAATCAGTTTCGGAATTCCAGTAGTACCTGAGGTATGTGTGAGATAAGCAATCTCATCCGTAGCTAATTGTTGATTGCTTACTACAGGACTATTAGTGATTGAAGCAAAGTCAGAAACAAAGAGTTTGTGATCTTCGTTTACATTTTTTAATTCCTGAACGACAGCATCTGTATCTTCATCAAAAATGAGCCAAGGAGTTTCAAGGCGTGCAGCAAGAGTATCCATTACTGGTGTAGAAAAGTGATGGGAAATCATTGCAGGCACAGCACCCAGATAGGACACAGCAACGGCCAGAAGATAAGTGTCAAAAGCACTTGATTTAAAAATAATGACCTTGTCTTCTTTTTTTATTCCCAAGGCTGACAAATTATAAGCTTTTTGCAAGACTGCTTCGTGAACGCTTTGATAATTTGTTTCAAGATCTAATTCCGGGAAAGCGTTTAACTTTTTATCGAAAATAAAACGACTTTTGGGGAACTTTTCAGCAGATTCTTTGAAATTTACATAAAGATTCAGAGGTTTGTGATTGAATTTCATTGAAATCTCTCTTTCTATTTTTCTAAAGTTTATTATATCACAAACTATCGGCGAGAATTGAGAAAAAAATGTCCTTTTTGCATTTTTAATCATTAAAGAATAGTCTGAAAAGTCCACGTAAAATGGGAAAATTAGCAAACTTATCTTTTTGCTACAGCCCCAGTTTTATATAGATATGAAAACGTATTAGTGTTATAATGATTTTAAGAATAAATTGTTTCGTTGGAATATAAAAAATTCGAACGAAAAGCTTTGCTGAGCAAAGTTGCGGAGGAAATATGGAAAATTTACGTTACAAAAGTGTATTTGACATTATTGGTCCTGTAATGGTTGGTCCCAGTAGTTCTCACACTGCCGGTGCTGCCCGTATAGGAAAGATTATTCGTTCAATTTTTGGCGAATTGCCCGAGAAGGTTGAGATTCATTTGTATGAGAGTTTTGCCAAAACTTATCGTGGACATGGAACAGATGTTGCTTTGGTTGCTGGTGTTTTAGGTATGGATCCTGATGATCCTCGCTTACGAGATGCACCGCGCATTGCTCACGAAGAAGGGATGGAAGTGACATATGTGCCTCATCCAGAAGATAAGGCAGACCATCCTAACACAGCGCGTCTGATTTTGAAAAAAGGGGACCGTGACATGAGCGTCACAGGGATTTCTATTGGCGGGGGCTTGATTCAAGTGACCGAACTCAATGGTTTCGATATTTCTATTTCAGCAGGGATGCCAACTTTTGTTATTGTCCATCAAGATGCACCAGGTATTTTGGCGCGTCTCGGAGCTATTTTTGAAAAGCATGATATTAACGTGGCACAAATGAATTTGACACGTGAAGCTAAAGGTGAAAAAGCAATCATGATTATGGAAGTAGACAGTTTCGATGTCGAAGAAGCTTTTGAGGAAATGAAACACATTCCGAAACTTTCTGCTGTAAATTTCTTTAAATAAGGGGTAATTATGTTTTCAAATGTACAAGAACTGCTTGAAGATGCAAAAGCATATCCATCAATTGCTGAATTGATGATTGCAGAAGAAATAGAACAAACCGGTGCGAGCCGTGAACAAATCATTGAGATGATGGAACATAACTTGGCAACAATGATGTCATCAATTGAGGAAGGACTACTTGGAAATAAGTCAACAACAGGACTTACAGGTGGCGATGCCAAGAAGATGGATGAATACATTAAATCAGGAAAAGCGATATCAGGTGATGTTATTTTAGGAGCAGCGCGTGATGGCGTAGCTGTAAATGAAGTCAATGCTCAGATGGGACTCATCTGTGCGACACCGACAGCGGGGTCAGCTGGATGTCTACCTGGTGTGCTCTCTGCAGCAACGAAGAAGTTAGGGCTTACACATGAGCAGCAGGTAGAATTTATCTTTACAGCTGGTGCTTTTGGTTTAGCAATCGCAAACAATGCAACGATTGCAGGTGCTGAAGGAGGATGTCAAGCAGAAGTTGGGTCGGCATCGGCCATGTCCGCAGCCGCTTTGGTTATCATGGCTGGAGGTACGGGCGAGCAAGCCGGAATAGCCTTAGCTTTGACACTCCAAAATATGTTGGGCCTGATTTGTGACCCTGTCGCAGGTTTAGTAGAAATTCCTTGTGTCCATCGTAACGCTATGGGGGCTTCTCAGGCGATGATTTCCGCCGATATGGCTTTAGCTGGTGTTAAAACAGTTATACCTGTTGATGAAGTGATCACATGTATGTACAATGTAGGACGCTCACTGCCCTCTGCTCACCGTGAAACTGGTGAAGGTGGGCTTGCTGCAACGCCAACAGGACGTGAAATTATGGAGCGCATCTTTGGTGACGGAAAATAATAATATTGAAAATAAACGACCCTTTTTGAAAGTCTATACTTGCCTTAAAGGGTTTTTTTATTTATAATACAGAGTTGTGACTTGACATTTATAGTTTACAGTTGTAAACTGTAGTTGTAGTAAAAATAAAGTAAGGAGCGCCAATGAACGAAACAGAATTTAATATATCAAATGCAGAATTGATTGTTATGCGTGTTATATGGTCGCTCGGCGAAGCACGAGTTGATGAGATTTCTTGTCAAATTTCGCCCGATTTGGATTGGTCTCTAGCAACAGTTAAAACTTTGCTGGGGCGCCTCGTGAAAAAGGGAATGCTAAGTACTGAAAAAGAAGGTCGTAAGTTTGTTTATCGCCCTTTAATGGCAGAATGTACAGCTATTCAAATGATGGGACAGTCTTTACTTGAAAAAGTTTGTGAAACAAAACAAGTGAAGCTCTTAGCCGATATGATCGCCTTGTCAAACTTGACTTCAGAAGATGTAGCAAGTTTGCAAGAAGCGCTAAAAAATAAAGAAACAGTTCAAGAAACAACTTGTACTTGTTTAGAAAATTTTAATTCTTGCAGCTGCCAACACGTCAGCTAATATGGAGGAGAGATAATGGAAAAAGAAAAATTCGTAATCAAAGGTATGACTTGTGATCACTGTGCAATGCATGTGACTTCAGCACTCGAAGGGCTTACTGGTGTAAAATCCGCAAAAGTCTCTTTAAAAAAGAATGAAGCACTTGTGAAATTCGATGCAGCGACAACACCCGTAGAAGATTTAGCAATGGCTGTTAAAGAAGCTGGCTACGAATTAGTAAAATAAGAAGGCTGTCCTTAGGGGCAGTTTTCTCTGGAACACAATGTTTACATTTGTAAATTTAATGAAGGAGTAGAAAATGAGAAGTCAAAACTTTGTCATCACGGGTATGACCTGTGCAAACTGTGTGAATACCGTATCCAAAGCATTGAATAACTCGAATAAAATCCAAGAAGCAACAGTTAACTTGGCAACCGAAAAAGCAAAAGTCATTTTTGATGATAGCATTAGTGATCAAGATGTGATCAATATAGTTGAAAAGGTGGGCTATGGTGCTATTGTAAACGATAAAGCACATCAAGAAAAAATTGCAGCTCAAGCGCGTAGAAGGAATCGTAATTTACGATTGTCATTGATCGTGTCAGTAATTTTGACTCTGCCTTTAGTACTTGCTATGTTTGAAGGAGTATTGGGCACACACTATTTGATGTTTCTACACAATCCTGTTTTACAACTTATTCTCGCAACACCTGTTCAGTTTATTATCGGTTGGCGCTTTTACGTCGGCGCTTATCATGCATTGAAAAATGGAAATGCAAATATGGATGTTCTAGTAGCACTTGGAACTAGCGTTGCATATTTTTCGAGTTTAATTTTAGCGGTATTTTTAGGACAAGACAATGCTTTGAATTTTGAATCAGCTATGGTTATTATTACCTTGGTTGTTTTAGGAAAAGTACTTGAGCACAATGCTAAAGAAAAAACAAGTCAGGCAATCACGAGCTTGATGAGTAGTAGGGTTAAAATGGTTCACACAGAAGAAGGTGAGCGCCCGCTTGAAGAAGTCCAAATCGGGGATGTTATTCAAATTTATCCGGGAGAGAAGGTACCTTTGGATGCAATGATCCTTAAAGGTAAAGCATCTTTTGACGAAAGTCACTTGACTGGCGAATCTTTACCTGTTGTCAAAGCAGACGATGATACACTATTTGAAGGGGCTGTGAATTTAGACGGTTCCATTAAAGCTGTTGTTGTTCGAGATGTTAACGATTCGACTATTTCTCGGATGGTTGAAATGATGGAAGAAGCGCAAGCCTCAAAACCTGATATTCAAAAATTCGCGGATAAAATCTCAAATGTCTTTGTTCCAATTGTTTTGGTCATTTCACTTGTGACTTTTGTAGCAACATGGGCTATTACTGGGACATTATTGACTGCCATTATGCATGCTGTGGCAACATTGGTTATTGCTTGCCCATGTGCGCTTGGTTTAGCGACACCAACCGCAATTATTTCAGGAACAGGACTTGCTGCTAAGAATGGCTTGCTGTTGAAAAATGCCAATGCTTTAGAACTGACAAATAGCGTGACAACAGTTTTCTTTGATAAGACAGGGACGATTACGACAGGTGAATTTGAGTTGTCTCAATTTGAGGGCAACGATGAATCATTTAAAATTTTAGCAAGTTTAGAAAGTCATTCGCACCATCCGTTAGCTCAAGCCGTAAAAACTGAGGAAATCTACCCCGTAGAAAACCTTAAAGAAATTGCTGGTCGTGGACTTTCAGGAGAAATAAATGGCCGTCAATATTATGCAGGAAATGCAAAACTTATGGAAGAGCACGGGTACGATGTCACATCAAGCACAGATACTGTTATTTATCTTGCGGATGATGTAAGCCATATAGCTACAGCAACCTTTAAATCTTCAATTAAGCAAGAAAGTGTGCAGACCGTAGCTGCACTGAAAAAAGCCGGCATTAAAACTGTGATGTTGACAGGGGACAATGAAGATTCTGCTAAAAAAATCCAAGAAATTGTCAATTTGGATGAAGTAAAAAGTAATCTATCACCTGAAGACAAAGCTAAAATTGTCCAAGAAACTTCACATTCCATTATGGTAGGGGACGGAATAAACGATGCTATTGCATTAGCAAGTAGTACTGTGGGTGTTGCCATGGCAACAGGCTCAGATATTGCGATGGAAGCAGGAGATGTGACCATTATGGGTGGTAAAATCCATAAATTACTCGATCTCTTTAAGATATCTCGAAAAACCTTAAGTAAAATCAAACAAAATTATTTTTGGGCCTTCATTTACAATATTATTGGTATCCCGCTGGCAGCTTTTGGATTACTCAATCCAATGATTGCTGCAGCGGCAATGAGCTTGTCTAGCGTTTCCGTAATTTTGAATTCCTTACTTTTGACTAAAACAAAAATTTGAGGTACTCTAAAAATAAAAGAAAAAAATTCACTTTTGTTCGTGAATTTTTTTAGTATTAAACGTATAATAGGAAAAGATGAATTTAGAAGCAAAACTCAAGGAAATATTTGGCTACGAAAGTTTCCGTCAAGGTCAAAAACAAATAATAGAGCAAGTTCTACAGGGAAAAGATACTCTGGGGATATTGCCGACAGGTGCAGGGAAATCCATTTGCTATCAATTACCTGCCCTTTTACAAGAAGGTGTTACTCTTGTGGTCTCGCCTTTAATTTCCCTGATGAAGGATCAGGTGGATCAGCTAAATATTGCAAATATACCAGCAACATTTATTAATTCGACAGTAGATGAGCAAGAAGCTTATTTCCGAATGCAACAGATCGAAAATGGCGAGGTTAAAATCTTGTTTGTTGCTCCTGAACGGTTTGAATTAGAATCTTTTAACTATTTTTTGCAACACCTTCCTATTGATTTGGTTGCAATTGATGAAGCACACTGTATCTCTCAATGGGGACATGATTTTAGACCTTCTTATGTTACTTTTGCGAAACGATTGGCTGATTTGCCTACTTCACCAACAATCTTAGCACTAACAGCTACAGCCACACCTCGGGTATCTGCAGATATTCAAGACTTATTACAAATCTCTGAATACAACACTGTTAAAACAGGTTTTTTACGCGAAAACTTACGCTTTGAAGTTGTTAAAGGAAAAGATAAACGTGACTTTTTAAAGTCCTACTTAAAAGAACATACTGACGAATCAGGCATTATCTATGCCAACACACGTAAAGAAGTAGAAGAAGTTACGGAATGGTTAAACCGAAATAATTTTCCTGCTAAACGTTATCATGCCGGTTTAGCTGAGGGAGAGCGCCAAAAAAACCAAGAAGATTTCCTTTATGATGAAGTTCCTATTATGGTGGCAACCAATGCTTTTGGAATGGGGATAAATAAGAGCAATGTTCGTTTTGTAATTCATTATGGGATGCCTGCTACTATTGAAGCCTACTATCAAGAAGCAGGTCGTGCAGGACGAGATGGACTTGATTCGGATGCTATCTTATTATTTTCGCCCAATGATGTTCGTCTCAGAAACTTCTTGATCGAGCAAGGCGAAGGGAGTGAGCAACATAAGGAGCAAGAATACGAAAAACTAAGGCAGATGCAAGCTTATACAAGCTCAGAAACTTGCTTGCAGGGTTATATTTTACAGTATTTTGGTGATGCGGGAGAGGACTGTCATAAGTGCTCAAACTGTTTAGACGACCGGGAGCGTACAGATGTTACGCTTGATGCACAAAAAGTTATGTCTTGTGTTATTCGGATGGAACAACGTTTCGGAAAAACAGCAGTCGCACAAGTTTTAGTAGGCTCTAAAAATAAAAACTTAGCACGTTGGAATTTTGAAAAACTCTCAACTTTTGGCATAATGAAGGGATATTCGCAAAAAGCAGTTGGAGAACTGATTGATTTTTTAGCGGGGGAAGGTTACTTAGCTGTCTCCGCAGGCAAATTCCCCTTACTTGGGGTTTCTGATCGTGGGATAGCTGTTCTACAAGGTAGAGAGCAAGTCTGGCGACGTACAGCTTTAAGCACTACTAAGCAACAGTCTGTAGCTAATGGTACATTTAATTTGGAGTTATTTGAAGAATTACGGACGTTACGTCTCGATATTGCCAAGTCAGAAGGCGTTCCTCCTTTCATGATATTTTCCGATGCTTCATTGAAAGACATGACAAGAATTATGCCTTTAGACGAAGAGACATTTTTAGAAGTTTCCGGTGTAGGTCAAGTGAAGTTGAAAAAGTATGGTCATGTGTTCCTAGAGGCATTAAACATCTATAATCAAGAATAGTATAAAAATAGAGAAGCATGAGTCTTTCTCTATTTTTATTTGTGCCTTGACAAATGTAAGCGTTTAATTTATAATGTATACAAATAGTATATACTAGATTGTATATAAAATAAAAAAGGAGTATTTATGTGGGGAATTATTGCAACGTGGCGAATGGCTCATGATGGGGTTTGTAAAGCTGAAGAGCTTTTGAGCAAAGGAGGAGAGGCTGGAGAAGCACTAGAACAAGCTATAAAAGAGGTTGAAGATTATCCTTATTATAAGTCTGTCGGATATGGTGGACTACCAAATGAAGCAGGAATTTTAGAAATGGATGCTGCATATATGGATGGAGATAGTTTTAAAATTGGTGCAGTGGCAGGCATTACTGATATTGCTAATCCAATAGCAGTAGCAAAAGCCTTATCTGAGGAAAAATTTAATAGTATGCGAGTCGGTCCAGGCGCAAGACAATATGCTATTGAAGCAGGCTTTAAGCAGAAAAAAATGTTAACAGAGCGCGCCAAAAAAATATGGGAGAGACGTTTAGAAGAAATGAAACGTACAGGTCTTTCGGCTTATGATGGACATGATACGGTGGGTATGGTTGCCTTAGACAGTAGTAGAAAAATGGTGGCAGGAACTTCAAGTTCTGGTCTCTTCATGAAAAAATCTGGCCGGGTTGGTGATTCACCACTCTCAGGTTCCGGCTTTTATGTGGATAGTCAGGTTGGAGGGGCTACAGCAACAGGACTTGGTGAAGATTTGATGAAAGGAATTTTATCCTATGAAATCGTTCGTCTCATGTCTGAAGGCCATACGCCCCAAGAGGCTTGTGATCAGGCGGTGTATTCTTTTGAAGATAAATTGAAAGAAAGATACGGTAAAGCAGGAGCTTTTTCACTTGTCGCACTGGATAAAGCAGGAAACTGGGGTGTCGCAACAAATGTGGAATTTACCTTTAGTGTAGCCACGCAAAAGCAAGAACCAAGTATCTTTATCGCCCACCCAGAAGCAAATCACAAGACAAAAATCGAGCCCATTAGCCAAGAATGGTTAGATGCTTATGAAGCAAGAATTAAAGCACCTATCGAATAGGTAGAAGGAGAAATTGATGTTTTCAAAGCTTGAAAAAATTATGTTGCCCCTGGCTGAAAAAATAGGACGTAACAAGTATCTTATTGCAATAAGAAATGGTTTTCTCGTTTCAACACCACTATTGATTGCGGGATCTTTCTTTTTACTTTTAGCAAATTTCCCTATTCCTCAATGGATTAATTTTTTGGAAACGACGGTTATTAACAGTAAGACCGGGACGACCTTAGCTGAAATGATTACTAAGCCTGCAGATGCGACCTTTACGATCATGGCCGTGTTTGCAGTTGTGGGGATAGGTTATTCTTTTGCGAAAGAAATTAAGGCTAACCCCATTTTTGGAGCGGCAGTTACTTTAATGTCTTGGTTTCTTCTGATGCCCTACTCTGTGACTGGAGAGGTAACAGTTGAGGGGATGGCAAATCCGGTATCAGCTACCTTAACAGCTCTCCCACTTTCTTGGGTCGGAGCAAAAGGGATTTTTATCGGGATTATTTGCGCCTTTGTTTCTGTTAATCTTTATCAATTTGCTGTCAACAGAAAATGGGTAATCAAAATGCCTGAAGGTGTACCACCCATGGTTGAAGATTCCTTCGCTGCTTTGATTCCAGGTGCTTTTGTCATGCTAATATTTTTTGCACTGAACTTGGTATTGAACATTTTTGGCACAAATGCTTTTGACTTAGTTTTTAACTTTTTACAAATACCGCTGCTCCATCTCGGAGATACAGTATGGGCAATGATTATTGCTTATATCTTTCTTCATGTTTTCTGGTTTTTCGGCGTCAACGGAAGTTCAGTCGTGGGTGCGGTTTTTAATCCTATCCTGCTGACGCTCTCTCTTGAAAATGTAGAGTATTTTAAAAATGGAACCGGAGCACCTCATATTGTAAATGCTCAATTTCAAGACTTATTTGCAACCTTTGGAGGTGCTGGATCAACACTTTCTTTATTAATTGCAATGCTAATTGTTTGTCGTTCAAAACGAATTAAGGAGTTAGGTAAGCTTGCTTTGGTTCCAGGCATATTTGGGATAAATGAGCCGATTATTTTTGGTCTTCCTATTGTACTTAATCCTCTCATTTTTATTCCTTTTGTCTTAGTACCAACCTTTAATATTATTGTTTCTTATATTATGATGAACCTTCATCTTGTGCCAATCACCAACGGTGTTTTGATTCCGTGGACTACGCCCATTATTATTTCAGGTTTCTTAGCAACAAACTGGGCCGGAGCACTTTTGCAACTCGTTTTGCTTATCATTGGTGTATTTATCTACATTCCTTTTATCAAAATTATGGATGTACAATACATGAATGAAGAACGACAAGCTGCTGATGCAGAATTAGAAGCTATTACAGAGGAAATGTTGAGCTTTGATAATCTATAGGAGGATAGAATGAGACTTGTAATGATTTTAAATCAAATTCAAGCGGGAATGGGAACAAAGGATGATGTAAAAGTTCCACTTACTGCTACAAAAGAAGTGATTGGACCAGGAGTGACTTTGAAACCCTTACTTGCTGAGCATGAACAAAATTTGCTGGTTACGATTTATATGGGAGAACAAACCTACAGGGAAGCACCAGATGTTGTTCAAAGAAAGATAAAAGGGATGTTGCAACGGCTTAATATTGAGGGCGTGATTTGCGGACCTTCCTTTAACTACCCTGAGTTTTCCAAAATGTCATTGGAGCTTGCTCAAGATATACAAAAAAATACATCTCTCAAAGTAGTTTGTGCCATGTCTGAAGAAAACCAGGCTTTAATTTCTGCTTACAAAGAAGTAATTGATATTGTAAAAATGCCAAAAAAAGGTGGTGTCGGACTTAATGAATCTTATAAGGCAATTTGTAAAGTTTTACAGGCAAAGGAAAATAATAAGTCACGAGAAGCATATAAACTGTTCGTTTTTTAAACAGCAAAGCATTCTAAAGAGGTAAAAAATGTATAGGACAGAAATTGAACAAAATTGGGAGGACTATGTATCCCTTTTGGAAGGAGCAATTGCGATTCCCAGTGTCAAAGGCGAAGCCGAAGCTGGTGCCCCTTTTGGAGCAGAGCCACGTCAAGTTTTAGCTTATGTCATGGAAAAAGCACAATCTTATGGTCTGGAAATACAAATCGTCAAAGATGCAATGGGTTATGCTCAATTAGGGGAAGGTGAGGATTATATTGGAGTAGTTGGACATCTTGATGTGGTTGCTGCGGAGGGCCCAGGCTGGTTATCGCCTCCCTTTAAGCTTGAGGAGCGTGAAGGCTATTTCTATGGGCGAGGTGTGTTAGACAATAAGGGACCAATTCTGTCCTGTCTATTTGCTTTGAAGTTATTAAAGGAAAGAAAATTCAAACCTCTTCTACCAATACGCATTATTTTTGGAACTGATGAAGAAAGTGGATCAGCAGATGTGCCTCTTTATTTGTCAGAAGAAAAGGCACCGTTTTTTGGTTTTACACCAGATTGTAAATTTCCAGTAGTTTACGGGGAGCGAGGTGTTGTTGCTCTTGAGTTGACGACAAGATTTGCTCACGGTGTATTGGATTCATTGGGCGATTTTCATGGTGCAATGGCTAAAGACTTTGTTCCTGATGACATTCAACTTTCTGGTGGACGTCAAACTTATAGTGCCAAAGGATTGCGGACGCCAAGCAATGCGCCAGAATTAGGGAAAAATGCAATTACAGCCTTGGCAGCCTTACTTCAAAATAATTTAGAAAATAATGAGCTGAGGCACTATTTCTCATGGCTCACCCATAGTTTTCATGAAAAACATTTTGGTCAAGGAGTAGGTATTGCTTTTGCGGACCAAGAAAGTGGGCGTTTAATACTTACGCCATACAAAATCAAAAGAGAAAATAATCTTATTCATCTGTCACTTAGTATTCGTTATCCGGTAACTGTGACAGAGGAGCAAGTCATTAATGCTTTAAGCGAAAATCTTTACCCAGACACAAGTTTCAAAATTATTCGCAGTCTGCCCGGAACCTACGTTGACAAGATGAAGCAAGAAATACAAGATTTATCAAATATTTATGAAGAAGTGACAGGATTAAATGGTCAACCCGTCACAACTACAGGAGCGACTTATGCGCGGTCAATGCCAAATATTGTAGCTTTTGGGCCATCTTTTCCGGGGGAAAAAGGAATTGCCCATAAGGAAAATGAATATATAAAGATTGAACATTTAAAACAAATGATAGAAATTTATATGAAAAGTATTGAAAGACTTGGTCAATAAGAAACTTTTAAAAAGAAGATAAGCGTGATAAAATAAAGGTAATGAATACTGAACGAAAAGAAAGCAAAGCAAAGTTTTTAGTTGTTTCTCAAGAAATAGAAAAAAGAATTGAGCAGGGCACTTATGTATCTGCTCAAAAACTTCCATCCGAATACGATTTGGCATTGGAGTTTGGCGTGAGTCGCTTAACCGTACGTAAAGCCATGGAAGATTTGATGACAAAACAAATTGTAATCAAGAAAAAAGGAAAAGGCGCCTATGTGATTGAACAACCCAAGATTCAAAGTGGAGGTATGGGTTTGAAGTCCTTTACCGAAGCAGCAGAGGCTATGGGAAAAGTTGGGCAAACACGTTTACTAAATTTTAAAAAATTGAAGAAAGTGCCAGAGGAAGTTGTAAAAGCACTGAACACCACAGCAGAACTGGTGGAATTACAGCGATTGCGTTTACTTGATAATGAACCCATGACTTTAGAAAAACTCTATTTTGCAGAACAATTAATCACGGGAGCAACTGAGAAAGAATTGACTGGATCCTTGTTTTCCATTATTGAGGAAAAAATAGAAATTGGCTATTCGCACCAAGAAATTGAAGCGATTCTGGCTACAGAGGAACTTGCTCAGTTACTGGAAGTGAAAGTGAACAGTCCAGTTTTCCGCGTACACTCCACGGCTTTTGCTTTAGACGCTCGACCTATCTTATACGATATTTCTTATTATCGTGCGGATAAATATTCTTTCAAGAATACTTTGATTCGCCAGCATTAAAGTTAAATAGAAAAAAACAGCACTTAAAGCTGTTTTTTTCTATTTAAGAAATCATAAAGAGCAAAGAGAGCGATTCCACCTATAAAACATGCTATCCCTGCTTTTAAGCCTTGAGGGAAGAAAGTAAGTTCGACAACATGTTCACCTCTAGGGGCAGTAACTTTCATGAAACCTTCTTGTGCTTTATCTAAGGTTACGGAATGTCCATCCAGTTTGGCTGACCAACCTTTATCATAAGGTAATGTGAGGAAAAGATCACCAGAGGTATTGCTATTATAAGTCAAACGAAGTCCGTTTTTTACTTGTTCGGTTTTCACCTGTGTTTGCTTTAGAGTATCCATAGCTGCTTGGTATTTGGTGTTATCCAAAGCCCAAAATCTTGTTATGCCAAAGGAAACTTGTGAGTTTTCTGGGAAGGAAACACTCACTGTTAGTTTTGTTTCCTTTTCAGAAGTTCCTAAATTATAAAAGTTACCAACATCTTTACTATTGACATTATAAGAATGAAGAACTTTTTTTCCTGAATGAATCGTAATCGTAGTCATTTTTGAATTATCATTAATGTAGCTTACATTAGGTAACTCAAGATAGGCTTGACTATGTGCGGGTACGGTAAGCTCATAGGTCACTGAAACGCCGCCGTCTTCTTCGACTTTACGTATCAGTGTAACTTGTTCTTTACCACCGGTTATCGTACTGTTACTGTTTTCTGAGTCTGGGTAAATCTGCGTGAAATATTTTTCTTTACTGTGCGTCAATTGATGGAGAAAGGCTTCTTGATTACTGATTGTTGCTCTTTCTGAACTGCTCAGAGCTGCATCTTGGTACCCATCTTTTACAAATATTCCAACCGATTGTGCATTGTGATTCTCAAATAAAGAAGGTTTTATTTGCTTAAAACCGTATTTCTCAGGTTGAAATTGATTGATATTATAATTAATGGAAAGAAGCGAATCCATGAGTAACGTGTTTTCAGGGTAGCGGAGATTAAGGAAGGTGCTGTCTGTATGAAACCCTAAAAGTCCTAAGACCCGGCTTGAATTACTATTACGGACAGAAGAAAACTGCGATAAGGCATTATAATTATATTTCATACCATCATTTGCCGTATCGGGGACCGTGTTTTCTGTACGCACAAAGGTATCTCCAGAACGTTCGACTACATTTTGGACGAGAGGTTGAATGAGTTTTGTTTGGGTATTGTAGTAAGCTCGGCTTGCAAAATTCCATTCTTTCTTAACTCCTGCAAGCTGGTAGTATCCATTTAAACCTGCTTCTGCACACATGAACAAAGCAAGGATGGCAACTAAAACTTTCCAAGGGAGCCATTTTTTAAAGAAGGTAAGAAGAACCAAGAAATAAGCCAAGGCAAAGAGCAGAGTCAGAGCAAGCTGTAGCGTATCGAGATAAGCATAATCCCCGAGTAAAGCAGCAGCAATAAAACCAAGGGAAAGCAGCACAAAGGGTACTATAGTCATCCAGAGTTTTAAAGACTTGAAGCGCGTGAGAACTTCACAGGCCATAAGTAAAATGAGAAGAGAGAAAAGGAAAGCGTAACGATGTAAAAACATGTTTGGAGAATGCATCCCTTGCCACACCAAATCTAAAACTTGTAGATAAAAAGAGGCAGTCAGAAATGCAAGTAGGACACCAAAAGCTATTTTGGTCTGCCATTTCACTTGAGGAAGGAAGAAGAAAGTAAGTGCAAGAAGGAAGGGGATGAGCCCTAAATAAATCATTGGGACAGCATTATACTGTGTTGTATCATAGGCTCCCACAAAGTTTTTAGAAAAAAGATCAAAAACGGCAGAATTTTGTGTCCAAAAATCATTAATCTGGGAAACAGCTTGAGTATTATTTGCTTTCAAATCAAGATACATTGGAAGAAGCATAACTAAACTTGTTACAGCAGACAATATAGAAGTAATCGCAAAATCAAAAAACTTTTTCCATGACCACTTGGTAAATGTTGAACGTGCTATAAAATATAACACTAAGAAAATTGCAACCATAAAGCCAAAATAGTAATTTTGGATGAATAGAAGGCTTAAGCTGATGTAATACAGTTTACGCTTGCCGAAATCTTGAAGTCCGTGCAAGCCCCACATGATGAGAGGAAGCCAGATGAAAACATCGAGCCACATGATAATTTCAACTTGACTCGTTAAGAAGCTCATCAGGGTGAAAGATGTGGATAATGCCATCGTGATAAGAGAGGGGATGGATTTATACATGTTTTTCAATGCAACAAAACTTGAGAGACCAATCGTTCCAAACTTTAAAAGTGTAATCAGATAAAGTGCATCTGGCATAGTATGAACATTGAAAAAATAAGTAAGGGGCATGAAGAAACTTCCCATGTAGTAAGCAGAGAAAGCATAAAGGTTAAGCCCCAAACCATTCGTGAAAGTATAGAGAAAGCCTAAGTTACTATTATGAAGAATATCCCGATAAAGCGTGTGAATAGCAACATATTGATGATATGCATCACCAGCGAGGATAGAAGTGTCACTTCCCCAATAAATACCGAGGAAGGCAAAAGCTACCGCAAGTAGTCCAGCAGGGAGGATAAAACTTCCGAGCATTAGCCAAATATTTTTCTTGATAAAATCAAACATACACTTATTATAACCTAATTTCTTATTTATAAAAGAAAAACTGGACTAGTCCAGCTTTGTTTTTAACTCTTTTGCGATTTCTTCTAAGCGATTGTCTTTGTTGACCTGAGGTATTTTATAGCCGATGTAGTAAGGAGAAGTGATAAACCGTGGTACAATCTTACAAATATAACGCTGGCTGTCCGGCATTTTGTAGAAAAAAAGATTGTAAGAATCACAGCGTCCGTTCATATAGTCATTCAGTAAATACTGTGTAATAAGCTGAACCTTATCCGCCAAATGATCGATATATTCAAGTTGGGAAATGATAACATTAAATTCTACAAATCCCATAATCGGACGAGTAGAGATTGTAATATCGACACTATTTTCTTTAAGTGTTACACCTTCAAAATTTTCAGGAGAGATATGTTCATAACCATCGGCCTCTTCCAAACCAACAATCTGCATGTGTGGATGACGTAATGTTCCGCCAGAATGGGGGCCAAAGTTTTTAAACATAAGTACTGATTTATATTGGGGATTATCCAATAGCTTCTGCCAACATTCAAAAGCAAACCGAAAGACTTCTCTATTTTCTTGAACAGAGTAGGTAGAGACATCTCCGAGGTGTTTATCTGACTCAATAATCACAGTCATCAAAGAATTTTCGACAGTGGGAAATTTGTTTTTAAGCCAAATTTTGTGCCCTTGTCTGTCCAAAATATCTTTGAGATTGGGTGTATCGCAAAAAGGACAAACTCGCTTTGTTTCAGCAAGGTTTGCGTATTTATTTTTATTGATTTCCATGTTAAAAATTAAAGGATTATCTGTGTGTTCAATCATATTTCTATTATAGCATTTCACAGTCTATTTATTTCTGGAAAAAACTGGTATAATAAATCGTTACCTATTATTTACTTCAGCCTTCAACTGAATGTAAGCTTTTTTGTTTTTCTAAAGAAAAATAGGAAATCTAATAAAAATAGAAAGAGATGGTGAACAAATAATGGATAATTCAAAAACAAGAGTCGTTGTCGGTATGTCTGGTGGCGTCGATAGTTCAGTTACAGCTTTAATGCTGAAAGAACAAGGTTACGATGTCGTTGGTGTTTTCATGAAAAACTGGGATGATACTGACGAAAATGGTGTATGTACTGCTACAGAAGACTACAAAGATGTAGCAGCAGTAGCGGATCAAATCGGTATTCCTTACTATTCTGTCAACTTTGAAAAAGAATATTGGGACCGTGTATTCGAGTATTTCTTGGCGGAATATCGTGCAGGTCGGACACCTAACCCCGATGTTATGTGTAATAAAGAAATTAAGTTTAAAGCATTTCTTGATTACGCAATGGAACTCGGGGCTGATTACGTAGCAACAGGCCACTATGCGCGTGTAACAACAGACGAAGATGGCACAGTTCATATGCTTCGTGGCGTGGATAATAATAAAGACCAAACTTATTTCCTAAGCCAATTGTCACAAGACCAATTGAAGAAAACAATGTTTCCACTTGGTCATTTGGAAAAACCGGAAGTACGCGCCATTGCCGAACGTGCTGGACTTGCAACAGCGAAGAAGAAAGACTCAACAGGAATCTGTTTCATCGGTGAAAAGAATTTTAAAGAATTTTTAACAAACTATCTTCCAGCCACTTCAGGTAAAATGATGACACTAGATGGTGTAGAAATGGGTACGCATGCCGGTCTCATGTATTATACCATTGGTCAACGTGGTGGTTTGGGAATTGGTGGACAACATGGTCAAACTACAAGTGATCCGTGGTTTGTAGTAGGGAAAGATCTTAGTACAAATACACTCTATGTTGGACAAGGTTTCCATCATGAACATTTGTATTCTGATAATTTAACTGCCAGTGAATTGAGCTTTACTCGTCCAATGCCAGAAGAATTTGAAATGCATTGTACAGCCAAGTTCCGCTATCGTCAAGAAGATACAGGAGTAACAATCTCTGTTAAGGGAGATAAAGTTGCTGTCAAATTTGATGAACCTGTACGTGCTATCACTCCAGGACAAGCTGTTGTTTTTTATGACGGTGAAGAGTGTCTCGGCGGGGCCTTGATTGACTTTGCTTATAAAAACGGCCAAATTATGCAATACCAATAAAATAAGAGAAACGTGGGGAAACCCACGTTTTATTTTTTATTAAATTTTAAATTTGTTATAATTTATTTATAATCAAAAACTTATTTAATGGTGGGGATATGAAAAAAATTGGAAAAGGAAATCTTGTTTTACTTGCTTTAGTATTGTTAACGAGTCTCGCATTTATTTGGAGTACAAATTACAAAGAACAAAGCAAACTATTAGCTGACAATATCACACTTTCATGGTTGAGACCAAGTTTTGATCAAGAAGGAACCACAAATCAACTCGTTGCGCAGATAGCTCAAGGAGATTACTCAAGTATACAAGGTAAATGGGAAAGTGAGCGTGGTGTGAATTACGAAATCGATGGGTCACGATTTCTTTTTGGTAAGCGTGAATATTATATGAT
The DNA here is from genome assembly GCF_017309545.1 of Lactococcus sp. LG1267. NCBI lineage: Bacteria > Bacillati > Bacillota > Bacilli > Lactobacillales > Streptococcaceae > Lactococcus > Lactococcus sp. LG1267. The sequence goes on along the minus strand of NZ_CP071295.1, from coordinate 1,845,957 downwards.
AAAAGGTGGTTATGATGACTACGGAATTCCTTATATTATGACGGACAATAGGCATTCTGCAAAACTATATTTTTATCCAGCAGGAAAACCGATTCCTACGCTTCAAGAAGATGGCACGGTTGTCGTTTCAGATATAGCAGATCCGAGTGATACAAGTAAAAATCGTCTCTTATTTGCGCAAACAGTACTCCCTTCAGAGCAAATAAAAGAAAACGTTTTCTATCACGAAAATTAAGCTGTAATGGCTTAATTTTTTTAGCGATAAATACTGTAAAGACAAGTCGAAATAAACTTTTAGACTATTTAAAGGTATTCTTTATAAAAAAGAAGAAAAAAAGTATTAAAAAGCTTTCATTTCTCTCATAGTTGTGATATACTAAGTCATAAGACTGTAGACAGTCAAATTGTTGGAGGAATTTTTTTACAAATGAATGAATTTGAAACATTGTTAAACAGCGTTGAGGACGTTAAAGTACGTGACGTCGTAAAGGGTGAAATCCTTACTATCGAAAACGGGCAAGCAACAGTTGCTATCGTTGGTACAGGTGTTGAAGGTGTCCTTACACTTCGCGAAATCACAAACGACCGTGATGCTGATATCAATACATTCGTAAAACCTGGTGATATTCTTGATTTGCTTGTTATTAAACAAATCGTTGGTAAAGATGCTGAAGGTGCAAATGTATACCTTCTTTCATTGAAACGTCTTGAAGCTCGTAAAGCTTGGACTGAACTTGAAGGTAAAGAAGGCGAAATCCTTACAGTTAAAGTTACTAAAGACGTTAAAGGCGGACTTTCAGTAGACTATAACGGTGTTCGTGGATTTATCCCAGCGTCTATGATTGATACATACTTCGTTAAAGATACTAAGAAATTTGTTGGTCAAGAAATTGAAGCTAAAATTATCGAAATCAACGCTTCTGAAAACCGCTTCATCCTTAGCCGTCGTGCTGTAGTTGAAGCTGAAACTATCGAAATGCGTAAAGAAGCTTTTGCTCAATTGAACGAAGGCGATATCGTTGAAGGTACTGTTTCACGTGTTACTAACTTCGGTGCATTCGTTGACCTTGGTGGTATTGACGGACTTGTTCACGTTTCAGAACTTAGCCACAACCGTGTTAAACGTCCATCAGACGTTGTAAAACCTGGTGATAAAGTTGAAGTTAAAATCTTGAAACTTGATGAAGAAGCTGGTCGTCTTTCACTTTCTCTTAAAGCTACACAAGCTGGCCCATGGGAACAAGTTGAAGAAAAAGCACCAGTTGGCTCAACTGTTGAAGGAACTGTTAAACGTCTCACTGACTTTGGTGCATTCGTTGAACTCTTCCCAGGCGTTGAAGGACTTGTTCACGTTTCACAAATCTCTTGGGAACGTGTTGAAAATCCAAAAGACGTACTTAAAGTTGGTCAAGTTGTGAACGTAAAAGTTCTCGACGTGAAACCTGAAGAAGAACGTATCTCACTTTCAATCAAAGCATTGGAAGAAGCTCCAGCTCGCCCAGCTCGTAATAACGAAGATGGCGAAAAACGTGACCGTAAACCACGTGCTCCACGTAAAGCAGCTAAACCAAGCTACGATCTTCCAGAAACTCAAGAAGGTTTCTCACTCGCAGACTTCCTTGGTGAAGACTTCGACATCAACGATTTGTAAGAAAATCTCCAGAAAAGTCGCTTAAGCGACTTTTTTTGATCTTAGATAAAAATTTCTTTTGGCAATTTGAAATTGACTTCTGAACTTAATAGTTCAGGAGTTTTTCTATTTTATTGAGATTTCTTTGTGTTGATTGCGAAAGCTTAAAGCATTTCGAGAGCTTTCTATTTATTTCTTTGATTTAATTTTTCTTTATAAAACAGAAAGATTATAGGTGTTAAATCTATGTTAAGATGAAAGAAAAAATTATTGGAAAAGAGGAAATTTATGATGAAAAATAAAAAACAAGTATCAGTCGGACTGATGAGTTTTGTTTTATTAACCTTAGGGGAGTGGGCCAAGTCCAAGCCGAATCCTTGGAAGACTTGAAAGCAAGGATGGCAGAACATGTCAAAAAATTAGAAAGGAGTAGCCGCTCATCAGATTCCGAAGAAACAAGAAAAATGGAAAAAGAACTGGAAGAAATGTATCTCAAGATGGTTGATCAAGAAATGAAGGAAAATAAGATCATGGAAAAGATCGATAACTTACCAGTAGTTCCGGATAAGACAGGGCGAACACGTGCGCGACATGGCAGATGGACCTGGCGTGATGGCGTTATCGCTGTGACAAACAATGGAATTTCTGGAGCTGGCATGCGGGAATAGTAGCGCCACAAAAATCATGGGTTACTGCAGAATCTTCCCCAAAAACAGGGGTTAAGCTTCAATATAACTTTGAGGGTCGTGGAAAAGTAGGAAAATATAATGTCTGGCAAACAGGTGTAAAGTCAACGACTGTCTCACAAGATTGGCATGCGGGTCATTGGGCGGGGAGACAGGTAGGCAAGCCTTATAATTATAACTTCTACAGAACCAATAATAGGAACAGTTTTTACTGTTCGCAGCTGGTTTGGGCAGCCTATATGGATGTTGCCAAGGTTAATCTCAATACCTCCGCTTACGATATCCCAGGTGCACGTGCTATCCATCCTTCCGAGTTGCTTTATAATAATGGCTCTTTGTCAAATCGGACTGATGAGTCGGATATATAAGATGATAAACTTGAGATTACTCTCAGATTTATCATCTTTTTTAGTTATTTAATTTTAATAAGGCCGTTTATCAAGAAAATTCTTATACGCATATTTGTAAATGAGTTGAATCCATAGGAAACTCTTTTAAGTGTTTTTATATGAGTGTTCTTAGCTTCAATTTTTCCATTGGAAAAATTATATTTAAGAGCGTTTCTAATACCTTCTTCATAGGAAATCAGATTTTCTATTTTATCTCTAAATTGTGTATCCAAGCTATCAGGTAGATTTTTCAATAGTTCGAAAAAGGAACGGTCATCTTTGTTTCTAAAGTGATACATTAATAAATGGAAAATGTCATAAGCTTCTTTTAGTTCAGAAGAAAATGAGAGTAGTCGATCAATCACCATAGATTCCGTTAAAAGATGGTACTTTGGAGAAGGAAAACTTCTCCAAGTTTTGAACTCTGAAATGGAAATATTTGTTTGATTTTTTAGAAGTAATTTCCAGTTTGATTTTAATTTATTTGCTTTTGACTTTTTCTTATTGGTAATTAATCTCTTCATTTCTCGGACTCTAAAATCATTAAAAGCGGTGTTCAAATGCTTCACAATATGGAACCTATCAATGATTAATTTAGCAGTAGGAAAGACATTTTTAGTTAATTGAAAGTAAGCAGCATTCATATCTGTTACTAAAAATTTAACTTTTTCCCTTTCCTCCAACGGAGAGCGATTGAAGTAAGGGATTATTTTATCTAATTTCCTACTAGGTAAAATATCTACTAATTCACCTGTTTCTCCATCAGCACATATGAAGCTCATTTTATCTTCATAACTAGCGTGAGATCTAAACTCATCTACCATTAAAACTTCTGGAAAACTCCGTGGTTTAAGTTGTTGCGGGAGTTGTGATTCAACTGACTTAAGAACTCTTAAAACTGTAGTTAATGAAACGTGGCATTGTTTAGCTATAAATGTCATAGAGATTTTCTCAGTTAATAATTCTAAAATTTTCAAAGTAATAAATTTACTGATATGACAGTTTTTTTCAACAATAGAACACTGTGCCGTCCAATTGTGCGAACAGCTTTTACAATGGAATCGTTGTTTCTTCAGTTTTAAAATAGTGGGCATATTTTGATAAGAATCTAACTGAATAGTTACTTCCTTTTTTCCATTTCTAACAACTACACTTTTCCCTTCATTATCAACAATAGTTGAACCACAGTTCCTACAAGCCGAAGGCATGGGAGAATAGACTCCAAAGATAACTAAAGTGTTCTTCCCTTTAATTTTATATTCCTCCGTATTTGTTAAATCTAAATGTTCATCTGTAATTCGTAGCATTTTTTTGATATGATTATTCAAGACATGTCGTCCTTTCTATCTTAGATTTTTGGTCGTACTTAAATTTTACTAGATAGACGACATGTTTTATATTTAAATAAACTAAAAAAGGACTGATGAATCAAAATTTGATTCATCAGTCCTTTAAATTATAGAGCCATAATAATAAAGTCCAGTTGATTTATCGCGCAAAATAAGGATGTCTATCGGATAATGAAAAAAATAATACTACGAGTCCTAGCTACTGTTTTACTCTCGCTCGGTGCCGTCTTTTTAGTCTATAGAAGCTTCCCTAAAGGAGAACAGACCTTTAAAACGAGTAAAAAAACTGACTTTTATATCATGTCGTATAAAAAGATTGTAGGTTTTGAGCGGACAGATAAAGGGGCAAAGAAACGCTCAGAAGACAAAGTAAAGCTAGGAGAGCAGACCGCAACCCATAATCTCCAACCAGATTCTAAAAATAATCATTTCTTTGTTTTTGAAGATTTCACACCAGGACCTTTTCCAAGAGGTCCACAAACAGTCGTTAGCTTAGATATTGAAAAAGGCAGCTTATCGAAAGCAGAATACCCAGAAGGACCAATCACGGGAGCGGGATTTGATGGCAAGTTTTACTACCCTATGACCAGTCAACCAGAGGGAGGTTCGGTTCATAAATATGATAAGTCGAAAACACTAAAAAAGCAATTTAAATTCCCAGATACGGCTGATAATGTGATGTCTGCAGCAGCAACGGATGAGAAAAATCTCTATGTTTTGAATAATGTGATGAATGTGGGCGATAAGTACACACACAATAATCTTGTGACTTTTGATAAAAAGACTTTAAAGAAGGTAGATGAAAGATTAATCACTAATGCAAGTGCTGCTGTAGCAAACTCAGAAGGTTTTTTGGATATGAAATTAATAGGAAATAAATTTTACCTGACAAATACAGGGAATCGCTTGAAAAGTAATCCTTATGAACCCACTCCACAAGATAAATTGGTTATCCTTGATAAAGACAGTTTGGCACGCAAGGAAGTTAGCTTGGGGCAAGATGAACCTCACAAAATAGCAGTATCCAATGATGAAAAAACTTTAGCCATTAGTCATGCGAATGACAGTTTTGATACCTCAATGATAATAAGTTTCTACGACATAGATAGCCAAAAAATCAGTCGTTTAGCACTTGATGAATCACTCATGGAGAACTATTCTACAGAAGATATGCTAATTAATGTCGACTTTGATAAAGGCGGCAAAGTTTGGATTTTAACTTGGAAAAATCTTCTTGTCTATGATTTAGAAAAGCAAGAAAAAATTTTCGGACTTGATTTAGTAAAATATGATTTAGAATACGCACATTTATTAGCTTTGAAGAAATGATACCTCACGTGATAAAAAATATTCTTTACCTTTTTGTTGCTCATTTTGTTTAAAAATGCTATCATATTTTTAAGCAACCGCTTGCGTAAAATGAAAAAAGGGGAAATAAATAATGAATCAACAAAATTGGTGGCAAGAAATTGTGATGTATCAGATTTATCCGAGAAGTTTTCAAGACAGTAATGGAGATGGTATAGGCGATATTAAAGGTATTATTTCGCGTTTAGATTATCTTGCTGAGCTAGGTATTGGTGGTATTTGGCTTAGTCCTGTTTATCAGTCTCCCAATGATGATAATGGTTATGATATTTCAGATTATGAGTCTATTATGGACGAATTTGGCACAATGAGAGACATGGAAATACTTATTTCTGAAGCAGATAAACGTGGTATCAAAATTATTATGGATCTAGTTGTTAATCATACCAGCGATGAGCATCCATGGTTTATTGAAGCAAGAAAATCTAAAGAAAATAACTACCACGACTATTATATCTGGAGAGATGCACCATCTGATGGCAGTTTGCCTAATGATTTGAAGTCAATCTTCGGAGGCCCTGCTTGGCGATGGGATGAAGTTGTAGAGCAATACTATTTGCATTTGTTCAGCAAGAAGCAACCGGATCTCAATTGGGAAAATGAAAAACTCCGCCAAGCCATTTATGAGATGATGAATTTTTGGATAGATAAAGGTATCGGAGGTTTCCGTATGGATGTCATCGATTTGATTGGGAAGCAACCAAATCAAGGTATTACAGGAAATGGACCAAAATTACACGATTATTTGAAGGAAATGAATCAGGCGACTTTTGGGGATAAAAATCTGCTGACTGTAGGAGAAACTTGGGGCGCAACACCTGAAATTGCGAAACAATATTCTAACCCAGCCAATAAAGAGCTCTCGATGGTATTCCAATTTGAACATATCGGTTTAGATGAAGCTGAAGGAAAAACCAAGTGGGATTTGATGCCACTAGAGATTCCAAAATTAAAGGAGGTCTTTAGTAAATGGCAAACAGAATTAGGAAATGAAGGCTGGAATTCACTCTTTTGGAATAACCATGATCTGCCAAGGATTGTCTCACGTTGGGGTAATGATAAAGAATACCGTGTAGAATCGGCTAAAATGCTAGCTATTCTCCTACATATGATGAAAGGAACTCCGTACATTTATCAAGGAGAAGAAATTGGCATGACCAATAAACCTGTAAATGATATTGAACAAATTGATGATATTGAAAGTCGAAATATGTATTTTGAGAGATTGGAGGAAGGTTACAGTAAGGAGGATATTCTTCATTCAATCAACGCAAAGGGACGTGACAATGCACGTACACCGATGCAATGGAGCAATGAAAAATCAGCTGGATTTAGTGCAGGCCATCCTTGGTTAGCCATTAACCCTAACTATGAAAAAATTAATGTAGAGGCAGCCTTAGAGGATGAAAATTCCATCTTTTACACTTATCAAAAGTTGATTGCTTTACGTAAAGAAAACCCAATCATCGTCTGGGGCAAGTTCGAGCTACTTAAAGATACAGCGGAAGAAGTTTTTGCTTATATTCGATCTTACAAAGGTGAAAACTGGTTAATTGTGGCTAATTTCAGTACTAAGAAAAATCAATTTTCTTCCTCATATGAAGTAAAAGAGGAAGTAATTCATAACTATCCTGAGGCTATCGATAATGTGGAAGAAATTGTCCTCAAACCTTATGAAGCCTTTGTTGCTAAACTTAAATAAATTACAAACCACCTTACTCAGAGTAAGGTTTTTTTGTGCATCTTTTAACAGAAAAACATTTACATTTAAATTGTTGACAAATGAAAAAGAATTACTTATAATAAAAGAAAGCGTTATCAAAATATTGACAGATAATTTAAGGAGAGTAGATATAATGAAATTTGGAATAATCGGTCTTGGAAAAATGGGCTACAACTTAGTACAAAATGCTGTGGATCATGGTATCGAAGTGGTGGCTTTTGATCAAAATGAAGCGATTGCGCATGAAGCAGAAAAATATTCTGAAAAAATAACCGCAGCTCATAGCTTGGAAAATCTTTTAAGTAAACTTCCAAGTCCTAAAATAGTATGGGTAATGTTGCCAGCCGGAGAAGCGACAAATTCAACAATTGAACAGCTTTCTGAACAACTCTCTGCGGGTGACATTCTTATTGATGGCGGAAATTCTAATTATAAAGACAACTTGAAGCAAAATGAAGAACTTAAAAAGAAAGGAATTCACTTTTTCGATGTTGGAACTTCGGGAGGGATGGCTGGTGCACGCTCTGGCGGGAACTTTATGATTGGTGGAGATGACGAAGCATCTTGGAAAGTTCTTGAACCACTATTTAAAGCCTTGGCGCAAGAGAACGGTTATCTCTATACTGGAAAATTAGGGAGCGGTCATTATCTCAAAATGATTCACAATGGGATTGAATATGGCATGATGCAGGCTATTGCTGAAGGTTTTGAAATTTTAGAAGCCTCACCTTATGATTATGATTACGAGGCGGTAGCAAAACTATGGAATCATGGATCGGTTATTCGTAGCTGGTTGATGGAGTTGGCTGAAGCACAGTTTGCTCAAGACCCAAAATTAGAAGATATTGCAGGAAAAGTTGCAGCTTCGGGTGAAGGAAAATGGACAGTGGAAGAAAGTCTAGATTTAGAAGTCCCTGCCCCAATCATTGCTCTCTCACTCATGATGCGAAATCGTAGTTTGCAAGAAGATACAATGACAGGAAAAGTTGTTGCTGCCTTGCGCAATGGTTTTGGTGGACATGCAGTAGTAGAAAAGTAAGGAGAAAAAATGGAATATTTGATTGGTCTTGACCTAGGGACGACTGCAACTAAGGCAGTTCTCTTTAAGAAAGACGGAGAAATCGTGGCTAGTAGCAGTCATGGCTATAAACTTCATCGAGATTCGACAGGAATGGCAGAAGAATCCCTGGAAGACATTTTCGAAGCTGTTTTGATTACTATTCGTGAGGTTTCAATTCATCTAGAAGAGGAAGATGAGCTCTTAGCTGTATCTTTCAGTACACAACTGCACTCGCTTATTGCTTTTGACCAAGAGTGGCAACCTTTGACAAGAGTGATTACGTGGGCAGATACACGAGCAGTTGCTTTTACAGATGAACTGAAGTCTTCAGGACAAGGTTTTGAAATTTATCAACGAACAGGAACACCGATTCATCCGATGGCGCCACTCTCAAAACTTTTATGGCTAGCAAGTGAACGCCCAGAAGTTTTTGAAAATGCAGCGCACTATCTTGATTTGAAAGGCTATATTTTCTATCGTCTCTTTAAAACGAACAAGATGGACTTGTCGGTCGCAACTGGAACAGGAATTTTTAATATTCATGAGTTGAACTGGGACAAGGAAGTTCTAAAACTAGTGAAAGTTTCCCAACAGCACCTTCCACAAGTCGTTGAACCTTATGAGATTGAAGAGGGAATGCCTTCAGAATTTGCCAAGAAGATGGGCATTCCTGAGACAACTAAGTTTGTCTGGGGCGCAGGAGATGGTCCACTTTCTAATCTTGGTGTTAATGCCATTAAACCAGGAGTAGCTGCAATTACTATTGGGACTTCAGGCGCGATTCGGGTGGTAACAGACAAGCCACGTGTCGATGCTAAAGCACGGACATTTACCTATGCTTTGGACAAAGAACATTGGGTAGTTGGAGGTCCAGTTAACTCTGGTGGCGATGTTTTCCGTTGGGTAAGGGATCAAATTTTCGATGAGGAATTAAACTTTGACGAAATTACTGAGATTGCCGCGCAGATAGAAGCGGGAGCAGAAGGACTGCTTTTCCATCCTTATTTGGGTGGTGAACGTGCCCCTCTTTGGGATGCTAATGCCAGAGGCTCCTTCTTTGGCTTAAACCATGGACATAATCGAGATCATATGGCCCGCGCAGTTTTAGAGGGTGTAATGTTCAATCTTTACATGGTGGCTCTAAGTTTGATTGAGGTGACAGGAGATTTAAAGCAAATCCAAGCAACAGGCGGATTTGTCAGTTCAGAGTTATGGACACAAATTTTAGCTGATATTTTTGAACAACCAATTAATGTGCCAGAAAGCAAGGAAGCAGGCTGTTTAGCAGCTGTGGTAATGGCAGAAAAATCCTTAGGATTGATTGATGATTTGGATGTTGTTGAGCAAATGATTGGATCTAATGCAACCTACAAGCCTAACAGCAAGAATTTTAAAGCTTATAGAGAATTATCAATTATTTTTGTACAATTGGCCCGTAGTTTTGAAGAAAGTTATAAGGCTATAGCTGACTATCAGCGTAAATAAAAGTTAGGAGATTTTTATGGATTTACTTATCGTTTTGGTCGGAGTATTGATCTTGCTTTTCTTGATTGGGAAAGCTAAGTTGAATACTTTTGTCTCTCTGGTTATCGTTTCCTTTATTGTTGCGATGCTTCTTGGGATTGATTTAGCAAAGATTCCAACTTCTATCGAAACAGGGATTGGCGGGCAGCTCGGTCATTTAGGAATTATCTTTGGGTTTGGAGCCATGCTTGGCCGCTTGGTCTCAGATGCCGGCGGTGCCTATCGTATTGCGCACACGCTGATTGACAAATTTGGGAATAAAAGGATTCAGCTTGCTGTTGTTTTAGCTTCCTTTATCATTGGAATCGCACTTTTCTTTGAAGTCGGCATGGTTCTTTTAATTCCAATTATCTTTGCGATTGCTGCAGAACTCGCTATTCCAATTCTCTATTTGGGTATTCCGATGGTTGCAGCTCTGTCTGTGGCCCATGGATTCCTCCCCCCTCACCCTGGACCTACAGCCATTGCAGGTGTTTACGGGGCAAATATGGGCTTAGTCCTTCTTTACGGTTTTATTATTGCCGTACCTACAGTTCTCATCGCAGGACCTCTCTTTACAAAATTTGCGAAAAAGATGGTGCCAGATGCCTTTTCAAGAAAAGGCAATCTGTCAACAGTTGGAGAATATAAAGAGTTCAGACTTGAAGAAACACCCTCTTTCTTGTCAGCAACGCTTACTTCACTTATGCCAGTTCTTTTAATGGCCATTTCTACTTTATACGTGATGGTGGCACATGGAGGCAAAACACCAAAAAATCCAAGTGCGCTAGATAATATAGTTGCTTTTATTGGTAGCCCAGATGTAGCAATGCTACTTTCACTACTTATCGCTATCTTTACCATGGGTATTTTCCGTAAGATTCCAATGAAGCGTTTAATGGCATCAGCAGAAGCTTCTATTAAACAGATTGCCATGATGCTCCTAATTATTGGAGGTGGTGGTGCCTTTAAACAAGTCCTTATTGATGGTGGTGTGGGTGACTCAGTTGCTCAAATCTTCCAAGGTAGTCGTCTGTCACCCTTGATTTTAGCTTGGTTAATTGCTGTTGTCCTACGTTTAGCTTTGGGTTCTGCCACAGTTGCAGCCTTAACTGCAGCTGGACTCGTTTTACCTTTAATGGCAGCCACAGGTACAAATCCGGCTTTGTTAGTTATCGCTACAGGAGCAGGCTCACTTTTCTTTAGTCATGTCAATGACGCAGGCTTCTGGATGTTTAAAGAATATTTGAATCTTACAGTCAAAGAAACGCTGTTAACATGGTCGCTTTTAGAAACTTTAATTGCCATTGTTGGGTTAGTTGGTGCACTTATCTTAAATGTGTTTGTATAAGAAAAAAAGCCATTAGAAGTTCTCTAATGGCTTTTTATTACAAACTTTGCGTTGTAGAAACAACATCTTTAGTTTTCATACTGGAAATCTTTTTAACACCAAGGCCGGTAAAAGCGCTGATAAGAGAAAAGACAGGAGAGAATAAACTAAAGAAGACGAAGGGCAAGTAAGTCATTGTTGGGACTCCAAAAGTACTAGCAACAAAGCTCCCCGCAATCCCCCAAGGGATGAGGTAGTTGATTACCGTTCCACCATCTTCCAGTGTTCGTCCTAAGACAACAGGGTCAAGATTGGCCTTTTTGTAGACCTCTTTAAAAGCATTTCCAGGAAGAATTACCGAAAGGAATTGCTCACCAATAAAGATATTTACACCGATACTAGTAAACAAGGTCGTTGTGATCAAACTCTTTGGTGAGGCAAGCTTATGTGCAACCCGGTCCATGACTGTCGAAACAAGTCCTGTTTTCATGAGGAGACCGCCAAGAGATAAGGTAAGAATGATGAGTGATACTGTTGGCATCATGCTTTCAATTCCACCACGTGAAAGTAGGAGGTCAATTTCTTGATTTCCTGTTGCTGATTTAAAACCAGAATCAATCAATAAACCGAGGTCAGTAACTTTTGTATGAGGATTCTGAATAAATATCATTACTAAAGCGATGCCAATATTCAAAAGAATAGTAAGGATAGCGGGGATTTTTTTCCAAGCACAAATAAACATGAGGAGGATAGGAATGAAGGCCCAGCCCGAAATTGAAAAATTAGCATGTAGAACTTTTGTGACTTCAGCAATCTTATCTAAACTAGTTGCTTGATTGCTGACACCTAAAATAGCAAATAAGACTAAAGAAACCACAAATGCTGGAAGTGTCGACCACATAAGATTTTTGATGTGCTTAAATAAATCCGCATCAACAACGGCAGCAGTAAGGTTTGTTGATTCTGAAAGTGGAGACATTTTATCTCCGAAAACAGCACCAGAGACAATCGCCCCTACGATGAGAGCAGGATTGAGTCCGAGCGTTGCACCGATACCAAAGAAAGCAATACCGATAGTTGACATCACGGTAAAGGCACTTCCGACGGCACTCCCTACAATCGCACAGACAATGAAGACTGAAGGTACGAACCATTTGACACTGATAATATTAAAACCAAGAACCATCAGAGTTGGTATGATTCCAGCTTGAATCCATACAGCGATTAAGGAGCCCACCAAAATAAAGATAAATATTGGAATGATGCCGGGTTTTATTCCGGAGATTATGCCATCATGAATTGCATCAAAGGGCATACGTTTCGCAGACATGTAAATCATGACAATACCGATAGCAAACAAAATGGCAATATTTGGTGCAATCTTAAAGCCAATTACGGAAATGGCAATTGTTGCGATGACTAAAGTAAGCATGAGACAGGCTTCCATCATGCTGGGTTGTTTTATTTTTTTCATATATTTTTCCTTGTAGATTAACTTGTGTTTTGTAATTGTTTATGAACTTTTGTTAAACAATATCGGATAATTCCTCCACAGGATAAATAACTTATGCTCTGTGAGCTCATATCTTTCCTCCTTTTGAAATAAAAAAATCACCCTCAGCTTAAGAAGCTAAGGGCGAATTTCTCCACGGTACCACCTTATTTTTAAAACAGCGAGTGTTTTTCTTTATAATTTCAATTATTATTTTTTCTCAGCTCATTTTAGTGTAATTCAACAAATAGTTCTGATCGGTTCGCAGCAACCACCGACTTTCTGAACAAGAAAACTATTTCCTACTGGGTTAAAATGTTTTTTAGCTTATGTACAAGAATATATTAAAGTCTTTAATTTGTCAAAAATATTTACTCTAAGTATGGAAATATTCTGTATATTGATAATAATTTTATTTTTTAAAGGGGGTACTGTCGTAAATTCTTGCAAAAAAATCAAGGATTTGCTATAATCACTATAACCTTTAAGTGTGTCCAGAGAGGCAGGCAAGGTCAGAATCTTGAATGAACTTAATTAAAGTATATTATAGAGTATTTTCTGATACCTTCCCTAGCCCTTGGACTAGGGAATTTTTCTATATTGGAGTGTTTTATGGCAAAAAAAGAAATCATTGATGAAATCACAATGAAACGTGCGATTACACGTATTACTTATGAAATTATTGAACGAAACAAAGAATTGGATAAACTTGTTCTTATCGGAATTAAGACACGCGGTGTGTACTTGGCTCAACGAATCCAAGAGCGCTTGGCCCAGTTGGAAAATATCAATATGCCTTTAGGCGAACTTGATACACGTCCATTCCGTGATGATAAGAAAGCGACAGAAGATACAACAGAAATTAACGTTGATATTACAGGGAAAGACATTGTCTTAGTAGACGACGTGCTCTATACTGGTCGTACGATTCGTGCAGCGATTGATGGGCTAGTTGACCGTGGACGCCCTGCGCGTGTACAGTTAGCAGTCTTAGTTGATCGTGGCCATCGTGAATTGCCGATTCGTGCGGACTATGTTGGAAAAAATATTCCCACGTCCCAAGGTGAAGAAATTATCGTCAACATGTCAGAAGTTGATGGTGAAGATAGCATCTTAATTAAGAAAGAAGAGGCTTAATTGTGTCCAGTAATACAGATATTCTTTTAAAAGTTGACGAAAAACCAAAAGGCGGTCAATGGTTTGGCCTTTCTTTCCAACATCTTTTTGCCATGTTTGGCTCAACGGTTTTAGTTCCAATACTCGTAGGTATCGACCCTGCAATTGCCCTGCTTAGTTCTGGTTTAGGAACTTTAGCACATATGTCGGTGACACGGTTTAAAGTCCCAGCTTACATGGGTTCAAGTTTTGCTTACATTGGGGCAATGCAACTTCTGATGAAGCAAGGTGGAATGCCAGCAATTGCTCAAGGGGCTTTAACGGGTGGTTTAGTTTACTTACTTGTTGCCATTATTGTTCGTTTTGCTGGGCAAGGCTGGATTGACCGAGTTTTACCACCTATCGTTGTGGGTCCAATCGTTATGGTCATCGGTCTTTCCTTGGCGCCTGTAGCTATCAATGACTCCATGTATACTAATCCAGGAGCGATGACAGGATATAGTTTACCTTTCTTAGCTATTTCTATGATTACTGTCATGGCAATCGTTATTTTCAGTATCTATGGTAAAGGCTTCCTATCTGTAGTTCCGATTTTGCTCGGTATTGTCACCGGATATATCGCAGCCATCATCATTGGGAAAGTAACTGGTCAAAGCATTGTGGACTTTTCAAATGTTTCCCAGGCAAGTTGGCTCTCGCTTCCTACAATGGAAATACCATTCCTAAGTTATAAATGGGCCTTTTATCCGTCTGCAATCTTGACAATGGCACCTATCGCCTTTGTCACAATGACAGAGCACTTTGGACATATTATGGTTTTGAATTCCTTGACAGGCAAGGATTATTTTAAAGAACCAGGACTTGACCGTACTTTAGCAGGTGATGGGGTAGCACAAGTTATTGCTTCATTTATTGGTGCGCCACCAGTAACTTCATATGGTGAAAACATCGGTGTTATGGCTATTACGAAGATACATTCGATTTATGTTATCGCCGGTGCCGCTGTTCTTGCGGTAGTAGTCAGCTTTATTGGGAAATTGACAGCCTTGCTAACTTCTATCCCAAGTCCAGTTATCGGTGGAGCTTCCATCGCCCTCTTCGGGGTTATCGCTGCAAGTGGTTTGAAAATTATTGTTGAAAATAAAATCAACTTTGACATCAAACGTAACTTGTTAATTTCAAGTGTCGTACTGGTTATTGGTATCGGAGGTATGGTTCTTGATATCACGCAAAATCTACAAATTTCATCTGTAGCTATTGCAACAATTATTGGTATTGTGCTTAATCTGGTTTTACCGGAGGAAGCTTAATATAGGGGTTTGTTCTTAATAGACAAATCACAGTCGTTCATCAACATTTAAAAAAATCATGCTACAGAGAGAGCATGATTAGGGTAAAGGAGACCTATAATGTCAGTAACAAATGGTTTAGTTAGCTTGCCACATTTAACAAGCATGGAAGTTTTGTCAACAGAAGAAGTTATGGCTTTGATCAAACGTGCTTCAGAGTTTAAGAAGGGAACAGCAAAATTTGAAAATAATCGTCAAATTTTCACTTCTAATCTGTTCTTTGAAAACAGCACACGAACACATAACTCTTTCCATATCGCTGAACGTAAATTAGGCTTAGATGTGCTTGAATTTGATGTTGGAACAAGTGCGTTGAGCAAAGGTGAGACACTGTACGATACAATTTTAACTTTAGACGCACTTGGCGTTGAAGTTTGTGTGATTCGCTCTTCTGAGGAACATTACTACGATCAGTTGATCAATTCAGATAATATCCATTGTGCCATTGTAAATGGTGGTGATGGAAGTGGACAACATCCAAGCCAATGTTTGCTGGATTTGATGACGATTTACGAAGAATTTGGGAAATTTGAAGGTTTAAAAATTGCCATCTCTGGTGATTTAACTCATTCTCGTGTTGCCAAATCAAATATGATGATGCTTCAGAAATTAGGGGCTCAAATCTATTTCACTGGACCTGAAAAATGGTACAAGGAAGAAGAATTCGGTGCTTATGGTAGTTATGCGCATCTAGATGATATCCTCCCAGAACTTGATGTGCATATGTTACTCCGTGTTCAATACGAACGCCATACAGCTGGAGATATTATTTCCAAAGAAGATTATCATGAACGCTATGGTTTAACCGTAGATCGTGCCGAAAAACTGCGTGATACAGCTATTATTATGCACCCTGCGCCAGTAAATCGTGATGTTGAAATTGCGGATAGCTTAGTAGAATGTGCGAAAAGCCGTATCGTCCAACAAATGACCAACGGTGTTTACACTCGTATGGCTATTTTAGAAGCAGTATTACGCGACTAAGCGAAGAATTATTGGAGGAATCTATGAAGCGACTGTTAATATTAGAAGATGGAACCATTTTTGAAGGGCAAGCAATTGGTGCCAATACAGATATCACTGGAGAACTTGTTTTTAGTACTGGAATGACCGGTTATCAAGAATCCATCACTGACCAATCTTATAATGGACAAATCTTGACCTTTACTTATCCATTGGTTGGAAATTATGGAGTTAATCGAGACGACTACGAATCAATTCATCCAAGCTGTAAAGCAGTCGTGGTGAGTGAAGCAGCACGCCGTCCATCAAACTGGCGTATGCAGATGTCACTGGATGAATTCTTAGAAGCTAAAAATATCCCAGGTATTTCAGGTATTGATACACGAGCTCTTACGAAAATTATACGTCAACATGGCACTATGAAGGCAGCTTTGGTTAATGCTAAAGATGAAATAGAGCACCAAATGAGTCAACTTAAAGCAACGGTTTTACCTAATAATCAAGTGGAAAAAAGCAGCACTTTAACAGCATACTCTTCCCCAAATACGGGAAGAAAAGTAGTCGTTGTTGACTTTGGTCTTAAACATTCAATTTTACGTGAATTATCAAAAAGACATTGCGACATTACTGTCGTACCCCATAGTACGACTGCAGAAGAAATTTTAGAGATGAATCCAGATGGCGTCATGCTCACTAATGGACCTGGGGATCCAACAGATGTACCACAAGCTGTCACAATGATTCAACAGATTCAAGGTAAAGTTCCGATTTTTGGAATTTGTTTGGGGCACCAACTCTTCAGTCTAGCAAATGGCGCAACAACTTACAAGATGAAATTTGGGCATCGTGGCTTTAACCATGCTGTCAGAGAAATTGCAACAGGTCGAATTGACTTTACTAGCCAAAACCATGGTTATGCTGTGTCCGCAGATGATCTACCAGAAGATCTTTTGGTTACACATGTAGAAATAAACGATGCATCCATTGAAGGAGTACGCCACAAACGCTATCCAGCCTTTTCGGTACAATTTCACCCAGATGCGGCGCCCGGCCCACATGATGCAAGTTATTTATTTGATGACTTTATGGATATGATGGATAAATATTAAAATTAAAAAACAGCTGAAAAGGCTGTTTTTTTAATAAATCATAAAGTTTAAGATTGTATTCTTTTATAAAAGTTGATATAATTTTATCTATAAAACAAAAAGGACATTTTTATGAAAATTTCTAAAACATATTCTATTACTCTGATCGCTTTAGGAGCCGCGATTATTGCAGTACTTTCTCCTTTGGCTATACCTGTGGGGATTGTACCCATAACACTTCAAACTTTAGCTATTGGGCTTATTGCAACGCTGCTACAGCCTCGTGAGAGCTTTTCTGCATTACTGATTTACCTCGTTTTAGGAGCAGTTGGTTTGCCCGTTTATGCAGGAGGAGCATCAGGGCTTGGCGCTTTATTTGGTCCAACAGGCGGATTTTTATTCTCCTTTGTACTCGTAGCACCTCTACTTTCGTACTTTCTACAGAAGACTGAACGCAAATTTTTCTCTATTTTATTGACAAATCTTCTAGCTCAGTTTTTGATTCTTGTACTTGGTACCGTATGGCTGAAATTCTTTATTGGTGCACCTTGGGGAACAGCCTTTGGTATTGGTTTTGCTCCTTTTATTTTAGGAGCAATTATTAAGGCGATGATTGTAGCAGCAGTTAGTGTTGCACTTCTCGATGTTCTTTTTAAAACCAATCCTTATTTTTCCAAATAATAATTTATAAAAAGCTTTCCAAATTATTGGAAAGTTTTTTTTAGATAAAGAAAGGTGCTTTGTATTTGCCAAGCTTTATCTTATTTTCTCATGGAATTAATATATAATTTTTATTATGAGAAATAAAATAACTCAAAAATATCGGAAGAGTTTCATTGTACAGAAGAATAAGTCACTTCCTATTTTCTTATTTAAAGAATACAGGAGGAAAGTATGATTAAATTTTACTATAGACAAGGCTGCGGTTCTAGCCAAAAAGCAAAGTCGTGGTTTGAAAAGTATAAAATAAATGTAGATATGAAAAGAATTGGTGAAATTTCTAAGCAAGACTTGCAAAAAATTTTGTCTTATATGGATGGAGGAATTGAGACGATTACTAAACGGTCGAGCATGAGTAATCCACAGACACAGAATAGTTTAGAAATGCTTTTAGAAATGAATCTGGACGAAGGTCTAGAATACTTATCTCGGAATGCGTACCTACTTCGTTCACCGATAGTTTTAGATGAGAATAAAGTCCAAGTTGGTTATAACATGGATGATTTACGTCAATTCTTCCCAAGAGAGTACCGACGGTTAGAACTAGCTACAGACCAGGGATTTATCTAGAAGTAAATAGAGAATTGGAACGAACAAATGAAAAAGTTTTGGAAAAAAGTAGAAGAAGGTATGGAATATTTTGTTTATATCTTGTTTATTATTATGTTCTCAATCTTATTGGGATTTATTTGGCATATTATCCCTTGGATATGGGTAAAATAAAAAAAGAGACTCAGCTATAAGTCTCTTTTTTTATTACTTCTTGGAAGACTGTTTTATTGACAGTATTTGAGTTTTCTGCAATCCGGTAAAGGGCGTTACGCTGCAACAACTGTATCTTAGGTAGGAGAGATTGCCCATCTTTTAGATAAGTGCTAACCAGCTTATTAGGGTCAAAGTCAATATCATCAGGAGGAAAGGAAATTAAACTTGAACCAAGATAGTCCTTCGTTGAAAGTATTCCTTCTTCAATATGATAGGTTCTTGCTTGTGGCTGTCCATCACTAAAGAAGGCAATTACAGCATTGTAAGCTACTTTTTTAGTTAAACCGTAGCGTTTGTCCTTATAGCGGAGCAATGCGCTGAGAAGAAATTCCTGAGCTTCTAAGGGCATGAGTTGCGGTTGATAATGGAGTTGTACCAGAATTTCTTCACTTATCTTATGAAAACCTGTAATCCCGACTAAAAAGCCATTGGGACTCACATAAAATTTTTTAAAATGCGTACGAATAGCTTGATCATTTTCGGTAATTTGCCCATCTGAAAGCACAGAAATAAAATCCTTAGTGAGTGCTAAATTAAGAAAACTCATTTATTTTACGAACATCGCATCGCCAAAGCTGAAGAAGCGATAGTGCTCATCAATTGCATGTTGGTAAGCTTCAAGGATAAAATCTTGCCCCGCAAAAGCAGCAACCAGCATAACAAGTGTTGATTTTGGCAAGTGGAAGTTAGTATTGAAAGCATCAACGACTTTCCATTGATAGCCAGGTTTGATAAAGATATCTGTCCATCCAGAATCTGCTTGAATATCTCCATCAAATTTTGTTCCAATCGTTTCTAATGTACGGATAGAGGTTGTACCACAAGCAATTACCCGATGACCAGAGGCTTTAACAGCACGAAGTGTTGCCGCAGCTTCTTCAGACAATTGATAGAACTCACTATGCATATGATGTTCTTCAATATTATCAACGCTCACTGGTCGGAAAGTACCCAAACCTACATGCAAAGTAACTTCCACAATATGAACACCTTTAGCACGAATCTTGTCTAATAGCTCAGGTGTGTAGTGTAAGCCGGCAGTTGGTGCTGCAGCTGATCCGTTTTCTTTTGCAAAGACGGTTTGATAACGTTCTTGATCTTCTAGTTTTTCATGAATATAAGGCGGAAGTGGCATTTCGCCTAAGCTTTCTAAAACTTCCAGGAAGATACCATCGTAACTAAATTCAACGATACGTCCGCCGTGTTCCAATTCTTCAACCACGGTTGCTTTTAAACGTCCATCACCAAAAGAAAGTTCTTGACCAATACGCATCCGTTTTGCTGGCTTAGCTAAAGTTTCCCACCGATCACCTTCAGTGTTCTTAAGAAGGAGAAGTTCAACATGTCCTTGAGTTTCTGGCTTAACGCCATAGAGACGTGCAGGAAGGACACGTGTATTATTGAGAACAAGAGCATCGCCAGGATTAAGCTCATCCACAATATCATAGAAGTGTTTATCTTCCATTGAATGGTTTTCTTTATCCAAGACTAAAAGGCGTGACTCAGAACGCTTTTCAAGAGGTGTTTGGGCGATAAGTTCTTCTGGTAAGTTAAAATCAAAATCATTAATATTCAAAATATATTTTCTACTACTTTCTACAATTTTTAATTTGTCTATATTGAGGGAAAATGAAAATATAAAGCTTTTCAAAGAAAAAAACTCTACTCTTAAGTACTAACCCTTAATATAAAAATTTCTACTTTCTTTCTATCGAGAAGTAGAGAACAGATAACTACAATATTATATCACAAATGGAAAGCTTAGATTAATCCTGTTTCTTTTTAGAAGAATCTATCAATTAGTACAATTATTACGCATAAAAAAACTACCTTGTTGAGATAGTTTTTGTGCTTTCCCAGCTTAATGCTTATTTTTACATTGAAAATAAGCATCAAGTGTTCGTTTTAAAAATTCACGATCTTTCTCTTCAATTACTTCTTTTTTATAGAAAAGAGCCTCATCAATTAGTCTGTCAAGATTGAGAGAGAGTTTGTTTTTATAGGTAGTATCAATATCAGACTTTTCAACTCCCAAAATATCTGCCATTTTTTGAATTACACCTTGTGAAGGTGTGATTCGCATATTAAGGTAATCTGACAAAGTAGAAGGAACAATCCCGATTTTAGAAGCAAAATCTTTCTGCTTTATACCACTCATCTGAAGATACTTTTTAATATTAGCTGCAATAATAGCACGATGTTCTTGAGTATCCATATATTTATTATAGCGTTAAACTCAAACGCAATCAAGAAAAATAGTTCGGTTTTGTCTTGATTATTCATTTATAACGTACTATAATTAAAATAATTGTGTTAATTTATGATCAAATTAAGAAAGAGGTTTTTATGCAACAGAATTCCTTAAGAGGTTGGAGAGAAAAAGAAGGATTGTCAAAGGAGTTGTTGGCAGATAAATTGAACTTGACAGTCAATGAACTAGACGGTTTAGAAGAAGATTCTTCTCAAATATCAAAAAAAACATTGGAAAGAATTCTGGCTTTATTTAACATTACTTATGATGAAATAATATTAGGTAAGGCAGAAAATCACTGAATTTATTTAACACCAAAATACGTTTAGAACGTATTTTGGTGTTAAATAATGTCTTGAAATTGTAAAGAAACGACTAAGGAGAACGGTGCACAAGTGATGGTTAGTAAAATAAATGCCAAAAATTTGTCTAAAAAGTTTGAAATGTTGCCGGTAAAAAACTCACGTAACAAGGCAAAATCTTTAATAGGAGCAAATGAAAAAGTCAGAAAGATTTTTGGGCTTTACGTAATGTAAGCTTTGAAATACATGAAGGAGAATGTGTCGGAGTCATTGGGCTGAATGGTGCAGGAAAATCAACACTTTCTAATATCATTAGCGGTCAAATTGCGCAAACTACAGGACAAGTTGAAATTAATGGTGACGTTTCGATTATTGCAGCTAATGCAGGCATGCAAAACAATCTTTCTGGACGTGAAAATATCCGTCTGAAGGGCTTGATGGTCGGTATGAAAAATAAGGAAATAAAAGCCAAAATGCAGGATATTATTGATTTTTCTGAAATTGGACCTTTTATTGACCAACCCGTTAAAATGTATTCCTCAGGTATGAAGGCAAAACTGGGTTTTTCTATCATGGTACATCAAGATCCTGACATTATGATTATTGATGAAGGACTTTCTGTTGGTGATAAAACCTTTGTGGACAAATCGAAAAAGAAAATGTTTGAATTTCGGGACCAAGGGAAAACAATCTTGATGGTTTCACATGATATGCGCACGGTTAAAGAGTGGAGTGATCGCGTTATTTGGTTGAATTACGGAGAAGTCAAGGCATATGGAACACCAGAGGAAGTTATACCAGAGTATGAAAAGTTTGTCCGTTGGTTTAAATCCTTATCAAAAAAAGAACAAGAAGCTTATAAACAAGAACAACGTCAAGCCCAATTTGATTACTCTGTTGAGGAGTTAAAAAAAGAAATTATTAGTCAAAGTTCTTCGAAAAGTCGTCGTGTTAATCGTGAAGTGACCCAAAGTTTGCAAAAGAAGAAAGACAATCACAAACTATCTTTCTTCTCAAAAATAGTAGTGGCACTTTGTATGCTGGTTTTTCTCTGGATTACTCTCGTCTCTTTGAGTAACACGACATTGAAAAAATCAGTCCAACACCCCGTAAAATTTTTCTCACAAAACATTTTTAAACCGAAGGATGTATCTAGTAAAAATAAACAAAGGAATAAAACAACAGTGAGTTCTATAGATGTTTCTTCAAGCTCAGAAAATGAAGATGCTACTTCTCAATCTACTCCGGAATTAAGCACAAGTGAAACTGTTGCAAGTACAAGCGAGGCAGACACAGCGACAAGTTCATCAGAGGAAACAACATATATGATTCAAGCGGGGGAATCGCTAGGAAGTATCGCTGAAAGTAAAGGCTTAACTGTGGATGCAATTCAAGCGCTTAATCCAGGAATTGATTTTAATATTATCCAACCAGGTCAAACTATAAATTTACCAACAACAGCAGCCGATGCAACCACAGAGCAACCAGATGAAGGGGTAATTCAATAATGAAAGATGCAATTCTTTACCTTAGAGAGCAGACTAAATATTTTCCTATAGCTATCAATTTATCAAAATACAGTACCAAAAGCACGTCGATGCAAAATAAGTTTGGACGCATATGGGAAATCTTGGATCCTCTAGTACAACTTGCTATCAACTATATTATTTTTGGTGTATTGATGAACCGCTCAGCTCCAGATGGTCTTCCCCCACTGCCTTGGATGTTTATTGGTATGGGCGTGTACTCTTTTATGCAGCATGTTATTGTAACTGGAGCAAAGAGTGTTTCTACACAATTTAAAACGACTGCGAAAATGAAATTCCCTGTAAGTATTATGCCTACAGCATCAATGTTTGGCTTTTTAACAGAATTATACATCATGGTGGGAATGGGATTAATTATTGCAATGTTTTCAGGCTACTATCCATCCATGTATTGGTTGCAATTATTATATTACTTCCCCATGTTGATTATTTTTTCCTTAGCAATGTCACTTTTATGTTCTTCAATCGAAGTTGTATTTCCTGATTTTAAATTCTTTTTGAATTATATCTTTAGATTTTTAATGTATGGATCAGGTGTCATTTTTTCATTGGATCATTTTAAAATTATTCCTCAATTTTTGATTCAATCGCAATTGATTAATCCTTTTTATTATCTAATAGAAGGGTTTAGAGATATAGCATTTGGAAGAGCATGGTTTTGGGAAAAAGGAATGTACAATGTGAGCTTTATATTGTTGCTCGTAATTTTACTTATAATAGGAGCCAATATGCATATGAAGATTCGAGATAGAATTTCAGATTATTTGTAAGATGGAATTTAATAAGAAAGAAAAGATTGTAAGAATGCAAAAAGATATTTATTTGAAAAGTATTGGACTAATGTCAAATTTGTAGACAGAAAAAAGTGTTAATTGATTGAATTAAAGTAATTTTCTTCTTTCTGATTAGGAGTGAGTCCAAGATTAGCCGAATGTGGGTTGTAATTGTTATAAAAATTCTCAATATATTCAAAGCAATCTAATTGAACCTGTTTCATATTTTGATAATTTTTCGGTTGATTTGTCTATGCTTCAAATACTTGAAAAATGCTTCAGTAACGGCATTATCATAAGGATATCCAGGCTTAGAAAAAGAATGCATGATATTATTGTCATCAATTATTTTTCTAAATTCAATGGCCTTAAATTGTGAACCTTGGTCAGAATGGAAGAGAAGTGTTCCTTCAATCTTTCTTTTATTAAGTGCTAATTCTAGAGTGTCACATGCTAACTTTGCATCGATACGATGACTGAGTTTCCAAGCAATACATTTTCTAGAGTAGAGATCAAGTATAGCGCAGAGATAGACATGTTTCTTATATCCGATAGAAATATAGGTGAAGTCTGTTGTCCATACTTGATTTGGTTGGTCAGGATTAAATTCTTGCTTGAGTAAGTTCTGAGGGTACGTTTTTGAACTTCTTTAAGTGAGCGTTTTGGCTTAACGGTTGCCATTTTAGGGAGCGCCATATTCTTCATGAGACGGTAAATTCTTCCTTCAGAGATTTTTGTATCATAGTCTCTTTGAAGAATGACCTTGATAGACTTCACACCAAGTCTTTTGTTTGCTTTGGTATAAATTTGAAGTATTTGTTTTCTATAAATTTGATTATCCAGTTCTCTTTTTGAGGGCTTATGTTTTAAAAATTTATAGTAAGTAGAACGATTGACATGTAAAACACGACACAAGGTTGTTGTGGCGTGTTCAAAGCGTAACCGATAGACAGCGAGGAGTCTTACTTTAAGTTTTGCATGAATATGGCACTTGCTTTTTTAAGATGAGGTTCTCCTCTTCAAGCTGTGCATTACGTTTTTGTAGGTCTTGTATTTGTTTGGCAGTAAGTACAGAATTATCTTCGAGTTTAACTTGAGAATACTGTTTGATCCATTTAGAAAGTGCTGTTTGAGATACACCATAGTCTTTACAGAGTTCAGACTGAGTTTTTCCAGTTTGATAAAGATTGACAAGGGATTGTTTGAATTCTTCATCGTAGCGTTTAGATTTTGACATAGGATGTCCTTTCGTTTTCATGTCTTTTAAAACAGATTATAACACATAAAGTTCTGTCTACTTTTATAGTATACATCCATATTTACTTTAGGAAAACATATTTTGAAATAGTAGTAGCTAATGACATACAACCTATGGATTTAATTATATATGATAATAAGAAAGTAATAAGGAGAATAAAAGGGTATAAAAAGTTTGAAGAAATAAGATATCGTGTCTTTTTTTCTGCATTTATGAGCGAAATTATCAAAAACACTAAAATCTTTGATTTCAGTTTAGAAAGTAAAAAGGGTATTTTTAAACTAAAATATAAGAATCAGCATCAAGAAATAAATCACTTTAGTAACAAAAAAGAATTGTATCAGTATTGGAACGTTTTTGGTATAGACTATCTTAGATTAAAAATCAAGCCGGCAAAAATTATTCGAAATATTAGTGAAGTAGACGTTGAAGGAAAAATAGTAAAATTAACATGTGATGCAGGTATAACTTATAATGAGCAAACAGATTTTTCCATCTTGCTTATAGAAAGATGTACTGGTAAAAGAATATATCTTCCAACAAAGCATACGAAAGCGAAGAGTCCGTTTACTGTTTTATATTCTAATAAAACAACAAAATACAGAAATACCGAAAGAAAAATAGAGCTAGATTTTTCAAAATATGCTTTAAAAAATGGATTATATGACTTCTTTGTAGAAGCAAAAAAAAATAAAGGATATGTTTATAGAAAATTAGGTTTTGTGGACTATATTTATAAAAAAGATAGAGTAATTGCAACTATAAATGATAAATCAAAAACTTATTACTTAACCTTAACTCCTCGAGGTAATCTCAAGATTGATGTTATCCTTAAATCTTAGAGTCACTATTGTATAATTTAGACAAAGGACAAAAACATGAAAAAACGCTACTCAAAAGAATTTAAAGAAACCCTTATCGCCTTCTATCATTCTGGTCAATCCGTCACCCAGCTGTCTAAAGAATACGACGTGGGATAGACCTCTACTCTAAATCTAATGAAAGCTCCGTCTCTAAAGCTGATTTTCTAGAATTAAAAAGACAACTGGCTAAAGTTAAGGAAGAACGAGACATCTTAAAAAAAGTATTGACCATATTCGCCGAGAAAAAGAAGTGAGTGCTGCGGATATGGCTCAAACCATACAAACTTTAGCACTCAATGTCAGACTAAGCTGTCAACTCCTTGATGTTCCTGAATCAAGTTATTATGAACGGATTAACCGATATCCATCTAAAACTCAATTAAGGAGACAATACCTGTCACTCAAAATTTCTCAACTCTTCAATGCTAACCGAGGAATCTATGGTGCTCCTAAAATTCATCATCTTCTACTTAAACAAGGGAAAAAGTCGGGTTAAAACTGGTACAGAAGCTAATGAAGCAACTTCAACTCAAGTCTGTAGTCATTAAGAAATTTAAGCCTGGATACTCACTAAGTGATCACATCAATCGAAAAATCTCATACAGACTGAACCTACAAAGAAAAATAAGGTTTGGTCAACCGACATTACTTATATTCCTACTCAACAAGGATGGGCTTATCTCTCAACCATTATGGATCGTTATACTAAAAAGTCATTGCTTGGGATTTGGGCAAGCGAATGACTGTAGAATTAGTGCAAAGAACTTTAAATAAGGCCATTAAATCACAAGACTATCCAGAAGCTGTTATTCTTCATTCTGACCAAGGAAGCCAGTATACGAGTCTAGAGTATGAAGAGTGGCTTAAGTATTATGAGATGACTCACTCTTTCAGTCGAAGGGGATACCCTTATCATAATGCCAGTCTTGAATCTTGGCATGGACATTTAAAAAGAGAGTGGGTGTATCAATTTAAATATAAGAACTTTGAAGAAGCCTATCAGAGTATTTTCTGGTACATCGAAGCCTTTTATAATTCAAAACGAATTCATCAAAGTTTAGGGTATCTTACACCTAATCAATTTGAAAAGGTAAGTGCTTAAAATAAATAGATTAAAATTCTACGTTTGTGACTCTAAAAAATTGACTTAACGTCAAGATTGAAGTAAATACTCCACTTAAAGAGAATCATAGAATGAATACTAAAGCAATGAATGCATTGCCTGTATGGCTTATTGGAGAAAGACCGGATACTGCTCAAGATACGGGGTTTGCATTTTTTGAATTTCTCATGAAAAACAAATTAGATGAGGTTAATCCTTTTTATGTGATTGAAAGAGGAGTAGAAGATGAGAAAAATTTAGCAAGTTATAATGAAAATTATGTATATAAAAATTCTGAAGAACATTATGAGTTAGCATTGAAAGCTTCTGCATTTTTAGGTAGTCACGATTTGGACTATATCTTACCTTTTAAAATTAACAAAAATTTATCTGCTGCACGTTTTTTCTTACAACACGGGGTGATGGGGCGAAAACCGGCAGAATACCATAAAAAATTCTATGATTATCCTTTTCATGGTGTTACGGTATCTTCATATGAAGAAAAAAATCTTCTCGAGAAAACTTTTGGATATGATAATAAAGAAGTATTTGTAACAGGATTATCTAGATTTGATAAGTTGCCATTGCACCAAGAAATAAAGCAAAAGAAAATTCTAGTCATGCCAACATGGAGAGAATGGATTAATCCTTTAACTAAATTTGAAAATACTGATTACTTTATAAGATGGACTTCTCTGTTAAACAACGATGATTTTATATCAAAGTGTAGAAAAAATAATGTTGAAATATTATTTTATCCTCATTACAGGATGCAGCCTTACTTAGATATATTTAAAAAGAATATTAATCCTTATATAGAAGTAGTTGAACTAGGTCAGATTAATGTCCAACAGCTACTCATTGATTCATCTTTGTGTGTGACAGATTATTCCACTGTTACACATGATATGACTTTCATGTCTAAACCGAATATTTTTTACCACTTTGATTTTGATTTGTTTTTTAAAGATGGGATTCTACGTAAAAAAGAAGATACCTTTTTAGGAGATATTGCTTATTCTGAAACTTTAATCATTAATTTAATATCAAAATATATTGAACAAGATTTTAAAGAATCAAATTTTGTAAGAGCAAATAAAAAGTTGATACTAGAATATATAGATCATGATAATTCAGAAAGAATATATAATATTGTCGCAAAATTAAATAGTAGACAGTTTAAGGATAAAAATATTCATTTGCCGAAAGAAATTAATATCAAGTTACGTCGAAAGTTGAGAAAATCGATAATATTTTCATATATTTTTAACTTAAGAAAATATATGCTGTAAGAACGGAAGATTTATAGGAAATAAATGAACAAAGAAAAAAGAATCCTTGTCGCAGGTACCTTCGACATTCTCCACGAAAGCCATGTAGATATGTTACGCAATGCCAAAAATCTTGGTGACAAGCTGATCGTCATGCTTTCCACAGATGAATTCAATGCCCAAAAAGGGAAAATAGCATATCAGGAATATATGACACGCAAGTATATATTGGAGTCTGTTCGTTATGTAGATCTTGTGGTACCAGAGCAGTCCTGGGATGATAAAACTCTTTACATTGAAATGTTTGATATTGATATTTTTGCCATGGGCGATGATTGGAAAGGAAAGTTTGACTTTTTGAAAGAACAGTTTCCTGATTTGAAAATCATGTATTTTCCGCGTGGTAAAACTTCATCGTCAAGTATCAAACAAGATTTAGGAAAAATGTATATTTCTAATATTAAAGAATAAATGAACGATATAAAAAAAATTCTAACAAAATTAGGCTTGGTCATTAATCCGCTTAAATTAATTAAACTATTGAAGCAAGTCGATTATTTATTCAAGCAAAACCAAAATAATTACCCTAATGATCGAAAGACAACCGACTTATATTTGA
Organism: Lactococcus sp. LG1267; assembly: GCF_017309545.1. Classification (NCBI taxonomy): domain Bacteria; kingdom Bacillati; phylum Bacillota; class Bacilli; order Lactobacillales; family Streptococcaceae; genus Lactococcus; species Lactococcus sp. LG1267. Next base: position 1,817,440 of record NZ_CP071295.1, on the reverse strand, counting down.
AAATTGATAGTAGTATGTATGTTTTTCAAGGAAATAAGTTTTCTAAAGTAGAAAAACTACCTGAGGTATGTAGTTTAATAACTTTAAGTGAAAGGTCTATAACTAAAAGCTTAGCAATTTTAGGAGAAACCGAACAAAAAGATATTTATGTTTTACTAAAAGCTTTAAGTAAAGTAAAAAATGCAGATACATATCAAAAAATATTTGATGAAATTTCAGAAGAGTTTTCTACAAATTTATCAATGAACCAGTTAATTAAAAGTATCAGTAAAGTAGTTTTAAAGTGAAAAAAAGGGAGAAATATTGATTTTACTAGCCAAAATAAGACTATTAATCATTAGAATAATAATGTATCCGTTCCTTTGTGTTTTAGGTGTTACATTAAAAACAGATTCTAAAATAATATTATTCTCGTCTTTTAAGGGAAAATCTTATTCTGGTAATCCCAGATATCTTTTTGAATATATTAAAAATTCAGGTGAATTTTCAGATTATCAATTAGTATGGGCCTTCAAGGATGTGAAATCAATCGCAGGAGCAAAGACTGTTAAGTTTAACTCATTTCAATATTTTTACTATCTTTCTAAAGCCAAATATTGGATTTTTAACTCCAAAATGGCACCTTATTATTATAAAAAATCGGACCAAGTCTACTTACAAACTTGGCATGGTGTTCCTCTGAAGCGTTTAGGCCACGATATTATTGATAATGGTTCCACTTATTATAGAAGTAAACAAAGCTACAAACAGATGGTGAAATCCTATGATAAGGACAGCAGGCATTGGGACTATCTTATTGCTTCTAGTCCTTTTTCCGCTCATGTATTTGAAACAGCATTTGCTTTTCCACAGCAAAAAATGCTCAATGTCGGCTATCCACGGGTTGATTGTTTGGTGCAGCCAGATCCTGCTCGGATTTCGGAATTAAAGAAGAAGTATCATTTGCCTATAAATAAAAAAATAATTCTTTATGCTCCAACATGGCGAGATAATTCTTATAACAATGCGGGATATACTTTTGAATTAAAGGTTAACTTCTATAGTTGGAAAAGAGTGCTTGGAGAAGAGTATATTGTTTTATTTAAACCGCATTACTTGATTTGTAGTACTTATCATATACCTCAAGATTTAAGCGATTTTGTGTTTTTAATGGACCCAAATCAGGACATTAGTGATGCTTACTTAGTGAGCGATGCTCTGATTACAGATTATTCAAGTGTATTTTTTGACTATGCGCAACTGGAAAGACCTATTTATTTTTATATGTATGATCTAGGACATTATGCTAAAGAATTACGAGGTTTTTATCTTAAAGTTCCTGATGATTTACCTAATAATTTTGTAAAAACAGAAGAAGAACTCCTAAAAATGATTAAAGATGATTATTTTGACTACCAAAGGCTGCGAGCTTTTAACGAGAGATTTAATCCGTGGAATGATGGCAGTGCTTGTGAAAAAATTGTAAGTGAGGTTTTTTATGAAACTTAAATCCATCGTGTTAACCTTCATTTTGGCACTCTTCTATCCCTTCACTTTTCTCTGTCGTGTGCATCAAAACCGTGTCACTTTCATTTCACTTGAGCATGAAAATCTGTCCAAGGATTTCAAAATTTTGCATGATAAGTTAAGCGCAAAGCAAGAGTACGAGATAAAAACTTTGCTTTTCAAGTTCCAGCCCACTTTTCTAGGACAACTCCAGTATGCACTGGCTTGTATACAGCAACTTTTCGTCCTTCAAAGTTCGAAACTGGTGATCATTGACTATAACAACTTCGTCATTTCTAAATTTCCCCATCGTAAAGAAGTCAAAGTTCTAGAGATTTGGCACGCCACAGCAGCTCTAAAAAACTTTGGCAACTGTGTACAAAGGGATTATGAAATTAAAAATTATGATTATGCTATTGCTAACTCAGATTTTTATAAAAGAGTGTATGCACAAGCTTTTCAACTCCCAGAGTCTCACGTCATAGTTACAGGCATTCCTAATAATGATAAAATTTTCGATGAACATTTTGTAAAGGCAACTAAAGAGCAGCTTCTTAAAAAGTACCCTGCTTTAGTAGGAAAAAAAGTCATAACCTATGCGCCAACATTTCGTGGGCGGATCAGTACTTACTTTAAAGAAGTTAAAATTGATTTAGCTCGTGTACATCAAGCTTTGGGTGAAGACTATATCCTCATCTACAAGGCGCACCCACTGATTTCGGGTTCGGCTTATGAGAATAATCCTCATGTGCTTTTTATTGAAGAAGAGTCCATCTCCTCGATTTTTTGTGTTACGGATGTTTTAATTACCGACTATTCGGCTATTGCAGTGGATTGGATGGTCTTTGATAAACCTATCATCGCTTATGTGCCCGACTATAAAAGTTATTCTAAAAAACCAGGTTTAACGATCGATTATCTGCAAGAATTTCCCGGAGAGGTTACTTTTAATGAAAGTGAGCTCATCCAAGCGCTCCAAGCAACAGATAGAGCTTCCTACCAAAAAGAAAAAGCCACCTTTTTTCAGAAAACCTACAACTATCGAGATGGGAAAGCAACAGAACGTGTGCTTAGGTTGATTGAAGATCTTATGGCTGAAAAAGCAGTAGAGGAGAATATGGAGAGAGTTGAAATATGAAAATTAAGAAAAAAAGAAATAAGCTAGGTTGGTTTATTGCCTTTGTCCTTTTATTGATTGTAGGATGGGTTTCATTTATGTTTATTGTTCCTAAAAAGCAAGAAAATTCACAAGATCAAGCTCAAAGTGTACAACGTACAGATCAAGAGGAAGGATACATTACATCTAATAGTTCGAAAGAAGCAGTTACGTCTTCTGAAAATATTGTCAAAGATACAGGGGAAGCTAGCGCGATAAAACTAAACTCGAAAGAGGGAGGCGACAAGTTTACTGACCTTTCATCCGGAAGATTTAAAATCTTCAAAGCCAACAATGTTGAAGTATTAAAAACAGCAACTTCGATTGATGCTCCGGCTTTTACTTTGCAAGAAGTGATGCAACAATATCCTGAGACTTTAATCATGAATGCTTCTGGTTTTAATATGAGCACTATGCACATCACAGGGTTTCAGATGAACAATGGAAAACTTTTTAAGGATTGGGGTTCAGATAAGAGAGCTAACACTGCCTTTGTTATCAATAACGACGGTAGTAGTCAAATCTATGACTCTTCTGTACCCGCCTCAACAATCATTGAAAATGGTGGGCAAATGAGTTTCAGTTTTGGTTCGGTATTAATCCGTGATGGTGAAATTCAAAAAAATGATGGTTCAGTGAATTGGATGATTCACTCTTTCATAGCCAATGATGCTCACAATAATCTTTACCTTATTATTTCGGATACAAGTACAGGATACGATCAAATTATGGATAAGTTTAAAGAATTGGATTTAAAAAACGCAGTTGTTATGGATGGCGGCGGATCAAGTCAAATGGCCTTTAAAGGTGAAGTAGTATACCCGAGTCAGGATCAACGCTCAGTTAATGATTTTATCATTCTTAAATAAGGAGAGAGTTATGGGAGAAGAAACTTATAGACGGTCAAGGGGAAAAATAACTACTAAAAAAAAGAGTAAGTTTCCTAAAGTTATCGGTATTACTTTACTTGTCTTGATATTTATTTTTACTGGTTTAGGAGTATTCTTCTATCAAAGTTCAAAAACAGCTATCAATAAGGCTAATACTTTGCATCTTGCAGAAGCGTGTCCGGTAAACTTAAAGAAAGGAGAAACATTTACGACTTTAATTCTTGGAACAGCTCATGTAGATAATGAGAAAGTGCTTATGACTTCCAGCCTTACTTCTACAAATGCGAAGCTCAAAAAAACAAGTCTGATCAATGTCCAACCTCTTTTAGTTTTTCCAGATCAAACAACGTTCTATCAAAGTTATACTCAGGGTGGAGCAGAAGCAGTCAGTAAGAAGTTTAATGAGACCTTTGGTACAGAAACTAATAAAGTAGTGGAAATCAACTTTGATAACATGGGAAAACTGGTCGAGGCTAGTGGGGGAATCGTTGTGCAGAATACAGCAGCTTTTGTATCCAAAGGCTTCAAATTTGAGCAAGGTTCTGTCCAGTTAAAAACAGCAGATGAAGTTTCAGCTTATCTCAGCTTGCTTAACTCTAACGATCAGAAGGGCTATACAGATAGACTACAAGATGTAGCTATTTCTACATTTGAGAATTTGAAAAAGCCTTCCGTCCTTGCGCGACACTCTTTAGCGATTCTGAAAAGTTTTCCTGAGGTTGTCAATACTAACATCAGCTTTCCAGATTTTATGAATATTGTTAAACACTATAAAAAGGCGCTTAAGGTAAGTAAAATAAACGTCCATGCGACTAAAATCCCAGAAAACAAGACCCAACTTGTTACCCAAGAAACGCTAGACAAGGTCAAAAATAAATTTGAAAATACTTTAAAATAAAGACGACATCAAGTCGTTTTTATTTATACTTTCATAAATAAAAAATTGGTAAAAATTGAACTTTCCTATTGACAAGGAAATAAATTAGAGTTATAATGTGTATATACCAATTTGAAAAAGGAGACTCTCTCATGAAAGTTATCACAGTAAAAAACCAACTTGAAGGCGCAAAAATCGGCTTTGACTTACTCAAAGAAGCAATGGATAATGGAGCAAAAACACTTGGACTTGCTACAGGTTCAACTCCAGTAGAATTCTATAACCAAATCGTTAAATCAGATCTTGATTTTTCAGATATGACTTCAGTAAACTTGGACGAGTATGTTGGACTTGATGGTTCAGATGAACAATCTTACCGTTACTTTATGAGCAAACACCTTTTCAATGAAAAACCGTTCAAAGAAAACTTCTTGCCAAATGGTAAAGCAGCAGATTTGGAAGCAGAAACAAAAGCTTATGACCAAATCATTGCTGAACACCCGATTGATTTCCAAATTCTTGGAATTGGTCAAAACGGACACATTGGTTTCAACGAACCTGGAACTTCATTTGAAGAAACAACACACGTTGTCGATCTCCAAGAAAGTACAATTAAAGCAAATGCACGTTTCTTTGAAAACGAAGAAGATGTGCCACGTCAAGCGATTTCTATGGGTATCGCTTCAATCATGGCAGCTAAATCAATCGTATTGATGGCTTATGGCGAATCAAAAGCAGAAGCAATTAAAGGAATGGTTGAAGGTGAAATCACTGAAGATATGCCAGCATCTATCTTGCAAAAACATGCTGATGTTGTTGTTATTGCAGATGAAGCAGCAGCGGCCTTGTTGAGCAAATAATATAATAAATAAAAAAAGGTCCAGAATTCTGGATCTTTTTTTTTATTTAAAAACACGTGTTGCTTCGACAGCTTTTTTCCAACCCTGATGAAGTGTTTGTCGTCGTTTTTCATCCATTTGAGGTTGGAAGCTTTGCCCTTCTGAATAAGAGCTTTTTATTTCCTTCATGTCTTTCCAAAAACCAACTGCTAAACCAGCCAAGAAAGCTGCACCAAGAGCTGTCGTTTCAAGATCCTTGGCTTTTTGCACGGGAATATTTAGAATATCCGCTTGGAACTGCATTAAATAGCTATTATTAGCTGCACCTCCGTCAACTTTCAGTAATGGAATATCAATTCCTGAATCTTCTTGCATCGCATCAATAATGTCCTTGACTTGATAAGCAATGCCTTGTAAGGTAGCTTTGATAATGTCGTTATTGCTGGTTCCTCGGGTAATGCCAAAGATAGCCCCACGAGCATCCTGATCCCAATACGGAGCACCTAAACCCACAAAAGCAGGTACAACATAGACTTCATCATTATTGTTAGAAGCCAAAGCCGCTGCTTCAGATTCTTTACTGTTATCAATCATTTTCAGACTATCACGGAGCCATTGGACAGAAGAGCCAGCAACAAAAACGGACCCTTCAAGAGCGTAGGTAACTTGACCATTAATACTGTAACCAATCGTGGTTAAAAGATCATTGGATAGTTGTGCCTCTTGACCTGTGTTCATGACGATGAAGGCACCAGTACCATAAGTACTTTTAATCATTCCCGGTTCAAAAGCCATTTGGCCAAATAAAGCCGCTTGTTGATCTCCAGCCATCCCTGCAATAGCTATTTCTGAGCCAAAGAAATGATAGGGCTTGGTCATACCGTAGCATTCAGAATTAGAAACGGGGCGAGGAAGCATAGCTGCCGGAATATTCAAGAGGTCGAGGATATCCTGGTCCCATTGGAGATTATGGATGTTAAAAAGCATGGTCCGGCTTGCATTAGAATAGTCTGTTACATGCGTTTCACCATCGGTTAATTTCCAGACTAACCAACTGTCAATAGTACCAAAGAGCAATTCACCACGTTCAGCACGTTCCTGCGCGCCGTCAACCTTATCTAAAATCCAACGTATTTTAGTGGCTGAAAAGTAAGAGTCAATAACAAGACCAGTTTTTTGGTGGATAAGTTCAGAATGGCCGTTTTTTTTCAAAGTATCAGCTATGGCTGCCGATTGTCTAGATTGCCAGACGATTGCATTATAAATGGGCATGCCTGTTTTTTTATCCCATACAACGGTAGTTTCACGTTGATTGGTAATACCAATCGCTCCGACTTCTGCAGGTTTGATGCCTGATTGGATAAGTGCTTCGGAGACAACAGATTGTACCGAATTCCAAATCTCATTGGCATCATGTTCAACCCATCCAGCTTGAGGAAAATGCTGCTGTAACTCTTTTTGTGAACTGCCGACGTGCTGTCCTTGCTTGTTAAAGATTATCGCGCGAGAACTTGTTGTCCCTTGGTCAATTGACATAATGTATTTTGCTTGCATGTAGAGCTCCTTGTATACTTCTCATTATCTTAATTATATCAGAAGTAGCAGAAGGGAGAAAACTATATCTGCACTATAAAACAAAAATACTTACAGCCGAATATTATGATTTTATATTTACACCTAAAACTGTCAAGTGACCATTTGAAATTAATTTAACGATAAGATGTGCAAAATCACTCGGTTTCATGGTACTTGGTGAAGAAACCCACCATTTAAGTGTGCCTGCTAAGATAGAAGTAATATAGCTGATGACAAAATCACTTGGGACTAATACATCGTGTTCTCGAATTTCCAGCTTATCAAAAAGTTCGGTATAACGTTCGGTTAATATCTCGATAAAACGATTAATAATCGTTTGGTCCTGTGATTTATCTATCACAATTTGTGCTACTTCTGGATTTTGACGTACAAAGTCGTAGAAGCGCGCCAACATCTCTTCAATATCATTGACATAGACATCAGTTCCATCTACAGGATTTTGTTCATCTAAAATTTTGATAAAATCCATGATAAAAGTATCAATTAAACTGTCATAAAGATCTTGCTTGTCGGCATAATGTGCATAAAAAGTTGCACGATTTATCATTGCAGCATCTGCAATTTCTTGAATGGAAATTTTTTCAAATTTTTTATTTCTTAACAAAGAAAAGAAAGCTTGTGTAATCATTTTTCGTGTTCTTAAGACACGTAAATCATTTATTTTAGCCATATTAATACATTTCCCCTTTACTTGTAGGTTAAACAACATAATAGTAGTATCTGTTGTTTATTATAGTCCTTTATGATAAATTCTACCGATTTAAGCTATGTAAAATATTTTTGACATAAACGACACGCAACTTTTAAATGTTGTTTAAATGACATTAACTTGTAACTTGACGGTTGAAAAATGAGGAATAAATGATAAAATAGACAATGAATAAGATAAGCAACAGCCTGTCAAATAGAGAAGGAAAAAATACTATGAAAAGTTATAAGGCTGGGATTGATGTCGGCTCTACTACAGTAAAACTCGTTGTTTTTGATGAGGAATATCAGCTCCTTTTTAGCCGATATGAACGTCATTTTTCAGATGTAAAAACGGCAACGATAAAAGTATTAAAAGAATTGTTGGAAGAGAGAGGCGAGTGTTCACTTACCTTAGCAATCACAGGCTCTGGGGGAATGGGACTTGCAGATGTAATTGATGTCCCTTTTATCCAAGAAGTTATTGCTAGCTCGATTACTATCGAGAAATTTATTCCTGAAACAGATGTCATGATTGAACTTGGGGGTGAAGATGCCAAGATGACCTTTTTTGACGCAGGTACCCAAGAACTACGTATGAATGGGACTTGTGCTGGTGGGACAGGAGCTTTTATTGACCAGATGGCGGCTTTACTCAAAGTAGATGCTGCGGGTGTCAATACATTAGCTAAAGACTATGAGAAAATATACCCCATTGCTAGCCGTTGTGGAGTTTTTGCCAAAACAGATGTTCAGCCCCTTCTCAATGAAGGAGTACGCAAAGAAGATATAGCTGCTTCAATCTTCCAAGCCGTGGTGAATCAAACGATTGCTGGGTTAGCTTCCGGTCGTAAGATTACGGGAAAAATCGCTTTTCTCGGTGGACCGCTCTATTTTATGAGCGAATTGCGCAAACGTTTTATTGAAACTTTGGACATTGCAGAAGAGGATGTTATTTTTCCGGAAAATCCTCAACTTTTTGTGGCGATGGGTGCTGCTCTTGCTGAGGAAACAAGAACAAGTACGATTCGTACTTTAATTGATAATCTAGAAAGTGACAATAGCGACAGCTTGATTCCACAGGATACGTTGGATCGTCTTTTTGAAAATGAACAAGAGTTAGCAGATTTTCGAGCACGACATGCTAAGGCAAAAGCAAGCTATAAAAAGCTCTCTGAACATCAAGGAGCAACTTTTTTAGGGATTGATGCTGGATCAACCACAACAAAAATTGTGCTCATTGATGGTGAGGGTCATATTCTTTTTGATCATTATGGTTCAAATAATGGTGAACCTTTAGAGTCAGTCATTGACGTCTTAAAAGAAGTCTATCGTTTACTGCCAAAAGATGTTTATATTGCCAAATCTACTGTGACCGGCTATGGTGAACACCTGATTAAAGCTGCACTCCGAGTCGATTACGGGGAAGTTGAAACGATGGCGCACTATAAGGCAGCGGACTATTTTAATCCCGGTGTAGACTTTATTTTAGATATTGGTGGGCAAGACATGAAAGCCATGCGGATCACCGATGGTGCTTTAAGTTCAATATCTTTAAACGAAGCTTGTTCTTCTGGTTGTGGTTCTTTCATTGAAACTTTCGCTCATTCTTTGAAATACGATGTGCGTGACTTTGCTGAAATTGCACTATTAGCAAAACATCCTGTCAATCTGGGCTCACGTTGCACAGTCTTTATGAATTCGAAAGTGAAACAAGTCCAAAAAGAAGGTGCGACTGTAGGAGATATCTCTGCTGGTTTAAGTTACTCTGTCATCAAAAATGCCCTCTATAAAGTAATTAAAGTTAAACGTCCTGAAGAATTAGGAACAAAGATTGTCGTTCAAGGTGGGACTTTCTATAATGAAGCTGTACTTCGTGCTTTCGAAAAAATCTCCGAACGTGAAGTTGTCCGTCCCTCTATAGCAGGACTTATGGGCGCTTATGGCTGTGCTTTAATTTCGCTAGAAAAGGAGGAGTATGGGCAAAAATCAAGAATTCTGAACTTGCACGATTTGGAAGCTTTCAGCACACAAAAAGAATTTATGGTTTGTGGCCTTTGCGAAAATCAGTGTAAAATGACGTTGACCGTCTTTAATGACGGCAGTAAGTTTGTTACAGGAAACCGCTGTGAGCGAGGCGCAGAAAAAGCAACACAAGTAAAAGTTGACAAACGTGATAAAAAGGTTAATCTTGTCGACTATAAATACAAGAAACTTTTCAAATACCGGAGCTTAACCAAGAAAAAACAGACCCGTGGAGAAATAGGGATTCCGCGTGTCCTAAATATGTATGAAAATTATCCGCTCTGGCATACCATGTTAACGGATTTAGGTTTCCGAGTAATATTATCCCCTAAGTCTGATAAAGAACTTTTTGAAAAAGGAATTGAAACAATTCCTTCTGATACAGTTTGTTATCCTGCCAAGCTATCACATGGACACATTATGTCCTTGATTCAAAAGGATGTTCCGGCTATCTTTTATCCTTCAGTGCTTTATGAACAAAAAGAACAGGCTCAAGCAGAAAATAATTATAACTGTCCGATTGTTCAGTCTTATCCCGAAGTGATTCGTAACAATATTGATGAAATTCGAGAAGGTAAAGTTAAATACCTTCATCCATTTATTAATCTAGCTGATCAGGAAGGTGTAGCTGTCAATGTCCATAAAGCTTTGCTTGGGCAGGGTTTCAAAGTGGATTTATCTGAAGTGAAGGCTGCAGTTTTCCACGGTTTTGAAGAGATGGAGAACTTCAAGCAAGACATTCGGGATAAGGCAGAAGAGTTGCTCATGCAGATTAACCTTAACAAGGAAAAAGCTATAGTTCTCTCAGGTCGTCCTTATCATTTGGATCCAGAGATTAATCATGGCATTGCTGACATTATTACGCAAGAAGGTTTCCACGTCCTTACAGAGGACAGCATTGCACATCTTGAAGAAGTTGCTGGGCTGCGCGTTGTTAATCAATGGGTTTACCACTCACGCCTTTATGCTGCAGCGCAAGTAGTGTGTAAAAATAAAAATTTGGAATTAGTACAATTGAATTCATTTGGTTGTGGTTTGGATGCAGTGACAACAGACCAAGTCGAAGAAATTATGCGCAACCATAATAAACTCTATACAGTCCTTAAGATTGATGAAGGCTCAAATATGGGAGCAGTGCGTATTCGTTTACGTTCTCTCAAGGCAGCAGTTTCAGAACGTAGTCGACATGGTGTTGAAGAAAATATTCAAATCAAAGAAATTGTTGAAACACATCCGGTTTTTACAAAAGAAATGGCTAAAAAACACACGCTTCTCATGCCAATGTTGTCGCCAATTCACCAAGAAGGCTTGCTTGAGAACGCTTTTGCAGCTTCAGGTTACAATGTAGTTGTTTTGCCAGAAACCCAAAGCTCGGTGAACAACGGACTAAAATTTGTGAATAATGATTCTTGCTACCCTGCAATCATAACGATTGGTCAACTCATCGAAGCTCTCCAATCTGGCGAATACGATGTAAACAATACATCCGTCATGATGACCCAAACAGGTGGTGGATGTCGCGCAACAAACTATATTCCTTTACTTCGTAAGGCACTTGTCGATGCAGGTTTCCCCCAAGTTCCAGTGGTAAGCTTATCCATGGGCAACCAAGGGACAGAAAAAGGCTTTAAGTTTACTGTGCCACTTTTGACTCGTTTTATGATTGCTGTGCTTTATGGAGATTTGTTTGAGCGCGTGGTTTATCGGACGCGGCCTTATGAAGCTGAAAAAGGTTCAGTCAATGCACTTCATGCGAAATGGTTAGAAAAAGCACAACATAATGTTAAATCTGCTTCTATTTTTGAATTCAACAAGAACATGAAACAGATAATCAAGGACTTTGATAATATCGAACTCCTTGATATTCAAAAACCTCGTGTGGGTGTTGTCGGTGAAATTCTGGTTAAATACAGCAAAACTGCCAATAATGATATTGTGAGCATTATCGAAGAAGAAGGCGCTGAAGCAGTAGTTCTCGATTTGATTGGTTTTATGAACTATTCTTTATACAACCAAATTTGGAAAACAGATGAGATTGGTTTTGCTAAGAAAAATAAATTGATGGCAAAAACACTACTCTCTATTATTAATATGTTGGAAAAACCGATGGATAAAGCTTTACGTGCTTCTGACCGTTTTGACGGTATTGAGTCTATTTATGAAATAGCGGCTAATACAGAAGGAATCGTTTCAGTAGGTAATCACACAGGTGAAGGCTGGTTCTTGACAGGAGAAATGATTGAGCTGTTGCAAAAAGGCGTTCAAAACATCGTCTGTCTCCAACCATTTGGCTGCCTTCCCAACCATATTGTCGGTAAAGGAATGCTGAAAGAGTTACGTCGGCAATATCCGGGTGCAAATATTAGCCCAATTGATTATGATCCAGGTGTTTCTGCGGTCAACCAGCTCAATCGGATTCGTTTGATGATGGCAACAGCTAAAAAAGCAATGAAGGAAGAAGTAACAGTTTAAAATAAAAAAAGCATTTTTGTAAATGCTTTTTTTTACTTAATTTTAGTTGGGAATTTATATTCTTGACAATTCTATTTTTTAAAAGTATAATTCAATTTATATAAAAGTATAGTCTTTTATAAAGAAACATATATATTTAAAGAGAATCTTATGCTTACAATGGGATTTATCGGTTTTGGGAAATCAGCAAATCGCTATCACCTTCCTTATGTTATTCTGCGTGAAAACATCAAGGTTAAAACAATTTTTGATTTACACATTAATGAAGAACTTGCAGCACCATATTTGGAAAAGGGCGTGCATTTCACAACTGATTTAGAAGAAATGCTGAAGGATGATGACATACAACTTATCACAATTTGTACACCAGCCCACACGCATTATGAGCTGGCTAAGAAAGTAATTGAGGCTGGAAAATCAGTAATCGTAGAGAAACCTTTTGTTGACACATTGGAACATGCCAAAGAGTTGCTCGCCTTAGGGAAAGAAAAAGGTGTTATGGTGGCTCCTTACCAAAACAGACGTTTTGATGGGGATTATTTGGCAGTAAAGCAGGTTATTGAGCGTGGCTTACTTGGAGACATTCTTGAAGTGGAAGCGCACATTGATTATTATCGTCCAGGATCAATAACAGAAGAAGGTCCAAAAGAAGCAGGTGCGTTTTATGGTTTAGGTATTCACTCTATTGATAGACTCGTGGCACTTTTTGGGCGTCCTGAAGCAGTAACTTATGATATTAGAAACAATGAAGTTGCAGAAGCAGTAGATAATTATTTTGACGTTGATTTGCACTATGGAAACCAATTAAAAGTTAAAGTAAAAACAAATCATCTGGTGGCACAAGATTATCCAAGATTTATTGTTCATGGAACAAAAGGATCCTTTATTAAGTACGGTGAGGATCAACAAGAAAATGATTTGAAAGCTGGAATTATGCCTGAAGTATCAGAATTTGGGGAAGATAGTCCGATGAATTATGGTCTTGTTAAATATCAAAATGCAAATGGCGACTGGATTGAAAAGCAAATAAAAACACCTGTTGGCGATTATGGTCGCTATTACGATGCTGCCTATGAAACTATTATTAATGGTGTTGAAAAATTAGTGAAAGATGAAGAAGTTATCACCAATATTGAGATTTTGGAAAATGGCTTTAACCAAGTTTCACCTTCGGTTTACCGTTTAAGCATGTTGGACTAGGAGATATAGCACTATGAAAAGAATTTTAGGATATGAAGCTTCTGATTTTACACGAGAGAGTACATCAAAAGAATTCAAAGAAGCTATTTTAAAAGCAGAAGGACGCACAATACTCGTGGATCTAGCTGCAGAAAATGCACCACTCTATCCAGAGGTTACAAATGGTGAAATGGCGGCAGCTTTTGGTGCAGATTTATTACTTTTGAAAGATATTGATGTGCAAAAGATGGTCATTCCTGGATTAGGGGAGGTTAATGACCTCTCAGAGTTACGGAAGTTAACAGGAACCGCTGTTGGTGTCAATTTAATTATCAAAGATACCGGACCTGAATATAAGAGAGTGACAGAAGCATCGATAAAGGAAGTTCTTCGCAAAGGAATAAATTTCTTATCATTAACAGCATATGTTACGCCTGAAGCAAGCCCAGAGCGTATCGTAGAGGATATTAAGCTGGTACGTCGTTTCTATAATGGCTTTTTAATGCTGAATCCCGTTGTCTCACATGGCTCAGATTTGGTTTGGGAAAACTTAAAAGCCTATATTGATGCTGGAATTGATATGCTTGACTTACCTGCTCCGGGGGCTGTACCAGGTACCACAGAAGAACAAATCGCACGATTAGCCTTTGCGACTAGAAAAACAGGTACATTGGTGGACTGTGTGGTTGGAACTTCGCAAGAAGGTGCAGATAAAAGTACGATTCAAAGTTTAGCTTTGGCGGCCAAACGTGCAGGTGCAGATGTCTTTGAGCTGGGAGATGCAGGCGTAGCTGGAATGCCAGCTCCCGAAAATATTTTTCATGCTTCAATGAGTATTCGAGGAAAACGTCACACTTATGTGAGAATGGCGCGCTCAGCCAATCGCTAATAAAGTAAAAATCATAAGTGATAGTAACTTATGATTTTTACTTTATTTTCCTACGATATTGTGTAATAATAATGAGAATGTCAGTTTATGAGGTCGGTATATGAAAAAGAAACAGCCAAAATATTTAGTAATTTATGAAGATGTTAAGGAAAAAATTTTGTCTGGTCACTATCCTATCAACTCCAGGATTGCAGATGGTAACGCCTTAGTACAAGAGTATGATGCAAGTTTAATGACCGTGAAAAAAGCATTGGATATTCTTGTGTCAGAGGGTTTTTTGATCCGGCGAAGAGGTTATGGAACGATAGTAAAAGATTGGACCAAAGGCAAAAAAGCGCATCTCTATGCTGTAGAGGGCTCTTCCAAGCGTCATTCAGGACAAATGGAATCTAAAGTTTTAACTTTTGAAGTCGAGCATCCAAATGCGGATATTGCTCATAAATTATCCATAGATGTAGGGGATTTCATATATCGTATTGAACGGGTAAGGTATGTCAAAAAGGTGCCAACGATTATTGAGTACACTTATATGCCCATTTCCATTATTCCACAATTGAAATATTCCCATCTAACGGGTTCCATTTATAAATATATCTTGGAAGAACTTGGTCTTGTTATTCAGAGTTCATTTCTTAATGTTAAAGGTGTACGTCCCAACGCATTAGAAAAACAGACTATGCATCTTACAGATACGGATTTTCTGATGCAAGTCGAGCAAGTTGCTAACCTTGATGATGGACGTATTTTTGAATATTCGATAGCCCGTCATTTACCTGAGTCATTTAACTTTGAGACAGTGATCTTTAACAACTAAACACAGGGCAAAACTTACTTTTAGGTTCCTAAGTTACTCAAAAGTAGGTACTATACAAGTAGGATAATCTGCTATATAATGATTAGAGTACAGAAGTGAAGCTAATGACGAAAGGACCAAATAAATGGATTTAAAATTAACAAATAAACTTGCTTTAGTTACCGGATCAACCAAAGGTATTGGACGTGCGATTGCTGAAAGTCTTGCGGCCGAAGGTACCGATGTTATTATTAATGGCAGAACTTCGGATGTTGTGGATAAAGTAATTGAAGAACTTAATAAAAAATATCCAAACCAAACTTTTTATCCAGCAGCCTATGATTTATCAATAGAAAATGAACGACAAGCTCTTTTTCAAGCTTTTCCAGAAGTTGATATTTTAGTCAATAATATGGCAATATTTAACGATGCAAAGTTTGAAGACATCGAATTAGATGAATGGCGCCGTTACTTTGAGGTTAATTCAATATCAGGGATTGCTTTAGCTCAATTTTATCTTTCTAAAATGAAGACAAAAAATGCTAATGGGCGTGTCATTTTTATCGCATCAGAAGCAGCAATTATGCCAAGTCCAGAAATGCCGCATTATTCTATGACCAAAACGATGAATCTGTCTTTAGCGAAATCCTTAAGCCGTGAAACAGTAGGTACTACGGTAACAATAAATACAGTAATGCCAGGATCAACATTAACTGAAGGTGTTGAGAATTTATTGGCTTCACTTTATCCAGATATAGAGTCTGTTGAAGAGAGAAGTCGCGCCTTCATGTTGAACAATCGTCCAACATCAACGATTCAACGTTTGATTCATCCTGAAGAAATTGGTAATTTTGTCGCTTATGTCGCTAGTCCTCTTGCAGGTGCTTTTTCTGGTGAAGCTCTTCGTATGGATGGCGGGCTTGTTCCGACAATTTTTTAAATAAACAAAAAAACATTGGCCGTAACCAATGTTTTTTATTTACGATAAAGTCGTGTTGAATTTTTTAATTCAGCAAGGCTATAGGGCATAGGATCAGAGAATTTTTGATCAACATGTGCATCCAGACTTTCTGAGAACATTTCTTCATATTCTGGAATAGAAAGTTTTTTACGATTGTCTAAAAGAGCTTGGTGCTCTGATTTACGGAGATGTTTCTCAAAGCCATCAACTAATTGACCAGAGAAAAATTCGGCAACTGTTCCAGAACCATAGCTGAAGAGCCCAATCTTATCATCTGCTTTTAAATTTTCAGCATTTTCTAGCAAGGAAATCAAACTGAGATAAAGCGAACCTGTATAAAGATTTCCTACACGACGATTATAGACAATTCCTTTCTCATACTGCGCCAGAAGATGTTCTTGAACTTCAGAACTTTCATTTTCAAGTTGAGGAAGAAGTGCTTTTTTTCCCATCTTAGTATAAGGAGTATGGAAAGCTAAGGCAGCAAAATCAGAGAAACTAAGGCCAGTACGACGTGCATACTCTTGCCAAACTTTAGCAAAAGCCTCGATATAAGTAGCATTTGAAAACTGACCATCAACAGTTGGATAAGTATCACCAAAAGGACGCCAGAAGTCATAAATATCTTGTGTCAAGCTGACAGAGTCATCATTGAGTGCTAAGATATTAGGGTTAGCTGCAATTAACATGGCTACAGCACCAGCGCCTTGTGTGGGTTCGCCACCTGTGTTCAAGCCATATTTGGCAATATCAGTTGCGATAACGAGAACTTTGCGCTCTGGGTGACGATAAACATGGTCTTTAGCCATTTGCAAGCCCGCAGTTGTTGCATAACAGGCTTCTTTAAGTTCAATAGAACGCGCAAAAGGTTGAATATCAAGTAAACCATGAACAACAACAGCAGAGGCTTTTGACTCATCAACAGAAGACTCGGTCCCAACAATGACCATGTCAATTGCTTGCTTATCTTCTTCAGTCAGAATTTCAGCAGCTGCGTTGGTCGCAAAGGTGATGAGATCTTGGCTGATCGGATTGACTGCCATTTGGTCTTGTCCAATACCGATATGAAATTTAGCAGGATCAATGTTACGCGCCAGCGCTAAATCAGTCATATCTACATAAGTTTCAGGAACAAAAAAGGCAAGTTTGTCAATACCAATATTCATATATATCCTCCAGTTTATATGCTTTATTAATTTGTATGTTTAAGCTCCAATTTTAACATAAAAGATTAAAAATTGGAAAAAACTTTTAACTATTTGGGGCAGAAATGTGCTATACTTGGCTTATGAAAGAAATAGTAATTATCGATGCGCTTCGTACGCCTGTCGGAAAATATGATGGTGCTCTGTCAGATAAGACAGCTGCAGAACTGGGTGTTCATGTAGTTAAAAATCTACTTGAGCGCCATGAAGATATTAAAGATGACGTCAAACAAGTGATTTTTGGCAATGTACTACAGGCTGGTACAGGGCAAAATATTGCACGTCAGATCTCAATCAATAGTGGTTTATCTCACCATGTTCCGGCTTCAACGATTAATGAAGTCTGTGGTTCAGGTATGAAGGCAGTGATTCTCGCTAAACAACTTTTACAACTTGAGGAAGCGGATGTCGTGATTGCTGGGGGAACAGAATCCATGTCTCAATCCCCAATCATTCGTCACCGTAAATCTGGCGAAGAAGTTCTTACAATGATGTCTGAGGGCTTGGTAGATGCCTTTAATGGCGAGTCTATGGGTTTGATCGGTGAAACAATCGCCGAGCAATTTGAAATTAGTCGTGAAGAACAAGATCGCTTTGCTCAACGTTCGCAAGAAAAAGCTCTAGCTGCACGTACAGCGGGTGCATTTGAAAAAGAAATTGTACCATTTTCAGATTTAGCAGAAGATGAGACAATTCGTGCAAACTCGTCATTAGAAAAGCTTTCTTCACTACGTACGGCCTTCAGTGAAAACGGAAGTGTAACGGCAGGTAACTCATCGCCAGTAAATGATGGTGCATCTGCTTTGATTTTAGCAAACGATGATTATGCCGAAGCCAAAGAGCTTCCAGTCTTGGCAAAATTATTAGCTAGTGAAGAAGTTGGAATTGATCCTGAAATTATGGGTGTTTCCCCGATTAAAGCCATTCGCCAATTGCTTGATCGTACAGATTTGGATATTGAAGATATCGACTTATTCGAAATCAATGAAGCTTTTGCGGCTTCCAGTGTTGCTGTAAATCAAGAACTCAATATTCCAGAAGAAAAAGTGAATATTTATGGTGGAGCTATTGCTTTAGGGCATGCTATTGGTTCATCAGGAGCACGTGTCTTGACTACTTTAGCTTATGCACTTCAACGCGAAAATAAGCGCTATGGTATTGCTAGCCTTTGTATTGGTGGCGGTCTCGGTTTGGCTGTCCTCTTGGAAAACCCTAATTTAGTGTAAGCAATGAATATGAAGAAAAAATTTTACCAAATGAGTCCAGCAGAGCGTCTGGATTTTCTTGACTTAAAGTCAGAAACACGACAAATTCTAGAAGAAACAGTACTTGATGCGGCTTTAGCAGATAATCTCATCGAAAACCAAATCAGTGAATTCGAGCTACCCATGGGCTTGGCGCAAAACTTTGTCATTAATGGCAAAAAATTCCTTGTTCCAATGGTAACCGAAGAACCTTCCGTGATTGCAGCTGCAAGTAATGGCGCAAAAATAGCTGGAAATTTTCAAACGGTGCTTTCGGAACGATTAATGCGAGGGCAGATTGTTTTTTATGATGTTGATCAGGCAGACCACTTAATGCAGACTATCGAAGAAAATCAAGCAGGTATTTTTCGTGCTGCCAAAGAAGCTTATCCTTCCATTATTAAACGTGGTGGTGGTTTACGACAGGTGAGCAGTAGAGCTTTCGGAGCAGAAGGCTTTGTATCCGTTGATTTTAAAGTGGACGTGAAGGACGCAATGGGAGCGAATATTGTTAATGCCATTTTGGAAGGCGTTGCTAATCTTTTTCGCACATGGTTTCCAGAGCAAAAAATATTATTCAGTATCTTGAGCAATTATGCTACGGAATCTTTGGTTAAAGTTAGTTGTGAAATTCCCGTTGAACGACTGAGTAAAGGTAATAATGGGCAAGAAGTTGCGGAAAAAATTCAGGCGGCTTCACGTTTTTCTAAAATTGATCCTTATCGTGCTGCCACACATAATAAAGGCATTATGAATGGCATCAACGCTGTTGTCCTTGCCACAGGAAATGACACGCGTGCTGTGGCTTCTGGAATTCATGCTTATGCAAGCAAGGAAGGAAGCTACCAAGGTCTAGCGAAATGGGATGTCAAGGATGGCTTACTTTTGGGAAGTCTTGAGCTACCATTACCGGTGGCGACGGTTGGCGGGGCAGTGAAAGTTTTGCCAAAAGCTCAAGCTGCTTTAGAACTCTTAGAAATTACAGAAGCCAAAGAATTAGCACAGGTCATGGCTGCAGTTGGTTTGGCACAAAATTTGGCTGCTTTGCGTGCTCTAGTTTCTGAGGGAATACAGCAAGGACATATGAGTTTACAAGTTCGGGCCTTAGCAATGACAGTTGGCGCGAAAGACGAAGAAATCACTATTTTGAGTGAAAAACTTCGCCGAGAAAAAGTAATGAATCAAGCGATAGCTGAAAAACTTTTGCTAGAGATTCGTCAGAACAACAAATAATCAAGGCTCACAACTCGCTTTGCTCCCTACGTATTGCCATTCTAATCTGCTAAAGCAGAAAGAATGGTAATAAAAATGCTGTCAAGTTTTTTTCTTGACAGGGAAAAATTTTATGCTATAATAGTTAAGTAATAAAAAATAGAAATAGGAAATATAACATGTCTGTAAAAATTCGTTTAACTCGCATGGGTTCAAAGAAAAAACCTTACTACCGTATCAACGTTGCTGATTCACGTTCACCACGTGATGGTCGTTTCATCGAAACAGTTGGAACTTACAACCCACTTGTAGCTGAAAACCAAGTAACTTTGAAAGAAGAACGCGTTATGGAATGGCTTAACAATGGTGCACAACCATCTGATACAGTTCGTAACATCCTTTCAAAAGCTGGCGTTATGAAAAAATTTCACGAACAAAAATTCAGCAAATAATATTAAAAGCGGCTTAAGCCGCTTTTTGTCAATTTCACAATAATTTGGACGATTTTAGTCAGAGTAGAGGTAAGAAATGCAAAAAGATGTGAAAGAACTTGTAATGACAATTGTAAAACCTTTGGTCACAGAACCCAATGCTGTTTCATTGGAAATTATCGAAGGTGAAGAATTTATGGAGTACCATTTGGAAGTAGCGGAAGCTGATATTGGTCGTATCATTGGCCGTCAAGGACGTATCATTCAAGCAATTCGTACAGTCGTTTACTTTGTGCCCGTTGAGGGTAAAAAAGTTCGCCTTTTGGTGGATCAATAAGATATTAAATAAAAGAGCGCAGGTCATAAATCTGTGCTTTTTTATTTAATATCTTGGATTTGTGGCAAAAAACTAGACAATTTTAAATTTGGTTTAAGGAACAGTTAACTCACAAATAAGAAAAGAATAGTATATTAAAGATACGACTTTGAAAAATTGCTAAAAGGTTCTGAAAATGGGAATAAGAGGGATAAACTATGATTAAGCTATATACGGCGGCGGCCAACTCATCATCACAAAAGGTAAGAAAATGGCTTATGGATCATCACTTAGAGTTCCAAGAAATCAATCTCACCAAAGATACACTTACAAAAGAAGAAGTTCTTGCAATCTTTTCTTTAACGGAAGAAGGGTCTGATGATATTATTACACGTAGAGGAAAAGCCATCCAAAATTTAAAAGATGATTTTTATTCTTTAACGATTCAAGAACTGATTCAAGCAATCGTTGATAACCCCCTACTACTTCGTCAGCCATTAATCATAGACAATAGCCATTTGCAAGTCGGCTACCACGAAGAAGATATCCGAAAATTTTTGCCTCGAGAAGTACGGAAAGTTATGATTGAAGACTTTGCTAAAAAAAGAAAATTATAAATAAAAATGCTGATTTAAAGATCGGCATTTTTTTATTTGACAATTTTTAAATAAAGGAGTAATCTATATATGTAAATAAAACATGTTTAATTTACATATATAGAAAGAAGGACTAAAAATGAAAAAATACTCTACATTAAAAGACTTTATCGGCTCACATATGATTTATACCTATGACAATGGTTGGGAATACGAAATTTATATTAAAAATGAGAAAACAATCGATTACCGTATTCATGGCGGAATGGTTGCTGGTCGTTGGGTAAAAGAACAAGAAGTTGACATCGTGATGCTTACAGAAGGTATTTATAAAGTTGCTTGGACCGAACCAACAGGAACAGATGTTGCTTTAGACTTCATGCCAAATGAAGAAAAAATGCACGGTATGATTTTCTTCCCAAAATGGGTACACGAACATCCAGAAATTACGGTATGTTTCCAAAATGACTTTATCGATGTGATGCATGAATCACGTGAAAAATACGAAACTTATCCAAAATACCTAGTCCCAGAATTTGCTACAATCTCGTATATTGCTAATGCTGGAACAGACAACGAAGATGTCATTGCCCAAGCACCATATGAAGGTTTACCAAATGATATTCGTGATGGTAAGTATTTTGATGAAAACTACCAAAAAGTAAACAAATAAGAAATAGAAAGATGAGTTCATTCATCTTTTTTTCATTTATAGCCTGAGAGTGTTTATTTCAATATTATTCCGTTATAATAGAGTTTACATTTACAATTTTCAAAAATTGGGTTATTATGGAATAAGGGAGAAATAAAATGGCCAGTGAAGATAAATTGTCTTATATTATTTTGGGTTTGTTGAAGCATGAACCATTAACAGGATATGATTTAAAGAAAAATTTCGAAAGCGAAGTGGGCGAATTTTGGCAAGCAAATACGGGACAAATTTATCCGACCTTAAGAAAACTTTTTGAGGCTGAAGCAGTCGATTTTGATGTCGAAATTGTTGGTGCCAAATTAAAGAAAAAAAAGTACTACATCACAGATAAGGGGCGTGAAATGTTTGACCAATGGATTCAAGCGCCTGCTGAACTCTATGCTGTTCAAAAGGACGAATTTATGTTAAGGTTGTACTTTTTGAAGAATGACGACGATGTCCGAATTATTGACTTAATTAATGAAGAAATAGAAGTACATAAGAAAAAACTGAATTATCTTCTGCAACGTCAAGCACATATCTTTGGAGGAGATGATCCTAAAGAAAAAGATGGACATTTTTTAGTTTTAGATTTTGCCATCCAAAGAGAAAACTTTCGACTTGATTGGCTACAAAAGGTGAAAAGTAGTCAAGTTAAGTCTGAGAGTCAGAGATAATACGAGCGTATAATAAAAAGCATCTAGAATTCTAGTGCTTTTTTATTAAACAAGCAGTGTCGCAATGAGGACCGGTAAAGTTTTTGCTATAATAGAGAAGAGAGAATTTTTAAGAATGATTAAAAAATAAAGGGGATAATCTATTGACGGTAAATCTTATAATAATAGTATTAATGATTGCTTTTACAGCTTTCTTTGTTGCATCTGAGTTTTCTTTGGTGAAAATACGTAAAAGTCGTTTAGAAACACTGGCAGCTGAGGGCAACAAACAAGCAAAATTAGCTATTGTTGTTGTGGAGCATTTGGATTCATACTTGAGCGCCTGTCAGCTAGGGATTACATTGACTTCTTTGGCTATTGGTTGGGTTGGAGAAAGCACAATTCACGCCTTACTTGCGCCTGTGATTCATTATTTTCCACTGCCTAATACGATTGCAGAAAGCTTTTCAATTGTTTTAGCTTTCTTGCTGATTACTTTTGTTCACGTCGTAATTGGTGAATTGATTCCGAAATCACTCAGTATTTCGAAGACAGAAGCTGTTGTTTTAGCAGTCGTAAGACCTTTGCACTATTTTTACAAGCTTACATATCCCTTTGTCTGGCTGTTGAATGTTTCCGCAAGCTCTATTGGGAAACTCTTTAATCTTAGTCTGGCATCAGAAGGAGAAGAAACACATTCGGAAGAAGAACTCCTTTTGATAGCCAACCAAAGCTTTGCTAAAGGTGAAATTAACGAAAAAGAATACGAGTATCTCAACAAAGTTTTTGAATTTGATGATTTATTAGCCAAAGAAATTATGGTCCCTCGTCTCGATGTGGAAACAATTGCTTCAGATAAAACAATTAAAGAAGCGCTAGAGTTTGCAATTGAAAAAGGACACACGCGTTTCCCAGTCATTGGCAAATCTAAGGACAATATCTTAGGATATGTGACTCTCCAAGCTCTTATTAAGGAGTATCTTGTGTCGCCAATGCAAAAAGTGCGTACGATTGCTCAGGAACCCATTGTCTTTATCGATACTATCCCAGTCAAAATCTTGCTTTCACAAATGCAAAGTGAACACAAACATTTCGCAATTTTGTCTGATGAATATGGTGGAACCAGCGGTTTAGTAACGATTGAAGATATTCTGGAAGAACTTGTGGGTGATATTCAAGACGAGCAAGATCATGAAGAAGAAAATATTGTCGAAGTTGAACCAGGAATTTATCATGTCAAAGGGAAAACTCCTTTATCTGAAATTGAAGATAAGTTTGATACTGATTTCGATAATCCTTCGGCAAGCAATACTATCAGTGGTTATATTATTAATGCTTATCTGGAAAATAGAGAAGAATTTGACGTAGGGAGTATTAAAGTTTTGAATAATTTACAGATAAGGATTCTTGAAATGGACAGGGTGACTCCAAGTGAGTTAGAGATAACTAAAGTAGAAAAAATCATCTAGATTTTGATGATTTGTAGATATTCAAAAGTTCACATAAAAATGTGAACTTTTTTTGATAAATATTTTAAAAAGACATTTCTTATATTTTGTACACTTTTTAATATAAACTTGACAAACCAGATAGGACATGGTAGAATTCTATTTGTTCATGTGAATACAAACACAAGGAGAGATTATGAAAATTTGGACAAAATTAGGATTGCTTGCCATTGTTGGCCTTTCATTAACGGCATGTGGAGGAAATGCTCAAAATAAAAGTACGTCTTCTAGTTCATCAGAAAAGACTGATGCTAAAACAGGCGCCAGCAAAACTATGACTTATGCAGAACCGTCAAGCTTGAAAAAAAGCTATGATGTCATCATCGTTGGTTCTGGTGGTGCAGGGATGACAGCAGCTATCGAGGCGAAGGATGCGGGAATGAATCCTGTTATTCTTGAGAAAATGCCGATGGCTGGCGGAAACACTTCCAAAGCATCTGCTGGATTGAACGCTTCGGAAACATCTGTCGAAAAAGCACAAGGTGTTACAGACTCAAATGATAAATTTTATGAAGAAACACTTAAAGGTGGTGGAGGAACAAATGATAAAGAACTCCTTCGTTACTTTGTCGATCATTCTGCAGCAGCAGTAGATTGGTTAGCACAGAATGATATAGTCCTTGATAATTTAACGACTACAGGTGGGATGAGTGTTTCTAGAACACACCGTCCACATGATGGTTCAGCTGTCGGAGCTTATCTTGTTAAAGGATTAGAAGAAAATATATCTAAACGTGATATTCCAGTTTTTGTTAATAGTGATGTGACAAAAATAAATGAAAAAGACGGAAAAGTCTCAGGTGTCGAAGTTAAAATCGAAGGTGAAACAAAACAAGTTGACTCAAAAGCTGTCGTTGTAACAACAGGTGGATTTGGGGCTAATCAGAAAATGATTGCTAAATATCGTCCTGACTTGAAAGACTATGTCACAACTAATGCAGCTGGTTCTACTGGGGATGGGATTGAAATGATTTCCGCTCTTGGAGGTGCTTTGGTTGATATGGATAAAATTCAAATTCACCCTACTGTTTTCCAAAAAACAGGATATCTTGTATCTGAGTCAATTCGTGGTGAGGGAGCTATTCTCGTAAACAAAGAAGGTAATCGTTTCTTTAATGAAATGGATACACGTGATAAAGTTTCCGCAGCGGAGCTCAAACAAGATGGCAAATATGCCTATGCCATTTTTGGTGAAGGAACAAAGGATAAAGTTAAAGCTGTAGATCAATATATTTCTAAAAATATGGTTGTTGAGGCAGATAATGTTGAGGAACTTGCGAAAAAACTTGATATAAAACCAGAAGAACTTAAAGCAACAGTGACTAAATGGAACAAAGCAGTGGCCGATAAAAAGGATTCAGAATTTGGACGTACAACAGGGATGACCAATGATATTTCTGGAAAGGTTTATGCTATTAAAGTTGCACCAGGAATTCATCACACTATGGCTGGTGTCAAAATTAATACACAAACACAAGTTCTAAAAGAAGATGGTCAACCAATAAAAGGTTTATATGCCGCTGGTGAAGTTACAGGTGGTTTGCACGGTGGTAATCGTATCGGAGGAAATGCAGTCGCTGATATCATTATCTTTGGACGTCAAGCTGGCCAAGAATCTGCAAAATATGCAAAAGCTTAATAAATATTTTCACTTGAAATAAAAAACATCCTAAAGTTGGATGTTTTTCTTTTTATAAAAGTTTTATTTTTCTCAACCAATACCAGACACCACCACTAAGGGCGAGCGAAATCGCCAAAACCAATAGGAAACCAAAGGAGAATTCTTCAAAGGGAAGTTTAAGATTTATGCCCCAAAAGCCATAAATCATGGTTGGTATAGTCAAAACGATAGAAATTTCGGTGAGAGTTTTCATTATGGTATTGAGACGGAAGGAACTTAGATTGTTGACCATTGTATCTAAGCTAGCAAGATATTTATTATAGGCTTGAGTAAGCTTTTTTAAACTGTCTAAATTTTCCTCAAGTTTTATAATGCCGCTATGTCCATTTTCGTCTAAATTCAAAGTATTTTTTTCACGCTTAAAAAATTCTATTATTTTGTCATCACTATCATAGGTTAGGGATAAACTGATTAAATATTTTTTGAGTTGAAGTAATTGACTGAAGAGTGAGCGTGTAGGACCATTATCATTAATCGAGGTCTCTAGTTTTATAATTTCATCCCTAATTTTTTGCGCATCTGCGGTCATTTTAGCAAGAGCTGCATTAATCAAGTCAACCAAAATTTCTTCGGTTTTTAATTCCTTCTGGCAGTCTTTAAGGAATTCTAAGATGAAGTCTTCTTTATCTTCAGTAATAATCATTACTGAATGTTCAAGCTTTAAAATAAGTAGAGAGTCAACCATATGCTCAAATTCAGCTTCCTCCCTCTCTCTTGGATAGAGAAGAAGTAAAGTGATATATCCATTTCCATTCTCTCCCTTATTAAAGAAATAGTTAGCCTCTTTTTTATCATAAAACAAAGAAGAGAGATCCTGTTGATATTGATTATTTAGATGTTTGAAAAATTGACGGTCAGGTTGATAAAAGTAAAATAAGGTATTATCCTCTTCACTTTCAAGGGGAGCTATTTTAGAAGCAGCAACTTCTAAAGCTTTAAGGATTTTATATTTAAACATTGACTTTCCTCCAAAAAGGGTCACTTCCAAAAGTAAAACAAGATATGATAGCCAAAAGGCCCCTATCATAGAGGCCAACTTAGAAGTTAGATTTTTAAGAAAGAAGCGGAAATGCTTACTCTACTCTCCCATTTTCAGGCGTCATGTCGTCAACTTTATCTTTTACTTTATCGACTTGTTTTGAGGTAAATTTTCCTGTCGTTTGCGCTGCGTCAACCACACGATCTTGGACAGTTACTTCGTCATCTTTTTGTTGTTCTTTTGTCTTAATGTCTGTAACTGTTACATTAACTTCTACAACATCTAGGTCTGTCATGTTTGCAACTTCTTTACGGATAACATCCTTGATGCGGTTATAAATTTCTGGAACATTTTTACGGTATTCTGTGATAACTTTCAAATCTACTGCAACTTGTGTTTTGCCCACTTCAACATCAACTCCAGAAGTTACGTCATCCGTATTTACAAGTTTTCCAGTTAAGTTAGAGAAGAAGCCACCTTCAACAGCCAGTAAGCCATCCACGGTTTCTAAAGCTAATCCTACAATTTTTTGGACTACTTTGTCTTCGTAAGTTAATTCTCCTTTGATATCCTGAGTATTTTCGTGATTCTTAGAAGCAGTATGCTCAGTTTCGGCCATTGTTCCAAAGGGTTTCATGTTTTCTTGTACCATTTAATTCTCCTTATTTTTAAGTTATTTCCGATTTTTTAAGTGTTCAATGATTCCAGTCTTTTGTAGAAATAAGCCCGCTATTACACCAAAGCCAATTAATATCAACAGTAGAACCATTTTCCAAAAACCAATAGTGAAGATGGCAATGGCAGCTATACCACCGATAATGCCACCAATAATTGGATATCGATATCTTTCCAGATAATCCATTGACACCTCCTATACAACGCGAGAGCGTTTATTGTTTGTTTCTTTATTTAATGCATTTACTTCAACTTTTATTTTTACAGGTTGATCTACACCAAAGAAAAGTTTTAAGCTATCAATAATCTCTTGTTCGAGCAATCGTGATTTTTCAGCAATTTCGACCCGAGGAATGATTTCCCCCTTCACATCAATGTTTATTTTCTTTTTATAGAGTGTAACATTAATGCGCGGAGATTTGAGAAAGTCATTTTCGAGAACTTTCTCACGGACAAGTCCTTCAATAGCTGAACGTTTTAAAGTGAGTTTTCCACCATGAGTAGGTAGTTCAATATCAATATAGGTACGAGGATAAAATGCAATGATGAGTAAGGCAATTATTAAAATAACAGCCAAGATAGCATTTCCCCAGAATAGATAGACAGGTATGAATTCACCGATATAGACGACTTGACTTGAAGCACTTGTCATATCGCCATACTCCACTAAATTGTAGTAATCCCAAGCTGAAGGAACTACAAGAGAAAGTAGGAGGAGATCAAATACGATGAGAATAAATTTCTTTCCAGATGACACAAGGCCTCCTTTCTAGATGCTTTAACGAAAAAATTAATGACTCATTTTTGATAAAACAAAGGATACAACGGCTACCACAATAACGGCACCAATGATTGAGGGAATCAAAGCCATACCGGCCAATGAAGGCCCCCAGCTTCCGAGGAGGGCTTGACCCACAGCAGAACCGACTAAACCGGCTAAGATGTTGGCAATCCAGCCCATGGAGCCTCCTTTAGTGATGACTCCTGCAATTAAGCCAATGATGGCTCCGACAATAAGTGACCAAATCATAAAATACCTCTTTTCTAGTATGTGCTGACATACATTTCTATTCTTAAACTAACACATCTGGAAAGCGGATTCAAATGATTGGTTTATTATTTTTTCATTATTCCAAAAAAATAAGAGCTTAGATTGCACATATATCTGACTTATGGAGTAATATTCCGAAAATTCAGAAAGATATTGATAGGATTTAAAAAATAAAGGTGATAGAATAATGAAAGGGGATACAAAATTGGTAAATAATACAATTTGTATCTCAAAAAATAGAAAGAAGGAGAAAATTATGATTTTAGGTTTTATTAAGGCAAATTTCCCAGGAGAACGTCGTGTTCCACTATTACCACAAGACATTACAGATTTTGATAATCAATTGCTGATTGAAACTGGATTTGGAGAGTTTTTAGATATTGAAGATGTTGAATATGAAAAAGCAGGGTGTAAAATCCTTTCAAGAGAAGAAGTCTTCAAACAGTCTGAAGCGATTTTTTCATTGAAACTTATCCAGCCAAGTGACTATGACTATATTAAAAAGGGACAAACCATCATCGGTTGGACCCATCCTTATGGCTCTGGTAAGTCTTTTATGAAAGAACAAGCCATTCCTAAAGAGCTTATTGTTGTTGATTTAGATAATAATTTCCCTGCTATTTATTATAAGGATAAAGTCATCGAAACACAGATACCATCAGGTATTATGGAACGTAATAGTTTTTTTGCTGGTTATGCTGGTACTTTAGATGCTCTGCTGAAGTTTGGCATTTTACCAGATGAAAGCACTAGAATAGCAGTTCTTGGCTCAGGAAATGTCTCACAAGGCGCCTTTCATGCAGTTTCAAAATTTTCTTCAAATGTAAAAATGTTCTACCGACGGACACTTCCGGTTTTTAAGGAAACTTTTTGCGCTTACGATATTATCATCAATGGTATCGAAGTTGGAGCGGGTAATGCCCCCATTTTATCCTTAGAGGATCAAAAACAACTGAAGAGAGGAAGTTTCATCATAGATACGGCAGCTGATGCGGGGAATACTATTGAAGGGAACCATTTCACAACAATGAAGGACTCAATCTATAAAGAAAAAGGCATTTATTACTATTGTGTGCCTAATACACCATCTATGGCTTATCGTAATGTTAGTCCAATGCTAAGTAAACAATTGAGTAAATACATTTTTAAAGAAAATGTTGAAATCTTTAAAGAAGCACTGAAACAGAGTAAATAATTAGTGACATAATATAACAATGTAACCTCTAGCTTAAGCTTACCTAAAAATAATAAACAAGTTGTTTGCTTGAATATTATGATTTTGTTAGAATGAAATTGTTATGAAATTATAATATTATTTTAAAGGAAAGAGGTATTTTTATGATTTGGTCACTTATTGTTGGTGCAATTATTGGGGTGATAGCAGGAGCAATCACAAGTAAAGGTAAATCTATGGGATGGATTGCTAATATCTTAGCCGGTTTAGTTGGTTCTGCTGTGGGTCAAGCCCTTCTCGGAAGCTGGGGTCCTTCATTAGCCGGTATGGCTTTGATTCCCTCAATCATCGGTGCCGTTATTGTGGTAGCCGTTGTATCATTCTTCTTGGGTAAAACAAAAGATTAATACAATTCTTATAAAAAATCACTCTTTGGGTGGTTTTTTTCTATGATTAAACAGGCAGATATAGTACAATAATTCTAAAATGTTTTAGAATTAACAAGAAAATCAAGAACAACTTGTATAAGCAAGAAATGCATATCAGGAGGAAAAAGGAAAGTGACTGAAGAAGAACAAGAGCTCGTCTATTTTTGGGATGGTTTTGCTGAAGAATATGAAGAAATACAACAGGAATCGCCTTTCCCGATTGCTCAAGAGTTAGGAAAGTTCCTTGTACAAGAGAAAATTCTACCTTGTCAAACACTTTTAGATATTGCAGGAGGAAGCGGGCGTTACTTGTCCGTATTTCAGGACCAAGTTAAGAAATATACTTTAGCAGATATTTCACCAAAGATGTTAGAACTGGCAAGAGAGAAAAGAAAATCAGGGCATGTCGATTTCCTTAGGATTAGCCAAGAGGCGATGATTAAAACAAATAAAAAATTTCAAGTTGTTTTTTCCGCAATGAATCCTGCTTTGAATCGTCCTGAAAAGCTAAAAGAATTGTGGCAACTCAGTCAAAAGTGGTGCCTTATCTTCCGATTGGTTAAGGATGAAGATAGCTTATTTTCTCCTTATAATCAGGAAGTGAACCCAGAGTTAAAATGGATGGCAGACTACAAAAACTTTCTTCAAAAAGAGAAGCAAGAATTTTTTGTGCAACAATTTACTTTTGAAAAAACAGAAATGATTTCAAAAGCCTTTTTCCACGCGTATTTTGAGGATGAATGCAGTAAACGGGAGTTGGAACGCCGTATAAACGAGCATTTTGGAGTGCAAGAATTATGCAAAAATTACCACAAAGTTGTTTACGAACTGATTTACATTCCATGTGACAAATAGTGACGATAAAGCATAATGCCTTGTACTATATTCATGATTTATGCCTAAGTCGAAAGAAAAACTAAACGCGATTCAAAAAAAGTATAAGTAAAAGCCCAAGAAAATTATTATTTTCTTGGGCTTTTGTTTTACATTACTGGAAAAGAAAAATAAATAAATTTATTCATTATCCTTTTTTAATATGAGTGGAGTTTAATCATGATAGCCGTAGAGTTTTAATTCGCCCGAAATATATTCTCCTAGATAGACTTCAGTAATTTTATGAAAGCCGTTTTCAACGATTTTAGTTTCGAGCCACTCTTCGTTTTTATTTATAATATCTAAAACATCATAGTTGGCTTGTCCGTCTACAATGATCGGGTATTTAATGTTTTCTCCTCCAAATTCGATAATTGTTAATTGACCATTTTGCTCTAAAATTGCGCGCTTTACATTTTGAACTTCATAAATTCCATTAGAGCGTAGCTTAAACATAAGTTCATTTGCAGAAATCCCATTTTTCAAACACTCCGTAACTTTTATTTTTCCATCTTGAATTAAAGTAAGTGGCTTTCCGTCTACGATGACTTTAATATAACGATTATGTTCTTTAGCAAATTTTAGGAGAAGTACAAGAAGAGTCCAGATGATTAAGACAAGGACAAATTGCAAGACGGTTATAGAATCATTATAAATGACACCTCCAATTATCCCACCTAGGACATAATTTTGAACTTGATCCATTGCTGATGAAGGTGCAAGATTACCTTTTCCC
Source organism: Lactococcus sp. LG1267 (assembly GCF_017309545.1). NCBI lineage: Bacteria > Bacillati > Bacillota > Bacilli > Lactobacillales > Streptococcaceae > Lactococcus > Lactococcus sp. LG1267. The sequence goes on along the minus strand of NZ_CP071295.1, from coordinate 1,786,135 downwards.
ATGATGTTAATTTGGATAATTAAACAAACAATTCCGAGGGCAAATTTGATTATTATTGGACTGTATAATTGCATAGCTAACCTTTCTTATTATTTAGAAATAATATTGATTTTATTATTGAGCAGATGGGTTTCGGTGATAGTATAGGATTGCTGATCGGCATTGAGATTGACCGTGTAAAAATCATCTTTTACTTTTACAATGATTCCATCAGTAAGTTGAGTTGAACTTACCAGAATGTCTTTTTGCTCAACCTTCATATTATCTGCAAATTGCTCAACAAAATTGACCATTTGAGAGGATTGAGAATGCCGTGACTGATTAACCTGATAATTTGAATACTGTATTCCAAGAGAAAGGATGAGGAACAAGAAAAAAATGAGACTAAGATCTCGATATTTCGTCTTGATTCGATGCTTCAAATATAACGAAAAAACAACGATAAGTAGTATGAGTGAACCAAAAATGAAAATATACCATAGGTAATCTGTTAATCCCGCTTGTGTTTTCAAGAAACCAATATCATAAAAATTCATAAAACCTCCAATAAACTATCTGCAATTGTCTCTTAATAACCAATATATTATTAAAAAATTCCACAATTATATACTATCATAAACAAACTAATATATATATAAAATATTTTTCATTCATCAACTTAAAATAAAAAACACAATAATTATTTGTATAATTTTAAATAAAATGGTACAATTTTACCTAATTAAAATTTTTAATATTTTAAATTATAGCTTATATCCATGGAAAAATAAGCTATAAGAAGAAGGGAGAAAAAGAAATTTGGGATTTTCGACAAAAGCAAAATTTGAAACCTACAGTAAAAAGGACAGTAGATTAGAAAAAACATTGGGGGTTAAAGACTTCTTGGCTTTAGGAGTGGGAACGATTATTTCTACTTCAATCTTTACTTTACCAGGAATTGTTGCTGCACAATTTGCAGGACCAGCTGTTGTATTTTCATTTTTGATTGCTGCAGTTGTTGCTGGTATGGTCGCATTGGCCTATGCTGAAATGGCCAGTGTTATGCCCTTTGCTGGCTCAGCCTACTCATGGATTTCAGTGCTCTTTGGTGAGGGATTTGGCTGGATTGCGGGTTGGGCCTTACTTGCAGAATACTTTATTGCCGTAGCCTTTGTAGGCTCGGGCTTCTCGGCTACATTCCAGCATATTCTAGCAACCTCTAATATACATTTACCTGCGGCTTTAGCTAATCCACTTGGCACTAATGGTGGTATCGTTGATATTATTTCTTTAATTGTTATTTTAATTGCCGCTCTTCTTGTATGGCGGGGCTCTAATGATGCTGGAATAATTGCGCAAATCTTAGTTGTGTTAAAAATTATTGCCATTATCACATTTATTGTTGTAGGTTTAACAGTGATTAAACCCCAAAATTATACACCGTTTATACCTAAGCACAATCCTACTACAGGCTTTGGAGGTTTATCGGGAATTTTATCGGGTGTTTCAATGATTTTCCTTGCTTATATTGGCTTTGATTCGATTGCGGCTAATTCAGCTGAAGCTAAAAACCCCAAACGTACAATGCCTTTAGGTATTGTAGGCTCGCTCATCATTGCCGTGGTTCTGTTTTCAGCAGTCACGCTTGTTCTTGTCGGCATGCATCCTTATACTGAGTATGCAAATAATGCAGCTCCTGTATCTTGGGCTTTATCAGAAGCAGGTTTTCCTTTGGTTTCACAAGTGATTTCAATAGTTGCTGATGCCGGAATGTTTATTGCTTTACTGGGAATGATTTTAGCGGGGTCTCGACTGATTTATGCTTTTGGTCGTGACGGAATGCTTCCAAAAGTATTGGGAGATGTAGACAAGCGTGAGAATCCAACCAATGCTTTGGTTGTTTTAACTACGGTTGCAATAATTATTGGGGCTTTTTTCCCATTTACCTTCCTGGCACAATTGATTTCCGCAGGTACGTTGATTGCTTTTGTCTTTGTTTCGATCGGGATGTTTGCTTTACGTCCGCGTGAGGGCAAAGACTTACCACAAGCAAGTTACAAAATGCCATTTTACCCGATTTTACCAGCTCTGGGCGCAATAGGCTCGATTATTGTATTTGAAAATCTTGATTCACTTGCGAAACTATACTGTTTTATCTGGATTTTGTTAGGTATTGTGATCTATTCTTTGTATGGTGCGAAGCGTGAAAAAAATTAAAAATTTTATACCGATTTGAGGATTTATCAAATCGGTTTTTACTTTAATTAAAAGTTAATTACCTCAAAACTAACTTTTTTTAAAGGAAGAAACACTTACAGAAGCATATAGGGAAATAATACGTGAATTATGGTAAAATATCTGTATGACAAAATTTTACAATGTAGGCACAATAGTGAACACACAAGGGCTTCAAGGAGAAGTTCGTGTGATTTCAGTTACCGATTTTGCTGAAGAACGTTTTGCAAAAAACACAATTTTGGCTCTTTTTGACAAAAAAGGAAATTATGTCCAAGATTTGAAAGTTAAATCATCTAGAAAACAAAAGAATTTTTATATCGTCAAATTTGATGGCTTTTATCATATTAATGATGTTGAAGGCTTTAAGGAATTCACTTTAAAAATAGCTGAGGACAAGTTGAAGGATTTGGACGAAGGCGAATTTTATTATCATGAAATTATTGGTTTAGATGTATATGAAAATGATCAATTAATTGGACAGGTTAGCGAAATTCTTCAACCAGGTGCAAATGATGTGTGGGTCGTCAAACGTAAAGGCAAGCGTGACTTGCTTCTTCCTTATATTCCACCTGTTGTATTGAATGTTGATCTTCAAGCTAAAAGGGTGGATGTAGAAATTATGGAAGGTTTGGACGATTAGGATGAAAGTTGATATTTTAACCATTTTTCCAAATATGTTCGACTCACTCAACCAATCGATAGTTGGGAAAGCACAAGAAAAGGGACTGCTTGAACTTCATACCCACGATTTTCGCGAAAATGCGAGCAACAAGCAAAGACATGTGGATGATATGCCTTATGGCGGAGGTCAAGGCATGTTGCTGATGCCGCAACCTATCTATGATACAATGGATAAGATTCCGCATGAAAAGGCTCGTGTGATTCTCCTTGATCCTGCAGGCAAACGCTACAATCAAAAAATGGCTGAAGAGCTTGCCCAAGAAGAGCATCTAATTTTTATTTGTGGACATTATGAAGGTTATGATGAACGAATTAAAGATCTAGTGACGGATGAGATTTCGCTTGGCGACTTTGTCTTAACAGGCGGAGAAGTAGCAGCTACTGTTATTGTTGATTCTGTAGTACGCTTGCTGCCTGGAGCTTTAGGTAAAGCAGCCAGTCATGAGGATGATTCTTTTTCTTCAGGATTACTTGAGTATCCGCAATATACACGTCCAGAAGAGTTTCGTGGGAAGAAGGTCCCAAGCGTTCTGATGTCCGGTCATCACGAAAATATTCGTAAATGGCGCTTGACGGAGAGCTTGAAAAAAACTTTAGCACGACGTCCGGATTTGTTGGAGCAGTACGAGACAAATGCAGAAGAAGAGGAGATTTTGAAACAGCTAAAGATGGAAAGAGAAAAATCTTGATGGCTTGGAAAAATTATATTTGGGATTTTGATGGAACACTCTTCAATACCTATCCTGTAATGTTAGAGGCCTTGCGTGAAGCAATGAAGCAATCTTCAGTAGAATTTCCGGGCGATTTAGAAGCTTATATCAAACGCTTCTCTATTCGTAAATTCGCTTTTGAGTTTGCAGACGATGACTTTCTTGATTTGTATCATAAAATAGAAGCAGAGATGCAAGTCAATCCTCAGGTTTACCCTGAAATCCCACAAATTTTGTCAGAAATTGTAGAAAATGGCGGACAAAATTTTGTCCTCAGTCATCGTGATGATGCTACCTTTGAATATCTGGGTGAACTAAAAAAATACTTTACGGAAGTCATTACCAGTCAGCAAAATTTTGCACGGAAACCAAGTCCAGAAGCTTTGGAATATTTGATTCACAAATATAAGTTGGTGCCAGAAGAAACAGTCATGATTGGTGATCGTCCTCTTGATATTGAAGCAGGTATAAACGCAGGTGTAGCCACTTTGCTTTTAGATGAGAAAGCATATTTTGGAGATATCTCCGACAAGAAAATAAAAAATTGGAGTGAATGGAAATGACATTAACATTAGAACGTGATAAAGAATTTGTAAATCAATTTCACTATGATGCACGTAATTACGAATGGGAAAAAGAAAACGGAACACCTGAAACAAATATCAATGTACAATTTCAGTTAGTGCCTCACGATCAAGTACCTGACGGAAAAGTTGCTGCAGAAGATACAGCAATTTATACTATCTTGACATATATGATTCCTTTGGAGAATATTGTCTTATCAGGTATGCTCAGCCAACTTAACTACATTCGTGGTCGCCAAGTGAAAGAGCAATCTGAATTAGAACAAGAAGAAATGGCTCAAATTGCTGACCCACTTTTTGATCTTTTGAAGCGCTTGGTGTACGAAACAACAGAGGTTGCCCTTGACCAACCGGGCATCAACCTCCAATTTTAAGGATTTTTTCAAGATTATTTATTATGAAATTAGCTATTATTACAGATACTTCGGCAGATTTTGCCGAACAATATAAAAATCGTGACGATTTATTTGTCTTGGAAATTCCCATATCTATTGAGGGAAAAGAATATAAACCAAGTGAAATGACACACCAAGAGTGGTATAAGTTGATGGCCGCAACTTCAGAGGCGCCTAAAACATCACAACCAAGCATTCTTGAATTAGAAGAATTACTGCGAACACTAAGACAAGAGGGCTATACTCATGTTTTAGGTGCTTTTTTGAGTTCAGGAATTTCAGGTTTTTATCAAAATGCATTTTATCTACAAAGTGAATTTGAAGATATGGTAGTCAAGTTTCCTGAAACCTTTATCACCTCTAGTCCACTTGGCTATATGATTGAGACAGCACTTGATGCGGCGGATGCCGGAAAGTCATTTGACGAAATTATTGCTCAGTTTGAGTATCAAAGAGAAAATGACAATGCCTTCATGCTTGTAGATGACCTTCATTGGTTAGCTAAAGGGGGGCGCCTGTCGAGAGGTGGAGAACTTTTAGGAACACTCCTCAATATCAAACCTATTTTACAGTTTTCAGAAGATGGTAAAGTTGTTGTATATGATAAGGTGCGTACAAGCAAGAAAGCTGTGTCAGAGCTAAAGAAACTGATGCTTGCGAATAGTGATCCAAAGTCGCACAAGGTCTACGTTCTCCATGCTGATGCGGAAGATCGTGCGAAAGACCTTTATGATTTTGCCAAAGCTCATGGCTACGATGATGTCGAAATCGTAACATTTGGACCTGTTATTGCAACTCACCTAGGCTTGGGTGCGATTGCTTACGGGTTCTCACCTAAGAAATAATTTATTGTATAAAAATTAATTGTAAAAAGAGAAGGAAACATTTTAGTCATTCCTTCTCTTTTTTTTGGCGTTTTATAAAATAGTTGTTTTTAAGGAAGTGTAAACGCAATCATATAAACGTTGAGAAATAATTGTCTATTTATTTCAAGTTTTGTTTGACTTTAAGTTAAAAAAATATTAAACTAAAGTTGTTATTATACGCATAAATATACATTAGGAGGTATATAATGGAAGCAAAAACTGAAAAGAAAAAATTCCAAATGCCATCGGCATACACGATTCTTTTCATCATCATTGTCCTTATTGCAATCCTGACCTGGTTTATTCCAGCAGGACATTACAAAGTAGATGATGCTGGCAATATTATTGCTGGATCATTTACACAGGTAGCTTCAAACCCTCAAGGGATTTGGGACATGCTTATGGCTCCCGTTAATGGGATGTTAGGTATTGAAGCAAATGGAAATGTACCTGCTACGCCAGCCGCAATTCCTATCTCATTCTTTATTTTAATGGTAGGTGGCTTTTTAGGTGTAGTAAATAAAACCGGTGCACTTGAAGCAGGTATTGCCTCAATCGTTAAGCGTTTTAAAGGTAAGGAGAAGATGCTGATTCCGGTCTTAATGATTCTCTTTGCACTTGGGGGATCAACGTATGGGATGGCGGAAGAAACATTGGCTTTCTATGCTTTGATTATCCCTGTCATGATTGCGGTTGGTTTCGATACGGTCGTGGCAGTTGCCATCGTTTTAGTTGGCTCTCAAGTTGGTTGTTTGGCTTCTACAGTGAATCCATTTGCTACAGGTGTAGCTTCTCAAGCAGTTGGTATTTCCATGGGACAAGGTATGGGACTTCGCTTCTTCATGCTAGTCGTACTTACAGGGATTTCAATTCTCTATGTTTATCGTTATGCTTCAAAGATTGAAAAAGATCCTACAAAGTCTTTAGTTTATAAAAATCGCGAAGCAGATATCCAACATTTCGACATTGCTTCTATTGAAAAACAGGAAAATATTACGCAACGTCAAAAATGGGTCAATGTTGTTTTCTTCGGAAGTTTTGTCATTATGATCATGTCACTTGTACCCTGGGATATGTTGAATGAACACTTTACTTTCTTTAATGACTTTACTACTTGGCTAACATCAATTCCAGGCTTAGGTGTTGTTCTTGGTAAGAGCATGGTGCCGTTTGGTGCATGGTACTTCCCAGAAATTACAATGCTATTCATCGTCATGGCCGTTGTGGTTGCTTTCGTTTACCGTATGAAAGAATCTGAATTTATCTCTGCCTTTCTCGAAGGTGCATCAGACATGATCGGTGTTGCTATCGTCGTAGCTGTGGCACGTGGGATTCAGGTTGTGATGAACAACGGGATGATTACAGATACAATCTTGCATTGGGGTGAACAAGGACTTCAAGGACTTTCATCAAGTCTATTTATTATCTTAACGTTTATCTTCTATTTGCCAATGAGTTTCTTGATTCCATCAACGTCAGGTTTAGCAGCTGCTACCATGGGTATCATGGGTCCAATGGGCGAATTCGCCAATGTTTCAAAAGATTTGGTCATTACTGCTTATCAATCTGCATCAGGTATTTTGAACCTTATCACACCAACATCCGCTGTTGTTATGGGTGCACTTGCTATTGCCCGCTTTAATATCGGAACATGGTGGAAATTTATGGCCAAGTTGATTGTGATTCAGTTGGTTGTAATCATGATTATCCTTGGAGTTGCCGCAGTATTATAAAAAATGAATAAAAAGCTTTCCATCGGGGGAGCTTTTGTTGGAGGTCACATGAAAACTTTTATTACAGATGAATATCAAACAGCAGCTGTGCAATCACTAGGACGTTTAGTCAAACATGCCTCTGTATTAGACGAGAGTGATTCTGGCCCAGGGCATCCTTTTGGGAAAAAAGTTTTAGGTGCTTTAGAAGAAGTCTTGGAACTTTGTCAAGAATTAGGTTTTAAGACTTTTCAAGATCCTGAAGGTTATTATGGTTACGCTGAGACGGGCGAGGGCGAAAAACTTTTTGGCTTACTTTGTCATATGGATGTCGTACCTGCAGCAGACCAAGCAGGCTGGGAAACTAATCCTTTTGAAATGGTCGAGCGTGATGGTCTTTTAATTGGGCGGGGTACCCAGGACGATAAAGGACCAAGTATGGCTGCACTCTACGCAGTGAAGGCTTTAATGGATGCTGGTGTGACATTTGACGGGCGAATCCGTTTTATCTTTGGTACAGATGAAGAAACACTTTGGCGTTGTTTGGATAAATATAATGAAAAAGAAGAGGCAATCACCATGGGCTTTGCACCTGATTCTCATTTTCCGCTCAACTATGCTGAAAAAGGGTTGCTTCAAGCCTATCTTACTGGGCCTGGCACAAACGAATTCACATTACATGCGCCCGGCGCTTTAAATGTCGTCCCCGATCGTGCGGCTTACACTTCAGAAAAATTAGCAGAAGTAAAAGCAGCCTTGGCAGCGCATGGTTTTTCTTATGAAGAAACCGAAAAAGGAATTTCCGTACAGGGCAAAAGCGTACATGCTATGGCTGCACCAGAAGGGATAAATGCCACTTTACGTTTGGCTATTGCCTTAGCAGAAGTATTTGACTTCAAGCCACTTGATTTCTTGGGTAAACTTGTTCAGGAAAATGCCACAGGTGAAAATGTTGTGGGCAAAGTTATGGATGAACAATCTGGTGAATTAACCATGAATTTCACAGATGTTGAGATCACTCCTGAACATACAAAAATCGGTGTGGATATGCGTATCCCTGTAACTATTGATAAAGATGAACTGGCTGGAAAGCTTGCTGCTCAAGCAGCGGATTATCAACTTGAATATAAGCAATATGATTGGTTAAATCCTCTCTATGTGCCGGTAGAAAGTGAACTTATCCAAACGCTTCTTGCTACTTATCGTGAAATTACAGGAGATATGACGGAGCCAATGGTTTCTGGAGGGGCTACCTTTGCTCGGACGATGCAAAATTGTGTAGCCTTTGGAGCCATGTTCCCTGAAACACCCGACTATATGCACCAAGCTAATGAACAATGGGCAATTACTGACATGCGTAAAACGATGGAAATATATGCTGAAGCTATATATCGCTTATGTGCAGTGAAGTAAGCATGCCCCATAAAAAATGATTCTCCTTAGAATCATTTTTTATTATAAAATAAGAAGAAAGTTGAATAACAATAACTTTTTCTTCTAAAATATCCGTATTCTCATTACTCTTTGGCAGTAAAAGTTTTTATATTTAAAAAAGATTTGCTCAGTAACTCTTTTTCAGATGAAAAGTGCTAAAATAGTAGTATGAAACTAGAGAATTTGCCGTCAGAATTTGTACAAGCTTTGCCGGTTTTGGAAAAAATACAGGCACATGGTTTTGAGGCTTATTTTGTAGGAGGAAGCGTACGGGATGCGCTTTTGCAAAGGCCAATCCATGATGTGGATATTGCAACCAGTGCATATCCGGCTGAAACCAAAGCCATATTTCCGCATACCATTGATGTGGGAATTGATCACGGTACCGTGTTAGTCTTAGCTGGTCAATCTGAAGCTGAACACTATGAAATTACTACTTTTCGTACAGAAAGCACTTATACAGATTATCGCCGCCCAGATTCTGTAGATTTTGTCCGAGAACTTTCGGAAGATTTAAAACGCCGCGATTTCACGATTAATGCCTTTGCTATGGATACTGAGGGACAGATTATTGATTTGTTCAATGGTCTTTCTGATTTATCTGCGTCACGCTTGCGTGCTGTTGGAATTGCAACGGAGCGTTTCAATGAAGATGCGCTTCGGATTATGCGGGCAATGCGTTTTGCTGCAACTTTAAATTTCGATGTTGAAAAAGAAACCTTTAAAGCTATGCAATCGCGTGCTCATCTTTTAAGCAAAATCTCTATTGAACGTATTTTCATTGAGCTCGACAAGTTGCTTTTGGCTAAAAATTGGAAAAAAGGCTTAGAAATATTGTTAACTTCGCAAGCTTATACTTTTTTGCCGGACTTGCAAGAAAAAGCTATACAAGCTTTACTTCAAACTCTAGAGACGCACTTTACTTTTGTCAATTCAGAGCAAGCTTGGGCTGCGCTCTTAGTGCATAGTGATCAGATAAATGTTAAAGCTTTCTTGAAAAAATGGAAGGTGTCGAATGACTTTATCAAATATGTGTATGATTTGACAGAAGCCTATAAGCTTGAAAGTTGGAGTTTAGAGAGCATTTATCGCTATGGGTTAGAAAAAGCTCTGCTGGTTGATAAGCTAAAAGTTGCCGCAGGGCAAGATGTTGATTGTGATCAGGCTTATATCTATGATGCAAAGCTCCAGATACATAGCAAGTCAGAGCTTGCAGTAACTGGAAATGACATTATTCAAACATTTAATATCAAGCCAGGTCCGATTTTAGGGAAGCTGCTACATCAGATTGAAGAACAAGTCGTTAACAACCAATTAAAAAATGATAGAAACAAAATTTTAATATATATTAAGGAGATTCTATGATTACTCGTAAACAAGGTTCATGTACTACTATTTTGGTGGGGAAAAAAGCCTCAATTGATGGATCGACACTTATCGCTCGTAATGACGATGGACATGAAGCACTGGATCCACAACGCTTTGTTGTGGTTCAACCAGATCAACAACCGCGTCATTATAAAGCTGTGTTAAGTGCTTTGGAACTGGACCTTCCAGAAAACCCAATGCGTTATACTGCTACACCAAATGCTGTTTTAACAAGCGGAACTTGGGCTGCTGCAGGGATTAATGCTGCAAATGTTGCAATGTCAGCTACAGAAACAATTACAACAAACCCACGTATCTTAGGACTTGACCCTTACAATGAAGAAAGCGGCATGGGAGAAGAAGACTATGTTACTCTTGTCTTGCCTTACATCCACAGTGCGCGTGAAGGTGTTGAACGCTTAGGTGCCCTTCTTGATCAATATGGAACATATGAACCTAACGGTATTGCTTTTGCTGATAAGGAAGAGGTTTGGTGGTTGGAAACAATTGGTGGCCATCATTGGGCAGCAGTACGTATTCCAGATGATTCTTATGTGGTTGCGCCTAACCGCATGAACATTGATCATTTTGATTTTGAAAGTGAAGATACACTTTGTTCAAAAGATTTGAAAGCACTGATTGATGAAAACCATCTTAACCCAGATTTTGAAGGTTATAATTTACGTCATATCTTTGGTTCCAGCTCAGTTAAAGATAGTGTATATAACAATCCACGTACTTGGTATGGTCAAAACGCTTTGGGAACGCCAAGTGACGATCCTCAAAATCCAGAATTGCCATTCATCTGTAAAGCCACACGTAAAATTTCAGTAGAAGACATGAAATTTGTGCTCTCAAGCCACTTTGAAAATACTGAATTTGATACTTACGGTACAACAAATACGCCGGAACAAGCACAACTTTTCCGTCCAATTGGGATCAACCGTAACCACAGTGTACACATTTTACAAATCCGTAATCATGTTGATGAAAAACTTGCAGGTATTCAATGGTTGGCATTTGGGGCAAATACCTTCAACCATGTCGTACCTTTCTACACAAATGTTGATGATACACCAGCTTGCTATCGTGATGCAACAGCGACATTTGACTTGAATAATATGTACTGGCTCAGTTGTACAGCAGCACTTCTTGGTGATACAGATTACAGCAAGTACGTTGATTTACGTGATACCTATGAATTGGCAACTGTAGGTAAATTCCGTGAAATCCAAAATAAAACGGATAAAGCGGGAGCTGCAGCAGACCTACAAGCAGCAAATGAAGAATTAGCAGCGTTTGCATTAAAAGCAATGACTGAAATGCTAGGACGTATGGTAATTTCAGGTTCAAATCGCATGAAACTCCGTTATGATTTCAACGATTAATTCTGATAAAAAGCACTTATGTGCTTTTTTTTGTGCCCTATACAAAATACTAAAAACCGTCTATCCTCTAAACGAGCGTAAAGTAGGTTCTTAGTTTTCAAAACATATTGTGCTAAAATAAAAAGAAGAAATTTATCTTACATTTTAATTTATTAAAAAGAAAGCAAGGAAAATGCGTAAAACATTCCAATCAACAAAAGACTTTTTTAAAAATACGTTTCATTATTTTGGTCCCGTCATCTTTTTTCACCTCTTACTTTTACTCGTTGTAGTTCCGACATTAACAGCGACCACTAATTTTTTACTTCACCGTAAGGAGATTGATTATCTGGCTTATGATAATGTAATCTCGATTTTCAGTCAACATCCACTCACAGCGTTTGCTCTAGTAGGTATTTTGGTCCTGATTGTAGTTTCGGTATTCTTAGAATTTACTTTTCTAACGATACTGGTTCACTTTGTGAAGCAAAAAGAAAAAGTTACAATTCCTGAGTTACTTTATGCAACATTTTCACGGTTGCGACATCTCAGACCTTCTCTTATCTTATTTTTCTTGTTTTATTTTATGTTAGTTTTGCCTTTAAGTGGTTTTGCCAGCGGTATAGACATTATTTCCGCTATTCAAGTGCCTAATTTCATCTTGGAGTTTATTGCAACTAACAATTGGTGGCTTTTGACAGCCTACATTTTACTGACTTTATTATCCATGTTTATTGGATACCGTCTAATTTTTGTTCTGCCGCTCATGATTTTGCAGCAGAAAAAACTTAGGACCTCATTGAGTGTCAGCTGGCAGATGAGCAAAGGAAAATTTAAAGTTTTCTTTTTCCGCTTTATAGCAATTTTCATCAGTTTACTGGCTTCTTTCTGGGTAATCAGTCAACTCTTGATTTTGTTGCAATCCGCAATTGATCATCACATGCCTCAAATAGCGTTAGCATCTGCGACGATGATTATGTTTATTATCCAAGTTTCAGCTTTACTACACATGCTTTTGTCACTAATTTTGATTTTCTATGTGGTCATTAATTTGTTAGAGGAATTAACACCAGAAGAAATCTATGTTGAGCTAAAAGCTTTTCAACTATTGCCTAAAGGTTGGCGTTGGGTGAGCCGAAGTTTATTGGGGTTTTTTACAGTCCTGTTTATTGCGCTCATTGGTGTTTTTAACGTTTATTACCTCAGCCAGGATACCTTATCAAATCCACTTATTATTTCACATCGTGGTGTGTCCGAGAAAAATGGTGTTCAAAATACAATTCCCGCCTTGATTGAAACTAGCCAAACCTATCATCCAGATTATGTTGAGATGGATGTACGTGAAACAAAGGACAAGCAATTTGTTGTCATGCATGATGAAAATTTACGTCACTTAGCTGGAGTGAACAAGAAAGTAAATGAATTGACTTTAGCTGAACTCACCAAACTCACTGTCCGAGAAAATGGTAAATCTGCCCCTTTACCAAGCTTTGATGAATACTTGAAAGAAGCAGATAGGCTTGATCAAAAATTACTGATTGAAATTAAAATCCCGCTTAAGGAAGATGTCAATGCAGTAAGTAGAAATTTCTTGCAACGTTATAAAAAAGATATTGAAGCAAGAAAACATCAAGTACAATCTTTAAGCTTTGATTTGTCACGGAGCCTAAAAAATCATGATTCATCTACTTTTGTATCTTACATTATGACCTACAACCTTATCGGAGTACCGAAAAGTAATGTTGATGCATTTTCAGTTGAAATATCGACATTGGATTCGGAATTTGTGGAAAAAGCGCACGATTATGGTAAAAAAGTTTATGCTTGGGATGTTAATGATGCCAATACAGTACAACGTATGCGTCTATACGATGTTGATGGCTTAATCACAGATGATATACCGGTAGTCAAGAAAACTATCGAAAATACGCAAAGCGGTATGAGCTTTGCCCAGAAAATTCGCATTTACTTATTAGATTTAGGAAATGCAGATTTAACAGATCTGAGCTCAGATAGTTTTTCTAGTTTTAATGTGTAGTATTTAATGTTGAAAGGCAAAGGGTCAAGGCTCTTTGCCTTTCTTAACTTGTGCTATAATAAATAAGAGTATTCAGAGAAAAAGATAGGATTTAGATAGAACATGGCAGATTTTTTAGTATCAGATTTAACAAAAAGCGTAGGAGATAAAACACTTTTTGATAAAATTTCATTTATTATACATAACCTCGATCGCATAGGGCTATTGGGCACAAATGGTACAGGTAAAACAACCTTGCTTAATACGATTGCGGGCATTCAAGGTTTTGATGGAGATGTTTCTCCATTTACTCACCCCCAAGATTATAAAATTACCTATTTGACTCAAGAGCCAGATTTTGATGATGAAGCAAGTATCATGGATACTGTTCTGGATGATTCACTCCCCCAAATGAAGGCCATAAAAAGTTATGAAGCTGCACTTTTAAATATTGAAGATTTAAGCAAATTTGAACGTGCCCAATCTGATATGGATGCTTTAAACGCTTGGCAAGTAGAAGCAGATGTGAAAACAGTTTTAACAAAACTCAAATTGCCAGATTTTTCTTCAAAGATAGGCTCGCTTTCAGGAGGACAAAAGCGCCGTGTGCAATTAGCCCAAGCGCTCGTCAATCCGTCTGATTTACTTTTGCTTGATGAACCTACCAACCACCTTGATGTGGATACTATCGCATGGCTGCAAAACTATCTCAAAAACAGTAAGAGAACAGTGCTTTTTGTGACACATGATCGTTATTTTTTGGACAATGTGGCGACGCGTATATTTGAGCTAGACAAGTCAAAACTCAAAGAATACCAAGGGAATTATCAAGATTATTTGGCGCAACGTGCTGAAGCAGAGGAACGTGAAGCTGCAAGCTTGCATAAAAACCAACAGCTTTACAAATCAGAATTAGCTTGGATACGCAAGTCTCCGCAAGCACGAGCAACTAAACAACAGGCACGTATTGACCGTTTTGAAAGCTTAAAAGAAGATGTACGTACAGATAAAGACTTGGGTGATGTAGACATCAGCTTGGCGACGACACGTTTAGGAAAAAAAGTCATTAATTTTGAAAATGCAGCTTTTGCATTTCCTGATCGTCCAATCTTTTCTGACTTGAACTGGATTGTACAGAATAAAAGTCGTGTTGGTATCGTTGGTGATAATGGTGTAGGTAAATCAACCTTGCTCAATATTATCGCCGGAGAACTTGAGTTGACGTCAGGAACGATGGATATCGGTGAGACTGTTAAGATTGGATACTTCAGTCAAGAAATACGTGGACTTGAAGAGGATAAACGCATCATTAATTTCTTGGAAGAAGTAGCTTCCGCTAGCCAAAATACAAGCGGTGAGACAATTTCGATTGTTAATCTTTTGGAACAATTCCTCTTTCCAAGAAGCACACATGGGACTTTGATTCGTAAACTTTCTGGTGGTGAGAAGAAGCGCCTTTACCTCTTAAAAATATTATTAACACAACCTAATGTTCTGCTCTTGGACGAGCCAACCAATGATTTGGATATTGCAACTTTGACAGTTTTAGAAGATTTTCTTGCAAAATTCCCTGGCGCTGTAATTACCGTAAGTCACGACCGGTATTTCCAAGACAAGGTTTCCAATGAGCTTTTGGCTTTTGAGGATGGAAAAATTAACCATCTTTTTGGTGCTTATAGTGACTACTTGGCGACAAAAGTGGCAGCTCCTGTGGAAGTAGCTACTCCGAAAGTTGATACACGCGTACGCGAAGATGCAAAACCAAAGATGACTTGGGCCGAGAAGCAAGAATGGGCAACCATCGAAGAAGATATTGCAAAATTAGAAGAACGAATAGAAGAAATTGATTCTGAAATGAACGAAAATGGTTCAGATGCCGGTATGCTTTCTACTCTTCAAAAAGAATTAGATCAAGTAACGACAGAACTTGAGACAAAATATGAGCGCTGGGAAATGCTCAGTGAAAAAATATAAAAAGCAAGCGAGTTCTTGCTTTTTTTGTTTCTTTTTCTATTTTGATTGTCATAATTACTTTAAGAGAATGGAACTAACTTCTAAAAGTTTGTTTATTTATATGGTATAATGTTAGTCATAATAAAGCGAAAGTAAGAGAGGGAAATATGACCTACGCAGACCAAATCTTCAAAGAAAATATCAGTAATATCCTCGAAAATGGCGTGTTTTCAGAAAATGCGCGTCCAAAATATAAAAATGGCCAAACAGCCAACAGTAAATATATTACAGGATCTTTCGTCACTTATGATCTTGAAAAAGGGCAATTTCCTATCACAACTCTTCGTCGTATTCCTATCAAGACGGCAATCAAAGAACTCATGTGGATTTACCAAGATCAGACCAGCGCACTTGACGTTCTAGAAGAAAAATATGGTGTGAAATATTGGGCTGAATGGGGTATCGGTGATGGTACCATTGGACAACGTTATGGAGCAACCGTTAAAAAATATAACATTATCGGCAAGCTTCTCGAAGGTTTGGAAAAAAATCCATGGAACCGTCGGAATATCATTAATCTTTGGCAATATGAAGATTTTGAAGAAACCGAAGGACTTTTGCCTTGTGCATTTCAAACGATGTTTGACGTAAGACGTGAAGCAGATGGACAAATTTATCTGGATGCAACCTTGATTCAACGTTCAAACGACATGCTTGTGGCGCATCATATTAATGCGATGCAGTATGTAGCTTTGCAAATGATGTTGGCTAAACACTTCAGCTGGAAAGTCGGCAAGTTTTTCTACTTTGTCAACAACTTGCATATTTACGATAATCAATTTGAACAAGCGAATGAGTTACTGTCACGCATGGGTTCAGAAAAAGAGCCACGCTTGATTTTAAATGTACCAGATGGAACGAATTTCTTTGATATTAAACCAGAAGATTTTGAATTGGTGGACTATGAACCTGTGACGCCACAACTCAAATTTGATTTGGCGATTTAAGATGAACTGTCGACATTACTGCTCAAACGATTATGCTGAGATTGCTGATTTGTTTTATACAACAGTACATACAATCAATGCTGCGGATTATTCTGCAGAAGAGTTAGAAGCATGGGCGCCATCTGATAAGTCTGATTTTTTTCCGGAAAAACTGCTGGCTGAGAGCTATTGTATAATTGTAGAAGAAAGTGGAAAAATTTTAGGCTTTGCTAATGCGACAAGCGAAGACAAATTTGATTGCCTGTATGTTGATAAGGTTTCTCAGAAACGAGGTGTAGGAAATCTCCTTGCCAATCAGATTGAACAATATTGTAAGGGGCAGGGGGTAGAAAGAATAAATGTTGATGTTTCCTTAACTGCGCGGCCTTTTTTTGAAAAACGTGGCTATGAGATTTTAGAGCAACAAATCGTCCTACGACGCAACCAAAATTTAAAAAATTACAAAATGCAATTAAAGTTATAAAAGACGGGAAGGAAAAATGTACGAAAAATTTATCGCAGAGGCTAATCTAAATCCAGATAACTTCAGTGATGCTTGGGCCTTTGGTAACACTCCTCAAATGGCTGATGAGCTATTAGAACTTGTACTTGAGGGGAAAAAAAGAGCTACAGCAAGCGCATTGTCCCTGTATGGACCAGACGATTTTTTACCTGCTGTGGATGGAAGATATGAGATTTTACTCGATGGCAAAGGAAATCCACGAGCCGCGATTCAAACAAGCAAGGTCTATATTACTAAGTTTAATAAGGTAACAGAGGATCATGCCTTTAACGAAGGTGAAGGAGACAGGAGCTTGGCTTATTGGCGGCAAGTTCATGAAGCTTTTTTCCGAGATTTAGATTGTTATGCACCAGATATGGATATTGTCTGTGAAGAATTTGAAGTTTTATATAAATGTTCGTAAAAAGCGAATGATATTCAAAAAAGATATTACTTTCACAAGTAATATCTTTTTTTGTACTCTAAATAAGGTTAGAATTAAATTATAAAATAAAGAGGAGGCATATCGTGAGAAAGGGACGCTTACTTTATGAAGGTAAAGCAAAGAAGCTTTATGAAACAGAGGATGAACAGCTGGTTTGGGTGGAGTATTGTGATAACGCAACAGCTCTAAATGGTAAAAGAAAAGAAGAAATTAAAGGCAAAGGGGCATTGAACAATCAAATTACATCCCTGATTTTTCAAAAATTGAATGCCGAACAAATCAAAACATCTTTTATCACAAAACTATCTAAAACCGAACAATTAGATCGGAAAGTTGAGATTATACCTCTAGAAGTGGTCTTAAGAAATCGTGTTGCTGGCTCTTTTGCAAAGCGATTTGCTTTGGAAGAAGGTGACATTCTTCCTCGACCTATTATTGAATTTTATTACAAGTCTGATGCACTCGATGATCCTTTTATCAATGATGAACATGTCTATTTTCTTGAACTTGCTCAACCAGAAGAACTGGAATTCATCAAGTCAGAAACACTGAAAATCAATACCCTTCTCCAAAAAATATGGGGGGAAATCGGCTTGAGTCTGGTTGATTTCAAACTCGAATTTGGTCGTACAGCAGATGGCGAAATTATCTTGGCAGACGAAATTTCACCAGATACCTGTCGCCTTTGGGATGCGGAGGGGAACCATTTAGATAAAGATGTTTTCCGTCGTAATATTGGCGACTTGATTGAAGTATACAGTCGTGTACTCACAGCCCTTCAAGAAGAAAAAGAACTTTAAGACTTAATGCCGTAATGGCAGAGACAAATAAAAGAAAGTGAACGAGAAAGAGAAAATGAGCAAAGTAGAAGTTTACGTAACCTATAAAAAATCAATTTTGGATCCTCAAGGACAAGCAATCAAGGCAGCAACTCAAAAGCTAGGCTACTCTGAAATTCAAGATATTCGCGTTGGTAAATATTTTGAAATCGAAGTTGAGGGAGATTCTCAATTGGCCGTGAAGAAAGTGGAAGAGATAGCTGAAAAATTATTAGCAAATCCAAACATGGAAACTTACAAGGTTGAGGTGGTAGATTGATGAAATTTGCAGTTATTCAATTTCCAGGATCAAATTGTGATTTCGATCTCCTCTGGGCTATTCGTGATGTGATGCAAGCTGAAGCCGAATTTGTCTGGCATGAGGAAAAATCTCTTGCAGGCTTTGATGGTGTGTTGATTCCTGGGGGTTTCAGTTACGGGGATTACTTACGTTGCGGAGCCATTGCTTCTTTTTCGAATGTTATGCCTGAAATTAAACGTTTGGCTGCAGAAGGGAAACCTGTCTTTGGTACCTGCAATGGGTTTCAAATTCTTATCGAAGCAGGACTTTTACCAGGCGCTTTGATTCAAAATGACAGCTTAAAGTTTGTTTCAAAGTGGCAAAACTTAAAAGTAAATAATAATTCAAAATTTACAACTGTCTTTTCTAAAGATGAAGTGATTAGCTTGCCTATTGCTCACGGGGAAGGCAAGTATATTGCTGATGAACAAACCTTGGCAGATTTAAAAAATAACGGACAAATTGTTTTCACTTATGCAAATGGAAACCCCAATGGTTCTGCTTTAGACATTGCTGGGATTTGTAATCAAGAAGGGAATGTTTTGGGGATGATGCCCCATCCAGAACGCGCCGTAGAATCCTTACTTGGTGGAAATGATGGTAAAAAAATGTTTGCCAGTATCTTGAAAAATTTTGTAGAAGAAGGAGCGTCACAATGAGCGGTGAAATGAGTCCAGAACAAATCCAAACGTCAAAAATTTATCGTGAATGGGGCTTGACTGATGAAGAATACTCTAAAATTAAAAATGAGATTCTTGGTGGTCGCCTGCCTAACTTTACAGAAACTGGCATGTATGCCGTGATGTGGTCAGAGCATTGTTGTTATAAAAATTCAAAACCTGTCTTGAAAAAATTTCCAACAGAAGGTCCACAAGTACTTATGGGACCAGGTGAAGGTGCTGGAGTCGTTGATATTGGTGATGACTGGGCAGTTGTTTTCAAGGCAGAGTCACACAATCACCCAAGCTATGTCGAACCCTATGAAGGTGCAGCAACAGGATCGGGCGGGATTATTCGTGATATCTTTTCGATGGGAGCGCGACCAGTTGCTCTTTTGGATAGTCTTCGCTTTGGTCAGATTGACAATGCTAAAACACGTCACATTGTTGACCGTGTGACAGCTGGAATAGCAGGATATGGTAACTGTATCGGTATTCCTACAATAGGTGGAGAAGTAGCTTTTGATGAATCTTATGCGGGAAATCCTTTAGTGAACGTGATGTGTGTGGGCTTGATTGAGCATAAGCACATCCAAAAAGGACAAGCCAAAGGTGTAGGCAACACAATCATGTATGTCGGCGCGAAAACAGGACGTGACGGCATTCATGGTGCTTCGTTTGCCTCTCAGGAGTTTGGTTCAGGTTCTGAAACACAACGTTCTGCCGTTCAAGTGGGCGATCCTTTTATGGAAAAACTTTTGTTAGAGGCTTGTCTTGAAGTGATCCATAATCATTCTGATATCCTTGTTGGTATTCAAGATATGGGGGCTGCTGGATTAGTTTCTTCAACTTCGGAAATGGCTTCAAAGGCTGGCTCAGGTTTGAAACTTAATTTAGATTTAGTGCCACAACGTGAGACAAATATGACACCATACGAAATGATGCTTTCAGAGTCGCAAGAGCGGATGGTACTTTGCATTAAAAAAGGACATGAAGATGAAATCGTTGAGCTCTTCAAAAAATACGAACTTGATGCGGTAAATATTGGTGAAGTCACTGACGATGGGATGTACACATTGTTCCATCAAGGTAAAAAGGTTGCCGAAATTCCAGTAGACTCTTTAGCTGAGGATGCACCGGTTTATTATCGTGAAATGAAAGAACCTGCACGGATTGCTGAATTTGAAAAAGCTGAAAAATTTATCCCGGAAATCGTAAATGCAACAGAGGTTCTCAAAGATCTCCTTAATCAACCAACAATTGCGAGCAAGCGCAGTATTTATGAAACCTACGATAGTCGAGTAATGACAAATACAGTCGTTGCACCAGGATCTGATGCAGCAGTTATTCGCCTCCGTCATTCCAATAAAGCTTTAGCAATGACAACAGACTGTAATGCGCGCTATCTCTACCTTAATCCCGAGATTGGTGGACAAATAGCTGTCGCAGAAGCAGCACGAAATATCATTGCTTCAGGTGGGAAACCTTTAGCAATTACGGACTGCCTTAACTTTGGTAATCCAGAAAAGCCAGAACAATTTTACGAGTTAAGCAAGGCATGTGATGGTATTTCGGAATCTTGCCGTGTGTTATCTACTCCGGTCATCTCAGGTAATGTTTCCCTTTATAACGAAACGAACGGTCAAGCTATTTTACCGACACCAATGATTGGGATGGTTGGCTTGATTGAAGATGTGGCACATATTACGACACAAGATTTTAAAGAAACAGGTGACTTAATTTATATTATTGGGGATACTGCCGATGATTTCTCTGGCTCTGAAATTCAAAAAATGATGACAGGCGAGGTTTCAGGTACGCTGAACTTTGATCTGCAAGCTGAAAAAGAAAATCAGGAACGCGTACTAAAAGCAATCCAAGCCGGTCTCATTCAGTCCGCGCATGATTTATCTGAAGGTGGCTTAGCTGTTGCTCTTGTCGAGTCGGCTTTTGCTAATAATAAAGGAATTTCGGTTCATTTTGATGGCAAAGTATCACAACTTTTCTCTGAAAGTCAAGGTCGCTTTATTCTCTCAGTTCGCCCAGAAGATGAAAAGAATTTTGAAGAACTGATGGCAGGGAAAGCAAGCAAGTTAGGGCATGTTACAGACAAGTCAGAAATTAAAATTTCAGCAAAAGATGGTGAAATTTCCCTATCTACTGAAGAAGCGAAAGCGATTTATGAAGGAGCGATTCCATGCCTTATGAAGTAAAGTCCTTGAACGAAGAATGTGGCGTTTTTGGCATCTGGGGACATCCTGAAGCTGCACAACTGACTTATTTTGGACTTCATGCCTTGCAACACAGAGGACAAGAAGGTGCCGGTATTCTGTCAAATAATGATGGGCAACTTCAGCGGCATCGTGATTTAGGCTTGGTAACAGAAGTTTTTCGTCACGAAAAAGATTTACAAAAATTATCAGGGAAAGCAGCCATGGGCCATGTACGCTACGCCACAGCAGGTTCAGCAGAATTAAACAATATTCAGCCTTTTCATTTTAAATTTCAAGACACACAGCTTGGTCTAGCCCATAACGGTAACTTGACCAATGCCGTATCGCTACGACGTGAGTTAGAAGCACAAGGTGCTATCTTTTCTTCAAGTTCAGACACCGAAATTTTGGCGCATCTGATTCGCCGCAGCCATCATCCTGAATTTATGGGAAAAGTAAAGGAAGCCTTGAATACTGTTAAAGGTGGCTTTGCTTATCTCTTGATGACAGAAGATTCAATGATTGCAGCTCTTGATCCTAATGGCTTCCGTCCTTTATCTATTGGGAAAATGGCTAACGGTGCGCTCGTTGTAGCCAGTGAAACTTGTGCTTTTGATGTTATCGGTGCAGAGTTTGTTCAAGAAGTCAAACCCGGGCAGATTATCCAAATTAATGATCAAGGCTTGCATGTTGAGCAGTTTACAGATAGGACCAATACACAAATTTGTTCAATGGAGTATATTTACTTTGCACGTCCGGACAGTGTTATTGCAGGTGTCAATGTTCATACCGCACGTAAACAATCAGGGCGTATCTTAGCACGTGAGGCACAGGTAGATGCAGATATTGTTATTGGTGTGCCAAATTCGTCACTCTCAGCAGCATCCGGATATGCAGAAGAATCTGGATTACCTTACGAAATGGGCTTGATTAAAAATCAATATGTGGCGCGTACATTTATTCAGCCTACGCAAGAATTAAGAGAACAAGGTGTACGGATGAAGCTCTCGGCTGTTTCCAGTGTAGTCGAAGGTAAAAAGGTTATCATGGTGGACGATTCTATTGTACGTGGAACGACAAGCAGACGAATTGTGCGTTTACTTAAAGATGCCGGCGCTGCTGAAGTTCACGTTGTAATTGCGAGCCCACCGCTTGCTTATCCATGCTTTTACGGTATCGATATTCAAAAGCGAGAAGAGTTGATTGCAGCGAAACACTCAATCGATGAAATCTGCCAAATCATTGGAGCAGATAGTCTTACTTTTTTAAGCCAAGAAGGATTAGTTGAGGCTATCGGACATGATAATCTGTGTCTGTCTTACTTTGACGGTATATATCCGACGCCACTTTACGATTACGAAGAAAATTACCTGAAATCTTTAGGAGGAAAAAATGTCTAAAAATGCTTATGCAAAGGCAGGAGTTGATGTTGAAGCGGGTTACCAAGTGGTTGATCGCATAAAAAAACACGCCGAAAAAACGAAAAGGCTGGGAGTTCTTGGAGGGCTTGGAGGATTTGGAGCGGCATTTGATCTTTCAAAACTTGATGTTAAGGAACCAGTGCTTATTTCTGGAACAGACGGAGTGGGCACAAAGCTGATGCTGGCTATTGAAGCAGACAAACATGATACGATTGGCATTGATTGTGTGGCCATGTGTGTTAATGATATCGTTGCAGCTGGAGCAGAACCCCTCTACTTTCTTGACTATATCGCTACCGGTAAAAACCTTCCGGAAAAGCTCGAAAAAGTGGTCGCAGGTGTTGCCCAAGGATGTTTGCTATCAGGGGCAGCCTTGATTGGTGGTGAAACAGCAGAAATGCCAGATATGTATGATACAGATGACTATGACCTTGCAGGTTTTGCTGTCGGTATTGCCGAAAAGTCAGCCCTAATCGATGGCTCTAAGAATGTTGAGGCAGGTGATATCTTATTAGGGCTTCCTTCCTCTGGTATTCATTCGAACGGTTACTCGCTCGTCCGGAAAATCTTTAAAGATTTTGATAAACAAGAAATTCTTCCTGAGCTGGAACGCCCCCTTGGAGAAGAGTTACTTGAACCCACTCATATCTACGTCCAAGAGCTCTTACCGCTCATAAAGGACAATATGATTAAAGGAATATCGCACATTACAGGAGGCGGTTTTTATGAAAATCTTCCGCGAATGTTTAGTGATCAATTAGCAGCTGAAATTAAAGAAGACAGCTGGGAGATTTTGCCTATTTTCAAAGCTTTGGAGAAATACGGTCAAGTTCCTCATGACGAAATGTTCCAGATTTTCAATATGGGAATTGGTATGGTCCTTGCGGTGGCCCCAGAAAAGGCTGAGGAAGTGAAGCAAAGAGTAAAATGCTACGAAATCGGAAAAATTACTCCACGTGTGAAACAAGCGGTAATTATAAAATGAGGATTGCCGTTTTCGCCTCTGGCTCAGGATCCAACTTTGAAGCTCTTGCTCAAGCTTTTCCCGCTGAAGTTCAGCTCTTATTCTCGGATAAGATTGAGGCTTATGCTCTACAAAGAGCACAGCAGCTCAAGATAGCTGCTGTCAGCTTTACCTTAAAATCTTTTGCTGATAAGCAAAGTTATGAAGAAGCCTTAGTTGCTTTGCTCCGTGAACATCAGATTGATTTGATTTGTCTTGCAGGTTATATGAAAATTGTTGGTCCTACTCTTTTGCAAGCTTATGAAGGTCGGATCATTAATATTCATCCATCATATCTGCCAGCTTTTGCGGGTTCAGCTCATGCTTTAGAGGAATCCTGGCAAGCTCAAGAAGGCTTGGGAATCACAGTGCATTGGGTGGATTCTGGAGTCGATACAGGAGAAATTTTAGCCCAGCAGCAGCTTGATTATTACCCAGAACTCGCCGAATATGAAAAAAAGCTCCATCAAATAGAGCATGAATTGTATATAAAAGTAGTAGAAGAGCTTATCAAAAAATAGTAAAAGCTATTATAAACTTAAAAATAGAAAAGGAATAAAAATGACTAAACGTGCGCTTATCAGTGTGTCGGATAAAAATGGAATTGTTGAATTGGCTGAGTCTTTAAGTAAACTCGGTTTTGAAATTATCTCAACTGGCGGAACTAAAAAAGCTTTGGATGAAGCAGGAATTGCAACCTTAGCGATTGAAGAAGTGACGCAGTTTCCGGAAATGATGGATGGACGTGTGAAAACATTACATCCAATGATTCATGGTGGACTTTTGGCACGACGTGATTTGGACAGGCATCTAGCTGCCTTAGAAGAGCACAATATTACACCCATTGACTTGGTTGTTGTCAATCTTTATCCTTTCAAAGAGACACTCTTGTCAGGAGCTGATCATCAAACAATTGTCGAGAATATTGATATTGGTGGTCCTTCAATGTTACGTTCTGCAGCAAAAAATCATGCAGACGTTACTGTTCTTGTTGATCCCACAGACTATGCTGCAGTTCTCCAAGAATTTAAAAAAGCTGGGGAAACCAGCTTAGAGCTTCGTCAACGTTTGGCTGCCAAAGTTTTTCGACATACTGCTGCTTATGATGCACTCATTGCACAATATTTAACAGAAAAGTTTTCTGATCATGAGGAAAAACCTGAAAAGTTGACACTGACCTATGATTTAAAACAAGGGATGCGTTATGGTGAAAATCCACAACAAGATGCAGATTTTTATGAAAATGCCCTTCCAACTGCTTATTCGATTGGGCAAAGTGTGCAATTACACGGTAAAGAATTATCTTACAACAATGTGCGTGATGCAGATGCAGCCTTGCAAATTGCGCGTGATTTTACGGAGCAACCAACTGTTGTAGCGCTTAAGCACATGAATCCTTGCGGCATTGGTCAAGGGGAGACGATTGAGAAAGCTTGGGATTACGCTTATGAAGCAGACCCTGTTTCAATCTTCGGAGGTATTGTCGTTTTAAATCGTCCAGTTGACCCAAAAACAGCTGAGAAAATGAGCAAAATCTTTTTAGAAATCATTATTGCACCAGCATTTTCTGATGAAGCTCTGGCAATTTTAACGAAAAAGAAAAATATTCGTTTGCTTTCGCTTGATTTTGAACAAATTGGTGCATCAGAAAGAGAACCGATGATTACAGGCGTGCTTGGCGGTGTTTTAGTACAAGAACAAGATGTTGTTACAGAACACCCAGAAAGTTGGACAGTAGTAACGCAAGTCCAACCAGATATGGAACAATGGGAAGCGCTAAAATTTGCATGGAAAGCGGTCAAGTATGTGAAGTCTAACGGTATCATTGTTACAAATGAACATCAAACACTTGGGGTTGGACCTGGTCAAACCAACCGTGTAGCTTCAGTGAAAATAGCAATCGAAGCCGCTCAAGAAAAAGGTCTAGATAATGCTGTGCTTGCCTCTGACGCCTTCTTCCCCTTTGCAGATAATATTGATGAGATTGCCAAATCTGGCATCAAAGCAATTGTACAACCGGGTGGTTCCGTTCGTGATCAAGAAGTCATTGAAGCCTGTGACAAGTATGGCATCACGATGATCTTTACAGGTGTGAGACATTTCCGTCATTGATAAAAGAAGTTCTGCTAGTAAGTAGGACTTTTTTTGCTGAAAAGATGAAGATCTTGTACAAGAATTTTATAATAACTTATCCCTCATTTTATTTTAATATTACTGTTCGATATATTACAATATAATTATATTAGTATTACTCTAAAACAACAAAATACTTGACGAGGAATTGTGATGAACTATAATCTATCAGCACAGCACAGCACAGCACAGCACAGCACAGCACAGCACAGCACAGCACAGTAGATCTGCGAGCTCTTTTTTACTATACCATTCAAATAATGTCCGTGAAATACAGGGCGTTTTTGCCTTTCTCTAAGGCAATGGATAAAAAGCTAGGAGGAAACTAGGCATGAAACATCAACAAAACCGTAAATTCAGAAAAATAGTTTTTTTATTTTTATTGCTTTTATTAGGTGGAACCTTTGCTTGGACTGCTTTTCATCAGCAGGTCATTAATGACCATACAAATCAAATTCGAACTTATATACCTGGTCGGGTCCATGATTACTATAACCGTGACACAGGCAATAAAGATGTCTTTGTCGAAAACTATGGTCTTGACGCGAGGGCTAATGCTATCATGGTACGCATTCGACTGTCGGAGTACATGGAAATCCAAAGACTAGGTGAAGATAATCCTACATCTCTAGTTGATAGTGCTGAGCGCGGAAATACCAGTACTTGGACAACTTATCTTCCAGAAGAAAACAACATTAATCGACGTAGAGGGGAAGAATCCTCACGATTTAACCGCTATTCTAACTTGGTCTTTGGTCGAACAGGAACAGCGCCTTGGTATATGCCAACCTTTAATCATGACTTCGAAGACTTGAGGTCAGCTGCTGCAGGTCATGCCCGCGACTTTATCCAAGGCAATGGTGCAACAGATGCAGAATCAGATGGCAGAACACATCCGGGAGATGGAACAGAAAATTATTGGACTGAAAGTGGTGAAAGGAGCTATTTTGATAATGGTTCAGGCAGTTGGCCAGGCGAAACCATTCGGAAAGAAACTAAACAACACTTGCAAGAGGAGCGCCCACCAATGACGATTCTACAATGGGAGCAATTAAGCCCCAACGACAGATTTGGCTATTTTTGGGTCATTGATCCCAACACCGGTTGGGCTTACTGGGCAGAGTTATTGGAACCGTCTCAGGCCACTTCTTACCTACTTGATGCAGCGAACATGACTAATGAAGTTGTGAACTCGGTTGTCAATGGTTCATATTACTACGCTATTCATGTAGATAGCCAAGTTATCTCACCTTTGGAGATGGAAAGATTTTTAGAGCCGGAAGAGCAAGGTGAACCAATTGATACACGCTTAGAGGCTTTCCTAGAAGGGGTCAAAGGCGATGGCAATCCGCGGTGGAATAGAGATTCAGAGCCGAGCGACTTTAACTTTGATGTCATGCGGCCGGGGCGTATTTTTACTATGGCGGGGCAGCAGTTCCGTTATTTGGAAGACATGGGAAGTGGGAACCATATGATTATCCTTAACCATCCTATCGCTCGAAATATTAATTGGAATAACCAAGAAACCGAACTCACCAGATGGTACACTGAAGATTTTCTCCCAAATGATCCAGGGCTTCGCGCGCAGTGGGAAGCATATATTGCCCCAGTATCCGAAACATTTAATGTCGGAAGCTTGCCTTTTTATGATACTACCCGTGCGCCTAATGGGGTTATCACTAATCTAAATATTTTTGACGTGCCTTACGCAGATAGAACAAGGGTTGTTTCAGACGGTGTACGTCGTGCTTTTGCTCTTTCCGTAGCCGATGTAAATCATTTGACGCGTACAGGTAGCTTCTTTAGAATTTCTGACCGTGGTGCAAATATACGTTGGTGGTTGCGTACGCCTGAGAGTGACGGAAATTCTTGGCTAGTGGACTCCACTGGCATATGGCATTTCACTTATCACAGCCATAGATATAAGGGTGTTCGTCCAGCTCTCATAATCCACCAGTAATCAAGTAAATATAAAAGTCAAGAAATACATTTTCTCGACTTTTTTGTTTGTACTATAGGTACTTTAATGCAATGCAATAACTTTACCTCAATGCTTCTGTCTTCTCGAAAATTCAGTAAAGCGAAACTTATCCACTTGATGCCGGCTTTCCGTGTACTGGAAAACATTATTATTGGCGAGATAAACATGACTGCGCACACTCACGACATGGCGGTCCTTAGGGTTCAAATCCAAATAAGTTTTATCTTCATCATTGACAAAATCAATTGTGATTTCTTTTTGAGCATATGAAATATCAAGGTGAACATAATCTTCAAGGTAAGCATATAGAGAAGACTTTACTTTTTCTCTGGTCATATCAGGTGCTGCAGAAGCTAAAATATAGTCGCGGTCTAGGATAACGAACTGCTCATCAATATTTCGTCGGCGGAGGATATGAAAAGCTTGAGAGCCTTCTTCAAAAAAAGAAAGTTCTGAGAGGTCTTTATCTACAGTTATTTTTTCAAAAATTAATATTTCAGTGGTTGAGCTGAAGTTTAAAGAATCTTTGAGCTCTTTGAAAGAAGTTAACCCTGAAATGGGGAACATCAATCTCTCTCTTGGAATAACAATGGAGCCAAAGCCGTGACGGCGTTGAATAATACCGTTTTCTTCCAAGATTTTGAGCGCTTGTCGTACCGTTGCACGGCTTGTTTGATAGAGCACTGTAAGCTGGTTTTCACTGGGCAAGAGCTCATTTTCGGGATATCTTCCTTCATGAATTTTTTTCTCCAAATCCCGAAGAATAATTTCGTACTTTTTCATAACCTAAGTGTAACAAAAAAGCACTTTAAGTTAAAGTAAAAATATAACCGCTTGCAAAACCGCTTTCATTTTGCTATTATAAACTTGTACGTACAAGTTGCAGTTTATTTTTATTAAAGGAGAATAAAAATGTTTGGTTTTGGAAAGAAAAAAAGTGTAAGTGAGGACAAGAACCTTTATACACCTTTAGCGGGTACAGTTATTGATTTGGAAAAGGTTTCCGACCCTGTATTTGCCAAAAAAGTTATGGGAGATGGTTATGCTATTGAACCCACAAGTAATGACATTGTCAGTCCAGTAGCAGGAGAAGTCAGTCTAGTACAAGGACATGCTATCGGCTTCACGCGCGCAGATGGTTTAGAAGTGTTGCTTCATCTAGGAATTGATACAGTAAGTTTAAATGGACAACCTTTTCAGATTAAGGTTAAAGTGGGCGATATAGTCGACGGCGGCGATGCTCTGGGACAGGTCAATTGGAAAGAAGTGGAAGCAGCGGGTTTACCACTTACGAGTATGGTTTTAATTACAAATACAAATGAAAAGCTCGATAGTCTTACTGTTAAAAAAGGAATTGCTCAAGCAGGTGATCTGTTGGGTCAAGCAACTGCAAAATAAAAAGGAGAAATCATGGCAGATTACAAAAAATTAGCAACAGAAATTATTGCTGCTGTTGGTGGTGAGGAAAATATCACAAAGGTGATTCACTGTATCACACGCTTACGTTTCTATTTAGTCGACAAAGAAAAAGCAGACGATAAAAAACTTGAAGCAATGGATGGTGTAGCGGGGGTTGTCTACAATGCAAATTTGGGGCAGTACCAAGTCGTTATCGGTCAAGCTGTTGAGGATGTCTATGACGAAATTGTGGCCCAGCTGGGCAGTCGTGTCGTGGATGGCGAAAGTAGTGAAGAAGTCGAGGAAACAAAAGTTTCTAAAAATCCAATCATTCGTGCTTTTCAAGTTGTAGTTGGAACAATTACGGGATCAATGATGCCGATTATTGGTTTATTAGCTGCTGGTGGTATGATTAACGGGATTCTTAACATGTTTGTTAAAGGAAACCATATTTTTGAACTTATTAGTCCGACAGATCCAACCTATATTATTATTTCAACAATGGCGATGGCACCATTCTACTTCCTTCCTGTCTTGGTCGGCTATGCTGCTGCTAAACAGTTAGGTTCAGACCCATTTGTCGTGGCTGCAGTTGGTGGATTTATGATTCACCCTGCTTTACAAGGCTTAGTTGCAGCACCAAATGTTATTGAGAAAGGAGAGATTGTAGCTGGAAAAGCACCAGTCGTCATGGAATTATTTGGCGTAACTTTTAATACAAGTTATTTTAATATTCCTGTTAGCTTGCCAAATTATGCTTATACTATTTTCCCGATTATTGTAGCAGCTTGGATGGCTAAACCAATCGGTGCTTGGCTTAAGAAACACATGCCTTTAGCACTTCGTTCGATCTTTGTACCGATGATTACTTTCTTTGTTGTGGCTTCATTAGTACTCTTGTTGGTAGGACCCGTAATTAGTATTGTTTCCTCTGCGCTTGCTTCAGTCATTACAGGCTTGATTAATCTTAATCTCACTATAGCAGGAGCAATTATTGGTGGACTTTACCAAGTTCTAGTTATCTTTGGTCTCCATTGGTTGGTTATTCCTATCTTGACGCAACAAATCGTAACAACAGGAGAATCAAACATTAATATGATTGTTTCCTTTACAATGTTGGCACAAGGTGCTGGTGCTCTAGCTGTCTTTCTCAAAACACGCCAACAAAGTCTCAAAGGGTTAGCTTTACCAGCAGCGATTTCGGCTTTTTGTGGGGTAACTGAGCCAGCCATGTATGGGATTAACTTGAAATATATTCGTGTTTTCATTATGAGTTCGATTGGTGCAGCTGCAGGCGCTGCGGTTGCTGGCTTATTTGATCTGCATATGTACGGCTTCTCAGGCTCACTTATTGGTTTCCCTAACTTTGCTGCAACGACAAATCCTTTGACTCATGCTGCAGGTAACCCTAACAACTTTATCTACTTTTGGATTGCGACAGCTGTTTGTATTGTTGTATCCATGACTTTGGTTTGGTTCTTTGGCTTTAAAGATTCAGATACAATGGGAACAGGACTTGAAAAGAAAAACGTCTTTAAATCAGCCGTAAATAAATAAGAAACAAAAGGAAAAAACTATGACATTGAGTGAAAAAGTCATCTATCAAATTTACCCTAAATCATTTTTAGACACTACAGGAAATGGTATTGGTGATCTCAGAGGAGTAACGGAAAAATTACCTTATTTGGCGGAATTAGGAATCGATATGATTTGGCTTAATCCTTTTTATCCCAGCCCGCAAAGAGATAATGGTTATGATATTTCTGACTATACTAATATAGATCCAGTATTTGGTGATTTTAAAGATTTTGACCAAATGGTGGCACGTGGTAAAGAGTTAGGTATTGAATTTATGTTGGATATGGTTTTGAATCATGTTTCAACAGAACATGAATGGTTTAAAAAAGCACTTGCCGGTGATAAATATTACCAAGATTTCTTCATTCTTAGAGATGAACCTACGGATTGGGTGTCGAAATTTGGTGGCAATGCTTGGGCGCCATTTGGCGATACTGGTAAATATTATCTTCATCTTTATGATATTTCTCAAGCCGACTTAAATTGGCGTAATCCCAATGTTCGCAAAGAACTGTTTGAAGTTGTTAATTTTTGGCGTGGTAAAGGTATATCAGGCTTTCGCTTTGACGTGATTAACGTTATTGGAAAAGACGAAATACTTAAAAACAATCCAGAATTTGATGGGAAATTTGAGTATACTGATAGACCAATCACGCATGAATATTTGAAAATGCTCAATGCTGCTACTTTTGGCCAAGATGAACATGCCATAACTGTGGGAGAAATGAGCTCAACCTCAATTGAAAACAGTATTCTCTATACACAACCGGAGCGAAGAGAACTCAGTATGGTTTTTAATTTCCATCATCTAAAAACAGATTACAAAGATGGTGATAAATGGACCAAAGTTCCCTTTGATTTTCAAGCGCTCAAAGAGCTTTTCCATGAATGGGGCGAAAAAATGTCACAAGGTGGCGGCTGGAATGCTACTTTTTGGAATAATCATGATCAACCTCGAGCGCTCAATCGTTTTGTGGATGTGAAAAATTTCCGTATAAAAGGAGCAACAATGCTAGCAGCCGCGATTCACCTCAGCCGTGGCACACCTTTTATCTATATGGGTGAAGAAATTGGTATGATTGACCCTGATTATGATTCTGTTGCCGATTACCAAGACTTAGAAGCTTTGAATGCTTACGAAAGACTTTTGAAACAAGGAAATACAGAATCCGAAGCGTTTGAAATAATCAGCAGTAAATCACGTGACAATTCAAGAACACCGATGCAATGGGACGATAGCGCAAATGCGGGCTTTAGCAAAGGAGAGCCATGGCTGAAGTTGGGCAAACATACCGACATTAATCTGAAAAGAGATAAAAACGGAGAAATCTATAATTTCTATAAAGAAATGATTCGTTTACGAAAAACGGAAAAAATTATTTCTGAGGGAGATTATAAAGCTGCACTTAAAGATTCAGAGCACATTTATGCTTTTGTACGTGAATATAAAGGCCAACTTTTACTTGTACTGAATAACTTTGCCAATCACAGCGTGAACTTTACTTTGCCACAGGGTTTTGAAGATGCAGAAGTCTTCGTTAATAACTATGATTCATATAAGTCTGAAACACTGGCACCTTATCAGTCGGTTGCTTTATTAGCCAGATAGTGACCGTTATAAAAGTCTCTTTTGTTGAAAAAATACGATGAAATCGTTAAACTAGAGCTATCATAAATTTTTAGAAAGAGATGAAAATGACTGTATTACTTTTTGACATAGACAACACACTTCTTGATTTTGATAAGGCAGAGTACATGGCTTTAGGCAAAATCTTTGAGCAATACCATATTGAAGATACAAAAGAAAACAGAGCCATTTACTCACGTGAAAATAAAGCACTTTGGCGAAGTCATGAAGCAGGAGAAATCAGTCGTGAAGAGCTTCTTTCTACACGTTTTGCTAATGCTTTTAGAGCTTTGGGAGTTAAAGAAACTTACGATGCTTCGGCTGTTGATGCAGCTTACCAACTTCACTTGGCTCAAGGTCATGAATTGATGGACCACGCTATGGAACTTTTGGATTGCCTGGCGCAAGAAGCAACAGAAATGTACATTGTTAGTAATGGTACATCAAAAGTTTCTCGTCCACGAATTTTAGAGTCTGGCATTGCCGAATATTTCAAAGAAATATTTATCAGTGAAGAAATTGGAAAACACAAGCCATCAAAAGAATTCTTTGATTATGTATTTGAACATATCGATCATGCTGCGGATAAAGATTTTGCGATTGTTGGTGATACCTTAGCTACGGATATCCTAGGCGGAAAAAATGCAGGTATTAAAACAATTTGGTATAATCCTAAACACTTAGAGGCGCAAAAAGATTTAATACCAGATTGTGTTATCGAAGATTTATTAGAAATACCTTCTCTACCTGTCCTCGCTTGATAATTCCGAACAATGGAATAAGAATATATTTAGAAAAGCCCCCTGGGGCTTTTTCTTTTTCTCTAAATATCTTAAGATAGAAGTGAGAAGAAAGTGAGGAAATATGAGGGTTTTAGTTGTTGGCTCAGGTGGGCGTGAACATGCACTTGCACGAAAATTTGCAAAAAGTGAAAAAGTAGAGAAAGTTTTTATTTGCCCAGGAAATGTGGGTATGGCGGAGGAAAAGCTGGAAAATGTAGCTATTTCCGAACTTGAAAATCATCTATTGGTAGACTTTGCGAAGAAGAAAAAAGTAGACTTGACTTTTGTTGGTCCAGAAACAGCATTGATGAACGGCATTGTGGATGCTTTCTTAGACGAAGGGTTGCTTATATTTGGACCGAGAGCTGAAGCTGCTCAAATCGAAGGCAGTAAAACTTTTGCTAAGTCAATAATGAAAAAATACGGCGTACCCACAGCAGACTACGAGAGTTTTACGGATCTCGGAAAGGCTCTAAATTACGTTGAGACAAAAGGTGCACCTATTGTTATCAAGGCAGATGGCTTAGCTGCAGGAAAAGGCGTCACAGTTGCCATGGATTTAGAAGCAGCAAAAGCTGCTTTAGAAGATATTTTCCAGACAAAAGCAGCAAAAGTTGTGGTAGAAGAATATCTTGATGGCGAAGAGTTTTCACTTTTTAGCTTAGTACATGATGGAAAGATATACCCGTTACCTATTGCGCAAGATCATAAACGTGCCTTTGATGGCGATCGAGGGCCAAATACAGGGGGGATGGGTGCTTATGCACCTGTACCTCATATTCCAAAAGCTGTAGTACAAGAAGCCATAGAAAAAATTGTTCAGCCAACTGTGGCTGGGTTAGAGGCGGAGAATAAGCCTTTTACTGGTATTCTTTATGCCGGATTAATATTGACATCCGAAGGTGTCAAAACGATTGAATTTAATGCTCGCTTTGGTGACCCAGAAACGCAAGTGGTTTTAGAAACAATTACCAGTGATTTTTTTGAAAATATAATGGATATCTTACAAGGACGTGAGCCAAACTTGATCTGTAATACCGAAGAAGTTACCTTAGGAGTAGTTGTAGCAAATCAGGGCTATCCCGATGCTTCAACAAAGAGTGTTGTTCTACCAGAGCTACAGGATTTGAACTGTTATTATGCTGGTGTTATAAGAAAAGATGGTCAGCTTCTTTCAAAAGGGGGACGCATATACATGGTTACCGAAACCGGCAAAGAGATAAAAAGTATTCAAAAATCACTTTACGAGAAATTAGATAAGTTAGACAATACAGGGATGTTTTATCGTAAAGACATTGGAAATAAAGGAGTATAAAAATGGCAGATGTTGCAGTAATTATGGGATCACTTTCAGATTGGGAGACAATGAAACAAGCGACTCATATTTTGGAAGAGTTCGGTATCGATGTTGATAAAAAGGTCATTTCCGCTCACCGGACACCAGAAATTATGATGAATTTTGCGAAAAATGCGGAGCAACAAGGCTATAAGCTCATAATTGCTGGCGCAGGAGGTGCGGCACATTTACCTGGAATGGTTGCTGCAATGACACTTCTTCCTGTTATTGGTGTGCCTATTCAGTCACGTGCCTTATCTGGCTTAGATAGCCTCTACTCCATCGTCCAGATGCCAGGTGGAGTTCCTGTTGCTAGTATGGCTATAGGCACTTCAGGAGCCAAAAATGCAGCTCTCTATGCTATTCAGATTTTGGCACTTGCTGATAAAAGCTTAGTAGAAAAATTGAAAAAATATAGAAAAGAAGCAGCCGATATATCAGTCTCTTCAACTAAAGAATTGTTGTAAACTTTTAATTTAAAAACGAGCGTAATATTTGTAAAAATATTTTGATTTTAGTAAACAAAAATCCGGATAATATGCGGATTTATTTTTAAACTATCCGAAAAGAATAGGGAGAACAAAGAAAAATGGCCTATAATAAGAATATGCAACATAAGAAAAAAACAATTGGAATTATTGGTGGTGGGCAGTTGGGCCAAATGATGGCTATTTCTGCACAATATATGGGCCATAAAGTGATTACACTCGATCCAAATCCGAACTGTTCCGCAGCAAAGTGTTCGGATGAGTTGATTATTGCGGAATATGATGATGTTGATGCGCTTCTTAAGCTAGCTTATGCTTGTGATCTGATAACCTATGAGTTTGAAAATGTATCGGCTAGCGCTTTACATCAGCTTGATGCCTGTGTCGCTATTCCGCAAGGCATTCGATTATTAGAAATTACGCAAAATCGTCGGTTAGAAAAAGAGTTTTTAGAACAATGTGGCGTGAAAATAGCCCCGTGGAAACTCGTAGAAAATGCTCAAGATCTTCCAGAGCAAGTAACAAAAAAACAAGTATTAAAAACAACAATGGGCGGCTATGATGGACACGGTCAAGTTGTTTTGAAATCTGATGAGGATTTGAAAGAGGCCATGAAGTTAGCAGAGAGTGCAGAATGTGTACTGGAGGAATTTGTTGATTTTGATTGTGAGATTTCTTTAATTATTAGTGGGAATGGTAAGGATTTTGTGACCTTCCCCCTTTGTCAAAATGAACATATTAATAATATTCTACACCGTACCATTGCTCCTGCTCCCGTACCTCTTGAGGTCAGCGAAAAGGCTAAAGTTTTGGCGCTGGCGATAGCTAAAGAGCTCCAGCTTTCAGGGACACTTTGTGTAGAAATGTTTCTGACAGCAGCGGGCGAGATTTATGTAAATGAGCTTGCCCCACGTCCTCATAACTCTGGACACTATACAATAGAGGCGTGTGATTTTTCACAATTTGACTTACATATCAAGGGAATTCTCGGCGAGGAATTGCCGCAACCTCGCCTATTGAAAAAAGCCATTATGCTCAATATTCTGGGACAAGATGTTCCCCAAATGGAGCAATTGGCTCATAAAAGGCCTGAATGGCATATTCATGATTATGGAAAGCTAGAAGCGAAGATTGACAGAAAAATGGGTCATGTGACGATACTGACAGATGATTTTACAGAAAGTCTGAAAGAAATATCCCGTTTAAAAATATGGGAATGATTTACAGGAAGGAAGAAGAGGATGCACACAATCAGGCTGTCGATGGAAAGTCGAAAAACAATTTTTCGAATCGAAACGCTGAGTGAAGAAATAAATCCCGAATGGACACTTATTTTTCGCAGGACATTCAAAAATAGACTGGTAAGTTATTTAGAAGAGCAAGAGAAAATGAAGCGTGGTCTTTTGTTTCAAGGAGAGACAACTTTCTGGCTACAACATTCCGCTATGCAGGCAACTTTATTTGTACCGCTGGCTTCACATGATGAAAAAATTAGGGATATTATCGTCCACTTATTAAAGCTACATTTTGAGTTTATCAATGAAAATTATTCTTCTTTAAAAACAAAGTGCAATCCTTTAAGTTGCTCGGAAATTTATCAGTTAGCGTATACATTACAGATGGCTTATATCTTTTATTTACGGACAGAGGAAATTTGTCAGTTTAGTCTGCTCTTCACTTCAGCTGCAGCACGAGTTTTAAACGTTTGGGAACAAGGGATAATACGTTCAAACTTAAATGGAGTGATGGGAAAGAATCTATGTATCGAGGCAGCCACTCACTTAGAAGAAATCTTTAGCAATGTTACGCGACACACCGACTTAAGAAACCAGACCTCTAGGGTTGTTACTCTTTTAGAAAAAAGGAAAAGTATCCCTATATCTGAAGAGCAGGAGCTTTTTCAAAAAGGAATCGATACAATATCTTCTTATAAAAAAGAAGAAGTGCTCAACGAGCTTCTTAAAAAGATAAAGCAAGAACAAGTGGTAGGAAGATTAACAGAACTGTACTTTTGCCATCTCCTATTAAATTATTTTAAAATATAGAAAATGTGTCTCAGAAGAGAGGCATTTTTTTAATGCAAGTTGCTTGAAAATTATGTAAGACATGATATAATGAAGATAAGATTTACAAGTGTAAACACTAACTCAAGGAAAATAATTATGACAAAACTAAATTCGGAATTTGCACTGGGAGGGATACACCATGTTACGGCGATTACTTCAAGTGCCCAAAAGACCTATGATTTTTTTACAAATATTTTAGGACTGCGACTGGCAAAACTTACCGTTAATCAGGATGACTACGACACCTATCACCTTTATTTTACTGATGAAGAGGGCAATCCTGGAACGGATATGACATTTTTTGATTTCCCTGGAATAGGTGCAGGTAGCCACGGTATCAATAGCA
Source organism: Lactococcus sp. LG1267 (assembly GCF_017309545.1). NCBI lineage: Bacteria > Bacillati > Bacillota > Bacilli > Lactobacillales > Streptococcaceae > Lactococcus > Lactococcus sp. LG1267. The sequence continues at coordinate 1,748,748 of NZ_CP071295.1, read as the reverse complement.
TTGACCGTATTTCTTTTCGTGTTGCTCAAGATATATCTTTAGAATACTGGCATCAAAGATTTGAAGCGGCAGCTGTGCCACATAGTTTGGTGGCAGAACGCTTTGGTAAAAAATATCTTGAGTTTGAGGATTTTGATGGTCAGCGGTACCAATTGATTTCCGACGAAAAAAATCAAGGTGTCCTTGCTCCAGGTAAACCTTGGCAACTTTCAAATGTAGAAGTTGAGCATGCTATTGTAGGCTTAGGACCTGTTTTCATTAAGCTCTCAGAAGTAAATATTATTCATCAATTGCTCGCAGAAGTTTTTGGATTTCGCAAGAGTGCGACTGAAAATAATTTCACTCTTTTTGAGGTAGCGAAGGGGGGCAATGGTGCTTCTATTATCATTGATCAGGATAAAGAATCACAGAGAGCATATCAAGGCTATGGCACGGTTCATCATGTCGCTTTTCGTACAGCTAATCCTGATACCCTTAGATATTGGATTGAGCGTGTCAAATCTTATATGATGCCTCACTCGGGATTCGTAGAACGTTTTTATTTTTCCAGTGAATATGTAAATGTTGCACCCGGTGTGCTTTTCGAAATCGCTACAGATACTCCGGGTATTGCTGCCTTAGATATGGTACGATCCGGGCAAGCCAAGGTTGATAGTTACGAAGAAGCGCTCGTAACCTCAGGCTTTTGGATAGATGAGACTTCAGACGAGGCAGGTCTCTCACTAAGTTTGCCTCCGCATCTCTTTCCAGGAGCAGAAGCTGAAAAGGCACGAACTGCAGCTGCTTTACGACGTTTGGATACGTCAGATGCATTTCGAGATAGAAAATTAGAACCACTGTGGACCATGGAAAAAATTAAAGAACGTCGTATAGGGAGAAAGAATGAAAGTATTTAAACCAGAAGATATGAGCAGTACTGATGCTTACAAATTAATTTCAGGACTCGTTATTCCAAGACCGATTGCATGGCTGACAACCCAAAATTCTACAGGGCTTGTCAACGCAGCGCCCTTTAGCTTTTTTAACGTCGTATCAAAAGATCCAGTCATTGTATCCATTGCTATGACAGAGATGAAAGATTCTGTTAGAAACCTTTTGGAAACAAAGGAAGGTGTCATCCATCTGGTCAATATGGATAATGTTGAAGCTATGAATCAAACATCAGCACCTCTCACTGCTACAGAAAGTGAAATTGAAAAATTCGACATTAAAATTACAGCATCAGAAGAAGTAAAAGTACCTGCTATAGAAAATGCTAAAGCCCGTTTAGAGGTTGTGCTCCATCAGCATATTCCAGTAGGAAAAACAAGCCAATTAATGCTCTTAGAAGTAAAAAATATTCTTATGGATGATTCTGTCATTGATGAGGAAAGACTCTATATTAAAGCAAAAGAACTGGATCCCGTTGCGCGCTTGTCAGGGAGAGCCTATACGAGCTTAGGTCATACATTTGAAATTACACGACCAACAAAGTAAGTGCTTCTAATTAAAGTAGAAACTAAATTTTTCTTTAATTTTCCAACCATATTATTATCTTTTTCTCTCTTTTTAATTTAAAATATAATTATAGAGAAATTAAATTGATAATTTTAGAAAAGGGAGGCTTTTTATGAGAGAAAAATACAAAAACATTTTGGTAGCTGTTGATGGTTCAGAACAATCTGACAAAGCAGTACGTGAAGCTGTAAAAATTGCAGCACGCAATGAAACATCGCTATTTGTTTTGAATGTCAAAGACGATGTGCGACTTTATGGTTCAGCTTATGGTGTACCACTTATCTTGGAAAATTTAGAAGAGCAATCACGGGCAATCATTGAAAGAGCTTCTGAAATTATCAAGAAACAGGTAGAGTTTAAGGCATATCGAGTGGAAGGTTCCCCCAAAAAAGAAATCGTTGATTTTGCTCAAGCAAATGATATTGATTTGATCGTTATTGGTGTTACTGGTAAAGGCGCCTTTGACCGTTTATTAGTTGGTTCTACAACAGCATATGTTATTGATCATGCGCGTTGTAACGTTATGGTTGTCAAATAAGCAAAAAAGCCCTCCTTGGGAGGGCTTTTTTGCTTATAAAATTTTTTTCTTAATTCTGAGTCGTTTTCCTTAAAAAAAAGGGCGAAGCATTATATAATAGTTTTTACAGGAAAAATAAGTAAAAGGATTTTATAATGAAAAGAGTTGTATTTGGCCTGGTTGCAATTATAGTTTTAATAGTTGGAAATTCTGTATGGCACAATTCAGAGCATGGTGGCAAGAATTTATTCGTGAAAATTCAAGAAGATGAAAAAATTGAAATGAAAAAATCGGATAATGGTCATGTTACAAAATATAAATATTCCGTCATTGGATTTGATGAAAAAGGAAAATCGCAAGAAATAAGGCTTACGGCACAATATAGTTTAAAACATTATGACTATTTGAAAGTCGTAACCAATAAGAAAAAAGGCGTTTTGAGTTGGAAAGAAGTTAAAAAGCAAGAAATTCCTAAAAACCCCCTGTTCGAACTTGAAAAAGCTTAAGTTAACTTGCATTAATTCTTTGATAAAATAAATTATTTAACACTTGCGATAACGCTTTCTTGATGTTATAATAGCAGTGTAAAAAATAATAAACTCTATCCCTCAGCAATAAGGTTGGGGGATTATTTTGTGCCAAATTTAATGATTCAGACAAAAGAAAAACCGCTCTGTTGAGCGATTTTTTATTTCTATTTTAGCTATTTTACCTAGGAATTATTCCCACTCAACAGTTGCAGGTGGTTTAGAGGTAATATCGTAGACGACGCGGTTGATATGATCCACTTCATTAACGATACGTACTGAAATTTTTTGTAAAACATCCCATGGAAGTTTGGCGAACTCTGCTGTCATACCATCGATAGAAGTGATGGCACGGATAGCGAGTGTATAGTCATAAGTACGAATATCGCCCATTACACCGACTGAACGAACGCCAGTATTAACAGTGAAATATTGCCATACATCACGGTCTAATCCAGCAGCAGCGATTTCTTCACGAAGAATAGCATCTGAATCACGGACGACCGCGATTTTCTCAGGTGTCAAGTCACCCATAACACGAATGGCAAGACCAGGTCCTGGGAATGGTTGACGCCATACAATCTCATCAGGCATACCAAGTTCTGTACCAAGGGCACGAACTTCGTCTTTGAAGAGAGTATTTAAAGGTTCAATCAATTCGAACTGCATATCTTCTGGCAAGCCACCAACATTGTGATGTGATTTGATTGTTTGAGCAGTATCTGTTCCTGACTCAATGACATCTGTATAAAGTGTACCTTGAGCGAGGAATTTAACATCTTTAAGTTTAGAAGCTTCATCATCAAAGACGTAAACAAATTCGTTACCGATGATTTTACGTTTTTTCTCTGGGTCAGACACACCAGCTAACTTATTCATGAAACGTTCTTCAGCATTAACACGGATAATATTTAAGCCGAATTTGTCTCCCAACATGTTCATCACTTGATCACCCTCGCCTTTACGAAGGAAACCATGGTCCACAAAGATTGAAGTCAATTGGTCACCGATAGCACGTTGTAAGAGCACACCAACTACAGATGAGTCTACACCACCAGAGAGACCAAGCAAGACTTTTTTGTCTCCCACTTGTTCGCGGATTTTTTCAATTTGCATGTCAATGAAGCTCTCCATTGACCAATCACCCTTAGCGCCACAAATATTTAAAGCAAAGTTGCGAAGCATATCTGTTCCGTATACAGAGTGACGTACTTCAGGGTGGAATTGAATACCGTAAATGTTACGTTCTGTATTTTCAACCGCTGCAAATGGGCTGTTTGGAGAAGTAGCAACCACATGGAAGCCTTCAGGGATTTCAACAACACGGTCACCGTGGCTCATGAGAACATCTTGTGTTTCAGGAGTATGAGCGAAAAGTTCAGATTTTGCTTTAAGTTCGATAGGTGCAACACCATATTCGCTTTCAGAAGCACTCTCAACTTTACCACCTAATTTGTGACTAATCAGTTGCATACCATAGCAGATACCTAAAATAGGTAATCCAAGTTCGAAAATTTCAGGATCAATATCAAATGAACCCTCGTCGTAAACAGAGTTAGGACCCCCAGAAAGTACAATCCCCAAAGGGTTTATTTCACGGATTTCTTGAGCTGTGACTTTGTGACTCATCAGCTCTGAGAAAACACCGATTTCACGAATGCGACGCGCAATCAATTGATTATATTGACTACCATAGTCAAGAACGATAATTTTTTCAAGTTGTTTATCAGACAAGTGGGCCTCCTAAAAATTAATATTAAAATATTTTATCATAAAAGAACGGATTATAAAAACGTTTGATACAAAAATACAGCATTTTTAATTAAAGAGTAAATTAATGTTATGTTTTTTCAAAACTTTTTCAAATAAATTTTATCAATGTAATGATTCTCTGTTTTGTGTAAGATGACTTCTGCACGATTGCGAGTGGGCTCAATGTAGTCACGCAAATTAGGCAAATTTGTATTGGCCCAAGTCTGACGCGCTAGCTGCATCACTTCATCGTAAGGCATTTTTGTAAATTGGTGATAATAATTATTTGGATCATTTTCGGCAAGTTTGAGTAGACTGTCAAAACGCTCCAAATACCATCTTTCAATCACAGCTTCATCCGCATCGACATAAATAGAAAAATCATAAAAATCACTAACATACAGATGCTCGCTCTGTGGATTTTGGAGAACATTTATCCCTTCGACAATTAAGATATCAGGTTGATCAATTGTTTGAGTTTGATCTTTGAGTATATCGTAATTTTCGTGCGAATAAATCGGAATCTCACAAGTTTCGCCGTTCTTTACGCGGTAAAGAAAGTTTAAGAGGTGCTCCATGTCATAACTTTCAGGGAATCCTTTACGGTCTAACATGTTTCGCTCTTCTAAAACGGCTGTAGGATAAAGAAAGCCATCGGTTGTCACAAGCTCTACGCTTAATTTTTTAAATTCACGGGACAAAAGAAGTTGAACAAGGCGTGCTGCAGTCGATTTTCCAACTGCAACAGAACCGGAGATTCCGATAATTAATGGCGGCGTTTTAACAATTTTTTGTAAAAATAAGCCTTTTGAAAAGCTTAAATCTTCAATATTTTTCTTATAGAGGCGGACCAGATAAATTAAAGGCAAGTATACATCGATAACGTCTTGGAGTGAAATTTCATCATTGAGTGAACGAATGGCATCGAGCTCCTTATTTGTCAAAGGCACGATTGAAGAAAGGTAGAGATTTTGCCAAGTTTCTCGCGAAATTTCATCATAATTGATGAATTTATTCATAAGGATATTTTAGCATATTTTGCTTGTAGGCTGTGTTTAGAGACTTGTTTTAACAGCAAGATTAACTTTATAAAATTATCAATAAAGCCCTAAACCTAAGCAGTATCTAAGGTAGGAAGCTCCGACTTGCTTGAAAAAACAAGATTATAATGTAAGGGTTTTCTAATCCTTCCTCTCTATCTGTAAAGGTTTTCCCAGAAAAAATGAAATATTTTGTGATAAAATAAACTGTAATGGTAAAAACAAATATGTATTATGAAGACAATCGAGATTTAGCACATGACGTGCAGGAACTATCGGTTGAACTTTTAGGGCTTCCCCTCCACTTTCTGACAGATGCAGGTGTATTTTCTAAAAACGCTATTGATTACGGTTCACGTGTTTTACTGGATAATTTTCAACCCGAAGGAGCTAAGACTCTGCTTGATGTAGGTTGTGGTTATGGCACATTGGCTTTAACTTTAGCAAAGAAATTCGACTTGAAAGTCACACTTGTAGATGTAAATAGCCGCGCCCTTGATTTAGCTAAGAAAAATGCTGATAAAAATAATATAGAAGTTAATGATATTTTTTTATCAAACATATATGATCAGGTTGAAGGAAAGTTTGATGCTATTATTTCTAATCCCCCGATTCGTGCGGGGAAAGAAGTGGTACACACTATTTTATCCGACGCCTATGAGCATTTAAATGACGGTGGGCATTTAACAATCGTCATTCAGAAAAAACAGGGAGCGCCCAGTGCGCAAAAGAAAATGAAGGATGTCTTTGACAATTGTGAGATTGTCGCCAAAGATAAAGGATATTACATTTTAAAAAGTTATAAGGAGAAACTATGACCTACAGAATGGTAGACCTGATTCAAAAAAAACGTGATGGCGGCCACTTTGAGAAAGCAGAAATCAATTGGCTTATCTCTGGTTATGCAACGGGTGAAGTTCCGGATTACCAAATGGCAGCACTTGCTATGGCGATTTATTTTGAAGGTATGACGACAGAAGAAACAGCCAACTTAACCATGGCTATGGTTGCTTCAGGTAAGGAATTTGACTTATCAGCTATTCCTGGGGTTAAGGTAGACAAACATTCGACGGGGGGTGTAGGTGATAAAGTAACAATTATTTTAGCACCTTTAGTGGCAAGTTTTGATGTCCCTGTCGCTAAAATGTCAGGCCGTGGTTTAGGACATACTGGTGGAACATTAGATAAGTTAGAATCCATTCCCGGATTTGAAATTGAAAAAACAGAAGAAGACTTTATCACCCAAGTGAAGAATTCCGGAATCGCGGTGATTGGTCAGTCTGATGAGTTGGTTAAAGCAGACAAGCTTCTCTATGCCCTTCGGGATGTGACAGCCACAGTCGATATTATTCCATTGATTGCAAGCTCGATCATGTCTAAGAAAATTGCTTCGGGGTCAAATGCCATTTTGCTTGATGTGACTGTCGGCGATGGTGCTTTCATGAAGAATATCGAAGATGCGCGCATCTTGGCTCGCACGATGGTAGACTTAGGAAAAGCTGTTGGCCGTGAAACGGTAGCAGTTTTGACCAATATGAACCAGCCTTTAGGCTATGCTATTGGTAATCGTAATGAAATTACGGAAGCCGTAAATACGCTAAATGGCAAAGGTACACCAGAATTCCGTCACTTTATTGCGGAACTGGCTCAAATTATGCTTGGACTAGCAGGTGTAGAAAAAACCATTCCAGAAATCATCGAAAATCTTGATAATGGTAAAGCTTATGGTAAATTCCTTGCTATGTGTGAAGCGCAACACGGGGATGCAACAGCATTTAACCATTTGACTGCAGAGTTAAATGTGGCACATACTGTTGAGATTTATGCTGAGCGTGATGGTTTTATCTCACAAGAAAAAGCAATGGGAGTCGGTATTGTTGCGATGAAGCTAGGAGCTGGAAGAGCAACCAAGACAGATACAATCGATTTTGAAGTAGGTATTAATCTTGTGAAAAAAGTAGGCGATTCAGTCCAAAAAGGCGATCTTATTGCTACACTTTATAGCAATCGTGCAATTTCTTCCGATTTGATTGCGGAGTTTAAAGACAATATCGAAATTTCTGACCAGCAAATCCATGCACCTGAAATTTTGGAAGTTATTCGCTGATGAAAAATGAACTTCCCCCTATTCCTAACGGAATAAAAGCTCTCCAAAGTGTAACAGCTGCTGTACTTGGCGCAATTGGAATGAATCTTTGGGCACATAATACGCTGCTTAAAGTTACACTTTTTATCCTCATCTTTATCTCGGTTTATACGATTATTGGTATGCTTTACCTTAAAAATCGCAAGCCCAAATAAATTTTAATGTTCACAACTAAAGCGTACTTGAAAGTCCGCATAATAAATAATAACTAGGAGAAGACCTAAAAATGAAAATCAATCAATACATTGACCACACAATCCTCAAAGCAGATGCAACACAAGAAAAAGTCCAAGCTATCATTGATGAAGCAAAAAAATACGAGTTTGCAAGTGTTTGTATCAATCCAACATGGGTAGCATTTGCTGCTGAACAACTTAAAGATGAAGTTTCAAAAGTATGTACAGTTATCGGTTTCCCTCTCGGGGCAAACACTTCAGAAGTCAAAGCCTTTGAAGCTGTAGATGCAATCAAAAAAGGTGCAGACGAAGTGGATATGGTGATTAATATTGGTGCAGCTAAAGACGGTAAATGGGACTTAGTGGAAAGTGATATTGCAGCAGTTAATGCTGTTAAAGATGGCCGTATCCTTAAAGTTATTATCGAAACAAGTCTTTTGACAGATGAAGAAAAAGTCAAAGCTTGTCAAGCAGCACAACGTGCAGGCGCAGATTTTGTTAAAACATCAACAGGATTTTCAACATCTGGTGCCAAAGTTGAAGATGTAAAATTGATGCGTGAAACTGTTGGACCTGACATGGGAGTCAAAGCTTCAGGTGGTATCCGCAATCTTGAAGATGCTAAAGCTATGATTGCAGCTGGCGCAAACCGTCTGGGCTGTTCATCAGGTGTCGCAATCATGGAAGGTGAAACTGCCAATGCCAGCTACTAAAGAACTTATTGAAGCAGCACGTGAAGCGAGCAGTCATGCTTATGTCCCTTATTCCAACTTTCCTGTAGGTGCAGCGCTTGTAACTACGGACGGTAAAGTATACCAAGGGTGTAATATTGAGAATGCGAGCTTTGGCTTGAGCAATTGCGCGGAGAGAACAGCTATTTTTAAGGCTGTATCCGAAGATCATTTGGAATTTTCAAGTCTGTATATTTATGGAGAAACTGCCGCTCCAATCAGTCCTTGTGGTGCATGTCGCCAAGTCGTTTCTGAATTTTGTGAAGCTGATATGCCAGTGTACCTTCTCTCAAAAACGGGAGAAGTCAAAGAGACATCAGTGGGTCAATTGTTGCCTTATTCCTTTAAAGAACTGGAATAAAATTCTAAAATTGACAGAAAAAAAGCTATTTCCGAACAAAGATGTGGATAAATCCCACATCTTTCTTTTTGGCTTGAATTAATATACAAAATATCTTAAAATAAACTTATACATAAAAACTCTTACTTGCGAGAGTTTTAAAAATTTTTAAATTTGGAGGAAAACGTTTCCATGAATAAACGTATTTTCGCAGTTGGTGCTCTTGCACTTGCATCAGTAGCAGTTCTGGCAGGTTGCCGTGGACGTGACGCAGCTTCAGGTGGTGAAGCCAAAACAGATCTCAATGTAGCGATGATTACCGATACTGGTGGTGTTGATGACCGTTCATTCAACCAATCAGCTTGGGAAGGTTTGCAAGCATGGGGTAAAGAGAACAACCTTTCAAGAGGTAAAGGTATCAACTATTTCCAATCTAATTCAGCTTCTGACTACACAGCTAACTTCAACTCAGCTGTATCTGGTGGATATGACTTAGTCTTTGGTATTGGATTCGGCCTCCAAGAAGCAACTTCACAAGCTGCTAAAAACAATCCAGATACTAAATTTGCAATTATTGACTCTGTGATTGAAAATCAAGAAAACGTTGTTTCAGCAACATTTGCTGACCAAGAATCAGCTTATCTTGCCGGTGTTGCAGCAGCAAAAACAACCAAAACTGACCATGTTGGCTTCATCGGAGGGATTGCGTCAGATATCATCACAGCCTTCCAAGTTGGTTTCCAAGAAGGTGTTAAATCTGTCAATCCAAACATCAAAGTAGATGTTCAATATGCAGGTTCATTTAGCGATGCAGGTAAAGGTAAAACTATCGCTTCAGCAATGTATTCTGGTGGCGCAGATATTATCTATCAAGCAGCCGGCGGTGTAGGTACAGGTGTGTTCACAGAAGCACGTGTTCTTAACGAAACAAAGAACGAAGCAGATAAAGTTTGGGTTATCGGTGTTGACCGTGACCAAGAAGACGAAGGTAAATTTAAATCTAAAGATGGTAAAGAATCTAACTTCGTATTAGCTTCTACACTTAAAGAAGTAGGTAATGTTGTCAAAGACGTTTCAAACAAAACTAAAGACGACAAATTCCCTGGTGGTGAAATTCTTAAGTACGACTTGAAAAACTCAGGAGTAGCTCTCGCTCGTAACAATACTTCAGATGAAGCATGGAAAGCTGTTGAAACTGCTAAAGAAAAAATCATCAATGGTGAAATCACAGTCCCTGCAAAATAATTATACCAATTATGTAAATCAGCTATTATAGCTGGTTTTTTATTTGAAATTGGTATATAATAATAAAAAAACAAGGCAGAGGGAGACACCATGCAAAGAAGCAATGTTCCAAATTATATAAGAATTCATGACGCGATAAAAGAAGAAGTTGAAAAAACAGTTTGGAAGATTGGTGAGCGGCTGCCGAGTGAACGAGATTTGGCTGAGCGCTTTGGTGTAAGTCGAATGACTGCGCGACAAGCAGTAACGTCACTTGTAGAGGAAGGGATCCTAGAGCGCCGTGTGGGGAGTGGGACGTATGTTGCCAGCCGCCGAGTGCGCGAAAAGATGCGGGGCACAACATCCTTCACAGAAATTATTACTGCTCAGGGAAAAACACCGTCAACTGAAGTTTTAAGTTACCTCAAAACTTTGCCTAACGAAGTCGAGTGCGAGAAGCTGGAAATTTCGAAAGAACAAATGATTATCCGGATGGAACGTGTGCGTTATGCAGATCAAGTACCCATCTGTTATGAAGTTGCAAGCATTCCGTATGATTTGGTAAAATCTTTCGAGAAGAAAAATATTACCTCTAACTTTTTTAATACACTGACACAAGCAGGTTATGAAATTGATCGCAGTCAACAGATTATTTCTGCCAAAAAAGTCAGCACCGAAGTTGCTGAATACCTTAAGATTAAGTCGGGCGATGCTATTTTAGGATTGACGCAAATTTCTTATTTGTCCGATGGTCGCGCATTTGAGTATGTCCTCTCTCAGTATGTTGGGGAGCGTTTTGAGTTTTATTTGGAACGCTAAAAGAAAAAAGACTCTCTTTAGAGAAGTCTTTTTTCTTTTCATAAAGTAACAGTAAATGTCGTTCCTTTACCAGGCACGCTGATTACCTCAATATGTCCTTGAAGTTCTCTGACGTTTTTATCCACGATAGACAATCCTAGACCAGTTCCTGTGACTTGGGCACGGCTTTCATCTACGCGGTAGAAGCGTTCAAAGATACGTGATTTTTCAATTTCTGTTAAACCAGGACCGTTATCTGTGACTGTGAAAACAACTTTTTTCTTGTTTTGATGGAGACCAACGTAGATTTTTCCATGGTCATCTGTATATTTGATGGCGTTTTCAATCAAATTTTCAAAAATACTATGCACCATCTGACGGTTGGTAACTTGAGAGATAGGAGCAATGTCTGTCTGAAGTGACAGGTGCTTTTCATCAAGCAAGGGTTGTGAAGTGTTTAAGATCTCTTCGACAAGGGCGGAGAGATTGATTTTTTTCTTGTCAATATGAATGTTTTGCTTGGTTAGGAGTAACGTGTCTTGAACCAAAGCAATCAAGCGTGAACTTTCTTTGCTGATAATATGAGAAAACTCGTGACGGTCTGCTTCCGAAAGTGTGTCGTCTTTTAGTAACTCAGCGAATCCTTTAATTGAAGTTAGAGGTGTCTTCAGTTCGTGACTAACATTAGCAATCAGTTCGTTGTGGGCATTTAGTGTTCGTTTAAACGCAGTTATATCAAGTAAAGTGACTAAAAAACGATTGTCCAAGTCTGGCAGAGGAGAAATACGTACCTGATAATAAGCGTTGATGTTTTCAAAGTAAAAGTTCTTTTCTTGTGTTGTCGGATTGAGCATCTTATCCACTAAGAAACTTAAAAAGTCAGCATAAGGACTGAAAATATCAAGGTTATGTGTATCCGCAAATTCATTTTTGAAAGCAGCATTTGTTTTACGAATTTTTCCTTTAGCATTGTAAATGAAAATAGGAAATTGAAACAGTTCAATGAATTCGTAAATGTTCTCTTTCTTTTCACTGTGCGATAAAATCTGATTTTGGATGTATTCGCCTAGAGAGTTTAGCGCCAGAGTTACTTTATCATCGTTTTCGCTCATCAAGTAACTCTGCGTGAGCGGGCTACGTTCGATATTTTTAATTTTAGCAACAATATCTTGAGTGAAAAGATAATTACGTCTGGCATGAACAAAGACGTAAGAAGCACAAGCAAGATAAACAATTAAAGCAAAACCACCGACCATTAAGTTGGTAAACCAAGGCGAAGTTCGACTGTCTTCAGCATGAAGATAACCTGTTATCACACCGTCAACACGGATAGGGCTTGTAATTTCAATAGTATGACGGCTGACAGACTGTGCATAGTCTGCACCCTCTTCAATTTTTGCGGTCTCCTGGTTGTGTGTACCTGCTGGAAGATACTGAAACTTGTTAGGAAGCGCAGAATTTGGATTTTCTGCGAGGAGTGTTTTTGTAGTGTCGATAGTGTGCAAGACACGATTGGTGTCGGTTTTTAGAATCTGTATGTTGAGAAAAACAAGCAGAATCACAGTCGCAACAAGATAAATGATTGTCGAGATGACAATATTTTTTAGCTTAATCTTTTTCATCAGAGAAGTAGTACCCAAATCCTCGTTTTGTTTTTATAAATTGATTGTCTAACTTTTTACGAATTTTGCTGATTAAAACGTCAATGGTTCGCGTTTCGGCAGCGGAAGAAATGCCCCAAAAGTGCTGCAACAATTCTTCACGCGAAATCACATCGCCTGAGCGTTCAATTAAAAGCTCTAAAATTTCAAATTCACGTTTCGTTAGCTCTAAAGGTTGTCCATCAAAGATACAAACTTTTTTAGTGAAATCAAGCTCCAATCGGTCAAATTTAATACCAGATTTTTCCGCGGATTTTTCGTTTTCAATCGTTTTATTATAGTGCTGGTGGCGTCGAATGAGTGCATTTACTCGGACAATAATCTCCTTCATAGGAGTTGCTTTATCCAAGTATTCATCAGAACCTGAATTAAGACCAGTCAGTTTCATCTCTTCGTCATCACGCGCTGTAAGTATCAAAATTGGCGTGAAGTTTTGCTTTTTTCGCAAAATTTCTGTCACTTCAATACCAGAGAGTTCGGGCATCATTAAATCCAGCAAAATTAAATCGTAATGATTTCTCTTAGCTTTATCCAGAGCTTGTTTGCCATCACTGACTGTGGTCACTTCAAAATCACTCTGCCTAAAATTATAAGAAAGTAAGGTTAAAATCGAACGATCATCATCCGCAATTAAAATCTTTTTCATTCCTCCATTATAACATATTGATAACAAGACAAAGAGAGTTTTCGACTGAGGGAAGCAAAACTATTTTTGAGAGAGGATGAAGTTGCGTGACTTGCATAAATTTATGTTGAGATTTTCTGATCTATTAGGGACATTGAGGTTCATGACAAGTTTCTATCTCAAAACAAAGCTACAAATCTGGGAAGATGTCCTTATGATTACGGCGATAATTATGATAAAATTATAAAAGATAACGGACAATTAAGTTATAAATAAGGATGAAAACAGCGATTAAAAATCAGGTGTTTTCTTAGAATATTAGGAAATTATGGAAATCGAAAAAACAAATCGTATGAACACGCTATTTGAGTTCTACGCGACTCTTTTGACGGACAAGCAGATGAATTATATTGAACTTTATTATGCAGATAATTATAGCTTAGCTGAGATTGCTGAGGAATTCAATGTCAGTCGTCAAGCTGTATATGATAATATTAAGCGAACAGAAAAAGTATTGGAAGGTTATGAGGAGAAGTTGCATCTTTTTTCTAATTATGTGGTGCGCAATCAGTTGATTGATGAGCTTTTAGCAGAGTACGCATCGGATCAACACCTAACAACAATATTGCGTGAAATTCAAAAAATCGATGAAGATGAGTTTTAAAAGACAAAGAATGGAGTGTACAAAATGGATACACGTATAATTGTTCCTTTAATTTTGCTAGTTTGTCTCTACTTAGGGGCTTGTTTTTACAATATTTTTAAAAGTGCACATGTTAAGTACCTGCCAAGATGGGCTTGGGCACTTGTCTGTATCATTTCGATTCCTTTAGGCGGAATTCTTTATTTTATTGTAGGAAGGGACACATATGAATAAAATCATTGAAATAGAAGATTTAACGGTTTCTTTCGGTAATTTTGACGCTTTAAAAAACGTGACATGCTCAATTAGTGCAGAACCAGGAATTATTGGGTTAATTGGTCCTAATGGTGCCGGAAAAACAACTTTAATTCATGCGATTTTAGGTCAACATAAAGCTATTCAGGGAGAAATTAAACTTGCGAATCAAGCTTTGGCTTATTGTCCGGACACACCTGAATTTCCTGCCCACCTTACCGCAACAGAGGTGTTGCAACAAAGTTGCGCCTTGAACGAAAAAGCAGAAGACCTTCAACAAATTGAGTCGACACTCGAAAAAGTCGGTTTATCAGAGTATCCCAATAAGAAAGTGGGTGGCTATTCGCGGGGGATGAAGCAACGTCTGGGAATAGCTGTGGCACTCTTACTTGATCCCGTTTTGATATTTCTAGACGAACCAACAAGTGCTCTAGATCCTATTGGACGAATTGAGATTTTGCAACTGATTACTAAAGTATCACAGGAAAAAACAGTGGTTGTTTCCAGTCACCTTCTTGCAGATATTGAAAATATTGCTGATCGTCTCCTTGTTTTAAATCATGGGGAACTTATTTTTCAAGGCACACTTTATCAGTTCATTGAAAATAGTCAGATGGACGAGTTTGCAGAACTAGAGATTAAAAGTGAGCAAGTCAAACAAGAAGTCATGGATATTCTTCAGGTAAATGATATTGAATTCTATCCTGAAATTACGGGAAAATTGATGATTAAAAGTGAGTACACAGAGAAACTGCTACAAATTTTCCCGGATATTGGGCAAAAAATAAGTACTTATCGTGCTACGAGCAACAGTCTTGAGATGGCTTTTGAGCGTGCGATTACAGGAGGAGAAAAGTGAGAAGATTAATTCTTTTGGAAACGAAAATGTGGTGGCGCAATAGCCGGCTCCTCATTCTTTTCTTTTTATTTGCTTTTTTTGGTATTACCTCACCTGTCTTGATTTATTATATGAAGGAATTTCTGGCGACTTTTGGTGGGACAGAAGGGACGATTATTCTCATGCCCGATCCCAACTGGAAAGCTTTGATGGAGTCGTATTTTAGTAATATTTCTCAGATCGGCCTTTTTGTTTTGGTTTACTTTACTGCTGATACTTTTAAGCTGAAAAAGGAGAGCTCTCTCGGACTCTACTACTCAACAGTAGCTCGTAATTCGTTTATTCTATGGATGCCTAAGCTTATCCTCGCCTTTTTAGTAACCCTAGTGAGCAATTTGGTAGGTGTGTTAAGTGCCACATATGTAACTTGGGTTTTCTTTCCTGAAATTGAGTTGGGCAGAGTGCTCTCAGCGAGTTTGCTCCAAAGTCTAGCTCTACTTACCTTGGTCATATTTGGCAGTGCTGTTGCTGTCTGGACACGGAAGGCATTTCTAGCAGTTGTTTCCGCAATAGTACTGATGGTAGTGAGTTCGATTATTCAGACACTGAGTGATATTTCCGACTGGTTGCCTCTAAGTTTGCTTTCTCCAATTAATGTGTTAAATGCGCCAGGGCAAGTTAATTTTGGTACTGTCAGCATTTGCGTTGGCATTATAGTACTCTCAATTATTGCTATCTTGGTTCGACCATTGCGCGTGAAATATTAAATGACTTGTGCTATAATTAATGTCTGGAAGTTATTCCACCGTAACGGGGGCGTTACGGATTCGACAGGCATTGTCGCGCATGAACTGCAACTGGTGGTGATGTCACCTAAATCCATCGCAGATAAATATAACTGCTAAAAATAACACTTCTTACGCATTCGCTGCCTAAACACCAGCTTGCGTAGCTGATGATCGTTCGCCGATGGCGGCCTGAAGCTCTAAACCTCAGTCGGATACGTTTTTATGGTGGCTTTACATAAAAAAAGAGATTTTAAAGCACCGCAAATTTCTGCTGTTTGAGACTGGCTTTGGAAATTTGTTAAACTAGAGAAAGTCCTATGGTTGTAGACGTTGATGTAGCAAGGTGTCTGGACAGGGGTTCAACTCCCCTCGCCTCCATTGTATATATAACTACTTTATTGTAGTTTAAGAAAACCGCTCTATTAAGCGGTTTTTATTTTTTATTTTAATTTGTTTTTATATACTTTACCAAATAGTGATAACTAAATTGATAACTAAAAAAACAAAAAAACTAGCTGAAGAAGAGCTAGTTTAAAAATCAATATACTCGGAAAATTTATCCCCGATATTATCTTTGGCATATTCAGTTATATGAGTATAGACATTCATATCGATACTGAACTTGTTTTAAACTCATACCTGAATCAAATAGTAGACTTGCATGAGTATGTCTAAAACCGTGGATTCTAATCGGTTCAAGTTTTTTATTTTTAAGAATATCATGAAGCCATTTTCGAGGTTTTGAAGGTGATAATATCCCTCCGTTTTCGGATTCAAATATACGTATTGTTTTTGGATAAGTTTTATGAAGTTGATCTAAGATATTACAGGTTTTATCATCAAGGCTTATAAGACGTACGCTTGCTTTAGTTTTAGTAGCAGCAACCTCTAATCCAAGAGGAGAGTTAGAAACAGCTTTATTTATATCTAAAGTCTTTTTACGGTAATCGGTCCATTCAAGAGCGAGTAATTCTCCTTTGCGGATTCCAGTAAAAGCTAATAATCTAAAAAGTGCTATTTTTTTGATGTTTTCTGTTTGCTCAACAAACTTCATGAACTTTTTCAATTCATCTGGATTGTAGAAATCTTTTTTACTTTCTTGTACTCGTTTAACTTTAGGAGAGGTTACAGGGAGCGCAGGATTTGCTAGTATGTATCCATGCAGCGCAGCATGATTAAATACTTTGCGAACCATACCAAAGAGCTTACGAGCGAATTTGAGCTTATCTGAGAGGTCATTATGGAACTCTTGTAATTTCATTGGAGTAAAATCTTTAAGACGTATTTCCCCTAATTCTGGAATGACGTGTTTCTCAAAGGCTCTTGTAGTTTTATAATAAGTACTATTTTGAACTTCTTTTTCATAGATTGGAAGCCACTCATCGTACAGTTCTTTAAAAGACATTTCGTTTTTTTCTTTTGGATTGTCTTTTTCATACTGGAGTTGCATATATGCTGCGCGAGCATCAGCTTTTGTTTTGAATCCACTGCGTCGAGCGTACTTTCTTTTCCCGTTTTCAAAGCCAAGATATGCAACGAATTTATAAGCTTTTTGTCCGTTCTTTTTGGTATATGATTTTATTTCCATGTTTGATTTTAACCTTGATTTACTCTATAATGAGTTACAGAATTATACTCTAATAGTGTTTTTCTATACTTATTGTTTAAAACCGTCCTAAACTTTGGAGAGTCACAGGACGGTTTTTTGTTTTTAACAGTTTCGTTCAAAAGTCAGAGTGGCTTGGATACGGTCTCCTCCACCAAGTCCTTTTGTTCCAGAACTTGTTGTTGAAATAGTATGTAATCTCCAACCAGATGCTGCTTGTTTGTTCAAGACATTTTCTAGTTCAGAAAGATTTTTTGAACCTGAACCAAACAAAGCTTCTTTGAGTACTATTTGCATTACTTTGTATTCCAAATGTTGAGTAGGCTGTTTTACATAAGTATCTGATGCATCAACTACTGAAGGATCAATCCGCTCATTAAGAGCTGCAGCACGCTTTGAAACATTATCCAATAATCCCATATTTTTCTCCTTACCCTTTTAACGTGGTTAGCGCACGTAATTTTTTATTTAAACAAATCCCAGAAAGAGAATGTTGTTTTCCGATAAACTTTATTATACGTTGACCTTTTTGGATTTTTTATAAATCCCATGCCCTTTTTCCCATATCCTGGAATTAGGGCTTTTTTTATTTTTCTTTTAGCTTTTCCAGTTGTACGAGCTTTAAAACTCCTTTTTATACTGGGTTTCCTCATTCCAAATTTCATATATGCTCCGCAATTAATAATCTTGTTCCACTTTAACTAGTCGACCTGCAATTTCAGCTGGATTAGATTCATCTGCATATTGGATTGGATATTTTGGATTTAACGGTTCAAGTCTAATGCGTTTAACGTACCCTGCATCATCATATTCGTAATGAACACATTTTAGAGTAGCTGAATTATCATCTGTAAATCTTACAGCGCCTATTGCTCCATCATCAATATCAGGGGATAATAATATTAAAGCAAAAGAACCGTCGTGTATTTCACTTTCCATACTATCACCTTTTACATGAAGCCAAAATACGTCGTCCCGTCCAGCGTACTTACCATAAACAGGTCTCATACCTTCAAAGTTTTGTTCAGAAAATATAGGAGTGCCTGCAGCAATTTCTCCTATAACAGGAGCGAAACCTTCTTGGTCATGATCATAAGGCACAAGATTGTTTATCTTATCTAATTGCATTTTCTTAAAAGGTAGCATTTGCTTCTCGCGTTTAATTGCTTTTTGTTCCTTCAGTTGAGAAGTAGCAGTTTCAAGAACTACTTGTTGACGTGGTTCATCAAGCTTTTTCATCGTTTCAACAGTTTTTTCTATCGCAGGAGAAACATTTTCTAATTTATTGCTATCGTCTTCAGATATTCCAAGAAGGTAGTCTGTTGATATTCCAAGAACCCTTGCGAAATCGTCTGCTCTGTTTAACGGAAATTCTCGTGTATAGTTGAAATATCTAGAAATAGCAGATTTAGCCATATCAACTCTTCTAGCTAATTCAGAAATAGACAAACCTTGTCTATCCTTTTCTTCTATAAGTATTCTTACTATCTCTTCGTTAGTTCTCATGTTTTTCCTCTATCCTGTTTATAAGAAACATTATAACATTGTTCCCAAAGAAGTACAAGAAGTATTTAAAAAAATAAAAAATGAATTTAATTTATGTTTTTGTGTTGACATACGAGAACGGTTGTGTTATTATTTAAGTGTTCCCGAAAAAGAACGAAAGGAGAAAAACAATGACAATCAATTTGAATCGAATCAAAGCAGAACGTATTGCCAGTGATTTAACGCAAGATGAAGTTGCAAAAAAGATGGGATGGAAGACAAGAACCCCCTATGCCAAGAGAGAAAATGGTATTGTTGCGATAGGGGCAAATGAACTAATCAAACTAGCTTCTATTTTTGGATATGGTAAAGATGATTTAGGGATTTTTTTTAAATCGGATGTTCCCGAAAAAGAACAGAAAGCAAGCTAATAGAAAAAAGCCCACTGCGGACACAGTGAGCTAGATAAATTTAGATAAGGATATTATAACATGCAAATAATCGCATACCAAATAGTAGTCATAGAGACAGGCGAGATAGTATATGAATTCTTTGCAGGAAGATTTGCTAATATCTGTCCCCTAAATATAATTGCTGATCGTTTAGATGCAATTATTCATAGAAAGGAGAGGAATTGGAACTAATGGTTGAAGGAGTTCCATTAGATGTTTACATTAGACAACTTGTTGCTGAAGAAGTAGCAAAAAAATCTATTGAACCACAAATATCTGATGGCTTTGTAAAAGGAAAGGAAGCTTGGAACTGGCTAGCAGAATATACAGGAATGGGAAGAGATTCATTGATGAGGAAAATAATCAAAAATTCATCTTTCCGGACCAGCATTGATATTTCAAAAAGTCCAGAGACTGGATGGGTAGTTTTCCCAAAAAGTCATACTGGAGGAAGTTCTGGATATAAATTTAATAGGAAAAAGGCTGTTGAATGGCTGAATAGAAAAGGATTTGCTTAATTCTTTAGGAGGAAAATATGACATATATTAATGACCAATCTGCATGGATAAAAAAACAACGAATGGAAATCCAAACGTTGATTATGGAAAATCGGAAGTTACGAGATGAAAATCGTTATCTCAAATCAAAACTGTCTTCACAGGAGGTATTAGCTGAAGAAGGACGACTAAGCTCTCGATTTCATGGTTTCACGTCAATCGTTCAAGAAACGAGAGCATGATGGCAAAAGAAAATAAAAAAGTCCCTGGTTGCAGCCAAGGACGAGTAGAAACTTTGGAAAGATTCTACTCTGATTATAACAAAATTCGGAGGAATAAAAAATGGGAATGCCAGTAGAATTTGAAGATGGACTTCTTCAAAATGATGATGTCTTTGATTATTTACAGAAAGTCAAAGCAAAAGTGCCAGAAATGGTACAAGATAAGGCGACAAAAACAGCTCTTATTGAATTAAAAAAAGAACTGAATGCCAAAGTTAATGAAATTGATTTGGCCGAGAAAAAGCAAATTAATGAGTTGATTGATGTATTTCGAACTAAGAATTTTAAAGTTTGGGAAGTTCGAAGTGAATTAGCAGGACTTGTTAAAAAAATTGGAGAGGTCAATACAGCATTTGATGATCGCCGCAGACGTGAATCATTTGAGGCGATAGAACTATTTGTCAATCAGACAAATAATATTTATCAATTAACAGGCACTCGTTGGGTGCTCACCCCTGGAAGGTTTTCAAGTGTTGATGCATTAACAGTCCAAGGGGATCTAAAGAAAACTATCAAAGATAAAATCACTAATGCAGCTTTACAAGCTCAGGCAGATTTGGAGCAAGAAGAATTACTTGAAGCAGCTCGAAAAGATAAGCTTGAAAAAGAAAAACAACTTGAAGAAAAAGAAAAAGAGCTGAAGCAGCGAGAATCCGACATAGCTAGACGTGAAACATCAGATGTTCAAGGAATGCAGAAGCAAATTGAACAGGAACGGGCGAGAGCCCAAGCAAAAGCTCAATCTCTTAAAAATGTTCAAGCTAGTTATGAAAATAAAGAAGCGGAACTAATAGGTAGATTGACTGCACTTGAAAATACTATTGATATTGAAAAAACATATTCAGGTCTTTCAGTTTTGAATATGGTTAAAAAAATTAAGGAGTTCTTAAAATGACACAACAACACGAAGTAGCATTAACAAAAAGTGAAACATTCTTGAAATCAGCAATGAATGCTCTTGAACGTCAAGTTTCTCTCGGAATTTCACCGGCAAAGAATTTTGATGCCAAAGGTGCATTAGGATATACAGCTCTTAAAATAATGGAAAGTCCTCACCAAATTGGTAAAGAAGTAATTATTGACACAATGATTCGAATAGCCCAAAAAGGTTTGGATCCTCGAAAAGACCAGATTTATATTTTGCCTAATAAAAAGGGACAAATTATGCTTATGGAGTCCTATTTCGGATATGAGAAATTAGCATATGATATTGAAGGAGTAAAAAAAGGAAGTATTCACTCAGATGTTGTTCGCAAGGGAGAGACAGTAATTTTTGAGGGACGAACCTTGAAACATGAAAAAACACTGGATACCCTTGATAACGATATTATCGGAGCCTATTCAAAAGTAACCATAGACGGGGAGGAAATTGCCCAATATATGACCGCTTATCAAATTAGTCTTTCTTGGTCCAAGACAAACAGTGTAGAGTTTAACGCAGTAGAAGAGACACGCAAAGGTCAATACGGGAACTACACAGTAAAAACAGCAGATGTAAGTAAAATTGAAAAAGGTAAATTGACAGCATTTAATAAAAATCAACGAGATTTTCCAATTGATATGTGCAAACGTACGGTGATTAAAAACTTACTGAAACCATTTATTAAATCACATGCGGAGCCAACTCTTGCTGGTGCTTATAGCATGGAAGAAAATGATGCTGAAGTAATCAAAGAAGCAGAGGTTATTGAGGATTGGTCACTTGAAGAAGTATCAGGAACTAAAGAGATTCCAGAAACAGTAAAAGAAACCGATGTACCTCAGGAAGAAGAGGACCAAGCACAGCAAACCGAAGAAGTAGAAGATCTTAAATTCGATATTTAGAAATAATGTGCTCGGAACCACACTAAAAGCAACGTGGATTCATTTGTTCAGTAATAGACGGTAATAACAGAAAATCGTATTTTGTCATTGAAACACGTTAGAAAGTCATAATTTTATCTGAATATTAAATGGATCAGCATCACACAATAGGCTTTGTGCAGGAAGGACATGTAAGTACCTAACGCTATGTGCTAACGGAGACCCAGCGTTAACCTATTTTATTAAAGGAAATAATAAATGGCAGAGAAACGATATTATTGGTTCAAACTTGAAGAAAAATGGTTTGATCGTAAAGAAATTAAAAAGCTTCGTAGGAATGCCGGAGGAGATACTTATACAATTATCTATCTCAAGATGTTATTAAAAAGTCTCCAAGACGGCGGAAAGTTATATTTTGAAGATTTTGGGGAATCATTTGCTGAAGAAATTGCTCTTGAAATTGACGAAGAAACTGAAAATGTAAAAATGACTCTTATCTATCTTGAATCACATGGATTGATTGTTTGCAACACCCCAGAAGAATATGAACTTACTAGTGTAAAACAACTAGTTGGGGCTGAAACAGCAAGTGCAGAGCGTCAAAGACGTAGGCGTGAAGCGTTGAAACGTGACAATGTCACGCTGAACCGTGACCAAGTCACAACGATGTCACGGTTAGGTCACACAGATAAAGATATAGAGATAGATAAAGAATTAGATAAAGATGTAGACGTAGTAAATACGAAAAACCACAACGGCGACAATTCATCTTTTTTTGATAATCTTCAAAAATATTTGGGGCGAGGTTTAACTTTTCCAGAATCTGAACAAGCTAGAGCTTGGAGAGAAGAACAAAGTGAACAAATGATTCTCAAAGCAGTTAGCATAGCTGCTTTGAATAGAACCACAAGCTTTGCGTATATCGACAAGATAATTAGGAATTGGAACAATAAAGGGATTACAACTTTAGCAGAACTTGAGAAACACGAAGAAAACAGGGAGCGATCAAAGGGGAAACAGCCTGCATATTCAAAAAAAGTTGTTAAACCAGCTCCTGAATGGTCTGATCCTAATCCAAAAGTTGAAATGGCAAATCCTGATGAAGTGAAGGAGATATTTGATAAATATGGAATTGGAAATACCTAAATTTGCTTTATCTGAGGAAAATGCAGATTACTGCGTTACTTTAGCAAGCAGAGTCTGTTCAGGAGTTACAAAAGCACATTACTATGAGTATATAAATTGGGCCTATAAGTCCAATGATGGAAAATGGAGTTCAGCAAATTTTGTAAAAAGATTATGTCGAAGAACATCGGAGAGCACATCTAGGCGAATGTTTGCATGGCACATGGAAATTAAAAATGGAAAAAAGGTGCGAGTTGACGATCACTTTGATCTGATTCCAGCAGCACCACTTAAAAATTAAAAAAGAAAAGGTAAACAAAATGAAAGCAAATAAAAAAATCACAGGCGAATTTACATTATCTGAACTTGGAGCAGTTCAACCTTTCCAAGGTTGGCTAAATGAAATGAATTTTGATTATGCCAAAAAAGGTATGACATACAAAATCGCAAATCTTACAGATGAACTTTTTGACAACATCTTGATTCAAGCTTCCGAATTTGATGCACAAGCAAATGATCAGATGGATTTGTTTGAGCAGGCAGAGCGAAAGGATGTAACAGAAGAAAAAGAAGAGTTACCAGTCCCAAATACAATTGATGGAGATTTTGAGGAAGTATAATCATGAAATTTATCTTTAATTTATATCGAGCAACCAGCAAATCTAAAGTTGTTTCCAAACAAGATAAACTAATTTTGAATTCAAATGATCGCATGCATTTTCATCAGAAAGCAAAAATAGTTGAACAATTGAAGTTGAGAGCACAAAATTGGTTGAAGTCTTATATAAATCAACACTAAAACATTTTCCAGGTATTCCTATTCCTGATGAAGAATTGGCGAAAGAACTTTTGAGAGTTGGAGTCAAAGCTAGATTCGGTGCAGAAGAACTAACAACTTTAAAGGAGCACCTTGAACCCTATAGTGATAAAGACATAGTAAAAATTCATGAAGAAAAAATGCAGCTTGTCACTGCTACAGAGTTCAAAGCTGTGCATAGACAAATGTTAGAGCAGACTAGCGACCTTGAAAAGAAACTTGCCACTGCTGTTAAAGCTTTGGAAGATATAAATGATTGTACTTGGCACTCAAAAAATAGAGGCTTAGTAGTTGATACATCAGACAATGGAACAGTAAATTTATTCGATTTTACTGAAAAAGCACTCGCAGAAATTGGAGGTAAAGATGATTAGCTGCTGTTTATGCGGTAGAGAAATAAAGGAAGCTGAAGTAATACCAGGACAAGAAAAACAAGTCTGTGATATATGCGAGGCTAGATTGGAGTTTGAATGAAGAAGTTTATTGAAAATACAGTCACAGTCATTCTACTAAGTGGATTTATTGTTCTATTCATTGCAGTGATATATCGTACTGTTAGATGGATTCTGGGATTTTAGAAAACAAAAAAGGCGCCATGGCGGGCGCTCTTTACAAATAGAACATTTCTAACTCTATTATATCAAATGAAAAGGAGTTAGGACGTGAGTAGAAGATACACATTATCACAGAATGATTTAAAGATGATTGAAAACAAATTGTTCATGTATAAAAGAATTGATAATGCTATTGCTGTGAGAAAACAAGAACTAAAAATTAAAGAAAACCGAGATGAGAATTTTGGCGGTGGGCGTTCTAACAAAATTTCAAAGCCAGTTGAAGAGTTGGTTATGAAATGGGATGCTGATCCACAAATACAAAATTTTAACAATTTCAGAAATTTAGTTGATGAGATGTTGACTGAACTTGATGATTTGAATCGTCTTATTTTCCATTATCGATGGATTGACTCCAATAGATACACGTGGGAAGAGATTGCCGATAAATGTAAGTTGACCGAGAGACAAATTTATCGCAAAAGAAGGGCCATTTTGGAACTTTACGACGATAAAACGGGAGGTTTTTGGTAAAAAATGCTCAAATGTCATGTTTAGGGTATAGAACCTGACATCAAAAAAGTGTTTTAATAGTATCATCAAGAAATTGAGAAAAATAAAAAGCTGATGAAAATAGTCGGCTTTTTTATTGTTAAAATAAAGAGGTGAATCGTTGCTTTAATGCTGTTTAAGAGGTATCATGTACACACGATAAAAAACGGAGAAAAGACATGATTACGCAAGAGAATAGAGCAAAAAAATTAAAAGTATGTAGAAATTCTAAAGTATTACTTGTTAAGGATAAAAAACAACTTCCAACAAAAAATAAAATAAATAAGTTGGAAAAGTTATTTACAGCTGAATATGAAGAAATTATTGCGAAAAGAAATGAAAGAAAAAACCAGATATTTAAGAATACAAAAGGCGGACTAAACTTAGTGCTTAAAAATATTGAAGATGATAACTTAATCAATGCTTTGAACGAACAAGAAGCACAACTTGAAAATAAGTATTCATTGCTTAAGATATATTACACTATTTAAAAATGTTCAAAAAAGAATAAAAGGACTTGTACATCATGTACAAGTTTTTTTGAGTGAAAAAAGAGGTAGATATGCAAATTGAAAATAAAAATATCGAAGATCTTATTCCGTATATAAATAATCCACGAAACAATGATGAAGCAGTTGATGCGGTCGCAAGCTCAATAAAAAACTTTGGGTTTAAAGTCCCAATTGTTATTGATTCGAACGGAGAGATTATTAATGGCCATACACGACTAAAAGCAGCTAAAAAATTAGGTCTTGAAAAAGTCCCTGTTATTATAGCTGATGATTTAACACCAGAACAAGTAAAAGCATTCCGGATTGCAGATAATAAGGTTGCTGAAATTGCAACGTGGAACGAAGAACTTTTAAATATTGAGCTAGGAGAGTTAGCTGAACTTGATTTCAACATGGAAGAGTTTGGATTTGGAGACCTGAACGAAATAAAAGAGGTTGAAGAAGATATTGATTTTGATACAACTCCTCCCGAGGATCCGACTTCACAGGAAGGTGAGATTTACCAACTGGGCCGTCATAGATTGATGGTTGGCGATTCTACAAGTATTGAACATGTCGCAGCCCTTATGGACGGACAACAGGCAGATTTACTATTGACTGACCCGCCCTATAATGTGGCATACCAAGGTGCGACAAAGGATGCACTAACAATAAAAAATGATGATAAAACAAATACGGAATTCCACCTGTTTTTAGTAAAGGCATTTGAAGCAGCGAGAAGCGCAATGAAAAAAGGTGCAGCTTTTTATTGTTGGTATGCATCATCAGAAGTTGTAAATTTCCATACCTCAATTGAGGAAGCGGGTTTCATGGTAAAACAAGAGCTTATTTGGAATAAAAACCAAATGGTTCTTGGCAGACAAGATTATCAGTGGAAGCATGAACCATGTTTGTATGGTTGGCTAGAAGGGGCTTCTCATTCCTGGTATTCTGGTCGGAATCAGACAACGATTCTTAATTTTGATAAACCGCAAAGAAATGGTGATCATCCAACCATGAAACCTGTTGCACTATTTGATTATCAAATGAAAAATTCAACTAAAGAAGGCGACATAGTACTAGACCTTTTTGGAGGTTCGGGTACAACTTTAATTGCTGCAGAACAAAACGGAAGAAATGCTTATCTCATGGAATTAGACCCACGCTATGCCGACGTAATTATTAGGCGCTGGGAGGAACTCACAGGAGAAAACGCAGTAAAAGTTAAATAGGAGGGTATTATGACTGCAAAAGGTAAATTAACCGAAAAGCAAGAAGGTTTTGCGTTTGCGGTCGGTTATGAAAGTAAGAGCTATTCACAGGCCTACAGAGAAAACTATAAGGTAAAGCCTGAAACCCTTGATACGACTATCTGGTCGAAGGCTTCTAAAATTGCAAATGAGTACAAGGTTAGTACAAGGATAGATTACTGGAAATCAAAGAAAATTGAAGAATCAAAACGCGCCTTTTCTTGGGATTTAAAAGAGGCAGAAAAAGAGCTACGTGCGATTATCAAGAAAAATAAAAACGACTTGCTTCGAGCAGAACAGCTTGGAGAAAATGCCAACCCAGCAATTATCAATACTTCGATTAGTGCTATTAAGGTACTAAATGAAACGTTCGATAAGATTACAAAAGAATACAATGACCTGCAGAAAAGAAGAGAGGTTTCTGACATGACAAGGGAAGAAAGAATAATTCTTTTATCTGAAATTGCGACAAAATCTGGGAAGGAATCCGATATGATTAAGGCGATTGATACACTTAACAAGATGGAAGGTGATTATACAAGCAAAGTAGAACTATCAGGAGAAGTGAAGACAAATCCTTATGCTGATTTAACAACCGAGGAATTAAGGAGGCTTGCAAATGTCCCAGAAGATGGTTGACAAAGCGAATCTTCGTGAAGAAGCCTTAAAAGAATTAGCACGTCGAAATTACCTCGATTATTTCTATTACGCTAATAACTGTACTTTTCTACCCTTGCGACATCAAAAGTATATTGCTCCTTATCTGCAAAGAATCTCGGAAGGCGAGCGGCTTTTTATGATTGTAGAATTGCCTCCACAGCATGGTAAATCAACATTTATCACAGAAGCTTTCCCTTCTTATTACTTGATGAAAAACCCCGATAAGTTGGCAATGGTTGTTTCATATTCCGAAGAGCTTTATAAAAAGTTTGGTAGGAAGAATCGGGAAAAGTTTAGAAGTTTTAGCAAGGAACTGTTCAACTTAGAAATAAGTCCCGACACTGCGAGTGTATCTGAATGGGGAGTGGATAAACATCTTGGTCAACTTTACAGTACTTCTATTTTAGGGGGAGCTACTGGTCGAGGATCTAACCTACTTATTATTGACGACCCGATAAAAAACCGCGCAGAAGCTGAATCTAAAACGATAAGAGACAAAATCTATAATGAGTGGCAAGACACTTTTTATTCTCGTTTATCTGCAGATGGTTCAGTAATTGTCATAATGACCAGATGGCATGAGGATGATTTGGCCGGAAGGCTCTTGAAAGAAAAGAAGCTTCCATGGATTGAAATAAAAATACCTGCCATTGCTGAAGAAGGCGATTTACTTGGTCGCAAGATTGGTGAATCTTTGGCACCAGAAATCGGAAAAGACGAAGCTTGGGCTGAACAGACAAAAGAAGTTACCGGCTCACGTGGTTGGGCTGCTCTTTACCAACAAAGGCCGACACCAGCAGGAGGGGATATATTTAAACGTTCCTGGGCTAGGTTTTATGTCCCAACTATTGAATTGAAACTCAAGCTAGGACTAGGGGATGATGTGAAAGTTTTACCCACGCGCTTTGATATACAGGTCCAGTCATGGGACTGTACGTTCAAAGATAAAAATACATCTGACTTTGTATCAGGGCAGGTCTGGGCGCGTGAAGGTGTCGACAGATATCTTTTAGACCGACATCACGAGCGTATGGGAATAGTTGATACTATGAAAGCTATTGAAGTTATGACAGCAAAACATCCTGCAGCAATCGGTAAGCTAATAGAGGATAAAGCGAATGGATCTGCAGTAATTGAAATGCTGCAGAAGAAAATCCAAGGAATTATTCCAGTTAATCCTCAAGGAGGTAAGGAAGTACGTGCTCAAGCAGTGGCACCTCTTTGGGAAGCTGGTAATGTATATTTACCTCATCCGCTTTGGAAGTCTTGGTCAGATGAAATATTAGACGAAATGACGGCTTTTCCAAATGGTGCTCATGATGATGATGTGGATAGTATGACACAGGCTTTAGTGAAGATGGATGCCAAACCAAGACGAACACGTCGAGAAAATAGAAAGACAGCTTTTTAGTGAACGGTTATTACTTACATATTTTGATATAATGTTTTCAAAAGAAAAATTTAAGGATTTGAAAAATGGAAAATTTAGAAAAAAAGTATCAAGTATTCATCTCATCAACATACAAAGATTTAATTGAAGAAAGACAAATTGTTGTTGAAGGTATCTTGAATGCGGGTCATATTCCAGCAGGAATGGAATTATTTCATGCAGGAGATGAAACTCAAAAGGAATTAATAAGTGAGTGGATTGAGGACTCAGATATTTATGTTCTTATTTTAGGAGGCCGATATGGTTCCTTAGATGATAATGGCATGGGTTATACGCATTGGGAATATGAAAAAGCAAAAGAACTTGGTAAACCTATTTTTTCATTAGTTCTAACTGAAAATTATCTGAATACTAAAGTGATAGCTGGAAAAATAAAAGCTACCGATCTGACTTATCATGATGACAAGCTTGTTAACTTTAGAAATGAGGTTATGTCTAAAATTGTTTCTAATATTGATAACATTGCACAAATCGAAGCAGAAGTTATAAAATCTATTAATAGAATCATAAAAAAACGTGGAAATGATTTAGAGGGGTGGATTAAAGGGAGCAGCTTAAAAGAATTAGAAGCATTGCGCAAAGAAAATAAAAAATTATCTTCAGACTTGGTAAGTCGGCAAGGCGAAGTAATTGTAATGCAAGAAAAGCTTAATGAAGTTAAGGATGATTTTATTGGTTCATTTAGATTTTCGGCAGTAAAAGAAATTCTTAGTAAAGATTTCCCTGCAACCGAGGCAAGTAATAAGATTAAAAGAGCGAAAGAAGAAATCCAAAGACAAATAAAACTGCGTAGTCGCACTTCAACATATAATACACGTGACTATGAATCTGAATTAGATTTTGTAGAAAAAATAGAAGAACTGAAAGCATCTTCTTTAGAAGTGTTAATGAACACAAAGTCCCAACTCACCATTTCAGGCTTGAGTGAAACAACTTTGCCGGGACAGAGTTTATTTTTCGAACTCTATGTATCAAAATGGATGGAATTATCCTTGGTTGAGTTGAAAAAAGGAACAAGTAAAAGAAGAGATGTATATGTTTTAAGTGCTAATGGTAAAAAGTTTGTTTCAATGATTGAGATAGAAAAGTTGAAATCAAAATAGAAATTAAAAGTCTAGAGTTCCTGGGCTTTTTTATTATGAAAAGGTGGTGATAAATTGACCTCAAAAATTATTAGCGGAAAAGCTGAAGAAATAAAAGAAGGCTTGAAAAAAAGCGAAGTAAAAATTACCAAAGAAAAAGAATTGATAATCAAAGAAGATGGAAAAGCAGACCAAGCGCGTGACTTAACGCAATTATCACCGCCATATAACCTTGCAGAATTAAGGGCCATTACTGATATTTCAGATATTCTAAACCAGTGTATTGAAGCTTATGCGACAAACGTTGCTGGATTTGGCTTTGGTGTTCGTTATCTTATTGATGATGTCGAAGAAACAGAAGAAATGAAAGCGGAGTGGAGTACTCTTGACTCTCTTTTGAAGGACTTGTCTTATGAGCGCCCAGCAAAGGAAGTGATTCAGGAAGCTATCCGGCACGTCGAAGAATGTGGCAATGGTTTTATTGAGGTAATTAGAAACTTACGAGGTGAGGTCGTTGGTATTGATTCTATTAAGCCAGAGTATATGACAGTAACAAAACTCAATAAGGTTATTAATAATCAAGGACAAGAAATCAAAGTCCGATATTTTGTTTTCTCTGACTCCACTAATGATTCCGAAGTAGAAAACGGAACGTGGTATAAGAGTTTTGGAGATCCAACTTTATTGGATACTAATGGCACAATTGGTGCAGGAACTGCAACGGAAGTTATTCATTTAAAAAATGGAGATTTTCAAGACCCTTATGGTATTCCTCGTTGGATTGGTCCTCTGATTAAGATAATTGGTAATCGTAAAGCTGATGAGCTGAATTATCGTTACTTCACACAAGGACGTCACGTTCCACTTGCAATAGTTTTGGAAAATGCTGAATTAACTCCTGAATCAGAAGCATCACTACAAAATTATGCGAACTCAGTCGGTGGAGAAGCTAATCAGCATAAGTTTTTACTGTTAGAAGCTGAAAAAGTTAGTCCAGTAGATCAAATGATAGATGACGACAAAACTAAAGCATCTGTACGGATTGAAAAGCTTACAGATATCTTGCAGCAAGATGCTCTTTTCCTTGAGTATGATGAGAATGTGTCTCAGGCAGTGCTTGGAGCTTTCAGGCTTCCACCAATCTATGTGGCCAAAACCACGGAATATAATCGGGCGACTGCTGAAACAGCAAAGGAACTGACAGAAGAACAAGTCTTTCAACCATTGCGCGAGTCTTATGCATGGCGACTCAATGATTTATTCAAAGAGTATGGGTTCAAATATGTTGAAGCTTACTTTAAATCTCCTAACCTTTCTAATATGGATGATATTAAAGCTATCTTATCTCCAGCTATCCAAGCGCGTGCTGTAGCTCCTAACGATTTACGTGACCTACTTTCTAAGGTTCTCAATAAGCCGTTAGAGGACTTTGAGGGAGAGGAGTATAATTTACCCAACAGTACTCAAACAGTACGACAGGGACAAGATTTGGGGGTGCTGGATATATCCAAAGCTTATGGAGATTCAGAAAGTAGCGAAATCGCTGCGAGCATTCGAAGATTAATTAAGGAGGCTAAAAATGACGGATGAAGAATTAATTCAAAAGGCACTAGCACTAAAAAAAGAAGAAGATAAAGAGCTTGCTAAGTTATTGAAATTAGCGGGTTTTTTATTTGTTGATGAATTAGTCAAACAGATTTTAGAAATCGAGGACTCTTTGGATGAAATCTTACAGAATGACTATGAACAATCAGCCGAGCTTGCTGAAGAACTCGCTAGTAAAGATAAAAAACCTCTAAAAACTGTAATCATTTTGGCCTTAAGCGCTCGAATTTTCAAAAGTGAAATGGCAAAGAAAGTTAATCCTAAACTAAAACTATCTTTCTTAACGCTTTATGAAAAATTTAACGGTAAATACAAAGGGGATGAGCCTCATAATCCCAAGTCAAGACACTTTAAAGAAATTGAAAGATGGCTTAAGAATTTACCTAAGCTTATGGATCTAACAACCAAAAATAATCTTGTTAATTTAATTCAAAAATCCTATGAAGATGGGAAAGGAGTTAAATGGTTGGAGCGAGAACTCGTTAAACTATCGGAATTTAGCCGAAGTCGTGCCAGGACAACTTCAATTACTGAAGTGTTGCGTATGTATTCAGGGTCACAATATGAGTCCATGATGAACAATCCCAACATAGTAGGTAAGGAGTGGAGACATACCAGCGGAATAAAAGAACCACGTGAAGCGCATGGAAAAGCGGACGGGGAAATTATTTCTAAAGATGATTATTTCATTATTGATGGCGAAAGATGTAGATATCCAAGAGACCCTAAACTGTCTCCAGGTAACTCTATTCAGTGCCATTGTTTTATGAATCCTGTCTTGGCTGACAAATATACAAAATGAAGGAGGAAAAATGCGAAAGCTAGAAAATGTAAAAGTTACTCATGTTTCATACGTCGATAAAGCAGCAAATAAAAAGAAATTTTTTCTGACAAAATCTGCTGCAGAACCAACATTTGAAACGGAAGTTAAACTTTTGACAAAAGCGGAAGATCCGCAGAAGTTGGTTTATGGTGTTGTATATGAACCAGATGCTGAAGATGCTCATGGAGATTTTATGGATGCTGAAACAATCGAAAAAGCAGCTCATGACTTTATGGAAAACTATCAGCAAATTGACAAGCAGCATGATTTTACTACTCAAGCTGGAAAAGTTGTTGAGAGCTATATTGCTCCAACAGAGATGAAGATTGGAAAGTCTATAATTTCTCAAGGTACTTGGGTACTCGTTACCAAAGCCACTGACGAAATGTGGGAAGACATCCAGAAAGGAGAATTTACAGGATATTCATTAGCTGGAAGTGCTGAGGTTGAAGAAATTGAAAAAGCTACAAAAGAGCGCTATATCGAGAAAGAACCAAAGCGAAATTTAGTCGCTGCTGTGGATGCCTTTTGGCAGACTGCAGGAAGTATAATTTGGGACAGCAACCAAGGCTATCCTGAAATATACGATAATGTGATAGCCGAGGCAGAAGAATTAATTGATGTGATTAATCAATTAAAAAATGCTAATGGCATTGTTAAATCTAAAACTGTTACAAAACAAGGCTTTGTCAATATGGTAAAGTCTATTTTTAATACAAAGAAAGAAGAGGAAATTGATATGACCCCTACAGAATTGAAAAAAGCTCTTGAAGACGCATTGCAACCAGTGAATGACCGATTGGATGCAATTGAAAAAGGCGAAAATCCTGCCAAAGATGATGAAAAGGATCCTGAAAAGAAAAAAGACCCTAAAAAAGAAGATGAAAAAGCAATTGATGCTAAAGAAGTAGCTAAAGCCGTTGCTGAAGCAGTCGCTCCACTCAATGAAAAAATTGAACAGCTGGAAAAAGCGCGTGTAAGTAACAACCGTGAAACTTCATACCAAGCAAATGTTGCTAAATCAGAAGCAGTTCCAAGCTACGTTGATGCTGCTTTCCCATTGGACTAATAGAAAGAGGACTAAAATATGAAAAACGAAGATTTACTCAAACAAATGGCTGCAATTACTAAAGCAGGAAACAATGTAACGTTACGTGACGATAATGCACGCGCTTTTGTGATGGACATGACAGGCGGACAAGCAACGCTTAAAAAACTTCCTGTATATTTCGCTAAATCAGGCACAGGTTCAATCGACAAACTCGGTGTAAAACGTCGTAATTTGAAAAAACATCAAGGTGTAAATACTAAACCTGATGGCACAGACATCAAAGAAGAAGCATCAGTCAACTTCTCTCTTACTGCTCTTTATCTTGATACTTGGATTGAAAATTCAAATACATTCTACACTGCGCGTACTCGTGGCCAAGATGTTCGTCAAGCTTTGCTTTCTCTTATGCAAGGACAATTCGGTGCAGATTTACAAGATCTTGCATTTAATGGTGATGAAGAAAGTACTGATGAATTCCTTAAATTGAATAATGGATTCATTAAGATGGCTAAAGCTAATGCGGCTGTTAAATTGGATGGAGCTAAACTTCCAACTATTCAAGAACTTACAACTGGTGTTGTAGGTAAAGTTGAATCTAAATATTTGAACAGCACATTCAAATGGTTCATGTCTCCAGCAACAGCCTCACACTATGTGGCAGAAATCCAAAATCGTGAAACTGTTTTGGGTGACTCAGCAATTGTGAATGGTGCTCTTACTAATATTGCTGGTTACGGTGTCGAAATTGTTGACTCAATGGAAAATGATATTGTAATCTTTACGCCATACGAAAATTTGACACCAGTTATTGGATTGGATGTAACTTTAACAACTGCTGCGCAGGACTCAACTGCGGTTGCCAAACAAGCTACATATCATTTCATGTTGACAGATATCGACTTTGTTATCCGTGAAGATAAGATGGTTGGTATCGTTACAGTTACACCCTGATGCCCCCCAAGAACCAACTGGGGTCACGTTGGATAATGAAACACTTAATTTAGTTGTTGGTGGAACTCAAAAATTAACAGCAACTGTAGCACCTGATGATGCTGATGATAAATCAGTTCAGTTTTCATCAAGTGACGCTGCTATTGCAACAGTAACTCCTGTTCAAGGAACAGTTACAGCAGTTGCTGCAGGCACTGCTACAATTACCGCCACAACTGTAAATGGAAAAACGGCTACTTGTGTGGTGACAGTAACAGCTGAGTAGTTTGCAAAGAATATTCTTAGAAAGGAGAAGCAATGAAACCGTATGTTGATGAAGAATTTTACAATGATGAGTTCATGGGAGTACACGTGGAAAGCAAAGATTTCTCTCGGTTTTCTAAGCGTGCATCTGATGTAATTGATGTCTTAACAGGATGGCAAATTCTAAAAATCGGTTTAGATAAATTTACAGAAGATGTTCAGATTTTGATAAAAAAAGCTTGCTGCGCTCAGATTGAGTATTATCAACTTGAAGGCATTGAACTAGATGCAACAGGAAATACAGAATCCTCGGGTAGTGTTTCTATCTCTGGTTTTAGCTATTCAGGACGGAGTTCTGAAGGCAAACAAAGCAGTCGAGCAGCGCCAAGCTGTTTGACTTATCTAGAAGGTACGGGCCTACTTCGTAAAAAGGGGGTGCGAATTGGTATCATTTAAACCTATACCGAAAAAACTTTTGATTCATGAAGTTAGCTATATCCCACCTGAAAAAGAAAGGGATGGCTCTATTGGCGGTAATACTGATCAAGAACCAAAAATTATTAAGCGCGTGAGGTTTAATCCAAATCACAAGCTTATTAAAAAACCGGGTAACGTTGAAAGCTTTACTACTGGTGTACTTTTTATTGATGCAGTAAACTCAACTCCGTTCATAAGCCCTGCAGAAGGCGGGACGATTTTATTTAAAGGGCGTAAGCTTAAGGTACTTGAGTGTAAAGAAACCTATACTGATCAAGCAGAAGTTCATCATTTGGAGGTGATGTTGCAATGAGTATCAAGTTTAGTGGTAATTTTAATCGTACTAATCGTGCTATTAAAAAGGCTTTGAATCCTATAAGTGTTGAGGTTGCGAAACAATCAAATAAGTATGTCAAAAAAGATACGGGGGCAACAGAAGCTAGCGTATGGTCGGACAGTAATTTTGATATAGGGCAATTAATCTGGGGAACTGATTATGCAGCACATGCTTATTACACGGGGACTCCTTCAAAAGAGCATAATTCGGAAGCTCAAATGAGATGGGCAGAAGTTGCAAAAGCTAGGGATATGGAAGCAATTCTAAAAGTTGCTCAAAACGCGGTAAAGGAGAATCTCTGATGGATTTATATGCAAGAGTTGCGGATCACTTGAGAACGTTAGGGCTATCTACTCCCAGATTAACTAGTGAAAGCCGTCAAATTATTCAAGAGGACAATCCTCCACAGGATAATGAACGAGATATTGCAATACAAGGTATTGCGACTGGTCAAGCACAACAGGATTTGGCGCGTAATAGATCAATGTCCCCGTTAATTCAGGTTACAGTAAAAAATACTAACCAAGCTCAAGCTATGGATGATGCCTGGAGGATTGCGGATAGCTTTGATAAATTACCAAGAAAAGAAAAGGATGATTGGGTCACACTTAAATCAAGTGATGGCTCTTTTGTTTTTGAAAATAGTGAGGTCTATACACAACCTCGAAATTTAGGAAAACAAGAGCATGATGCATACTTGTATGTCCTAACAATTAGATTAAATATTACAAAATAAGGAGAAAAGCATGGGTATTTTAAAACTCAATTTACAACATTTTGCCGTAACTGGATTCGCTCCTAACTGGATGAATAAATACGAAATTGGTGAAGCTGGCGTCAAGGGATCAGATGGAAAGACTACGCCACCTACCGAACTTTTTGAGCTTGCTGCTGGTATTCAAACTGTGGATCCATCTAATGATGAGGATACAGAAGATTATAGCTACTACGGTGATCGAGGGGGGAAACAAACAGAAGTAACTGGCCTATCGTCTGCGTATGCTTTTACAGGCCACCGTCTTTATGCAGATGATCCCGCTCAAGAATTTGTTCGAGACCGTCTGACTAAAACTGGCCAAGATCGTGTTATTTATTTCAAACATACGGAGCCAGATGGGCGCGTGCGTGCGGGTAATGCCACATTATCAGGTATTGTACACACTGGGGGAGATGCTAATACTCGTGGGAACTTTGAAGCGACAGTAACATTTATTGGGCTTCCAAGTGACGAAAAGCCTGCACCCTAATGCGCCCCAGAATGTAACTGGGGCAATTAATAGTGATGGATCAATCAAGTTAGATTGGGATAGTGTAGATGAAGCACAATCGTATCTTACACACTACAGTGAAGCGAATCATGCTGATCCAAAAGATGCGAAGTTCATGGGTTACTCAGAAACGAATTCTTGGACACTACAAGCTGCAAATGTTCCTGTACTTGAAACTGGAGATGAAATATATCTTTATGTTCAAGCTTACAAAGAAAAAGGAGTGGGAGCTGATGATGTAGAAAAAGCGGCTTATCTTCATGATGGAGAATTTATAGGATCTGCTTGGAGTGCAGTGGTCACTCTAACTAAGGAATAAATACAATAAAAGGCTAGGTCTAATCCTAGCCTTTATTTTTTAAGGAGAAAATCATGGCAAAAAAACAAAATATTATAGACATTAAACTCACAAAGAATGTTCAACCTGTTCGAATTTTTGGATTTGACTTTGAAATTAGTCTGAACTTAAAGAAGCGCACGAAGCAAGCTGAAAATCTAAAGAAAACATTGGCTGAAATTGAATCAGAACAGAAAAAAATTGATGTTCTAGTTAAAAATAATGACTTGGCTGGTCTCTACCAAATTACTGAAGTCTTTGAAAGTAAAATTAAAGATATTACAGATGAGATATTTGGATCAGGGGCATTCGACAAACTTTATGAAGCAGCTGATGAAGATGTCTCAGTTGTTACAGCCGCTATGACTTCTTTTAGCGAGCAATTCGCACAAATTAATACCAAACAAAAGATGCAGTCAT
This sequence comes from Lactococcus sp. LG1267, assembly GCF_017309545.1. Classification (NCBI taxonomy): domain Bacteria; kingdom Bacillati; phylum Bacillota; class Bacilli; order Lactobacillales; family Streptococcaceae; genus Lactococcus; species Lactococcus sp. LG1267. The sequence goes on along the minus strand of NZ_CP071295.1, from coordinate 1,711,573 downwards.
ATATCGACGGTAAGAAACGATAGAAAGGAGGTGCTAATATGGCACTTTCTCTTTCGTGGGGGATTAATAATTCAATAGATGTGGAAGGAGTAGAGTATAAACTTGATTTAGAATTCTCTAAGGTATTGCGATTCTTTGAATTATGGAAAGATGATGACCTATCAAATATTGATAAGGCGTATATATCTATTAATATGCTCTTAGTTGATGACGATGTAAAAATTGATATGGAGTTACTGCCCGCCTTACTCGCTGCTATTACGAAACGCATAGTAGGGGATAAGCTACAACATAATTCCACAAAGCGTGACCTTAAAGGGAATGTGTTAGAAGAAGAGAAAAAATATTATGATCTCGAAGAAGATGCGGATTATATTTATTCTTCATTCATTATGGATTATGGCATAGATCTTATCGACCAAAAAGAAAAAGGCACTCTTCACTGGGATAAATTCAATGCATTGATTATTGGATTATCAGATAATACTAAGTTTAAGCGCGTGATTGAAATACGGCAAATGGAAATTCCAGAAAAAGCTACACCCGAAGAGAAGGAAAAAATTCAGAAAGCTAAACAGGAAGTTGCCCTTAAGTCGAATCGTGAAATGATCGAGTTTGAAATGATGGACTTGAAACAAAAAAGAGAATACATGATGAGAAAGGAGGAAACAAATGGCGAGTGATGGTTCAGTAATAATTGATGTCACCTTAGATGGTGCCAAAGCACTAGCTCAATATAATCAGTTAGGAAGTAAATTTTCTAGTGCAACAGGAGCTGTTGGAAGTGCTGCAAGTAAAATGGGTAGCATTATTAAGGGGGCTGGTATTGCAGCTGCTGCTGGTGCCGCTGCTGCAGGAGCTGGAGCATTAGCTCTTGGGAAGTCAGTTGTTTCTTCTTATGCTGATTATGAACAATTAGTCGGTGGTGTAGATACTCTTTTTAAAGATGCAAGTGGAACAGTACAAAAATTTGCGGATAATGCTTTCAAGACTGCAGGAATGTCCGCGAATGAATATATGGAAACTGTAACAGGTTTCTCTGCCAGCTTGATTCAGTCGCTCGGTGGAGACACCAAAAAAGCTGCTCAAGTTGGTAACATGGCAGTTACTGATATGTCTGATAACGCGAATAAAATGGGAACATCTATGGGGATGATTCAAAATGCTTATCAAGGATTTGCCAAGGGTAACTATACAATGCTCGATAACCTTAAGCTTGGTTATGGAGGCACACAAGAAGAAATGAAGAGACTTCTTGCTGATGCTGAAAAATTATCTGGTGTTAAATATGATATCTCAAAATTTTCTGATGTTGCAGAAGCGATTCACGTTATCCAGACTGAAATGGATATAACAGGTACAACAGCAAAAGAAGCAGCAAAAACAATTGAGGGATCTATTAACTCCACTAAAGCTGCTTATCAAAACTTACTGACAGGGCTAGGTAATCCTAATGCAAATATTGACAAACTTGTAAATGACCTTGTCGAATCATTTGGTAATGTGATAACCAATATTACTCCAGTAGTTCAAAATTTAGTTAAGGTACTTCCCGATGCATTAGGCAAAATGTTTGGAGAGGTAGGGAAATTACTTCCACAAGTTTTACAGCTGATTTCAGGGCTATTTAGTCAAATACTAGCATTGATAATTCAATTAGCACCGACGTTAGGACCAGCTTTAATAAATGCATTCACCTCGATGGTTAGATCGTTGCTGTCAATGCTTCCTCAGCTTATTAGTACTGGTTTTCAATTAATTACTAATCTTGTCAATGGAATACAAGAGGCATTGCCTCTGCTTATACCTATGGCAAATACGGCTATTTCTATGTTAGTTACTGGTTTAATAACAAATGCTCCTATGATTATTCAATCAGCTGTCCAGATAATATCTACGTTGGTAACTGGAATCGGTCAGCAACTACCATTGATAATTTCTGCAGCTTTACTGATTATTGTTTCACTGCTTAACTCGATTGTCGCTGCGTTGCCTCAATTGATTCCAGCTGCTATTGGGATCATAAACCAAGTGATACAAACAATAATACAATATCTTCCATTACTAATTACAGCAGCAATTCAAATAATCGTTGCAATTGTAACGGGACTAGCTCAAGCAATTCCACAATTGATACCAGCAATAGTGCAAGCTGTGATGGTAATGGTACAAACGATAATTCAGAACTTACCTTTACTGCTGAATGCAGCAATCCAGATAATTTTAGCGATTATCAAGGGTCTTGTTAATGCACTCCCACAATTGATTGGACAAATGGATGAAATTATTACAATGGTTGTTAACGTTATACTTGATAATTTACCAATGTTAATAAGAGCAGCAATTCAAATTGTTGCAGCATTAATTTCTGGATTACTTCAAGCACTCCCTCAGCTCCTAACAACAATGGGGCTTTTAATTTATAGACTGATTGGCAGTATTGCAAGCCGAATAGGTGAGTTTGCTACTAAAGGTATAGAAATTATTGGTAATTTCATTAAAGGGATACTAAGCGGGGAAAAACCAGCAGATGCTTTTAGGAACTTGATAAATGATGTTATTAATTTGTTTGGCTTGGATACACTGTTTGATGCTGGTAGAGCTATCATAGACGGTTTCTTGAATGGATTAAAATCATCATTTGAGAATGTAAAAGACTTTGTGGGTGGAATTGGTGATTGGATTAAAGACCATAAAGGACCACTGCCTTACGACCGTAAGTTACTCATTCCTGCTGGTAATTATATTATGGATGGCTTGGATGAAGGACTTCAAGAAAACTTCAAAAATGTACAAAAAAATGTATCAAGTATGGCTGATAAATTATTGAATAACTTCAATCCTGAACTTCCTGATTTTAGTAGAAAAATCGGAATAGGGAATGACTTATCAGGACTCGGAGAAGCTTCAATGCAAGGAAAAGCAAAAGATACACAATCTACACAGGGAGATTTTAACGTATCAATTGTGATGGAGAATGTTCATCTTGCAAATGATGCGGATATTGAGGAAACAAGCACTAAGCTTGCAAAGGATACTGAAAGAAAGATAAGAGGAAGGTTAGAAGGATGAATTTTTTAAATGATCCATACTTTATGTTTATGGGAAGAAAGTCTAACGAATTTAACATGCGCGTGTTGAATGATGTAGAATTTGTTCTTCCAGAAGCAACTTTTGATTTTCAGTCTGTTGATGGGAGAAGTTCGGACATTATTTTTGATTTAAATAAATTCGAAGATATTGAAAAAACATTCCCAATGAGAGTTTTTAGAAAAGAAAATACGAATTTGCCTACTCAACTAAGAAATATTGCTACATGGCTTCACTCTTCAAAAAAATATTCATCTCTTGTCTTTAGTGAATATCCTGATTATTACTACAAAGCTATATATCATACGGGAGTGAATGCCCCTGATAAATACAAAAATAGTCTAATAATAGACATTACTTTCAAATGTCAACCATTTATGTTTCGTTTAGACGGTGAGGATATAAGAGAAATTGAAAACGGTGCGGCTCTTACCAATCCGGAAGAATTTCTAAGTCTCCCCTTGGTAAGTTTTAATAAGACAACTGCTACGGCAGACAGCACGCTTTATATTAATGGAGAACAGTACACCATTGCTAAAGAAGCGGGTACTGGGATGATTACGATTGATAGCGAAACAGGAATTGCTTATAAAGAGGGTGGTGTAAATGTTTCAAAATATTGTCTCATTAACGGTGCTGGCTATCATCCTATTACGCTCCAACCTGGGCGAAATGAAATATCTTACAACAATATGAGTCAAGTTAAAATTAAACCAAGGTGGAGGAATTTAGCAATATGAGCATTATGATTTTACATGATAAGACAAATAATAACTGGAACTCACAAGGTCTAGGTCCACTTCACGAAGCTATGAATCCTAAAGTTACACGGGAAAGGAATGGTATCTATGATCTTACGTTTTCTTATCCTGTTAAAGGAATATTATTCAAAGAACTTGTAGTCGGACGATGGATTGTGGCGGATGCAGGACCTAGTCAAACTGCAAAAGCCCAAAGATTTGAGATTGCAGAAATTACGAAGCCTAAGAATGGTATTGTGACAGTTTATTGTGAACACTACCGGTATCAATTTCTAAGAGCAATTGTAAAATTGGGTTCAAAATTTGAAAATGTCACAGCCCAAACAGCATTAAATCAGTTGCGAAATCAAATGGAGCCAAAAGGCGACTTTACTTTTTATAGTGATATTGCAACGACTTCTTCCATCGACTTTACAGATCCTTCAAGATTTAAAAATGTTCAAGAAGCTCTCGGAGGAGTGCAAGGATCGATGCTTGATAACTTTGGGGGCGAGTATCTTTTCAATAATAATCAAGTACGATTGTTGGCCAAAGCTGGTATTGAAAGAAATGTAATCATTGCTTATGGTAAAAACTTAACGGATATATCCCAAGAAGAGAGTATTGAAAATACGTTTACTTCGGTATATGGTTGGGCAAAATTAGACGGTGAAGATGGGCAAATTATTACATTGCCCGAAACCTATCTTGATAGCGAGTATGTCAATAACTACACACAACGTCGCATTCAAATGGTCGACTTTTCGGATAAAAAGCCTGAAAATGTGAGTGCTTTAAGAGAAATGGTTAAAAGTTACATCAAAACTAATAAAGTTGGAGTTCCTAAAGTCAACATAAAAACAAGTTATGTCGATTTAGCCAGCTCTGTTATGGATGAACAACTTAAAAATTTAGAAGAACTGGATTTGTGCGATTGGGTAACGGTCCTCTTTAATGAGCTTGGTATCAATACAAGCGCTCAGATTATTAAAACGGTTTGGAATGTTACCCTTGATAAGTTTGACAGTTTGGAGCTTGGAGAAGCAGCAACCAACATGTCAAAAGTCCTTAATGATAACCAACCAGACACTGATAAGATTATTGACAAAATAGGTTGGTTAGAAGATGCTCAGAAAGAAGCATCGGACATTCTTAATAATCCAGGAAAAGGCCATGTAGTTATTTATCCGAGTCTATCTGATCCACAACAAATTCTTATTATGGATACTGAAGATATTAACACAGCTAAAAATGTGTGGAAATGGAATTCCGGAGGGCTTGGTTTTAGTTCTACCGGTTACTATGGTGCATATGGTCTTGCTATGACTAATAATGGAGCTATTGTTGCAGATAGAATGACAACAGGTACGCTCCGAGCTATTGATATTATAGGTGTGTCAATATCTGCAAGTGACATAACAGGCGCAAATATCTTTGGTGGGTTAATCAAAGGTGCTCAATTTGTTCAATCAGATAACGGTGGATCCGCAGTCTTAGGCATGAGATATGGAGCTTTGGGTTTCTTCAGTTCGGAGAGTGCAGCGATTGAAGGTAACAACAAATTTGCTAGTGTATATGGAGATTCTAGTAGTGGAGGAACCATGATTATGCATGCTGGTGGGACAATATTTAGAATATATGGTAACTCCACTTCTAACTTTGGAGGTCCACTCGAGATATTCGGAAAAATTACTGGTAATAAAGGTGCTGATCTTTATGGCACTTTAAACATGAATGGTCACTCCATTATTAATCAGTCAGATATTCGACTTAAAGAAAATATTACTGTTCCTACAATAAGTGGTATTACTGAAACGAAACGTATCCAAATGGCAGAATTTGAATATAGACAATTCTACGATAAGCAGGACCCAGAAAAGCAACGTCCAAAAGAAAGACAGTTTGGTGTTATTGCTCAGAGTACACCATTCTTAAGTAAGATACAAAATGAAAAAGAGAATCATTATTTAAGTGTTGATTTAAATAAACAAATTAATCTGAATACCTTAACCAATCAAGAACTGATTGAAAAAGTTGAATGTTTGGAAAATCGTTTAATTATCAAGCAAAAAGGAAGCCGAAAAACTCATACTAGAAAGGGGAGAAGATGGCGTACAAAACATTAAATCTTGACTTAGCGAAGTCGCCTATACTGAAATCTATTGTTTATGGTCGTATTGGTGATAGTGATATGCAGACTGTGACAGTCAATGTCACAAGCCGTGATGTACCAGTTGACTTAACAGGCTTTATAATCACCTTTGAAGGAATAACTAATGGTGAAAAGACGAAGGTATTCGATGTTGACGGAATCAGTAGCACAGACGAAGGGTTGAAAAAAGGAACGTTTGATTATACGTTTCCGAACATGGCATTTGCGGTTGGTGGTAGTTATGAGATTGCTTATTTCTCTATTGTAAAAGGGGACAAGCGAGATACGACAGGCGAGTTTGACATTATTGTTGGCAGTAATGCGGATATTGATGCAGCAGAAGCAGAAACCATCATCACGGAGTATAACAAACTTGTAAAAGAACTCCATGCGATTACTGATAAGTACATTTCAGATTCTGATGCTAAGTTTTCGGATATTAATGCAAAAATTGTAGATTTGCAAGCTAAGATAACTCAGTATCAAACTACAGTTAAAAATACTGCAGATAGCGCAGTTTCAACTATCAACACAACAAAGGACAGTGCAATTAATGCAGTGAATACAAGCTCTAATGCTGCAATTAAATCCGTGGAGGATGCACTGAAACAATTTGAAGCAGGGGATTTCTATACTAAATCAGAATCCGATGCTCAATTTGCACCAATAAAAACAGCTCAGGATTTAGCCAAACTGTCTCAAACAGTAGTTACTAAAGCTAATGATTCAGAAGTAGTGCACCTTACAGGGGATGAAACTATTGCCGGTAAGAAGACTTTTTCGGACGATACCATTTTTAAAGGAGATGTGGCTTGGACTGATATTGACTTATCGAGTCAATTTACAGGTGGGCAACCACAAGTTATGATTGATAGGGGAAAGTGGCTAGTTGTTTATTTAAATAATATAAAAACTGCAACAAACTTAGCTGCAAACACTCCTGTAAATATCATTCAACTACCAGTGAATATGCGAACGGACAGGCAACAAGAAAAAACAGTAAATATCCGCATTGCGAGCGAGTTCGTATCTTGCCGTTTATTGCTAATGAGTACAGGATATATTGCTGTTGTTCCACCTAAGTCAATTCCCTCAGGTTCGGGATTCGGAATTACAGAGACATTTATATTAATTTAAAAAAGGAGGAAGAAAAAATTGGAATATAACTTGCTGGGAATCTCAGCATTAATCTTAATCATTCTGGGTCTTACATGGCTTAAGGATGGAGAAAAAATGGACCCCCCATTGAAAAAAAGGATTGTCATTGATTTAGTGACAATTGTATTATTCTGGGGAGTATTTGAGTTTTATAACTTTTCTGGAGTAAAAGAATACAACAATGAAATAGCATTAGTGATCAATGGGTCGCTAATGTTTTTCTTTGCACGGATGATTCAGCTAATTTGTCAAATTAATCCATTGTTTCAAGAACTCTTTGCCTATTTAAAGTCTAAAGGGGTAAAGATTGAAAACATTGATGAGAAGAAAGTAGGAGATGAAAATGAAAAAAATTATTAAAGCCACGACAATTGCAATTCTAGCTCTGACGAGTTTTGGAGCAACAAGCCAAGCCTTTGCGGCAGTAGGCGACCAAGGTGTGGACTGGTCAAAATATAACGGCTACCAAGGAAACTTTGGTTATGCCAGTGATGAATTCTCTATTGCACAAATTGGGGGAACCTATGGCGGGTATTACGTGGACCAGTTGACTTATAATAGTCAAGTTCAAAATACTCTGGCACAAGGGAAACGTGCGCACACTTATATTTGGTATCAAGTGGGTGGCTCCATTGAACTTTCAAAAGGCGTGCTTGATCGATATTTGCCACAAATTGCTACACCTAAAGGCTCTATTGTCGCTCTTGATTATGAGAGCGGGGCGAGTGGAAATAAGCAGGCGAACACAGATGCTATTCTTTACGGAATGCGACGTGTGAAAGAAGCAGGATACACACCAATGTATTACAGCTACAAGCCTTACACAATTGCAAATGTGGACTACAAACGCATTATTAAAGAGTTTCCTGGATCACTTTGGATTGCGGAATATCCAAACTATGAAGTAACTCCAACACCAAACTGGAATTTCTTCCCAAGCATGGATGATATTGGTATTTTCCAATTTACCTCAACTTATGTTGCCGGGGGATTAGATGGTAATATCGATCTTACAGGTATCACGGATAATGGATATGATGGAAAAATACCAGATCCAGCACCAACACCAAATCCAACTCCAGACCCTACTCCAACACCAAGTCCAAGCAATAAAACTCACATTGTACAATATGGCGACACATTGAGCAGCATTGCTTACAATTGGGGTACAAGCTGGCAAGAATTGGCACGTCAGAACGCTTTGAGTAATCCTAACCTTATTTATGCAGGTCAAGCAATCAGCTACTCAGGTGGCTCAAATTCGGCAACAGGCGGAACTTATACTGTACTATACGGAGACAATCTCTCAGTTATTGCACAACGTTTAGGCACAACTGTGCAGCATCTTGTTTCAAGTAATGGCATTCAAAACCCTAACTTGATTTATACAGGTCAAACTTTAAATTATTAATACAAAATTACCCCTAGCCATAACGGTTAGGGGTGTTTTTGTTATTTTTGAGTAAGAGTGTCACTTTCTTTAATCATCTGAATAAGTCCCTCTGGTGTAAGGTCGGTATTGTTTATACTTACAGTATTCCAGTGTGTTTTGTTCATATGATAACCTGGGAATACACCACGGATTTGTCGAGCTTCTTCACCATGCTCTGGAGTAAGTTTTAAATCAATTAATAGTTCATTGTCTTTTTCAAAAATTAAGGCAATAATTTTTTTATTCGATTTTTGTCTGATTGTTGTCCATAGGATTTTTTCTCGGCTATTATTGTTAAATGGGTAATCCTCAAATGAAGTTGTTTGTTTTAAAACTAAATTAATTAATTCTTCTCGTGTCATCTGATTTCCTTTCTATTAAAGGTTATTGTATCACAAAGTTAAGTGAGAGGATTAAGTCCATTGACCGGGCTTTTTGCTTTGTCTAGAGATTGAATAGTGATATAATACAAGTACCAAAAGAAGAAGCTTGCTTCTAATTTTGTTTTTCTTAGCTCCCGGTCTTATGGCTGGGAGTTTTTTGTTATAATAAAAATATAAAATTTATTTTTATAAGGAGTATTGATGAAAGAAACTATTATTGGCATTATTGACAAGCTGAATATCCAGATAATACTTTTAGCAATTTGGTTTGTTTCAATATTGGGCGTATTTATTCCTAAGGAATTTATTGAATACTTGGGGCTATTGCGGATAAAAAATCAATATCAGTGGATAACTTCACTAACTTTTTTAATTTTATGTGCTTACTACCTTGCCTTACTGTTATGGATGGCAAAAGCGAAGTTATTTACTAGGATGGAAAATAGAAGGTTAAAAAAATATTTTCCTAAAGTATTAAAAGAGTTAAGTGTTGCTGAGCAGAGGGTATTACTTTATTTTTATGAAAAAAACGAACAAAAGTTTGGATTAGAAGCAAAACTTAATATTCAAAGTGCTGCAGTCAATGTTCTCTCTTCTAAGATGATTATCAGCAGAGGTGCATCTATGGGGAGCTTATATGAAGGAGTCAGCTATTATATACAACCTGGTGCACTTGATGAACTGAATAGAATGTTAGTTAACGGAGAAATAAAAATAGACGGCGAAAGCTACGAATGGGTTACATACGAGAAATAAGTTAAAACTGTGTATAATATATGCTATAATTAATATCTGTTCTTAATAGGTAAGCCCCCATTTATTGGGGGGTTTTTATTTTTCTACACTTAATACTTGATATATACACACTTTTTGTGTATAATGTAAATATAGTTAAGAAAGGAGATGAAGTATTGCCAATGACACCTAGAGAAATGGTTAAATTTCTCAAAAAGAATGGCTTTATTGAAAAAGGTCAACGTGGAAGTCACAAAAAAATGTTTAATCCAAATACTAAGAAAATAACAATTGTGCCAATGCATAATAAAGACTTAGGAAATGGTTTAGAGGCAAGTATTAAAAAGCAAGCTGGTCTGAAATGACCAGTAGGGCTTTTGCTTTATCTCAGAAAGGAGAAAAAATGTTACTATATCCAGCAGTATTTAAAACAGATGGAGATTATATCTCAGTACACTTCCCAGATGTACCAGAAGCAATGACTCAAGGGAAAGACCTTGATGAAGCTTATAAAATGGCTGAAGAAGTGCTAGGGTTTGCTTTAGAAGATTATACAGAAATGCCTAAAGCAAGCTCGATTGAAGAAGTAAAAAAAGCGGAACCAGATGCAACTATCGCACTGATTGCAATTGATATGGTTGCTTATATGCGTAAGTATCATTCTAAAGTAGTTCGAAAAAATGTCAGCATTCCTGAGTATCTTGCAATCTTAGCAAAAGAACAAGGTATAAATGCGAGTCAAGTTTTAACGGAAGCATTGGAAGAAAAAGTGAATTTTGGTTAAAAATAGAAATTGATTATAAAAATGATAATCAAAACCTGTAAACACCTTATATATCTATATTTATAATACTCCCCTCGCCTCCATTGACCAGTTTATATAGATTCTTATAGACTAGAAAATCGCTCTATTGAGCGGTTTTTTTCATACAAAACAGCGCCTAATCAAATAGGCGCTGTTAGTTATGCTATCGCTTCTAAATTATACACGGCTTCTTCAATGGTGTTGCCGAGACTACTTAATGAAGTAGTCGCATCTACCATAGAAGCTTTAAATAAATTCGTTGAAGTATCTAGAGATACTGTGTATTTGAAGTTTTTAGTGTTATTAGTGAATGTCATATGCATTCCCCTTTCTTGTTTCTCTTCGAAAGGACACTATAACGAATATAACGAAATTCTATCCTTATTGTAGCACAATAAACTTAAAACACAAACTTCATTTACTTAAATGTTTGTTAAAATTCCACTGCTATCCTTTGATATTAAATAATATAGACAGGCAGCGATGGACCATGCCCAAACGATATGTCCAAAAAACTCTGAGAAATGTTCTGCGAAAGGTTGTTTCCAAGGAGCAGGGATGGTTTTCATCACAGGCAATAAAACGATATGCCAAACGAACCAGATGATGATTCCATAAGCAGCACCTTGCCAAAGGGCAATGCAAGGCCAATATTGTGCAATGAAAATAAATAATGTAGCAAAGACTATGGAAAAACTAAAATGCAAAATTAAAGAAAACCAATACACTTTTTGATCACGCGAATACAAAACATAAGCATGAGTAAGTGAAGAAGGCACTCCAAATTGCTCCAGCATACGTTGGGGTGGATTAGTGGCATTCCTTTCAGAGGTTCTAGGTGGAAGGATTGCTTCCCAACCAATCTTAACCATTCCAGAAATCATACCTGAAATAAAGCCATACCAGATACTTTGAAAAATTATTTCCTGAAGAGAAGCGCTAGGGATAGTAAATGAAAACATAGAATGACTCCTTTTAATATAATTTATATTTTAACAAAAAAACTTTGTAAAATTGTGTACTAAAGCTTCATAAATAAAACCCCTATACAGTAGGAGTTTATCTATTTATGAAGTTGTGAGTTGTATAAGGAGTAAGCAGAGTCAGAATAGTTTTTGAATGTTAGATTTTTATTTCCTTATTAATCCTTTTTTAAATCTTGAGTGCTAAATTTTGAATGATATCCATAAGCTGCTAAGATAACAAATACAGGCAAGGCTTGAATAAGATAGCGACTTCTCCCACCTTCAAAGAGAAGCAAGAAGAGCATAAGTCCAATCATAGATAAAAGTAACCACATAACTTTAAAATCATATCTTGATTTTAGAGTTGAAAGTAAAATCCCAAAAATCATAACGATATAGATAATTTGTGCAAAGAACCTGTAGAAAAAAGTATTTTTTCCATTGGCATAACCTCTACCATTGCTATCAGTATAAATAAAGCTTCTTAAAAACTTTCCGAAATTTGAATGAATAAAAGGTGAGAGTTTTTTGCTTGGATTGAGATTCTGTGTGACAAGGAAACCAGTTTTACCTCCACCGTCTGCGCCCCAAGCATAGGCACCATCACGGACAGTTTTACAATACTTTCCATATAGGAATTTGACATATCCTAGAGTTCCTAATTGTTTCAGTCTTTGCTTGAAGACGTCAATATTCACCTCTTTCTTTTCCTTAGCAGTTTTGGCTGATCTGGTAAGTCTCACGTCAGGTACATTATACATACCATTTTTAGAGATGCCTAACATCAAAAAATGAGTCATAGGAAACGCTTTATTTTTATCAAATTGAACATAGTTTTGATTGTTTTTATAAAGTGTAAAAGGCATTGCAAACACTAAAGCACCAATAATAAAGACTAAGAAGGAGATAAAGAAAGGTTTGAGTTTTCTTAGCTTAAGTATTGAAATTAAAAAGTATGCTATCACAAAAATAATTGCAGAGGGCTTTAGATAGTAAGCTATGGAGCTGAAAAAACCAGCAGAGAGTAAAGATATAAGTCTATAGTGAGCCGAAATATTGTCTTGGTTCCATCGAGTCAAAAAGAACATCCCTAAGCTCACAAAAGGCAACACAAAGGTGTCACTGTATGTGTTTAAAAACCAAGGACTAAAACCGAGGGTTGCTATAAAAATTAAGATACTGTATCGAGCGGTTTGTTTATCGAAAAGATGCTTTGCTGTAAAATATGACATTGCTATAGAAAAATCTATTGCTATGATATTTAAAAGTTGTAAAAGAGTTAGACTATGAACGACTCTCATGAATAAGAAAAGTAAAAAATTATTAGGATAGTTCTGGAGATAGGTCCATTTTTGAGAATTTATATCGCCCATAGCAGCATGATATACTCCATAAACATCATATCCTGAGAGGCCTGAAGCAAATAAAAGAGTAACTATTTGAAAGAGAACCATAATCCCAAATACTGCGACAATATTATTACCTAAAAATCTTATAACAGAGGATACCCAATGTTTTAAATTATTGCGATTCAGATAAGATACGATCAATGCTATTAAGCTAAGTATGAAGATATAAGCTCCATTTTTTGAGTAAATTTGCTCTAAAGAAAAATTTTCTGAACGAATAGCACTGAAAAGCCAAAAAGAACTCAAGAGAAAAGCTGCTACAAATAGTGCCTCATATAGAAAAAATTTTTTAGTGATTATTTTTTTTGAATTCTTTATCAAGAATGATTACTCCCATAAGTATAGTGGTCCCATATTTAAACTGAACAGAAAATTCCCTTGGAGATAAAATGAGTTATATTTTCTGTCTATTTAATATTGGGCTTTTATACCTGTATTATAGATAAAAAATACCGATTATGCAATTTTTTATACGACTAAAGTTGCATATTTTTGATAATTTTTTTAAAAATATTTTCTAAAATAAAGACACAAAAAAGAGACATTTATATAGAAGAAATAATTATAGAATCATAAATAAAATCAAGAGTTTGTGTGGGCGAATTCGCCCAGAGTTAAGGGGTCTCAAATTTGATTATTACAATAATGTAAGTCTATTTTAGACAAATTTGGAGTAAAATAATGCTAGCAACTTAATGTTGTGAGTTGAATGGAAAAATAAAATGAAAAAAATATTGTTTGGTTTTTTAGGTGTACTCTTAATTTTAGACATTGGCTTTTTTTGGGAAAATATTAGCTATACACAAACGATTTACTTTGCACATGTTCAAGGGAAGGTAAGTGCGAAAACACTTAAAAATTCGGATGGTACCTTAGGTCACTATAATTATACGGTAAAGGGAGTGAGCTCTAGAGGAGCTCTTAGGGAGATTCATCTTGAAACGGATCATCAAATCCACGCTGGGGCTTATCTAGAAATTCACGCGGACAACAAAAAGGACGCAACCAGCTGGAAAATCAGGAAAGAGTATGAAATCCCTAGAACGGCATTAGATAAACTTGATGAATAGTGGGTTCTTCAAATTTAATAAAAAATGAATATTACTTTCTTAAGAAAATGTAAGTTGTAACTGCAAAAATAAAGGTAAAATAATTTTATAGAAGAAAAATAAATGAGGTATGAAATATGAAAAAAGTATTAGTAGGAATCATGGCACTTGTATTAATTGTTGTCGGCGGAGGTTATGCTTGGTATCACACAGCATATGGTGGCGACAGTTACTACGTTCATATTCAAAAAGATGGTATTGCTAAAAAAGAAAAAGATGATTCGGGGCAAGAATTTACGAGGTACTATTATACGTTGACCGGTTATAATGAAAAGGGTGAAGCCAAAGAAATGGAATTCACTGGAAGTCATAATCTCAGACATGATGCTTATTTAAGACTAGTATATAACGATAAGAAAGGCGTAACCAGCTGGGAGGAAGTTCAGAAGCAAGATATTCCTCAAAAAGTACGGAATAAAATTTAGAAAAATTTACTTATAAAAAAATCTACGGTCTAAGACCGTAGATTTTTTATTTATTATTTATAATTTAGGAATAATTGGTTATTCGGCTTTGGGGTATGTATTTGTTGCTACATCATAAGTTACAAGATAAATAGTGCCATCAGGTAAAATCTTGTATAAACCAACGGTTCCGCTCCCACCATTTGCTCGCATTTCTTTTGAAAAAACTTGAATTACAAAAGAATCTTGCGTATTCACAGTATCAAAATAATAATCATCTGGATTAGAAAGATAGCTCTTAAAATAATTAAGTACAGTATCCTTAGTAAAATTATTGCTGTCAAGTTGGGCAGCTAAAGTAAAATCAGCAGTAGTACCAGCATTATCTGTAATCTGAATTGTTTCAATCTTATCTGCTGTTGCATTAAAGTTGATCTCTATCTGGCCTTGATTAAAAAGATAAACTTGGTTAAAGGGTTGATTTTCGGTCTTAGATTTAAAAGTACTTTCGTTGATAATGACAGAGCCAATATCTTTTCCGGTATGAGAATAATATTCAATGTGGTCTTTGGTGATGATTAGAAAGTCATTGTTGCTGTTTTTATAGAGCCCATGAAAGTTTGAATAGTCTCCTTTAGCAAACTGTTCTAAAGCTTCAGGATAATTATTTTGCTGCTCACTTGATGCGACAGTATCCTGAGAAGAATTAGGAGCAGATGTAGAGGAGGAACTGTGAGCACTTGACTGTTTATCTTGAGCAAAATTGGCAGTATCCTCTTTTTTATCCGCTCCACAACCAACAAGTAAAAGTAGTGGAATAAGTACTAATATAATTTTTTTCATAAATTAATCTCCTGGTTACAGTATATCATAGATAGAAAGAGTACGCTTTCTTTTACTGTAAAAGAGTAATTTTATAGAATAAAAGGAAAAAAGATGTGAGAAACCTAAAAATAATGCTCTAAACTTTCTTGATTAAATTAAAACAACATTTCATTTTGTTTTTACAATAGTCGATGATACAATAGAAAGGTTACTTTTTTCAGAAGGAGAAGGATATGGAAAACAAGAGATATAAAGAACTGAAAATCGCTGAGAAGGGCGCGTGGATTAGTATTTCAGCATATATCATTTTAGCTTTTACAAAGATATTTATGGGGATATTTGCAAATTCGGAAGCGTTGCGTGCGGATGGTTTGAATAATTTTACAGATGTGATTGCTTCAGTTTCCGTACTCATAGGCTTGAAACTTGCCCGCAAACCAAAGGATAATGATCATCGTTATGGACATTGGAAATTTGAGAATATTGCGAGTATGATTACTTCCTTTATCATGCTGATGGTTGGACTTGAAGTTTTATATTCTTCTTTTGAAAAGATTGTCAATAATTCTTTCACACCACCAAATCCTTTATCTGCATTAGTCGGTATTGGTTCTGCTTTAATCATGGTGGCTGTGTACATTTATAATAGTAGATTAGCAAAAAAAGTTAATTCGCAAGCCTTGATGGCAGCAGCAAAGGATAACTTAAGTGATGCTTATACATCAATTGGTGCGGCTGTAGCAATTGCGGCTTCTTATCTTCACTTTTATATTTTAGATACAGTAGCGGCTTTTATTATTGGTATTATCATTATCAAAACGGCCGTTGAAATTTTCAGAGAGAGTAGTTTTACTTTATCTGATGGTTTTCCTGAGGAAGATTTGGAAAAATATAAGAAGGATATTTTAAAAATTCCTGGTGTGAAAGGAGTACCTTTTCTTAGAGGAAGAACTTATGGTGCCAATATTTTTCTAGATATCGTTATCTATGTGGATGCTCAACTTTCAGTTGCGGAAAGCCACATGATTACCGAGGAAATTGAAAAACAACTGTCCGAAAAGTTTGAAGTTTTTGATATTGATGTACACGTAGAACCTTTTCCTGAATAAAAAAGTACCGGTAATTTACCGGTACTTTTTTGCTTACATGATAGGTAAGAATGAAGGTAACATCATCATTCCAAAAGAAATAATGATGAAAAGAGCAATCGCTACTTTAATAATTGAGGTAAATAAAATTTTAACCATTCCTTAATTCTATCAAAAGAAAGAAGATAAGCAAAAGAAGCTTAAAATTTTTTAAGCAATGAAGGCCAGCATTTTTGTGCCTACATAAATAAGAAGAAAGAGGCAAACTGCTAAAATAAGCAGTGCTTGAATTAATGCCTTAAAATAAATTTTTATCATAGATGAATTTTAACAAAAATGGCAACGAGAAGCAAAACTTCTGTGATAATGGTTTATCTTATGAAGATGAAAAAACATCACACTCTGCATAGTCGGTAATAAAAAAAGACCTTGACATTTCAAGAGCTTTTTAATTAGGGGAGAAAAGATTCGGTAGATGAAGTCTCGATTTCAACAGTGGGATAGTTTTCTTGATAGACTTGGTCAAATGCGCCAAAATAACTCATCTGTCGTGTAGTGAAATCAATCTCTTATCGGATTACGCCCGCTTTCCAAAGTGAAACCAAGAATTCAGGGAAGGAAATTTTACCAGCTTGGTTTGCACGAATATTTTTGATAAGAGCAATTTGATCAAAATCTGGGCAAGGCCCAACACGTCCAATTAAAGGGTTCCCCGGATTTACAAGTGAGCCAGCTTGCGAAAAGTAGAAGCTGTCTCCAGAAGGGAGGTGCCATATATTTTTTACAATTCCTTCCTGTCTTAAACATTCGGCTAGATAGGGAAATCCCTTAGATTCAGCGCCGATATGGTTTGCTTTGAGCATTGCTCTTTGAATATTTTTTGAAATCATGTGTACAATCTCTTTTCTATTCAGATGTCTATGATGCCATTAAACCATAATTTAGGTAAGAAGTAAATTTTTGAGGATATATTTAGGGGAAGAGAATTAGATTTTTGAGTACAAAAAAAGGCATCTACTTAAACGTGTGAAGTAGATACCATCACGAGGAATATTCATCCATTGCTATGAGCTCCTTATGCTAATTCTTCCAAGTTTTGCATTGCTTCTTCGATGGTACGACCAAGCCCAAAAACAGCTGGATCATTAGCCAAAAATACTTTAAAAATATCTTTTGAAGTATCCAAAGATACAGTATACTTGAAATTTTTGTTTTTGTTAGTGAATGTCATAATGCATTCTCCTTTCTCTATATTATATCGACGAAAGGACACTATAACGTACATAACGAAATTCCATAATTATTGTAACACATTCTTTTAAAAAGTACAAAAAAGCTACTTTTAAAAGTAAACCGGAACATTTGCTCTAATTTTTCACTGAAATATTTGAATTGTTACGAGGAAAGAGCGATAATAGACTTAAGGAAAGAATGAAGCGGAGGTACTAATGATGGAAAAACAATATCACAATATTTTAGTTGCACTAGATGGTTCAGATCAATCTTATAATGCAGTGCACGAAGCAATTACTTTAGCAAAGAGAAACAACGCAAAACTTCATGTTTTGACTGTTAAGGATATGGAGCATCATTATGGCATGACAGGCTTTGGTGTCGTCGAAAATCCTGAAATTGATATGATGGCGCAAGATATCCTGAAGAAAGCAGCAGAGATTATTGGCGAAGAAGTACCTTATGAGAGTTATGAGATTGTTGGTGCACCTAAGCATATGATTGTCCAATTTTCCGAAGATAAGAAGATGGATTTGATTGTTATTGGCGCAACTGGAGCAGGTATGATTAATAAACTTATGTTAGGTTCAACCACCCAGTTTGTTGTAAATCATGCACCATGTAATGTCTTGGTCGTTAAATAGATCCAAAAAGTAGCTTGTCATCGACTTATTTAAAAGCATTAATTTTTAGTGTTACTTAAGAAAGTGGCGATATAATACAAGTATTCCAGTAAGATGTTTATCTTATCACTTCAATGCGCTCACTTTGTGGGCGTATTTCTTTTATGCCTTTTTCGGTCGAGCATTGCTTTCAAGGAAATGATTTCGTTTTTAGGGGAAGAAAATGTACAATAGAAGTAGAGAAAGATATAAAAGGAGGAATGTTTATGAATGACTATTATAAAAATATTTTGGTTCCTGTGGACGGATCTGAACAATCTTACAAAGCAGTAGATGAAGCGATTCGCATTGCCCGTCTCAATCATGCAAAACTACATGTTCTGACTGTAAAAGATATCAATAAATATTATGGTGCTGTGCATAAAGGTATTGTAGAAACACCAGGATTGGATCAACTTGCGCAAGATATTTTGGCAAACTGTAAAGATATTATCCGCGAACAAGTTGAATATGAAACTTACGAAATTGCAGGTAAGCCAAAACTAAGAATTGTTAATTTTGCAGAAGAAGAAGATAAAAATATTGACTTAATCGTCATTGGTGCAACCGGAACAGATATGTTTGACCGCCTTTTAGTAGGCTCAACAACAAATTACGTCATTAATCACGCACCTTGCAATGTTATTGTGGTTAAAAAATAGTATCCTTTGTTTGATTTAAGAAAGAAAGGTTATACTTTACTTGTTCCAAAATTTTTCATAAAACTCCCAAGTCCTCGTATTGCGAGGGCTTTTTTAATTTTTAAATAACAGTCTCGAAGAACCTTCCTTCCATTTGACATACAACCTATAAGCCAGGAACGTAAAAGCAAATTTTGTTGTATTTTTGATCCTGTTAAAGTGCAAAAAATATTTGGATAAGAAAAGGACTTTCGTATTTTTGTTTTTTGGAAAGATTTGCTTATTGTGTTCATTTTAAATATATGATATTATGTAAGTGTGAGATAAATGAGAAGTTTTTTGTGAAATAATATTTCGCTACAAAATTTTCTTATGAACATCTGTAAAAAAACCTTAATTTTATTGAAAGAAGCTCCTGTTTTCAGGGGCTTTTTTCAATATTTTTTTATTTTTTAGCCCATTTTTTATTGAATTATATGATTTTCTCTTTCAAAATAACTTTTCTATTATTATTTGAGAAAAATATCGTGAATAGATATACAAAAAAGTGAATTTTATTTCATTTTTTCTGTATATTTTTTTGTTTATACAGGTTAATTGGCAATAAAATTAAGGTTTGTCTAAAAAATGCGAGTGAATAAATAGTTAAAGAAGGAAGAGTAGAGAGTGTACAAGAAACTGCTAAAAAAAATAAATAATTTATCAGAAATTGTAATGAAATTTAGTGACAAAGAACTCAGGAATAAAACCGGTGAATTAAAAAAACGTATTTTAAATAATGAGAAAGAAATTGATATTATTGCCGAGGCTTTTGCAGTAGTTCGCGAAGCAGATCGAAGGGTGCTAGGTTTATATCCTACAGATGAACAAGTGCTCGGTGCTTTAGCCCTTTATGAGGGGCAAATTGCTGAGATGAAGACTGGTGAAGGAAAGAGTTTAGTGGCTACCTTACCCCTTTATTTAAAAGCTTTGTATCTGGATACAGTCTTTCTAGTGACAACGAATGATTACTTGGCCAGTAGGGACTTTGAACGTATAGGTACTGTTTATCAATGGTTAGGGTTAGAAGTCGCAAATGGTACGAGTGATCCTGAGGAAGAAGAATTTGATGTAAAAAAAAGACAAGCAGTTTATGCTGCAAATATTATTTATATTTCAAATGGAACTTTGGCTTTTGATTTTTTAATCGATGGTTTGGCTGAAAAAAGAGAAGAGAAGTTTATGTCGACATTGACTTATGCTCTTTTAGATGAGGTAGATGAGATCCTTCTAGATAGTGCGCAGATGCCCTTGATTATTTCAGGTGCGCCAAAAGTTCAATCCAATTATTTTGAGAACACGAATGCCTTCATTACGATACTCCAAAAAGAAGCTGATTTTAAATTGGATGAAGAACAGAAAAATGTTTGGTTGACAGAAAAAGGCATTACAAAAGCGAAGAAATATTTTTCGATTTCAAATCTTCTTGATCAACAGTTCTTTACACTCTACCAACATATAATATTGGCCTTAAAAGCACATCATACATTAAAACGAGATCGAGATTATCTTGTGGAAGAGGGTGAAGTTAAACTGCTTGACCGCAAAGATGGGCGAATTTTAGAAGGCTCGAATCTACAAAATGGCTTACATCAAGCTATTGAAGCAAAAGAATTTGTTGAATTAAGTAATGAAACACAAACGATTTCATCTATAACTTATCAAAATTTATTCCGTCAGTTTCGACAGTTGGCTGGTATGTCAGGCACAGCAAAAGTTGCGGAAAATGAATTTATCAATACCTATAATCTCCCAGTAAAAATGATAAAAACTCATAAAAAAAGTATCCGAGTTGATCACAAACCGAAAAGTTACACAAATTTTGCGGCTAAATTAGAAGCAAGCCTTGAAAAAATAACTTCTTTACATGCTGAAGGACGTCCTGTTCTCGTCATTACAGGGTCTGTTGATGCTTCAGAACTTTATTCTTTGAATTTACTTAATATAGGAATTCCTCATAATATTCTTAATGCAAAGAGCAGCTCTAAAGAAGCGCAAATTATCTCTGAAGCAGGACAGGTCGGAGCGGTGACTATTTCTACCTCTATGGCTGGTCGAGGTACGGATATTAAAATCTCGGAAGAAGCTAGTGAAAAAGGAGGGCTTGCAGTTGTTATAACTGAGCGGATGTTAAATAGACGTATTGAATTACAAGCCAAAGGTCGAGCAGGTAGACAGGGAGAACCTGGGGATACTTATACCTTTGAATCTTTAGAAGATGATGTTATTAAAAATTTCGTCCAAGAAAGCATACAAACTTATTATGAAAAATATAAAGAAGTTACAAAACCGATTCGTAATTATAAGGTAAAGCGTGCTTTTAGGAAAGCTCAAAAAATTTCAGAACAAAATGGTTATGATGAGCGAATAAAGGCTCTCCAATTTGATGAAGTTTTACGCCTGCAGAAAGAGCAAGTAAATAAGAAGCGTCAAGAAATTATGGAACTTAGAAGTGTGTCTGAAGCTTTATTAATCGTAAATCAGAGTGCAGAAATTGTCGTTAATGATTATTTTTCAACTAAAGAGAGACAGACATCACATACTATACATGGACTAATGTCAAATTTGTAGACAGAAAAAAGTGTTAATTGATTGAATTAAAGTAATTTTCTTCTTTCTGATTAGGAGTGAGTCCAAGATTAGCCGAATGTGGGTTGTAATTGTTATAAAAATTCTCAATATATTCAAAGCAATCTAATTGAACCTGTTTCATATTTTGATAATTTTTTCGGTTGATTTGTCTATGCTTCAAATACTTGAAAAATGCTTCAGTAACGGCATTATCATAAGGATATCCAGGCTTAGAAAAAGAATGCATGATATTATTGTCATCAATTATTTTTCTAAATTCAATGGCCTTAAATTGTGAACCTTGGTCAGAATGGAAGAGAAGTGTTCCTTCAATCTTTCTTTTATTAAGTGCTAATTCTAGAGTGTCACATGCTAACTTTGCATCGATACGATGACTGAGTTTCCAAGCAATACATTTTCTAGAGTAGAGATCAAGTATAGCGCAGAGATAGACATGTTTCTTATATCCGATAGAAATATAGGTGAAGTCTGTTGTCCATACTTGATTTGGTTGGTCAGGATTAAATTCTTGCTTGAGTAAGTTCTGAGGGTACGTTTTTTGAACTTCTTTAAGTGAGCGTTTTGGCTTAACGGTTGCCATTTTAGGGAGCGCCATATTCTTCATGAGACGGTAAATTCTTCCTTCAGAGATTTTTGTATCATAGTCTCTTTGAAGAATGACCTTGATAGACTTCACACCAAGTCTTTTGTTTGCTTTGGTATAAATTTGAAGTATTTGTTTTCTATAAATTTGATTATCCAGTTCTCTTTTTGAGGGCTTATGTTTTAAAAATTTATAGTAAGTAGAACGATTGACATGTAAAACACGACACAAGGTTGTTGTGGCGTGTTCAAAGCGTAACCGATAGACAGCGAGGAGTCTTACTTTAAGTTTTGCATGAATATGGCACTTGCTTTTTTTAAGATGAGGTTCTCCTCTTCAAGCTGTGCATTACGTTTTTGTAGGTCTTGTATTTGTTTGGCAGTAAGTACAGAATTATCTTCGAGTTTAACTTGAGAATACTGTTTGATCCATTTAGAAAGTGCTGTTTGAGATACACCATAGTCTTTACAGAGTTCAGACTGAGTTTTTCCAGTTTGATAAAGATTGACAAGGGATTGTTTGAATTCTTCATCGTAGCGTTTAGATTTTGACATAGGATGTCCTTTCGTTTTCATGTCTTTTAAAACAGATTATAACACATAAAGTTCTGTCTACTTTTATAGTATACATCCACCAATGGGTGCATATTTTTACTCTATTTCTCTTATTAATATGGGGATGCGTGAGCTTTTATTTAAAAAAATAAAGATAATTCATGCAAGTAAAGGTACAGAAACAGTATAAAAGTATTGACAAATTAAAAGAAAGAAAAAGGTTAATGAATAAGAAAAAGGGACTTATAAAACAAGTAACACGTTTTAAAATGCATAAGTCGGGAAAATTTTGGGTAATCTCCAGTTTAACGCACTTTAGCTGGTTAAATTTATCCAAAAAATCCGCACAGCAAGTTAAAGCAGAAATTAAAGAAACTTCTTACCAACTATTATACGGTGAAGAAGATGAATCAACATATAAAACAAGATTTGGTTCGGGACTAAAAGCTTTAACTGGACTTGTAGCAGGTCTTGGATTAGGTGCCGGGATTTCACAAGGGCAAACCTATGCTGAAACGACACAACCATCAGTGGAGAAGCAGAGCGGAAAAGAAACATTAGCTCAAAAAGATAGTGTCGCAATTAAGTTAGAAACGAGTGAATCTGAAACGAATACTAACTCTGTATCAGAGTCACAATCACAATCACTTTCTACATCTGAATCAAATTCTGAACTTGCATCAGAAGCTCAAGTACTGCAAGGTCCAGTTCGAAGAGCTGCTTATGATGACGGACAAGTCACTGAAAACCAGATCTATGACGTTAATTATAAAGGTTATTACTATCAGTCCAGTAAAGGGACGGATCCTTCAAAATATGACGGTTTGATGAAGGTTCAGATGAATAAAGATAATGTAACCGTTCAATTTGATCCAAGCAAACCGCTCCCAAGAAGTGTTGCGGTTAAATTAAAATCTGAAGCTGATCCTTCTGTTCCACAACAAAATGTATTGAATTTAACTCTCGGAAAAACGGTGACAGATTATACAACCCAAATTTCTTATGATGGAGATTTGAGCACTTATTGGACGAACTATATTAAGAAACATCCAGAATGGGCGGATACAAATCCAGCCATTCAAATTGTGGTAAATGATGGACACTGGATTGCGAATGAAAATGGATGGACAACAGTTAGCCGTTATGAAATTCCTGTAATTAGTGATTCATCCTCTACATCAGAAAGTGTGAGTGGGTCTGAATCTATTTCACAATCAGAAATTGTAAGTGACTCAGACTCGAAAAGTGATTCAAAAAGCTTATCCGATTCTAGCTTTGAATCACAATCTGATTCGGATTCAATTTCAAAGTCGGAATCTGTATCTGAATCATTGTCAGAGACCCTTTCTGAGTCAAGCTCAGAATCAATATCTGACTCCCAGTCGATTTCTAGCTCCGAATCTACTTCAGAAACCCTTTCTGAATCAAGCTCAGAATCAATATCTGACTCCCAGTCGATTTCTAGTTCTGAATCTTTATCAGAAACCCTTTCTGAGTCAAGCTCAGAATCAATATCTGATTCACAATCAATTTCTGGTTCTGAATCTACTTCTGAATCAGAAGTTATAAGTGAATCTGAGAGTGTTTCAAACTCTGTGAGTGATTCTCTTTCAGTATCTATGAGTGAGTCAGAAAGTGTCTCAAATTCATTAAGCGGCTCTCAATCTGTATCCATAAGTGAGTCTAATCGAAATTCAAATAGCGAATCTGTTTCGGTATCTTTAAGTGGCTCAGTGGAAGATTCAGAGAGTGATTCTGCCAGTCATTCACTATCAGTAAGTGAATCTAATCGAAATTCCAGCAGTGATTCTGCAAGTGTTTCGAATTCTACAAGCGACTCAAACCGCGCTTCTAATTCGGAATCTTCTTCACTTTCAACTTCCATGAGTGATTCACAATCAGAATCAACATCAATTTCCGATTCTCAAAGTGTTTCGCTATCTGATTCAATCCGCGATTCAAATTCAAATTCAAGCAGTAGTTCAGAATCTCTCTCAGACTCGATTCGAGATTCTTTATCAGAGTCTGTCTCAACTTCAGGATCAATAAGTGACTCAGCTTCAGTCTCAACTTCTATATCTACATCGCAAAGCACGTCACTTTCAGACTCAAAACGTGAGTCAGTTTCGGAATCTGCATCAGAGTCATTGGCATCAAATTCAGAGACGAATTCAGCCAGTGAGTCAGCATCAGAGTCTGGTTCAACTTCAGTTTCTCAGTCGATTTCCGATTCTATTTCTTCATCAGAGTCGGGCAAAGGCTCAATTTCTGATTCGATTTCAGAGAGTCTTTCTGTAAGCGGATCTATTTCAACATCAGATTCAGATCATGCTTCTGTAAGTGAGTCAGTATCAGATTCTCACTCACTTTCAGTTTCAGAATCGATATCTGATTCTGTATCTTCCTCGGAATCAGGACAAGGTTCAATATCTGATTCAGCTTCAGAAAGTACATCGGTGAGTGAATCACTCTCAAATTCTGAGTCAGAACGTCAGTCTTCATCAGATTCAAGTTCTGAATCAAACTCGACATCCGTGTCCAACTCAGTAAGTGATTCAGAATCGATTTCAAGCTCTCTTTCACATTCAGAACCTATTGTGTCTGGATCAGAATCTGATTCTTCAAGCCAGTCAACTTCAAGCTCAGAATCGACTCGCGATTCACAGAGCGAATCTTCAAGTCTTTCTGACTCAATCAGTGCATCGTTATCAGACTCAATTAGTGATTCTGCTTCGAATTCATCCTCACATTCAGAATCAACGCAAGACTCAAACTCCGATTCAGTGAGCGGATCTGTCTCTACGTCTGATTCGAATCGTGAGTCAGCAAGTGAGTCAAGCTCAGAATCAGGCTCTATTAGCCTATCAATTTCAGAATCAATTTCAGAGTCTACTTCAATAAGTAGCTCAACTTCCGAATCAACGCGTGAGTCTGAATCCGATTCCTCAAGCACGTCACATTCACTTTCAGTTTCAGAGCAGGAATCAAGTTCAGATTCAGCAAGTGAATCAAGTAAAAATTCAAGTAGCGATTCATCTTCTGATAGTAGCTCGCTCTCAGAGTCAAGTCGTGAGTCAAGTTCAGAATCCAGCAGTCTCTCAACTTCGCTTTCAGATTCAAATCGGGAGTCACTCTCCGATTCAGTATCTGATTCTCGTTCGCTTAGTGAGTCGACTTCCGTCTCAGACTCAGCATCTAATTC
The DNA here is from genome assembly GCF_017309545.1 of Lactococcus sp. LG1267. Classification (NCBI taxonomy): domain Bacteria; kingdom Bacillati; phylum Bacillota; class Bacilli; order Lactobacillales; family Streptococcaceae; genus Lactococcus; species Lactococcus sp. LG1267. Next base: position 1,685,772 of record NZ_CP071295.1, on the reverse strand, counting down.
TCATAAAGATTCGCAATCAGATTCGAATCGTGAATCAACATCTGACTCAAACAGTCATTCGGCCTCAGTTTCAGATTCAAATCGAGAATCAAGCTCAGAGTCAAGCTCAGACTCACAGTCACAAAGTGAAGAAGTATCACAGTCAGAATCATTGTCAGCTTCAGTTAGCGAATCACTTTCTGACTCAAACCGTAATTCTATATCGGACTCAATAAGCGAATCGACTTCAATTTCGACTTCGGAACGTCCATCAATTTCTGAGTCTGTATCAGAATCGCTTTCGACAAGTACCTCAACAAGTGATTCAATTTCAACTTCGGTATCAGTATCAAGCTCAGAAAGTACATCACTTTCCGAGTCAAGTCGTGATTCCTCTTCAGATTCAGCCTCAGAATCACTTAATTCTAATTCGAATACAAATTCGGCATCAGAATCAAGCTCAGAATCAGCTTCAATTTCGACTTCGAACTCAGTCTCTGATTCTGTTTCGTCTTCAGAATCTGGACGAAATTCAAGTTCCGACTCAAGCTCAGAGAGCAGCTCAGTTTCAGATTCTGCCTCAATATCTGATTCAGAGAGAAATTCACAAAGTGATTCTGAGTCAGTTTCAAGTTCTACCTCTGACTCTGTTTCAGCTTCAATTTCTGACTCAAGCTCAGATTCTGGACGAAATTCAAACTCCGAGTCAAGCTCCGAAAGCAGTTCAGTCTCAGAATCAATTTCTCAATCTGATTCAGAACGTGTTTCGACAAGCGATTCTAGCTCTGACTCAAGCTCCAACTCGACTTCAGTTTCAGCTTCTGAGTCACTCTCGGCTTCTGAATCGGGACGTGAGTCAAGCTCGACTTCAGCTTCAGAAAGCACTTCATCAAGCGACTCATCATCACTTTCAGAATCAGGCAACAATTCATCTTCTGAATCTAACTCTGTATCTGGATCAACTTCAACGTCACAATCAGTAAGTGAATCTGCATCTGCCTCAAGTTCAAACTCTCATTCTGACTCTTTAGAATCAGGTTCTGAGTCGGACTCTCTAAGCGTTTCAAGTTCATTGTCTGATTCAAACCGTGAGTCTAATAGTGAATCTGCATCACATTCGTCCTCAATAAGCGAATCTAATTCGGTCTCAGTCAGTGAGTCGCTAAGTGATTCCATTTCTAATTCAGGATCAATAGAAGAATCAGTTTCTGACTCTACATCAGATTCTCTTTCCCTTTCAGGTTCGGAAAGAGAATCAACAAGTGATTCAGCAAGTCTTTCAACATCTACAAGCGAGTCTATATCACAATCAATAAGTGAATCAAGTTCGATTTCATCTTCATTATCAGAGTCGAGTCGTGATTCTCGTTCAGAAAGCCAATCTGCCTCTGATTCACAATCAGTATCAAGTCGTGAATCAACAAGCGATTCAAGCAGTGACTCTCTTTTAACAAGTGATTCCCTTTCAACCTCAGTAAGCACATCTGTTTCGGAATCAATTTCGCATTCAACTTCAAGTCGAGAATCAAGTTCAGAATCAGCAAGTCTTTCAACTTCACTGTCAGCTTCGGAACGTGACTCTTCAAGTGATTCAGCGAGTGAGTCAAGCAAAGCCTCAAGTTCAGAATCAGCTTCAGAAAGTCTTTCACTGTCAGAATCTGGACGTCAGTCAAACTCAGAATCAGCTTCAGTTTCTAGTTCTATGAGTGACTCTGCTTCACTGTCTGGTTCAGTTTCCGTTTCAATCAGTGCTTCAACGTCAAACTCAAGTAGAGAATCAAATAGTGACTCCGCCTCAGCTTCCGTTTCATCATCAGAGTCAAGTCGTGAATCACTTTCAGATTCGAACTCGTCTTCAACATCTGTAAGCAATTCTCTCTCTGATTCATTGTCAGTTTCTGGTTCAGCTTCAGATTCTCTTTCAACTTCTGAGTGGGCTTCTATGAGTGATTCAAACTCCGTTTCTGGATCTTTGTCGGAATCAAGTCGTGAATCACTTTCAGAATCAAGTTCTCTCTCAACTTCAATAAGTGACTCTATATCTGAGTCAAGTAAAAACTCAGCTTCAGAAAGTACTTCACGTTCAGAATCAACAAGAGATTCATTATCAGATTCTGCATCAAACTCACTTGAGTCTAATTCTGATCAAAACTCAGCGAGCGAGTCAAGTTCCGCTTCAGGTTCTCTTTCAGCTTCCGTTTCAAGCTCAGAGTCAAGCTCAAGTTCAGAATCAAGTAAAGCTTCAAATTCAGACTCCGCTTCAGAAAGTCTTTCAAATAGTGTTTCAGAATCACTTTCAAACTCAGCACAAGAGTCAAGCAGCGAATCAGTGTCAGGGTCACTTTCGGTTTCTGAATCAATTTCAGGTTCTATTTCTAACTCTGTTTCAAATTCAAACCTTAATTCTGATTCAGAGTCGGTTTCAAACAGTACTTCATTGAGTGAATCAGGCTCAAGCTCAGAGTCAGAGCTGGTTTCTACCAGTGATTCAGCTTCAGCATCAACTTCTGTATCAGAATCGCAGTCTGTTTCAAACTCAAGCTCAAGTTCAGAATCAAGTAAAGCTTCAAGTTCAGACTCCGCTTCAGAAAGTAACTCTGTCAGCAACTCACTTTCTGTTTCAGATTCAGAACGTAATTCTGACTCAGAGTCAATTTCCGCTTCCGTTTCAAACTCTATATCTCAATCTGAGAGCCAATCTGTTTCTGTTTCAACTTCAGATTCAAACTCTGAGCCTGTCGAATCTGGTTCAGACTCCGATTCGCTTAGCGCTTCAAGCTCGCTTTCAGAATCAAGTCGCGTTTCATCAAGTGAATCTTCAAGTCTTTCAGCATCGTTGAGTACATCACTTTCGACATCAGGAAGTCTTTCAGATTCAAACTCTGCCTCAAGCTCAGATTCGAGTCGTGAGTCATTGTCAGATTCTTCAAGTCTTTCTGCCTCGACTTCAGAATCAAGTCGTAATTCAGAAAGTAACTCAGCATCGCTATCTACTTCAACAAGTAGTTCACTTTCGACATCAATGAGTGATTCAAGCTCGCTCTCCGATTCGTTGTCAGCTTCGATAAGTCTATCTCTATCAGTATCTGACTCTTCAAGTCACTCAATCTCAGACTCTCTGTCAGATTCTGCACGTGATTCAATAAGCGAGTCGGTGAGTGATTCAAGCTCAGCAAGTGATTCAACTTCGAATTCTCTTAGTGAATCGATTTCGGACTCTGTTTCAGTTTCTAACTCAAGTCGTGATTCTATCTCAGATTCTGCCAGTCTTTCGACATCTGTTTCAGACTCTGCTCGTACCTCTCTGAGTGAGTCGGCAAGTGATTCAAGCAAGCATTCAAGTAGCGAATCAGCTTCTGAGAGTACTTCGCTTTCTGTTTCAGGCCGTGATTCGATGTCAGAATCTATTTCTGAAAGTAGCTCTCTTTCAGAATCAAGTCGTGATTCTCAATCTCTATCAAATTCAACATCAAGCTCGATGAGTGTTTCACAATCCGAGTCAAGAAGTAGTTCTAGCTCTGAGAGCAGTTCTCTTTCAGAATCAAGTCGTGATTCGCTCAGTGATTCTGTATCAGCTTCACAATCGGTGTCTGACTCAGCACGTGAATCTCATTCTGAAAGCATTTCAGTATCAAGCTCAATTAGTGAATCGCTTTCTGATTCGCGTAATGATTCAAGCTCAGAAAGCACTTCAAACTCTGACTCAACACGTGATTCAATTTCTGACTCAAGTTCAGATTCTCTGACTTCTAATTCTGATACAAACTCTATGAGTGAATCCAGCTCAACATCGGGGTCTCACTCAACTTCAATTTCAAGCTCAGAGTCTAGCTCAAGCTCAGAGTCTGGAAAAGCTTCAAGTTCAGAATCTGTATCTGAAAGCAGTTCAAATAGTCACTCAGACTCCCAGTCTGTATCTAGTCGTGATTCAGAAAGTGAGTCAAGCTCGGTTTCTGCATCTAACTCAGATTCCCAGTCTGTTTCTGAGTCAATCTCAATTTCGGACTCAGGACGCATTTCAAGTTCAGAATCTGTGTCTGAAAGTGTTTCAAATAGTTTATCTGGATCACAGTCAGATTCATCACGTCAATCCGATTCCGACTCATCATCTGAATCCAGCTCAACCTCACTTTCTCAGTTTGTGAGTGAGTCAACTTCGGTATCACAATCATTGTCTCATTCTGAACCTCTTGAGTCAGGATCAGAATCTGATTCGTTGAGCATTTCAACGTCTATGTCAGATTCGAACCGAACTTCAAATAGTGAATCAAGTAGTACGTCAGCCTCAGTAAGTCATTCACAATCACAGTCTAATAGCATTTCAGCCTCAGAGTCTGTTTCGACATCAAACTCTTCTCGTGAATCTGTTTCTGACTCAGTGAGTGCTTCAAGCTCGTTGTCAGCCTCAGAACGAGATTCAAATAGTGCTTCAACGAGTGCATCTGTTTCTGTAAGTGAATCTGTGTCAGAATCAATAAGTGATTCGACATCAGTTTCAACATCAGTTTCAGCTTCGAGTCGCGACTCTCTCTCTGATTCAGCAAGTGCTTCAACATCAACGTCAGCCTCAGAACGTGATTCAGGTAGCCTTTCCGCAAGTGAATCAAGCAAACTTTCAAGCAGCGAATCAGCTTCTGAAAGTACTTCACTTTCTATTTCCAGTCGTGAATCAGCTTCAGATTCAAGTTCAGAGAGTAGCTCAAGCTCAGATTCTAGCCGTCAATCAGCTTCCGAGTCTGCTTCGCTTTCCACATCAATGAGTCTATCGACATCAAGTTCAGTCTCTGAGTCAAGTTCAGAAAGTCGTTCACTTTCAGATTCAGCGCGTGAGTCTGTGAGTGCATCAGAATCAATTTCTGAATCGCTCTCTTATTCAAGTCGTGAATCAACTTCTGAAAGTCTCTCAACATCAAGTTCCGTAAGTGAATCTCTTTCAGGCTCTAGTAATGCTTCCAGCTCAGAAAGTACTTCAGCTTCAACTTCAACACTTGAATCAAGCAGTGAGTCAGTATCACATTCAACCTCTGGTTCACAGTCAGATTCAGTATCTACCTCACTTTCAGCTTCAGAATCTATAAGTGGTTCACAATCACTTTCAGGTTCACAAAGTGAATCTAGCAGTCAATCAGGCTCTGTATCTGAGTCCGTAAATAATTCTCAAAGTGATTCAATATCTGTTTCCTTATCAACATCGAGCTCAGAGCAAGAATCTCTTTCTGATTCGGTATCAACATCAGTATCAATCAGTGATTCACTTTCGACATCTTTATCCTTGTCAAGTTCAGAGAGCCTATCTGCATCAAATTCGAACCGTAACTCTACTTCGGAGTCAGCTTCAGAATCATTAGCTTCAAATTCTAATACTAACTCTGCAAGTAATTCGGCTTCAGGTTCTGCCTCACACTCAGTATCTACATCAGCCTCAGAATCACTATCTATTTCGGGTTCAGAGCAAGCTTCAAGCTCGGACTCAGTATCTGAAAGTGTATCTGTGAGTGGATCTGTATCCTCCTCAGCATCGGAAAGAGACTCTTTAAGTGAATCTGTCTCAGAATCCCTATCAGGCTCAAGTTCAGCTTCAATATCAGAATCAGTATCCTCGTCGGATTCAAGTAGAACTTCAAGTTCAGAATCAGCTTCAGATAGTTTGTCAATAAGTGAATCAATCGTTCACTCAACTTCAGAACGGGATTCGTTGAGTGAGTCAATCTCAACTTCAGTGTCAACCTCAGCTTCCTTATCTGTCTCAGATTCGGCATCAGCTTCAGAATCAGGGAAGGTATCAAGTTCAGAGTCTTCATCTGAAAGTAGCTCAAATAGTATGTCGGGCTCAATTTCTGATTCACAACGTGAATCACAGAGTGATTCAATTTCAGATTCTATCTCTATGTCTGGTTCGACATCAGTTTCAGAATCAATCTCAGCATCTCTTTCAGGAGAGCTCTCAAGTTCAGAGTCTTCATCTGAAAGCAGTTCAAATAGTCTATCTGTATCTCAGTCAGATTCTGACCGTGGATCAGAGTCAACATCGAGCTCAACTTCAACATCAAGTTCAGCTTCTCAATCCGTGAGCGAGTCAACTTCAGTATCACATTCACTTTCGCAGTCTGAACCAGTAGAGTCAGGTTCAGCTTCAGATTCGTTAAGTGATTCGACATCAGTCTCTGATTCAAACCGAAGCTCGCTCAGTGAGTCTGTGAGTCATTCCGTTTCAGCAAGTGATTCCGCATCATCTTCATTGAGTGATTCAGTCTCTGTTTCAGATTCACTCTCTGCTTCAGGACGTGAGTCAATGTCTGAGTCTGCCAGCCTTTCGACATCTATTTCAGCATCAGAGCGAGATTCTCTCAGCGATTCAGTGAGTGAGTCTGGTTCAACAAGTGCTTCGCTGTCGGTATCCACAAGTGATTCAGTCTCTGTTTCAGATTCCATCTCTGCTTCAGTACGTGATTCAGTGTCTGAGTCTGCCAGCCTTTCGACATCTATTTCAGCATCAGAGCGAGATTCTCTCAGCGATTCAGTGAGTGAGTCTGGTTCAACAAGTGCTTCGTTGTCGGTATCTACAAGTGATTCAGTCTCACTTTCATCATCAAGCTCTGAATCAAGTCGCGATTCCGTCAGTGAGTCTGCCAGTCTTTCAACATCTGTTTCAGCATCAGAGCGAGATTCTCTCAGCGATTCAGTGAGTGAGTCCGGTTCAGCAAGTGCTTCGTTGTCGGTATCCACAAGTGATTCAGTCTCACTTTCATCATCAAGTTCGGAGTCAAGTCGTGATTCCATAAGTGATTCAGCAAGTGATTCAACTTCGATATCAACTTCAAATAGAGAGTCTGTTTCAGAATCAGCATCAGAAAGTGGCTCAACATCGCTATCACTAAGTGATTCAGTCTCACTTTCAACCTCATCATCAATGTCTGAATCAGCATCTGTATCAACAAGTGAATCAATTTCCGCATCACTAAGTGCTTCTGAATCAACATCATTAGCATCTAGAAATTCAGAACACATGAGCACTTTGCCACATACTGGTGATAAGGACTCTATTGGCTTAGGTGTTTTAGGCTTAGGATTAATAGGTGCCGCAGCTCTAGGTAAGAAGAAAAAGAAAAAAGCTTAAGAACAAATAACAAAAATATTTAGAAAGGAATAAAATAAAGTAAAAAAGCAAGTACTAAGGTATTTGCTTTTTAGTTTATATTTGATGTAAAACAAAAGAATTTGACTTTTTAATATATTATGTTTCAATAGTAGAGAGCTTTATAATTTAGCTTATGTAAAATAAGAGGAGTAAAAACAGATGGTTGAAAAGATGCTAAATTGGGTGGCAAGTTTGCCACTCTGGCAAGCCACCTTGTTCTTGTTTATTGTTGTTTTCTTTAGGGCACAGATGACATTTGGTCTAGGAAAACTCATTCATATGGGACTATTGAAGACAAAATGGGGGAAAAAGGCAAAGAAATCCGAAGAAAATCGAGCAGGAATGCTTGCTCTTCAAAAATATGGATGGCCCGTTATACCTTTGAGTTTCTTGACAGTTGGTTTTCAAACTGTGGTGCAGCTTGCTGCTGGTATGTTAGATTGGAAATGGAGCAAGTACACACTGGTCGCTCTTCCAGGCTATTTAGCGTGGGGCTTTGTCTACGCTGCAGGAGGACTAACCTTATTCCGCTCGATTGCTAATGGCTCAATTGGCTTATTGATTCTTTTTGTTATTATCGTATTGTTACTTTGGAGTGTTGGGACATTTTTAGTGAAAAAACTTAAGCCTAATACATAACACAAGGGACTTGTTCATATTTCATTTTTTCTTTAAATATGGATTCAATATAAAAAACACAACCTTAGTTGTGTTTATTTTTATTTAAAATTAAAAATTTGTGCTTTATCGGCTTTATATTCTGTTAAAGCATGTGCAGCATCTCGTTTTTCTTCAATCATGCTGACATATTTGGCAGGAGCTTGAAACTTGCTGAAGTCTTCTTTGTCAAGAACGAGTGTTTTTTTCGTCATACTTGATTCACCTAAGACAACATATTCCGTTGTAGCAGCAGTAAAACTTTGTCCTTTTTCATCTTCGATATTTTTTACTTGTGTATCAGCGGTCCATAAAGCAGGAGTTTTCGAAAGCGAGGTAATATGTTTGAATTTGAATTCGTCCCCTTTTTTGCTGACTGCGTTGACAGCTTTTGCCTGAATCAATTTTTCAGCAGATGTCGCATCTAATACCAAAGTATCTGTTTCAGCGACATATTTTCCTTCAACAGTGATGTTATTTTTTATGTAAGATTGGTTGTCTTTTAAGCTTTGATCAAGTTCTTTTTTGTCTGAACTATAAAGAATGATGCCATGAACAGGCTGGTGGAATAAAGAGATAACTTTACTAACGGCAAAGTAGCCTCCTGCGATAAACAAGATGAGTGCTGGAATAATCCAAAGTTTCTTTGTCAATGTAGTGTTGTCCTTTTCTAAAGTTTTTTTATTTCTTTATTTATTTTATCAAGGAATTATGACTCAAAAACTTACTCTTCTGTAAGATAAAAAATAAAAGCACTTGTGTGCTTTTTATTTTTGGATAAGATTCTCAATAAGCATTGAGCTTTCTTCAATCGAACGTTTACTGACATCAATTGTCTCTATGCCTAACTGCTCAAAGAGTGTATCGGCATATGCCAACTCTTCAAGAATACGTTTTTCATCAGAATACATGGATTTTGTTTTAAGTCCGAGCGTTTGCTCCCGGTAGCTTCGTATATTACTTAAGCTTTCAGAAGTACTGGTTAAGCCAATAATCTTATGCGGATTCACTTTATAAAGTTCTTTAGCCACTTCGACCTCCGGAATAATCGGGAGATTTGCTACCTTGTAACCTTTGTTGGCCAAGTACATACTCAGTGGGGTTTTCGAAGTTCGAGAGACACCAAGAAGCACAATATCAGCATTTAAAAAACCTTTAGGATCTTTCCCATCGTCATATTTCACCGCAAATTCGATAGCAGCGACCCGATTAAAATAGGCTTGATTTAACCGATGCACACTGCCGGACTCTTGTGTAGGTTGCTCACCTGAACGTTTTTCAATAAGTTGCATGAGCGGCGACATAAAGTCCACATAGGCCAAATCATGTGTATCTGAAAATTTTTGGACACACTCCACTAAAGACTTATCAACGAGAGTGATAGCGACAAGGGCATTTTCTTTTTTGGCATCATTCAAAATTTCTAATAGTGAATCTTTATCATTGGTAAAAGGATAAAGCTGAACATCTGATAAATCAACAGTTGGAAATTGTGCCACAACAGCAGAAATAATTTTTTTTGCTGTTTCACCGACAGAGTCAGTAATGAGATAAATTTTTATATTTTGCATTTTGTCCCCTTAATCTTCGCTTTGCATTTCGTTTCCTGTTTGGATGAAAGCTTTCATGATGTGTTTAATGGATATTTTACCGATTATTTTTTTCGAGTCTGCTTTTTCAAGCACAGGTAAACTATCTACTTCGTATCGAGAAAGAATATTCCCAGCTTCTAGTAAAGTCTTATCGGCGGTTATAGTATGGATATTAGGCATACGTGTCATTATTACAGCAACAGGAGTTTTTTCTAGATTATTGCCACTTATAGCGAACCGAAGAAGGTCTTTACGAGAAAGAAGTCCAGCTAAATCGCCATTTTCATTTTTGACATAGATACTGCCAATATCATAGAGAAAAAGACTTGTCGCAGCATCGTAAACAGACATATCTTGTGCAACAATCAGGGGTGAAGTCATAAAGTCAGACACTTTTTTTGAGTAGCAACTTTCAATATAAAGAGGCTGCATTTTTTGCCCAGTATAGAAATAGCCAACCTTTGGCTTTGCATCAAGTAACCCTGTCATGGTAAGAATAGACAGATCGTTCCTTAAAGTTGCACGGCTTAAACCTAAAGTTTGTGCAATTTTTTCACCACTGATGGGCTGTTCCGCTTTTACGATATTAATTATTTCAGTTTGTCGAGTTGTTAATTTCAAGTGTCACTCCTTAATAAATAGGACATACTATATATTATATGTGTTTTATCTTTTTAAATCAACTAATAAAAGGGATGGTTGCCACATGTAATGTTAACAAGCTAAAAAGAATGCGATTACAAAAAACTTGACAACGAATATGACATACTATATAATGTGTTTATTCACTAAATAGTATGTCACATATAAAGGAGACGCGAATGTCACAAGCAAAAAAACGTGTTTATAACTTTACAGAAGGTTCAAAAGAACAAAAGGATCTCTTAGGAGGAAAAGGAGCAAATCTTGCAGAGATGACTGGGATTGGTTTACCAGTACCCAAAGGATTTACCATTACTACAGAAGCTTGCTTAGAGTATCTGGACTCGAAAAAATTATTGCCTGAGTTGGTTAAGGAAATAGAAGAACATATTGCTAGGCTAGAAAACGAAACTGGAAAGAAATTTGCAGATGAGGAAAATCCGCTATTAGTTTCGGTCAGAAGTGGCTCAAAATTTTCAATGCCGGGTATGATGGATACTATTTTGAATTTAGGCTTGAATCATCAAAGCGTTGAAATCTTTGCCCACAAGACTGAAAATCCTGTGTTTGCTTATGATTGCTATCGTCGTTTAATCCAAATGTTTGGCGATGTGGTTAAAGGGGTTGATAAAAATATTTTTGAAGAAGCACTAACGCTATATAAAGCGACCCAAGGTTACAGTTCTGATATTGAGATGAAAGCGGAAGATTGGAAGGAGATTATTCAACAATTTACCACAATCTATCTGAAAGAAGTTGGTGAAAACTTCCCTCAAGATCCCTCCAAACAACTTTATGCGGCTGTAGAAGCGGTGTTTACTTCTTGGAATAATCCGCGTGCTGTAACTTACCGTCGGATCCATGAAATCTCTGATAAACTTGTAACAGCCGTTAATATCCAAGAAATGGTTTTTGGAAATACTGGAGGGAATAGCGGTACAGGTGTTGCCTTTACACGCAATCCTGCAACAGGGGAAGCTGGTGTTTTTGGCGAATTTTTGTTGAATGCGCAAGGAGAAGATGTTGTTGCAGGGATTCGGACACCACGTCCAATACAAGAGTTGAAACAAGAACAGCCCACGATTTATATGCAATTTGAGAAAATATGCCATCAGTTGGAAGCTCATTATCAAGATATGCAAGATATCGAGTTCACCATAGAAGAGGGAAAACTTTTCATTCTTCAAACACGTAATGGCAAACGAACAGCAAAGGCTGCCTTTAAAATTGCAACGCAAATGGCAGAAGATGGCGTAATAAGTAAGGAGGAGAGTCTGAAACGCTTAACACCTTCAATGATTACCCAGCTGCTTCATCCTGTGTTTGATGAACAAATGTTGGCGGAGAGTAAATCTGTGGCAAAGGGTTTACCTGCAAGTCCTGGTGCAGCATCTGGCAGAGTCTATTTCCATGCGCAAGATGCGCAAAAAGCGCATGTAGCTGGGCAAAAAGTTATCCTTCTTAGAACAGAAACTTCACCAGAAGATATTGAAGGTATGGTTGTGAGTGAGGCTATTGTCACTTCTCGTGGAGGAATGACCTCTCATGCTGCTGTCGTAGCACGAGGAATGGGGGTGTGCTGCGTGGTTGGATGCGAACAATTAACGATTAATGAAAAGCTCAAACAAGCATACGACGGTACACACACTATAAACGAAGGTGATTTACTCTCAGTAGATGGAACAACAGGAAAAATCTACCGCGGGGAAATTAAACTCGATAAGGTACAAGATCTAGATCTTTTAGTAAAAGTACTTCAGTGGGCCTCTCACATCGGAAATATGCAAGTCAGAGCAAATGCTGAGACAGTTGAAGATATTAGAGCTGCACTGGATTTTGGTGCAAGCGGCATTGGGTTGGCACGTACAGAACATATGTTCTTTGGGAAAGAACGAATTTTGGAAATGCGTAAAATGTTTCTCTCAGAAGATCAACTGCAGCGTAAGCAATCCCTTGAAACACTCAAAGAATTCCAGAAAAAGGATTTTGCTGAAATTTTGAGTCTGACGGAAGGAATGCCATGTACGATTCGCCTTTTAGATCCGCCACTTCACGAATTTATGCCCAAAACTAAGGAAGAATATGAGCAAGTGGCTGAAGCGTGTGGACAAACGGTTGACTTTATTATGCACAGAGGTAAAGATCTTGAAGAGTTCAATCCGATGCTGGGGCATCGTGGTTGTCGTTTAGCCATCACCTATCCCGAAATATATGAAATGCAGGTTGAAGCAATAATGGAAGCTGCTTTGGAACTCGCTAAAACAGGAAAGCAAGTCAAACCAGAGATTATGATTCCTTTAGTTGCTGAAGAAAAAGAATTGTCTTATCTTAAAAAGATGTTAGAAGACAAAATCCAAGATGTCTTTGAAAAACACCAGCTGAAAATTGCCTATAAAATCGGCGCAATGCTTGAAATTCCAAGAGCTTGTTTGACGGCAGATCAGCTTGCGACATCAGCACAGTTCTTTAGCTTTGGTACCAATGACCTGACACAGCTGACCTATGGCTTTTCTCGGGATGATTCGGTCAAATTTTTGCCCGATTATGTTGAAAAAGGTATTTTAGAAGATGATCCCTTTCAACATTTGGATCAGAAAGGAGTGGGCAGTTTGATGAAAACGGCAATAGAGCTTGTCAAACCACAACATAAAGATATCAGTTTTGGGGTATGTGGCGAAGTAGGAGGTGATCCAGACTCTGTTGCTTTCCTTCAAAAAATCGGTTTGGATTATGTATCATGTTCGCCATATCGAGTTCCAGCAGTTCTTCTTACTGTTGCACAGATGAGTATTAAGTAAGAGAATGTAAAAAACCTTCGACGATAAGCGAAGGTTTTTATTATTTTAAATCTCCCCAAAGGTTGAGCATCACGGTTCCAATGATAAGGACTAAAATGGCTGAACATTGGAGGAACAGGCTGAGTTGAGAAGTTTCGTGATTTGAAATTAAAAGCCGAACGATAGAAGCAACCGCGATATAGATATATTTCTTGATTGTTGGGTGATCATTATCGGAGAGATAGTGAATAATGAGTTCTAAGAATTCCAAAAAGAGGAAAAAGGTTAAGATACGGTCAATAATATCGTAGAAACTGTAATCAATAAATCCTGTAGTAAATGAGGAGAGAAGAACCCAAATCTCTTTAAACATAAGAAAGGCAATGACCAGCCCGAGTAAACTTAAACAGACTTTTATAATGACATTAAAAGTTTTTGATAAAAAATTAAATTGAATCAAATGAGAACCTCCCTGATTAGTCGTGTAATTTTATAATTCTAGTATAGCACAGAAACATCAGCTTTGAGGAGAGATTAGACTTGAAAAAATGAATTGAATATTTGAAAATAAGAAAAGTCTTATTAAAAAGATACGTTTTCTTATCACATTATCTCAATGTATAAATTATCCCTATCGGAATTCCAGCGTTTCTAAATTGTTTTTTACCTTAGACTGTGGGATAATCAATATAAAAGAAGAAGGTGCGTTTTAGAGCAAGTCACCATCTGTTTACTTTATAGAAAAGAGAAAATACTATGATTAATCTTTGTAATATGCTTTATGTTTCGGATGTCCCAACGCACGCAGAATTTTGGGCGAAAGTTGGCTTGAAAGAACTTCGTCGCCAAGGTTCAGGCTCGCAAGAAACGGTGATTTTCGCAGTGGATGCGGATGCTCCAAGCGCACGTATTCAATTATGGAATCTTGACTTTATTCGTCAAAATTCACCAGAAGTAGCAGATATGAAAGGCTCAATGCTTTTTACTGTGGATGACTTAGAGGAATGGCGTACGCGTGTCTCTAAAGCAACGAACACAGCAAGCGCAATCAATGATTTCCAAGGTATGGTGAACTTTAATTTCCAAGATCCTGATGGAAATTATTATGCATTTGCGCAGACTGAATTACCAGAATGATGTGCAAAATCTTAATCGTCTGATTTTGAAGTTGCTTTCTTTGATGATATTTCACTTTCTAATTCCTCTTTCTCTCGCAGTTTTCGTTGTGCCTCAGAGAGCTCTCCTGTGGCGAAAGCGCCCCATTTCATCATGCCTCTGTCATGATAGTTACGGATAGATTCATAAGGGCTATATGAGCGATCAACTGTCATTTTTTTCTCCTCCTGCGGCTGCATGGCCGCCAATCATTTTGCTTCTTTCTAAAACTCTAGAGCCAGTTGTCAAAACGCTAGCTTTTTGAATGGCTGTAAAATCAAATTTATCACGTATTTCATCAATGGCATTTTGTAGAGCTTCCTGTTTTTGATGAGTGATGACCTTAGATTCATTAGGGAGCATTGTTTCAAAAAGATTAAGTTGCTTGATATTTTCGCTAGATAAATCAAAACCGCCGATACCGATTTCTCTTACAATTTCACCATGATATTTTTCTCTAAAGAGGCGCAAAAACTCGCTTTGAATATCCGTTGTACTTTGAGTGGGCTCAATTTTACTGGCTATTTTTATCGAAGAAGAGTGTTCTTTGTAGGAAGGTTTGACATAAAGTGAGAGACCACCCGCGAGCTTTTTACCTTTTCGAAGTCGGATAGCAAGATGCTCAGCCATTTCCTTAATCACTAGCTCAATTTCATCTTGCTTTACGTAGTCGCGTGGCAAAATCTGACTGTTGCTGTAGCTTTCTGATTTTTTGTGGTGCTTCTCGCGGACATTGGTTTCATCAATACCATGTACATGAAAAAATTGTTGTAGACCAACGATTCCCATTTTTCGTTTAATTCTATCAGGGTTCGCATGAGCCAGATCCTTGATAGAATAAATTCCTAACTTATTGAATCTTTTCTCTGTCCGTCTCCCAATCCCCCAAAAATCAGTCATCTTTGGAAGTGTCCAAATCTTCTCGGGGACGTCCTCATAACGAATGAGCGCCCGCATAGTTGCGCTGTGCTTGGCATAATTATCCATCGCTAACTTGGCCAGTAAAGGGTTATCCCCCATTCCAACAGTCACAAATAGGCCCATTTGCTTAAGGACTTTTTGCTGTAAATCCTGAGCTAACAAATCCATTTGTTCATATTTATTTTTGATTTCAGGGTAGAAAAGGTTCAGAGATTCTGTAACATCAAGGAAGGACTCATCAATAGAATACGAGTGAATTTCTTCAGAAGAAGTATAGTTGGTCAAAAGTTGCTGCATCTCGATATTCTTATCGATATAAAGAGCCATCTGTGGAGGGACGATATGTGTACGTTTAGCCCAGCTTTCAATAAAAGCGACATGTTGCATAGAGGGTTCTGTGCGTTGCCCGTAAATGTCAGTATGTTTGGCATACCAACGCCGATAGTTAAATTTCCTATTTTCCAGTAAAAAAGGTAAATCTGCCGCACGACTGACGTTAGATTTTCCAAAAACCTCTTTAAATTTCGGACTTGAAGCTAAAATAAGGCCATAGGAGTGATCTGAGCGACTCATGACACATAGAGAAGTATCTAAAGGATGAAGCCCTCTCTCTACACACTCGATTGAGGCATAGTTCGATTTTACATCCTCAAAAAAAATTGCGCGCCGTGGTTCATACGTATAGTCAATAAACATATTATACCTCTTAACAAATATTGATTTATTCAATATTATATACCTAAAAAAGAAAGAAAACAAAGAAAAATAATTATAAACTCAATATTTATTCTTTGCGTAACCTAAATGATGTTTTATAAAAAAATGTAACACAAAAAACATGGCTCTCTCAAATTATTAGTAAAAACAGAAAAGGGAATGCTATAATATAAGTAACGAAATTGTAATATAAGGAGGAGCTATGAAAATTTTAATCAATCAAAAAAAGCCCTTATACTGGAGTAAGGTAAAGAAAGCTTCAGTGGTTGGTTTGACCACTTTACTGGTCGTCGCCAAAGGAACAGCGCCTGCCGTTGCAAATACTGTGCGCACTCGTTTCTGTGGTACAGATTTTACTATTGGGCAAATACATGAAGTACCAGAACAAGGTGTATTGATGGATCACTTTGTCGGGCAGGAAGACGGAACGCAAACTCCAATGACTTCTGAGGATAAACAAAATAAGATTGTAACAGAAGCAGGTTATGTTCCGATTATGCCATTAGCTGAAACTCAGGAAGAAGCACCGGCACGCCTCAAAGGTCCGCGACAAAATCCTGCTTACTATATGAAAGAAACAGTTGAACATCTTACAGAAAGACCTTGGAATATTGTGACAAAGACAACACTTGCTACAGGTGTATTGTTGGCAGTAACCAGTGGAATTGTCTTGAAAAACATTTTGAAGAAATAATAAAGAAGAATTACTTCTAAAGTGGTTCTTTTTTTGTATGAATAAAGTTTTCCCAAAAATAAAAAGTATAATTATTGGCAAGACGAAATGACATAGAGTACAATTATTAGTAGAGGTTAAATTAATAATGCAAATGAATTAAAAATTAGGAGGGATTTCATGGAAAAAGAAGAAAAAGTTAAAATTTTACAAGATTTGATAAAAATTAAATCAATTAACGGAAATGAAGAAGAAGTCGCTGTTTATTTACAAAACTTATTGAAAAATCATGGAATTGACTCCAAATTAATTCAATATGCCGAAGGGCGCAGCAGTTTAGTAGCTGAAATTAAGAGTGGCTCAAGCAGCCGAGTTTTGGGGCTGACAGGTCATATGGACGTTGTTGATATTGGTAACGAATCCCTTTGGACTTACCCGCCATTTTCTGCAACTATTGACGGTGATAAATTATATGGGCGTGGTTCAACGGACATGAAATCTGGGCTTGCAGCCATCACGATTGCAATGATTGAATTAAAAGAAGCTGAGACAAAATTTGATGGAATCATCCGTTTATTGGCTACGGTAGGTGAGGAAGTTGGCGAACTTGGTGGACGTCAGCTTACAGAACTCGGTTACGCGGATGATTTATCCGGCTTAATTATTGCTGAGCCGACCAATTATAACTTGGTCTACACGCATATGGGATCGATTAACTACTCTGTATTTTCAGCAGGTAAAGCAGCACATAGCTCACAACCTCAGGAAGGCTTTAATGCCATCAATCACTTGAACGAATTTATTACTGCTGTTAATGTTGAAATGGATAAAATTGCTGAAGAATACCCTGATGCAGAACTGGGAACGACTATACATAATGTGACTGTTATCCGAGGGGGTGACCAGGTGAATGCAATTCCGGGAGAAGCCAGTCTTGAAGGAAATATCCGAAGTGTACCAACCTATGGTAACGATAAGATTAAGGCCAAACTTCAAGAAGTAGTTGATAAAGTGAATGAAAATCATGATTATAAGTTGACATTAACGATTGACGAGGATAAAGTGGCAGTGCAGTCGGATAAAAACTCAATCTTAATCCAAACTATTCAAAGTGAGTTTGATACGCCTTTACCAGTTATTGGCATCGCAGGAACTACTGATGCTGCCGAATTTGTGAAATCCAAAAATAAATTTGACTTTGTCGTCTTTGGCCCAGGAGTAAGTAATCTCCCTCACCAAGTTAATGAGTATGTTGAAATTTCAAATTACTTAGATATGATTGATACATACCAGAATATTGCGAAAAAATATTTAGATTAGAATATAAAAAACCAAGTTTTTGCTTGTTTTTTTATATTCTAATCTGCGTTTATATTACTTTATGTTACAATTTAAATATGAAAAAAATATTTATTGGTGGTCTATTGGGAGTAGTTCTTGTCAGCGCAGCTCTCCTTACTTATCTCTTTTTAGGCCCAGCCACAACAGATGTTCGGGGGAAGTGGGTCAGCTTTGGGGAAAATAAACTCCGTGTTTCTGCCGGCTCATTACGAGGAGATTTGGTGCAAGCCAGTCCTTTTACCAAACAGGAAATGGTGATTCGTTCAGATAAAAATGTGAAGATTAATCCTATTACGCACACGATTACAGAAAAAGCGGGTGATTTCTCAGTCACACGCAAGTTTCGTATGGAAAATAATAACGAGGTCTTAAAAATCCGTACCAAACTTGGTGAGAAGGAAATCTGGAAAACGTATTACTGGCCAGGAAGCAAAGCTTACCAACAAAAAGAAGAATCTTTGGTTAAAGAAAGAGCAGAAAACGTCAAAAACAGTACAAAAATTAACGAAGCATGGAAGAAGCGGGTAGAGGTGCTAAATAATGAATTATTTTCGGCTCTTGATGATACAACATGGCAAGGCTATGATATGACCAATGCCATTCATATGAAGCTTAATGCAGAAGTCACTGTTCATATTCAGACCGAACCTTCGAAAGAGACAGAACATGGGCATTTTGAAGCTCAGGCTACGGTGGATTTTCAAATGATTGGTTTTGAAACTGAGGAAATCTATGAACCTGTCGTGAAGGGTCAAGGTTTTGGGGCTTACGATATGCTAAGTGAAGGGGCATTGAAGACACTTTTTACAGATAACCCTTTAAAAAATATTAATACAGAAAAAGTCTTAAAGCGTATTCCTCAAATTACTTGGAAGGATATTTTTGCAAAACAAAACGCGATTAAGTTCCGCTATGGTATTTCCAACACGCTCACTACCCAACAGCTGGTCATTAAGAAAGAGAATATTGATTTTAGTCAAGATAAGCTGCAGATTAATGCCATACGTATGGAAACATATCTGAATGATGTAGATGGAGACGCATCAAGTAAACAGGATATGATTGCGGATCCTTTGGATAGAATATAAAAAAGGCATGAATGCATGTCTTTTTAAAAATGATACAATATACTTAAATAGTGATATCATCAAGGAGAAAATAATTGATTAAGGCATATCAATTTTTTCTCTTTACGTAAAAATTAAAGGTCAGGTTAAAATGATAGAGGCAATTATCTGTAAAAATTGTGGAGGATCAAGTTTTATAAGAAAGCAAGGGAGACTTATTTGTTCCTATTGCGCTACGCAGTACAAGGAGGAGGATGCTCCCAGAAGAAGTCGGAAAAATATTTGGCTTGCTATCGGAGCATTAGTTTTTACAACTTTTGTGATTGTCTGGTTTTTAGTTTCTTATGGAATAAACAATTCGGGAAGGAAATCAACAACTTCTCAAAATCAAAAACTATTCCAAAGTGACTCCTCTTTAAAGAAAAACAGGAACCAATACGCGCGTGAAAATATTGATAAAATAAAGGGCTGGTCTTTAGAAAAATACAACAATATCCAACGAGCCGAACAGATTGTCTCAGCGGAAAGTAAATATCCAATTTACCAAAATGGTATGCACTTTTCGGACCTTGAGCGAAGTATTGGTTATTCTCCAGATAGCTTAAAAGAAAGTCGCGTTCCGGGAAACAAAATTGAAGGTATAGCAACTTGGTCCACAGGGTCTTCTTTAAAAGACGGAGAAGTAACAATCTCAATCAGTTATGATAAAGAAACAGGACAAATTTTAAGAAAAGACTTGATGGGCAACATTTATGACAAAGAATGAAACAGTGAAATGTAAAAATTGTGGCGCTAATGAATTTGTTCAAGAAGCAGGAACAACAAGATGTCTTTACTGCCAGACTGAGTATATAAGCTATCCCATACACAAAAGTAGAAAAATGATTTGGCTGTCTCTTTTCATTTTGACCCTCAGTCTACTGATAATAATGGTTTTTATCTTAAAAAACACGAATTTGAAAACATATAAAGTTGAAGAAAAAGCCACGGCTGTAAATATGTCAACGAAAGAAGTTAAGCTTTCAAAGGAAAAAGAATATGCTGAGAAAAATGCATCAACAATTGAAGGTCTGAGCTTAGAAAAGTACGATAATATACAAATTGCTGCGCTGCATCGTTCCCCAGATAAGAAAGAGCAGTACTACGCACATGGTACACTCATGAAAGAACTAATAAAAGAACTTGGCCCCCCTGAGGAGCTAGTTGAATATACGCAATACTATCCGGGAGGGGCCGCAGTTGAGGGTAAAGCAAACTGGTCCAGTGGAGAAACACTCTCTGATGGATTAGTTGGTCTGTATGTTATCTATGATAAGGATTCAGATCAAATTCTACATAAAAATCTATCTGCTTCTATGTATGGGTTAGAGTAACAAAGAAGTTAAAATGGAATAGGATATTCGGAAGGAAGGAGACTAGGTAATGAAAAAAGAATTTTCTAGAGTTTTTTTGAAAGATGCAAGTGGAGATGTTTTAGTTATAAGAGATCGAAAGGCAGTTTGGAACATTCCAGGAGGAAAAAAGAACAAGGAGAATCCTCAATTGCTTGTGCAATAAGGGAAGTTGAAGAAGAAATTTCTTTAACTATTTCTGATTTGGAAGAAGTGTATTCTGATGATTTTGTTTTTGGAGATATAGAGTGGAGAGGACATTTCTATTTTGCAAATACTGCCAAAGGACTTCCCACACTAAATGAACCTAATAAAATAAAAGGAATACAATTTATTGAAACACTGGACATGGTAAACTTTTCTTACGTTTTAAATCCATTACTGTCTTATTTAGATAAACATAATATTCTTGATGCTAAAACAACGAAGTGGGTTTGAACTTTTTGTTGGGACTTAGTAAATATATGATGGTAATTATTTTTTCTAAGCCACCCTCCTCCAATGTTAAAGATATATTAGCAATCATGGATTGTCTAGATTCCAATTAAGTAAAGGTAAAACCGGCACCCAAAAAGTACTTTGCTATGTGAAAGATCAGGTAATTTATGAAAGATAAAAATTTTTTAGATATTATAAATAAGAGCACAATTGAGACGGCCAAAAGCCTTCTTGGTATGAAACTTGTCATGGAAACAGACGGAGAGTCGCAAATACTTGGTAATATTGTAGAAACTGAAGCTTATCTTGGTACACTGGATAGTGCGTGCCATAGCTTCATGGGAAAACGTACACCTCGTAATGAATCCATGTATCTCTCCGCTGGTCACTGGTATGTATATCAAATTCATGGTCATTTTATGTTAAATCTAGTAACTATGGACGAAGATATCCCAGAGGCTGTTTTAATTCGTGCCGTTCAAGCAGATGCTCCAGAACATGATGGCAGTGGTCCTGGAAAGCTCACGAAATCCTTTGGTATAACGAAAGAGATAGACGGAGAGTATTTTCCTGACTCACGTTTGACATTAGAAGTAGACAAAACACCCAAAGAGATTGCTAGCCGAAAAAGAATTGGAATAACATGTATGGATGAATGGCGAGATGAACCTTTAGGATTTTATGTAAAAGGAAATTCGCAAGTTTCCCGTATTCGGAAAAAAGAAATATTAGATGATGATGAGTTGACTTGGGAAAAACCACCTTTTCAGAAAAATAAAAACTATCTAAAAGAAACGATACCAAAGGCATGACTTGCTGTTTTTATATGAGAAAGAACTCCAGAACAATAAAATAGACCACAAACTCAAACAGCTACATATTAGCGCAGAATCCCAAAAAATGATAGAATAGCCTAGTATGATATGCTCTACAAGGCTTTTTTATGTAAGAAAAAACACACAGAGCAGATTCAAGTAAAATAGAGATACGGACATCTCTAGATGTATTTAATACTTATTTTCATCACTAAAAAATAAAAATGAAAGGCTATGACATCAGTCATAGCAGGGTTTAAAAATGGGTGTAGCAATTCAGTGGTTCCCAGGACACATGTCCAAAGCGCGTCGTCAAGTGCAAGAAAATTTAAAATATGTTGATTTTGTGATTGAGTTGGTAGATGCACGTTTACCAATCAGTTCACGTAACCCAATGTTGGATAAAATTATTGGGGATAAACCACGTCTTATCGCTTTAAACAAGGCTGATTTAGCTGACAGAAACGCTGTGAAATCGTGGGTGGAGTTTTTCGAAAAGCAAGGCATAATCGCTCTAGCCATCAATTCGAAAGAAGCACATACTGCCAAACGTTTGACTGTTGCAGCGAAAACTTTGATGGCTGATAAGCTTGCGCGTAATGCTGAACGAGGCATCCAAAATAGTTCTTTACGTACGATGATTGTAGGTATTCCTAATGCGGGTAAGTCAACACTGATGAACCGTCTTGCAGGAAAAAAAGTAGCTGTTACAGGAAATAAGCCTGGTGTAACTAAGGGGCAGCAATGGTTGCGTACCAATAAAGAGTTGGAAATTCTTGACACACCAGGGATACTTTGGCCAAAATTCGAAGATGACCAAGTTGGTCTAAAACTTGCTTTAACAGGCGCTATTAAGGATCAGCTTTTGCCGATGGATGATGTGACTATTTTTGGTTTGCAGTATTTCCTTGAAAATTACCAAGAAGCTACTATGAAACGTTTGCGCATGAAAGAAGCAGATCTGGAGTTAGAAATTCCCGATCTCATCATGGAATTGACCAAACGTTTTGGCTTCCGTGATGATTATGACCGTTTTTATCAAATGTTTGTTAAGGATGTACGTGATGGCAGAATGGGCGAATATTGCTTGGATAAAGTGAGTGACTATGTCAACGATTAAAGAAATAAAAGAGCAACTGAACGGCTTAAATACACTACTCGAAGTGGACGCTTTTTTGGAAGATACTCGTGCAGGAGTTCAAACAGCGATTAAACGTCGTAAAAAAGAGATTTTAGCAGAACAAGCAGAAGACGAACGTTTAGAAATGATGCTGAACTTTGAGCGACAAGCATATGCGCAAGGGATGGACTTGATTGCGGGTATAGATGAGGTTGGACGTGGCCCCTTAGCTGGTCCTGTTGTGACTGCAGCCGTGATTTTACCAAAAAATTGTAAGATTAAAGGTCTCAACGACAGTAAGAAGATTCCAAAATCTAAACATGAAGCTATTTTTGAAGAAGTCCAAGAAAAAGCACTTGCTGTCAGTGTTGGTTTAGTTGATAACGAAACGATTGACCAAGTAAACATATATCAGGCGACTAAAATCGCAATGCTACAAGCTGTAGAAAAATTAGAAATACAGCCAGAATGCCTCTTAATCGATGCGATGAAGTTAGACATTAATATTCCTCAAGTCAGTATTATCAAAGGTGATGCCAAGTCGTCAAGCATTGCGGCAGCAAGTATTGTTGCGAAGGTGACACGAGATCGAATGATGGCGGAGTATGCACAAAAATACCCACATTACGACTTTGAACATAATGCAGGTTATGGCACGGCCAAGCATTTGGAAGGCCTAAAGAACTACGGTGTTACAGCGATTCACCGTAAATCTTATGAACCCATCAAATCAATGGTAGAAAAATAAGCAGATCATCATGATCTGCTTATTTTGTATAATATTTGTTCATAATTTCCATCCGTAAGCCATTTATTTCGCTGAGATTCGCCGTGAGTAAACTCCGTATAAAAATGCTTTCGTCTCGTGTAATAATACCGTTGTAAACGACTTGAGGATATTCAGCGTTCACACGGAGAACTTGGTCTTTCATCGCTTCTAAATTTTCGGCTGTAACTGGGATGTCTAAGTTCATCGTCCGATCTTTGTAAGAGAAATTTTTCAAGGATTCAATATTACGGTTAGGAATGAAAGCTGTGGCACCATCGTCTGAAATCAAAGTGATTGAGCGGATACCTACAGCAGTGACCTCCCCTTCGATACCGAGATTTTCAAAACGAATCCAATCGCCCACGTTAATCTGATGTTCGACAATAATAAAGAAACCATTGATGATATCTGCGACAAGGTCACGGCCTGCGAAACCAAGAGCAACACCAAGAATACCAGCACCTGCAAGTACACTTCCTACAGGAACACCAAGAATAGAGAGAACGGTATAAATCCAGAGAAAGGCTGTCAGATAAGTTAAACCACTTTTTGTTAGGCGGGCTAAGGTCATTATCCGAGAAGCATCTGCCCAAGAACGATTGCTGTAGTTTTTGAAAAGAGTTTCTACGATGCGTGCACTGATCCGGTATAAAATAAAAAACAAAAAACTGACTAAAAAGACGTAGATTAATTTATCCAACAAGAGTTGGCCGAGTTCTTGAAAATTTATTCTAAGAATATTCATTTTATTTCCATTTCTATAATTTTCTGAATTTATGTTGAAATCACATTCAAAATAGCTTATAATAATTAATTATAACAAATACCATGAAGTTTGGCTTTATGGAAAAAGAATGTCAATAAAATGGGGGATGAAAAAGAATGACAGTTGAATTAGATTGGGAAAATTTAGGTTTTGAATACAGAGAGTTGCCTTATCGCTATATTTCACATTTTAAAGATGGGAAATGGGATGATGGAAAACTTACAGGCGATGCGACCTTGCACCTTTCGGAAGGCTCGCCAGCGCTTCATTATGGACAACAAGGATTTGAAGGACTCAAAGCCTACCGTACAAAATCTGGAAAAATAAATCTTTTTCGTCCTGACCGTAACGCTGAGCGTTTACAAGCTACAGCGCGCCGCTTGCGTATGGCAGAAGTACCAACAGACAAGTTTATCGATGCCGTAAAACAAGTCGTTAAAGCAAATGAAGACTTTGTCCCTCCTTACGGAACTGGAGCTACGCTTTACCTCCGTCCATTATTAATAGGTGTTGGCGGCCTTGTTGGGGTAAAACCAGCTGATGAATACATCTTTACAATTTTTGCGGTCCCAGTAGGTTCTTATTTTAAAGGTGGTTTAGCACCAACAAACTTCCTCGTATCCCGTGATTATGACCGTGCGGCGCCACATGGTACAGGTGCGGCAAAAGTTGGAGGGAATTATGCCGCTTCGATTGAGCCAGGACAAAAAGCACATGAAGCTGGCTATTCTGATGTGATTTATCTTGATCCTGCAACACACACTAAGATTGAAGAAGTGGGTGCAGCAAACTTCTTTGGGATTACCAAGAATAATGAGTTCATCACGCCTTTAAGTCCTTCAATTTTACCTTCTATCACAAAATATTCTTTATTGCAATTGGCGGAAGAACGTTTAGGAATGAAAGCTATTGAAGGAGATGTTTTTGTTGATCAACTAGATGATTTTGTCGAAGCAGGCGCTTGTGGAACTGCTGCAGTCATTTCACCAATTGGTGCTATTGATGATCAGGATAAACACCATGTTTTTTATTCAGAAACAGAAGTTGGCCCAGTGACTCAACGCTTATACAATGAACTTGTTGGTATTCAATTTGGCGATAAGGAAGCCCCAGAAGGTTGGATTTATACTGTTGAATAATAAATAAAAGTCTCAAAAAATAAAGAGAAAATCTGCAGCTGACAAATGTGTCTAAATTTGATATAATAAGGAGTAAAAATTACGAAAGCGATTTTATAGCTTTCTTGTAGGAGAGTATTAATGAATTTATTTGTTGCAATTTTACTTATGATTGTCTTTGCCATTGCTGGCTTTGCTGGGGGCGCTTGGTTTACACAAAAACAAACTAAAAAGCTCTTGATGGATAACCCACCATTGAATGAAGATGCAGTACGTATGATGATGGGTTCAATGGGACGCAAACCATCTGAAGCACAAGTACAACAAGTACTTCGTCAAATTCGTAGTGCAGCTAAACAAGCAGACACTAAGAAAAAATAAGATAAAAAGTAAATTTTGGAGGTATTTATGGACAACAGACCTATTGGCTTACTAGATTCAGGAGTTGGAGGCTTGACCGTTGTTCGCGAGATTCTCCGTCAATTACCAAACGAAGAAATTGTCTATATCGGTGATACGCAACGTGCGCCTTACGGGCCACGCTCAAATGAGCAGATTACTGCTTTCACTTGGGATATGGTCAATTTTTTGCTTTCTAAAAATGTAAAAATGATTGTTTTCGCTTGCAATACAGCAACAGCAGTTGCAATTGAAGAAGTAAGAGCAGCTCTTGATATTCCTGTCATAGGTGTGATTTTACCAGGTGCTTCAAGTGCGATTCAAAAAACAATTAACAAGAAAGTCGGCGTAATTGCGACACAAGCAACGGTTAATTCTGATCAATATCGTAAAGTTATTCAACTCAAATCATCAAGTGTTGATGTACGTAGTTTGGCTTGCCCAGAGTTTGTACCATTGGTTGAATCCAACGGTGCAGATTCGGAAGAGGCTCAAGAAATAGTAGCGAAGGCTTTAAAACCAATGGTTGGCAAAGTTGACACCTTGATTTTAGGCTGCACACATTATCCTCTTTTGCGCAAACTCATCCAAAAAGAAATGGGACCGGATGTTCAGCTTATTGACAGTGGTTCTGAAACTGTACGTGATATTACCGTTTTGCTAAATTATTTTGATCTCAACGGTGAAGAGCGTCAAAATCTCCATCACCGTTTTTATACAACAGGTAAGGCAGAAGATTTTCAAGCTATTGCGGACAGATGGCTTGGTTCGGCAAAAATCACTGCACAGCACACAGAATTATCTGCTAAAAAAACGATACTCATCGCCACACGTAACGATGGGAAAACAGCAGAATTCAAACGTCTATTTGAAGAATTTGGCTACAAAATTAAAAATCTTAAAGATTATCCTGAGTTACCAGATATTGCTGAAACTGGCATGACTTTTGAAGAAAATGCACGTCTCAAAGCAGAACAAATTGCCGAAATTACTGGTGAAGTTGTCATCGGTGATGATTCTGGCTTATGTGTGGATGTTTTAGGGGGTTTGCCTGGTGTTTGGAGCCATCGTTTTGCTGGGCCTGATCCAACAGATGAGGAAAATATTGCAAAACTTCTCCATGAGTTAGCTTCAACAGCAATAACACCTGAGCGTCGGACGGCGCATTTCCATACGACATTAGTTGCTGCTTATCCAGGCCATGACAGTTTGGTTGTTGAAGCAGACTGGCAAGGACGTATTGGCCTTACGCCGCAAGGCGAAAATGGTTTTGGCTATGATCCTATCTTTTTAGTGGGAACGTCAGACCGAACTGCTGCTCAGCTTAGTGCTGAAGAAAAAAATACAGCTTCACATCGTGGTCAAGCTTTACAAAAATTAATGACAGAACTCCCAGAATGGCTGGAGCACATTAAAAAATAAAAAGCGGCATGAGTGTTAGCTAAAAGGAGTCTTCAATGTTTATTGTAATGAGTGATTCACATACTGATCGTGACGTAATTAAAAAAATCAAAAAAAAATATGAAGGCACAGCATCAGCTTTGTTTCATTGTGGCGATTCTGAATTGCCAAGTAATGATGATATATGGCAAGGTATCACCGTAGTTGCGGGAAATTGCGACTACGATGAAGGCTATTCTGAGATAAAAATGGTGGATGTCGAAGGGAAGAAAGTTCTTATTGCTCATGGCCACCAGTTTTACGTTGGCTTAGGTCTTGATCGTTATTCTTACTTTGCAGAAGAAAAAGAAGCGGACATTGCACTTTTTGGTCATATCCATCAGCCTGTCGCACAGATGATAGGAAATACCTTGTATATTAATCCGGGTTCAGTAAGTCAGCCTAGAGGAAGTATCAATATCAAAATGTATGCTGTCGTCACAATTTTAGAAGATGGCTATAAGGTTTCTTATCATGATTTAGAGCACCAGGAAATTCCAGGTCTACAGTTTACTTTTGAGCTTTAGAAAAAAGAGGTAGAGTAAAAATGATTGATAAAGCTATTGAAAAATATTTCTTAGAACAAAGCGAAACTTTTATAAAAGATGCTGACGACGTAGCTATTTTATGTGACGAACATAATATTTCTCATGCAAAATTATTGCTCAGTCAGTATAAATATTCTAGAGTTCCTGTTCTCACTAAAGATAAAGAGTTTGTCGGCGTTTTAGGGCTTGCAGATATTGTCGAATTTGAGATGGGTGAAGATTTCTTTTATGAAAAATCGATGAATACACCTATATCAGAGATTGTGGACACTGAGATAGAAACAGTCTCCCCCTCAGCACCCTTGGAAGAAATCTTACATAAGTTGGTTAAAGAGCCTTTCTTGCCGGTAGTAAAAAGAACCGAGTTTGTGGGGATTATTGCACGTCAAGAAATTCTTAAAGCCATTAACGCTTTTGCCCATGAATTTAGTAAAAAATATGATATTATCGAACGAAATTCCTAATTTTTTAGAGAGTAAAAATTTCTCAGAAAATACCAAATCAAATTATCTTTATGATTTACGAAATTTTGCCGAGTTTTTTGAGAAAAGAACAATTTCTCGTGAGTCGCTCATGCTTTATCGTCAGTCTTTGAAAAAATTGGCTGTGGCAGCACAACGCCGCAAGATATCAAGTGCAAATCAGTTTCTTCTCTATCTTTACGATAAAAATTTATTGAAAGAATACCATAAAATTCAGCAAGTAAATGCACCAAAGAAAGAACTAAAGAAAAAGTTAGAAATCAAGAACATGTCATCCGTTTACAAACCGGTGACTTCTCCTGGTCATTTTTTAGCATTTTTAATTCTTGAGTTTGGATTAACTTTTTCAGAAATACAGCACTTAAGGTGGGAAAATTTCAACTGGAAATTCCGAATTCTTACTGTTGAGAAGTCCGGCTTAAAGCGTGTTTTACCAATACGTGATAAGTTTGCACTTTATACCCAAAGAATAAACAATGCTGATGAATTGTTTACCAAATCACGTCAATTTCTTTATTTAGAACTAAAAAAATATACGGATTTAACAGCAAAAGAATTACGCGAACAATATATCTTACAACAAGTGCGGCTGGGTAAAACCGTATACGAATTAGCAGAAGCTCTAGGGCTATCTACAACAACTACTTTAGAGAAATACTATAAATGAGTGAAGAAATAAAGATAAAAATCAATGATTTTGAAGGTCCTTTAGATTTACTTTTGCACTTGGTTGGGCAATATAAAGTTGATATTTTTGAGGTGCCTTTGGTTCCGATTATTGAACAATATTTGAACTTTTTGAAGGCCATGAAAACATTAGAGTTGGAAATTGCCAGTGAATATATGGTCATGGCGAGTCAGTTAATGCTGATAAAGTCCCGTCGCCTTTTGCCTACAGTGGCCGAGGAATTCATCGAAGATACTGAACAGTTGGAACAAGATTTGCTGGCACAAATCGATGAGTATCGAAAATATAAAGCACTATCCGAAGATATTGCCCAGATGCATGAAGCTCGTAGTCAGTATTATTCCAAAGCCAAAACGGAAATTATTGGAGAAGATGCAGTACTTTTACAAGATCATAACAGTCTGGATTTATTTTTGGCTTTCAGTAATGTTTTAGCCTTACAAAAACAGTCTTTCACAGATGAGAATACAACAATAGAGGCAGAGAAATTCTCAATTTCCGATAAAATAGTGGAGTTATCCCGTTACTTTTTAAAGAAAAAGACGTGTAAGTTTAGTTCTCTGTTTTCGAAGAAGACATCGAAAGAAGAACTTTTGACCACTTTCATGGCTTTACTAGAGCTCATAAAAACACAACAAGTAACGTTTAAGCAGGAAGAAGTTTTTGGTGAAATTCTATTAGAAAGAGGACAAACGAAAGATGAACAATCTGAATAAAACAGCTACTTTGGAGCTGTTACTCTTTGTTACGGGTGAAGAAGGACTGGAGTTAAATCAATTATCGGAACTCTCTGGCATGAGTAAGTTTGCTTGTGAGCAACAAATTGAGCGACTTATCGAAAAATATCAAACAGATGAAGAATCTGCCCTTACAATTATTGAAACTGCTGGAAAGTATAAATTAGCAACAAAAGAAAGTTTTGCAGAACTTCTCAAAAATTATGCGAAGACGCCGCTAAATCAGAGTCTCTCACGTTCTGCCTTAGAAGTACTTTCAATCGTTGCTTACAAACAGCCGATTACGCGCTTGGAAATTGATCAATTGCGTGGGGTCAATTCCAGTGGTACGTTGTCAACACTACGTGCTTATGATTTGGTAGAAAAGACTGGCACACTCGAAGTTGTTGGCCGTCCAGGACTTTATGGAACGACAGAATTCTTTTTAGATTATATTGGTATCAATGACTTGTCAGAGTTACCTGAAATAGATGAAAGCCAATTTATTGGCGAAAAACAAGTATTATTTAACGAAAATGAGGAAATAAATGAGAATCAATAAATTTTTGGCGCATGCAGGTGTAGCCAGTCGACGTAAGGCAGAAGAGCTTATTCTATCAGGAAAAGTTTCTGTCAACAACGTTACAATGACAAATCTGGGCTATCAGGTAGAGTCAGGAGATATTGTCGAGGTCAACGGTGTAGCTGTTTATAACGAAGAACCTGTTTATTATATGCTGAATAAGCCACGTGGATATATCTCAAGCTCAAGCGATGATAAGGGCCGTCAAACCGTTATGGACTTACTTCCTACAGGAAAAGAGCGTATTTATCCTGTCGGACGTTTGGACTGGGATACAAGTGGTCTTTTGTTGCTTACTAATGATGGAGAGTTTACAAACTTAATGACACACCCACGACATGGTGTTGAAAAAGTTTATATCGCTAAGGTTGATGGGCAAGCCAATAAGGAAAACTTGCGTCCTTTGACTTTAGGTATGACCATTGATGGAAAAAAAGTGAGCCCAGCACGTTATGAGATTATGAAACAGGACAAAGCGAAAAACAGCTCGCTTGTTAGCTTGACAATCCATGAAGGACAAAATCATCAAGTTAAGAAAATGTTTGCTGCAGTTGGTTTGCCTGTCCAAAAACTTAGCCGTGTTCAATATGGACCATTAAGTTTAGATGGTTTAGTCCCTGGTCGCTACCGTCGCCTGACCAAAAAAGAAGTTTCACAATTGGTAAATGAAGCAAAAAAATAAGTAAATTCCGAACAATTCTGATGAATATTTGAAAAAATTTTATTTATTACGATATTTTCTTGCTAAAAATAATAAAATGCGATATACTGTATCAATATTAAAAATCTTATTTATGCTTAGGATATGGCTAAGTGTTTCTACCCTGCACCGTAAAGGCAGGACAATAAGAGGATTCTATTTGTACAGTCCTATCTTTAAATCGAAATTTTCATCGTTTACATTTAAAGGTCGTAAATAATATCTTCTTTTTGTCGTCTAGAAATACTCTACCTTATCGGGTAGAGTTTTTGTGCGTATTAGAGCCAAAGCCAGTCTTGAGTGATAAATGTTATAGGAGAAGTTATGAAGTTATTGGAAAATCGTATCGCAACTGATGGACAAGTTTTGGGAGACCAAGTATTAAAAGTGGACAGCTTCCTTACGCATCAGGTCGATTATGAGTTGATGAAAGCGATTGGTGCGCGCTTTGCTGAAGTTTACAAAGATAAAAATATTACTAAAGTTGTAACGATTGAAGCAAGCGGTATTGCACCAGCACTTTATGCAGCAGAAGCACTCGATGTACCAATGGTTTTTGCTAAAAAATCTAAGAATATCACAATGAACGAAGAATTATTGACAACAGAAGTTTTTTCTTTTACAAAGCAAATTACTTCAACAGTCTCAATTTCTCGTAAATTCATCTCTTCTGAAGACACTGTTTTGCTGGTCGATGACTTTTTAGCAAATGGTCAAGCTGCGCTTGGACTCGAAGAACTGATTAAACAAGCTGGTGCACAAGTTGCTGGTATTGGTATCGTCATTGAAAAGAGCTTCCAAACAGGCCGTGAATTACTGATGGATAAGGGTCTTACTGTGACCTCTCTAGCCCGTATCGAGAAGTTTGATTCAGGTCAAGTTGTCTTTGCACCAGCAGACGATGCTGCTTGGGATTAAGAAGGAGAAGGGAAGAAATGTTTAATACAAAAAGACAAGCCAACGGTCAAGCTGCAGTTTTAGGTTTGCAGCATTTACTTGCCATGTATTCAGGGTCGATCTTAGTGCCCATCATGATTGCATCAGCTTTAAATTACAGTGCTTTGCAATTAACCTACTTAATTTCAGCCGATATTTTTATGTGCGGTTTGGCGACCCTGCTGCAATTAAAGATGACTAAAAACTTTGGTATTGGTCTTCCAGTGGTTTTAGGTGTTGCTTTTCAATCTGTCGCCCCACTTATTATTATTGGACAAAAGCACGGTGATGGTGCGATGTTTGGTGCTTTGATTGCCTCAGGTGTCTTCGTTATCGCTTTTGCAGGTGTCTTCTCTAAAATTCGCAAGTTCTTCCCTCCGCTAGTGACTGGTTCAGTCATTACAACTATTGGTTTAACATTGATTCCTGTTGCCGTAGGAAATATGGGAAATAACGAAGCAACACCTACAGCTAACAGTCTCTTGCTTGCTGGGTTTACTATTTTAGTCATCATTTTAGTGAATATTTTTGCCACAGGCTTCATTCGTTCCATTGCCATCTTGATTGGCTTAGTTGCTGGAACAATCCTAGCAGCTAGCTTACATATGGTCGATTTTTCAGCTATTAACCAAGCACCATGGGCTCACTTACCGATTCCTTTCCGTATGGCAATGCCGCGTTTTTATCTGGTAGACTGCTTAATGATGATTATTATCGCGATTGTTTCAATGGTTGAATCGACAGGAGTTTACTTGGCCTTGTCTGATTTGACTGGTGAGGAATTATCTGAAAAACGTTTGCGTAATGGCTATCGTTCAGAAGGACTCGCTGTATTGCTTGGAGGGATTTTCAATACTTTCCCTTATACAGGTTTCTCACAAAACGTTGGTTTAGTACAGTTGTCAGGTATTAAATCACGCAAGCCTATTTATTTCACAGCAGGTTTCTTGATTGTTTTGGGTTTGATTCCTAAATTTGCGGCAATTGCTCAGCTTATTCCTGTTCCCGTACTTGGTGGAGCAATGATCATCATGTTTGGGATGGTGGCAATGCAAGGTGTGAACATGCTGGGAACAGTAGATTATAAGGATAATCAAAACTTACTTATCGTAGCTGTTTCAGTTGGGATGGGTGTTGGATTTAATTCAAGCAACCTTTTTGTTAGTCTACCAAGCTGGGCGCAAATCTTCCTCTCTAATGGAATTGTTGTAAGTACTGTTTCGGCTATTTTACTTAACTTGCTTTTAAATACGAAAAGTAAAACTACAACAGTTGTAAACGCTCAAGAAGCAGAAACACAAATGAATTAAAAAAGTCACGCGATTTTTATCGTGTGACTTTTTACGTTCTTACTTTTATTTTAATTTATCTTTTTCATAGGTGTGTGTTAATTCTAAGCCAGAAAAGTTCTGTTGACGAAGTGCTTCGTAGACAATCATACAGGCAGTATTAGAAAGGTTAAGACTGCGTACATGTTCGTCATTCATGGGGATGCGAATACACTTTTCAGCATTTTCTCGCATAAAATCTTCAGGTAAACCAGTGTCTTCTCGGCCAAAAAGGAAGTAATAATCCTCTGTAGTTTCAGTATAATCAACATCGGAATAAACCTGATCCGCAAATTTACTGACTAAGAAAAGTTTGCCATCTACGTGATCGATAAAATCATCTAGATTTTTGTGATAAACAATGTTGACCTGATCCCAATAGTCCAAACCTGCTCTTTTGAGATTTTTATCGGTAATTTCAAAGCCGAAAGGTTCAATTAAATGTAAAGTAGTATTTGTAGCTGCGCAAGTCCGTGCAATATTTCCAGTGTTAAAATGGATACGTGGTTCGAAAAGTGCAATATGATTCATAATTTTCTCCATTCCGTTTTTGTAAGGGTTTTACATTTTTACAAAAATAAAAACTAGGTAGCTCGGAGTATGGTCTCAGCGAGCAGCCTAGTTGGGGGACTAATTTGCTTTAATCATAACAGGGTTGATTGAAACAAATTAATTGATAGGAATATCTTAACACATCTTTAAGAAAAAGTAAAGGAAATAATGCAAAATTTTTACATTTTTTTCTGAATAAGAAAAATTAAAGTAAAAAAAGGTGTTTTTTGATATAATAGGAAAGGTAATTCTATCCCTCAAGGCACACAAACTGCTTTTGAGAGAACAACGAGAGATTAACTGTTGAAGCAGTTAATAAATAAGGTCTTAAGTGAATTCTTTTTCCATTTTATAACCTATTTGTGTATCAAATAGTTGACCTTAAAATCCCAAAAGAAAGGAACATCTTTGTTTTAAAAGGATGATTGTCTTTTCAAAGTAAACAAAGAAAAGCAACGTAGGTGAAATAAAATGATTTACGCAATTTGGGCAGAAGACGAAAAGAAGGTGATTGGCATTGAAGGTCATTTACCTTGGCGCTTACCTGCTGAACTGGAACATTTTAAAAAGACAACTTACCATCAAGTAATTTTGATGGGGCGTAAAACCTTTGAAGGTATGAATAAACGTGTTCTCCCTGGACGTATCACCATCGTTCTTACACGGGATGAAACTTATCCCAAGGAAGATAATGAACGTGTTCTAATCATGCATAGTGTATCCGAAGTTGTAGAATGGTATAATAATCAAGAGCGTGATTTATATATCATTGGCGGATCAGAGATGTTCCTTCTTTTCGAAAAGGAGTTGTCAGCACTTTATAAGACGGTTGTTCATGGAGAGTTTGCAGGGGATACATATTTCCCTGATACGTTTGATTTTTCGAAGTATGTGAGAGTTTCAGCGGATTATCATAAAAAAGACGAACAAAATCCTTATGACTTTACTGTAGAAAAATATGAGCGGAAGGAGAAACAAAAGCCGTGACAAAATCTATTTTTGGCTTATTTACAGCTGTTTTATGTGCAATTTGTGTAATACTTGCACTGCAATGCTTCCGCAAGAAGCGCTGGGGCTTAGGAACTATTTTTCTTCTTAATGCCTTTACGAATATTGTCAATTCCATTCATGCTTTTTTTGGAACTTTATTTTCCTAAAAATGTTTAAAATCTAGAAAAAGAGAAACAAATGTCTAACGATACAAAAGAAAACGAAAATATATATTGTTCATTCTGTGGCAAGAGCCAACCAGAAGTAAAGAAACTTATCGCCGGTGTCGGTGTTTATATTTGTGACGAATGTGTTGAACTGTCGAGTCATCTGATTGAAGAAGAGATGCGTGAGGAAATGGCTCAAGAATTTGAAACCACTCCCGTAATGACACCAAGAGAGATGTTAGATCATCTAAATGGTTACGTTATTGGACAAGAGCGAGCAAAACGTGCGCTTGCTGTTGCTGTTTATAATCACTACAAGCGTATCAATTTTACGGGCAATGATGATGAAGAAGTTGAACTCCAAAAATCTAATATTTTATTGATTGGTCCAACAGGTTCGGGGAAAACATTTTTGGCGCAGACTTTAGCTAAATCGCTTAATGTTCCTTTTGCTATTGCTGATGCCACGAGCTTGACGGAAGCTGGTTATGTGGGTGAAGATGTTGAAAATATCTTACTAAAATTGCTTCAAGCTAGTGATTTCAATATTGAACGTGCTGAACGTGGTATCATCTATATTGACGAGATTGATAAAATTGCTAAAAAATCAGAAAATGTTTCTATTACCCGTGATGTTTCTGGTGAAGGTGTACAACAAGCTCTCCTAAAAATTATCGAAGGAACAGTTGCGAGTGTGCCGCCGCAAGGTGGACGTAAACATCCTAACCAAGAGATGATTCAAATTGATACAAAAAATATTCTTTTCATTGTGGGTGGTGCCTTTGATGGTATTGAAGAAATTGTCAAACAACGCTTGGGTGAGAAGATCATCGGTTTCGGAACCAACAACAAAGCCTTAGCTGACAATGAATCTTACATGCAGGAAATCATTGCTGAAGATATCCAAACTTTCGGATTGATTCCTGAATTTATTGGACGTTTACCTGTTGTGGCTGCGCTTGAACGTTTGACAGAAACCGATCTTATCAGTATCTTGACAGAGCCTAAAAATGCCCTTATCAAGCAATACAAACAGTTATTAAGCTATGACAACGTAGAACTGGAGTTTGAAGATGCAGCTTTGCATGCCATTGCTGAAAAAGCTATCGAGCGTAAAACAGGTGCACGTGGTTTACGTTCAATTATTGAAGAAGTGATGATGGATATCATGTTTGAAATACCAAGTCATGATAATATTGAAAAAGTGATTATTACGGAAGCAGCTGTACGTGATAAAGCAGAGGCAGAAATCATTTATATTCAAGAATAAAAAACAGAAAATCATGAGTGGTCATGGTTTTCTTGTTATTATCATTGATTTGCTTTAGCAGATTAGAGTGATTATACGGAGGGAAGGGAACGATTTATGACCCTTCTCTCAAAAAAAACTTTAAATAAACCTTGCGCAATTATCTAAGGATAAGATGACAAACAAGGAAAGAGAGAAAAAATGAAAATAAACCCTAATAATTTACAACTGACCATTTCAGCTGCCTCTGCCAAGCAGTATCCAGATACAGATATGCCAGAAATTGCTCTTGCTGGCCGTTCGAACGTTGGAAAATCAAGTTTTATCAATACCTTATTAAACCGTAAGAACTTTGCGCGAACTTCAAGTTCGCCAGGTAAAACACAACTTCTTAATTTTTACAATGTAGATGATACGGTTCATTTAGTTGACGTTCCAGGATACGGCTATGCACGTGTTTCGAAAAAAGAGCGCGAAAAGTTCGGTAAAATGATTGAAGAATATCTCACTACAGCGCCAAATCTTAAAGCGGTTGTCGCTCTCGTTGATTTACGCCATGAACCATCTGAAGACGATAAATTGATGTACACTTTTTTGAAGTTCTATGATATTCCTGTAATTTTAGTTGCAACTAAGGCTGACAAAATCCCACGTGGTAAATGGAATAAACACGTATCCGTGATCAAAAAAGCATTGCAGTTTGACAGCACAGATGATTTTGTTATTTTTTCAAGCTTTGATAAAACAGGAATTAATGAGGCATGGGAAGCCATTGAACAATATGTATAAGATTAAGATTAACAATATGAAGTTCTTTTCGCATATCGGAGTTTTACCTGAGGAAAAGATTCTAGGGCAAAATTTAGAAATTGACTTGATTGTTACCACGAATTTTTCCTATTCTGGTTTAGATGAGCTTGATGAAACCTTGAGCTATGTTGCTTTTTATGAAAAAATCTCAGAAATAATTGAAGTTTCACGAGCGGATTTGATTGAAAAGCTGGCTTTTGATATTATTCAAGCCATTAAAGAAAACAGTAAAGTAAAATCAGTAGAGGTACATATCCGAAAACTAGCGGTTCCTATTGTAGGAATCTTTGACAATGTCGAAATTGAAATGGTTGGTTAAAATATTTAACTTTTAAAGAATATTTACGGCTTTCTAAGGGGGGAGCAAGAAAGTGATGCATACGGTTTATTTGAGTTTAGGGAGTAATATTGGAGACAAGCAAGCTTACTTGCAAGACGCAGTAAGTTTATTGGGGCAAAATCCGGCAATTTTGATAGATAAAAAATCAAAGTTTTATCAAACTTCACCTGTTGGTGGAGTGGAACAAGATGATTTTGTCAATATGGCTTTGAAGATTTCAACGACACTTGAACCGACTAACTTGCTCGAGTTTATTCATGAAATTGAAGCTCAATTAAACCGTGTACGCAAGATTCATTGGGGCCCACGTACAATAGACATTGATATTTTATTTTACGGAAACGAACAGATTTTTGAGAATGATTTGATTGTTCCACATAAAGAAGTCTTTAATCGTCTTTTTGTTCTCGTGCCGCTTTTGGAAGTTTTAGAGCAGGATTTCCCATATGAGCAGCAAGTTAAGCAAGCGATTGAAAAGCTTAAAGACACAGAGCAAGAAGTAGTGGAGATTCCTGCGCAAAAACCTGCGAGAAAGCGTATTGAGCATGCCGTACGAGAAATTCTCTCAGCTGTGGGTGAAAATCCTGAGCGAGAAGGCCTCTTAGAAACACCTGAACGTGTGGCAAAGATGTATGAGGAAATACTCTCTTCACAAAAATTAACGCAATTTGAGGAATATAAACTCTTTAAGATTGAAAAAACAGCACAGGATCAAACAATCTTAATCAAGGATATCCCATTTTACTCGATGTGTGAACATCATATGTTGCCTTTCTTTGGCAAGGCAAACGTAGCCTATATCCCTAAAGATGGTAATATTATTGGCTTAAGCAAGATTCCGCGCTTAGTCAACTATGTTTCGCATAAACTATCCGTGCAAGAAAATATTACGCGAGATATTGCAGAAATTTTAAATGATATTTTAGAACCAAAAGGTGTTGCAGTAGTTGTTGAAGCGCGTCATATGTGTGTGGAAATGCGCGGTGTTAAAAAAGGAAATTCTCAAACAAAGACCTCTTTCTTCATGGGAGAATTTGAAGAAAGTAGAGAAACACGTCTTGAACTTTTAGAAAGCTTGAACTAAAATGAAAATCATTGAAAAAAATACAGAGATTTTTTCTCTGAAACAAATCTCTATCTGTTTTACTGAAATGAGCAGTCAAGAACAAGCTAAACTAGACAATCTTTTATACCGTGTAAGATCAAAAACTATCCTAGATAACCATGATGTACTGGCTTTTTTAACGATTTATGAATTGGAAGATTTGATTAAGGCTTGGCCGACTTCTCAGGAAAAATTGGATTTGGAGCGTATTTTTAAACGTCATCAGATCATTTGGTCAGGTCAGAATTTTTCTTTTGATTTGACTTTGGATCCGATTGTTTATTCTATTGTCAATGTTACACCAGATTCATTTTACGATGGTGCAAAACAAAATCTTAACTTGGATTTTATCCTGCAGCGTGTAGAACAGGATTTACAAGAGGGAGCACAAGTCATTGAGCTTGGTGGAAAGTCATCTCGTCCAGGATACGCAGATATTTCGCCAGAAGAAGAATGGCAACGTCTCGCTCAGCCCTTACAGAGTATCCGTAAGGCGTTTCCAGAAGCAGTTATCGCTATAGATACTGATGAAGCCTATGTTATGCGGCGTGTATTGGATGCAGGTGCAGATATTATTAATGACATTGATGGTTTCGATACACCTGAAAAACTACATCTGATGCAAGAATACCAGCCGGCTTTGGTTGCCATGAATAATGGTCGTGCAGGGATGAATTACGCAGATAACGTTTATCAAGAGATACCAGCATACTTTGCAGAGAAACAAAAAGAATTAAACCAATTTGATATTGCTGATGCACAAATCTGTGTAGATCCAGGAGTCGGTTTTTCAGGGGGGCCAACAGGGGTCGACTCTTTACAGCGTGTAAAAACGACTGAACTATTGACCAGCCTAGGTTTGCCTGTGATGATTGCAATCTCTCGTAAATCTTTCATGACCAATCTTCTAAATATGGAAGTAGATGAACGTCTGTTATCCACATTAATTCTTGAAAATCAAATGATGATGGATGGAGGACGTGTCCTCCGTGTACATGATGTCGCAGCAACGCACCGTTTAATTGAGAATTTTAAAATATACCAAAAATATTAATGTATAATGATTTGATACGTGAACTTTCAGTTTTAGAAAGTTCTAAAAAAAAAGAACAGGCAATTGATTTTTTAAGCAGCAGAAGAGGACTTAAAGGAAAGCAAAATCCTGATTTGCAATTATCAGCATCTGCTGTCGTTTTTAAAGGGAAGAAGATGTACTTTATCGAACATCCTTATCAAAAAGAACTTTTGCTTCCTGCTGGGCATGTTGAAGTGGGAGAAAAACCAAGTATGACAGCCGAGCGTGAGTTTCATGAAGAGACAGGCCTGACAGCTGTTGCACCGCGTCTTATAGACGTGAATCTTATTGATATTCCTTATAATGTGGTTAAAGATGAAAAAGCGCATCAGCATATCGATTTTCGTTATCTTCTTAAGCTTAAGGATGAGCCATCTGAGCTGGCAGAGTTGCCTGTTTTTTTGCTTTCAAAATCTGAGGCACCAGAGGAATTTAAAAAGTATTTTTTAGAAGGGAAGCAATCCTAAATATGACTATTGAAACAGCACTAGAGTGGATTCATTCTCGCCTTAAATTTAATATCCGCCCAGGATTGACTCGGATTGAAGCCTTACTTGAATTGCTTGGAAATCCTGAAAAAGAGTTGTCGATGCTCCACATTGCTGGGACAAATGGCAAGGGTTCAACAGTTGCTTTTACCAGAGGTATTCTGGAACAGTTAGGTTTGAATGTGGCTACCTTTACTAGTCCATTTATTTCATCTTTTGGTGAACGGATGTCGATTAATGGTCATCCAATACCAGATGAAAAACTCATCATGTATGTCGAGCAACTGAAACCGTTGGTAGAAGCAATGGATAAGAAAGAAAAGCTTGCTGGTATTACGGAATTTGAAATTATTACCGCGCTTGCTTTTCGTTACTTTGCAGATGAAAAAGTTGATGTTGCTTTGATTGAGGTTGGTTTAGGTGGACTTTTAGATAGTACAAATGTCATTCAACCTGTAGCTACAGCAATTACAACGATTGGCATGGATCATATGGATATCTTAGGGGATACCCTAGAGAAGATAGCT
Organism: Lactococcus sp. LG1267; assembly: GCF_017309545.1. Lineage (NCBI taxonomy): Bacteria > Bacillati > Bacillota > Bacilli > Lactobacillales > Streptococcaceae > Lactococcus > Lactococcus sp. LG1267. Next base: position 1,645,573 of record NZ_CP071295.1, on the reverse strand, counting down.
GCCCAAAAGGCAGGAATCATTAAGCCGAATACACCCTTGGTGACAGGGAAAATAGCAGACGAAGCTCTAGCTGTTATTGCGCAAACAGCTCAAAAAAATCAAGCACAGCATTACCAATATAGTATCGATTATCAGGTAGATATCCTTGAAAATGAGAGATTTAATTACAAGGATGATGAAATTCACTTGCTCAACTTAGAAAAATCCTTGCTTGGTCTTCATCAAATAGACAACGCAGCGCTTGCTGTTAAACTTACTATGATTTATGCGCATGAAGTAGGACTATCACTTTCAGAAGCAGCAATCAGAGAGGGCTTAAGAAAAACTTTCTGGCCAGCGCGCATGGAAGAAATCAGTCAGGAACCTCTAACAATACTTGATGGGGCTCATAATGTACATGCCATACAACGGCTCTTGGAAAACTTAAAAAATGAATTTTCAGGGCGTAAAATAACGATTCTTTTTTCAGCACTTATTACAAAAGATATTACCGAGATGATTAAAATGCTACAGACCGTTGATAACTCCAAGCTTATCTTAACAACTTTTGATTATCCCAAAGCTTTAAAATTAGAAGATTTTGCGCACTTAGAGAAAGAAAATGTGATGCTAGCAGAGGACTGGAAAAGTACGTATACAGCATTAAAAGAAAACTTAAAAGAAGAGGATGTGCTTTTAATGACAGGATCTTTATATTTCATGTCTCAAATTAGAGCATACATCTTAGAATTAGAGCAATAAGAATAAAAAATAAAGTCCATGATGGACTTCAGGAGGAAGAAAACTGTGATTGTTTTAGCAGGAACAATAGGAGCTGGGAAATCAAGCTTAGCCAAGGCTTTAGGTGAGCATCTTGGCACGGAAGTATTTTATGAGGCGGTAGATAATAATCCTGTGCTTGATTTGTATTATCAAGACCCTAAAAAATATGCTTTCTTGTTACAAATCTATTTTTTAAACAAGCGTTTTGAATCGATTAAAATGGCCTATGCTCAAGAAAATAATGTCCTTGACCGCTCTATTTTTGAAGACGAGCTTTTCTTAACTCTAAACTATAAAAATGGTAATGTCACTAAAACAGAATTAGAAATCTATCAGAGCCTACTCAGTAATATGCTTGAAGAGATGGAAGGAATGCCTAAAAAACGGCCTGATTTACTTGTCTATATTGACGTAAGTTTTGAAACAATGCTTTCCCGAATTGCTCAACGTGGTCGTAGTTTCGAACAGATTGACGATCAGCCTGAATTAAAAGCATATTACCATCAAGTCCATGAAGAATACCCAACTTGGTATGAAAATTATGAGGTGTCGCCTAAAATACGTATTAACGGAGATACGCTTGACTTCGTTAATAATGCAGAAGACCTTGAAAAGGTACTTACTGAGATCGATAAAGCACTCTTCAAACTACAAAAAAAGTAAATCGTAAGATTTACTTTTTTTGAGCATTCAACTATACCAATTAAAGATTTATTATTCTTGACAAATACAAAACATTGTATTATCATATTCTTATTGACGAAAAATAAAGAAAAAGCTAACTATACCAATTAGCTTATGGAGAATTTAATATGTGTGGTATCGTAGGAGTTGTCGGAAATCGTAATGCAACAGACATTCTAATGCAAGGTCTTGAAAAACTTGAATACCGTGGTTATGATTCAGCAGGAATCTTCGTTGCTGATGATAGTGCCGGACAAGCGAATCTTGTAAAATCTGTAGGTCGCATTGCAGATTTAGAGGCAAAAACAGGTGATAACGTCACAGGATCAACAGGGATTGGTCATACACGTTGGGCGACCCATGGTAAACCAACTGAAGATAACGCGCATCCTCATACTTCTACTTCAGGACGTTTCGTTTTAGTACATAATGGTGTAATTGAAAACTTCTCAGAAATCAGAGAAGAATATCTCGCTAAAGATACATTTAAAGGGCAAACAGATACAGAAGTTGCTGTACATCTCATCGCTAAGTTTGCAGAAGAAGAAGGACTTTCTGTACTTGAAGCATTTAAAAAAGCACTCTCTATTATTGAAGGTTCTTATGCGTTTGCTCTTATGGATGCTGAAGCTGCTGATGTAGTCTATGTTGCGAAAAACAAATCTCCTTTACTTATCGGCTTGGGAGATGGATACAATATGGTGTGTTCTGATGCCATGGCGATGATTCGTGAAACATCTGAATTTATGGAAATTCATGACAAAGAACTGGTTGTCTTAACTAAAGATAAGGCAGAAGTCATGGATTATGAAGGAAATAAGATTGAGCGCCAAAGCTACACAGCAGAACTTGATCTTTCTGACATTGGTAAAGGAACATATCCTTACTACATGCTCAAAGAAATTGATGAACAACCAACTGTAATGCGTAAATTGGTTTCAACTTATACGGACCAAGATGGTCAATTAACTGTTGATGCGGATATTGTTAAAGCAGTCCAAGCAGCAGATCGTATTTACATCATCGCGGCGGGGACATCACTTCATGCAGGTTATGCTTCAAAACAAATCCTTGAAGAGCTAACAAATACACCAGTTGAGCTTGGCGTGGCTTCTGAGTGGGGCTATGGTATGCCATTATTGAGTAAAAACCCTTTGTTTATCTTCCTTTCACAATCTGGGGAAACAGCAGACAGCCGTCAGGTATTGGTAAAAGTAAATGAACTTGATCATCCAAGTTTAACGGTTACAAATGTTCCTGGCTCTACATTGTCACGTGAAGCAACATACACAATGTTAATCGGTGCTGGACCTGAAATTTCGGTTGCTTCTACAAAAGCTTACACTGGACAAATCGCAACGCTCGCCTTCTTAGCAAAAGCTGTAGGTGATGCAGACCAAAATCCTAAGTCACTTGCTTTTGACTTGGTTAAAGAAATTTCACTCGTAGCTCAATCTATCGAATCTACATTATCAGAAAAAGACGTGATTTCAGATGTTGTAGCCAAGCTTTTACCAGAAGCACGAAATGCCTTCTATATCGGTCGTAAACAAGATTATTTTGTTTCTATGGAAGCCAGCTTGAAATTAAAAGAGATTTCATATATCCAATGTGAAGGCTTTGCTGCTGGAGAACTCAAACACGGAACAATTTCCTTGATTGAAAATGGTACCCCTGTTATTGCCCTGATTTCAAATAACGAAGAAGTCGCAGCACATACACGTGGGAACGTTATGGAAACAGTGGCACGAGGGGCATCAGCAATTACAATTGTTGAAGAAGCTGTAGCGCGTGAAGATGATGACATCGTTATTAATAACGTTCACCCATATCTCTCAGCAATCTCAATGGTGGTACCAACACAGCTTATCGCTTACTACGCAACTGTTCAGCGTGGGTTGGATGTCGATAAACCACGTAATCTTGCTAAAGCCGTAACTGTTGAATGAAAATACATTAGATTATAGTTGAGTATTACTGGTGGACACATTTTGAAAGTAACTAGTGAGATATAATATTCATCTTAGTCTAATTAAGGAATAGTGTAGTAATATATTTCTTTTTATAGACATTACTATTAGGATAATTAAAAGATACTAAAAAAATGATCTACTTCTTTCTAATGCGACCTCAAAAGTTAGATGGTAAATTTAAAACTCCTTATGATTTGGAATTATAATCCAAATCATAAGGAGTTTTCTTATGTTGAATGTTTTTTTACTATGACAATGCTGGACTAGTGTAAAATTAACTATGTCACACTGTAAGTGAAAAGCCACTGAATATATAGGATATATATCTAAATAATGTATTCTATAATTTTTACGGCCATTATAATCATTCGTTTATTCGTTAATTTAACATCTTGTAAGTAATCAACCTGTTGAGGATGAGGATATCCATTGTAATCCGGATTGGTTTCTTTTTATGACGCATATTAATCAGTTAGAAAATCAGACTTTTCTATACCACTGTTTGCTATAAAGAATAAATTATTATTAAAACGTAAGGCATGTACTCCAAAACATTGTCTTTATTCATTTTTAGATAAAATTGAAAATACAAATCATTTACTCGCTTAATATAGGGCAGATAAGCATGTTTTAAATGCTTCGCCTGAAGACCTGACTCGTCTTCAAGTTTACTCTGAGTATAAATTATAAAGCAAGTCAATTAAGAAAATAGTTGTATGCTCGTCTAAGTATGCAGGAAGGATATTTTGGGATTTAAGAGTTTAAAATCTTCTAGATGAATTAAGACTTAGTAGTAAGGTGTCCTAACTTATGACTTCTTATAATAAGTCATAAGTTAGAAAATTTTCAACCACATAATCTTCTAGCTCGGTCTCATCAGCATGACTAAGAAGAGCCGATTTTAAAATTTTTCTATAAGTTCTAATGACGATGGTTATAAGGATTGTCTTTGAGTAAATGATTGGAGAGGAGTGTTCATCTTTCTTATAAATTTTTGGAGTAAGAAGGAAGTACAACGTAATCAAAAGATTTGATACTTGCTTACTCCTCATTACAAGCTGCAAGATGGGGAGAGCCACGGCACGAGAATTTTCATTATGGTGAGACTTTTATTAAGAGTTGAACGAGACATTCAATTTTTCCAAAATTATCAAACTCTTAATCGTTCCGTTTCTCGTACTAAAGGCTTCCGCGCGACCTTTAATTTGCGCGGGCCTAAATGGATAATAATTGGTATAAAAGTTACCATACTTTAGTATGTTACCTGAAACTTCCACTAAATACATCTTTCCTAAACCGACTTTTTGAGTGATTTATGACAATTTTATATGTCAATCTAAATTTCATTAAGTACTCCTCAAGTTCAAAAAAAGTATTATTTAAACATTGAAAAGGGTGGGATACATCCTGTCTATTGTAAGATGAATATATTTCATGCGTGAGTATCTCTGAATATATAAGGAAATACTTACTTTCTTTGAAAATGTCACCAATTCGAGTGATTAGCTTAAGATTTTCTTTCTAATCGATTTGGTAGGATAAAGAAGAAAAAGTTTCTATTCGAACTGCTGTTTTCTTTAGGTGATTGTTTCGCCGTTGTTTAACGAAACGATTAACGGTATCATAGCAGCATTAATAGTTCTTTTAAATACAAATTTATACACTTGAAGTTTATGATTTAATTTCGATTATTAAATATAAGAGATTGATTTTTTCCATTTTATGAAGAGTATATATGAAGTTTAACAAAAACGAGAGACTAGTATACAATAAAAATTGTTATTGTATACTAAAGCATGTGCTATTAAAAAGATAAATACGCTTTTTATGATATTCTTCAATTGTGTGTTACAAAAACAGTACACTTAGGTTGTTGTTAAATGACTAAAAATGTGAATGCCTTTTTCTGCTTTAATAATTGTTATATTATGATATAATATAATTAGAAAAAGTAACAAAAATGACTCGCATCAATAGGTATCATCATGTATTTCTTCTATGATGGTGCTACTAATTAGAAGGAGAATATTATGAGAAGAAAACTGTCAATTTATTTAAGTATACTTGTTCTGCTTATAAACTTTGTTCCAAATATAATTCAGGGCTTTAAAGTATTTGCAGATAGCTCCCCCACTACTTCAATAATTAATACAGATAATTTAGATATTTCCTATAATGTAAAAGAAGCGCAGAAAAACTATTATTGGGAAATAAATTATCAAATTAAAGAAAATCAAAAAGATGAAGAGCTCAAGTTAAAATTTCAATTTAATCATGACAAAGAAATTAATATTACTCCAGAAGAAGGATGGGCTAATATTAGTGATGACTATATCACCTCAGATTTTAAGAAAAGTGGTAAGGGAATCATTAGAGTTTCTTCAACCAAAGATATTACAAAGTTATCTATAAAAATACAAGCTGACTCTAGAAGTTTAATAGATAAAAAAATTACAGAAAATATACTTACTGAAGATGATAGTATCTCTCATGATCTCATCATTCCAAGTACAGAAGAAAGTTCAACAGAGTCAAGTACAGAAGAAAGTTCAACAGAGCCAAGTACAGAAGAAAGTTCAACAGAGTCAAGTACAGAAGAAAGTTCAACAGAGCCAAGTACAGAAGAAAGTTCAACAGAGTCAAGTACAGAAGAAAGTTCAACTGCATCGACTATTTATCCTTCAAATTTTGGATCAAAAGCAACGTTAGCTTCCAATTTAAGAAACTATTCTAACATTGTTCCTGATTATACTACTGATGATAAGGGAACGTTTCCGACATACTCTTGGATTCCTACTGACAATACCACAGTAATTAATCATCAAGGGAAGGGTGCCAGTTCAAATCAATGGGATGGAGTTAAAAGTTGGAATGGCGATCCTGATAACAATACAGATTCATATATTGAATATGCTGGCGAAAAGAATCTTGTAGACTTTGCAATAAGAAAATATGCAAAAGAAACAACCACCCCCGGATTATATGACGTTTATCTGAATGTCAAAGGCAATGAACAAAACCCAATAAAACCAATTGATATTGTTTTAGTGATAGATATGTCAGGCTCTATGAAAGGGGAAAAGGCATTAGCTGTTCAAAAAGGTGTTAGCGATTTTTTAACTAACATACAGAAAACGGCCTACTCTAAATATGTCAATGTTGGAGTTGTAGGTTATTCAAGCCCGGCTAATTCAGGATATGAGACTACCAATTTTACTATTAATATTGATAACCTATCATCTTCTAACCATGTAAATTCTATCAACGAAGCCTTATCTCAACCTTATCAGGGAGGAACCTTTACACAACTTGGTATTCGTAAAGGCACTGATATGTTGGAAGAAGATACTAATGATCATCAAAAAATGATGATTGTACTGACTGATGGGGTTCCAACATTTAGTTATAAGGTAAATTCAGCTTCTAAAATCAATAATGTAATATATGGGGAAACATTTGCAAGTTCTCGAAACGAACCAGGTAACACTTCAAAGATTCTGCCGTCGTATTCTGTTACTGATATTAATGGGGGAGAGCTTCAAATTAAAGATACTTGGGCAGCTACCTTGGGAGAAGCAAAAAAATCTAAGAGTAAGGGTAATGAAATTCATACGCTCGGTATACAATTAGATAAAGATAATGAGTATCTTACTAAAGAAGAGGTAAGAAGTAGAACAAGTTTAATAGCTTCAGATGGATTATATCAAGATGCAGACAATGCTTCAGAGATTACAGAATATTTAGTTAGTCAAGCGGATGATATATTGAACAGATTTAATACTATTAACAATGGATCTATTGAAGATCCTCTTGGCTCTCAATTTACATACCAAGGAACGACTGCTGATGTAAGAAGTGTCGGATCCAGCCAGATTTCTGAAGATTATTTGCCAAAAGTAGAGATAGGAAATAGAGAATTAAATGCTTCAAATCTCAATATTGGTAAAAATCAAGAAATTCAAATACATTATCAAGTTCATTTGAATACCGAAAAAAATGATTTTGTACCTAACAGATGGTACCCTCTTAATGGGAAGACAACGTTAACTCCAAATGAAAATATTCCTGATAATAAAGTAGAATTTGGTGTACCATCGGCTAAAGGAGAAGGAATAAATTTAACCTTCAATAAAGAATGGGAAGAGTATAATGGAGATACATCTAGTCGCCCATCAAGTGTTACCTACGAAGTGACTAGGAGTCAACTAACTAGTCCAGATGCCTGGAAAACAGGATATATTAATGTTGAAGGAACAAAAGAGCAAGACACGTGGTCAAAAGATACTAATCAGTTAGCAATTCAAAAAGATGGTCAGCCTGAGTTATGGCTTCCAAAATATAATGCACAGGGTGAAAAATTTAAATATACAATTTCAAATGAAATTTCTGTTCCAGGATACAATAGCGAAAAAGTTGATGATACTACGTATAAAAATGTTAAACAATTTCAACCCCTTTCTCTTGAAGTAACTAAAGAAGATGGAAATGGGAAAAAGTTATCAGGTGCAGAATTTGAACTTAAAGATATTAATGACAACATCATTCCCGTTTTAAAAAATCCTAATGGTAGTATATTTACTTTTGATAATTTAAGTATCGGGAAATATACTCTTGAAGAAATTAAAGCTCCCGAAGGCTATGTTGTGCTTAAGCAAAAAATAGTAGTTGAAATTAAAGATGATGGTTCCGTATTTGTGGATAATCGTCAAGTTAGTGTAGAGGGTAATTTAATTAAACTGATTGTAAATAACCAACAAAAAGGAATGCTACCATCCACTGGTGGGAAAGGTCCGATAATGTATTGGATAGTAAGTGGTATCTTATTTATTCTATTACTCATTATAGGAAGTATCTATTTGTTAAAAAGGAGGGCTAATCGATAAAAGAATTTTATAGAAAAGATGAACGATTTGGATTTGTGACTAAATACGGTATTACACGTAATTTAATGAGGAGAAAATTATGAAAAAAAATACGAACATGCTGGTACAACTATTTATTACATTTTTAGCTGTATTATCCATAATAGCTATACCTACTATTAAATCAGTATTTGCTGAAGATATGACTAACTTTGACAAGAAAGAAAAAGTTAGCGTGACTATAAATAAAAGAATTTGGACTGATGAAACTCCTGATGAAGTCCAGAATACTGGTGAAGAAATGCCAGACTTTGGTGGAGAGCCATTAAATGGAGCTGAATTTACAGTTTATGATGTGACAGATAAATATTACGAATTATCTGAAGAAGAGGGGAGTGATCAAAAAAAGGTAGTAGAAGCAATTCAAGCTGATGCAGCTCAAAGCGCACCTTCTTATGCAACAAAAATTGATTCCAAAGTAACAACTGGTCAAGGACAAGCAACTTTTACTAATTTAGATATTAAAAATGCGTCGAATAGATACCATGTCTACTTATTCTTAGAAACTAAAACACCTAATAATGTAACTGTTACAAAGAAATCAACACCGATTGTTTTGGCCATGCCTATTTACAAAGTGGATGCAAAACAAGAATTTACAGACGAACTCAATACAAATATTCAACTTTATCCTAAAAATGAAACAGCTACAGATACAAAAGAATTTACCAATGTTGATTCATTCGAAGAAGTTACAGTAGGAGATCAAACTTTTGCAAATGTAACGATTGGAGATATTCTAAGCTATAAACTAACAATCAATATTCCTGCTAATATAGGGGACAGTAATGCAGTTACAAGCTTCAAAATTCATGATAAACCGTCTGTCGGTTTAGCTCTTAAGGACGAAACAGTCGAAGTCGGAGATCTTCAAAAAGATGATGATTATACGATTGACTTTGCAGATGGTGGCTTTACAATTGCCTTGAATTTGGAAAGTGATAAGGTAAAAGCACTAGCAGGTCAAAAATTGGAACTCAATTATGATATGCAATTGACTGCAGAAGTAAATCCTGATGAGCTTCAAAACAATAAAGCAAGTGTTCAAATTAATGATGAACCTGAACAAGAAATTACTCCTCCAATGCCAGTCGGTACAGGTGGCTATAAATTTGTTAAAAAGGATTCTCGAACAGGGAAAGAGCTATCAGGAGCTGAATTTGTGGTAGCTAATGCAGATCAAACAAAATTTGCTAAATTCGCAGCTCAAAAGAACTTAAAAGGTGAGTACGTGTTTGAAAGCTGGGTAGATAGCAAAGCTGCTGCAAGTCGAGTAATTTCAGACGATAAAGGCTCTTTGAAGGTTATTGGATTGGTCAATGGCGAATATATTTTAAATGAAGTTAAAGCTCCATCTTCAGATTATGTGTTACTGAAAGATGGTACAATTACTTTCACAGTTGAACATGGACAATATGGCACTTCTGAATTAGAAGTAATGAACACTCCTAAAGGCTTACTTCCTTCTACGGGTGGTGTCGGAACATATACATTCTTAATTGTTGGAGTAATCATGATGGCCACAGCAGCCTTGCTAGTTAAGAAAAATAAAAAACAATTATAATTATATAATATTGAATAAGGTTGGGACTCCAGCCTTATTTAACTTTAAAGATTTATGTACTATAAAAATAGGAAATTTAAATGAAAAAAAGAAATTTAACAAAGGAGAAAAAAGAAAAAAATAATCTTTTTTTTAAGCTTGTTATGCTAATCCTTTTCATATCAGGACTGATAACTTTCTTATACCCATTTTTATCAGATGCCATGAATAACTTTCACGATCAGAGTATTATTGAAAGGTATCAGAAGGAGTATTCTTCCTTAAATAAGCAGCAACAAAAAGCTCGTCAAAAAGAATTACAATTAAAAAATGAGCAACTTTTAAAAAATAATAAATTGACAAATATTCCCGGTATGGGACTAGTTAAAGATCCTTTTGAGGAGGCGACAAAGGATGCTCGTGATCCAGGACAAGAATATTTTAAGAACCATATGCTTGGTGCAATATTTATTCCAAAAATTAAAGTAAGCTTACCAATATTTGACGAGACTAATGATCTATTACTTGATAAAGGCGCTACAGTACTTCAGGGAACATCTTTTCCTATAGGTGGTAAAGGAACTCATTCTGTAATCACAGGTCATAGCGGGTTACCAGAGAAAAAATTATTTACTGATTTAGAAAAATTGAAAAAAGGAGATGTATTTTATATTACAGTTGCTGGTAGTAAGCTTGCCTATCGTATTAGTAATTTTAAAAAAGTTCTACCAACCGATTTAGACAGTTTAAAAATAACAGAAAATATGGATCAAGTCACTTTAGTAACGTGTACTCCGTATATGGTTAATACTCATCGTCTGCTGGTGACAGGGCTCCGTATTCCTTATAATGAAGAAGATTTAGAAAAGCAAATAAATTCAACAAAAAAATATAATATATTAAAATTGGTAATAATTTTAATTTTAATTTTAATTTTTTTGTTAATAGTTATTTATAAAATATGGAAAATGGTAAAATCGTATTTAAACAATAAGGATTAAATTATTGAAAACAAATAATAAGTTATCTTGAAAAATTGGACCTTTGTTAGAAAGTACAAAAATTAGGGAGAGGTAATTGCATACTATTAACCTATATTGTTTATAATATCAATATAAACAAAAATTTCGTCACTATTTTTAGTCAAACCAGCAACCTTGCTAAGAGTGATAAAATTTATGTGACTGTGTTTCATAATTTCTATGAGTATCAAATGGTCAAAAATAAAGCTGTTAAGGGTGCATAGGTAGAAGTAGCTAATAGTGAAGTTAAGGGAGCACTAAGGCGTATGAGGGAAGTGTGAGCACAGTATATCGCCGTTTGATCAAAACAAGTCTTTTAAATGATAGTAGTAAGACAATGAATTTAAGTATGACCTAGAATGTACGCATAGATAATTTGATATCCAATTGGTAAATGTAATGGTAAAGAGGTGTAACACATATTAAAAATTTATTATAGAAAAAAGTGTAAATCCAGTCAAAAAGCTTTCATGTGGTTTGAACGTTATGGCATAGACTTTGAGAAGCGAGATATAAGTCAAATAACTGTGGATGATTTGCTAAAATTATTAACGCTAACGACAGAAGGGGTAAATGAATTAGTAAAAAATCCAGAAAGAATCAATCATAAAAATGAAGAAGAATTAGTAAAAGCATCAGATATGAATTTAAAAAATGCGCTGTACTACCTAAAAATGAATTCATTACTTTTTAAGACGCCAATTATTCTGGATGAAAATAACTACATAATTGGCTATAATTCTGATGAAATACGACGTTTTTTTCCGAGAGAGTATCGTAAATTTTTATCTGATTTATGATATTATGAAAAGATTGAGCAACTAATTAAAAAAAGCATGATTCAAAATCATGCTTTTTTCTGCACCTTGTCAAATATGATGTGTATGTAGATTTAATTTATTAAGAAACAGATAAACAGATGACTTTTTCGAATTCATAGAAAGCGTGCCTGAAAGTTTATCTGAGGATTTCAAAAGGAGCTGTTGTTATCTATTTAAATACAAGTAGTGTAGTCTTGTTTCGCTATATTGGCCCCTCTCTAGGATAAGAAAAACCTTTGCAAACTCATCAAGTGTGTTCCTTCTGGCTTTGGTTGTTTTTACCACCTCAGAAAAAGATTTTACTCCAACAGATACTTGTTAAACGCAACTAAAAAACCGTCTTAGGACAATTTTTTACACACTAATGTAACTCTTTTTTTACAATTACCACTACATAGTTGGTAGAACTCTTTATTTTACGTCATTATTTGACATAAAGAATAATAAGGTTTGAAGTTCTTTCGTTAAGTCAATTGACTGAACAACGATATCTTCTGGAACTTGTAAGCGCAAAGGTGAAAAATTAAGGATACCCCGGATACCTGACTTAACTAGTATATCTGCAACTTCTTGAGCGTTCTCTTTATTTACAGAAATAATTGCTGTTTTAATTTTTGAATCTTTAATATTTTTAGAGAAGTCAGCGATGTCGTAGATAGGAACACCTGTAGAAGTCGTTGTACCAACGAGTGGATTTTCTGGAACATCGTAAGCTTGGGTAACGCGCATTTTATTACGGTTTTGGAATTCATAATTGATAAGAGCACGTCCAAGGTTACCGACTCCTACGAGTGCGATATGTGTTTCCTGATCTTGTCCGAGCAATTCTCCAAAGAAATCACGCAAAACACGGGTTTCATAACCATAACCTCGACGTCCTAGCTCACCAAAGAGTGAAAAATCGCGACGAATCGTCGCCGCATCCACACCAATTTTTTCCGAAATAAGTTGTGAGTTGGTGCGTGTTACTTGTTCATCAACTAAAAGTTTGAACAAGCGATAATATTGAGGCAAACGTTTTGCAGTTGCCTTGGGCAGTTGTTTATTAACTTGGGAGCCAGCCATGTTATCTCCTTTACATAGTCTTTGTGAATATTTTACCTTTTTTAAGGGGAGGTTGTCAAACAATTCTTTCTGGAATTATGCGGTTGAAGAAAGTTTGTGAAAAAATCGAATAAAATTTAACAAAGAAAAAGAGAGCAGCTCTCTTTTCACTTCAATTTATTTTTTCATTTAGTCCATCGAGTAAGCGAATCAATTCTTTCAAATCTGAATTGAGCAGTGTACTTCTTAAATAGGCATATTGAACATGAAAAATTTGCTTATCTTCAGGTATTAGTGGTATCTTTATAAGACTATTCATATCAGCAAATGGAAGAAAATCAGTCATTAAAGTTATACCAACATTTGAGTTGACAAGTTGCCCAATAGTATGGATATCCGAAAAATTAAAGAGAACGTTTGCTTTTTTCTTGTATTTTTCATTCAAATTTTGGAAAGCTTCCATATGGACAAAACTTTCATCAAGCAGGATAAACGGATAATCCAAAGCTTCTTTAAATGAAATTTCTGGCCGTGAGGCAAGCGGGCTATCTTTAGAGACAAAGATATAAAATTCACGTTTATAAAGTAGTTTCACAAAAAGGTTGGAATGCATCAGAGGAGCAATGCTGCCTATAAGGCTAAAATCGATTGTACCAGAGATGAGTTTGGCTAGAAGTTCTTCCGAACCGCCAGATACTAAGTCAAACTTAGATAAGAAACTAATTGCATCCTTATCATTTAAAAGCTGGGCTAGGATTTTTGCTCGAATTATAGGAGGGAAACCAATATGATTTTGATGATTTTTAGAATGCTCGATGGCTCTTTGCGTTAGTGCCAACTCTTCTAAAATACTTTCGATATGAATCTTCAATATTTTTCCTTCATCTGTCAGGATAACTGTCCGGTGGGAAGGATCTTTATATATTAAGTTACAGTTATAATATTGTTCCAATCTCTTTACGGCATAGGTAATTGTCGGCTGACTTACCCCAAATTGATTGGAAACAGCGGTAAAAGACAATAAGTATCCTAAGGCATTAAAATACTCGAAATCATGCAAGTTCATTAGTCTAAACGCTCCTTTGACCCTTATATTCTATCACAAGTTTAGTAATTTGTTATAAATAATATTTATCGTAACCCAAAGGTTTGACTATAATTTTTTATAAGTATTAAAATACATCTTGTAAGAATTTCTTATAGGAATAATAAATTTGGAGGACGTACGAATGCGTGCACATGAAATCTTAAACAACCCTTTTTTAAATAAAGGAACAGCATTTACTATGGAAGAACGTAAGGAACTTGGCTTAATCGGTCTTTTGCCACCTTATATTCAAACACTTGAAGAACAAGCAGAACAAACTTACCAACATTACTTGGAAAAACCATCTGATTTGGAAAAACGTCATTTCTTGATGGAAATCTTCAATACAAACCGTACTTTGTTCTACTATTTGTTTAACCAACATATCGTAGAGTTTAACCCTATCGTATATGATCCAGTTATTGCTGAAACTATCGAAAACTACAGCCGTCTATTTGTAGATCCCCAATATGCTGCATATCTTGATATTAATCATCCAGAAAATATTCAAGAAACATTGAAAAACGCAGCGGGTAATCGCAATATCCGTCTGATTGTTGTGACAGATGCTGAAGGTATTCTCGGTATTGGCGACTGGGGTACACAAGGCGTGGATATTTCTGTAGGTAAATTAATGGTTTATACTGCAGCAGCAGGTATTGATCCAGCATCAGTTCTGCCAATCGTTATTGATGCAGGTACTAACCGTAAAGAACTCTTGGAAGACTCAATGTACCTTGGAAATCGTCACGCACGTGTTTATGGTGACCAATATTACGACTTTGTTGACCAGTTTGTGGAAACTGCTGAAGCAATGTTCCCTAAACTCTACTTACACTGGGAAGACTTTGGACGTTCAAATGCTGCAAATATCTTGAACAAATACAAAAAAGAAATTCCAACTTTCAATGATGATATTCAAGGAACTGGTATTGTTGTTTTAGGTGGTATCTTTGGTTCACTTGATATCACAGGTGAAAAATTAACGGATCAAGTTTACCTCTGCTACGGTGGTGGCTCTGCTGGTGCAGGAATTGCTGCCCGTGTTCATGCGGAGATGGTAAGCGAAGGACTTTCAGAAGAAGAAGCTTACAACCATTTCTTCATAATGGACAAACAAGGTTTGCTCTTTGATGATATGGAAGACTTGACCCCAGCACAAAAACCATTTGCTAAAAAACGTGCAGATTTTACAAATGCTGGTGATATGACTGACTTAGCTAGTGCTATCAAAACAGTTAAAGCTACTATCTTGGTTGGTACTTCAACTGATGCTGGTGCGTTTACCAAAGAAGTTGTTGAAGCAATGTGTGCCAACACTGAACGTCCAGTAATTTTCCCAATCTCAAACCCTACTAAAAAATTGGAAGCAACTGCTGAGCAAGTAATTACATGGTCTGAAGGTAAAGCCTTTGTTGCAACAGGTATACCTTCAGGAACTGTGTCTTATAAAGGCGTTGACTACCAAATCGGTCAAGCAAATAATGCTTTGATTTATCCTGGTTTGGGTCTTGGTATGTTGGCTTCAGAAGCATCACTTCTTACTGACGAAATGATTGGTGCTGCTGCGCACTCATTGAGCGGACTTGTTGATCCAGGTGCTGCTGGTGCTCCTGTACTTCCTCCATTTGAATATGTCGCTGATGTTTCAATCAAAGTTGCAGAAGCAGTAGCCAAAAAAGCTCAAGAGCAAGGCTTAGCACAAGCTCAAGAAAAAGATATGGTGAAAGCCGTTCGCGAGATGAAATGGTATCCTAAATACTAAGAGGTTAATGGATTAAAATGAAAAAATTAAAAGAAATAAAAATTTCAGGAATAAGTCTTCCTCTCTATGCCTTTTTTATGATTGTACTGGCAGTGACGATAGGTTTAGGGAAATTGCCACTTAACATGGTGGGTATTACTCTCCTATTAGTACTATTAGGGCACTTACTTTACTTTATCGGTGAAAAATTACCCATTATGAATTCATATTTGGGTGGTGGATCAGTTTTTACTTTGTTAGGTGCAACTCTCTTATCCTATTTCCATATTATTCCCGCAAATGTGATTGATGCAGTAGGTAAATTTATGGGTAGTCAGTTTGGTTTCCTTGATTTCTATATTGCGGCCTTGATTTGTGGGTCGATCTTGGGAATGAACAGAAGTTTGCTTGTCAAAGCTTCAGCTAAATTTATCCCTGTTGCTTTGGTGACAATGGTTGTTGGTTTCTTCGCTGTTGGAGGTATGGGTGTCTTGCTTGGCAAAGGTTTTGCAGACTCTGTCATGTATATTTCAATGCCTATGATGTCTGGTGGTATGGGAGCCGGAATTACACCATTATCACAAATTTATGCTGATGGTTTAGCCAATGGGAACCAAACCGCAATTTTCTCTCAACTTGCTCCCGCAGTAACCTTTGGGAATATTATCGCCATCATTGGGGCACTTTCTATTTCTAAAATCTTTGCGAAATCAAAATACAATGGTCACGGAACCTTAGTTTCTGCGACAAAAGAAGAACTCGCAAAACCTAAAATTGAAATTGATGCAACCAAGATTGGTGTCGGTATGCTTTATGCCTTTACTCTACTCATGGTGGGTGTGATTTTAAACAAATTCTTCCCAAATATCCATGAATACGCCTTTATGATTATCATCGTCTTTGTTCTCAAAGCCTTTGATGCTGTACCAAAAGAGTTGGAAAAATCAGTGGTGATGTTTAACCAAATCATCATGACCAATCTTACACATGCGGTATTGGCAGGTATTGGTTTGGCATTGATTGATTTGACCACATTAGGTTCTGCTTTGACATGGCAATTTATTGTGCTTTGTCTGACAAGTGTTATCGCTATGGGCTTAACAAGCTGGTTCTTAGGCCTTGCCTTAGGTATGTACCCTGTCGAAACAGCTATCGGTGCTGGTATGATTAACAACTCTATGGGTGGAACAGGTAATATCGCTGTTCTCTCTGCCTCTGATCGTATGGAAATGATTGCCTTTGCACAAATGGCCAACCGTTTGTGTGGTGCCATTGTCCTCATCATGGGTGGTATACTCATACGCTTCTTTTACTAATTGATCCTCCAATCAAAGTAATATAATAACAAAATAATAATGAACTAAAACGAGGATCTGTAAAACTGGACTAATGTCAAATTTGTAGACAGAAAAAAGTGTTAATTGATTGAATTAAAGTAATTTTCTTCTTTCTGATTAGGAGTGAGTCCAAGATTAGCCGAATGTGGGTTGTAATTGTTATAAAAATTCTCAATATATTCAAAGCAATCTAATTGAACCT
The DNA here is from genome assembly GCF_017309545.1 of Lactococcus sp. LG1267. Classification (NCBI taxonomy): domain Bacteria; kingdom Bacillati; phylum Bacillota; class Bacilli; order Lactobacillales; family Streptococcaceae; genus Lactococcus; species Lactococcus sp. LG1267. Next base: position 1,628,432 of record NZ_CP071295.1, on the reverse strand, counting down.
GTTTCATATTTTGATAATTTTTTCGGTTGATTTGTCTATGCTTCAAATACTTGAAAAATGCTTCAGTAACGGCATTATCATAAGGATATCCAGGCTTAGAAAAAGAATGCATGATATTATTGTCATCAATTATTTTTCTAAATTCAATGGCCTTAAATTGTGAACCTTGGTCAGAATGGAAGAGAAGTGTTCCTTCAATCTTTCTTTTATTAAGTGCTAATTCTAGAGTGTCACATGCTAACTTTGCATCGATACGATGACTGAGTTTCCAAGCAATACATTTTCTAGAGTAGAGATCAAGTATAGCGCAGAGATAGACATGTTTCTTATATCCGATAGAAATATAGGTGAAGTCTGTTGTCCATACTTGATTTGGTTGGTCAGGATTAAATTCTTGCTTGAGTAAGTTCTGAGGGTACGTTTTTTGAACTTCTTTAAGTGAGCGTTTTGGCTTAACGGTTGCCATTTTAGGGAGCGCCATATTCTTCATGAGACGGTAAATTCTTCCTTCAGAGATTTTTGTATCATAGTCTCTTTGAAGAATGACCTTGATAGACTTCACACCAAGTCTTTTGTTTGCTTTGGTATAAATTTGAAGTATTTGTTTTCTATAAATTTGATTATCCAGTTCTCTTTTTGAGGGCTTATGTTTTAAAAATTTATAGTAAGTAGAACGATTGACATGTAAAACACGACACAAGGTTGTTGTGGCGTGTTCAAAGCGTAACCGATAGACAGCGAGGAGTCTTACTTTAAGTTTTGCATGAATATGGCACTTGCTTTTTTTAAGATGAGGTTCTCCTCTTCAAGCTGTGCATTACGTTTTTGTAGGTCTTGTATTTGTTTGGCAGTAAGTACAGAATTATCTTCGAGTTTAACTTGAGAATACTGTTTGATCCATTTAGAAAGTGCTGTTTGAGATACACCATAGTCTTTACAGAGTTCAGACTGAGTTTTTCCAGTTTGATAAAGATTGACAAGGGATTGTTTGAATTCTTCATCGTAGCGTTTAGATTTTGACATAGGATGTCCTTTCGTTTTCATGTCTTTTAAAACAGATTATAACACATAAAGTTCTGTCTACTTTTATAGTATACATCCAAGATAAGCATATGATGTTTAGCATTCTAAACATATCTCGTTTGGTATATACTCTTACTCACAAAAAAGATATAATTTTATCTTGGAAAGTGAGAGCTGGCAAAGTATATAACAAAAGAGGTTTGTGTGTATTTTAATTGCTCGAAAATAGGGTTGGTGTAAAATGATTTATAGTAAGTATGGAAAAATATTTCGCAACTTAAGGTTACAAAAAAATATGAGCCTATCAGAGTTGAATACACTAAGCGGGGTTTCTAAAGCAACGATTTCACAGTTTGAAAACGGCAAATCTTTAGTGTCCTTTGACAAGCTCGAATCTCTTCTAGAGTGTATGAATCCCACTATTTTAGATTATTCTTTGCTTGTAAATAACGGCTTGCCAGAATATTTTATTACACAGTTTCAAAATATTGAGGATGCATACTATAATCAAGACGAGGCAGAACTCCACCATCTGTATGAAAAAAAACTAGAGTATGAGAATGATTCGACCTACATGATTGCGTTGAGTGCCAAAGCAACTTATATACTCAGCTATCAGGAAAAGAAATTCAAGATGTTGAATCTCTTTTATCGGAGGGACCGCTTTGGGGGCTTTACGAATTGTACATCCTTATTCACACTTTAGAGCAACTCAATCTGAACTTGGTCTGGAATATTATCGAAACATTTTTTAAAAATAAAAATGTTTTTAAATATTTAAAAGTACTTCATGAATACCGTGCATTACTTATCAATATTTTGATTAAGGCTGAATTGGTATTTATTGAAGCAGATTGTGATGCAAAGGCGGGAATTATATTGTCAAGGTTAAATAGTCTCGCTGTGGAATCAGACTTGACAAGTAAAGCAATTGCTCGTGTTTTAAAAGGATGTTATACTTACGCTTTCGAGAGTCGAAATAATGGTGAAAAAATGATAGCAAATTGCCTCGAGAATATGGAGAATATGGGTGCGGTAAAATTAAAAAATGTCATCGTGCGACTATTGCATTGCTAAAAACTAGAGTTCAAAGATGAAGAAATACCACTTTAGATAAGTGGTTTTTTTATGGTGGTAGAACAAGGAGCTTCATGTAGAAATTACAGACAGAAGCAAATACTTTTTATTGAGAGAGTGCTATAATAAAGGGAGAAAATTAGATAAGGTGGTGATTATGATGGAAAAACCCTCAAAAGAAGAACTCAAGCAAAAATTGTCTGATATAGAGTATGCAGTGACACAAGAAAATGCAACTGAACGTCCTTTTACAGGAAAATACGATGACTTTTATCAAGATGGGATTTATGTTGATGTTGTCAGTGGTGAACCACTCTTCAGCTCAACGGATAAATATGATGCAGGTTGTGGTTGGCCGTCGTTTACCCATCCTATAGAAAAACGTGGTGTCAAAGAAAAAGCTGATTTTTCATTAGGCATGCATCGTGTGGAAGTGCGAAGTAAGGAGGCTGATTCCCATTTAGGACATGTTTTTACCGATGGGCCACAAGACCAAGGAGGATTGCGTTACTGTATAAATGCTGCGGCTTTAAGATTTATCCCGGTTGAAAAGTTAGAAGAAGATGGCTACGGCGAATACAAATCCTTGTTTGGCAAAGAGTAGTTGGAAAAATAAAACCTTGTCGTTCCAAAATTAATAAACAGGTATTTTTTCTTCAACTCTGTCCTATGTTAGAATGAAAATATAGAGAATATGTGTTTATTTTCTGTGGAAATTCAACTATAAGGAGGATTTACTAATGAAAACACCTTTAATAACGATGAATGATGGTCATTTGATACCGTCTGTAGGTTTAGGAACATACCAGATAAGGGGCGGGGAAGGTCTTGATCAGGTTTTGACAGCTATCCAGAGTGGTTACCGTCTTTTGGATACATCAACCAACTATGACAGTGAGGGGATAGTTGGTGAAGCCATTCGTCGCTCAGGTCTTCCGCGGTCAGAATTTTTCGTGACGACGAAGTTACCGGGAAAATATCATCATTATGAAGATGCTTTGGCCATGATTCAAGAATCACTCTATCGGATGGGCTTGGAGTATTTTGATTTATATCTGATTCACTGGCCTTTGCCAAAACGTGGACTATATGTGGAAGCCTGGAAGGCTTTAATTCAAGCTCAAAAAATGGGCTTAATACGCTCTATCGGTGTTTCAAATTTTGAACCCGAGCATTTAGACAAAATTATTACTGAAACAGGCGTTACTCCAGCCGTTAACCAAATCGAAATTCACTCCTATTGGGTGCAAGAGCGTATGGTGAAAGCCAACGCTGAGCGTGGTATCATCACGGAAGCCTGGAGTCCATTAGGGCGAGGAAATGATGCCCTTGAAGAGCCCATTATCACAAGTATGGCTGAAAAGTATGGGAAGACAGCAGGTCAAGTTGTATTGCGTTGGCATGTAGAACGTGGCATTGTTCCCATTCCAAAATCGAGAAATTTAATCCATCAACGAAAAAATCTAGCAATTTTTGATTTTGAATTAACAGAAGAGGAAGTTGCACAGATTAATACACTGGAAAAATCAGACGGACGTATTGATGGACAAGATCCGAATGAATATGAAGAATTTGATTGAAATTGGCATCAAATAAACAAAGAAACTCTTCGTAATGAGGGTTTCTTTTTTTTATTCCATATCATATTTTGTAAATAGGCTAACCTTCAATAAATAGGTCTCGAGATGTAGTATTTTATAGGATTGTTTGTGCTAAAATAACATGTGTAATTATTAAAAATAAAGAATTATAAGAGGTTTTTATGAAAAACATTGTAGCTATCGCCATATTAATCGCACTTGAAATTGTTGTTATTGCACTTCTAAAAGTATTAGGAATCGTCGATTCTCATAGTACGCTGGCAGTAATTATCGTTATTGTTTTTGCATTTGTTGAGCGCCTTGTTTATGTCAAAAAATTTAAAAATTAAAAGTGTATCATAATAAAGATGTATCTATGGTTGATTGAAGCATTTATGATAAAATAGAATTATGACCTACTATGAAAATTACATGACTGGACACATCGTACTTCCTCATGCTATGCTGGAGCATTTTGCTCAAGTGTTTCCTTCGGCAGAGGATTTTTTGGTTTGGCTCTATTTATATGAAAATCGTGATGTAGCGCCAAGTGAAATTGCAACTAAAACAGGAAAAACACTTGCAGATGTGAACCGTAGTATTGATAAGCTTCAAGATTTTGGTTCTTTAAAAGTAACTTTACTCGGAATTGCTGGAGATATGGAAACTATTTTTGATGTCACACCAGCTTTAAAAAAATTAGACCAATTGGATGGCTTAGCTAAAGAAGAACAAATAGAAACAACTGCTCCAACACAACAAAACAAGAACCAGCTGCAAGAGTTGGTCAATATTTTCGAAGCGGAAATGGGAATGATTACTCCGATGCAAAGCGAAGAACTTCGTATTCTCTTATTTGAAGAGAAGTACGACTTTGAGCTCATTAAACTTGCCCTACGTGAGGCAGTAGTGAATCGCAAGGTTTCACTCAACTACATTAAAGCCATTTTACGCAATTGGCGCAATGATGGCTTGATGAGCACGCAAGCTGTGGAACAGCGTAAGGAAGAGCGTACCGAAGCAATGCAAAACCATAAAACTACTGATTTCTATATCCCGATGGATGGGCCCTGGAACGGAAAATAATATGCTGAGTAAGAAACGATTTTTAGAAGCTTTAGATATCATTGTCGCTATGTTTCCCGAAGCACATGGTGAACTAGAATGGGAAACACCTTTTCAACTTTTAATTGCCACGATTTTATCCGCACAAGCTACAGATAAGGGTGTGAACAAGGCAACACCAGGACTTTTTGCTAAATACCCTAATCCGGAAAGCTTGGCACAGGCAGATATCGCAGATGTTGAACAATGTATCCGAACGATTGGACTGTACAAAACAAAAGCGAAAAATATTGTCAAAACTTCGCAAATGTTGGTAGAAAATTTTAATAGTGAACTGCCAAGAGATAAGAAGTTATTGCAAACCTTACCGGGTGTAGGACGGAAAACAGCAAATGTTGTTCTGGGAGAAACCTACGGTATTCCCGGAATTGCTGTTGATACGCATGTTGAACGGATTTCAAAACGTTTGGATATTGTGCCACAAAAAGCCTCCGTCTTGGAGGTTGAAGAGAAGTTGATGAGGCTGATTCCTGAAGAACGTTGGGTGGAAAGTCATCATCATCTCATCTTTTTTGGCCGTTATCATTGTACAGCGCGTGCACCAAAGTGTGAGGAATGTCCTGTGCTCGAATACTGTAAATTTGGAAAGAAAAACTTAAATGAATGAAATAAAACTCTCGAAACGCCTACAAGCTGTCGCAGATCTCGTGAAGCCAAACAGCCGTCTTCTGGACGTGGGCAGTGATCATGCTTATTTACCTACCTATTTGGTTCAGCAAGAAAAGATTGACTTTGCCATCGCAGGCGAAGTGGTCAATGGGCCTTATCAAATTGCCCGAAATCACGTGGCTGAGCAGAACTTGCAAGAGAAGATTGAAGTCAGATTAGCCGATGGTTTGGCTGCCTTTGAAGAAAATGATGCCATCACAAGCGTCGTGATTGCTGGTATGGGCGGTATTTTAATCTCCGAAATCCTCGAAGCAGGAAAAGATAAATTGAGCCAAGTGGAGCAGCTTATCTTACAACCCAATAATCATGAAGAAAGCCTTCGTTCTTGGCTTATGGACCATGATTTTGTAATTACTTCCGAAAAGATACTTCTTGAAGCAGGGAAAATCTACGAAATTATTGTGGCAGAACACGGCACAGCCGAGCTGAATGAAACAGAACTTGAATTTGGACCATATTTGTCCCAAGAAAAATCAGAGGTCTTCCGTCAAAAGTGGAATAAAGAGCTCAATACTTTAAATAAAATACTTGAGCGACTTCCTGAAAACCATGAAAAACGTACCACAGTTCAAGCAGAAAAAGAAAAAATAGAAGGAGTTCTCCTATGAAAATCAGAGATTTCATGGCCTTGTACGAAGAATTTTGTCCCAAAGATTTAGCAGTAGAAGGCGATCCTGTTGGCTTACAGATAGGCTCGCTTGATGCTCCAGTAAAAAAGGTCTTGGTTACTTTAGATATTCGTGAGCAAACAGTTTCAGAAGCTATTGAAAAAGATGTGGATTTGATTTTAGCGAAACATCCAGTTATTTTTCGGCCTTTAGCAAACCTGACAGATGCGGACAGTCAGGAAAAAATCATCCTTGATTTGATAAAAGCGGGTATCGCAGTTTATACAAGCCATACCAATATTGATGTTGTGGATGGTGGGCTTAACGATTGGTTCTGTGATCTTTTAGAAATTAAAGATACGGAAATCTTATCAGCAGAAGGTTTAGGTCGTATCGGAAATATTATGCCGATGAGCTTGGCTGATTTTTCGGAAAAAATGAAACAAACTTTTGCTTTAGATCATCTGCGTTTGGTAACCTATGATCGCTCTTTGAGCCAGACTATTCAACGTGTGGCAATCTGTGGTGGTAGCGGCGGAAAATTTTGGCCAGAAGCTCACGCCAAAGGTGCAGATCTCTATATTACGGGTGATATATATTATCACGTCGGTCATGACCAGCTTTCGCAGGGGCTTATCGGACTTGATCCTGGTCATTACTTGGAACATCTCTTTATCCCAAAAGTCGCTGAAAAACTAGCTAGCTTTGGTACAGGTATTGAAATTATTGAAAGTAAAGAAAATACTAATCCTTTCTTTGATATTTAGCTGGTAGTTTTCTTTCTGTATTTTCACAATAAAAAACCTTGATGCTGAATCAAGGTTTTTTATAATAATTGTGACTGTTTTGAATGATGCACATTCATATAATTGATGAAAAATACTTATTTCTAAACTCTAAAGGTGTCATGTCTTCGAGACGCTTAAAGCTTTGAATGAAATGACTTTGACTGGAAAAGCTGAGCAGCATAGCAATTTCCTTATAGCTTTGGGATGTAAACAACAAGAGATGTTTTGCCTCAGCAATTTTTTTCTGAATAATGTATTTATGTATCGTATGTCCCACGGCTTTTTTGAATTCCGTAGATAAATGTGTCACATTTTTTTGAGTATAATCAGATAAATGTTTCAGGGTAATTTGCTCGTAGAGATGATCATCGATATAGTATAAGACTTGTTTGACAAGATGGCTTTTCTCGGAGTAGGGGAAAGCATGTATGAGTTCCATAAAGAGGAAAGAACCTTCTTTTATATGGGTCAGGCATTCATGAGTAAAGTTAATACGTTGTAGTTTTTGAATCAGCGAGTCAGAAAGGCTATAAGCTTGAAGTATTGGCACACCATTACTAATACTCACTCGAGTGAGAATAGCAATTAATGAGGCACATTTATACTTTAATGTTTCTAGTTTACTTGTTGAAAGTTCAGCATCATAGGTACTGCTCATTTTCTTGAAAATCCACTCTAATTTTTCAGGTTCATTTCGTTTAATGGCCTCGATATATCTTTTTTCAAACTCATAGGAGTCAAATGAGGAACCGTCGTAACGTCGGAGGGACAAGTTTTTTTCTAAAATAACATCGGTATGTGTCTCACTGAGGTGTTGACGTACAATCCATTTATAATTAGTGCTGTCAGCTAGTTTTCCATTGAGCAAAGCATAAAAGAGCTCTACAAAATCAATAAAGGTCTTTCGACTCTCTTTGGAATAATGCACACCTGCTAAATAATTGTGATTATTAAACTTATAAGAATCTGTTGCTGTACCGAGTATGCCACAGGGACCAATTAAGACTCTACAATTTTTATATTCCATTAAGTCGCAGTAGAAACTGCTGAAAAAATAGTCCTTGTTTTCAAAAAATAAAATCTGTCCTTTCTCTGCCTGTTTGAGATAAGGACTTTTGAGGTAGCTTTCTAAATAATCAACTTTTTTAGGAATAATTATTTCATCTGTATTATTAATAATCACGAAAGGAACCAAGTATTTATAATAGAGTTGTTTTGTAACTAATTGTAGAGCCTCATAATCCATCAATGTTACTTCTTTCCAAAACTTTTTTCATGATATATTTTAACATAAAATAAATCTTAATCAAAAAAATTTTCTAATTTATAGTTGTATTTAATATGTTTTTCATGTATACTTAATCCACAAAAAAGAGAGGATTTATTAAAAAATTATGTATAAAAATGTACTGTTAAAAGGCCTGTTATGGTTTTTGGGTATTGTAGTAGGATTGTTTTTATTAGTGGTGCTTGCGTTCAATATTTCACCTAAACCAGGTGTTTGGATTATTCGTCATATGTTTAACTCTGAAGTGCAAATTACTGCATCGGAACCTTACCGGAAAGCTCAGGAAAAAATTACGACAGTGCAAGATGAACGCTATGCGTCACACTTTAAAGGTAATTCCTACGATATATATTATCCTAAGCAGAGTCAAAAAGCGCTTCCTGTTTTGATTTGGGTGCACGGAGGAGGTTTTGTTGGTGGCGATAAAAAAGGAACTCAGGAATTTGCTACTCGATTAGCTGCGGATGCACATATTGCCGTTTTATCTATGAATTATGAGACGGCACCAGAGTCTGCCTATCCCAATCAAGTCATGCAGCTCAGTGAGCTAATTCAGAGCTTGAAAAAAGAGAAATTCAAATTTTTAGATTTGTCTAAAATTATGCTTGGTGGCGACAGTGCCGGCTCACAGATTGCTCTTCAGTATGCTGCAACACAGACAAATGCAAGCTATGGAAAAAGTGTAGGCGTTCCACAAGATTTAGATAAAAATGTACTTAAGGGTGCAATATCTTACTGTGGACCTGTGAATCTCACGCAAATGACCAATGTTCGCTCAAGTAGTCAATTCATGAAATTTTTTGTAACCACTGTCGCTTGGGCTGAAATTGGAACTAAAAACTGGCAGGACAGCCCAAAACTGGATGAGATAAGTATTGTAAATCACTTAACCTCAGATTTTCCAGCAACTTATATTACGGATGGGAATGCCTACTCTTTTCAAGATCAAGGTATCGCCTTTGAGAAGAAGTTGAGGGAATTAAACGTTCCTGTACGTGGCTTGTTTTATAAAGATTTAGAAAAAGAAATCACGCACGAGTATCAGTTTGACTACTCACTCAAAGAATCCCAAGAATGTTACCGACAAACCTTGGAGTTTGTGAAAGAGTATAAAGATAAATAGAATAACTTATAAAAGAGAGGGAATCAACTCATCGCTCTCTTTTTGTATTGCATAACTGTAAAAAAAATAATTTATGTAACCCTCTACATGTTTTTTGATATAAATACGAAAAATATTATATAAAAATAAATCAAAAGAAACTATAATTAATTTAAAGAAAGCGCTTTTTTAAATAAAAAAGGAGAAATATAAATGGAAAAAAATAAGCTAAAAGAAATATTAAACACTTTGAGCTTAAAGGAAAAAATTGCACAGACTGTTCAGTTAAATGGAGATTTGTTCACCGATAGTGGTGTTATGCCTACCGGTCCCCTCAAGGATTTAGGTCTTCCTGACAATTTTGATATTCACCAAGTAGGATCGATTTATAATGTGAACGATCCTGAAAAGTTAAGGATGATTCAAGAACAGGCAATTAACAAGAGTTCCCATGGTATTCCTCTGCTCTTCATGTCCGATATTATTTATGGCTTTCGCACGATATTTCCCTTACCCCTTGCTCAAGCAGGGTCTTATGATTTTGACCTTATTCAAAAAGCAGCTGAAATCACGGCTAAAGAGAGTTATTTGAGTGGAATTCATTGTGTATTTTCTCCTATGTTGGATGTAGTCAGAGATCCGAGATGGGGGCGCGTGATGGAATCACCAGGTGAGGATGTTTATACTGGAAAAGAATTTGCGAAAAGCGTTGTGGCAGGCTATCAAGGTCAGGTCAAAGATTATGTCTCGGAGAACCATGTTGCAGCTTGTATAAAGCACTTTGCGGCATATGGCGCACCTGAAGCTGGGCGTGAGTACAGCACAGTAGATATGTCCAATCAACGTCTCTTTAATGAATATCTTCCAACCTACCAAGCAGCAATTGAAGCACATGCGTTGCTTGTGATGACTGCATTTAATGTGTTAAATGGAATACCTTCTACAGGGAATAAGTGGCTAAATCGAGATATTCTAAGAGAAAAATTTAACTTCTCAGGACTTTTGGTTTCAGATCATTCAGCTACCGAGGAATTACAAGCACATGGCTTCACAGCAAATCAAGAAGAATCTGCCAAAGCATCAATTGAGGCGGGTGTAGATTTTGATATGATGACTTCGGTTTATGCAAATGGTTTAGAGCCTCTTATTTTATCAGGAAAAGTAGATGAAGCCCTTCTAGATGAAGCGGTATGGCGTATTCTAAAACTCAAAAACAAGCTTGGACTCTTTGAAAATCCTTTTCGAGGACTCGATCAAGAAAATACAGGTGAGTTTCTTACAGCGGAAGCTAAAGAAACAGCTGTTGAGCTCGTTGAAAAAAGTTGTGTCTTGTTGAAAAATAAGGAGAACGCTCTTCCTTTGAGTGCTCAGCAAAAAATAGCTGTCATTGGGCCATATGGAAAAAGCAAGTTTACTCTCGGTTTCTGGGCCTCGGTCAGTGGGAAAGCGCAAGATACTGTTACATTAAAAGAGGGCCTCGAAAATAACTTTGCGAAGAAAAATCTTACATTTGCTACAGGTTATAACTTGTTTGATTCCTATGAGAGTTTTGGCCCGCTCAAGACGGGGATTGAGCATTTAAACGGCCCGATTGGAGACGAGAAAGAGCTGATTGAAGAGGCAGTAGAAGTTGCTGAAAATTCCGATGTTATTCTTCTGACGATTGGGGAGCAATTTTTAGAGAGTGGCGAAGGTGCATCTAAGGCAAAGCTTTCCTTGCCAGATAAGCAAATTCGTCTCATTAAGGCACTCGCACAATTAGATAAACCAATCATCGGACTCCTCTATACAGGACGCCCACTGGTATTGACAGAAATAGAACCTTATTTCTCAAGTTTACTTTTAGTATGGTATCCAGGGACAATGGGTGGTGCTGGTATCGCAAACTTACTTAGTGGACAAGCAAGTCCAAGCGCTAAACTTACGATGACATTTCCAAGAAGTGAAGGTCAAATTCCTATTTATTATGCGCAAAATACTACAGGACGACCTTTGAATGAAGAAAACAAAAATACACGTTTTGTTTCCAAGTACAGTGATGAGTCTAATGAACCCCTGTATGCATTTGGAACAGGTCTTACTTACAATCAAGTTGATGTAAAATGGCTGGAAAATATGGAAAACCTCACCTTTACAGAGAGTAACCAGATAAAGTTAGCTTATCAACTCGAAAATCTGTCGAATGAGACAAGCCATGCAGTGGTTCATCTTTATATGAGAGATATGGCTGCATCGATCGTTCAACCTTTCCGAAAATTAGTTGCGAGTCAATTTATAAAAATAGAGCCAAGTACAAAAGAAGAATTGGCTGTTACTCTTACAAAGGAAGATCTTTCATTTTCTGATAATCAAGGCGAATGGCACTTTGAGTCAGGGAAATTTGGTTTCTATCTTGTTGCATATGGGCAGAAAGAAGAATTAATTATATCGTTATAACTATTAGAAATAAATATTAGGAGTATAAAATGAGCAAATTAGAAGTTTTTCTAAATGACAAATTGATGCCGGTAGCTTCACGCTTACAGCAAAATAAAGTTTTAGCCGCACTTATGGAAGGCTTTATTCGTACCAGTCCAATTACATTGGGTATAGCCTTTATTACAATCATCGGTAATTTCCCGATTCCTGCATGGATTGAATTTTTAACTAAGATAGGAATTTATCCCCATGTAGAGGCAATCACAAATGGTGCTACTGGAGTGTTCTCACTCTATGTGGTCTATAGTTTAGCTTACTCTTATGCGAAACAACTGGGAGCAAATGAACGAAATTCTGCCCTTATTTCTTTAGCAAGTTTCATTATGCTAATGCCTCAAACAATCTCAACTACTGTGATACAAGATGGTCAGGAAGTAACTCAAGCTATCGGAGCTTTGAAACTTGACTTCTTGGGTGGTCAAGGTCTCTTTATTGGGATGTTAACAGCACTTTTAGTGACACGTCTCTACGCCTTTCTTTCTAAGAAGAAAATAATGCTTAAGCTTCCTGAAAGTGTTCCTCCGATGGTTACACAATCTTTAGCACCAGTCTTTGTAGTTACACTTATCTTTACTTTGGTCTTTGCTTTACGTGTGGCCTTTGGATTTACAGCTTCAGGTTCAATCTTCCAATTCTTCATCGATGTCGTCAGTGCACCACTAAACTCATTGGCAGCAAGTCCTTTGTCAATTATCCTTATTATGGAAATATTAGCTATCCTTTGGTTCTTTGGTATCCATAATGCCGTTTTACAAGGTCCTTTAGGCATGATTACAATGACAATGATTGTCACAAATATTGGCGCCTTTCAAAAAGGTGAAGACCTTCCTTTCCTTATCCCATCAGTTATCTACATGGGTATGTACGCAGCTGGATTTATGGGCTTTGTCACTTTCTTCATGATTCGTAGCAAATCAGCCAAAATGAAACAGTTGGGTAAACTCTCTTTCATTCCTTCTTTGTTTAATATTACAGAACCGATTATGTTTGGTATGCCAATCATTTTGAATCCTATTTTCTTTATTCCGCAAGTGTTCACACAGTTAATTGCTGGTTTTGTGACTTGGGGGTTAACAACTACCATTTTACCAATCAATCTTAATCCCACAATGAGTCTGTTGCCATGGACTACTCCTGTCTTTGTCAAAATGCCTCTCTCAGGTGGATTAAATTATACAATCTTGATGGTTATTAGTATGTTGATTGGTATTGTTATGTGGTATCCATTTATTAAAATTGCGGATAAAAAAGAATATGAACTTGAAATGGCAGCAGAACAACTAAGCCGTCATGAAACCAAAGAACAAAGCTTACAAGAAAGTATGCAAGCATAAAAAGGGGAATTGATGATTTTAGGAATTGATATTGGTGGAACACACATCAAAGTAGGATTTGTTGAGAATGAAAAAGTTACCACTAAAGATAAACTGCCTACTGCAAAAAATTTAGAGGAATTTTGTCAACAAATAAAAAAAATAATTAATGACTATATAAAAATCAATTCTTTCACAAAAATAGCTTTTTCAGTCCCTGGTTCAGTTGATGAATCGGGTACTGTTTTCTATGGAGGAGCAGTTTCATACCTGAATGGTATAAATTTGAAAACATTAATTGCTGAGAATGAAGGAATGGAAAATTTTGAAGTCGTTGTTGAAAATGACGCCAAGGCTGCAACCCTAGGAGAAATGAGCTTTGGAAGTCTTAGAGGCATCAAAAATGGTGCAGCCATTATTTTAGGTACAGGTGTCGGAACAGGAATTTGTATCAATGAGCAACTCTATAAAGGCAGCCATGATCAGGCGGGAGAAGTAAGCTTTTGGATCCGAGAAAGAGCGGTTCACGGAGCAGACTCCTTTGTAGGTATGGGACTTTCTGCTGTAAAGCTCATAAGTTCATTAGCAAACCAGCTTCAAGTAGAGAATGATGGGCCACTCGTTTTTAGCGCTTTAAAAAGTTCAAAAGATAAAGAAGCAGTACAACTTTTTTCAAGTTACTGTGAAGGAGTCGCAATACTGTGCTTCAATCTTCAACTTATTTTAGACCTTGAAAAGATTGTGATTGGCGGAGGCATTAGTCAACAACCTCTTCTTATCGAGAAGGTCGAAGAAGCTTATCAAAAACTGTTTACAACAGCTCCAATTATTAAGAAAACACTACAACCAATAGTGGTAGAAGCAGCTAAATTTAAAGCTGATGCTAATCTTATTGGAGCAGCAAGAAAGGGAATTTGAGAATGATGAAATTTAAACAAGATTTTTTATGGGGGGCATCAACAAGTGCTTATCAAGTGGAGGGAGCTTGGAATGAAGAGGGAAAAGGTCCTTCTGTTCAAGACGTAAAAAAGATACCTGAAGGTACGACAGATTTTAAAGTAGCCTCTGACCACTATCATCACTATAAAGCAGATGTAGAGCTCTTTAAGGAACTTGGACTCAAAGCTTATAGATTTTCTATTTCTTGGAGTCGTGTCATGCCAGACGGGAAAGTTAATCCAGAGGGCATCCAATTTTATAAGAACCTCATAAATCTGCTCAATGAAAATGAAATACAACCGGTTGTTACTGTTTTCCATTTTGATTTACCCCTTTATATTGCAGAAAAAGGGGGCTGGGAAAATCGTGAGACCATCGAAGAATTCACACGCTACTGCCAAGTTCTCTTTGATTATTTTGCAGATGATGTCCCTTTATGGCAAACTATTAACGAGCAAAATGTGATGGCTCTCGCAGGTTCAGTGATAGGCACGAGTCAAAAAAGTATGAAGGAAAAATTTCAAGAAAATCATCATATGTTAGTGGCTCAAGCGAAAGTCACAAAAATGTTCCATGAAGGAAATTATCAAGGAAAAATAGGGCCTGCGCCAAATATTGCAAGTGTTTATCCAGCTTCTGACCGGCCAGAAGATCAGTTGGCTGCATTAAATATGAGTGCTTTAAGAAACTGGCTTTTCTTAGATGTTGCTGTTTTTGGTAGATATAATCACAATGCTTGGCATATCTTAGAGAGCATCGGAGCGGCTCCAATCGTGACGAAAGAAGATCAAGAAATTTTATCTCAAGGAACTTGTGACTATATTGCCTTTAACTACTATAATACAATGACAGTTGCAAGCTATTTTGAAAAAGACAATAACATTGATCAGCAGTCTGGATTTGGAATCCCTGGTTTTTTCCAATCCGTTGAAAATACACATCTCCAGATGACTGAGTTCGGCTGGCCCATTGATCCAAAAGGTTTCCGATTTACTCTGAATGAAATTTATTCAAGATACCATTTGCCACTTTTAATTACGGAGAATGGTATTGGGGTAAATGATATCTTGACAGATGATGGCGCTGTACATGATCAATATCGAATTGATTACTTGAAGGAGCATATTGAGCAAATGGCTCTAGCGATGGCTGATGGTGTTGAGGTGATTGGATATTGCCCATGGAGTGCGATTGATTTGGTAAGCACTCATGAAGGAATGAGAAAACGCTATGGCTTTATCTATGTTAACCGGACGGATGAAGACCTCCTAGATTTAGCGAGATACAAAAAAGATAGCTTTTACTGGTATCAAGAGCTTATTTCTAAAAATGAAATAGAGGAAAGTGATGATAACTAAAACTTTTAACTTTGATGATGAAGCAAGTTTAACAGTTTATCTACATGAAGATAAAGAAGAGTTTTCACGTGTAGGAAATCGACCTTTTGTTTTAGTAATTCCAGGGGGCGGCTATTCTTTTTGTAGTGAACGAGAAGGAGAACCAATCGCCTTGAATTTTCTTGCTCAGGGTTATCATACAGGTGTACTTCGCTATCACGTCGGAGATAAAAGAAGTTTTGAGAAGTCCCTCGAAGATGCACAAAAAGCCTTACTAAAAATTCAAGATTTAGCGACAATATGGAAGATTGATGAAAATAAAATCGCAGTCATCGGTTTTTCGGCAGGAGGACATTTAGCTGCTGCTCTTTCTAATCTGTCACCAGTTAAGCCAAACCTCTGTATTTTAGGCTACCCAGCTATTTTGAAATCTTTTGCCCAAGTGATGCAGATTGAAGCACCTTCCTTAGAAACTTGTGTAACGAGAGAAACACCTCCCACTTTCCTCTTTTCAACATTTGAGGACAATGTGGTACCTATAGAGAATTCCTTATTATATCTTCGCGCTCTGGAAGAAAATGATATTCCTTTTGAGGCACATATCTTCCAAAAAGGCCTTCACGGTTTATCGTTAGCTACGAAAATGTTTGGTGCTCAAGAAAAAATGATAGATAAGCGATTCACCCGTTGGTTTTCGGAAGTTGTCGAATGGATGGAAATAAACTTGGAAACCACAAGGGGTAAGCGTGTGCCAGAGTGCTTAGCAGATTATTCTATTGGGGATTTACTTGAAGACAGCAATAATAAAGACGTTCTATTGCAAGCTTTCCCCTACTGGAAAGAAGATAGAAGCAAGTTAAAGATAGTAAAGAAGTTGACACTCTCCCAGCTCTCAGAGTTAATTCCTGAAAAATTTGGTGAGATACAGTGCAAGAAAATTTTAGAAAGACTAACCAAACCAAGTCAATATATTACTTAGAAAGAGGAAAAAATGAAGGCTTATATAGTTCATGAAAGTTATAAGGCATCGACGAGCATGTTCTCTGGGACACCTGATGAGCTTGAGTCATTACCCATTTATAAAAATAGTTTTGGGGCATGCCATTTATTATTACACGATGGCTGTGAAAATCATTTTGTGTTGGGAAAAGAATTTTCCATTCCTGATCAAATTGAAATTCCAATCTATCGCATAGAGGTCAAATCCGAGCTGCCCGTGACGCTACAATTTGAAGAATATTACATGGGAAATGAAAATATTGAATACACGGACAAACTATTAGAACAGACAGCCAAAACTTATTCTGGTGATCGTTTTGTTCCTATCTATCTAGAATTTTCGACGTCTTCCGAGATACAGGCAGGTACCTATTCAGTCGAAATTACACTTTATCGTTCAAACTTAACATCTCAGGATGAGAAAATACTTTCTAAGACTCTAAAAGTAAAGGTAGGAGACTATAGTTTTCCTGAAGATACAGGACACAACTTTAATCTTGATATCTGGCAACAACCTTCGAACCTTGCACGAACTTACCAAGTACCTTTGTGGAGCGATGAACATTTTCGCTTGATTGGTGAAATGGCGGAGAGCTTGGCAACCCTTAATCAAAAAGTTATCACAGTAATTGCGGGGGAAATTCCGTGGAAAGGCTGGTTTAATTATATCGTCAAAGACTATCCAGCCAATCTTTATGAATACTCAATGATTAGCGTTAAGAAAAATGAAGCAGGGGAAATCCAGTGTGATTTTTCGGTACTAGACCGTTATTTAGAATGTATGTTCGCCGCAGGCATAGATCAAGAAATCAATGTTTTTGGTTTATTAGGTGTTTGGCAACCACCATTTTTCCCCTTGATAAAAGAAGTTGACCATCCAGAAAAGCTGGTCATCCGCTACTATGACGAAGTCACAGAAACCATTGACTTTATCCAAGATAAAAAAGACCTAGAGCACTATATCAAACAGCTTTTTGAACATTTTAAGGCATTAGGAGTTTGGGAGAAAGTGCGCATCGTCTCTGATGAGCCCAAAGTACATGAAATTGATACATTCAGACGTTCTTTAGATATTCTTAAGTCAATAGAGCCTACATTGAAAGTAAAAGGGGTTTTTGATAAAGAAGCAGTACTTGAAGCCTTGCTGCCGGTTATCGACTATCCAGTGACTTCCTACTATTGTACATGTAATAACTACAAAGAACTTAGCCAAAGTCATTCAGGAAAAACTCAGTACTATATCTGTAATTATCCAGACAAGCCAAACACTTTTCTTCACAGTCCCTTATTAGAAACACGTGTACAAGGACTCTTAGCACATTACTTTAAAACAGATGGTCTTCTTCGCTGGGCTTACAACTGTTGGCCAGATAACGTACGTCAAGATATCCGATATAATACAGCAGCTTTACCTATCGGTGATCTCTGTTTAATCTATCCTTCATATTCGGGACATATCCTCTTATCTTTACGTTATAAAGAGTTACAAAGGGGCATAGAAGACTTTAGTCTCATTAAAAATGCAGAGAAGGTAAATGAAGAAGCCGTTTCAAAAATTATAAAGGATTTTCTTAAAATAGAAGAACCAGCTGAATGGATGCTTGATAGTCATAATAGTAACCCTCTTGTGTTTAAACAGGATTATAAAGCTTATGACAAATTGCGAGAAGATTTAATACAAGTTATCAACTCAAAATAAAAGCAGCTTTTATCTTAGTCGATTTTGGGAGGAAGAGATGGAAGCAATACTAATACCGATGAAAAAATTTATGGCTGATATTGAGATTCCTGATTTGGTACAGAGCGCTGTATTAAAAAATTTCTCCATAATTAGTGACAAAATTTTGAGGATGAGCGCACAAAAGTTACTCGATGTTAGAGTTGCTGGCCAAGAGGCAGAGCGACTAGGAGAGCTGTACAGTAATGATACGCTGATGGAGCTGACTTATCACTTATATGCTGCCTTTTTATGCTGGGGCAAAATATACGTACCACAAGGTATATCTTATGAAATTTATATCAACACAATGAAGTGCTTCACGAGATTTTTAGAAGAAACCAGAAAGATAATCTCAACTTATAAATTTAATAGAGGATTTTGGACTTGGTGTTATACGAGTGGCTTGATATACAGGATTAAAGAATTAGAGTTTGAAAGGGTTGCTCTGCCACATAAAGATAAAGCGGCACGATTGGTAGGGAAGAAATATATTTCTGTTCATATTCCATCTGATGCTAACTTGTCTCACGAGATTATTTCAAAAAATTATCTTGAAGCGAAGTGTTTTTTGAAGAAATATTTCCCAAGCTATGACCAAACACCATTTGCGAGCAGCACATGGCTACTTTCCCCTAAGTTAAAAGATTGGTTGAAAGAGAAATCAAATCTGAGATTATTTGCAGATGATTATGATGTGGTAAATACAAATCCTAATAGTGATGAGGGAGTGCCTTGGGTTTTTAATAGTATTTCTGCTGATATCTTGAATTACCCTGAAGAAACAAGTCTGCAAAAAGCGGCCAAAAAGTGGATGGTGGCAGGGGGGCATATTGGCTCGGCCTTGGGAATTTTAAAAAAAGACATAGAACTAACATAAGCAAATACAAAAAAATACAGATAAGTGGTGAATTATCTGTATTTTTTGAGACGTAAAAAGGTTGTGTGTGATTTTCCGAGTAGAACATAAAGTAATTAGACTTTCTCTCTCGAGTATGCTATCATAAAAACATGAAAAAATTCCAGAAAAATGAAGTGATTCAAGGAACAGTCCTTGACTTAACACATGAAGGGCAAGGAGTTATCAAAGTAGATAACTTCCCTTTTTTTGTTGAAAATGCCTTACCCGGTGAAGAAATCAAAATGAAAGTTCTAAAAGTCGGAAAGAATTTCGGCTTCGGCAAGGTTGAAGAATGGCTCAGCCAATCACCAGATCGTGTGCAAGATGTCAATATGACCTATCTCCGCACAGGAATTGCTGACTTTGGGCACATGACTTATCCAGCCCAGCTTCACTTTAAACATCAACAAGTGGTTGATGTGCTGCGTAAAAACGCACATAAGCCAGACTTTCCGGTTCTTGACACTTTAGGTGCAGAGCAAGAAAGCCAATATCGTAATAAAGCACAAGTACCTGTCCGTAGTGTGAAAGGACAGACAGAAACGGGCTTCTTCCGAAAAAACTCACACGATTTAGTGCCAATCCGTGATTTTTATATCCAAAATACTGTAATTGATGACTTGGTTAATCAGGTGCGTGAGAGTTTAATTAAGCTCAATATTCCGCCTTATGATGAGCAAACGAAACGAGGTATTGTACGCAATATCGTGATTCGTCGCGGTCATCATAGCGGACAAATGATGCTGATTTTGGTTGTGACTAAAGAGAAATTCGCAGGTCTTTCAGAACTTGTCGCTGAATACAGCAATAAAGTGGACTCTTTCCAAATCAGCATTAATACATCAACAGGAAATGCAATCTTTGGCTCTAAGTTCAAACTGCTCTCAGGTAAAGATTATATTACGGACAGCATGTTAGGTAAAGATTTCCAAATCTCTGCTCGTGCTTTCTATCAAGTCAACACAGCACAGGCTGAAAAGCTTTATCAATTAGCTTATGATTTTGCAGATTTGAAAGCCAAAGATGTCGTGATTGATGCTTATTCTGGTATCGGTACTATTGGACTTGGAATGGCAGATAAGGTCGCACAGGTGTATGGTATGGAAATCATACCAGAAGCGGTTGAAAACGCTAAGACAAATGCAGCGCTGAATGATATTAAAAATGCGCAGTACGAAGTTGGACCAGCAGAAGAAGTAATGCCACAATGGGTACAAGACGGTATCCAACCTGATGTTATATTCGTTGATCCACCACGTAAGGGTCTAGACGAAAGCTTTATCAAAGCCGCCACAGCAACCCAAGCACGTGCCGTGGTCTATATCTCATGCAATCCGGCAACATTTGCGCGGGATGTCCTCCGCTTTGAAGAAGAAGGCTATCTTTTGGAAAAAGTACAACCTGTTGATCTTTTCCCGCAGACGAAGCACATCGAGCTTGTAGCCTTGATAACAAAAGTTGATAAATAAAGGCTAGAAATGCCGTTAACTAGCGGTCTTTGACATATTTTAGAGAGTTGGAACTTTCGAGTTTTGGCTCTCTTTTTTGGTCTTGGGGAAGAGGTCAACTGGGGATTTAGGGTACGTTTAGTAGGTAATTCGGATAACTGTAGGGTTGGGTAGGTGATTAGGATGTAGAAAAAGCAGAAGCGAATGCCTCTGCTTGATGCTTATTCAGATTTTTCGATTTCGTTGAGGGTGCGTCCTTTTTCATCTTTCCAAGCGTCCTTGCCGTTGATAGAATAGCCCGTGACGAAAGAGGCGGCTGATGAAGGACTGTTAAAGAGGGTGTCCTCTAGTAAAACGAAGTTATCATCCAGATTTGCTCGCTCACGGTCTTTCAGAGTTTTTGCCGGAACAGACTTAACAGTGACTGGTTTAATGTTGCTCCCTTTGAAGATGACAAAGCCTTCACTGGTCTGTTTTCCATGAGCAATGATGGTTTCTTTTTTGCCTTGGTTCAAAGCAAGGTAAGGGTAAGTTCAGTTGGCAGCGGGGGGGCAGGTGTTGTTTCCTCTGCCGTCTCGATTATTGGCTCAAAAATGCGATACCCTAAAGCACCAATGACGATTTTTGCATAATCGATAAATTCCTCTAATTCAGCTTCCTTCTCTTCGGTGACATGACCTTGGCTTGGCTCGTTACCGTTTTTTACGATATAGCGCTTGCTTTCAATGGCCAGCTTGGTGAACTGATTTTCAAGATAGCTGATTTCAGTTGGCCCGAAAGTGTTGTTCGTTGTGGTAAAAGCGACTGCCTCAGTCCAATAGTCTTTATCAGGATTTCGCTTATGCTCTTGTAGTCGATTTAGGATGCCTTCGCCATTCTTACGAGTGCCAGCCTGTCCAATGTAGACGATATTTTCTTGCGTTTCATCGGACGTACTAAACAAAAAGTAAACGCCACTCTGTTTCAAATAGTCAATTGATTTAGCCTTCTCAAGTTCAGTACGTGGGATTTTGTAAGCAATCCCGGTCCAGTTAGCAAGCGTGCATTTGATGCGGCCCTTTGGCACGCCATCCATCAGATATAGTTGTATTGTCTTTCCTCTTGCCATCGCAAAACCCTCCCAAACAATGTTCTTAATCCCATTATATCAGTGATGGATACTTGGAGAACAGTGGGGACAGTAAAGTTCTATGATTGTTTGGTGAAAAGTACAATTATGGTCACAATCCTATCACATATCAAGCTGTTCTTGAAGAAGGCGAGATTATCTTGACAAATCGTGATATAATAGATACAACTGATTATCTTCCAGGTAATAAAAACTATCAGAAGTTGCGAGGTGATAACATGCCTATTACATACAACAAATTATGGAAATTACTCATTGATTTGAATATGACTAAGACGGAGCTGAAAGATGCGGCGAAAGTTAGTAGCAACGTCATAGCTAAGATGGGGAAGAATGAGCCTGTTTCCATTGATTCACTGGTGAAAATTTGTCTCACCTTAAATGTTGACATAGGAGATGTGATTTCGATTGATTATGAGGGAAGGAGAGCAAGCTAAATGAGTGGACACTTGATACCAAAGCACCAAATGTCAGAAGAGGACATAAAAGCAAACTTCATAACTCCAGCACTTGAAGCTAGTGGCTGGAAAAATGGTAAGGATATTCTTTATGAATATTCTTTTACCGACGGCCGAATTGAAGTTCATGGAGAACGGGCTACTCGAAACAAAAAGAAATTCACGGACTACCTTTTGTACTATAAACAGGATTTTCCTATTGCCGTTGTTGAAGCAAAGGATAATAAACATTCAGTTGGTGCTGGGATGCAACAGGCGATCAACTATGCAGAAATCTTAGACGTCCCTTTTGCATATGCTTCAAATGGGGATGGCTTTGTTGAGCATGATAGAATCACAGGAAAAGAGAAAAATATTTCCATTGATGAGTTTCCGACCAAAGAAGAACTTTGGGAAAAACTAACAAAACAAGAAAATCTTTCAGAGGAGCAACAGCTCATCATCAATGAACCATATTATTATGAGATGGGTGCGAAACAACCGCGTTATTATCAGCGTATCGCCATAAATCGGACGGTTGATGCTGTAGCAAAAGGGAATAACCGCATCATGTTTGTTATGGCGACAGGAACTGGGAAAACCTTTACTGCTTTTCAAATTATCCATCGCCTGATGAAGTCTGGCCTAAAGAAACGGGTGCTTTTCCTTGCTGACCGCAATATCTTGGTAGACCAAACCCTAATTAATGATTTTAGACCCTTTGGTAACAAGATGACCAAAGTGGACCAAAAATTACTGAACTCTCCCGAGGCACTGAATTCTTATGAAATTTATCTCGGACTTTACCAACAATTAGCAGGTGAAGATGGAACAGAAACTCATTATGAGAAGTTTGGAAAAGACTTCTTTGACTTAATTGTGATTGATGAAGCACACCGAGGTTCAGCTAAAGAAGAAAGCAACTGGCGAAAAATTTTAGAATTCTTTGGTTCAGCTACTCAGATTGGTATGACTGCGACACCAAAAGAGGACGGTGTAACATCTAATGCGAAATATTTTGGGACCCCTGTCTATACCTATTCTTTAAAGCAAGGGATTGAAGACGGCTTCTTGGCTCCTTATCGAGTGATTCGAGTAAACTTGGACGTGGACATTGATGGTTACCGCCCAGAACGAGGGAAGGTTGATTCTAAGGGGGAATTAATCATTGATCGTATCTATAACCGCAAGGACTTCGATAAGAATATGGTTATTGAAGATAGAACGTTGAAAGTGGCAAAATATGTTTCGGACTACCTCAAAGAGCGGAATTCAAGATTTGAGAAATCCATTTTCTTCTGTATTGATATTGACCATGCCGAAAGGATGCGACAAGCCCTAGTTAATGAGAACTCCGATTTGACTAGTGTTGATTCTCGTTATGTGATGCGTATCACAGGCGATAATGCGGAAGGGAAGGCTCAGCTTGATAATTTTATTGACCCAGAATCAAAATACCCAACGCTAGTCACGACATCCAAATTGCTTACCACTGGTGTCGATGCAAAAACTTGTAAAGTGATTGTGCTAGATGCCAATATTGGATCAATGACAGAGTTTAAGCAAATCATAGGTCGTGGAACTCGATTGGATCCGGCTCTTGGCAAAGAATTCTTTACAATTATTGATTTCCGCGGGGTAACAAACCTCTTTGCGGATCCTGACTTTGACGGTGAACCGGTGGATGTGATTGATGGAAATGGCGATGAAGATAAACCTGATAATGGCGGAGGAATTGATTATCCACAACCAGGTGACGATGAATCCGGCGATGATGGTGATGTAGTTCGCGAACCAGTTGTAAAATACTACGTTAACGATAAGGAAGTTAAGATTGTCAATGACCAAGTTCAAGTGATAGATGCTGACGGTAAACTTGTGACTGAGAGCCTGACCGATTATACGAAGAAGAATATTCTGGGACAATATGGCACTTTGGATGAGTTCATCCAAGCTTGGTCCACCTCAGAGAGGAAACAGGCAATTCTTGATGAGCTTGAGAAGAAAGGTGTCTTTCTTGATGAAATCCGAAAGAAAGAACATATTTCGACTTCAGAAATAGATGACTTTGATTTACTATTGCAACTGGCTTATGGCCAAAAGCCACTGACTAAGGCTGAGCGCGTGAACAATGTCAAGAAACGCGGATATCTTTACAAGTATTCTGATGAAGCTAGAGAGGTGTTGGAAGTGCTTCTTGACAAGTACATGAACTCCGGGATAAAAGATGTTGAGGACGTGTCAGTTCTCAAATTGCCAGAGTTTGAAAAGTTTGGTGGCATGTTTTATATCATCAAAAAATTTGGTAACAAGAAAAAATACACAGAGGCAGTACGTGAATTAGAAAATGAATTATTTACTGCTGCTTAATAGGGAGAAAAGAGACTAATGGCGACAAATTCATTCGTTAAACGAATCCAAGATATTACACGAAAAGATGCGGGAGTGAATGGTGATGCTCAGCGTATCGAACAGATGTCTTGGCTGTTATTTTTGAAAATTTATGATAGCCGAGAAGAAGTATGGGAAATTGAGGATGATGACTATGAGTCAATCATCCCGAAAGAACTGAAGTGGAGAAACTGGGCTCATGCCGATAAAGGCGAGCAAGTTATGACCGGAGACGACCTTCTCGACTTTGTAAATAATGAGTTGTTTAAGGAACTGAAAGAAATCGAAATTTCACCAGATATGCCAATCCGAAAACAAATTGTAAAAGCGGCGTTTGAAGATGCCAATAACTACATGAAGGATGGAGTATTATTACGTCAGGTCATCAATGTTGTAGACGAAGTTGACTTCAATAGCCCTGAAGATCGTCATCTTTTCAATGACATTTATGAATCTATTTTGAAGGATATTCAGTCGGCTGGTAACGCTGGTGAGTTTTATACGCCTCGTGCAGCAACGGATTTCATTGCCGAGATTCTTCAACCAAAACTCGGTGAAAGAATGGCAGACTTTGCTTGTGGTACTGGGGGATTCTTGACGTCAACGTTAAATATTCTTGCCAAGCAACGTGAAACGGTAGAAGATACCGAGAAATATAATCATGCAGTGTTCGGTATTGAAAAGAAAGCATTCCCTCACTTGCTCGCTGTTACTAACCTTTTCTTGCATGAAATTGATGACCCTGAAATCATTCACGGTAATACACTTGAAAAGAATGTCCGTGATTATACCGAGGCGGACAAGTTCGATATCATCATGATGAACCCTCCATTTGGCGGAAGTGAACTTGATGCAATTAAAAACAACTTCCCAACTGACCTAAGATCGTCAGAAACTGCAGACTTGTTTATGGCGGTCATCATGTATCGTTTGAAACAAGACGGTCGTGTGGGTGTAATCTTACCAGATGGTTTCCTCTTTGGTAATGGTGTGAAAAATACGCTGAAGAAAAAACTTCTTGAAGAGTTCAATCTTCACACTATTATTCGCTTGCCGCATAGCGTATTTGCTCCTTATACGAGCATCCATACAAATATTCTGTTCTTCGATAAGACAAAGAAAACGGATGATACATGGTTTTACCGCTTAGATATGCCAGATGGGTATAAGAACTTCTCGAAAACGAAGCCGATGAAATCTGAACATTTTAATCCTGTTAGTGAGTGGTGGATTAATCGCGAAGAAATTATGGAGGGGAATTTCCCTAAAGCTAAAAAATTCACTCCTACTGAGTTAGCTGAGTTGGATTACAACTTTGACCAGTGTGGTTTCCCACAAGAGGAAGAAGAAATCCTTGAACCTATGGAACTAATCACCAAATACAATACAGAGCGTAAGGAGCTGAACGACAAGATTGATTCAGTGTTAGCAGAAATTATGCAGATGTTGGAAGGCGGTGAGTAGTATGACCCCAGAACAACTAAAAGCTTCCATCCTTCAACGGGCAATGGAAGGGAAACTTGTACCACAAGACCCTCACGATGAGCCAGCAAGTGAGCTACTGAAGCGAATCAAATCTGAAAAAGAGAAACTCATTAAAGAGGGTAAAATCAAGCGCGATAAGAACGAAACCGAGATTTTCCGAGGTGATGATGGTTTACATTATGAGAAGTTCGCCGATGGGACGGTTAAAGAGGTTGAGGTGCCGTTTGATATTCCTGATAGTTGGTCTTGGACAAGATTTAATTCTGCGGTAATTAATCGTGATGGAGAGCGGAAACCAATTTCTAAAGCATTACGAGAACATCGACAGGGCCAGTATGATTACTATGGTGCTTCAGGGGTGATTGATTCTATTGATGATTATCTATTTGATAAACCATTAATGTTAGTTGGAGAAGATGGGGCAAACCTATTAACCCGAAGAACACCGATTGCTTTCATAGCTCGAGGAAAATATTGGGTAAATAATCACGCTCATGTTCTTGATGGAATTTCGGAATCGTTCCTAGAATTTATTTCACAATTCATTAATAGTATTTCGCTAGCTCCCTACGTCACTGGAACAGCGCAACCCAAAATGAATCAAGCAAAAATGAATTCAATAATGGTTGCCATTGCACCAGAGAATGAGCAGATTAGAATTCTAGAAAAGATTAACCATCTTTTTAGCAAAGTTGACACATACAAGTCACATTATCAGAACCTTGATAAGCTCAACAAAGAGTTCCCTGAAAAACTTCGAAAGTCCATCCTTCAGTACGCCATGCAAGGGAAGCTAGTGCCACAAGATCCGAATGATGAACCAGTTGAAGTTTTACTAGAAAAAATCAGGCAAGAAAAGCAGAAATTGTTCGAAGAAGGCAAGCTCAGAAAGAAGGATTTACAGGAATCTATCATCTACAAAGGTGACGATAACTCATATTATGAGAAGTCTGGGAAATCTGAGGTGAAACTTGAAGATGTTCCAGATTTGCCAGAAACCTGGAGGTACGCGAGGTTCAAAGATATTGTACATTATTACATGGGGAAAACCCCACCACGCTCTGCTACTGAATATTGGGGAGCCGATATTCCATGGGTATCAATCGCTGATATGCCAGCAAATGGAGTAATTACAGATACGAAGGAGAAACTATCACCTCAGGCTACAAAACTGTTCAAAGATAAAATTTCTCCAATCGGGACATTGTTGATGAGTTTCAAACTTACAGTAGGTAGGGTATCTCTGCTAGGTATTGAGGCTGCTCATAATGAGGCAATTATTTCGATATTCCCATATGCAGATTCAGATAAATCTATAAAAATGTACTTGTTCAAATTCTTACCTCAGATTGCGAATAACGGAGATTCAAAAGACGCTATCAAAGGGACTACTTTAAATTCGCAAAGTATTAATGAACTGTTAATTCCACTGCCCCCGCTTCAAGAACAACTTCGGATTATTCATGCAGTTGAGAAATTTGATAATTTAATTCCTCGACTTGGTTAACAATTCTTGTTTGTTCCATCAATGGCGGGACAGGGACGAGTAACGAAGCGACTTTATCACTATTTAAATTTTTGACTACTGCACCCGAAATTAATCCTAAGAATTGGCTATAAGCAAGATTTGATGAAAGTACCAAATACAAAAAATCCCTTGAGAAGACTTTTTCATAGTTTGAGATTGCTAACCATCCATCGTGTATAGCTCCATCTACATTGAGTATATAAGGTCTTCCGAAGCTCATAGAATTTGTCAATAAAAATGTACCTTGAGTAACAAATCTTGTCTTGTTAAGACCACTTGGTTTGATTTTTTCTTTTGTGGAATTGATAAATTTACCACCTTTATCAGTATCGCCAATTTTAATCCAATTAATCCCGTCATTCGCTTCGGTGATAAATTCTTTAATTGGTCTTGGAGAACCGCCTCTGACAATACTAGAGACTGCTGAAAATCGAACCCACTTCCAAGAAGTAGGAACATTAAAAGGAACTTCTATTTCCTTTACTGTTCCATCATCAACCTTCTCATAATATGAGATTACAGAACAAATTCAGCCAAAAAGGCGAGAGCAAAATCAAATTGCTCCCGCCTTTTTGACGCTTTACCAAGTCACAACCTTGTCGACAATACTTTTCTGTTCACTCGCAGATCGCCGGAGATAAATCCGTGTTGTTTCAATACTTTCGTGCCCCATCAAATCAGCCAGTAACGCGATATCGTTATATTTGTTCAAGAAATTTTTTGCAAACAAATGTCGAAATGAGTGGGGGTAGACCACGTTGGTATCAAGTCCATACTTATCAGCATAATTCTTCAGTTGCTGCGCGATTCCTCTTGTCGTTATGGCTGAGTCAAATTTATTAAGGAATAAGTATCCAGTGCAACGGTTTTCAGACTGTAGCCATTTTAATGACTCGTCTCGAAGTTTCTTTGGAATATACAATCGTCGAATTTTGCCACCCTTGGAATAGATGTCAAAATATCCAACTTCAACGTGCTCAACTTTTAACTTCACTAGCTCACTCACACGAGCCCCAGTTGCCCCAAGGAACCATACCACAAAATACCATTTTAGATTGTCGTCTTTTTTTAGGCTCCTCTTTAAGAATAAATAGTCAGCATGACTGATTACGTCCTCGAGAAATGATTTCTGCTGAATCTTAACAAAACTCAATTTCAAATTTGATTGCCCTTGAAAATCAAGATATTTGTTTACGCCTTGGATTCGAAGATTTACCGTTTTCGGCTTATACTTTTCGAGAAGGTACCCCTTATATTCCAATAGCCCTTCGAGGTTCATGTCATAATTCTTCAAAAAGAATTCTGTCCCAAATAAATAGGACCTTACTGTGTTCTCCGATAACCCTTGTTGTCGAAGATGCATTTCAAAATTGTTCATCGATGTTCTCCTATCAAGTTGATAGAAACTCCACCGCACGATTACTATATTTTACAACGGATAGGCAATCAAAATAAGCACAAGAGATGCCATTCTAAAGACATTTCTTGTGCTCATTGCTCATATTATGAGAATATCCCGGATGCATGGATTTCAACAACTTTAGGAAATATCGGAGTATGGGGTGCTGGAGCGACCCCCTCACGTAGCAACCCTAAATATTATGGTGGTGATATTCCCTGGTTAAAGACCGGAGATTTAACCGATGGATTAGTAACTGATATCCCTGAACATATAACAGAATTGGCCCTTGAAAAGACTTCAGTAAAATTGAATCCAACCAACTCCGTTCTTATTGCCATGTATGGAGCAACTATTGGTAAGCTTGGTATATTGACGTTCCCTGCAACTACTAATCAGGCTTGCTGTGCTTGCCAGCCTATTCCGGCAGTAAATAATTGGTTTTTGTTTTATTACCTAATGTCGATTAGAAAGCAATTTATTGATAGTGCTGAAGGTGGGGCGCAACCAAATATTTCAAGAATTAAGATTGTTAATACTCCGTTTCCTATGCCAAGTTATGCTGAACAAGTTAGGATAGTCGGTCGAATTGAGAAATCATTTGATTTAGTGAGTCAACTTTTACAGTAATACGCTGTTGTTCTTCTAGTGGTGGCAAAGAAACGTAAGTTTCCGAGAATTTTGTAGCCGATACCTCAAGAAATGTGGTTCCGCTTGCTTCCTTTATAATATTCGGTGTTTCGTTTTTGATAGTATGATACAGCCACTCCACATTCACCTGATAAGGTGTTACCGACTTACATCCTTGATTAGTGGTGTATGGAGATTTTACAATATTGATGTGACCTATAGGAGCACGAGAAGAATAAACAATCGAGTTTCCTTCTATGCGTTGGGCTGACGAGCTATTCAATCCAAGTATTGAAATATGTTTAACTGAATCGCCAAAACAAATTGAATCTTGTTGTTTCCCCATATCAGCAGGGGTTATCCATATTATGTCACCGTCATAAAATTTAGGTTCAGTGCTCCTTGGCGTTCCGCCTGAAGTTATTTTCCCAATTGTACCTAGAGAGACAATTTTCCAGCTTTCAGGGATCTTCTCATAATATGAGTTATCATCACCTTTGTAGATGGTAGATTCCTGCAAATCTTTCTTCTTAAGCTTGCCTTCTTCAAACAATTTCTGCTTTTCTTGTCTGATTTTTTCTAGTAATACTTCAACTGGTTCGTCATTCGGATCTTGTGGCACAAGTTTTCCTTGCATAGCATATTGAAGGATGGACTTCCTCAATTTTTCTGGGAATTCTTTATTCAGTTTCGCAAGCTCAGCATATGAAATCTCATATTTAGGAAGCACCTCAAATACACCTTCAAGTCTCTCAAGTATTCTTTTTTGCTCAGTACTTGGCGGCAATGGTATCAATGTCGAGTTTGTACTCCTAATTGATAATTTTGGTTGTGCAACCTGGTTAAATAATTCTAGAAATTGGTTTTGAATTGCTGGGGAATTAATCGCCCTCAGGAGAAACATCTTATTAACTAAAGGGTAGATTATGAGCTTAAGAGCATTCTCTGTTAACAAGGCACCGTCAAATTGGGTGGGGATTGTTCCTGCGTTACCGATTGTGCCAGCAATTGTGATGTATAAATCGTCTGAAGAAATTGTGTAATTCTTTATTACCTCTCTGACCTGGGGCGGAGCATACTGAATTTTAGTATCGAGAATGGTCTCGTTCTTCATATCTGTTACTCGTAGATAAGGGTAGTCGTTTTCTTCCTCTTGCAGCTTCATTCCTTTTGGTACACGTTTTCCTCCTTTAGCAAGTGCTAGCTGGTCGATTCTACACCATTGCCAAGAATCAGGAATGTCAAACGGAACTTCAATTTCTTTCACAGTCCCATCAGCGAACTTCTCATAATGTAAACTATCGACAGAAAATCCCCGCCACAACAAGTGACAGGGAGCCTATTTTCTATTTTTCCACTAATTCCATAATTTCAGTGATATCACAGTGTAAGGCGATGCAAATTCTCAGCAAAATATCAGTTGTGATATTTTCACCTTTACCCATTTTAGCAATAGAGGCGGAACTAATTCCAGTCATTTTGCGAAGGTCAGAACGTGTCAAATTCCTGTCGATAAGAAGTTTCCACAGGGGGTTATAACTAAATTTCATCGAATCACCTACTTTCAATATCTAGCAAGAATCCATAGCGCCCCTTGTTTTCATCGTGGGTAAATATTATTTCATTTACGCCACGATCAGCATAGTCAAGCTTAGGTAATTCATTGGTGTTTTCTACAATAATTAACTGCCCCTCGCTTTGGTTTTCCATGAAATATTGGAAAAGTGACTGCTGCATACTATCAAAGTTTCCAGCATTTTCCCCTTCATCTAATCCGAGGAGAGGGGTATCAATGACAAAAACTCCGGGATTAAATTTCGCATAGTCAGCCAGCACCTTTCTGTATGCCAATACAACCAGAGTGCTTAAGAAGGAACGGTATCCCTTACCGTGATTAACTTCCTTAGGGTCGCCATTAATGTTCAAATCAAATGTTTTCTTGGAGAAATATGCGTCATGCAATGGGCGATAGTTGCACCTCTCAAGTAATTCTTTGAGTATTTCAGACATTTCACGCCAGAAGATAGCATCAAAATGGTCCAGAGGTTTATACGGGTTGCTTGCTGGTGGCGCCTCCACCTCGAGTTTCTTTAAGTCTAGTGAAAACTTATGTTGCATTGATTCCATTGCGATGAGCTCATGCTTTAGATTTGAGTATCTATGATACTCATCAATTGTTTTTTCTAACTCTGTTGCACGTGGTTGTAGTTCAGTGTCCAGAAGTGAATCGATATTTTGTTTCTGAGAGGACAGTGAATTAATTTTGGATACTAACGCATCAATATCTTCTTCGGTTTCTTGGCTAGCTTCTGAAAGGTCGTCTAATTGAGACATAATGGTGTTGAATTCTGCACGAGCGGCTTCAATATAAGATTCACGTTCTTGCTCAGGCAATTCACCATTGCAGAAAGGGCAGGTGCTTTCAGTCAAATGCTCTAAATGTTCATCAATTAGACGTTCACCATCAACAATCAATGTTAAACGCTCTAAATCGGATTTGTACTGGGTACGAAGCCTTGAGTAGCGATTAACCAATAGATAATCTTCATCGAGTTTTTCTTGATATTGACTAATCTCTTGAGTGATTTTGCGGTTTTCGTTTGCCGCCTCCACAATGCGGGCTTCCACATGTATCAAATCATTTATTAGCTTATCAACCTCAACTTCAATATCGGTAACACCAAGCTCATCAAATCTTTTCTTAGCCGAATCATATTCTTGGTACATGGACATTAAATTGTCATTGATGTATCGAGCTATAGATGCTTTACGCACTTTTCTATGATCGGCAGATTCAATCTCCTCATAGCTAGTTGAATCATTCCCACTAATCAAGAAAATCAGTGCAGATAGATAGGCTGTTTTAAGTGTAGTAACCTCTGGAATAAGAATCGGTTTAGTAGTTCCAATTAATCGTTCACTAACGAGTAGGCTGTGTGAGAAGGTTCGCCAAGTAAGGGTTTGAGCCTTGTAATTTGAGTTTTTTATGATTTGATGTTCTTCATCAATCCCAATTAATTCTAGCCAAAACTTGCTTATGGAATCACTTGGATTTTTCCCTGGCTTGGCTTTGAGCGATTTGCTACCAATGATAGTACCCTCTGAATTGACTTCGCTAACAATAATCTCTTTATCGTCAAAACCGCGGGAAAGTAGGAAGTCTCCTCTCTTTGAAGCGACTCTCAGCAATACCGTGTCATATCCAGTCTGCTTTGAAAACGGTGGAGTGTCATCACCGTACATAAAGTCTATTGCTTGAACAATGCTTGTCTTACCCGTATTTGAAGGCCCAGAAACGATGTTTAGACCTTCAGTGAAAGATACGGAAGAGTCTCGTTTGCCAAGGCCGGTTATTATGATTTCTTTGATATAAAATTTTGGCATGTTATTCTCCCTTCTGTGAGTAGTCTTGCTCAGTTATGAGCAGCAAAGTTTCTTTGTCGGTCTTATCTTGTAGGAATTGCTTCGTTATTTTTGCTACTTCAAGATATTTCTCTGCATAGATTGAAACGAACTTGGGAATCAGTAGCTTTCCCTCATCTGATAATGAATACCCAAAACCTTGCTCGTTTTGTGATGGCTGCACTAGCCGTTGCAGAACGAGCTTTTTGATTGCTGTGTTAACCAAGGTGGACTAATGTCAAATATTTAGACACAAAATGAGCTATGTTTTTTTAAAATAGTTTTCTTCTTTCTGATTTGGAGTTAATCCATTGTTAGCAGAATGAGGGTTATAGTTGTTATAGAATTGTTCAATGTATTCGAAGCAAGAGAGTTGTACTTCTTGAATGGAGTGATAAGTTCTTCGATTAATTTCCCGCTGTTTCAGGTACTTGAAAAAGACCTCAGTCACGGCATTATCATAAGGATATCCAGGTTTGGAGTAAGAAGCCAGCAACTGATGTTCATCTAATATTTTTCTAAAGGAAGCTGATTTAAATTGGCTGCCTTGATCAGAATGGAAAATGATTGGTTCTTTAGGTTTTTTTTCTTTAGAGCGATCTCTAAGGTATCACATGCGAGCTTAGAATCAATTCTATCACTTACTTTCCAAGCGATGCATTTCCTAGAGTAGAGGTCAAGAATAGCGCAGAGATAAACGTGTCGTTTAGATCCTATAGAAATATAAGTGAAGTCGGTTGTCCACACTTGATTCGGGGACTTCGGGTTAAATTCTTGTTTGAGTAGATTATCAGATGAAAATGCAGGAGAGTGGTTTGATTTAAAGCGAGGTTTAATCGTTGACATTTTAGGGAGTGTCATAGACTTGAGAAGTCGTAAGATACGTCCTTCAGAAATATTAACGCCATAATCACGCAGAAGAATGATTTTAAAAGCTCTGGTTCCAATTCTTTTCTTGGCTTTCATATAAATCTCAAGGAGTAATTTTCTCAAGCATTGATTTTCTATTTCACGCTTTGAGGGCTTCTTGTTAATGAAATTATAGTAAGTGGAACGATTGACATGCAAAACACGACAGAGCATGACTGTCGTGTGTTCAAATCGGAGTCTATAGACTGCTTTTAATCTCACTTGGAGTTTTGCATGAATATGGCACTCGCTTTTTTTAAGATCAGATTTTCCTCTTCTAATTGAGCATTACGCTTTTGTAATTCTTGAATTTGTTTGGCAGTCAATACTGTATTATCTTCAAGACGAACTTGAGAATACTGCTTGATCCATTTTGCAAGTGCAGAAGGGGAGACTCCATAGTCTTTACAGAGTTCGGATTGAGTTTTACCTGTTTGATAGAGGTTGACTAAGGATTGTTTGAAATCTTCGTCGTAACGTTTAAAGCCTGACATAAAAGTCCTTTCATTTTGTGTCTTATGAGACAGATTATAACACACATATTTGTGTCTACTTTTATAGTATAGCTCCAAATTGAAGGTGCAATGATGAAGACTGTTGGAGTAAAATCAGCTAAAGTTCTTTTTAACGCTTCAAAAGTAAAAGCAGAGTTCGATGAGAATGTTGTAAATGCCAATCAGTTGCTATCTAAAATTGAAAAATTAGGCTATCCTGTTCAAAGTTCAAAAATTATTGCTTCAAAATAAAATTACAGGAGGAGCACAGAAATGGAAAAATTAACAATTGAGGAAAAATATGATATAGAACTTAAAAAAGCAGAAATAGATCACCGAAAGCCCACAGCAGGTGCAATGCTTGGGCATGTCTTAGCCAACTTATTTATAGAGAAGGTACGTTTGACGCAAGCAGGGATTTATGCTAAAAATCCTAATAATCGTAATTTATTTCGAGGCATTGCTGTACAAGAAGATGGATGGTTCTATAAAATAGCAGATTTATTGTTAGATGAAGGAGAGTTAGTTCCATCAACCATTAAGGAATTTTTGCACTATCATAAATTTATTACGGATGATCCCAAGGCAAAATACTGGATTGATACCGATCTGGTTCAAAGTTTCATCATGGATTTTAATAATCAAAATATATTTATCACAAGAGCCATCAAGCTTGCGCAAAAGGAAGAGAAGTACGCCTTAGAAGAAAGTGTTAAGATGCTTTATGGGTATAATTTAAAAATTATAAGGGATTTAGCTGGTATTGTGGGCAAAGTTCCAAAAGATTTTATATCTGAAGATGATGAGGAATAAAATAGTAGCATTATCTGGAACATGCACAGGTGATGCTTTTTTATTAAAGAAAGATTTACTGTTATAAAATATTACGCATATAAAACTCAACATTCAACAATATACGACTCCTAACAGAGTAATATAATTAGAATCCATTATTTATATAGAATTTAGGTTTATTTCCTTGTAATATGATAAAATCAGAGCAAAGTGTTTTGTAAATTCTATTACAATTAATTGAAGTGATGACTTAAGTTAAAGGATTATCTGAAAAATGATGAAATTAAAATTAGTGCTGTTTAATACTTCTTTATCATTTAGAAAAACACGGAAATCAAGCATTTTTTACTCTTTGCCAAAATTTTTTTAATAGGCAAGCAATCCTAAAAAGTTAACAACATAATAAAAAGGATGAAAATGAATAAATCAGAATACTCAGAAGAACAATTAAGCAATCACCACTGTGTAAAATCAGTTCCCCTGTTTGCCTCTCTTAGCTCAAGTGACCTTGCTCAGGTTGAAAAAATAGTACATCATAAAGTTTTTAAAAAGGGAGAAGTGGTGATTAACCCGATGAGTCGAGATCCTAAATTGGTAATTATTGCTAAAGGAGAAATAAAAATGTATCAACTTTCTTCGACGGGCAAGGAGCAACTTTTACGGGTAGTCGAACCAGGAGGATATGAAGGAGAAAAAGAGATTTTTGGTGTGGTAAACGATAGTCTTTATGGCGAGGCATTGAGGGACTCAACAATCTGTTTTTTGAACAAATCAGAGTTCACGATCCTCTTACTCACTCATCCTCAACTTTCTTTGAGCTTATTGCAGATTAATGCTGAAAAAGAGAGAAAAATAGAATACCAAACTAGATTTTTGATGATGGAAGATGTAAGTAGACGCTTAGTAAACTACTTAATGGATTTGTCGAAGTCATATAAAAGTAATTTAATTAAACTTCCTATGAAGTCTAAAGATTTAGCAACATTTATTGGAACAACTCCTGAGACACTTAGCCGGAAGATGAAACTACTGGAAAGTAAAGGTCTTATCGAGCGTGAGAATAAAAAAATTAAAATATTAGACTACGAACGTTTGGAAGATGAGTATTCTTAATCTCATAATCCTAAAATAAGCAATACCAAATATACATGGTCAAAATAATAATCATAAAAGAAAGAGAGAGTAAAAATGCTTGAAAATGTAAATCAATATTTTTTGTATCAGGAAAAGAAATATATCAAACCTGAAAAGGCAGGTGTTTTGTCTCAATCTATGCTTGATTTAAGAGAACTAGCACAGTCTGCGAGAAAAGAATTTATAGTAATAAGTCAGCTTCTAGCTGAGAAGGTAAAACCATTTGAAGCAGAGCGAGTTAGTCAATGGATGAATCAGGCACAAATATGTCGGCCACATTTTTGGTGCTACTATCGTTTTCCATCTGATGATATCGATGAAGTTACTCTGGCAATTCGCCTATATGGTAATTACAATGACTTTGGTGTCTCTGTAGAAGTTAGCTTTATTGAAAGAAAAAAATCAGAAAAAAGTTTAATTCAGCAAAGGAAGGTCCTAAACTGTCCCATAACCGCACCTTCTTATTACCTTGCCCAGAATAGTGGCATAAGCTATAAAATTGAAGGAAATGAAGAAAATAGAATGATGCTGATGAAAAAGGTAGAACAAGGTGAGTTTCGGAAGGTCTTGATCAAACAAGATGTTCCATATGTTAAAAATCAAACGGTTGAAGAATTAATTGATAGAATAGCGAAAGTGTTTGATGGACTCATGCCTTATTATGAAGAAACTAAAAAATAAATACAGAAATGAAGCATATTGTAGAAGTCTCATACCCCAGCTAATTCTAAATATTAATCATAGTTTTATTCTAGATAAGAAGGACCCAAAAATGCCACACAAAAACCATAACTACGAAAAAGAATCCGAAAAATTCTATGACAATATCGCCCAGCGCTTTGACCGTTCTTTTGACGGCTTGCTTGCTTCATTTTTCAAAATGTTTATTGTCAAACATTTGGAAGTGCCCAAAGATGCCAGTATCCTTGATATTGGTTGTGCCAATGGTACACTTCTGTCCATGCTTAGCAAGCAGACCAAGATTTTCGGGGCAGGTTTAGACATTTCTTCTGAAATGATTAAGATTGCCAGCCAACGTTATCCGCAGTTTGAGTTTAATCAAGGCAGCGCGGAAGCTGTTCCGTTTCCGAAGGATAATTTCGATATTATCACTTGTTCGGCTAGTTTTCATCACTTTCCTCATCCCGATCGATTTTTAGAAGAAGCCGCTCGTTTGTTAAAACAGGACGGTAGACTGGTGATTGCAGAAATCCATATCCCTGTAGTGACAAAGCTTTACAATTGGCGTCTGAATCGCTTTTCAATTGAAGGGGATGTCAAAGTTTATCAACCTCAAGAGCTGGTAAATCTCTTTCAAGAAAAGGGCTGGAAAATTGTGAAACGTAAAATTTTTCTGCAAATTCAATATTATGAACTGCAAAAGCTGTGAATACAGTTTTTTTATATAAATAAAATTATGTAAACGAAAACCCGTCAATGTCAATATTACAGGGATTATGTTATAATTTAAACAGTATTTTACACATTAGAAGGGGGAAAAATCCTATGGAAAAACAAAATTTTAGAGCCTCTGTTTTTTTCAAATGGTTTGTAAATAATAAAGTCGTGACGGCACTCTTGGTTGTCTTGCTTTTATTACTTAATATTCTATTACTCAGCAAAGTCAACTTTATCTTTGCACCAATTGCAGATTTTCTGACCATTGTTTCATTACCTGTCGTTTTAGCAGCTGTGTTTTATTACCTGCTTAATCCGATTGTTGATTATCTCGAAAAGAAACGTGTGCCGCGTATTGCCAGTATTATTGTGCTTTTTATTCTAATTGCTGGATTGTTGGTTTGGGGCTTGGCTTACGCCATTCCTTCTATCTCCAATAGTGTGGCGAGTTTCTCTAAGCACGTGCCTAACTATGTCGAACAAGCACAAGAAGAAGTAAATAAACTCTTGACCAATCGTCACTTTGAGCAATTCCGCCCACAAATGGATGATTTCATGGATTCCCTTGGGAATAATATCGTGGACTGGTCGAAAAACTTTTCAACTGCTGCCTTTAGCTCAATCACTGATGTGATTACGCGTACAGCAAGTGTCTTTATTTCACTGGTTATCTTCCCGTTCGTGCTTTTCTATCTTTTACGTGACGGAAAAAATTTGAACGGCTATATCACACATCTTTTACCAGTCAACTGGCGCAAAGATACTTCAAAAATCTTGACTGAGATGAATTCACAACTTGCAAACTACGTACGTGGTCAAGTTATTGTTGCGATTGCGGTTGCTTTGATGCTTGCGATTGGTTTACCAATCATTGGTTTGCGTTACGGGATTACCCTTGCTATCTTATCTGGACTCTTTAACTTGATTCCATTCCTTGGATTCTACTTAGCCATCATTCCCGCTATGATTATCGGTTTAGCAACAGGTGGGCCAATCATGTTGCTGAAAGTCTTGATTGTCTATATCATTGAACAAACACTTGAAGGACGTTTTGTTTCGCCTTTAGTTTTAGGTAAACAGTTGAGCATTCACCCGATCACAGTTCTCTTTGTGCTCTTAACGGCCGGCAAAGTCTTTGGCTTATGGGGCGTTCTACTGGGAATTCCGTTCTATGCTGCAGCCAAAGTAATTATCACACATATCTATGATTGGTACCGTGAAATTTCAGAACTTTATCAACCTGTTGATTTAGGCAATACAAGTGAACTTGAAAAAATAGAGGAGAGCTAATGTCTTATTCAGAAGATACCATTGATTTTCTACATAAAGGTGATTTGATTGGGATGCATAATGCTTTGAGCAATGCGCTCAAGCATGATAATGAAGAAATGCTTGCGGATTTGGCAGAATATTTACAAATGATGGGTTTTATCGATGAGAGCCATCAAGTCTATGATAAGATTCTGGGTGACAATCCTGAAAGTACCGACTACTTGATTAATCTGGCAGAGATTGCAGAGGATGATGGACAGATTGATGATGCTTTAAACTATCTCTATCAAATTCCTGCTGGAGACGAAAACTATGTTGCTGCTTTGATTCAAATTGCGGATTTATACCAGTTTGAAGGCGACTTTGAGACGGCCATTAGCAAGCTTGAAGAAGCACGTGAACTTTCCGACTCTCCCCTGATTACGTTTGCACTTGCGGAAAGTTATTACGAGCAGGGCGCCTATCAGGAAGCTATTCAAAACTACGCCAAGCTTTCTGTACGTGAAATTCTACAGCAAACTAAAATATCTACATATCAGCGTATCGGTGAATCCTACGCACATCTAGGGAATTTTGAAAATGCGATTTCCTTTTTAGAAAAGTCTTTAGAGTTCGATAAAACTGCTGATACGATTTACAAAATTGCTTTGCTTTATAGCGAGTTGGACAATCAAGCACGGGCGATTAGCTATTTCAAACAGCTAGAAGATTATAATACAGATTTACTGAATTATGAATTAGCTTATGCTCAAACTCTGGAAGCAGACCGTCAGTTTGATGAAGCTGCCCGTGTGGCTCAAGAAGGCTTACTGAAAAACCCTAATTCGGCTTTACTATTGCATTTTCTCTCGAAGCTGGCTTATAGTCAGAAAGATCAAGCAGCTGCAGAACGTTACTTGATGGATGCGCTAAATGTTGCTGAGCTCCATGACGAAACACTATTCCTTCTGGCAAACCTTTATTTCAACGAGTCAGACTTTGAAGCTGTGATTCGCTTGGAAGATTTGTTAGAAGAAGAACATCTCTTGGCGCAGTGGTTATTTGCCCAAGCCCATAAAGAGCTGGAAAATGATGCACAAGCAGAAGCGCTCTATACAGAGCTCTTGTCGACTGCCTTGACTGATAATCCAGATTTCTTGAAGGATTATGCTGACTTCCTTTTGCAAATCGGACAAAATGAGAAGGCACAAACTTATATAAAACAATATCTGGAACTCGTGCCAGAAGATGAAGAAATGAGAGGACTGTTGTTCGAGTAATCGGGCAATGGTTTTTTTATTGAACTAAGATGACAAAGTCTGTAATATTTCATAGAAAGATATGTAAGCGTTTTAAACAGGATGATCTTGTGAAAGCAGACTATATATACATTCTTCAAGCTCGATTTTTGTAAATTAAAATGTTTTCTGCTAAAATTGATTGTGAAGATTGTGAATCTTAATTGAAATGGAGAAGAAATGACTGATAAAAAATTCGGCTCAGACTTAGTTGTAGATAGTTTAATTAACCATAATGTAAAATATGTTTTTGGTATTCCCGGTGCCAAAATTGACCGCGTATTCGACCGCCTGGAGCATGATCCAAAAGCGCCAGAATTAATCATTACTCACCATGAGCAGGGTGCTGCTTTTATGGCCCAAGCTGTGGGACGTATCACTGGTGAACCCGGTGTTGTTTTGGTTACTTCTGGACCTGGTGTTTCAAACTTGGCAACGCCACTTTTGACAGCAACATCTGAAGGAGATGCGATCCTTGCTATTGGTGGACAAGTAAAACGTGCTGATCGTTTGAAACGTGCACACCAATCTATGGATAATGCTCAAATGATGGCGCCAGCTTCAAAATATTCGCAAGAAATCTTGGATCCATCAACAATTTCTGAAACAGTAGCCAATGCTTACCGTATCGCTAAAGGTGGTCGTGCAGGTTCAAGTTTCTTATCTATCCCACAAGACGTGACGGATTCAGAAGTTTCAGTGAATGCCATCAAACCTTTGTCAGATCCTAAGATGGGTAATGCCTCAATTGATGACATCAACTATTTAGCGCAAGCGATTAAAAATGCTGTATTGCCTGTTATCCTTGTTGGTGCAGGTGGTTCAGATGAAAAAGTGGCCAAGGCTTTGCGTAACTTACTTTCACACGTCTCTATTCCGGTCGTTGAAACTTTCCAAGGTGCAGGTGTGATTTCGCGTGACCTTGAACATACATTCTTCGGTCGTATCGGTCTTTTCCGTAACCAACCGGGAGATATGTTGCTCAAACGTTCAGACTTAGTTATCGCTGTTGGTTATGACCCAATCGAGTATGAAGCACGCAACTGGAATGCTGAAATTGACAGCCGCATCGTTGTTATTGACAACGCCATTGCTGAAATTGATACTTATTACCAACCAGAACGTGAATTGATTGGTGATATCGCTCAAACATTGGAAAATCTTTTGCCAGCAGTCCGTGGTTACAATTTGCCAGAAGGTTCAGTTGAATACCTTAAAGGTCTGCGTGACGTGATTAATCAACACGAATTTGATGTTGAAGCAGCTGAAGAAGGACGTTTGCACCCACTCGACTTGGTAAGTACTTTCCAAGAAGTCGTTAAGGATGATGAAACTGTGAGTGTTGACGTTGGCTCACTCTATATCTGGATGGCACGCTACTTCCGTTCTTATGAACCACGTCACTTGCTCTTCTCAAATGGTATGCAAACACTCGGTGTAGCTTTGCCTTGGGGAATTACAGCCAGCTTGCTCCGCCCAGGACACAAGGTTTATTCTCACTCTGGTGATGGTGGTTTCCTCTTCACAGGCCAAGAACTTGAAGTTGCTGTTCGTCTTAACTTGCCATTGATTCACATCATATGGAATGATGGACACTATGATATGGTTAAATTCCAAGAAGAGAAAAAATACGGCCGTGCGTCAGGTGTAAACTTCGGCAGTGTTGACTATGTGAAATATGCAGATGCTATGGGTGCTAAAGGCTATCGTGTCCACAGCGCAGAAGAACTCAAAGAACTCTTGGAATCAATCCCTGACAGCACAGGACCAGTCGTTATTGATGTTCCTATCGATTACTCAGACAATATTAAATTAGCGGATACGCTTTTGCCTGAGGAATTTTATTGATAACTTCAAATAAAGAATAAAATAAGTAAAAAACTTGATAATGACGTCATTATCAAGTTTTTTACTTTCAAATAGCTTCCTATTGTAATTTATAGTATATAATAAATGTACATATTAAAACGAGTGCGATAAGGAGTAATTCATGCACTACGACATCCTCAACGCTTTCACCGGCAAGGAGAGTTTAGGAATTTAGGAAATCCTGCGGCAGTCTGTATCTTAACTAAACGACTCCCAAAAGAGCAGCTCCAACAGATTGCTTCTGAAATTGCCTTGTCTGAAACCTCCTTTATCTATAAAAATGTAGAAAATCAATGGGAAATCCAGTGGTTTAGCCCTAAAAGGGAAGTTTTATTGTGCGGACATGGTATAATTGCGGCGGCTTCTTTCATCAAGCAGAAGTTAGAAAACGACTGTGAATTTTTAAGCTTTAAATCAAAATCTGGAAAATTAACTGTCGCCATGTATAATGATCAATTTATCTTAAACTTTCCACGTCAACATCTTTTCCAAAGGAAATCACTGAAAAAATGAAAACAGCTTTCCCAAGAGCAATCATTCAAGAAGTTTATACTACTCAGGAAAATGATCACCTTGTACTTGTGTTAGATTCAGAAACAGCAGTAAAGGATGCAAAACCACAGATTGCTATCATTAAATCATTAGCCCCTCATGCAGTTACCATTACAGCAAAGAGTACGGATGTTGGTTTTGTATTGAGGTACTTTGCGCCTAATGGAGGTGTAGATGAGGCCCCGGTGACAGGTTCGTCACATACACGCTTGACACCATTATGGGGAGAAAAGTTAGAGAAAACAAAACTCATCGCCAAACAACTCTCTAATCGTGGTGGCTTGATTGCTTGCGGAATTGAGGGGGAAAGAGTTAAAATCTCTGGTCAGACCGTTCTCGAAAAAGAAAATATCGTCATTCACAACTATGATATATAAGAATAGAAAAAGTGCTTGGAACACTTGTCCAGCACTTTTTAGTATAGTTTTCTTGAATTTTAAGGACGAATAAATTTAACACCGGCTGTTGAACAGTCACGTTCAGTGCCCCAGCCTCCGTTATAGTTTCCTTCACTTACTCTCATTTTAGAGCCAGAAACCGAAATAACAACTGCGACGTGGCCAAAATCTCCTGCGCCTTGATTTCCTGGAGGAAAGACAGCAATTGTCCCGACAGTAGGCTTGCTGTTAGCGTATTTGTCCCAGTCTTTTGCATTGCCGACATAGAGAGGAATATTTCCGTTGAAATAGTCCCAAACATAAGCTGTACATTGGCCTGCAGGATAGGGATTTTGTTTATTTGTCTGGGAAGTGACATTATAGAAGCGTTGGAGGAAAGCTGCCATCTCACCACGTGTCACATATGCATCAGGTCTAAAAGTTGTTGGTGTATAACCCGTAGTGATACCTTTGGAACTCAACCAGCCAATGTCATTGGCAAACATATGATTTTTAGCATCTACGAACTTCGTGTTATATTTTCCTGAGGTAGGAGCATTTCCTGAAACTTTTGCCATTCTATGGAGAAAGGCAGCCATTTGCCCTCGCGTCACGTTACCGTTTGGATTGTAGTGGGGTGCAGTGCCGTTGGATACAGTTGTCGCTGTCAGCCAGAGAATCTGGTTTTTATACTGATTGACATCTGTATAGACATTGAAGGGTGCTTTATAACTTGGAGCTCCTGCGAGACGATGAAGAAAGACAGCCATTTCACCACGCGTCACGTAACCATCTGGATTATAAGTCGTTGGTGTATAACCTGTGGTAATTCCTCGACTATAGATCCAGCTAATGTAATTTTTGTATAAAGATTGTGAAACGTCTTTAAAAGGATTGCCTGAATGCTTGATAGGTAATTTTTCTAAGCTTACCGGCACCTTTGGTAGTGTACCACTATTAAGAGGTTGCTGATAAGTTACAGCACTTCGAGCTTGTACTACAGGACGCTCGGTCGTACTTGCTACTTTCGCCGTTTCAGCACTTGTATCTTGTTCCTTTATCGTTACTTCAGTACTTGAGCTTGAGCTGCTTTTATCTACTACACTATTTTCAGTGCTTTTGTTTTCAGTTGAAGTTTCAGAAGTACTTGCAGAAGTTGAAGTGCTACTTTCCTCGATGCTTGAAGCTATTGGCTCATTTTCTTCCTTGTTTACGGCTGTGAGTTCACTCGCACTTACCATTATTCCTTGCGTCGACGACAGAAAAACTGCGCTCAGCATTAAAACCCTTTGATATTTTTTCACTATAAAATATCTCCTCCTTATTTACCATGTCTCTTATAATCATTATTTGTTTGCTTTTTTAGCATATTATAATCATAACATATGATTTAGTTTTTTTTAAGGAATTTTGAATTAAAATAAATATTGTAAGCAGAATTAAAGCATTCTCTTCATAAGAATGATAGAATAAGAATGGAATTGATAGTAAAGTAAATAAACAGAAATCGAGAG
Organism: Lactococcus sp. LG1267; assembly: GCF_017309545.1. Classification (NCBI taxonomy): domain Bacteria; kingdom Bacillati; phylum Bacillota; class Bacilli; order Lactobacillales; family Streptococcaceae; genus Lactococcus; species Lactococcus sp. LG1267. Next base: position 1,584,048 of record NZ_CP071295.1, on the reverse strand, counting down.
TCATGAGGCATCTGCCTTCACTTACAATAATGGCTTTTGATAAACTTGACGTTAAGTCAATTTTTTAGAGTCACAAACGTAGAATTTTAATCTATTTATTTTAAGCACTTACCTTTTCAAATTGATTAGGTGTAAGATACCCTAAACTTTGATGAATTCGTTTTGAATTATAAAAGGCTTCGATGTACCAGAAAATACTCTGATAGGCTTCTTCAAAGTTCTTATATTTAAATTGATACACCCACTCTCTTTTTAAATGTCCATGCCAAGATTCAAGACTGGCATTATGATAAGGGTATCCCCTTCGACTGAAAGAGTGAGTCATCTCATAATACTTAAGCCACTCTTCATACTCTAGACTCGTATACTGGCTTCCTTGGTCAGAATGAAGAATAACAGCTTCTGGATAGTCTTGTGATTTAATGGCCTTATTTAAAGTTCTTTGCACTAATTCTACAGTCATTCGCTTGCCCAAATCCCAAGCAATGACTTTTTTAGTATAACGATCCATAATGGTTGAGAGATAAGCCCATCCTTGTTGAGTAGGAATATAAGTAATGTCGGTTGACCAAACCTTATTTTTCTTTGTAGGTTCAGTCTGTATGAGATTTTTTCGATTGATGTGATCACTTAGTGAGTATCCAGGCTTAAATTTCTTAATGACTACAGACTTGAGTTGAAGTTGCTTCATTAGCTTCTGTACCAGTTTTAACCCGACTTTTTCCCCTTGTTTAAGTAGAAGATGATGAATTTTAGGAGCACCATAGATTCCTCGGTTAGCATTGAAGAGTTGAGAAATTTTGAGTGACAGGTATTGTCTCCTTAATTGAGTTTTAGATGGATATCGGTTAATCCGTTCATAATAACTTGATTCAGGAACATCAAGGAGTTGACAGCTTAGTCTGACATTGAGTGCTAAAGTTTGTATGGTTTGAGCCATATCCGCAGCACTCACTTCTTTTTCTCGGCGAATATGGTCAATACTTTTTTTAAGATGTCTCGTTCTTCCTTAACTTTAGCCAGTTGTCTTTTTAATTCTAGAAAATCAGCTTTAGAGACGGAGCTTTCATTAGATTTAGAGTAGAGGTCTATCCATTTATAAATTGTTGCAGGGGCCACGTCGTATTCTTTAGACAGCTGGGTGACGGATTGACCAGAATGATAGAAGGCGATAAGGGTTTCTTTAAATTCTTTTGAGTAGCGTTTTTTCATGTTTTTGTCCTTTGTCTAAATTATACAATAGTGACTCTAAGATTTAAGGATAACATCAACTATATATTTTAATTTATTTTTTCCTCAATGCAATTTTAAATAATGTTTAGAAGTCCTTTCTTTGAGGGCTTTTATTTGTGCTTTTTGTTATAATTAAGGAAGTGATAAACAAGTAGGAGTAACTTATGACTGCAGAAAAAGAAATTGAAAATCAGTTTATACATATTTTGAGTGAGGCAGAAAATCAGTGGCGATATCGTGAAGATATTCGTACAGAATCTGCATTATGGCAAAATCTTAGAAAGCATCTCAATCGTATAAATCAGGCACAACTTGCTGGTACTCCATTAACGGATGTGGAGTTTGAACGGATAAAAGTAGAATTTGGCCGTTTAACTGCAACACCTTTTCAAGCTTCACAATGGTTACGAGGAGAAAATGGTGTTGCTCAAATTTCTTTAGAGCGTGAAGATACCTCTAAAATTGTTATAGAATTTTTTAGAAATAAAGATGTAGCTGGAGGTATTTCTTCTTACGAGGTTGTAAATCAAATTGTCCCAGCGACAGATAAAGTAACTCGAGGAGATGTTACTTTGTTAATCAATGGCTTGCCAATTATTCATGTTGAGCTAAAAAATGAGTCTGCAAAAGATGGCTATATGCAAGCTTATCGTCAAATAGAACGCTATGCCTTAGATGGCTTTTTTGATGGTATCTATGCGACAACACAGATTTTTATTGTTTCAAATAAGGTACAAACAAAGTATTTTGCTCGACCAAGTGAAAATACAGTCCAAGCATACAGACGTATGGAAAAATTTCTGTTTAACTGGAGGACGGCAGAGAATGTGGCAGTAGATAATCTTTTTGATTTTACGCGTCAAGTACTAAGAATACCTGCTGCCCATGAACTTATTAGCCAGTATACTGTTTTGGTTGATGACCAAAAGAGTCAGAAATTTTTGATGGTTTTACGACCTTACCAAATTCATGCGATAAAAGAAATCCGAAAAAAAGCAGCTGAACATAAAGGAGGCTTTATTTGGCATGCGACTGGTTCGGGGAAAACCATAACAAGTTTTGTAGCAACTAAACTATTGGCACAGAATGCAACAGGTGTAGATCGTACGATTATGGTGGTTGACCGGACAGATCTGGATGCACAGACACAAGATGAATTCACAAAATTTGCTTCTGAATTCCATACAGGGCAGACAAGTGGAACAGCAAAGTCTAATACTTTAATTGTCGGGATTAAAAATCAGCATCAGCTTACCAGAAGTCTGTTATCGAAGAAAAATAACAATACCATTCTTGTTACGACCATACAAAAACTCTCTGCAGCTATGCGTGCAGCAAAATATGAAACAGAAAAGAAAGGTACAGAGCGTTTTGCTAAATTAAGAAGTGAACACATAGTCTTCATTGTTGACGAAGCACATCGAGCAGTCAGTGATGAAGAAATGAAAAAGATAAAAAAACTTTTTCCAAATTCTACTTGGTTTGGGCTTACAGGTACGCCAATTTTTGAAGATAACAAGAAACAGGAAAATGGGACCTTTGCTCGAACCACAGCACAGCAATATGGTGATCTATTGCATGCTTATACAACAAAAAATGCAATGGACGATCGGGCTGTACTGAATTTTCAAGTTGAATATCATTCCTTGTTAAACCAGGATGAACAAGAAGCTCTTCTCGCAAAAATGACAGAGGAAGTCCCTTGCGAGCGTATTGATCAAGAAAAACTTATTAAAAGCGATATCTATGAAGGCCCAAAACACATAGAAGCCATGCTTCATAAGATTTTCACTCGCCGCAGCTTGGTAAAAAAGTTTAACGTCCAAAATGGCTATCCTACAATGTCCGCAATTCTAACAACTCACTCAATAGCGCAAGCTAAGAGAATATATCATAAATTGCAGGAGATGAAACGAGAAGGGACATTATTTTATGGTAAAGATTTTGATGATAAGCGAAGACTTATCGATCAGGATTTTCCACGTGTAGCTATTACTTTCTCTACAAACCCTGATCAACTTGAGAAAAATCAACAGGACGACGAGTTGCTTGAGATCATGAAAGAGTACAGTAAAATGTATGATCAAGCAGCTTATACAGATGAAAAGCTTTACAACCAAAATATTAATAAACGTTTAGCCAGAAAAGAAGCACAATATCAAAAAGATGGGCAATGGCTTGACTTAGTTATTGTGGTAGACCGTCTATTAACCGGTTTTGATGCGCCAACTATCCAAACACTTTACGTTGATAGGGAAATGAACTATCAAAAGCTGCTACAGGCCTTTTCTCGAACAAATAGACTTTATCCAGGTAAAGATAATGGGATGATTGTTACTTTTAGAAAGCCTGCTACCATGAAAAAAAATGTAGAAGAAACATTTAGACTCTTTTCAAATGAAAAACAAAATTGGCAAGAACTCATTCCACCAGAATATCAAACAGTAAAAGCTAATTTTGAAGAAGTACGTAAAGCTTATCAAACTACAAAAAATCAATTGGAAGAAAATCCAAATGATTTGAAGAGGAAAATCGCTAAACTTAAAGCTTTTCAAAAAATGGAAAAAGTTTATAAGGCATTAAAGAGTTATGACGAATATGAAGATGAAATAGAACAATTTACAAGTTTTGATAAAAAAATGGACGATTATCGTGGTAATGCAGAAAATTTACGTGGAGAGATCAAGCATGAATTAGAAGATTCGGATGGAGATAAACCAGATATTGATGAATTACTACAAGATATCGAATTTTCTTCACAATTAAATGCTACACACGAAGACAAAGTTGACAGCTTCTATATCAACCAATTGTTAAAAAACCTTCAAGAAGATATGGAAGGTGCCGAGGAAAAATTTGATGAAGAAATTAAATTAAAAGATCCTATGGTACAGCCTATCTACCATAAAATCAAACATCAGATAAAAAGCTCTCCTGAAGAAGTAGATATTAAAGAAATTAAGTATAAGATGTTTAATGAAGAAATAAACAATCAGCTTCAGGAGGAATCAATTAACTATGCTCTTCCGGAAGAATCTGTGAAATCAGCTTTTAATGAATTTCAACCTGAAAAAACAGAAATTCCATATCTTGCAAGTATTGTTGATAATATGACATTATCAAAAGGTATATTTGAAGAAAAAACAGGAAAAAAATACCGTAGTCGGACAAAAGTTATGGAGAACGTTCTTAAAGACGTATTTACACGTTTACAAAAATTGAAAGAAGAAATTTAATGTCAACAACACTAAATAACCAACTTTGGGCATCAGCGGATATCCTTCGAGGAAAAATGGATGCCAGCGAATACAAAAACTATCTCTTAGGATTAATTTTTTATAAATACCTATCAGATGTAGAATTACGTGAAGTTTATGAGCAGGAAAATGGTCAAACAACTAACTTTCCACCACGTAGTGAACAATATAAAATTTTAGAAGAATGGTATAAGGAAGATAAAGAAGATCTTGAAGAAATTATGCGTCTACAACGTGGCTATTTCATAGCACCAGATCAACTATTTTATCATTTTCGTCAAACAGCGGATGCCTATGATTTTCGCTTAACAGATTTGCAAGCCGGGTTTAATGACTTAGAACGTCAAGGAGAGCAATTTAGTGGACTTTTTGCAGATATTGATTTAAGTTCTACTAAGCTAGGTTCTAATGATCAGCAACGCAATGTGACAATAACAGAAGTGATTCGTGCACTCGACGAAATCGATCTTTTTGAACACAATGGCGATGTGATTGGAGACGCCTATGAATATTTAATTGGGCAATTTGCTGCTGGAGCAGGAAAAAAAGCCGGAGAATTTTACACCCCTCAGTCTGTATCACGTATTATTTCAGAAATTACTTCCATTGGTCAAGAAATTCGAGCGCCATTTCATATCTATGACCCGACTATGGGATCAGGATCATTGATGCTCAACATACGTAACTTTGTGCACGATAAAGAAAAGATACATTATCACGGTCAAGAGTTGAATACAACAACATTCAACTTAGCACGAATGAATCTTATTTTGCATGGTATCGACAAAGGAAGAATGCGCCTTAAAAATGGAGATACTCTAGATAGTGACTGGCCAACAGAAGAGCCACACCAGTTCGATGCAGTTGTCATGAACCCGCCTTATTCTGCAAAATGGTCAGCTGCTGAAAAATTTTTATCTGATGCACGTTTCGAGCGTTACGGGAAGTTAGCTCCAAAATCAAAAGCAGACTTTGCTTTCCTTCTCCATGGGTTTTACCATTTGAAAGATACCGGAACAATGGGAATTGTTCTACCACATGGTGTATTATTCCGCGGAGCAGCGGAAGGAGTCATTCGTAAAGCTCTTCTTGAGATGGGGGCAATTGATGCTGTTATTGGCTTGCCTGCTAATATTTTTTATGGTACAAGTATTCCAACCACGGTGATTATCCTCAAGAAAAAGGCTCTATAATTTAAAGGACTGATGAATCAAATTTTGATTCATCAGTCCTTTTTTAGTTTATTTAAATATAAAACATGTCGTCTATCTAGTAAAATTTAAGTACGACCAAAAATCTAAGATAGAAAGGACGACATGTCTTGAATAATCATATCAAAAAAATGCTACGAATTACAGATGAACATTTAGATTTAACAAATACGGAGGAATATAAAATTAAAGGGAAGAACACTTTAGTTATCTTTGGAGTCTATTCTCCCATGCCTTCGGCTTGTAGGAACTGTGGTTCAACTATTGTTGATAATGAAGGGAAAAGTGTAGTTGTTAGAAATGGAAAAAAGGAAGTAACTATTCAGTTAGATTCTTATCAAAATATGCCCACTATTTTAAAACTGAAGAAACAACGATTCCATTGTAAAAGCTGTTCGCACAATTGGACGGCACAGTGTTCTATTGTTGAAAAAAACTGTCATATCAGTAAATTTATTACTTTGAAAATTTTAGAATTATTAACTGAGAAAATCTCTATGACATTTATAGCTAAACAATGCCACGTTTCATTAACTACAGTTTTAAGAGTTCTTAAGTCAGTTGAATCACAACTCCCGCAACAACTTAAACCACGGAGTTTTCCAGAAGTTTTAATGGTAGATGAGTTTAGATCTCACGCTAGTTATGAAGATAAAATGAGCTTCATATGTGCTGATGGAGAAACAGGTGAATTAGTAGATATTTTACCTAGTAGGAAATTAGATAAAATAATCCCTTACTTCAATCGCTCTCCGTTGGAGGAAAGGGAAAAAGTTAAATTTTTAGTAACAGATATGAATGCTGCTTACTTTCAATTAACTAAAAATGTCTTTCCTACTGCTAAATTAATCATTGATAGGTTCCATATTGTGAAGCATTTGAACACCGCTTTTAATGATTTTAGAGTCCGAGAAATGAAGAGATTAATTACCAATAAGAAAAAGTCAAAAGCAAATAAATTAAAATCAAACTGGAAATTACTTCTAAAAAATCAAACAAATATTTCCATTTCAGAGTTCAAAACTTGGAGAAGTTTTCCTTCTCCAAAGTACCATCTTTTAACGGAATCTATGGTGATTGATCGACTACTCTCATTTTCTTCTGAACTAAAAGAAGCTTATGACATTTTCCATTTATTAATGTATCACTTTAGAAACAAAGATGACCGTTCCTTTTTCGAACTATTGAAAAATCTACCTGATAGCTTGGATACACAATTTAGAGATAAAATAGAAAATCTGATTTCCTATGAAGAAGGTATTAGAAACGCTCTTAAATATAATTTTTCCAATGGAAAAATTGAAGCTAAGAACACTCATATAAAAACACTTAAAAGAGTTTCCTATGGATTCAACTCATTTACAAATATGCGTATAAGAATTTTCTTGATAAACGGCCTTATTAAAATTAAATAACTAAAAAAGATGATAAATCTGAGAGTAATCTCAAGTTTATCATCTTATATATCCGACTCATCAGTCCGATTTGACAAAGAGCCAAGAAAAACCGTCAAAATCGAGATGTGTTTTTCATTGATGCTTCCAATGATTTTGAAAAGCAGAAGAATCAAAATATGCTTCGTGAAAGTGATATTGAAAAAATTATTGAAACATATAAAGCGCGTGAAGATGTTGAAAAATATGCACATTTAGCAAGTTTTGAAGAAATTGAATCAAATGATTTTAACCTTAATATTCCACGCTATGTTGATACTTTTGAAGAGGAAGAGCCTATCGACATTATTGAGTTAAGTAGAGAAATCGTAGAGATCAACCAAGAAATTAGTAAAACCGAACAAGAATTTCTTGCCATGCTGGATCAACTCGCGGTGACAGATGATAGCCGTGATATTATTGAAGCTACAAAGCGTATTTTTGGAGAGTGATATAATGAATGATAAAAATTTAGACTCACAAAAAAGCAAGCTGAAAGAAATGAAAAAGGCTCCAGAACTTCGGTTTAAAGGTTTTTCTGACGATTGGGAACAGCGTAAGTTTAAAGATTTTAGTAAGAAGACTGGAAAAAAGAACTCGAAAGATCTAGACCTCCCTGCTTATTCGGTAAGTAATAAATCAGGTTTAATTTCTCAAACAGAACAGTTTGATGGGAGTAGGTTGGATAGTTTAGAAAAAACGTCTTATAAATTTGTTGAACCAAATGAATTCGCCTATAATCCAGCAAGAATAAACGTAGGATCAATTGCATTTAACAATCTTGGTATGGCGGTCATTGTTAGTTCTCTTTATGTAGTTGTGAAAATGAGCGAGGACTTAGATAATGGGTTCATACTTCAGTTTATCAAGTCACCAACATTTATTAAAGAGGTCAAACGTAACACGGAAGGAAGCGTACGAGAATACTTATTCTATGAGAATTTTGCTAATATCAAGTTCCCTTTTGCTAAGAATAAAGAGGAACAACAAAAAATCGGCATCTTCTTCCAACAACTAGACGAGACTATCGTTCTTCATCAACGTAAGTTAGAGAAGCTTAAACAGTTGAAACTGGCCTATTTGCAGCAGTTATTTCCGAAAAATGGTGAGAATACACCTAGAATCAGATTTGCTTATTTTGAGGAGAATTGGGAGCAGCGTAAAGCCAAAGAAATATTTATTGCGAAAGTAAAGAAGGGGAAACCAAATCTTCCAGTTCTTTCAGTTACGCAGGATTTTGGTGTTGTTTACCGAAATGAAGTTGGAATAGATATTAAGTACGATAATTCAACATTGTCAAATTATAAAATCATTGAACCAGGAGATTTTGTAATTAGTCTTCGTTCATTTCAAGGAGGTTTTGAATTATCGGACAAGCTTGGAATTACAAGTCCTGCTTATACTATTTTTATTCCTAAAAATCTGGATCATCATAATCAGCTGTATTGGAAAGCTCAATTTAAAACAAAAAAATTTATTGATTCACTAAAAATAGTTACTTTTGGGATTCGTGATGGTAAATCTATCAGCTTCTCAGAATTTGGTGATTTGAAAATTATGTATCCAATAGATGTGGATGAGCAAAGACATATAGGGATATTATTACAAAAACTTAATCAAACTCTCGCTCTTCATCAGTCTAAAATTGATAAGTTAAAATCTATAAAACAATCTCTTTTACAAAAAATGTTTATTTAATTATAAAAAGGCGCATTATATCGCCTTTTTATAATTAACCTATAGTTGACAAATGCCTCATAATCTTATCATTATCTTGATTTTCAAGTTCTTGGATAATATGAAGATAAGTTTCTTGTGTTGTTGACATGCTTGAGTGCCCTAATCTCCTTGCTACAGTAGCAATCGATACATCAGCAAAAAGTAAGAGAGAGGCATGTGTATGTCTTAGACCGTGGATAGAAATACTTGGTATTTCTGCTTTCTTACATAAAAATTGAAGTCTATTATTTACTGTTGAATTAAAGATACGACCTTTAACAAAAATAGGTTGATTTTCAGGATAGACTTTTACTAATTGTGAAAATTGCATAGCTGTTTGCCAGTCGAGCTGTACCTTTCTTTTAGAAGACTTATTTTTTGTCGGCTGAAACGTGCCCTTTGAAGATTTGTAGTCCCAGGTTTTATCAATCGTTAATTTTTGCGAAGAAAAATCAAAATCATTTGGAGTAACAGCTAGAGCTTCAGAAAAACGAAGACCTGTTTTTAATATTAAGAGAATAAACCAATCCCAATTAATCTCAGTTGTCAAATTCATCTGCTTAATTAGTGCTTGTACTTCATGTTGATTTAAAAATTTTGGTCTTTTTTTGCGAGGATTTTTACCTTTTATTATAATTTTTCGAGTGGGATTTTGAGCAATTAGTCCGTCGTCAACTGCGTCTAAAATTGCTCCTTTTAAATGATGGTGAAAGTCCATCGTCGTCTGTTTTTCATGAGATATTGCATAATCGTTCAGTAATTTTTGATAATTTCGACGTGTAATATCGCATACTTTCAAATCTGGAACAAGCTTTTCAATATGTTGTTGGCTAATATAGTATTTTTTCAATGTTATTGGCCGTACCGCTCCAACCTTATACAGTTCAACCCACTCTTCAAAGTACTCAGAAAACAATTGTTTTGTTCTTCTATTTTTTGACAAAATAAAAACCTCCATGATTAATATTAGTTTCGAAATTAAAATTTCTGTATTTATTTTAGCAGGGAGGTGTATGTTAAATAAAGTGTTTAGTTAAATATTTTTTGAAGTAGAGCTTTTTTGCAGGTTTTGAGTTGATTTAATTTTTCTTGATGAAGAGCGATAGTCTTATCTAAATTACTAAATAACTCTACAATTTTTTCTTGTTCTTTCACGCTTGGAAAAAAAATATTCATATCAGCAATCATTTCCATTCGAACAGAGTCTACAGAAGTTTTAGCAGTCATAGACATTACTCTTTTATAGAAATTTTTTGAGAAATAGTAATAAAAATATTTAGCAGAAACTTCTTTAAAATTATACATTCTATAGACTCTTTGGTGCAAATTGTATTTCCCATTTACATAATGGAAGACTTTTCCTGTCCCTACACCATCTCCAACAGTCAAAACAGCTTCTTGATCATATAAATATTCATCACTTTTTTCAATTGTTGCCGAACGAACATAAAAAGGATAAGTTCCATCATCAACTCTGTCTTGAGTATTTCCTTTCCCAGTTGAAATTGTACATAGTTCTTTTGACTTACGCTGTTCCCATACATCCTCAAAATAAGCAAACCTAATTTTTGAAATATTCCCCCCGGACTTAGGAAATAACTGCTGCAAATAGGCCAGTTTCAACTGTTTAAGCTTCTCTAACTTACGTTGATGAAGGGTAATGGTTTCATCAAGCTGTTTGAAGAAAGAACCGATTCTTTGTTGCTCTTCTATCCTTTTCGGTATTACTAATTCAGTTTTAAAAAAATCAGTCGCTGCAATATTTAATAGTCCATGATTTCTTGCACCTTCAGCAGCATGTTTTGAGACCTCCTTATGCCAATAAGCGGTATCATAATATTTCTCTAAAAAATCAGAATCTATATTCGTAGGTTTAAATACAATATACAAAGTAGATAGTACTCCCATGTTATAACGATTCAACCGTTTCACAGCTCCCCATGGGAAGCCTTTTGAATAAGATTTGTTATAAGCAAATTCCCCATTTCTAACAAGATAATATCCGCTAACATCACGACTAGCAACTGTTTTATTAAAAAATTCATTTTGATCTATCAAACCCTCTTGAGCAGAAATAGTTAGAGGCAATGTGGTATCTAAGTCTTTATTTTTACGTATAACTCTTTTTGTTATATCCCCCAACTTACGCTGTTGCCAATCATAAAAAATAAAAGTTATTTGAACAAAACACTATAATTCATTAAAATAAAAAAGAAAAACATTTTAAAAAGGAAAAACTCAATGAAAAAATTCAAAAAAATAGTTCTATGGGTTGTAAGTATTTTACTCGCCCTTCTGGCCGCAGGATTTATCTACATCAAGTCCAGCACTTATCATCCAACTCCTCAAGCATCAAACATTGGAAGACAAGCCGAAAAGGCAGATAATGCTTTGGTCTTTAAAGGCTATCCAGATAAACCCAGTGTTGTCTTTTATCAAGGTGCTTTGGTGGACAATGCAAGCTATAGTATTTGGGCCAGTAAAGTGGCAGAAGCTGGATATTCTGTTTATCTTCTTAAAGAACCATTGAATCTTGCCATTTTTAATCCTAACCTAGCTGAGAAAGTGATCAATTCTGAACATCTCTCACAATATATCGTTGGGGGGCATTCTTTAGGCGGAGTTATGGCAAGTCGCTTTGCAGCAGTTCATCAAGATAATTCAGCCTTAGAAGGTGTCTTTTTCCTTGCAAGTTATCCTGATCAAAAAGGGAGCTTGAAAGATTTTAATGGAAAAGTTTTATCTATCGTAGGCTCGAAAGATGGTGTACTTAACCAGTCTGCATATGAAAAGTCAAAAACCTATCTGCCACAACAAACCTTAAGTGTAACATTGGAGGGCGGTAATCATGCCGGATTTGGTAGCTATGGTGCCCAACAAGGCGACAACCAAGCCGGCATCTCAAATGAAAAACAACAAGAAGAAATCGCCACAGAACTCATCAAGTGGCTCAAAACTTCTGAAAAATAAAAGAGGGCTCTTATTTAAAGAGTTCTTTTTATTTGATTATTAAGGATAAAGTCAAAAAATGATGTAATAGCTAACTATACTCACACTTACAAGATAAGTAATAGAAAAAGACTGGATCAATAAGGCGATTTAAAACAGGTGTTATGTTAAAATTAAGAAAATACTAAAGAAAACGGATAACTTAGAAAAAGAGGAGGAGCATTATGAAACATTCTAGTAAACTAAAACCGATATTACTTGTTGGGTTGTTTATCATTGTGGTAGAAGCAATTGGGAGTTTATCAGGAATATTAGCTGGTGATATCAAATCGATTTATAACAACTTACAACTTCCGCCATTGGCGCCACCAGATTATCTGTTTGGTATTGTTTGGCCTATTCTCTATGCCTTGATTGCTGTAGCAGGTTTTATAGTTTTTCAAAATTTAAAATTAAGAAAGAGTGAAGCCCAGCCCGCTCTCTTGCTTTATGTCATCCAGTTATTCCTCAACTTTATCTGGAGCATTATCTTTTTCAAGGGTTATTTCTGGTTTGGAGTACTTGTTATCCTTGTTCTTGATATTGTGGTCTATCTTTGTATTAAGAAATTTTTCAAAATCAACCAATGGTCAGCAATCCTACTCTTGCCATACTTTGTCTGGATACTCTTTGCGACTTATTTGAGCTTGGCTGTCGCTGTTTTGAATTAGATAGCGATAAAATAAAAAAAAGAAACGGGATTTGATACTCGTTTCTTTTTATTTGAAATTCATATACAGAGTAGAAAATTCTATTCTTCATAGGTCAACTAACATTTTAAATTTTTCTTGGTGAAATTGAGCGACCTCAGGCTGAGCAGCAAGCAACAGTATTTCCATCGCTTTTTTTATCTGTTCTTTTCCTTTAAGTTTGTTTTCAAAATTATATACCCACAACCCTTTTACCGCCTTAAATAAATTTCTTAAGAGCATAGATTGAGCTAGATTGAGTTCTTCAACTCTTTTTATAAAATAGTGAGCTTCGTCTTTAAGTCCGTAATTTGAAAGGACAGTGATAACTTCTAGTATCACGTGAGACAGATGACGGTGATAAATTTCAGAATTAGACATCCCTTTTCCATATTGTTTTAACCTCTTCATAATGTTTAAAATATCTTGAGGGGCCAGTTGGTGCATGATGATGTAAAAAATAGAAAGTTCTTTTATACCAAATGCCTTGGTTTCGTATAAGAAATTGACGATTTCATTTTTTTCTTCTAAAGTTCCCTTTTTCAGTAGGAATTTTATGGTTAGGCAAAGATTTCTTTGCTTTGTTTGTTTACAAGTCATGTAAAGGTCTTTCAATTTTGGGGAATCATTGAATAGGATTGCTCTTTCTAATTCTTGCAATATATATATGGGATCAGTAGGAGAGTAGAAATTTAAATGGCTATCAAAATCAGATAAACTACAGCCCATGAGTTGTAAGGCTAAATCAATTTTTTCCAAACTAATCATGGTCAAACCACGTTCGAAATCAGACAAGGTCGAACTTGCTAAACCTACTTCGGAAAAATCAGATAAAGTAAATTTATTTTGTTTTCTCATATTTTTAAAAGTTATCCCATATTTTTGATAGACCAAATAAATTACTCCTACTAAAATTTAATATCAAACTTTATTATAATATAAAATTAGAAAATATGTATTTATTAATCCGAAATACCGGATATAAAAAATTTGAACGTCATTTATCGTTATAATCTATTAGTGATTTAAATCACTTCTAACAAAACAAATAGAATAAAAATTCTTAAAGATAAAATTAGAGGATAAAGACATCATACAAGTATATTATAAAAGGGGCTGTAATTCTTCGCGTCAAACACTTAAGTGGTTTAAAGATCACAGCATAACAATAAGCAAAGCTCCTATTGCCAAAATTTCAAAAGAAGATATAGTAAAGACATTATCAATGACAGATAAAGGTTTAGAAGATATTGTTAAACACCCAACGCGAAGTAAATCTGAGACAAGAAAAGGTATACTTCATTTATATGAATTGTCATTTAATGAAGGACTTGAGTATTTAAAACATAATACAAACCTCCTTCAAACACCGATTGTTTTAGATGATAATAAGCTTTTAGTTGGATATAACAGTGAAGAAATCAGGAAATATCTTCCGCAAAAGTACAGAAGGTATCATTAAGAAAAGTGTCAGTAAACCTGAGAATGTATCAGCCACTTTAAGATAAAATTGGAATAATAAAAGAAAATGACAAATAATAAGGCAAGAAAAAGTATCAATAACTTATGCTTTTTTAGACAAAAAATATGTAATATGAATGATTCGATCCAAGAAGAATACGAGCTGCTATTGAGGGAAGAAGTTTCAGGGAAATATGTGTTTCCAGAACAACTCTTTGATGAATTAATGTCAGATCGAGAATTACATAAGCTCTATATAGAAAAAATCAGTAAAATTTTGAATGATTTATTGAAAAAAGAGAAGACTATCTACTCTTTAAATATTGACTATCAAGAATTGTATTATTCTGAAACGATTGCATTTCTTGAAAGTTTCAATTATAAAGAAAAGCTGAAAATAGAGCTGACAGAACGGATTCCTCTTTATAGAAATAACCACTATTCAGAAATTGTTCCACGTGAGATAATAAAATCAATCAAGCAGATGGGCTATGATATTGCCTTAGATGACTTTTTATTGGGTGTTAATTCATTTAGGAGCTTAATTGACTTGCATCCCTACATATCACGAATAAAATTATCAACCTTGGAGTTTAAAAATATTCTTGAATCAGAACAACTCTCCAACTATTTATTAGCAATAGAGTCGATTATCACATCATTTGATAAAGAAATAGTTATTGAAGGCGTGGAAGAAGAAGCGCTTCTGAAAACTTTTCCTCAAGAGTGGAAACAGCAAAGTTACTATTACAGTATTCCACATCAGTTTTATTGAGAGGACTAGTTTATGATTTATGTCAATGATATTCAAGATATATTTGGAAGTAATTTTATTGTAAAAATGTTTTTAATTCCTGGCATTTTAGGAATGATTTATATTTTTAAATATTTAATTCGCCACTATAAATTAAATAAGAATAGTTTTTTTACCTATATTTTATATTCCACGAATTTCACATTTCTAATCATTGTTTTAAAATTATTATTTACCCAAATTGATAAAAACTCACCAGAAGGCGGACTATTAAGTGATACTTCATTAATTTTTGTTGTTGTGGCTATCGATTACTTTGTTGTATCCTACTATAAATACGTAGAATATGCAGTCATACCGTTATTTTTACTCTTTTATGCCTTGTATACTTACACTTATGGATTTGACATACGCTCAACTATGCTTGTCTTATTGGCACTCTTTTTATTTTGGACGAGTTTATACATCATTTCCAAGTACCGATTGCTTGTAACAAAAAAACGTTACTTCTATTTATTCGCGAGCTTTCCTATCACTCTATCTGTCATGCTCATATCTAGTTCCAGATTTCAATTTAGTTTAGGTTATTCTGTAGGTATATTTTTAAAAATATGCATTATGCTATTTATTGCTGAAAAAGTATTAGCGATTTTAAAGTTGATCGTTCAAGAATATTCTGAATTGAGGAAGTACTCCTACATGGATCCTCTTACGAATACTTATAATAGGAGAAAATTTGAGGAAACTTTACAAGAAATCATTGAAAGTCAGTATATGTCAGTTTTTACTGTCGTCCTTTTTGATGTGGATGCCTTTAAGCATATAAATGATACTTATGGTCATGCTGCTGGTGATTATGCATTAAAAGAGGTTTGTGAGCTTGTTAGGATTAAGTTAAAAAAAGAAAATACATCTGGTCAGTTATTTCGTTATGGAGGAGATGAGTTTTTCATCATATTTAGAAATAATCTAGAAGAAGAAGTCAAGGAGATTATGGAAGACATTGTTAATATGGTCTCAACTTATGATTTCGAGTATGAAAAAAGTAGCTTCAAGGCTTCGATATCGGTAGGAGCAGTTGAAGTAGTTGGCGCACAAGAGCAGCAAGAAATTATCAATGATGTTGATAAGAAACTTTATATTGCAAAGTCTAAAGGTAAAAATCAGGTCGTATATTGACAAGTAATACATCCTCTACACCTATACTCACCAAAATCACCAAGAAGATGTTAAAATAATATTGTACAAATAAATTTAATCATATTAAGTGAAAAATATCATAAATTTTAACTGGTCGAAGATTTAACGAAACAAGGCGATTGTGTAAGCATTGGCAATGGCCTTTTTATATGTCAACCAAAGTTAAATCTTACTTTTTGTGAAATAAGAAGTATTGATATTGGTGCTTAAAAGTAGAGGTTTGTGTACGTGCCATTTTTGGTAAATTATTTAATTTTTCTATTCTTGGAGGATTTATGAAAGAATACATGCAGAAGATGGGCCGATCGCTCATGCTTCCGGTTGCAACTTTACCTGTTGCAGCTTTATTTACGGGGATTGGATATTGGATTGATCCTACAGGCTGGGGCGCCAATAATGTATTGGCAGCCTTTATGATTCAAGCCGGGCAAACAATTCTGAATAACTTAGGATTACTCTTTGCTGTTGGACTGGCCTTTGGAATGTCCAAGGACAAAGATGGCTCCGCAGCACTGGCTGGCGTAGTATCTTTCCTTGTGCCAATGACTTTACTCAATCCTGATTCTGTGGCACTCTTGCAAAGAATTGATGTTGAAAGAGTAAATACTGCATTCACTAAGATTAACAATGGGAATGTTTTTATAGGGATTTTAGCTGGTCTAATCGCAGCAGCAGTCTATAATAAGTTCAGCAACACAAAACTGCCAATGGCCTTGTCTTTCTTTAGTGGCCGGCGTTTAGTGCCAATACTTACTGCAGTTATTATGGCTGCGATTTCAGCTGTTTTACTTTTCCTTTGGCCAGCCGTTTTCGGAGGTCTAACAACTTTTGGTAAAGCTATCGTTAACCTTGGTCCTTTAGGTGCTGGAATTTATGGATTCTCGAACCGCTTGTTAATCCCAACAGGAATGCATCACGCACTCAATAACGTTTTCTGGTTTGATGCTGCGGGTATTAATGATATTGGGAATTTCTGGAAAAACATCGGAACTCAAGGGATTACGGGCCGTTATCAAGCAGGCTTCTTCCCTATCATGATGTTTGGCTTGCCTGCAGGTGCATATGCTATTTATCGCAATGCACGTCCCGAAAAGAAAAAAGCAACAGCTTCACTTATGCTTGCTGCTGGTTTTGCTTCATTTTTCACTGGTGTAACCGAACCTTTGGAATTCTCATTCATGTTTGTTGCTTGGCCACTTTATGTGGTGCATGCGGCATTAACAGGAATTTCGATGTTTATTGCTGCGCTATTCCATTGGACCGCAGGTTTTAATTTCTCTGCAGGTCTCATCGACTTTATGTTGAGCTTACGCGTACCTATTGCGAACCAACCTTATATGCTTCTTGTGCTTGGTTTGGTTATGGCGGTCGTTTATTACTTTACTTTTGACTTTGTCATTAGGAAATTTAACATGATGACTCCTGGCCGTGAAGAAGGTGGCGAAGGTGAGGAAGATCCGGATTTATCTTCTGCAGATGAAAAATTTGCTTATCTTGCTGGCCGTATTTATCAAGGTCTTGGCAATGATAATCTTAAAACGGTTGATAATTGTACGACACGATTACGTTTGACTGTCGAAAATTCTGACTTAGTGGATCAAGCTGCAATCAAAGCAATTGGTGTACCTGGAGTGCGTGTTTTGGATAAAAAGAATGTCCAAGTCATCGTAGGTACAGAAGTGCAATTTGTAGCGGATGAATTGAAAAAAATTCAACAAACTGGAGAAGTTCCGAACCATATTGTAGCAACAACAGAAGAAGTTGTTCAACCAGATACTGAAGCAATCACGCAAGAAGTATTTGCTGTTGCTACAGGTAAAGTTATGCCAATCACGGAAGTTCCGGATCAAGTTTTCTCAGCTCAAATGATGGGAGATGGCTTTGCGATATTACCGACAAAAGAAGAAGTATTTGCACCAATTTCAGGTAAAATAACAAATATTTTCCCAACCAAACATGCAATGGGCATCCAAACAGAATCAGGCTTAGAAGTTCTTTTACATATGGGCTTAGATACGGTTGAGCTTAAAGGTGAGCCGTTTAAGTTAACTGTTTCTGAAGGCCAAGTTCTTAAAAAAGGCGATAAGATTGCTGATATGGATCTGCAAAAAATTAAAGCTGCAGGAAAAGGAACAGAAATTATTGTGGCTTTTACAAATACGGAGCGTGTAGAAAGTATCAATCTTACAAAAACGGGTAATGTCATTGCCAACCTCGTGATTGGCCAAGTTATAAGTAAATAAAGATAGAAGTGGAGTTAACTCCACTTTTTATTTGGCGCAAAACAGCATAAGGGAGTTTTCTCTTTCTAATTTTTTAAGTTTTTACTTGACTTTATAAGTTTACAAATGTAAACTATAGATATAGAGTTATTAAAAGAATAGAAAATTTAAGGAGGTTGAGATGGAAGAAGAACATAAAGAGCACATGCATCACGAGATGAACGATATGGCAGAAATGGACCATCATGATGGACATGATATGATGAACCATGGAGGGCATATGATGCACATGGGTAATATGGGTAAGAAGCTGAAAGTCAGCATTGCGCTCATGGTTCCTTTGCTTGCTATTTCAAGTATTGCTGGTTTTCAGCTGATAAGCTTTCAAGGCGATTCGATTGTCAGACTTATTTTAGGGTCCATTATTTTCTTCTATGGTGGCACACCTTTCTTTAGTGGCGCGCGTGGAGAATTTCAATCTCGAAAACCGGCGATGATGATGCTCATTACGATGGGAATTGTCGTGGCTTATGCTTACTCGGTTTATGCTACGGTTTTATTATGGACAGGTGGCGAGGCAATGGACTTTTGGTTTGAGCTCTCGACCTTGATTGTTATCATGCTGGCAGGTCACATTATCGAGATGCGCGCAGTTAGTCGTGCAGGTGATGCACTAAAAGACCTCGCATCCCTCATTCCTAAAAAAGCACATCTGAAAGACGGAAAAGATGTGGCCATTTCTGAGCTCCAAGTGGACGATATTCTTCTCGTAAAAGAAAACGAACGTATTCCAGCTGATGGTATTGTGACAACAGAAACGGCTCATTTGTCTATCGATGAATCGATGATTACAGGTGAAGCGCGTTTGGTCTCAAAAGAAGCAGGAGATACAGTTTACGGCGGTTCTCTAAACCAGAACCTCCCTTTTGAAATGAAAGTAACTTCTCTAGGAAAAGATTCTCTTCTGGCGCAAATTGCGCAATTAGTAGAGAAGGCGCAAAAGCAAAAGTCTGCCAGTGAAAACTTAGCAGATCGTGTAGCAGGTTGGCTTTTCTGGGCGGCATTGATTGTGGGGGTTGGTTCCTTTATTATTTGGATGATGACTTCTTCATTGAGCTTTGCACTTATGACTGCTGTTTCTGTCTTTGTCATCGCATGTCCTCACGCCTTAGGATTGGCTGTACCTTTAGTCGTGGCACGCCTAACTAATCTTTCGGCTAAAAATGGTTTGCTGATTCAAAACCGTACATCTCTTGAATCTATTAGTAAAATAAAATATGCCCTTATGGATAAAACCGGGACACTCACAGACGGAAAATTTAGTGTACGTCAAGTAGTCGATTTGGCTAAGGATGATAAGGTAGATATTCTACAAGTTATGGCCGCATTAGAAAGTGGTTCAACACACCCTATTGCGCTGTCAATTGTCAATGCTGTTGACGATTTGAAATTAGAAGCAGAAAATCTGGAAAATATTCCTGGTGTAGGCTTGAAAGGTACTGTTCAAGGAAAAAATTACAGTATCGTCTCTTACGCTTACCTCAAAGAAAATGGAATTACGGTTGATGAGGCAGAAGTTCAAAAGGTCTTTGACCAAGGTCTGACTGTTTCCTTCCTCATTTCGGATAAAACACTTTACGGTTTTGTCGCTTTAGGTGATTCCCCAAAAGAAGATGCGAAATTCTTTATCGAAGAATTGAAAAAACGTGATATCATACCTGTAATGTTGACTGGAGATAATGAAGCTACCGCAGAAAAAATTGCAAAAAATCTTGGTATTGCGGAATATCGTGCTGAATTAAAACCAGAAGATAAAGCAAAGATTGTCCAAGATTACCAAGAAAAAGGTGGTGTTCTCTTTATTGGTGACGGTGTCAATGACTCACCTGCGCTTGCTACAAGTGATCTCGGCATTGCGATTGGAGGCGGAACATCTGTCGCTATCAATACAGCAGATGTTGTCCTGGTCAACTCACATCCGAGTGATGTTTTAGCACTGATTGAGATAGCTAAACGCTCTAATCGTAAGATGAAACAAAACCTTTGGTTTGGAGCGGGTTATAATATCATTGCTATTCCTGTTGCTGCCGGCATTCTTTACCCAACCTTTGGTATCTCTATTGATCCATTGGCTGCTGCAGTATTGATGAGTATCTCAACAGTAATTGTCTCAATCAATGCGATGGGACTAAAATATGAAAGACCACAAGAAAAATAAAAAAAACTCCTATTTAGGAGTTTTTTTAGATTTGGTAAGAATACATCCGTAACATCTCGTCTTCATCTTCCGCTTGAACAAAGCCAATAAATTCCCAACCGTAGCGTTCATAAAGATGAGTATGGTCAGTGACAAGATAGAGCCTATGAACCCCTTGCATCTTCATATCATCGCAAGCTTCTTGGAGTAACTTTTCCGCAATCCCTTGACTACGGAATTCTTTTTCCACATACAAAGCACAAATATTAGGCGATAAATCTTTACGATTATGAAAATCATTTTCAATAATTCCAAGGCCACCAATAATTTCTGATTCATGGATCATCATATACCATTGCGGAATGGTTTCTGAACCTTGGAGGCAAGCCTCCATGCTTTCTTGATAGGCAGAAAGTGGAATTTCCCATTTCTGGTGAAACCAGTTTGCAGCTTGTTCAAGCTTTTTCTTATGTTCCCGGAGTTTTATGATTTGCATGCAGTTCTTTACCCTTCAGTTTAACTTTAACTTATTTTATCATATCTTTTGAAATTATTGCCTCATACTTGTCAGCAGATGTTTTATATGTTATTATATGTCGTATAGTATCATATTATACAACATATAATATGCTATGAAGGAAAAGGAAAGGACAATTATGGATATTCAAATTCCAACCTTACTTCTAGACGGGACAGTGCTTTCTTTGTTGAATAAGAAAGATATGTATGGCTATGCGTTGACAAAAACAGTACAAGCCCAACTTCCGATTAGTGAATCAACCATGTATCCTGTCTTACGTCGTTTAAAAAAGCATGAGCTTTTAGAAAATTATGACGAGCCTTATGAAGGTCGCATGAGACGTTATTATCGGATAACAGAGAATGGACGCCAAGAGCTTCAAAAAATAACTGCTGACTGGCAGCAATTCCGTAATGCCATGGATAAACTTTTAGTAGAAGGAGAACTCGAAAACGATGAATAGTTATTTAGAGGCTGTGCAGGCCCATCTGACAGATCTACCTCAAGAAGAAAGTAGAGACTTAATCGCTTATTATCAAGAATACTTTATTGAGTCAGGAATGACACTTGAGGATATAACAGCACAGTATGGAACACCAAAACAATTTGCTACCAAGCTCAAACTCAGTTATTTCTTAGACCAAGATGATCACGCGCAAGAAGAAGAAAAAAGTATACCCGCTAAATCACGCTTTCAGCTGGTCTGGCTCATTATACTTGGTCTTTTTGCTTCACCGCTTTTGGTACCCTTGGCACTTGCCATTCTTTTACTTATTCTAGCCTTGTTAATGATGCTATTAGCTCTCCTCTTTAGCCTGTACATGCTTGATGTTTCACTCGTGTTTGGTGGATTATTCTCCTTCATTTCTGGACTTGGTGTCATCTTCAGTAGTCCAATGACAACACTTGTCTTTAGTGGACTTGGTCTTTTGCTTTTTGGGTTGGGAATCCTTATCAGTCCTTTTATTCTTTTCCTCACAAAATGGCTGTGCCTTCGTTTTCTTGGAATGATTAAATGGTTGGGGCGTAAATTAACTCAAAGAACCAAACGCGATCAGAAAGGAGGAGTCTTGTGAAAAATAAAAGAACAATAGTTGCCGCACTGACTATGATTATTTCTGGCATTATTCTTTTAGGTATTGGCTTAGCTGCTGGAGGTAAAACGAGTCTTGTCTGGAAAGAAGGCCGTCCTCAAATTTCTCATCTTATTTCTACAGAACAGACTTTTGCTACAGATAAAGTAAAAAATCTGATTATCAACAGTAAAGATGCGGATTTAGAAATTATCTCTGGCTCAAGTCTGAAAGTTGAGAGCCACTTGCTTGATCAGAAGCCTGAGATTAACCTTCAAGGTAAAACTTTGAGTTTTGAGGCGAGAAAAAGCACCTTTGACTTCAATTTAGGGCTTAATTTTGGTAAAATGGGTCAGGAAAAAATAATTGTCACTGTACCAGAAAATATGAATTTTGAGAAAATCATTATCGACGGTACATCCGGACAAAAAACCTTGCGAGATTTGAAAGCAGATAGTCTCAAAATTAATCTTCGAGATGGTGGCCTTTCCTTAGAAAGGATTAAAGGAAACCAACTCACGTTGAATATTAGTGATGCTGCGTGGCAATTGCGTGATTTGACTTTGTCGGGACATTTTAAAGTAACTTCTAATGATGGGGCATCTGTTTTAGAACGTGTGACAGCAGAAAGTATGGATTTTGCTTCAAATGATGGTGCAACTATTTTTGAAAATCTTCATCTGAAAGAACGTAGCAAAATTGTTAAAAAAGACGGCCAATTGAAAATAATAAACAGTCAATTGCCGGGGATAAATGTAGAGGCAGAAGAACTTTATGTAAATCATGTCAAAAAAGAATTTCCTTATCAAACGGGAAATCAAGAGACAGCTTTGACAGTCAAAGTTACAGATGGCAGTTTCTACCTCATTAATGAATAGGACATAAGGAAAAATGGATTTAAATTTTATTGAACTTTTGAAAATTATTTTTCTCGGCATCGTCGAGGGAATTACAGAATGGCTTCCCGTATCAAGCACAGGGCATATGCTTTTAGTGGATGCCTTCATTCACACCAACATGACACAAGCTTTCAAAGATATGTTCTTTGTAGTCATCCAATTAGGTGCAATTATTGCAGTTATTGTGGAATTCTGGTCACAGATGAATCCTTTTGTTAATGTTGAAGGAAAAGGTGTACGGATCAAACGCTCTGTCTTTAACATGTGGGTTAAGGTTGTAGTGGCTTTCCTTCCGTCAGCTGTATTTGGCTTATTCTTAAATGATTTCTTAGAAGAAAATTTTGGGACACCATTGACAATTGCCATTATGCTGATTGTTTATGGTATCGCCTTTATCGTGATTGAACGTTGGAATAAAACACGTGTACCAAAAATCAATACAATGAAAGAAATTACCTATCAAACTGCACTAATCATCGGGATGTTCCAAGTCCTCTCAATGATTCCAGGGACATCACGATCAGGCGCAACAATTGTGGGTGCTTTGCTTATTGGAGTTTCACGTGTCGTTGCTGCCGAGTTTACTTTCTTCCTCGCAGTACCCACTATGCTTGGCGCCTCTGCCTTTAAACTCTTGAAATTCGGCCTTCACTTTAGTCTCTCAGAAGTGATTGCCCTTATCGTTGGAATGGTTGTCGCTTATGTTGTATCTATCTTCGTTATTAAATTCTTGATGAGCTACATCAAACGCCGTGACTTCCAAATCTTTGGTTGGTACCGTATTGCGCTGGGGATTATCGTTATCCTCTTCATCCTTGTGGGTGTAATTTAAAACACAGATCAGAAAAACCTACCCTGCTTAAGGCCATGTAACTTAAGTAGGGTAGGTTTTTATTTTGGATTTTTTTAAAGCCTAAATACAAACAAAAAGATCAATTTTTACTTCACTTGTATTTTGGAAATGATTTGAGCAGCTTCGTAATCAAATGAAATAGGTATTTCTATTGTCTGCATGCTGTCTAGTAATTTTTGCGATTCCTCCTTAACCCATGAAGGATTTTTAAGGTATCTTTCATCTTGATAATGATTTGGATCTTTATAAAAATTTATTGAACCGTCATGATTAGAACTATAGGTAATAATAGTTGTTCCGGCCATCGTATTATCTTTGCTAAAGGATAAAGTAACAGTTTCTTGAGGAAGAACTACAGAGCCTTCAAAAGGAAAAATCTGATGATTTTGTCCATTTTTAGTAACATCGATAGATACAGGTTGATAATCCCCTTTATAATAATGAATTATTGCTTCTGTTACGCGCGCATATTCAATTTGTTCAGCGCTATAACCTTCAAATAAAGATGAAGAAGTTTGTTCAGTTTCCTTTTCTTCAGATGTAGGAGTTGATGTAGGGATACTTTCCAAAGCACTTGATGCTTGGGTTTCTGTTGTCTTTACGGTGCTCTTATTAGTACTTGAAACTGGAACATTTTTTGTTTCAGTATTTTCTTTTTTGACATCTTTACATCCACTAAGTACAAAAACTCCTATTAATGCTATCGATAATAGTATGGTCTTCTTCATAATTCCTCCAATATAGTTTTTACATCCGTTATATTTTAGTGTAACAAAATATTATAATTTTTAATATCATAAACCTTTCAAAAAATTAAGAAAAGAAAATCTCAGTTCAATTATTTGGTCAAGGCATCATAATTTGGTATATTAGTATTGTACCAAGCGGTAGGTAAAATGATTGGAGCGTGTAAAGTGTCAGAAGCAAAAGAAAAAATCATTGACAGCAGTAAAAAGCTTTTTTGTCAAAAAGGTTATGCCTCAACTTCTATCCGAGATATTCTCGAGGACTCGGGTACTGGAAAAGGACAACTCTATCATTATTTTTTATCAAAAAAAGAAATCTGTTTAGAAGTGATTCGTTCTCATAGTAATGACTGGGAAACACAATGTTTTGATCCCTTATTGCGCCAGATGGAGGACCCCAAGCAAGCCTTGCTAGCAATGCTAAACTGGGAAATTCAGGTGCATGTGGATGAAACACAACATTATGGTTGTGCTGTAGGAAACCTAGTCGTTGAACTTGGTGCGAGTGAAGATAAAGATTTTCGTGAGTTGTTAGGACAGCTTATGGAGACTTGGACAGCATTGATTCAAGCTAGGATTGTGGAAATCACAGGTTGGACTCAAGCGCGTTCTAAAACGCAAGCTCAGCATATCATCTCAACGATACAAGGAAGTCTCCTGCTACTGAAGCTTACACAAGACTGGTCAGTTTTTGAAAACGGCTTGGATCAATTAGGAAAAGAAATTAAGGCACTTGCTTAAACAATAGGAGGAAAAAAGCATGAAAATTATATTTGACAAAACAGTAAGCGAAAAATTAGCGAAATTTGATAATGCAGATTTTGTATTGGATTTTGACCACGAGTTGAGTGAAAAGAACGAGGCTATTGACGCATGTGCGGGCGGTATCTCACGTTACCGTATCCTTGCTATTGACAAAGGCAAGTTGCCAGAGGCTTTTGATGCACATATGGATTCAGAATTTGGCCCTGTTTACTTCAAAAAATGGGGGGAAATGTTCTGGAGCGCCCAAGATTTACAAGCTAAAGTGGAAGGCAGTTACAACCTCATTGCTTTGAAGACAGACGGAGAATATTTGAGCCATAATCTTCTCATCGTTGACTATAGAGGCAAGCTTTAATATGGAGAGAAGGACATTTAAGAATTTAATTATTGGTTTTGGGAAGGCAGGGAAAACCCTTGCTAAATCATTGGCCAATAAAGGGGAAACAGTAGCAATCGTAGAACAATCTACGCGGATGTATGGGGGAACTTGTATTAATATTGGCTGTATTCCGTCTAAGTCGTTAATTGTAAATGGCCAAAAAGGTGAAGCTTTCACCGAGGCAGTCCTTCAAAAATTCAGCCTGGTCGAAAAGCTGAATAAAAAGAATTACCATATGATTGTGGATGAACAAAATGCAACTGTTATTGATGGGAAGGCAAGATTTCTTTCAGACCATGAGGTCGAAATTTCCGAAGAAGGAAAGCCGATAATGCTTGTTCAAGCTGAACGTATTTTTATCAATACGGGTGCGCGTGCTATCCTTCCTTCGATCCTTGGCATGTCGGAGAGTAAAAATCTTGTGACATCGACAGGATTGATGGACTTACAAGAAAAGCCTGAGCATCTTCTGATTGTGGGGTCTGGCTATATCGGACTCGAATTTGCAGCCATGTTTCTGTCTTATGGATCAAAGGTAACGATTATTGACTCACACGATATATTTTTGCCGCGTCAAGATAGAGATGTTGCGAAGCGCGTGAAGCAAGATTTAGAAGACGCTGGTGCTGTCTTCAAGCTCGGCTATGAAATAAATGGTGTTTTTGATCGTGATGAAGCAAGTATCCTCAATATTACAAAAGATGGTCAAGCAGAAGAAGTACAGGGAAACAAGATTCTTCTTGCTACAGGTCGTAAGCCCAATACTTCTGGATTAGGTTTAGAAAATACTTCAATCAAAGTTGGCGAGGCAGGACATATCTTAGTGAATGAAAAGCTTGAAACCTCTGCTCCAAATATTTGGGCTTTGGGTGATGTACATGGTGGACCACAATTTACTTATACGTCATTGGATGATTTTCGTATCATTGAAAGTCAACTTTATGGCGACAAATCTCGGACATTAAGTAATCGAGGTGAGTTAGCAAGTAGTGTTTTTATCACACCAACTCTGTCTAATATAGGCTTAACAGAAACAATAGCTCAAGCTCAAGGTACCAAATATCGATTGTTCCGTTTAGAAGCTACATCTATTCCAAAATCTGCAGTACTTGGACAAAGTAAAGGGCTACTTAAAGCATTAGTAGACCCAGAAACACAAGAAATATTAGGTGCAACTCTTTATGCTGAAGAATCACATGAAGTGATAAATATTTTATCGCTTGCGATGAAAGCAAAAATACCTTACACCATGTTACGAGATCATATCTACACTCATCCAACCATGAGTGAAGCTTTAAATGATCTTTTTGCTCCGGCAAATGAAGTGAAACTATAAGAAAAAAGCCCTTGTTTAAGGGTTTTTCTCTTAACATAAAAAAAATAAAAGTCGGATATAGGATTACCCAAAGTCAACAAAAGATAATCTGCATTATAATAAATAAACAATTAAAAAGAGGTGAAGTATGAGTGAGATGAAATTAAAAACAAAGATGATTCACGGAGGTATCAGTGAAGATGCTACCACAGGGGCTGTTTCTGTTCCGATCTATCAAGTGTCGACCTATAAGCAAGATGGTCTCGGGCAGCCCAAAGCTTATGAATACTCGAGATCGGGGAACCCAACACGTCATGCCTTAGAGACACTTATTGCCGACTTAGAGGGTGGTGTCCAAGGCTTTGCTTTTGGTTCAGGTTTGGCTGGCATTCATGCCGTTCTTTCTATTTTTAAATCAGGGGACCACTTGATTCTAGGTAATGATGTTTATGGGGGAACTTTCCGCCTCATGGATAAAGTCATGTCTAATTTTGGTTTGGAATATGACTTGGTAGATTTAACAGATATTGATGCTTTAAAAGATAAGATTAAAGCATCAACTAAGGCAATTTATTTTGAAACACCTTCTAACCCCTTGATGACTGTCTTAGATATCCAAAAACTTGCAGATATTGCTAAGGAAAATAATCTACTGACCATCGTTGATAATACTTTTGCGACACCTTACTTCCAACGTCCTTTAAGTTTAGGTGCGGATATTGTTTTGCATTCCGGTACGAAGTACCTGGGTGGACATTCCGATGTTGTTTCCGGTCTTGTCACCACAGATAAAGAAGAATTAGCTGAGCGTATCGCCTTCATGCAAAATTCAATTGGTGGTGTTTTAGGTCCTCAAGACAGTTGGCTAGTTCAAAGAGGGATCAAAACTTTAGCACTTCGTATGGAAGCTCATGCCAAAAATGCTCAAAAAATTGCAGAGTTCCTTGATGCATCAGAGGAAGTAAGCAAAGTATATTACCCAGGTCTCCCGCAAGATCCAGGACATGAGATTGCTTCTCAACAAATGTCTGGCTTTGGAGGAATGCTTTCTTTCGAACTTAAGGATGAACATAAAGTAAAAGACTTTGTCGAAGCTCTAGAATACTTTACTTTAGCTGAATCACTCGGAGGTGTGGAAAGTCTGATTGAGGTACCTGCAGTGATGACACATGCTTCAATACCGAAAAAGATTCGTGAAGAAGCTGGCATTAAGGATGGACTGATTCGCCTATCTGCCGGTATCGAAGATATCCAAGATTTATTGGAAGACTTGAATCAAGCCTTTGCGAAAATTAACTCTTAAAGCACCACTAGGTGTTTTTTATTATGTAAAAAGAGGAAAAACTCTTTTTTTATAAGACACGGTATGCTATAATCAAGAAGAGAGTTTTCAAGAGAAAGTATATAATTTATGAATTATAATAAGTTGTTTACGCGTTTGAATGAAAAATTAGCAGAAAATGATATCCACCTAAGCTTACAATGCGTAGGCGGTTTTGTCTTGGAGTATCATGGTCTAAAAGCTACAGAGGATATCGATGCCTTTTATGAATCAACTGCGAAAGTTGAGGAAATTATTGCTGAGATTGGGCAAGAATTTCATGTCGGAACGGCTAATGAACCTTGGTTAAGCCATTCTATCGGTCGCATCATGTCACTTTCTGATGAAGATAAAGTTTTAATCTTCAAGGCAAGTCATCTCGAAGTCTATTTGTCTTCCTTGCAGTCAGTTTTGATTGACAAAATTCAAGTGGGCAGAGCCAAGGATATTCCTGATATTGCCCAGATTATGAAGAAGTTAAACATTGAGCGTCCAGATACGCTCCTTGATTTACTCAACAATTATTCAGAAGGAACTTCAGATCCTGCGGTTGTTTTAGAAGCTTACGGTCTCGCTTATGGCCAAGAAGCGTTAAAAAATTATTTAAAAGAAAATCCCGAACTTTTGAGGCTATTATAAATGAATTGGAAAGAATATTTTGAAGCTGCGGCTCAAAAATCAAGAGGAAATGCGCGGCTCTGGCTCCGCTATTTGAATAAAGCAATCCAGCGTGAACAAACTTTTTTGACACAAGACGATATTGATTATCTTCGGCAGTCAGAGCACTTGTCGTATTTTCAGCGCTTTTTCTTGACTTTAGCAGTTGAGGAAGGGAGCAAAGCTTGGGAAATGACGGTTTCTTTATCCGAACCTGCTCAATTTTCACGCTTGAAAGCCGTCGCCCAAGAGTTAAAAAATTAAAAGAATATAAAGTAAGAAATAAGAATTGCTGAAGCGGCAGTTCTTATTTTGACAAAAAGGAGCAAGAGATGATTCAACTCACGAAATTTACCCCCCCAACGCTTGAAGAAAACTTAAGACCAGTTGGACTGACAGATGATACAATGGCGCAGAGAAGGCAGGAATTACTTGATAAAATGACCCAAGATAATTTTGATTGCTTAATTATCTATGCGGACCTAGAACATGGAAGTAACTTTGAGTATCTTACAGGTTTTCTCCCGCGTTTTGAAGAAGCCCTGCTTGTCCTTCATAAGGATGGTAAAGCTTATCTTGTTTTAGGTAATGAAAACCTAAATAAAGCAGATAAGGCAAGGTTAAAAGCAGAAGCTGTACATATGCCACATCTTTCTCTACCTAATCAGCCTATGAATACTCAAGAAACAGTTGAAGAAATCTTAAGTCAATGTGACCTAGAGCATACTCAAAAGATTGGTTTAGTGGGGTGGAAAAACTTTACCAGCACAAAAGAGGATAATTATCAGCTTTTCGATTTACCTCATTTCTTAGTTCACGCTGTCCAAAGTTTATGTCCAAAAGCCATACTAGAAAATGCTACACGTCTTTTTATCGGGGAAAATGGTGTTCGCACAACAAATAATGCAAACGAATTTGCCCATTATGAATTTGGTGCTGCTTTGGCAGGACGATGCATGTTAAACGCGATGAATCAGATAGAGCTTGGAAAAAGTGAAATGGAAGTTGCAAGAGAATTATCAGACCTTGGACAAGCACATAATGTCGTTACAATAATGGCAACAGGCGAACGTTTTGTAAAGGCCAATATCTATCCAAACGATAAAGTCATTAAAAAGGGAGACAAACTTTCCCTAACGACAGGGTATAAAGGAGGCCTCCAAAGCCGAGGAGGCTATGCAGTAAGTCAAGTTTCTGATCTTCCAGATGAAGAGAAAGATTATCTTTCGGCTGTTGCAAAACCTTATTTTAATGCCGTTAAAACGTGGTTGGAAGCAATCAAGATAGGTATGCAAGGCCAAGAGCTGTATAACAAAATAGAAGAAGTTTTGCCACAAGAAAAATACGGTTGGACTTTAAATCCTGGTCATCTCTCCGCTGATGAAGAATGGATGAGCTCACCAGTCTACCCGCAGTCAACAGAAAGTATCGAGAGTGGCATGCTGTTCCAGATTGATATTATTCCATCTGTTTCTGGATACGGTGGTGTAAGTTGTGAAAGTGGCATTTTCTTGGCGGATGCACAGTTAAGACAGGAGATAAAAGAAGCGTATCCTGACATTTGGGGGCGCGTGCAAGAGAGAAGAGCTTATATTCAAAATGAATTAGGCATCACACTTCGCGACGAGATACTTCCAACAAGTAGTGCAACAGCTTATTTACGTCCTTTTATGTTGGATAAGACGTTAGCTTTTACTGTAAAATAAAGAAGCCCACCTGGGCTTTTTTTGTTTTTAATAGATAATTTTTAAAAGCGAGTGATTTGTTATTTGATAAACATTTTCGTGATGGGTGTTTCGTATATCTAAACAATAGTATATAGAATCATCACTCAAAATGTAATAATTCAGAAGTGTTAAGCGCTTTATTTTCTCTAAAAACTTGAACATATCTTTTGACTAACCTTATTCATTTTGTGATAATTATTTAAGAAGTACAAAAAAATATTAGAAAAATTGGAGATAATAATCATGTCATTAATCGGAAAAGAAGTTGCACCTTTCGTCACTGAAGCTTATCAAAATGGCAAGTTCTTGACAGTAAACTCAGATGATCTTAAAGGAAAATGGAATGTCATCGTATTTTACCCTGCAGACTTCTCTTTTGTTTGTCCAACAGAATTGGAAGATTTACAAGAACAATATAGTATTCTTAAAGATTTGGGCGTAGAAGTTTATTCATGTTCTACAGATACACATTTTGTTCATGCAGCTTGGCACGAGCACAGTGAAGCTATTGGTAAAGTAGAATATCCAATGCTTGCTGATCCATCACAAAAGATTTCTCGTATTTTTGATGTATTGGATGAAGAATCTGGTTTATCACAACGTGGTTCATTTATCATCGACCCAGATGGTGTTGTGCAAGCTGTCGAAATCACTGCAGACGGTATCGGCCGTGATGCAAGCCAATTAGTAGATAAAGTGCGCGCAGCACAATACATTCGTAAGAATCCAGGTGAAGTCTGCCCTGCCAAATGGAAAGAAGATGCAGAAACTTTGACACCAGGTTTGGACTTAGTCGGTAAAATTTAATTTAATAAGGCGAAGTAGATTACTCGCCTTTTTAAGCTAAAAAGAATGGAAAGATAAAATGTTAGAAGAGAATCTTAAAGCGCAACTCAAACAATATTTAGAACTTTTAGAAAATGATATCGCATTACGTGTCAAAGCAGATCCTGAAGATGTCAATGGTAAAAAAGTTCGCAAATTTGTCAATGAAATTGCTGAAATGTCACCACGTATAAGTGTTGAAGAAGCTAAGTTAGTCAAAGCTCCTGGCTTTTCTGTCGTTCGCAAGGGAGAAATGAGGGGTATTGCTTTTGCTGGTATTCCTTTAGGTCATGAATTTAACTCGCTTGTTTTGGCTCTTTTACAAGTAAGTGGTCGCGCACCAAAGATTGAAGATGACCTCAAAAAACGTATTCAAGCCATTGATAAACCTTATCATTTTGAAACTTATGTAAGTTTGACTTGTCATAACTGTCCAGATGTTGTCCAAGCCTTGAATATCATGAGTGTTCTTAACGAAAATATTACGCATACGATGATTGAAGGCGGCATGTTCCAAGACGAAGTCAAATCTCGTGGTGTGATGGCTGTGCCAACAGTTTTTGTTAACGGTGAGGAATTTTCAAGTGGGCGCATGAGTCTTGAAGAAATATTAAATAAACTCGTTGGTCAAGCTGGAAGTGAAGAATTTGATGATAAAGATCCTTATGATGTTCTTGTTGTTGGCGGTGGTCCAGCAGGTGCAAGTGCGGCTATTTATGCAGCACGCAAAGGGATACGCACAGGTATTTTAGCAGAAAAATTCGGTGGTCAGCCATTAGAAACTCTAGGCATTGAAAACTTGATTGGGACGACTTATACTGAAGGACCAAAGTTAGCTGCTCAACTGGAAGAACATGTCAAAGCCTATCCAGCTGATATTATGAAAACACAAAAAGCAGTGAAATTAGAGAAAAACGACCTGCTTGAAGTGACTCTGGAAAATGGAGCTGTCCTACAGTCTAAAACGGTTGTATTATCAACAGGAGCACGTTGGCGTTCACTTGGTATTCCAGGTGAGGAAGAATTCAAAAATAAAGGAATTGCTTATTGTCCGCATTGTGATGGACCGATCTTTGCAGGTCAAAAAATTGCCGTAGTTGGGGGAGGAAACTCGGGGATTGAAGCAGCCATCGATTTAGCTGGTGTAGTTGAACATGTGACTGTTTTAGAATTTTTACCAGAGCTTAAAGCAGATAAAGTTTTACAAGAAAAACTCTATTCACTGGATAATGTTACGGTTCTGACCAATGTAGAAACGAAGGCTATTCATGGTACAGATAAAGTTGAAAGTCTAGATTATGTCGAGCGTGATACTCAAAAAGAAGTAAACCTCGAATTATCAGGTGTCTTTATTCTTATCGGTCTTGTGCCTAACACAGAGTGGCTTGAGGGAGTAGTAGAGCGTAACTCACGAGGCGAAATTATCGTTGACAAGCAAGGGGCTACTAATGTACCTGGTGTATTTGCTGCAGGGGATTGTACAGATTCAGCTTATAAACAAATTGTGATTGCTATGGGAAGTGGTGCAACAGCTTCTCTGGGTGCTTTTGACTATCTCATTCGTCATTAAAAATAAAACCATCTTGAAACATTTCGAGGTGGTTTTATTATCTTTTAAGTTTGTGCTAAGTTTCACGTACTAAAATTGTAGCATTCGTAAAATGTTTTTGCTATAATATTAAAGTAAAAATTGTTTACAAATGTAAATTAAACAAAATCTTGGAGGATTTATTAATGACTAAATTACTTGTTGTAAAAGGACATCCTTTGACAGCTGAAGACAGCTTCTCAATTAAAGGCTTGGATACTTTCGTATCAGCCTATAAGACTGCAAATGCAGATGATGAAGTAGAAGTACTCGATGTTTTCTCTGCCGACATTCCTGAAATTGATCAAGACATGGCTTCTGCTTTTATTGCAATGCAAAATGGTGTAGACTTCACTGCCTTGTCTGAATCACAACAAGATAAAGTTGCACGTTTTGGTGCCTTTACAGAACAGTTCCTTTCAGCAGATAAGGTAGTCATTGCGAGTCCATTGTGGAACCTTATGATTCCTGCTAGCCTTAAAAAATGGATTGATACAGTCAATGTTGCTGGTAAAACTTTCCGTTACACAGCAGAAGGACCAAAAGGTTTGGCAACAGATAAGAAAGTTATGCACTTGCAAGCAAGCGGTGGTATGTACAATGGTCAAGATACAGGTAGCCAATACATGAAGACTATCTTTGAATTTATTGGTACAGACTTCTCTTCACTTAGTGTTGAAGGTCATGCTTACCAACCTGAAAAAGCTGAAGAATTTTTGGCTGAATTCCTTGGTAAAGTAGAAACTGCAGCACAAGAGTTTTAATTCTGGTAAATCTCGGATATTAGTTGACCCATATTTGTTTTTATATTAAAATTAAATAAGAAATAAATAAAAGAAAGAGCATTTTTTTGAAATGCCATGGGAACAACCTTATGATTAAATTTAGTATTCGTGCAGAAAATGTGGAAATTACAGATGCAATTCGTTCATATATCGAAGATAAAATCGGTAAATTAAATAAATACTTTAATGATGGACATGAAGTCACAGCCTACGTGAATATTAAGTCTTATTCCGATAAGCGTAATAAGGTTGAAGTAACTGTGCCAGCTAAAAATGTAACTTTAAGAGCAGAAAATACTGCTCTAGATGTACTTGCAGCTATTGATTTAGTGGAAGAAAAGTTAGAACGACAAATTCGCAAATATAAAACGCGTGTAAACCGCAAATCAAAAATAAATGTCCCAACTGGCTTAGCCTTTGGTGACGAATTTGCTCCTTTAGATGCCATTGATGAGATTGAAGAAGATACTGTGAAAATCGTCCGCACGAAACGTGTTGATCTTAAACCGATGGATGCGGAAGAGGCAGTGCTTCAGATGGATATGCTTGGCCATGATTTTTATGTTTTCTTGGATGCCTATACTAATCGTACGAGTGTTGTTTACCGACGTGCCGATAAAAATATTGGTTTAATTGAAACAGACTAAGATAAAAAAGACTGGATTGATATCCAGTCTTTTTTATTATGATATTAATCTTTATTTATATTTTTCTTCTAACTTACTCATCCAGAGACCTAATACAAGTCCAATTACAAAGAGTAGAGCACTCATAAAGAAGGTTGAGAGAGTTGCACCTGCATAATTGATGGCTTCGGCACTTTGTGTAGGTACTACAATCAGCAATGTACTTGAGAGTACTAAACCAATGATAAAGTTGTAAACTTTAGAATGGAAATTAATAAGAAGTTTCTCCATTAATTTTGAAAAACTTACTAGAGCAAATAATCCACCAATGGCAATAGGAAGAAACACACCGAAAATATCACGGTTTTTAAAACCTTCGAGCATCGGAGAGAAAAGTCCAAGAATCAAAAGAAGATTTGATGGACTAAGTCCAGGTACCAAAACACCTAAGGCAATTAAAATACCTGCAAGGAAGAAACCAAAGAAGTTTGCCGGAACCGTCCCTGCAATGGCAGGTAACATATATAAAATAAGTGTTGACAAAACAAATGTGAGGATTAAAGTAAAGGTATCACTTTTATCACGAGCCTTCTGACGTGTGCTTTCTTTAAAGAGAGAAGGGAGTGTTCCTAAAATTGCACCTGCAAACCCCCATAATACAATTATCTGATAATGCGCTAACACCCACTCAAGAGGTCGACTAAGGAGAACTAAGCCTAAAATCCCACCAATACCAACAGGAAGGAAGAAAAGAAAATTCTTCTTGAAATCCTGACGAATATGAGCCAAGAAATGGAGCATACGTTCATAAATCCCTAAAATGGCTGCAAGAACCCCGCCAGAAACACCAGGAAGAATGAAGCCAAGAGCAATAATCATTCCTTTAATCAATCGAAAAATCCAGTTCATATTATCACTTTCTATTTTTAAACTTTTGCGACTATTATATCATAGATTACTTATACGAAACATATTTATCATACAAGTCGATAAAATACAAACTAGGATATATTCGAAATTTTACACTTTAAAAATAATTTTACTATCTTTTTTTGTATTTTTACATTAAAATAGAAGGCATAATGCATTTTTATATGATGATAGTATACGAATAAATAAAAAAGGAGGAAAAAGTGAAAGAGGTTAGACAACCGAAATATCAGCAAATTGCTATATTAATTGCGGAAAATATTGTACGCAACGAATTAAAAATCGGTCAAAAAATTTATGCAAGATCGACCTTAGCAACAACTTTTGGTGTTTCTCCCGAAACAGCACGAAAAGCAGTAAGCATTCTTAGTGATTTAGGGATTGTGGATTCGATTCATGGAAGTGGCGTTGTTATTGCTTCACGTCAAAAAGCTCAAGAGTTTTTGACTCAACATCAAGAAGTTAAGTCAATTCAGGATTTACAAGCTGATATTTTGAAAAGTGTCGCTCGCCAACAAAAGGAACTTGCCAATTTTTCATCGACTTTAGATAAACTCGTTGGACAAACAGCACACTTTCAAAAATCCAATCCAATGACTCCGATTGAACTTGAGCTTAATGAACCTTCCGAAAACTTAGGTAAAACTATCGGAGAAATGAACTTATGGCAAAATACAGGTGCAACCGTTATTGCCATCTTACAGAATGACGAATTAATTATTTCGCCAGGCCCATATGCGACATTGAACCAATATGATACCTTGTATTTTGTTGGTGGAGCAGATTCTTTACAAATTATTCAAAATTTCTTTTATAAAAATTAGTTTTGACATTGAGAAATATCTTTCTATAGAGACAGGCAATAGGAACTGTCACTATAGAAAGATTTTTTCATATTTAGGCAATTTAAGATATTTGTAAGTTTACTTATTTGACAAAGTGACAATACCTTGTTATTATGGAATGGTCACTTTGATGAACATTAAATAATGAAATGTATTTAATTATTAAGAGTAAAGGAGAATATTTTGCCAGTAAAAATTAAAATTGAGCACTTAACCAAAATATTTGGTAAACGTGTAAAAACTGCTTTGGCAATGGTCGAGCAGGGTGATTCGAAAAACGAAATTTTAAGAAAAACAGGTGCGAGTGTCGGTGTTTATGATGCCAACTTTGAAGTAAATGAAGGCGAAATTTTCGTTATTATGGGACTTTCTGGTTCAGGGAAGTCCACACTATTACGTTTACTTAATCGTTTGATTGAGCCAACAAGCGGTAAGATTTTCATTGACGGTGAAGATGTTGCTACGTTAAATAAAGAAGATTTGCTGAAAGTGCGTCGCAAAACGATGAGTATGGTTTTCCAAAATTTTGGTCTCTTCCCTCATAGAACGATTCTTGAGAATACAGAATATGGTTTGGAAGTACAAAACGTACCAAAAGAAGAGCGGCGCAAGCGTGCTGAAAAAGCTTTAGACAATGCTAACCTGCTTGATTTTAAAAATCAATATCCAAATCAACTTTCAGGAGGGATGCAACAACGTGTCGGCTTAGCGCGTGCTTTAGCCAATGATCCAGAAATTCTTCTGATGGATGAAGCTTTCTCAGCTTTGGACCCATTGATTCGTCGTGAAATGCAAGATGAACTTTTGGAACTTCAAGCAAAATTCCAAAAAACAATTATTTTCATTTCGCATGACTTGAATGAAGCATTACGTATCGGTGACCGTATTGCCATTATGAAGGATGGTAAAATCATGCAGATTGGTACAGGTGAAGAAATTCTTACTAATCCTGCTAATGATTACGTTAAAACCTTCGTGGAGGATGTCGATCGTGCAAAAGTTATCACAGCGGAGAACATTATGATTCCTGCCTTAACAACTAACATTGACATTGATGGTCCAAGTGTAGCGCTTAAAAAGATGAAGACAGAAGAAGTAAGTTCTTTAATGGCTGTCGATAAAAAACGTCAATTTTATGGTGTTATTACCAGTGAAGCAGCTGTTCAAGCAAAACAAGCGAATAAATCTCTTCGCGAAGTTCTCATGACAGATGTTGGACAAGTTGGTAAAGAAACATTAGTAAGTGATATCTTACCTATCATATATGACTCTCCAACGCCTGTTGCCGTGGTAGATGACGAAGGATTCCTCAAAGGTATTCTTATTCGCGGACGAGTACTTGAAGCTTTAGCAGATGTAGACGATGAGGAGGTAAATAATGATTGAGTTAGCAATAGGTAAGATACCCTTAGCAGATTGGGTTTCGACTGCAACAGATTGGATTACAAGCAATCTAAGTGCTGGTTTTGATATTATTCAAAAAGCTGGTACAGCAATTATGGATACAGTAACTGCGGGACTTACAGCTGTACCATTTTGGTTAATGATTATTGTTGTTACTTTCTTGGCAGTTTTAGTTTCTGGACGTAAAATTGCCTTCCCTATCTTTACATTCTTAGGTTTAGTTCTTATTGCCAATCAAGGTTTATGGACAGACTTGATGAATACAGTAACATTGGTCTTGCTTTCTAGTTTAGTTTCTATTATTATCGGTATTCCTTTAGGTATATGGATGGCTAAGTCCGAACTTGTTGCTAAGATTGTGCAGCCCATTTTGGACTTCATGCAAACCATGCCCGGTTTCGTTTACTTGATTCCGGCCGTTGCTTTCTTTGGTATCGGTGTGGTCCCTGGTGTATTTGCCTCAGTTATCTTTGCTTTGCCACCAACAGTTCGTATGACAAACTTGGGTATTCGTCAAGTTTCTACTGAATTGGTCGAAGCAGCAGATTCTTTTGGGTCAACACCAAGACAAAAGCTCTTTAAGTTAGAGTTTCCGTTAGCAAAAGGAACAATTTTAGCAGGTGTTAACCAAACTATTATGTTGGCACTTTCAATGGTCGTTATTGCTTCAATGATCGGTGCACCTGGTCTTGGACGTGGCGTCTTAGCGGCTGTTCAATCTGCGGATATCGGTAAAGGTTTTGTAAACGGTATTGCTTTAGTTATTTTAGCTATTATCATTGACCGTTTCACTCAAAAACTTAATGTTGCCCCAACTGAAAAACAAGGCAATCTGCAACTTAAGAAATGGAAAAAAAGAGGAGCGTTAGTAGCCCTTATCGTTCTTATCATTGGTGGTATTTCTGGTGTTACACTTACGAAAACAGCAGCAGATAAAAATGTTGAGCTTGTATATATGAACTGGGACTCAGAAGTTGCATCTATTAACGTATTAAGTCAAGCTATGGAGCAACATGGATTTGACGTTAAGAAGACAGCTTTAGATAATACAGTTGCTTGGCAAACTGTAGCAAATGGTCAAGCTGACGGTATGGTTTCTGCTTGGCTCCCAAACACTCATGAAACACAATGGAAAAAGTTCAGCAAGTCCGTTGAATTACTTGGCCCTAACCTTAAAGGAGCTAAAGTTGGTCTTGTCGTACCAAGCTACATGAAAGCAAATTCTATCGAAGACCTGAAGGATCAAACAGATAAATCAATTATCGGTATTGAACCTGGTGCTGGTGTTATGGCCGCAACAGAGAAGGCTCTGAAAGATTATGATAACTTGAAAGATTGGAACTTAGTACCATCGTCTTCAGGTGCGATGACTGTTGCCCTTGGTGAAGCTATCAAGCAACATAAAGATATCGTAATCACTGGCTGGTCACCTCACTGGATGTTTAATAAGTATGATTTGAAATATTTAGAAGATCCTAAAAACTCAATGGGTAAAGCTGAAGACATCAATACTATTGTACGTAAAGGACTTAAAGAAGATAATCCTGAAGCTTATAAAGTATTAGACAAGTTTAACTGGTCTCAAAAAGATATGGAATCTGTAATGCTTGATGTTCAAAATGGTAAAACACCAGAACAAGCAGCAGCAACATGGATTAAATCTCATAAAGAACAAGTTGATAAATGGTTTGAAGACTAATACATAATTAATCAAAAACTAAGCAATATTGCTTAGTTTTTTTTTAGAAAATGCCTTAAAAAAACAATCCGTATTTTTATCATGACAGTAATAATATGGTAAAATTAGAGTATTGAAAATTACAAAATTTGAAAGGAAAGAAAAATGAAATTATTTCAACACAACACCCTTGCAGCTTTGATGTCAGGACTTTATGAAGGAACCTTAACGATTGGAGAGCTTTTGAAAAAAGGCAACTTTGGTATTGGAACCTTGTCAGGTATCAATGGTGAGTTGATTGTCTTGGATGGCAAAGCTTATATTGCAACAGGAGACAAAAAAGTACGTCAAGTAGAAGACAATGAAACTGTCCCATACGCTGCAGTATCTCATCATGAAGCAACACTTTCTTTCCAACAAGAAGAAAAAATCGCCAGCGAAGAACTCTTCAAAAAAATTGAAAATGAGTTTAATAGCGAAAATACCTTTTATACAATTAAAATGACTGGTGATTTTGATATGATGCATGTGCGCATGGCTCCAGGCGCAGCAGAAGGCGAACCTTTTGCTAAAGTAGCAGAAAATCAACCCGAATATAAAGAGGAGAACGTCAAGGGAACTATCGTCGGTTTTTGGACTCCAGAAATGTTTCATGGTGTAAGTGTCGCTGGATACCATCTGCATTTTCTTGCTGATTCATGCAATTTTGGTGGCCATATTTTAGGATTTACTGGCTTTTCCGGTAAAGTAGAAATAGGCCAAGTGGATGCCTTAGAGCAAAACTTCCCAACAAAATCTCAAAACTTCCTCCAAGCCAAATTTAATCTTGATCAACTCAAAAAAGATATTGAACAAGCGGAATAAAAAAACTGCAGAAATGCAGTTTTTTATGTGAACAGCTTCTATTTTTTGCGTATTAATTAATGAATAACACCAAAAATGGAGGCTGCATGATTAAAAACTTTGAAATATTACGTTTAAAAAAAGCAGGAATGTCTAATTTAGGGATTTTGAAACTGATTGATTATCAGAGGAGGCATGAAGCAAAACTCACTCTACGCCAGTTAGCGCGGATTGCAGAGGTCAAAACTGTCCCTAATTTTATTGAGAGTTATAAGAGTCAAGATGTGAAACGACTTCGTGAGCAATACAAAATTTTCCCCTCCTTTTCCATTTTAGATGACATTTATCCCGAATGGCTGAGAGAAACATATAATCCGCCTGCCCTCCTTTTTTACCGAGGAGATCTTAAATTGCTTAGTCTTCCTAAACTTGGGTTTGTAGGTAGTCGTGAAATGTCTAAGGAAGCACCAAGAATAATCCATAAGCTTATTGAGGAATTAAAGCAAAACTTTGTTATTGTGAGCGGATTAGCACGCGGTGTTGACACCTCAAGCCATGTAGCAGCTGTAAAACAAAAAACTCCAACCATTGCTGTCATTGGTAATGGGTTAGATATTAGTTATCCAAAAGAAAATCGTAAATTACAAGAATACTTAGCAGCACATGAATTAGTTTTATCAGAATACCTTGTAGGAGAGCAACCCCTCAAGTTTCATTTCCCAGAGAGAAATAGAATCATTGCTGGTCTTTCCCGTGGTGTTGTTGTTGTGGAAGCAAAACAACGTAGTGGTAGCCTTATCACAAGTCGTTATGCTTTAGAGGGTAATAGAGAAGTTTTTGCTGTACCTGGAGATATTTTGAATAGAAATGCTTCTGGCTGTAATCAATTAATCCAACAAGGTGCAGCCAAGCTTGTCACTCATGGACAAGATATTTTAGATGAATTTTATTTATATGAAGGGAATTTCTTTCCTTAATTTTTTATAAAAATTGAAAATTTATAAATCTATGTAAAATTAGTAAAACCAAGGACTGACAGAACTTTTTTCCTTTTAATAAATGTTTAATTCTCCTATAAGAAAAACACTTTTGGTTTTATTACTTGACATCTGACCTAAAAGCCTATATTATTAGACTATTGAAATTTGAAAAAATAGGTAAATATATGGCGAAAGCAAGTGAAAAACAAACAACTACAAAAAAGAAAACGAGCAGTAAGAAAACTGCGAGTAAAAAGAAAACAAAAATTGTTAAAGGCAAAAATCTCGTAATTGTTGAGTCACCTGCTAAAGCAAAAACAATTGAAAAATATTTAGGGCGAAACTACAAAGTTGTGGCATCTGTTGGGCATATACGTGATTTGAAAAAATCAACAATGTCCGTAGACATTGACAATGATTATGAACCACAATATATTAATATACGTGGAAAAGCACCGCTGATCAATTCTCTTAAAAAAGAGGCTAAAGCAGCAAAAGCTGTTTACTTAGCAAGTGACCCGGACCGAGAAGGAGAAGCCATTGCTTGGCACTTGGCACATATTTTAGGTCTTCCTTTGGAAGATAAAAATCGGGTTGTTTTTAACGAAATTACTAAAGATGCTGTTAAAAATGCATTTAAAGAACCACGTAGTATTGATGTTGATTTGGTAGATGCACAACAAGCACGTCGTATTTTAGACCGTTTAGTTGGGTATTCAATCAGTCCAATTCTTTGGAAAAAAGTTAAAAAAGGATTATCAGCTGGTCGTGTCCAGTCTATCGCCCTCAAACTCATTGTTGATCGAGAAAACGAAATTAATGCTTTTATCCCTCAAGAATATTGGTCAATTGATGGCGAATTTAAAAAAGGAGCTAAAAAGTTTAAAGCTGCTTTCTGGGGTATTGATGGTAAGAAACGTGCACTAAATAACAATGATGATGTGATGGAAGTTATGTCTCGGTTGTCTGGTCCAGATTTCGATGTCGATAAAGTAGAGAAAAAAGAACGTCGTAGAAATTCACCACTTCCATATACAACAAGCTCAATGCAACAAGATGCGGCCAATAAAATTAATTTCCGTACACGGAAAACCATGATGGTTGCCCAACAACTATATGAGGGGCTCACATTGGGTGCACAAGGCCACCAAGGGCTGATTACCTATATGCGTACCGATTCAACACGTATCTCTCCAGTGGCGCAAGGCGTAGCTGCAGACTTCATTACAGAGCGTTTTGGTGCTAAGTATAGCAAGCATTCGTCAAAAGTTTCTAATAAAGCCGGAGCTCAAGATGCCCATGAAGCAATCCGTCCCACTAATGTCCTTAATACCCCTGAAGCAATTGCAAAATATTTAGACAAAGATCAGTTAAAACTTTACACTTTAATTTGGAATCGCTTTGTGGCAAGCCAAATGACAGCTGCTATTTTTGATACGATGAAAGTAAACCTTTCACAAAATGGTGTAATTTTCATTGCCAATGGCTCACAAGTTAAATTTGATGGTTATTTAGCTATCTATAACGACTCTGAGAAAAACAACATGCTTCCTGATATGGCAGCTGGAGATATTGTTAAGAAAGCAAATCTCAAACCTGAACAGCACTTTACTCAGCCGCCTGCCCGTTACAGTGAAGCAACTTTGATTAAAGTCCTGGAAGAAAATGGAGTTGGCCGTCCATCAACATATGCACCAACTCTTGAAACAATCCAAAAACGTTATTATGCCCGTTTAGTGGCCAAACGTTTTGAACCAACTGAACTAGGCGAAATTGTAAATAAACTTGTGGTTGAATTTTTCCCGAACATTGTAAATACTGAATTTACAGCCGAAATGGAAAAAGATCTGGATAAGGTAGAAGAAGGACAGCGTCGCTGGGTTGATGTCGTTGATCAATTTTATAAACCTTTTGCCGTCGAACTTGAAAAAGCCGAAGTTGAAATGGAAAAAATCGTCATTAAAGACGAACCAGCTGGTTTTGACTGTGACGTTTGTGGACATCCAATGGTAATTAAGTTGGGACGATATGGCAAATTCTATGCATGTAGTAATTTCCCTGAATGTCACAATACCAAAGCCATTGTAAAAGAAATTGGCGTAACATGTCCAAGTTGCCACAAAGGGCAAATCATTGAACGTAAGACAAAGAAAAATCGTCTTTTCTATGGTTGTGATAGATACCCTGAATGCGAATTTACAAGCTGGGATAAACCTGTTGGCCGTTCTTGTCCAAAATGTGAACACTATTTGGTAGAAAAGAAAGTCCGTGGCGGTGGCAAACAAGTAGTATGTAGTAATGAAACTTGTGACTACAAAGAGGAAAAACAAAAATAAAGTCATTTTACATAATTAATTTTATGTTTAATAATATAGAAAGTTAAAATGAATAAAACACATATAAACGTTATTGGCGCAGGTCTTGCGGGTTCTGAAGCTGCTTACCAAATTGCAAAACGTGGCATTCCTGTAAAACTTTACGAAATGCGTGGCGTTAAAGCTACGCCTCAGCATAAAACAGACAAATTTGCCGAGTTGGTTTGTTCAAATTCTTTCCGTGGAGCAGCAATCACAAATGCTGTGGGACTACTGAAAGAGGAGATGCGTCGTTTGGATTCTGTCATGATGCAAGCTGCCGAAAAAACACAAGTGCCAGCTGGCGGAGCTTTAGCAGTTGACCGTGAAGAGTTTTCAGCTTTTATTACTCAAGCTGTTTCAGAAAACCCTTTGATTGAGGTAATCCGCGGTGAAATTACAGATTTACCTAACTTAGACGAAGAAATTACAATTATTGCAACGGGTCCCTTAACAAGTGATGCTTTAGCTGCAAAAATTCATGAATTTAATGGTGGAGATGGATTTTATTTTTATGATGCTGCAGCTCCGATTATTGATGCGAATACAATAGATTACGATAAAGTCTATAAAAAATCTCGTTACGATAAAGGAGAAGCGGACTATATCAATTGTCCAATGACAAAGGAAGAATTCAATAATTTCCAACAAGCTTTAATTACTGCTGAAGAGGCTCCGCTCAATTCATTTGAAGATCTAAAAGTTTTCGAAGGCTGCATGCCAATCGAGGAAATGGCTAAACGTGGTTATAAAACAATGTTATTTGGTCCAATGAAACCTGTTGGATTAGAATATCCTGATACATATACAGGTCCACGTGATGGTGATTTTAAAACGCCTTATGCCGTTGTACAGTTGCGCCAGGATAATGCTTCGGCATCTTTGTATAATATCGTAGGTTTCCAAACTCACCTTAAGTGGGGGGAGCAAAAACGTGTTTTCCAAATGATACCTGGATTAGAAAATGCTGAGTTTGTACGTTATGGTGTAATGCATCGAAATTCATACATGGATTCTCCCAACCTACTCAAGCAAACTTTCCAATCAAGAAAACAAGAAAATCTTTTCTTTGCCGGTCAAATGACTGGTGTAGAAGGTTACGTTGAATCAGCAGCAAGTG
Organism: Lactococcus sp. LG1267; assembly: GCF_017309545.1. Lineage (NCBI taxonomy): Bacteria > Bacillati > Bacillota > Bacilli > Lactobacillales > Streptococcaceae > Lactococcus > Lactococcus sp. LG1267. The sequence goes on along the minus strand of NZ_CP071295.1, from coordinate 1,539,451 downwards.
GTTTGGTTGCCGGAATAAACGCTGCTCATCTTTTTAAGGGTGAAGAAGAAATCATATTCCCGCAAACAACAGCTATTGGTGCTCTCCCATATTACATCACACATACAGACAGTAAACATTTCCAACCTATGAATGTGACCTTTGGTATTGTCAAAGAACTTGAAGGTCCGCGTATCCGTGATAAAAAGGAACGTTATACGAAGGTTGCTGAGCGAGCATTAGAAGACTTAAGCCAAATCATTGAAAAAATGTAATAATAAAAACCTCTAAATTAATAGAGGTTTTTATTATTAAGTGTATTTTACATAAAATTAATTATGTAAAACGCTATATATTTATGCTTAAAATATCATCTAAGGCGATTCTCCGCACCAAGTTCTCTTCTTTAATATAAAGTAAATCATAGTCAATACCAAAAATTTTACCTTGAGAAGTAGTTTCTTGCGAATTTTGCAAAAAGCGTATGCTAACGGATTTTTGTCTGCTCCAAGCATATTTCAATTCATAAATAATTTCTTGTTGTGACATTTTTAGAGTAGTATTATTCATTCGATTCTTTCCACTTATAGTTTTTATCTTAAATTAATAGTCTACTTAAATTTTACCAGTCTTGCTTATAGTTCGTCAAGTGCATTTTTCTGTTCTTGACTAATAATATGGGTGTAGAGGTCAGTAACCTGTGTTGAAGAATGTCCGAGCTGATGACTTACCAGAACTTGAGAATTGGTTTGTGCGTAAAGGCGAGTCGCTAAGGTGTGACGAAGTTTATGTGGTGTTATTCTTACTTTAAAAGCTTGCGAGTACTTAGAGACTAACTTTTCAATGCTTGATCCATCAATCCGAGAAGCTTGCCCTCGGTAAATAGACAAGAAGAAGGCTTTATTACTTTTTTCTGGTTTATAACGCTGTTCACGAATCTCTAAGTAGTTGAGTAGATAAAGCTCAGCAAATTTTGCGATATTAACGGCATCCCTTTTGCCCCCTTTACGTGTAACTTCCACAACTAGAGTCTTCATATTCAAATCAGCTATATTGATATTAACAGCTTCAGACAGACGTACGCCAGAAGCCAACATCAGCGCAATAATCGCTAAATCACGTTCTTTATTTTTATTAAAAGAAGAGAGGGCTCGATTAGACAAACTTTTTTCGTATTCATTATCAATAAAATCCAGAAAACCTTGTGTTTCATCGCCTAAAAACAGTTTTCCTTTAATATTCTCAGCCCTGGAAGCCAAAGTTTCTCTATTTTTTTGAATCTGCACTTTTTTCATAACATTACGGTAAAAGTATGGCTCGCCATTTACGCCTTCAGCTTGCTCCGTAAGATATTTAAAAAGGCTGGAAAGTGCAGCTAAAGTACGTTTTACTGAGTTTTGTGTTAGTCCAGACTTATTATTTTGACGTGGTTTTTCACGTAAGTAGAGGATATAACCTTCAATGTCAGAACGTGCTAGATTTTCTAATGTATCTAAATCTATACCAGAAATATTTTTTGCTTTGCTGACATCACTATCAATAAGCCAATTAAAAAATCTCTCGTATTCTAAAAGATATTGATAGAGCGTAGTCAAGCTATAAGGAATACTAAGCTTTGATTGATAATATTCCAAAACGAAGTCGGGCATACGTTTTTTTATGCGGTCAATATTTGCAAGTAGAAGTTCACGTTTCATAGTTTTTTAAGTATACCATAAATTTATAAAACTTTCAAGAATATTATAGTTTTTCGGAAAGATGTCATAGGATATTCCAAAATCTCTCTAAACTATATACTCAGCAAGTTTAATAAATTCTTTCTATTTATTTATTTTTTCGAATATAATTATATCATAACTTCTATAAATAAATAGGTTTGAACTTGACTGTTGAGCCATTTAAAGTAATTTTCTATTGAAGTTTACTAGGCTACATTAAAAGATAAAAATGATCTGTACCGTTGACATGTACAGCTTGGATTATCTTCACTTTATTTATCCTTCCTGGAGGTTATTGCTGATAGATTATATTATAACATAACCTTTTATTAGACATCTTTCCGAAAAACTTGTGTTATAACTCTCTTTTACTTAAATTGAATTCATATTATCTCCAATAATGTTATAATGGTCTTTACAATTTTCTATAGAGAAAGGACTTAATCCCATGGATTATTATTTTAGAAAAGCTACTATAAACGAAGTTAAACATATTTTTGACCTCATTCAAAAAGGAACAAAATAATTTCTGTTCTTTTTTGATATATGAGTTACCCACGGTGCTAGCTAATCAACTAATGTCTATTTAAAACGCTAACTCCGCTTGAGAATTTCAAAGTTCGATCTGGTATAAATTCATCACATTTAATTTCCTATAATGTAATGAAAATGTATATTTTTTTTATTAAATTTTTTCATTTTTAACTCAATATTTTTTATCTTTACTCAATTTTAAAATCCACCTCGAGTATAAGTGTTTTATTTTAATTGTTGTTCTATTTTTTCCAATCTAACATCCATGTCTATAAGAAGATCTGTTTGAATTTTTTGTATTTCCATATTAATAGGCTGGTCTTTTTGAATCAAATGATCCAATTTAGAATGCAAAAGTCGGATTTCTAATTCTGATTTTTTATTTATATTATAATCATTTTTTGAACTCAGACGATCATATGTTGCAGAGCGATTTTGACTCATCATAATTATTGGAGCTTGTATTGCCGCAATCATAGACAATGCTAGATTAAGTAGAATGAAAGGGTAGGGGTCAAAATGAAGTCCAAAAAGGTGTATTGTATTTACTATAATCCACAAGATTAGAATCGAAAGGAAAATAAGAATAAAAGTCCATGATCCTCCGAAATTGGAAACGACATCTGCTAACCTTGTTCCTATTGTTTTAGTTTTGTCCAAAGATGCCTGTACGTCTACTTCTTGATAATCACCACTGTTGTGAAACTTTTTAAAACGCCTGTCCATCTTCGCATTTACCTTATTATCTTGAGTGATCATTTGATTAATTCTTTTTTTTTCTATAATTGACTAAGCTTTTTTGACTAATAAAATTATCTCCTGATAAATAGGGGAAATCATCTTTTATCAAAGCTTTTAAACTCTCATCCAGTTCATTAACCAATAACCCTTCGTCTAGACTATGCACTTTTTTTGTGACTAAGTCAATATATGTGTTATTCATCTCTCTATGCCTCCGCTCTACATTTTGCTCAGATTTCATTAAACTTTCATTATAAATCTTGAAGGAAAGTACTATGGCAAAACTATACCATAAAATTAAATTCATAAGCAAAAAATATATTTACTAAATTTTTTACGTGTTATTCCTACTATTCTTTATGGATTTTTTAAGTTATAATAAACAAAGTATACAAAACGGTAATTATCCCCTATGGAGAAAATATGAAAAAAACATTATTAATTATCGAAGATAATGATGAAATTCAATCAATATTAACGAACCAATTCAAAAATGAATATGTAGTTATTTCTGCCTTTTCTGGTACAGAAGGACTACTTCTTTTTGAAAATAATAATATCAATCTTGTTATTTTAGACGTTATGCTTCCAGGAAAACAAGGAGATCAAGTTCTCAAAGAATTACGTTTAAAAAATAATGTACCCATTATTATTATGAGTGCCCTAGGAGATAAAAAGAAAATTAGTGAATTTCTTTTAAACGGTGCCAATGATTACGTAACAAAACCTTTTGATTTAGATGAATTATCTGCTCGAATAGCTGTGCAACTCAGGAATTCAAATACAACTGAATCCAAATATTCTCAATTAAGCTTTAAACAAATAACTCTGAATTCTTCAGATTTTTCATTAAATAATAAGGAAGAAAAAATCATACTTGGACGTATAGAATTTGAGATTATTTATCTTTTGATGAGTCATCCAGAAAAAATTTTTACTAAAGAACATCTCTATGAAGTTGTTTGGAAAGAAAGTTACTTAGCTGGCGACAATACAATCAATACTCACTTAAGTAATCTTCGAAAAAAAATAGCTCAACTTGACCCTAAAAATAATTATATAGAAACCTTATGGGGGTTAGGTGTAAGAATGGACAAATAGATGTATAGTATAGGAATAATTATTTTTGCTTTAATTATATTTGTTATTCTGCTTTTAAAATATTATTTTCTTAACAAAGCATTGAATAAGCTTAGTCACGATATTAGATACAAGATAAATAATAAATCTAATTTATTAATTACTCATGCAACAAATAATGCTACAATCGAAAAATTGAGCAAAGAAATCAATTTTATGTTTGATGCTTTATCTGAAAGTCAAAAGTTAGAAAAATATGAAAGAGAGTCTTTTAATCTTGCCTTACATAATATTGCTCATGATATTCGTACTCCTTTAACTATTGCCAACGGTTATCTTCAGCAAACTATTAAAAATTCACCCGCTGAAGATATGGCTCTAATAAAAATAAAAAATAACTTAGAAATTGTCTCCAAAAGGTTGACAGTTTTGCTAGAGTATCAAGCATTACTCGAAAATAAAAAAATTGAAATTGAAGTAATCAACTTAAATACTCTACTTAAGAATATATTTCTACAGTACTATGATCGTTTAACTGATAAAAAATTTAACGTCAGTTTTGATTTTCCAAATGAAGAATATTATATATATAATAACTCAGATGTATTTGAACGCATTATGCAAAACATTTTAGGGAATGTATTAAAACATGGTAAAAATAATCTTTCGGTAAAACTTACTTCTAACAAAAATAGAGCTTCAATTATTATTAAAAATGAAACTCAGCAGCAAATTGTTGCAATAGAAAAATTAACCAATCGTTTTTACTCTGAGAATTTATCTTCGTTTGAAGTTTCTTCAGGTTTAGGACTTTATATTGTCAAAGAATTAGTTGAACAGACAAATGGTGAATTTGATATTTTTTATAATTCCCCCGTATTTATTACTATATTGAATTGGGAAATAATCAAAAAGGCATGAACCTAATATTTAGGGACTCATGCCTTTTTGATTTACTTTTATACTTTATAATTCTTGCCGTTTGAACCAAATATAACTAATTGAACTCCAAATAATAATAAAGACAATTGAAAAAAGCGAAACATTCAACCAGTAGTCTTTTGGCATCGAAAGGAATGTATTATTGATATTGCCTTGAAAGTCAAAATATTGAATGATTTTACTTTTGGGGAATAAAAGGACGGAGACTGTAGACAGTAAAACAGGAAACGAAACCGTAGCTATAACCGCTGCTACATTTGAACGAGACACATATAGAATTAATATTGTCAAAGCAAATATCGCCTGAAGTGAAAGAAATTGTATTCCCATTGATTGAAAAAAACTGTATAAGAAATTTTCTTTAAAAACACCAATACCAGAAGAAATACTTGCAATAGAAAAAGCAAGTACATAGTAAAAGAGATATTCAGCTGCTGACAGAATAAGAAAGGTAACATATTTTGAAACAAAAATTATTTGACGTGAAAATCCAGAACTAATTAAATTCTTAATGGTTCCATGAGTTAAATCATAACCAATACTAAGAATGAAAAGCGGAAGGTAAAAATATATTAACGCCCCTGCCATCAAACTTGTACCCACAAGTGCCGTAGCTCCTGTCCAACTACTTCTTTCAATATTATGTACTACATTCATAAAATCATCTGATTGAATCCCTGCAAGAAAAGTCGTATGGCTAGAGACATTCACTAATACCATTACAAACAAAGCAATCTGGGTAAGATAAAATATCTTTGAATGTAAAATCCTATAAAAATCAGCTCGAATAATATTAAACATGTTATCGTTCCTCCTCAGTAGTTGTGATAAGATTGGTAAAATAATTTTCTAGATTTTGTTTGAAGTAATGTATTTCTTCAATCTCTATTTGACTCATGAGTAACGTTTTATTTACTTCATTAATATGGTGATTTTTTCCAAAAATATTAATCTGATTTTCTGAAATAACTTTAAAAGGATAATTCAATTTTTCTTCCAATACTTGACTTGCTTGGGATACTTGTGGCGTTTTTAAAATAATGTATTCTTCACTCATCTCATCAAATTCTTGTTTAGAGATTTCTCGAACTAACTTTCCTTGATTGACTATCCCAAATCGAGTTGCAACTTGATATAGTTCACTTAATATATGACTTGAAATAATAATTGTCATATTTTCTGTTCTATTAAGATTAAGAATCATTCTTCTGAATTCAGTTATTGCTATAGGATCTAATCCATTTATAGGTTCATCCAATATCAGTAAATCTGGTCGAGCAAGGATCGCAATGGCAATACCTAACTTTTGTTTCATTCCCAAAGAAAAATTTTTAAACTTTTTTGTTCCGGTATTTTCTAAATGCACTAATTCTAATGTTTCTTTTATTATTTGTTTGGAATTAGAGATTCCACGTAGTTTGCAGTAAAACTCAAGATTTTGTTTTGCAGATAGGATATCATAAGCTACCGGATTTTCTATAACTGCACCTATTCGCTTAAGATTTCTTTCCCATTCATTTCTGCTATTTGAACCAAACAAAATGACTTTACCATCGGTAGGAGAAATTAATTGTGTAATTAATTTCAATAAAGTAGTTTTCCCTGCTCCGTTTCTCCCAATCAAGCCATAAATATCACCTTTATAAATTGATATAGAAACATCTTTTAATGCGTATTGCGATTTATACTTTTTTGATAATTTTTGGGTTTGTAATATTTTTTCCATTGTTGCTCCTTTTATTTATTAATCTACTTTACCTCAAAAAATTCAATTATTTCTCAAGAAAATCATAAATATTTCTAAAACTATTATTCTAACTAAAAAAATAGATTCAACTGTGAATATTTTTTTCTAGGGGGCTAATTGATATAAACTTCAAACTCATAATTTATCTCAATAACAGAAAATGATTTATTGAAACATGGATTTAGCGTATATTTTTAATCTATATTATCTTGAATTTTTTTCTCACAATAATATTTTTTAATTTTATCTTAACATACTATCCAGTTTATTATACATATGCCACTTTAGTTCAAATTGCAATTTTACAATTTTATTAAGATTTAATATTTTTATTGTTTTTAGGTAGATTTAAGAAAAGCATTGTGATATATTACACTTATAAAAATAAAACTTAGGAGAGTACAACTATTTTCAAAAAAGTGTTCCTTTTGGTAATCATTCTTATTATGAGTGTCATTATATTCCCAAAACAGATAAAAGCTTCAACTAAAGTTACTATTCAAGAAACGCAGATCCATTCTACAACGTATAATCCTCAAACGGGTGAAGATCTCATCGTTACAGTGTACATACCTTCAAGATTTCCCGATATGACTCTTGTAAAACCGTATATTATAGGAACCTATAAAGGTAACTATAGTAGTAGCCCTAGCCATCAACTGAACTTTAGTCCAAGTGAAATAAAAATGGACATTGTTGCGCAAACTCTTACTCTAACTTATAAAAATGCTGATTTTAGTCCCTTTGATAGCACTTGGATGAATGATGGTATATCCACAGATATAGAGTTCACAGATGGGAATACCTCTTGGGGGGTACATAATTATGAAGAATTCGCACAATATACAATTGAATTTTTTGATAACTATCCTGGGAATAATAATAGTACAATAATGTATGTACCTAAAGCTGGGGCGAATTTAATACAGCCCCCTGTTCCTGCTACTCGAGATGGATATACGTTTTCTGGATGGTATCTAGAGCCAGAAGCAATAACTAAATATGTGTTTCTCCCAGCTCCGCTTACTCAAAATATTCAACTTTATGCTGGATGGACTGCAAATCCTGTGATTCCAAGTGACCCAGCAACCAATATGCCTACAGTTGATCCTGTGATTCCAAGTAACCCAGCAACCAATATGCCTACAGTTGATCCTGTGATTCCAAGTAACCCAGCAACCAATATGCCTACAGTTGATCCTGTGATTCCAAGTGACCCAGCAACCAATATGCCTACAGTTGATTCTGTAATTCCAAGTAATCCAGTAACCAATACGGCCAAAAGTACACCAATTATCTCCACACTGAGTAAGTTACAAAAACAAGATTCATTTAACTCTGCTGAAAGTACAAAACTACTACCTAAAACGGGGGAAAATAATACGGAAATTATTTTAGAAATCGGAACTATTTTAATTATTTTAGGTTCAATCAGCTTATATTATAAAAAACACTTTAACGTGTAGTATAAAAAGTATCCAGATGTTTTTTATACTGAGTCCAGAAATTAATAAATTTCTGGACTCTTTTTTTATAAGTTATTTTATAAATCATTTGATTTACTTGTTGAATGTCCGAGTTGTTGACTCACTAAAACTTGGGACTTTATTTTTGAATACAACCTTGTAGCCAATATATGTCGTAGTGTATGAGGCGATACTTTAACCTTAAAGGATTCAGAGTACTTTGTTACTAAGTAATAGACCGCTGCTTCTGTTTTTCGAGTTTTTTATTCGCCTACTTTGGTAGATTTTCCAACTCATGAAGTTCTATATCTGTGATTTTAATGGCTTTATTTTTTCTTTGTGTTTATTGATTTTTCATTTCTCCTTTAATTTATATGTTAAGTTATTCACTAAGACTTTTCAATTTCCAGTGGAATATATTTTTTACATGTACATAAAAATACAAAAAAGGCCATCTGTGGATAGTCTTTTTTGTTTAATTTTTTTAATATTATTGAGTATACAGCTAAGGAAGATTTATTTTAAGTACCTACACAAGGCTTTTTCTCATTGCTTGTAATTTAATAACTTTTGGACGTAACAATCATAGATTTGATTGTTTTACGATCTTGCATGTCTTGATAAGCTTGATTGACATTCTCAAAATCATAAGTTTGAGTAAATACGCGACCAGGATTAATATTTCCATCCAGAACTTCTTTTAGCAAGAATTGTTTATCATATGTCGTTACAGATGCTGAACCTCCGGCAATTGAAATATTTTGTGCAAATGTCGAACCAAGCGGACGGTTATTATAGTGAGGAACACCAACAAAACCAACGTGTCCCCCATTGTGAAGAACTCCAAGTGCTTGGTCTATTGCTGATTCAGTTCCAACACATTCAAGAGCAGCATCCGCACCGCCACCTAAAATTTCACGAACCTTTGCAATTCCTTCTTCTCCACGTTCAGCAATAACATCTGTTGCACCTAACTCCAAGGCTAATTTTTGACGATCTGCATGACGACTCATCAAAATAATTTGAGAAGCGCCCCGCATTTTAGCGGCTATAACTGCACACTGACCAACAGCACCATCCCCAATAACTACGACTTTGTCTCCTCTTTTTACATTGGCGCATCTCGCAGCATGGTAACCTGTAGGCATAACATCTGCCAGAGTGAGTAAGGACTTTAACATACCTTCAGTATAATCGGAGGGTTGTCCTGGAATTTTTATTAATGCCCAATTTGCATAGTGGAAACGAATATATTCTGATTGAAAACCATTTGACCAGTTTGAACCTCCGAGGTGTCGATCACATGTCCCATCGAATCCTGAACGACATGCATCACATTCACCACATCCATGTGTAAAGGGAGCAATTACAAAGTCACCAGGTTTCACTGTGGTAATAGCAGATCCGATTTCGTGGACAATCCCAATAGCCTCGTGTCCTGTATTTTCAGAGTGGGCTTCTTTGTTGTCTCCATGAGCATACGACCATAAATCTGATCCACAAACACAGGCACGGACAACTTTGATAATAACATCATCCTCTGCTTGTAATTTTGGTTTTTCCACTTCTTGAACTGTTACCAAACCTGCTTTTTCAAAAATTGTTGTTTTCATTTTCTATTCTCCTTACAAATTTTCATACTCATCTGTTACTTTTCCTAACCAAGTAGTAGTCCCCTTGCTAATTGCAATATGACTAAACCAAGAGGTTTTTGTTGCACCGTGCCAGTGTTTGACACCGTCTGAAATGCTTACGACATCCCCTTTAGTAAGTTTTCGAGCAGGCTTTTCATCTTCTTGGTACCAGCCCTCTCCATCTGTGACAAGAAGGATTTGGAAACCATTGCTATGCGTGTGCCAATCATTTCTAGTTCCTGGCTCAAACGTAACATTATTAACTGAAATATCTCCTTGACTTGCTAAAAATTTTAAATGAGAATCTCCAATAAAAAATTTTGCATAGTCAATGTTTAATTCACCTTTACCAAATAATGGATTATAATCTGTCATTATTCTATCTCCTCTCTTATTGTAAGATTTATTATATACCCTAGAGTGCACTTTAGGTCAAATAATAAGTAAAATTATTTTATTTCAAACTTCTTTTATAAAAATAATTAGAAAATTGTTATGATATAATTTAGTATGTAAAGAAAGTTAACGTATGATATTTACGATATTATTGTACAAAACACTTTCTCACTAAAAGAGGTAGAAAACATGTATACAATTGGTGAAGTTTCAAAAATGTTTGATATTCCTATATCAACGTTACGGTATTATGATAAAGAAGGATTATTTCCAAAGATTGAGCGAAAATCGGGTATTCGTCAATTTTCTGAAGACGAAATTGAAGCTCTCCGGGTTTTTGAATGCCTGAAAAAATCTGGTCTAAAAATTAGAGATATTAAAAAATTCATTGACTGGACGGAGCTTGGTAACGAAACTCTCGAGGAAAGAAAAAAACTCTTTAATGACCAAAAACAACAGATTGAGGAAGAAATTAATCATCTGAATAAGACACTTGATATGTTAAAGTTCAAATGTTGGTATTACGATGAAGCTTTGAGTACTGGCGATGAACAAGCTGTAAAAAGAAAAATTCCTGAGGACTTACCTCAAGAAATAAAGGACAGCTATATAAATTCACATTCTTAACTTGAGATAAAACCCATAGAGAAGAGTAGTCTCTATGGGTTTTATAAATTTTCTTTTATCATTTATGCCTTGGAGGATAATAATCTAACCAAAAAAGTTTTTTTATTTATTATTTTTTATTATTAAGCAATAACTTCAAACACACTTTATATTTTTTAACTCTAATTACTTTCCTTCATCCCTAGTTTTTATAGTAAAAAGACCTTATCTTTACAAGCATTAAGTGTTTCTTCATCCCATAAAGAAACTTGTACTTCACCGATATGTACTTTGCTCAGTAATAACATACACATACGGCTTTGTCCAATACCCCCACCAATGGTTAATGGTAATTCATTATTGAGTATTTGCTGATGAAAAGGATATGCTAAACGATCGTTGGCATTGGCCTTTTCTAATTGTGTAAGTAAAGCTTTATCATCTACACGAATGCCCATACTCGATAATTCCATTGCGCATCCTAAAGGTTCATGCCAGAAAAGTAAGTCACCATTTAAAGACCAATCATCATAGTCTGGTGCCCGCTGATCATGTGGTTCACCGTGGCTTAAGATATCACCAATTTGTAAGATAAAGGTAGTCGGATGTTCTTTAACGTAAACATTTTCTCTTTCTTTTGCTGTTAAGTTGGGATAAAGATCTATTAATTCTTGACTTGTAATGAAGGAAACATTTGTATCTATGACTGTTTCTACTTTTGGATATTTGGTATGTAAACGACTTGATGTTTCTGCGATAGCATTCACTAAATTTTGAACGGTTTCTTTTAGGTAATCAAGGCTTCGTTGTTCTCTTGAAATCACTCGCTCCCAGTCCCATTGGTCTACATAAATTGAATGAAGATTATCTAACTCTTCGTCACGTCTAATGGCATTCATATCTGCGTAAAGGCCGTTGCCTACATGAAAATCATATTGTTTTAAAGCGGCTCTTTTCCATTTAGCTAAGGAATGTACAATTTCTCCATTATAATTTAAAACTGGTACATCAAATTTTACAGGTCGTTCGTTTCCGCTTAAGTTATCATTTAAACCCGAATGATCGTCAACAAAAAGTGGGGCTGATACTCTTTTTAGTTTTAAACTTCCTGTTAGCGCTTCTTCAAAACAACGTTTAATAAATCCAATAGCTGTTTGAGTATCATAAACATCCAGTATTGATTTGTATTCTTTTGGGATAAAGGTTTTTTCCATAATTTTAAGAACTCCTATTTTTTAATTTTATTGAATATTATACCATAATATAAAAATTAGTATAAATATATATAATATAATTAAACACAAAAAATATCTCCTAAAAAAAGACTCTAGTCATGCCATAAATTGAAATAAGGAACTTCATGTGTTAGGATTAGCTTAGTAAAGTATTAAGGAGCATAGTTAAATTGAAAGTTATAGATATTGATTTAAAAGATAGATCTGAAGATTTAGTAGAAAAGTTATTGGTGATTTGGGAAAGTTCTGTAAAAGAAACACACCTCTTCCTTTCAGATAATGAAATAAATGATATTAAAAAGTATGTGCCTCAAGCACTAAAGGAAATCCCTCGTTTAATTCTCTTAAAAAATGATAAAGATATGCCAGTTGGTTTTATGGGTATTGTTGATCATCATCTAGAGATGCTTTTTATTGCATCTGGTGAAAGAGGTAAAGGCTTTGGCAAGAAACTCCTCGAATATGGAATCACTGAATACTCCATTAATGATCTTGCTGTGAATGAACAAAATCCACGCGCAAGAGGGTTTTATGAATATATGGGCTTTGAAGTCTATAAGAGAACGGAGTTCGATGAGCAAGGAAATCCCTATCCACTGTTATACATGAAGCGAGATTAGTCTAAAAAAGCTAATGAATTGAGTTATTCACTAGCTTTTTTATTTTGATATTCATCGAAAGTGATAGATCTTTTTCTATGCTAAATTTCTAAAGAAAAGAGACGATGTGAAATAAATTTTTCTAGCTCTACTACGACGAAAACTGTTAATCCAGCTAAGGATGCATAAAGAAGATTATGAAACCCGATGTTTGTCGTACCTAAAGCACTACTAATTGTTGGGATATAGACAATAGCAAGTTGCAGCACCAATAAAATAAACAATGATAGCCACAACACACGATTTTTAAACATGTTTTGGTCGATAGAGAACTTAGATATACTTCGACAATTTATCATGTAAAACACTTGTCCGAAAACGAGGGTCATTAAAAGAGTAGTTTGGGCTACAGGTGTTGCTGCTCCCATAGATATAACAATATTATTGACTAAAAAGCCTAAAGCAGCTAAGAGTATAGAAACATAGAACATTCTAAAGATAGCATAACGGCTTAATATATTTTCGTGTGGATCTCGAGGGGGTCTATCCATGACATTAGGTGCTTCTTTTTCAAAACCTAATGCAAAAGAAAGTGTAATTGTTGTGACCATATTTAACCACAAGATTTGGATTGACGTCAATGGTAATGGGCGATCAATTAATATAGATACAACAACTAACAAACCTTGAGCAAATGCTGTTGGTAAAGAAAAATAAATTGTATTTTTTAAATTATCATAGACACGTCTTCCTTCGCGTACTGCATCTGAAATAGTAGCAAAATTATCATCTGCCAAAACCATATCTGCAGCATCTTTTGTAACTTGTGTTCCTTTTTGCCCCATTGCGATACCAATGTCTGCTTTTTTAAGAGCTGGAGCATCATTCACACCATCTCCTGTCATTCCAACAATTTTGCCATGCGCTTTTATAGCACTCACTAATCGCAATTTATGTTCTGGCGTAGTTCTCGCAAAAACATCATTTTTAAGTACAACTTCGGATAGCTCTTGGTCTGTCATCGTTTCGATGTCTTTACCAGTAATGGCTCTGTCCGTATTTTTCAGACCAATTTCTTTCGCTATTGCGACAGCTGTATCTTTATGGTCTCCGGTAATCATCTTAACGGAAATACCAGCACGGTGGCTCTTTTTAATTGCTTCTATTGCAGATGGTTTTGGTGGGTCAATGATACCATACATTCCAACAAGAACCATATTCTCTTTCAAATCTTCATGTGTAATTGTTTTTTGATTCGAAGAAACTTCTTTCAGAGCCGTAGCGAGTATACGTTGGCCTTTTTTGGCTTGATTCGATATCATTTTATCCCATAGTTCGGGGTCAATTTTTTCTGTTGTGTTATCGCCAAATTGATAATCTACCATTCCAAGTAAAACATCTGGTGCTCCTTTTAAGTAAATAAAGCGTTGATTATCTACATCAACTAGAGTCGCCATATATTTGTATGAGGAATCAAACGGAATTTTATACAGCACCTTTTCATCTTGGGTAGTTTCCATATGAGAAGCCCACTCTAGTAAGGCTGCTTCAGTCGGATTACCAATCACAGTCCTTTGCCCATTATGGTAATCGATTTTTGTATCATTACAATAAATAGCAGTTTCAACCAACTTCTTGAGTTGGTAATCTTCATTAAAGATATTAAGGTCATCTTTCCATTGTTCAGTTTGATTTTTTTCAAATATCTTTTTCTTAGTCAAGACTGTCAAAACTGACATTTCATTTTTAGTCAGGGTACCAGTTTTATCGGAACAGATAATTTCCATACTTCCCAATGTCTCAACTGCTGGCATTTTTTTAATGATGGCTTTCTTTGCAGACATGCGCGTGACACCCAGAGATAAAATAATTGAAAGGACTGCTGGCAATCCTTCAGGAACTGAGGACACTGCCAGTGAAATAATCCAGGAAGTTGCTTCTTCAAACGTGAAATCCCGGTGAAAGAAACTGAAAGCAACTAATGAAACGATGAGTATCAAAAGAATAAAAAATATTTGTTTATTCAAATATTTCATCTTTTTAATCAAAGGCGTTTCTGTCACACCAACCTCTTTCAGGTGGACACTAATTTTCCCTATCTCTGTGTTGTCACCTGTTTCAACAACAATCGCTTTACCACTTCCGCTGTTCACTAAAGAACCTGAATAGCCCATATTGACACGGTCTGCTAAGTCTACTTCCGTTGATATGGAATCAGCATTTTTCTGTACAGGGGTTGATTCCCCTGTTAGCATCGCTTCATCTACAACTAAATTATACGCTTCTAAAATTCTTACGTCAGCAGGAATAATATCTCCTGAGTTTAGTAAAACAATGTCACCTTTTACTAAAGAATCAGTCGAAACAACTTTTTTCTCACCGCTAATGACGATTGTCGCCTCTGTTCCCATTAAACTCGTTAGGCCGTCTAAGGAGTTGCTTGCTTTTGACTCTTGGATATAACCAATCAATGCATTTATAACCACAACGATTAAAATGATAAACATATCGATATAGTCTTGACTAACTCCTTTAAGTAGTGCAGCTACGAGCAATACATAAATCAATAAATCATTGAAGTGTTTGAAAAACTTTTTTAATTTTCCCTCAGTTTTTTCTCCAGATAATAAGTTAAAACCATTTTCTGATAATCTTTTTTTGCGCTCCTCTTCTGCTAATCCAACATCCTCTTCTACTTGGAGCTTCTTTAATATATCTACTTTTGATAATTGAAACCAGTTCATTATAATTCCCCCATAATTCTTTTAGTTTTTATTAAAATACTTATCTTTTTTAAGAGTACCTATTACTAGTTTATCATGCAAACTATTTAAAACATAATAAAATAATATTCTCTGTATTATTTTATTAAAAAACCTATCATTTTGACTTTTATTTTTAGTCTTAAATTTTTTATCTTTTATGCAAAAATTCCTCAAACTTGCATCAGATATATCTTTCTGTTATTATTAGAATGAGCGTTCTACTATTTATAGAAAGGAGAATATTTTGCCTAGAGCCAAAGAGTTTGACTACGATGTGATTTTAGATAGAGCAACAGATATTTTCTTGGAAAAAGGCTATGAACATACTTCTGTTCAAGATTTAGTTGACCATCTAGGTATCCATCGAAGAAGTATTTATGATACTTACGGTGATAAACGCCAACTTTATCTCAAAATCTTAAACAAGTATGATCAAGATATGAGTCAAAATTATGTTTTGATTACTGCTAAAAGTATGAGTATTCGAGAAAAGTTTGAAGCAATTTTTAATGACTCAGCATTTCCAAAAGAAGAATGTCGTAAAGGTTGTCTTTTTGTAAATTCGGCAATTGAGCTCGCCTTACGTGATGGTGATATTGCTGATCAAGTTCAACATTTTTTCAAAAAGACAAAAAGTTTTTTTGTGCTTTTGCTAAATCAAGCGAAGGAAAAAGGTGAATTAGCTGCTGATACTGATACACGTATTTTAGCAAGCTATTTAAACAATGCTTTAATTGGCATTCGGGTACTTGTACGCTCAGCGACGAGCCGGACAGAGCTTGAAAATATTATTAAAACAACACTATCAATTCTATAAAATATAAAAATATTCTGAGTGATTCGGAGTATTAATATTTTTAGTTTTATGAGAACAAGCGTTCTAAAAAAGGAGACAAAAATGAATCAAGAACAATTAAGAAATATGATATTAAAGGCACACACTAATCGTTTTGCAACAAAAAAATTCGATAGAAGTAAAAAAATTGCTGTGCAAGATTGGGCAACAATCCTTGAGGCTGCGCATCTATCTCCAAGTTCATTTGGCTATGAACCTTGGAAATTTCTCGTCATCGAGAACAAAGAAATACGGGAAGACCTGAAAAGCCGGGCTTGGGGAGCAGTAAATAGCCTAGATGGAGCAGATAAATTTATTATCGCTCTAGCTAAGAAAGGGGTTTCTTATGACAGTAGCCATGTCAAACATATTGTTGAAGATGTTTTAGAGCTCCCTTATTCTGAAAACTCACCCCAAAGCCAATTTTTCAAAAAATTTCAGGCAGAAGATTTTAAACTATCTGATGACAAGGCAAAATATGATTGGGCGGTAAAACAAACATATATCCCATTAGCAAATATGATGACTACTGCTTCTTTTCTAGGCATTGATAGTTGTCCTATCGAAGGTTTTAATATCGATGCTGTTGAAAATTATTTATCTGAAAAAGGACTAATTGATTTAGAAGAATTTGGTGTCGCATATATGGCAGGTTTTGGTTATCGAGCAACGGAAATTCCTAATAAAAAGCGTCAAAGTTTGAGTGAGATTGTAGAAACTGTAGAATAATCTTTATCATAATAAATATAAAAAAGACTAGTTAATACTAGTCTTTTTACACATTTCTATTTTCTATTCTTTCTAAATTTTCTTGCCCAGAAGATTGCCAATACCACTAAAATTAAACCAAGACCAGTGACAATAGCAGCTGTCTTGTTAAACTCTCCTGCTTTTGGTAAGACTTTTTTCTGTGGTTCCACCTTTTCAATCAAGTTCTTGTTTCCATCATCTTTAGAAGATGATTTTTTTTCTTCAAGATAGATATTTTTAAACTGTGGTTTTTGTTTGTAACTTATAGATGCAACAAGTTTTCCTTTTTGGTCTACAACTTCAACATGAATCTTATAGGATTTAGTATCGTAGGTAATTTGAGGATCTACTCCAGCCTTTTCACGAATCGTGTAATCGTAGTTTCCTGTTTTTGTATAAGCAAGCTTATCAAAGCGAATCTGTCCTGAAGCATCATTTTTTGCCGTTTGAATAATTTGATTTGAAGCATTAACTAATTCAAACGTGAACTCCTGATCTGTCAGTTTCTTACCGACAAGTTCTTTGGTTGCTTGCAAATGAATTTCTGTACCAAGTGGTTGATAACTGTTCTTAAATTGTATCGCTGCATCTCCTGTAGCTGTAGCAACAAGGTTCCCTTCTGCTTCCTTGATGCTAACAGTAACTTTGTAATTGGCAGCATCATAGTCAATGGTCTTATCCAAACCACCTTTCTCTCTCACTGCATAATCATAATCTCCCGTACTTGTGTAAGTGATTGGTGAAAATACTATTTTGCCTGAAGCATCATTGTGTACGGTTTGAATAACTTTTCCTGCACTATCTAGCAACTCGAAAGTAAACTCTTTCGCTAAAAGAGAACGTCCGCTCAATAGTTTTTCAGCTTGGATTTGGTAACGAGTACTTTTTAGTGTATCCGGCTTAACAGCAAGCTTTGGTGTGCCAATAGTATCGTAACGTTTTTGATTATGAGGGTCTGTATAATAGAGCTTTGCGCCTGTATCTTCATCGTCAATTCCTCGTTCAGGATTTAAAATATCCCTAGCTTTATTGCTTGTATCTGCATTTGTTGGGTAGTAAGTATCCTGTGAAACCTGACGATATTCTTCTTTTAATACCAGCGGAATATTTACAGATGGGTAGCCATCTGGACTATAATCATAAAGATCGCCTAATTCCCAGACAATCGTCTGTTCTTCGCCTTTGTCCTCATAGTTTCCTTCAATCGTGACACCTTGAGGCAGAGTGGCGTTTTCTGGGACATAATAATATTGACTCACTTTATCTCTAAGAACAGAATCACGCCCACCTGGGAAGAGCGTAGAATTAAGCAGCAAATCAGTCAAGTACGTTTTTCCTGCACCAACATTATCAGCTGGAACCTCAAAATAATTTTGTGGGTCGTTTGCCATTGTTTTTAAGATAGCACTATTAGCCATATAATCTACTGTCAGCATTTCTGCACCCATTCCAGCAACTTCATAGGTTGTTCCCTCAATGAGTTTTAGATAATTGGGGTCGATATCGTGACGTTGATATGTCCCTGTTGGTGCGCCTTCTACTTCTACAGGTTCATTACTCGTAATAGCTGTGGACATTGCTAGAATTCTACCATCTGTTTGCCCAAAAGATACAATGGGACCGCCACCTGACCAGCCAGCTCGCATTGTTGCTGTACTTTGTGGAACGCCATCTGATAAGAAAACGACCATCGCACCTTTTGTTGCCTTAGCTTCATCACTGCGTGATTGAAGGAGGTTATATGCCATACTCAATCCGTATTGATAGTCTGTTTGTGGCGTTGTAAACAGACGAGGAAGCATATCATCAATAGCTGCTCTATTTTCAGCAATATTATCCTTCCAACCTACAGTAGAAATATAGTTGCCACCGATTGAGCCGTCTGCTTCAATGGTGGTTCCCGTACTTGGGCCAAAGTAGCCATGTTCATTATTTTTTAAAACAAGATTATCTCTAAAATTTTTCATTCGTTGTGAATTATAATTTAAATGGGTAACCATTGATGAATCTCGAATTGAAAATGGTGCCAGAGCCACTCTATTTTCAGGATGTTCTTGGAGTAACTTATCGGTCACTTCTGAAATAGCTTCTTTCGATAGCATCCATCGGTCATAGCAACCTTCATCTTCATCGCCATGTACCCAAACACCAGGCAGTGCTTTCCCAGCTACTTTAGCTGCAGCATCCCAATGACTGATACGTACAAATTTTTCACCTTCCTTCTTGAAATGGTAAGGAATATACTTGGCTGTACTTTGAGTAAATTGCTCAAAAAGATGAACCGGTGTAGTCCCAATCACTTCCCATTTATCAACATCCGCGTTATAAACTGTGAGGGTGTTATCACTATTCTCATAAACTTTTGATTTATCTGCGCTTGCTTCGGGTTCCTGTCCTTCATGAAGTGGTTCAAGGTAGAAATGTTCCTGGTTTAAGCAAGAGCTGGAGAATAAAGGATATCCTTCATAACCTGTCGCATTAGCATTATCGGTATAAGTCATGTCCATGCTACCTGAGCGGTCTAAAACAAAAACGACATCCATCGGCCCAGAGAGACTTGAACCGTTCACTTTTAAAAGTAAGTTAGCTTCATAAGCTTCTTGATCTGTCCACCATGCCTCTTTTTCTAAAATTTGAGCTGTGTTGTTATTCTTATCTCGTATGGGTGCCACTTTTTGATCTGTTTTCTTATCAACTCTATCCGCACTTACTCGACTCAAGGTATTTTTTAATCGCATCCCGGAGATAATTAATACCGAAAGTACTATCGCCAACACAAGCCCTTTCAATACTTGTCTTAAAGTTTTCATGTTTCTACTCCTTTTTATTTTGAATTAATGAACTTTTTTAGAAAAAATCAAAAATAGATGTCACTTTGTTTGCAACATTTCGTTTCCCTCCTTTTTATTTAGTTTAAAAAAGATTAAACATTAAAGTAAAATGATAATTACTTTAAATTTTTTCTCTTTCTCCTAATTTAATAATACAAAGATAGAGGGATAAGTCCAAATGTTTTTAATATTAGATTGAGTAGACGATTTTTAACTCCATAGAATAAAATAGAGTAAATTAAGCATTTTCTGTCATAAATAATGAGAACATGTCCAAGAAATCGGACAAACAAAAAACGACAATTGAATATTGTCGTTTTTTAATTTATTTTTTATCTATTAAGAGAAACTTCCTTATCTCCATTGGCCCATTCTGTGCTAATAAATTGAGCATTGTCGATCTTATATTCTGTTTTAGTCGGATGTTTCATAAATTCTTCGATTTTTTTATCTAAAGCCACCCAACCACGATTATTCAAGTGGATAGTGTCCCCAATATAGTACTTTTCGTTGAATTTATTTGTCATGTCATAAATGTGATGGAAACCTTGGCTGTTAAGTTGATATTTAATTTTTGCGCTAAACTCCTGTAACATGTCATAAGAGAGCCCTGTATACTGGTACCATGCTCCATTTACAGGTGGAATAACGAACTGCACATCATTATTATTTTTTGCAAATTGATTTAAAAGCTGTTGAAAATCAAGATATTCCGGACTTCTCAGGTAACTCACTTCCTTCATCACACCTTTACGTTCTTTAAAGACCTTTTGAAGATTTCTTGACCACACATGGTCAACAATTTGAAATTCATTATTTGCTGAATTTGCAGCTCCTCGTTCGTATGCTGCTTGATCCAGTTTTTCGAAATCTTTTGTGTTTGGTAATTGTTTACTGATTCGCTCTATCTTTTCGTATGAATTTTCTTGCCTACCGCTGAGCTTTGATAAGCCCGTAAAAAGAGAATCTTGTTTCGTCCAGAACTGATTTGCAAGTTTAATTGAAATCTGGTTTATACTGTCGATTTTTTTACCATTTGCTAGAGCTTTTAGTGCATGAGTAACAACAATATCCTCAGGAAAATCTTTAAAATTCAAGAGGCGTTGAGCGAGTTTTTGTGTCGCGACATCTTTTGGTGAGGCAGATTGTAACCACGCATATATTTCACCTTTAGAAACAAATTGACTTAACTCAGGTGTACCAATACCTTTACGTGTAAACCATTGTGGACTGACGATAAAAACAATCTTACGGTTATGCAATTGCTTTTCAACAGAATTTAGATAGAAAAAGTGTGTTAAGGATTGGGTTCCGGGTTGACCTGCTAGAAAAGGCGTAAAACCTTTATTATTTTTCATAAAGAAACTACTTGGATGAAAAGGATCAATATGTTCCAGCTCAGAAGAGCCTAAAATTGGCAGATAATGCAGATTAGAGAATGCTTGTGAATTAATCGCATAGCTTACAAAGCCTGTCCGATTCTTAGGATCAGTCGCAAACTCATCAAGTTCATGCTTATTAAACTTAGGGAAAACAGTGAGAGGAGAAAAGATGAGTATCGCTAGCAAAGTAAGGGCCGCAACCAAAGGTGCGAGTTCTTGAAGTACCTTATCTTTCTTCATCCATCTTTTCCTTGATACGATCGGCAATTTTATTTGCTGTATTCCAGTCGTCACGATCCATTTCAGAAGGTGGTAAACTTAAACTAAAGGCATTTTCAAGCTCAACAATAAGCATAATGGCTCTCATAGAGTCAAGAATGCCTTCTTCAAAAAGATCCATATCTAAATCTTCACGAAACTCATCTGTGCCAGCAACTTCTTCAATGATATTTAATACTTCATTTTTCATATTTATTCTTCTTTCTTCTATTATTGTCTAAAAATTAGGTAAAGGACTACCAAGTCCATTGATTGCATGCATTATAGCATAATTAGGGATTCCTGAAAAGATAAGGAAACTGACCATAACGGCATTAAAAGTGATAAATATTGCAGCTCCACGTGTCCACATATTATCAGGAATATTCCATTTGTGCTTCTTCTTCATTCGCTTCCAGGCATCATAAATGATCATCAGGCAGGCATGATAAACACCATATAAGATATAGTACCACGTTAAACCATGCCAGCATCCCATAATAAACATGTTTACTAAGTAACCCACGTTTGAGATGGTCACCATATTTTTGGACCACTTTTTAACCATAATCCACTTTACTAAACGCATAAAAACAAAGTCTCTGAACCAGAATGATAAAGAGATATGCCAGCGTTGCCAAAAGTCGTTAATATTTTTGGCGAGAAAGGGTTTATTGAAGTTAATAGGAATTTTATATCCCATAATCAAAGAAACGCCCATCGCAAAAAGAGAATAACCTGCAAAGTTGAAAAAGAGATAAAAACCGTAAGCGTACATGCTCCCCATCATATTCCACAAATTGGGATGCAATGTTGCTTTTATCGCTAAATCATGCAGAAAATAATGTGAGATCAGATAAGAAATGATGAAATTATATAGGAATCCTTGGAAAATATAGAAAATTCCTTTTCCTAAATACTCTGAATACTTATCTGTCAGTGGCGCTTCTAGCTCTTTTTGGAAACGTCGGAAACGATCAATTGGCCCTGACGAAATGGTGGGAAAGAAATAAAGAAAATAGAGATATTCCTTTAAGGGAACTTCTTTAATCAGGCCATCGCGTAACTCAAGAATTACACTTACAGTTTTAAAGGTCACATAAGATATTCCTAAAAAACCAAGGATAGATTGTGGGTGCATCGGGTCCAATAAGGGTGTCACCTTAACGATTATTAAAGGTAGTAACGATGCAATCACTGCTAAAACGAACACCCAGGTTTTGTTTTGGAGTTTTCGATAGTGCTCGTAAAGCTTGATTAAAGTTGTTTCAAAAATCCCAAAACCCAGAAGGGACCAAAGACTGACTTTACCGCCGAAACTGATCCAGAGAAAGGCAATGGTCAAGATGACTTGATAGCCCATCCATTTTTTTCCGTAGGCGTGTGCCATGACAAGTGGAAGCAGTGCTAACCCTAAAATCACAAAATAAAAAGGTGTTGCATATGGTTCCACTAGTTCTTACCTCCAAGGACTTGTTTGGTTAAGGCCTTTCGGTCAATTTTTCCATTGGGAGTAAGTGGGAAATCATCAAGATAAATGAATTTAGTCGGCATCATATAATCCATAATCGTATTTGAAAGTTGTGCCTTGATTTTTTTATTAAATGCGCGTTCTTCAGCCTTAGTTTCAAAACTTAGAGAAGAATGGATGGCTGCTATTAATCCTGTTACTTTATGTGCGGCATTTTCTTGAGGCACCACTAATGCTTTTTCAATCTCAGCAATTTCATATAAATGAGCTTCGATATCCTGCAACTCAATCCTAAAACCATTGAATTTTATTTGAAAGTCGATACGACCATTATAGTTAAGGACCGAATTTTCATCAAAATAGCCTGAATCTCCTGTATGATACGCCTTCTTGCCTTCATACTCAAAGAAGACTTCTGCTGTCTTCTCCGAATTTTCAAAATATCCCTGTGCTACAGAATCCCCAATAATAATAATTTCATCATCAATGATTTGAATTTCAACTCCTGGCTTTGCAGTGCCAATAGGCAAGCGCTTATAGTCATGAAGGATTGTTTTATCAACTTGAATACTTGTAATAGCACCTGTAGCTTCGGTTGGTCCATAAGTGTTCCAAACTTTTGCATGTGGGAACTTTTCGAGCAACTTTGATGCTGTTTTGTGCGTTAATTCCTCGCCACAAAAAATAAATTGCTGTAAATCTGGATGATTTTCTTCAACAAATGATGGATCAAGCAGGCATATTTCGATAAAGGATGGAGTAGAAACCCAGGTATTGATTGTACTTGAATTAAGTCGTTCAAAAAGTTTTTTGAAATTCGTTGTATCCTCTTGACTAAGTGAAATCAAGGTCCCACCTGTTGTCAAGCTAGGATATAAACTGAAAATTGATAGATCAAAGCTATATAGTGCTTGAGACAGAAAGTGATTATTTTCGATTATAGAAAAATCCTTATTCATCCATTTAGTGAAGCTAAGTAAGTTATTATGTGTTACTGCGACACCTTTTGGAAGTCCCGTTGTGCCCGAAGTATAGATAATGTAGTTAATATCCTCTCCGTTCACAGCTTGACGACTGTCAATCTGTGAAAAATCGAAATCGATATTTTCTTGGTATTCAGTATAAGATATTCTTGATGTAAAAAGTTGGGAAAACTTCTCTTCAAGTTCCACTGTATGTATGACTAAAGAGGGGTTTGCGGCTTGTTTAATCAGCTGCGTTCTCTCAAAAGGTGTATGGTCATCTACAGGAATATAGGCCCTCCCTGTAAGCGAAACACCGAGTAGTGTAGCTAATGATAAAAATCCGTTTTTACCAAATACAATAATTGGACGTTGGGAGATGGGCATTGCAGATATTTTTTGAGCTACCTGTGATGCTGCATCAAGCAATTGACGATAAGTATAATCTTGGTCGTGTTCGACTATCGCTAAACGCTCCGGATATTTTGTTGCTCCGGATAAAATTTCGTGAAAAATGTTCATGACATCTCCTTTCTAAAATTCGTTGTAGATAAAGTGTGCGCCTCCTGTTTTACTATAAGAATAAAGATAAAGTAGAATTAAAATAACTACGAAGTAAAACAGTGTCTTTCCCAAAAAGATGAATAATTTTTTATATTTTCTATTCATAATATATGATTGTACTATAATTAAATTGTCTGTAAACTTACATTTTGGTAAGTTAAGTTGAATGGTAGAAAACCTTCTCGATATAGTCTTGTGCTGCAGGCATTTTACAAATCGAACCATGAGAATAGCGTTCTCCTGGGCTATTTGTATAGGTGAATTTTTCCGTTATATTGCCATTTTTTTCAAAGAGGTTATAAACAGAAAAGAGATCCGACCACGGGAGAACGCCATCAAAGTCAGATCCGACAGGCGTATCTAAAGCCATGAGATAGACATGGATGCCCTTATCCATTTTTGAATAATTTTTCTCAAAATAGTTATAATCAGCGCTTTTGTTTTCGGGACCATTTTGATACAGGCTTTCCATGGTCTCGTTGGTTCTTAATTTTTCTTTGCGATTAAATTCACCATCTAAGGCAACAAACTTTTTAGCGGGAGGTAAATTTTTATCTTGCGAGTAATTGATCAAAAACCGCATAGCTCCACCTGCTCCCGAAGAATAGCCTAAAATATTATACCAAGGGACATTATAGTGTGCCGCTAGATATTCTATTGTAGCTTTTATCGCATACTGATAGATTTCGTGATTATTTGTTCCATGATCTGTCCCAACAGCAATAGCTGGATATTTATTACTAGCATCAATTTTTCCAGTAATTCTTAATTTATATTTGTTTCCTGTTTCTGCAATTACAGTGAGGCCTGGTTTTGCGGCATTATTTTTATTGGTTACTGCTTGAACTAAATGACTGATGTTGTTTTTAGGACTGCCACTTGAGCCAGTAACATACAATGTTGGGTAAATGGTAAGCTCTGACTTTAGTTGCTCTTCCGTTTTTTTAATCACGCGCGTACTTGGCTCGCCAGGGCTTGCCTTGGTCTGTTGATAATATAAAGCAACACATAAAACTCCAATTACCGCAGCAATAAAAACAAAAAATGTCACACCTAACATATCGATTCCTTTCTTTCTCTTCTGCGCTCTTTTTTTCATATGTACTCCTTATATTTAAGCAAGCTTCAATCTCTCGAGCTAAGAAATATCAAACTCTTATACTCATTTTTCTTTCTATTTTATCTTTTTTTGCTTAACTGATTCCTTACTTTTTTGTAATAAAAGAACGGCCCTAGAAGACCGTTCTTTATTTAAAAATATTAGCGGATTTGACCATTTCCGTCAATTAGATATTTACTTGAAGTCAAAGCTTCTAGTCCCATTGGCCCGCGTGCATGGAGTTTTTGAGTAGATATCCCAATTTCAGCACCAAGTCCGAAGACAAAGCCGTCTGTAAATCGTGTCGATGCATTTACATAGACTGCTGCTGCATCAATCTCCTCTTGAAATTTTTGAGCATTAAAGTAATCTTTAGTTACGATACTTTCTGAATGGCGACTCGAATATTGATTAATATGTTCAATTGCTTCATCTAAATTGTCAACCGTTTTAACTGACATAATATAGTCTAAGTACTCTGCACCAAAATCTTCTTCTTGAACGGCAATTGCTAAGCTTTCCGCACAAGCTTGGAGAATTTTCAAGGAACGTTCATCTGCTCTAAACTCAACCTCATGTGCTTTTTTCAAAGCTTCCTGCAATTTAGGTAAAAATTCAGCAGCGATTTGTTCATGTACTACGAGACTTTCAGCAGCATTACAAACACTTGGGCGCTGTGTTTTAGCATTGACGACTATTTTTGTAGCCATGTCTAAATCAGCAGTTTCATCAACATAAATGGTACAGTTTCCAACTCCCGTTTCAATAACAGGAACTGTTGCTTTTTCTTTTACACGGTTAATCAATCGAGCAGAACCTCGAGGAATAAGTACGTCTAAAAATTGATCAGCCTGCATCATCTTTTCTGCTTCTGCATGACTGGTATCCGTGAGAAGCTCTACGATACTTGAGTTAATTCCTTGCTTATGTAAGCTTTCTTTAATAATTTCAACTAAGACTGTATTAGAATGTATGGCGTCTGAACCACCGCGTAAGAGAACACTATTTCCTGTTTTAAAACAAAGTGAAAAGGCGTCAATCGTCACATTTGGGCGACTCTCAAAAATCATCCCAACCGTACCGAGTGGCACACGTTTTTGGACAATCTTTAGCCCATCAAGATTTGTGAAACCTTGTAAAACTTGGCCGATAGGATCAGGTAATTCCGCCACTTGACGTAACCCAAGTGCCATATCCGAAATTCTTTCTGGCGTCAATCGTAAACGATCTACCATAATATCCGAAATGCCATGTTCTTTTGCATTAAGTAAGTCCCTCTCATTCTCAAAAATAATCCGGCTTGTGTTTTGAATGAGAGTATCTGCTAGGAAAAGCAGAAAGTTGTTTTTTGTTGCAGCAGATAGTTTTGCTGCTTCTTTGCTTGCCGCTTTGACTTTTACTCCTAAATCTTCAATCATCTTGCTTCTTCTTTCTCAATTTTTGGGTGAAAATAAGTCCCGATTTCCTGTCCAGCAATAATATCCTTTATTTCACGGATGCGTTCACCATTGGTCAGAACCATCTCCTGCTTGTTCTCAAATAAAATTTCTGCAGCGGCAAGTTTAGAGGTCATCCCGCCTGTACCAAAACGACTCCCGGCTCCGCCCGCCATTTGTCGTAATTCATCCGTTATGTCATGGATTTCTTTAAATATTTTAGCATCATCATAAATATTGGGGTTTTTATTATAAAGTCCATCGATATCAGAAAGCATAATGAGTAAATCAGCATCCACAAGCTTTGAAACAATCGCTCCCAGCTTGTCATTGTCGCCAAATTTTGTTTGGTGATCCATTTCATCGACAGCTATAGCATCATTTTCATTGATAATAGGGATGATTCCCAGAGAGAGCAGCGCATTCAAGGCATTTTCAGCATTATTTGAGCTCAGTGGAAAATCGGTAACATCCCGTGTTAATAAAAGCTGTGACACTTTTTGAGAATAACGACGAAACATTTGCGTGTAAAGACTCATCAACTCTACTTGACCAATACTTGCTAAGGCTTGTTGCTGTGCAATATCTTTTGGACGTTCATTCATCCCAAGAACGTTTAACCCTGCTCCGATAGCTCCTGAAGTTACTAAGATAACTTCATACCCCTTATTATTTATATCGGATAACACAAAAGCCAGTTCATCTATATTTGATAAATTTATCTTCCCATTCGGTAAAATCAACGAGCTTGTACCAATTTTTACTACGATTCGTTGTGCTTTTAGTATATTTTTTCTTGTCATAATGCTTAATTATACCAATATCTGAGCACAAATACACTTATATACCTCAATTATTGCAAAAAATTAGAAAAAACCACACGATCGAGACCCTGTGGTTAAAAGAAATACTTTAATCTTTCCTTTTAAAGATGTAAAAAGCTAAAGCAAGAAAGGCAAGTGTAGCTGATGCTAAGATTATCCCAAACTGTCCTGAGCCTCCTGTATAAGGTAAGACAAAATTTTTAGCTAAAAGGACATTAATCGTTATGTCACTAGTGCCAGAGAAATGCGCAGTCTGTAGCTCCGCAATTGTGGAATAAATCTTGGTATCTCCAGGATACTGATACCCTTCAATAAAGTATCCATTTGGCGCTGTCGCTTTTGGATCTGTAAGTGGCGCGCCTGTTAACACACCTGTTTGGACAATGTCAGCAGGGGCAGCCGGTGGATTAGATATACTTGGATCGTATGTGTAGTGCCAACTTATCTTATTTGCAATAGGTGTATAAGTAATCACGAAATTATTTGCTGCTGCTCCTTCTTTAAAAGTATTGGCTTGAGTCGCAGTTGTTAATGGCGTAGTTGTTTTAATTACTGTAGAGCTCGCAACAGCATTGGAATCCGATGTGTATGTTATTCCATTTGGTGCACGCACAGCCACAGAATAGCCACTAAGAGCCTTATCATTTGGAGGAGCTACAAAGGTCTGGTAATTGTTTCCCGGAGAATTTATGCCCGATGTGTCTCGCGCAATGGTGTCACCGAAGCCACCATTAGAAGTTGCTTGACTTGGAAGATTCCCATAAATCTGTCCGGCATTTCCATTATAACCTGGTGTAATATTGGCCCAACCATAAGTATAGTTTGCAATTTCCGCATTTGCTGTAAGCATAGCCATTACGTTATTATCAAATGCCCCTTGATTATTAATTATGGGAGCTGCACTTAAAGATGAGGTTCCAAAATACATTCCCCCATTTTGCTGAGTTATCGCTGCTGTGAGCGCCAAACTAATCGATACATAATAAGGTATAGGTGTATTAGCTGCTCCCGTTTCCGGATTTGTCTGATCAATCCAAGATGCCCCCTTGTTATTCATCACAGCAGAATAATGATATCCTGTCGGGGCAGCTCCTAATCCACTTATTGCGAGTGGTGCGCCAGTCAAGCCTTTTTGGCTATAAGCATTGGGTGGGAAAGGTGGTACATTTCCAAAATTTGTAAACGCATAGCCATAATTAATATAAAATGTTTGCTCCTCTGCACTCAAAATGACTTGAAAATCATTTGTGGAAGGCATGTAAACATCAGGTGTCGTTGTGTTCGAAGTCGTACCAAATACATTATTAACCGCTGCTAAAGCTGCAGCCAGTGTGCTGTAGATTGTGCCGTTGGGTGCCTTATAACCTGAGATATAATAGCCTTTGGGTGCTGCAGATAATGTTGGCGCTGTTAGAGCTCCTCCAACGGTTCCTTGCTCTGATACACGAGCCGGAAGTTGCCCAAGTAAAGTACCAGCTATCCCGTTTTGTCCAGGAACATTCGCCGCCCATACATAACTAAAATTGGCTTGCGCAGGAGATACTAGGTTAAATTCAAGCTGTGCGGAATTTTGATAGCTGGTAATTTCTGTTGCTGTAGGAATTTTTTGACCAGTAAGCTTGTTTAAGTCTGCTAAATTACTATGAAAGGTTCCAGTTACTCCAAATGCACCACTTGTAGGACTTGCCAGCAGACTAGCAGCTCCGGTACTATTGTAACCGTTAATGGCGTAAGCTGAAGGTGAACTTGCATTTAGCACAAATGGCATTGCACTTGCGTCCGTTCCTAGGATGCTACTTCCAGATGTTTTACTTGTATTAAGCCGAACATGTTTCGCAGAATTTAGCGTAAAACTGTCAGTAGCAGCCAATGTTCCTAAGAAAGCATTTGAAGTATTCCCTGTACTATAGTCAAAACTCGCCCCCTGCCCAATCGTTGTTTTAAAAGCGCCACCAGTAGCATTATAATCAAAGAATCCGGGTGCAGTTATCGTTGTACTAGAATTAACACCATAATTCATTGTAATCGATGACATGCCGGTATTGCTATAAAAATTATTACTACTTGGGCCAGCCATGTTGAGCTTTAGAGTGCCATTATTATTTATCGTAAAAGTGGGTGTATTATCAAGATAAATAAAACCACGTCCAGTTGAACTTCCCGTAAAATCTAAAGTCGCTCCTGCCGCAACATTTATTGAATCCGCGGATTGAGCCCACAATGGGGCATTTCCACCGGAGCTGTGTTTAATTGTTGTAGTTCCATCAAGGACATTAATCCCTGTACCTTCCATGAATTCCTGCCCCGAATTATAGTTAAAGTAATTGGTTCCAGAGAAATTAACAGAACTTCCAATATTATAAAAAGGTTGTCCACCAGCTCCCCAAGTTGTTATAGTCCCTAAATCTTGGACAACATTTTTGTAAGTTATACTTACTCCCGAGATATTTGTTGCACTAAAGAGACCATAATAGTAGTTGTATACTCCTGTTACCGTACCTACTCCTAAGGGACTTGGTACAGTAGTGCTATTAGTCGTCCCTGTTGATACGATACGTTCATTTTGAAAAGTTATGGTGTTCCCTACAGAAGGTGTAATAACGGCAGCTCCTGTATTGTATAGAGCATGGCCGCCCATATCAAAAACTAAAGTTAAGTTTAAAGGCAATACTGCAGTAACGCCTAAGGTCAAATCGTTTGCTGCTTTTATATAAAGTGTAGAACCGGGAAGTGCTGTGGTAGCTAACGTATTGATATCATTACCTGCTGTGATAAGATTCCAAGTTATACCAGTACCATCCGTTTGTTGAGAAATGGAAGCCTCAGCAGAAAGAGTCCCCAAAGAAGGCATCCAATTCACAACAGGTGACAATGGACTAAGTATAAAGAAGGTGAGAGCATATAAAACCAGTTTAAAATATTTGTGTAATGCTTTGCTTTTCCTTCTATTATCCTTTCTTCTTATTTCCTTATAATATTTGTAGCCCAAACTTAAGTCACCACAATCACTTTTGCTCATTTTCTTCAAATAAATTCACCTCCTTCCCCTAAATTCACTTCGTTTGTGTACTTTTTTCTTTACGATTAAGAACAAAAGCAACAATAATCAAAAGAAATGCCCCACCAAGTGCGATAAACCATGAGATTTTTTCACCCGTATGTGGTAAATCATGTCTGTACTGAATTTGTTTTGGCTTGGGAAAATTTTGTGTAGGTTGCTTTTCAGTCTTAATAAGACTAGATTTGGGATATATATAAATCTCTTCTAGGCTATCTGCTGTTGGGAAATCAAGCAAAACAGGTGCTTGCGGATTAATAAGCCCTGCAGCACTATTGGATTGCTCAGTTAGGATGTATTTGCCGTCACCTAAACGTGTATTTGCGATACCTTCGTTATTTGTCACGAGTTTTATCGGATTGCCCACTTTTGTGTAGCTTGAGGGGTCCATTACTGCTAAATCATCCTTCTCCGTAATTTGCTGTACTGTATAGCTTATATCAGCTATGGGTTGAAGTTCCTTACCTTCATTATCAATAATGATATTGTTAATTTTTAAGCCGGTATTAAAGCTTTGATCAGTAGAAAATCCATGAGACGCCGCTGTGAGTCCATATTTTACAATGATTATATTTTGAGAATGTCTTTCCGCTGCTTGAATTGGCGCATTATTCCATCTCAATAAAATAATTGAAAAAAAGAATATAAGAGCCAATAGTCGTCTTTTTTTCATGTGGATCCTCTCTAGAATTTATTCTTTTACCATCACCTTAATTAAAATACAGTTTTCAGGAAGCTGTTTTGTATTTAACCGCTCTTGTAACAGGTGCTCCGCTGTCTTTTTAAACTCAAGATATGTTGTGTTTTCTAAGTGTTCATCTGTTTTATTAAATTCATCTGCATTTATAATTTGAGTAATTTTTATCTTTTGTTTTTCAGCTTTCTTACTCTTATTAACACTCTCCCACTGTTGGTCATCTACTTTTGCAAAATATTGACGTTTATCAGACTCAAGAGCCTCTGCCGCAATGAGTGTAATTTTATCTTTTAAGCGGTACTTTCTACTTCCCGGAGGAAGTGGCGCAATAATAATTTCTTGTTTGCCTTTTTGAATCGCATCGAACTGTGCTCTATCGATTCGCATATTATAGTTTTTAGCACTCAAGACATTGCGTAAAACAAGCCCCAATGCACACAGCGCTAACAGACTTGCAAGAAGCATCACCCAGAAATTGTAGCCATATTTATTACGTTGAATGTGCTCTTGTGGATTCAATGTATTTGTAGTAACTCTTCTTCCTGTAACAAGTAGGCGTTTATTGTTAATACCTGTTGGCCAGCATGTAACCAGTGTGACCAAATCCTTTCCCGGAATGACATTAATAGCATCCGTATCTTCAGGATTTACAATTTTTCGCTCAAAAATCTCGTATTTTAATGTTTGATCTAAGACATGAATGTAGAAAACATCCTTCATTTTCAAGTCTTCCAAATCAGAAAATAAGGTATTATTAATATGCCCAGAATGTGCTGATAATACAGCATGTGTATTTTCCCCACCAATGGGTAAACTTGTCTGTGGGATATGACCTACACCTGCTGCTAATGTTTCTTCACTATCGCCACTATAAACAGGGATGTTCGTAACCTTAATTTGTGGAATGGAGAGATAAGCAATAACTTTATCATTGTTAGTCACCAACTGCTGCTTATAATCTGGTACTGCTTTATTCCAGCTTTGGTATTGACTTTTGGCGTAAATATACTGATTATAAATAGTTGCTTCATCTTTGAGATGTTTTGCTTGGGCTGGATCTATTGTTTCAACGCTATTGGTATATTTTTGGATTGTCGTTTTATTTTGTTGCGCGACCATATAGTTCACAAAGATAGGATAAAATAAAAGACCCAAAGCAAGAATCAACAGAACAGTGGAAATAATATTGCGCAGTGAAAATCGGCGTTCGCTTTTTCTATCTGGACTTTTATCACGCATGTGCTCCTCCTGCATGGTATCCATATTTTACTATTTTGAATCTACCTCTACTTCTTGTTTCTTTTTACGAATAACCATTGCTGCAAAACCCGCTGCTCCTGCTACTAATACCACGGCGACAATTCCTGCTCCACCTGTAAATGGAAGTGGGAATGGTTTATTATTCACAATATCATTATTATGCGCAGCAGGTGTTGTTGAAGCATTGACCTTTGTTACATTGGCAGCTGTCGTTGCTGTTGGTAATTGGAAACCATCAGGAGCAATCACTTCGACCGCAAAATAGTTGCTTGTGTTTTCTGTGTCTGTGTTGGTGTCAACAAGGTTAAGACCAGAAAAAGTAGCGACTCCTGAAGCTCCTGTTGTTTTGACAGCAATTGTTCCGTCAGCTTGTGTCACGAAAGATGCTTTGTCTGTTGATGAGTAGGCTGTCGGTAAACTGGAAAGATCTGAAGAAGAGCCATTAAAGCTTTAGGCATGTTTTTTAACCAAGGCCTCAGCCGCGGCTGCATCTTTTGCTCTTACCAGCACAAATGTAGCTGGAGATGAAGTAATTGCTGAAGTCCCATCCGTTTTCGTCAGTTGGACACCACCAATATTTACAGTAGAATTTTTAGGTGTTGAACTGAGATCGACACCGTAAGCATTGATGATTGTTGTTTTGGCATTATCTTTATATGACCCCGCTGTAACACTACCTGATACTGTCGTAGGAATGTAGAGGTTCATATTTATTCTACCTGTTGCTGCATCTAGTAGACCAGCTACTTTTTTCATGCCATCATTTGTTAAAGAAACTGAAACCACTTGATTCGTAATGGTCATTGTATAATCTACTTCAGGTGTTAAAGCTGTTGTACCCGCCTTAAGCGTTGGAATACCGATTGTGAATCCTGCTGGAATCGTATCTTCAATCGTAAATTTTGCTTTAACATTATCTGCGATATCAGGCGAAGTCACTGTATCAGAAGTATTGACCCATTGTGATTTATCAAAGCTTGTATTGACGTTCCAACCGACCTTGTTTCCAGCTGCTGCTGTCGTTGTATTCGCAGCGTCACTCTAATTTGTATCAATTAAAGTTGTCGTATCTGCATTGGGTGATACAAGTTCATTAGGCGTTTTTCCGTTGTAGTTATCATCAGCGTTTGTAGCAGCAATATCAAATAAGTTTTTATATTTCGTCATATCCTGCTTCGGATAGACATTCAGTGGACCTTTATTGGTTGTATCGGAAGTATTAACCGTCACAATAAAATCCTTAACGGTCTGGACACCACCAACTAAAGTCATTTGATGAAAAAGCCAATAACCATCAGTAAGTCCCGTAAAGTCCGTCATACCATTTGTATCGGTTTTCTGAATTTTTCTTGTTGAAACATCGGCTGTAAAGGCTGAAGATACAACATCACCTGTACTGTTAACCATTGCAGAAGCAGCACCAGTCGGTGTAATTTTAGTTGCAGAAAACTGAACGTTCGACATTGTTAAGTTATTTGTCGCCGTAGATGTTGAAGATTCACCTGCAGCTTGTTGTGTACCGTCATTATTCCCGATAGCATTTCCCGTAGCGGCAGCACTTGAAGGTCCAGCCTGTTGTGCATAAATAACAACCTCACCATTAGAGACCTGATTTTTAATGGTGGTCGTTACGGCCTCCACAGCTGATTGAGAAACAATCATGTTTGAAACTGCAGCAAGTAACACCACAGAAGCTAAGGTGAACTTTCTTTTCCTTGTATTAATTTTCATATCCTTCTCCAATCTTTCGGTGTGATAGCGCTTTATATTTTAATTGTACAGAATTGTCAGAACAAAAGTGAATTAATTGCTTAAACATTTATTAATATTAAAGAAAATAAAAAAATAATGCAGTAGGCATTATTTTTGTTCTATAACTTTATCTTCTCTAGCGCTTTTGGTGGAACACTTCTTTCTTCTACAATATTCCAACGTACAATCTTATCGTAATTTATGTGAGCCATGATGTATACACCTTCACGTAATGAATCTGCACGTAAACGTAGATCTTTGATTTCCCCTTTACTATTAGAGGATTTGAAGAAATAGACGTATTCACTTTCTGAATCAGAAGTGCTTCTGGTCACAGAACTCGTCTTGTTTTCCAAAGTAACTTTCGCGTAATAGTCAGTCGTGTTTAAAATATGTTTTAAAGCAAAATATCCTCCACAAAAAATAATTGATACAACAGTTAACCCAATAAATCTTTTCATATTTTCTCCAATTGGATGTATACTATAAAAGTAGACAGAACTTTATGTGTTATAATCTGTTTTAAAAGACATGAAAACGAAAGGACATCCTATGTCAAAATCTAAACGCTACGATGAAGAATTCAAACAATCCCTTGTCAATCTTTATCAAACTGGAAAAACTCAGTCTGAACTCTGTAAAGACTATGGTGTATCTCAAACAGCACTTTCTAAATGGATCAAACAGTATTCTCAAGTTAAACTCGAAGATAATTCTGTACTTACTGCCAAACAAATACAAGACCTACAAAAACGTAATGCACAGCTTGAAGAGGAGAACCTCATCTTAAAAAAAGCAAGTGCCATATTCATGCAAAACTTAAAGTAAGACTCCTCGCTGTCTATCGGTTACGCTTTGAACACGCCACAACAACCTTGTGTCGTGTTTTACATGTCAATCGTTCTACTTACTATAAATTTTTAAAACATAAGCCCTCAAAAAGAGAACTGGATAATCAAATTTATAGAAAACAAATACTTCAAATTTATACCAAAGCAAACAAAAGACTTGGTGTGAAGTCTATCAAGGTCATTCTTCAAAGAGACTATGATACAAAAATCTCTGAAGGAAGAATTTACCGTCTCATGAAGAATATGGCGCTCCCTAAAATGGCAACCGTTAAGCCAAAACGCTCACTTAAAGAAGTTCAAAAAACGTACCCTCAGAACTTACTCAAGCAAGAATTTAATCCTGACCAACCAAATCAAGTATGGACAACAGACTTCACCTATATTTCTATCGGATATAAGAAACATGTCTATCTCTGCGCTATACTTGATCTCTACTCTAGAAAATGTATTGCTTGGAAACTCAGTCATCGTATCGATGCAAAGTTAGCATGTGACACTCTAGAATTAGCACTTAATAAAAGAAAGATTGAAGGAACACTTCTCTTCCATTCTGACCAAGGTTCACAATTTAAGGCCATTGAATTTAGAAAAATAATTGATGACAATAATATCATGCATTCTTTTTCTAAGCCTGGATATCCTTATGATAATGCCGTTACTGAAGCATTTTTCAAGTATTTGAAGCATAGACAAATCAACCGAAAAAATTATCAAAATATGAAACAGGTTCAATTAGATTGCTTTGAATATATTGAGAATTTTTATAACAATTACAACCCACATTCGGCTAATCTTGGACTCACTCCTAATCAGAAAGAAGAAAATTACTTTAATTCAATCAATTAACACTTTTTTCTGTCTACAAATTTGACATTAGTCCAAATAGTCTTATTTATTTATAGTATACTAAAACATAAATACATTTTTAAGAGCAATTTGAACATTCATGTTTTTGTGTTTATTATAAGTAATAAAAGGAGACTTTTTAATGATAAATACTATTTTTTGTCTAAAATAGTGCGTGTATTTTTCTTACGATATTTTGTGGATTTGTTGCTCTTGTTAAAAGTGAAATAACTGCTACTCCATCCAAAGGCATTTGGCTCAGTTTATTTAGCGAATCAAGAGTAATGCCACCAATTCCAACGATTGATTTTTGATTTACAAGAAGCAACTCTCTCAGTTGTTTTTCTCCAAATGGCTCGGCAGCATCTGATTTACTGCTTGTAGGATAAATGGGGCCAATGCCAAGATAATCTGCGTCACTTTTTTGTGCTGCTAAGAGTTCTTGTTTATTTCTAACCGATAGCCCAATATATTTTTTCGGGCCTAGCTTTTCTCTGGCTTCTGCAATTGCTCTATCTTGTTGTCCAAGATGAACCCCATCTGCTTGGATCATGCAAGCCAGTTCTAAATCATCATTGACAATAAAAGGGATATGTAAGTCCTTTGCTGCTTCTTGGAGCTTCAATACAGTGGTCATTCTTTGATTTTGATTCCTATAAATTGTTCCTTTATCGCGAAATTGATAGGAAGATACTCCTGACTGTAGAATCACAATAATTTTTTTGACTGCTTTTTCTATGGATAATTCAGCAAAATTTTGTGGACCTGCAATAAAATAACACTTTAAATATTCTTTATTCATCACATCTTACCCAATGATTAAGAGGACCGTGTCCGTGACCAACATTAATACTTTCTTTTATTGCGTTTGTGATAAAGGATTTTGCATGAGGTAAAATATCAAGCAGTTCTTCTCCCCGTGCAAGATGAGCTGTAATATATGAGGAAAGTGTATCCCCTGTACCATGTGTTCGATTTGTATGAATTCTTGAAGCAGAATAACACATAATTTCACCAGATTCTGTCAATAATAAATCTGTCACAGTTTCTCGCGCTGAATGCCCTCCTTTAATCAGAACATTTTTCGCCCCCAAACTTTGCAGATCATAAAGCGCTTGTCGTATCTCTTCCTCATTAGAAATCGGGTAATCCAGAAGTACTTCTGCTTCTTGCAGATTCGGCGTAATGAGTTCTGCTAAGGGAAAAAGGTCTTTTTTTATGCACCTGATAGCTTCATCTGAAAGAAGAACGGTACCTCCTTTCGCAACCATCACCGGATCAACTACCAAATGTTGGGGTTGATAGCGTTTAATTCCTGTGATAACAGCTTTAACTTGAGCTACATCGAAAAGTGCCCCTGTTTTTGCAGCAGAAATATCTAAGTCAGAAAACACTGAGTCAAATTGCGATAATATAAAATGAGGCGCTACACTTGAAATCTCTTGCACCCCAAGTGTATTTTGAGCAGTCAGACCTACAACAATCGTAGCCGAATAAACTTTTTGACTGTGAAAAGTTTTAAGATCCGCATTAATTCCTGCTCCTCCACTTGAATCAATACCTGCAATTGTGACAACTTGTGGTACCTCAATCATTTTCTTAGCCCCGCTTTCTTTGAACTGCAATAGATATTATTTAATAAGGCAGTGATAAAATCTCCAGGAAGCCCTTTGACTTGTCGTTCTGCCTGGATTCCAGATTCACTAAAAAATTTAGTAGCTTCATATGAAGCTTCAAGTAGGTGAGAATTTGTGGCTGAAAAAGTAGCGATCGCCGCAGTTAACATATCACCACATCCAACATTTATTTCAAAAAGTTTGCTGCTTGTCTTCACATAATGCAGATGATTTCCATCTGTGATGACATCTGTTTGTCCCGTCTGAACAATAACAGCATTTGTTTTTTTTGCTGCACTTTTTGCATTATTACTGCTGATAGTCGTAGCAAGTGAGTCGATACCTTTACTCTTTTCTTCCTCTTCAGCAAACCAAGCAATTTCCGAAGCATTCCCTCGGATAATATCGAAGTGAATTTCAGATAAGAGTTGTTTCATGATTTTGGCCCTATAAGGAACGTGTACGGCTACTGGATCTAAAACAACCGGGATTCCTTTTTCGTTTGCTAAACGTCCCGCTACAATGAAAAGTGGTACATCTTCTTGGCTCAAAGTACCTGTATTTAAAACAAGTACACTTGCAAGTGTAAGGAGATCTTTAATTTCATCCTTTTCGGACGACATTAAAGGTGAAGCACCTAGAAAACTTACAAGATCAGCAACTCTTTGGATGGTAACACTATTCGTAAGACTTAAGATTAAAGGCTTTTGATGACGAATTTCTGTTAAAGTTGACATAAAAAAACTCCTTTGTAAACACAAGGAGGGGAAAGCAAAAAACATACCACATCAAGTTAGATAAACTAAAAGTAGTAATGACACATCCCTTCGCAGGTCTTAACCCGAGCAGGTTTGATGGTTTTTCTCAACTGATAAAATGATCATTTTATCGGTACCCATTGTGTTATGATATTTATTTTTTCTATAGGATTATATTTCATATAGAAATTAATTTTAGTATAACATACTGTGTCATAAAGATAAAGCAAGCGCTCAAATTTTTATTGGTTCTATCATAAAAAGCACTGATGAGTAAAGATCAGTGCTTTGTCTTCTAGTAGTAACGTTTATTTTTTTGTTTTAGTGCTTTACGAACATTTTTCATGCCGCCAACTTCTTTAAACATTGTGTCGAGTTTTTTTCTTTCAATTTCTCTGTTATTTAGACCTGCATAAGCTATTTCTTTTAGTAGCTTTTGGTAGTTTGAAAAACGTTCAAATGAAAGTTCACCTTGTGCAAGAGCGCCTTGAATAGCACATGCGGGTTCATTGCCATGCTTACAATCAGAAAACTTGCATTGCGATTCTAAAGCTTCAATATCTGAGAAGCTTTCACTAAAATTTGCCCGATCTAAGCCAACTTCACGTATCCCCGGCGTATCAATAATCATAGCTCCTGAAGGTAATTTAAATAGCCTACGTTGTGTTGTGGTGTGCTTTCCTTTTCCATCACTGCGTAGATTATTTGTTTTTAACGCTTTTTGTCCCAATAATGCGTTAACCAATGTTGATTTACCCACACCAGATGAACCAATCAAAACATAGGTTTCTCCGGCCGTGATGTAGGATTGTAAAGGAAAATATCCATTTTCAGTTTGTGAGGATGTCAGAATAATATCAACACCTAAACTAATCACTTGGAGAGCTGCTTGTTTTTGTTCCATATTCTGTGCTACATCTGTTTTAGTTAATACAAATACAGGAAGAGCACCTGATTCCCATACTAGGGTAAGATAACGCTCTGCTCGTCGTAGATTAAAGTCTTCATTAAGCGACATACAAATCAAGACTTTATCTATATTAGTCGCCATAAGTTGGCGTTCATGCGTCTCTCCAGCTGCTTTACGAATAAGAGCTGAGTGGCGTGGCAAACAGCGCTGAATTTGTGCCCGTCCAGTAGAATCTGTTTCTCGATCTAAGAGAACGAAATCGCCGACTACTGGAAAGTCAAGTGATTCTAATGCTTCAAAACGATATTTCCCCGATACTTCTGCTTTGACTTCACCTGATTGAGTTGCGACGATGTATTGATTGCGATTCTGCTCAATCACTCGTCCGGGATAAAAATCTGGATAATTCATAGCTTCTTTTTTAAATTTTTCTGTGAAGCCTAATGTATTTAATCTATAGTTTGTGTTCAAGTTTTGTTCCTCCAAAAAGTTTTAGTAACTTATTGGGAGACAACATGGTTCAGACGTGAGCAAGTGCCTCCCCATGTCTTACAATTTCCTTATTTACGTGCATAATTGCTCCTTACTTTTACTTCAAGTATAGCATATCTTAATATAAAAAAATACAGCCTTTAAAGCTGTATTTCTCTTTAGATAGTAACAGTTATTGAGGCTGCAATAATGATTAAGACCAGACCAATAATTGTTAGGAGCATTTCTTTTTTTGTTTTTCTTTGATTTAAGAACCAGATTCCTGTCAAAGTTGCTAAAACAACAGATGTTTGAGAAAGAATAAATCCAGTCGCCAAACCATTCATATCAGGTTGAGCAGAGATGAGATAAGTTAAGGCCGCAAATGCAAAGAAGAAACCGGAGATGATATGTTTGTATGATACACTTTCAAAGATTGCCATTTTTGACTTTTCTTTGAAAGAGATGACAATACTGTAAATAAGAGCAGTCAAGAGCATACCAATGGCTTGTGGGAGAAAGGCTTCTTGACCTGACAAGTTACTAGCTTGAGGTGCAGCAGAGTAGGCCCAATATCCAATCGCACCAAGCGCTAAGAAAATAACTACTTTTCTCAAAAGCCCCGTACTTGCAGGCGTTTTTTCTTCAGACCAAACAGTCAAGCTCGCACCAAAAATAATAAGTATAAGAGAGAAAGCTCCCAAAATTTTAGCACTAACACCAGGCCAGTTTCCCAAAGCAACAACACCCCAAAGTGATGCAGCTAAGAGTTGGAAAGCTGTCGTAATTGGCATTACTTTAGAAGAACCAATCAAACTAAAACAGTAAAAAGTTACGATTTGCCCTGCAGCCCAACCGATTCCAGATAAAATACCGAGAAATAAATCCATCCCTGAAGCTAAATGAATGCCTTGTGACATGGAAAAAACTAGGGCAAAAATTAGAGTACCTAAAGTTGAACCAAGGATTTGGTTGACGGGTTTCCCACCAATTTTTGAAACGATTGTTGGGTAAAGCCCCCAACCAAGAAGCGGGCCAAGGCCAATTAATAGTGCTGTTGTATTCATGTTTTTGTTTTTCTCCTATTTGTCTTTAAAATACGACATTGCTTTCTAGTAAGATGTTTGCGTAAGGTGTCATTTCTCCTGTACGGATAAAGGCATGACAGTTATTTAACTCTGCCTTCATATCGCTATGTGGAATAAATTCGACAGGTGTATTAGGTAAGCGATCAGTAATTTGAGTTAAAATTTTTGGGTTATTTTCTTTTATCTCTTCAGCAAGATAGATTTTTTGAACTTCAAGTTCTTCTAAAACGTTATTTAAGACGTCCATGAAGCTTGGAATACCATTATCTACAGCCAAGTCAATTTTTTCTGTTCCTCTTGGAACTGGCATCCCAGCATCACCAATGCTAAGCTTGTCAAAGTGACCCATTTGAGCAATGACACGTGAAATATCAGAATTTATAACTTTTGTTTTTTTCATTTGAAATACTCCTAATCCAGTTCATTTTTGTAAGGGATAGAGGGTTGTGCGCCGTATCTTTGTACAGTCAGTGATGAAGCTTTACTGCCATAAAGAATAGCATCCTCAATATTACTGAAATCAGCTTTTAAAACAGTGCTTAAAGCACCGATGAAAGTATCACCAGCAGCTGTTGTATCGACAGCCGCTACCTTGAAAGCAGGAATAATACCAGACTTGCCATCTTTGATATCATAATAAGCTCCCTTACTTCCTAAGGTGATAATCACTGCTTCAATACCAAGATTGTGGAAGTAATCAGCAGCAGCTTTTAGACTATGCTCATCTTCTACTTTTATTCCAGTTATGAGTTCAGCTTCAGTTTCATTGGGAATAATGATATCGGTTGTAGCTAAGAGCTCTTGTGGAATATCCGTTCTCGCAGGTGCTGGATTAAGAATAGTTCTAACATCATTTTCTTTAGCAAGCTTAAAGGCAGTAACTGTACTGTCAAGGGCACTTTCAAATTGGGCAATCAAAAAATCGCTGTTGGCAATAATATGCTTTGAGTTTTCAACGTGATCCGATGTAAATGCATTATTCGCCCCTGAGAAAATCATAATGCTGTTTTCACCAGAATCATCCACGGTAATAAAGGCTTGACCTGTAGATTGGCTTTCTAAGAGTTGGACAGCTGAAGTATCTATATCTTCATACTCTAAAAGCTCACGCATCATTTGTCCAGCACCGTCTTTACCAATGGCACCGATAAAGAAAGTATCAGCGCCAGAACGCTTTGCTGCTACCGCTTGGTTGGCACCTTTACCGCCACCGGCAGTAAAATGTTCTTTTGCATGTAAAGTCTCACCTGGTTTCGGCATATTGCTTACTCTCAAAGTTGTATCTAGGTTGATACTGCCAATAATTGTGATCTTATTCATTTTAGTTCTCCTTTATTTTTCTTGTACTGTCACGTTCAACATAAGAAACTTTAAGTTTAATCTGTTTTTGGTCAATTGGCTGATGGTTTGCCATTTTATAAATTAATTGGGCCGCTTCATGCCCCATTTCATAAGCGGGTTGATGAATTGTTGAAAGAGCGGGATAAACGTATTTGCTCATCAAAATATCATCATAACCAATCAGTTGGATATCTTCAGGAATACGTTTATTTATGCGATGAATCTCCTGCATATATGCAACCGCATGAACATCAGAAGGCAGAATAATCGTATCAAGAGTGTTTTGTTCTTTGAGAAGTTTTTCTGCTTCCGCTTGGATTTCCAAAAAATCATAGCTCATACTTTGAAAAACTTGATAGTCCACCGCTGCTTGATTTAAGTAGGTAATACTAGAACTAAAGCGTTCATTCGTATTATCCGTTGTCAATGGTCCTCGAACAACTGCAATCTGCTGTGCTCCTGCTTCTACTACAGCCTTGGCAGCCAGAAATCCGCCGTGGCTGTTGTCAGAGAAGACACCAAATTCACTTTTCTTACCTACACGATCCACAGTTACTGCAGGTAAATCAAACTCAGGAAATTCTTCCTTAAAGTCAACCGTTGTGATGACACCAGCAGCATTGCTTTGAACTAAAAACTGAAGATAGGACTTGATGATTTCACGATCTTCACTAACATTCCCTAAAATTAGTTGGTAGCCTTTTTCTCTAAGAAATTCTTCCACTCCTTTCGCCAACATTGGAAAGAAGGGATTAGAGATATCAGGCAATAAAAGACCGACCAAGTTACTTTTTTTACTTTTTAGAGACTGAGCCGAGATATTTGGTGAGTAATTCAAGTCTTGAATCGCATTTTTAATCTTTACCTCTGCTTCTGCGCTAACATATCCGTTATGTGTGATATATCTTGAAACTGTAGACACGGAAACGCCAGCTTTCGAGGCAACCTGTTTGATTGTAGCCAATAGACCTCCTTGTGACATAATGTGGAAACGTTCTCACATATTACTTAACTATTGTAATAGCTTGCTGTAAATATGTCAAGCATAAACTAAAAATTATTAGATTAATTAAAAAACGTAAAAAAAGAGCCTCAAACTTGGCTCTTTCTGCTTTTTAGTCATAAAGATAGAATAAATCACTAGCAATTGTGGGATAGGCCATGATCATATTTTGAAATTTGTCCAAATTAATAGCTTGATTAATACAGAAATTCAAGATATTTACAAGTTCTTCTGCCACTGTCGAGAGAAGTGTCGCTCCAAGAATTTCATTTTTATCATTTACAATAACATTAATTTTTGAAAGAGGATCAGCTATGCGTTTATAGGTATACCAATCCGTCATATCTATGTTTCGCTCATTTTCTTTATCAAGAATTTTGGTTTGACCAATTTGGGCGAGTTTGCTAGATCCAAAAATAACAGTAGGAATGGCCGGATATTTGATACCTTCAATTTCACCGTCCTGTGCAAAATAACGTGCAAGGTATCTGGCTTCAAAACCTGAAACAGGGGTTAGTTTGGGTTGTTTTTTATCTAAAGCATCTCCGATAGCATATATATTTGGATTATTAGTTTGTAAAAATTCATTAACTTCAATACCTTTAGCCGTTGTTTTTACACCGACAGCGTCGAGATTTAGGTCTTCAATATTTGGAATACGCCCGACTGCTGAGATAACACCATCAGCAGTGACTTTGCGATTGTCTTCACTAGTGATTTTGATTCCTGAGTCAGTTTGTTCAAGCCTTTCAGGCGAAAAATTAT
Organism: Lactococcus sp. LG1267; assembly: GCF_017309545.1. Classification (NCBI taxonomy): domain Bacteria; kingdom Bacillati; phylum Bacillota; class Bacilli; order Lactobacillales; family Streptococcaceae; genus Lactococcus; species Lactococcus sp. LG1267. The sequence goes on along the minus strand of NZ_CP071295.1, from coordinate 1,495,181 downwards.
CAATAAAGGAAATGCCTTCGTTTTGTAATTGCTTAATATACGAGGCTGCAAATTCATCCGCGAAACCTCGAATTTTTAGTGCACCGTGTGTGAGAACAGAAACCTCAGCTCCCGCTGCATTAGCGATTTGCGCTAATTCAAGTGAGACATAACCCGAACCTAAGAAAACAAGACGTTTGGGAAGTTCCTCTAGCTCTAAGAAGTCATTGGAAGTCAGTAAAAACTCATTACCCGGAATATCCAAAACCCTTGGTCGTGCACCAGTTGCTAGGATATAGTTATCCGCAAAGTATGCCTTATCCCCGACATCTAGATGTCCATCGGTCTGAAAACTTGCCGAGCCATAAACAGTCTTAATGCCTGCGCTTTTCAATCCTTGTTCAGTGCTTGAAGGAATGGCATCACTGTATGCTCTTTTTCGAGCTAGCATTTCTTGCCAATCAATTCTAAGGTTACCGTGTAAACCAGCAGATACGAGATTTTCTGCTTTATACTTTGCTTCGACAAGTGCCATCATAATCTTTGTGGGATCACAACCATAGTTCGGGCACGTTCCGCCCCATTTATCCTTTTCCGCAATTAGGACAGATGCTCCCTGCTCTTTGAGTGCATAAGCTAGTGCATTCCCTCCAGGTCCTGCACCGATAATAATATAGTCATATTTTTCCATATCTGCTCCTCCAACTTTCTCTTAAATCCATCATAATAGGAAAAAAGCCAAAACGCGAATGTTTTGACTTGTTTTTCCTATTTTAAAACGTCTTGTAATTCTTCTTTGTGGGTTCTAAAATACTTTGCCGCATACGGGCAAGTCGCTTGAAGTTTGAGATTTTCTTTACGTGCTTTCTCAATCCCTGCTTTTAAAAGTAGTTGAGCAAGACCCTGGCCTCGATATTCAATAGCAACACCTGTATGAGTGATAACAATATTATTGCCCATTCTCATAAATGTCATCTCGCCGATGCGTTCATTATTGTCATTGTACAAGATAATGTTGTTGTCTTCTTCAACAGTTTTCATAGTCTTCCTCTTTTCTTCTTACTTGATAAATTTTAGTGCACCAGATGGACAACGATTGATAATCTCTTGATTATCAAATTTTTCTCCATTATCTGGGATAATCCATGGTCTGCGCCCCACTTCCCATACAGCTGCATTACCACGTACACATTCTCCTGCATGCTCACAAATTTGAGCATTATAATAGATATCCATTTCCTTACCACGATAACGTCGGTAACCTGCTTGATCCAAGTTTTCATCAGTTGTTGCTTGATTATTAATTTTTGAATTGTCCATTTTCCCCCCTTAATGTGATTAGAAGCCTCCCAAGTCTGTCGCCTTTCCTGCCTCAACTAAACCTTCTTCCTCCATATAAACAGCAAAAGGTTGTAATTTTTCAGCATGGAAACGTTCTTTGAAAGCATCAATAGTTTCTTGTGGATATTGTTTAGGATCAAGCTGCAGACGTTCCACTGGAATAGGACTTTCACCCGTAATTTTAGCATCAATAAGTACAGGTAAGCCTGATTCAACCAACTTCATTGCTTGGGCAAAAACATAGTCCAACTCTTCGACTTTGTTAACTGTAAAGCCATGAACGCCCATTGCCTCAGCAACTTTTGCAAAATCAATCCCAGTAAATTCCACCCCAAGATAACCTTTATTAGTCGTTTCTTGCTCATCTTTGATAAAACCAAACTGTTGATTAGAGAAAACGACATTAATAATTGGTAACTTTTCTTGAGCTTGAGTTGCTAAATCTTGCATAACCATTGAAAAAGCACCATCACCTGAAAGTGACCACACTTGACGATTAGGGAAATCTAACTTGGCCGCAATCGCACCGGGAAGCCCAACACCCATTGTCGCAAATAAACCAGAAGTGCGCCAAAGTTGACCTTTACCCATATGCAAATGACGAACAGATGTCATCGTAACATCTCCAACATCAGTGGAAAAAAGTGCATCCTTTTTCGCGACTTTATTAATAGCATGATAGACCTGATAAAGATTCAACGGATTTTCTTTATCTTCTTCAAGGGTCTGCGTATAATTTTTCCAGTTGGCGATATTTTTTACATTAGCACGCCACCAAGGTGTCTCTTCTTTTTCCTTCATTTGCTGAGAGAGGGCTTTCACAACTTTTTTAGCATCTGCTAAAATGCTGAGTTCTGTCCGTTGTCGTTTGCCTAGTTTTGCAGGATCGATATCTACTTGAATCACGTGTTTCACATGTTCAAACATATTCGTAACATCGATAAAAGGTTGGTTCGTGCCCAGCATTAAAACCGTATCTGCGTTTGCAATAGCATCATTAGCTGGTTTTCTTGAAACTCGAGTAGGCGATCCAAGAAAAGCCTCAAAGTCATCATCCATAATATCAATAGCCAGTGCGGAAACCATTACTGGGGCTTTAATTTTTCTTGAAAGCTCCATAAGTTCAGTCCCTGCGCCACGCATCCCGATACCAGAGAAAATGACAGTACGTTCAGCATTTTGTAAAATTTGCATCGCTTGCTCAATAGTCTTTTGCTTGGGTTCAGCAAGTTCCGGTTGGATATAAGCTTGACTTGCATCAAACCATGAATCTTTTTCAATTTCTTGCCAACCCAGATCAACAGGAAGTTGAACTACAGCCACACCTCTTTTGCTGTAGGCTTGACGAATCGCTTCGTCAATAATATGAGGAAGCGATTGTGCGGTCATGACCACACGATGGTAGACTGAAACATCAGCATAAATTGGATCTTCATTCATTTCTTGGAAAGTATCCATATTCATTCCAGTAGTGCCAAATTGACCAATAATTGCCAACAGAGGAACATGATCTTCTTTTGCATCATATAAACCGTTCATTAAGTGTGTTCCCCCAGGTCCTGCAGAACCGAAGGCTACACCGATATGTCCTGTAAATTTAGCGTGCATACTTGCAGCCATCGCACCCACTTCTTCATGACGGACCTGAACAAAATGAATACGCTCTTTTTCTTCTAAGAGGGCATCCATCAAAGAATTAATGGAGCCACCTGGCAGACCATAAATATCTTTTACTCCCCAATTTTCAAGAACTTTAACTGCTGCAACACCAGCTTTTATTGTTTCTACCATTACTATTTCCTCTCATTTCTAAAAACTTAAAATATGAGTGACCGAAAATTAGATGACGAATTGCTGCTCTCTAGCGAAAGCCTTTTCATTTCAATATATCTTAATTATACTACGAAATAGTCTGAAAAGGTAAAGATACCCGAAAAATAACTTTTTAAGAGAGGATTTTCGGTACACTTTTTGATTTAACTTACTCAAATTTAAAGTAAGTCGGTGTTTTTGATAGCTTCAATATCTTTAGCACCAGCTAACTGCATGGTAATCGATAATTCTTTATTAAGATGTTCAAACACTGATTTAACACCCTCTTTCCCGCCTAAGTTTAAGCCGTAAAGTACGGGACGACCAATAGCAACAAGGTCTGCACCACTAGCTAAAGCTTTGAAGACATGCTCCCCACGACGTACACCACTATCAAAAATAATTGGGACACGTTTATTGACCACTTGTGCAATTCTTGGAAGGACGGTAAAGGAAGCTGGTCCTCCATCAAGCTGGCGACCTCCGTGATTAGATACCCAAATACCATCAGCACCAGCTGCAATAGCCTCCATCGCATCAACTGGATCTTGAATACCTTTCACGATAACAGGAAGATTTGTCCAGTTTTTAATTTTTTGAATGTCAGAGAGAACGAGACCTTGTTTTGCTTCCGCATAAATTTCAAAAATACCTTTTCCTACGCCATCCGACTCAGAAAATGCTGCCAAATTTGGCATTGGAAGTGGAAATTGGAAATGATTAATCACATCTTCTTCGCGATATCCACCTAGTGTAGAGTCAGCAGTTAAGATAATCGCTTTAACTCCAGATTTTACAGCTTTTTCAAGCAAGAACTGATTAAATTGGTCATCTTTACTCATATAAAGTTGAAAAAATTGCGGTGCTCCATTAACTGCTGCTGCTGCATCTTCCACAGATGTTGAACCATAAGTTGAAATAGAGAAAAGTGATCCCATTTCTTCCATGGCTTTAGCTGTATCAACCTCTCCTTCCATATGAGCTAAACCTTGTGCAGCCACCGGAGCTTGTATAATCGGTGTTTTAAGATCAATTCCAAAAATGCTGGTTCTCAAGTCTGCAGAATCAATTCCCCGTAACACACGAGGAGAGATTGTTTTAGTATTAAAGGAAGCTGTGTTTTCTCGCATTGTCCACTCATCCTCTGCGCCACCACGAATATAACCAAAGGCACCTTTATTCCCTTGAGCTTCCATACGATCTTTTACACGTCTCTCAAGCGAAGCAATATTTACGATTTCTACTTTTTGTTCATCATTACTAGTAACATATGCCATGGTTATTTCCTCTTTCTTTTCTATTATTTTTTCAAGTTTGTACTTTAAGCTACTGCGCTCTTTGTTTCTTGTAATTCAATTTGACGATATTCTCTCGAAAAGAAACTGCGCAATTGATCTTCATTAAATCCAGCTTGGAGCTGTGGACCTTTCACTAAAAGTGGTCGGCGAAGAAGCTCCGGATGTTGTGAGATGAATTTTGTCCACTCTTTAACAGTCATATCTTCTACATTGACGTTTAAATTTTTAAATGCTTGTGAACGTGTTGAAATGAGATCTTCAGTGCCGTTTTCTGTTTTAGCTAACAATTCACCAATCTCCTCTTCTGTCAAAGGATCAGCAAATAAGTTATGCTCTGTGTATTCCAGATTGTGGTTTTCTAACCAAACTTTTGCTTTCCGACAGCTGGTACATGAGGGAGTGTAGTAAAATTTAATCATCTTGTCTTCTCCATTTTATTTCTATTGTAGGAAGTGAAACTCACTTGCTCGAATTGTTTACGTTTGTAAACACAACTATATAATAACTCCTTTTCCTCAAAATATCAATAATTAAGTAATAAATACAGGTTAAATTTTTGATAGTTAAATAACAAGAACATTTCAATTAGATTTCTTAGGCTTTCCTTTCATATTTACAGTTGCATTTTTTTATCATAGAAGTTATAATAGAAAAGTTATAACTTTCGTACAGATAACATAGATTTATGTTGATATTATACAGAGGCGAAATTATTATTTTAGGATAATAATTTCGCCTCTTTTTGTTTAAATTAGGAGGACATTTAACTGCATGAATAAAAACAAACAATTTCATCTCTTAGGTGCTGTCATTGCTACCGGGCTCTTGTCTTTTTCAGGTGTATTAATCGAAACAGCGATGAACGTGACCTTCCCTCAATTAATTACTGAGTTTGGGCTAAGTACTTCCAAGATACAGTGGGTGACCACTATTTACCTATTAGCAATTGCGATTATTATTCCTTTGTCTTCGTACTTTAATCAGCACTTCTCGTCTCGTAAGCTCTTTATATCTGGGAATCTTCTTTTCTTCCTTGGTGTCCTGATTAATTGCTTTTCACCTAACTTTACCCTCTTGCTGGCCGGACGCCTTTTACAAGGTGTTGGAACCGGTATTGCTTTGCCTTTAATGTTCCACCTTATCTTAACCAAGGCGCCGCTTGAAAAACGTGGTTTGATGATGGGATTAGGAACAGTGACAACATCAATTGCACCGGCCATTGGGCCAACTTATGGTGGTATCATCTCAAACGCATTGGATTGGCGCTATATTTACATCTTTTTACTTCCATTAATCGTTGTATCCCTAATTATTGGTCTTTCTTCACTTCCAGAAGAGAAAAAACAAACGACAAAAAAACTGGCACTTCGACCAGTTTTGGCACTTTCTGTCATGTTTTTCGTCTTCATTTCTGCCTTGAGCGCCGAGCAAATTCTGACCTTTGTAATTCTCTTTATTGTTGGTATTTTAAGTGCCCTACTCTTTGTTTATTATAATCGTAAAGAAACACTGATCGAATTAGCTATATTACGTCATCATAAATTTGTTGCACTTCTCTTTACGCTTCTGGTTTATCAAGGTCTTCTTTTAGGTCTATCCTTTATTTTACCTAACTTTATCCAAGTTTCTGCGGGATATAGCTCTGCTGTGGCTGGACTCTTTATGTTTCCAGGAGCTCTTGTCGGAGCAATCCTCGCTCCAATTTCTGGGAAAATCTTGGATCAGGTTGGTGCGAAGAAGCCAATCACCTTTGGTTTATTAACTGCAAGCTTTGGTATCATTTTACTTTTTGTTTTCCTACCAACGCAATCACTTATTTTATTATTGATTGCACATATCGTTATGATGCTTGGACTGGGTGTTTCCTACAGCAACTTAATGACCAGCAGTTTAAGCACACTTTCATCAGAAGAGCTCTCAGACGGAAATGCATTGGTTAATACATCACAACAATTTATCGGAGCCATTGCAACTGCTTTGGTAGCCAACATTCTCTCTGTCTTTCAACACGCTCAAGGATTTAAAGAAGGCACTCAATTTGGGACATCAGTCATTCTACTCATGTTCTTCGTATTAGTAATTCTGGGACTCTTTGCAAGTTATTCTGCATTGAAAAATAAGAAAAAATAAAAAAAGAGCATTCCTGTGCTCTTTTTTTATTTATGTAAAACAATCTAAAGACCATCTAACTCATTATTAAAACTTAAGCCCAGACACTTTTTAATTTCGGTTTACATATTTTTATTTATGTAAATAATTATTATACTGTAGCATCCGATAATTTAAAGGTGACTAAAGTTTCTGCAGGATAGGCTGCCAACTGACTGGCGAAGCTATCGTCATCATCTTTTTTGACTTTAGCTTTAAGATTGATGCTTACCTTATAGTGTTCTTCGGATAAGATATCATAAAGTGAGCGGAGATCTGAAATGTCTTGGCTACTTGCCTTAGGCAATACCGTATATTTTGCATATTCGGAATCAAACCATGAACTTTCTTTCTCAAAATCGACGGGCGAATTTTCATTAATCTGAAGTTTGACAGTGATGCTGTAATCATAGCCTTGTTGCTCAATCATTTTAGCAATTTTTACCATATCTTCATAAGTTCCTGAAGCTTTGAGTTTCAACGTTGCTTTGTAAGTTATACCAGCAAGTTCAAAACTCTCCGCAATTTTAAATGGATCTTGTTCACTACCTTCTTTGTCTACTTGTGGCGGGAAAAAGTTAACTGAAATAGAATAACCTTCAGTTAGAAGTTGCTCATACTGTTTAATGACTTCTTCTGCTTCCAAGTCATCCATGTATTCATTAAATGTACGTTCTGTTAATTTATTGCTCTCAAGAGCTTCTTCTTTAGGGTATATTATTTTTACTTGATAAGTCATAAATGTATTATATCAAAAAAAGAGAGAGACTTGTTAATCACTCTGAACTTTTCTGCTTTTAGCTTTTTAATCTTTTCGTGTCACTTTACCATGCCATGACAGCATTCCCCCGGTCACGTTTGTTACGTTGTAGTTCATTTTTGAAAGTATTTTAGAGGCTTTTTTCGATCTCATCCCTGATTGACAAATCACAAAATACTTTTTGCCGGGTACTAGTGATGCACCAGAAACTTGCCCTAAAGGGATGTTTATAGCTCCTCTAATATGCCCTTTTTTATATTCATAAGGTTCTCGTACATCAATAACTTCTTCTTTTGTCTGATTATTTCTCAGATGTGTAGCAAGCTCTGTTGTTGTTATACTTTTAATTTTAGTAAATAATCCAAACATCAGTTCTCCTTACTGGCCAAACAACCGTCCCAAGCATTTGTACCGCCCAAGACATTAATAGCGTCGATATTATTTGCAGCGAGCCATTGTGTCACCTGTGCTGAGCGAGCACCCGATTGACAGATAATATAGCTTCCAACATTAACTTCGGCAATACGGTTTTCGAACTCACTCATGGGGAGATTACGTGCTGTTGGTACATGTCCAGCTTCATATTCATAAGCTTCTCGCACATCAATAATATCAGCTTTGTCCTTCATTACTTCTATTAATTCTTGCATTGTAATTGTTCGCATTTACTATTTCCTTTATTTTGTTTATAACACCATTATATACCCTATAGGGTATATAATCAAATTTAATGCTTCTATTAAAAAAGACATAGTTTTCTATGTCTTTTATTTTATCTCTTATTTTGTTGAAAATTTACGGCTGCACCTATGAGATTGGCTGAATTACGATAGTGGCAAACCTTAATCTCAGGCAAAAAAGGCGGTATTTCTAAAGTCTTAATTATTTTGTTCAGCTGTTTATTAAGTTCTGGAACCAGCCACTCCGCTTGTGAAACTGCCCCACCTATGACAATGAGTTCAGGATCAAAAGCATACTGGAGATTATAAATACCTTTAGCAACATTAAATGTAAAGCGTTCCATCTCCTCTTGTGCAAGAATATCCTTTTCTTGCATAGCTCTCCTAAAGACTTCTTGACCTGTCACATTTGTATTACGCCGTTGATTGTAACGCTTTGCCATGTTTACTGCTGTTCCCAGTTCCGAAAAAGTATGTTTTTCATCCATCAACATAAAACCAAATTCACCACCAAAAAGATGTTTCCCGTGTTGAATTTTTCCATTGAGAACAACAGCTCCACCTACTCCTGTGCCAAGTACTAGAAAAAGTACATTTTTTAGATGCTTTGCTGCTCCAAAAGCAACTTCGGCAAGAGCAGCACAATTGGCATCATTTTCAATAGTCAAAGTTAAGCCTAACTTTTCTTCTAACGCGTGTTGGATATTAAAGCCGTGAATATAAGGCAATGCGCTGAATCCTTCAATATAGCCTGTTGATTGATTCACCGCTCCAGGAGAGCTCATCGCAACACCAGTAATATTTGTCCTCTCTTGTCTCATTTCACTCACAATATCCTTCAGACAGCTGTAATAATCTTCGAGATTATCGGGGGTTTGTTTCGACTTGACTTCTCCTAATTTCCCTTCAGAGAAAAGACTATATTTAATGTTGCTTCCACCAACATCAATTGTTATCAGTGCCATTATTTATCCTCTTTCAGTTTTTGTAACAGTGCTTCTTCAATGTCAACACTTGAGCTTTCTGAAACTTTACGATACCAATGTGCTGATTTTTTTAGTTTCTTGATTTGTCTGTGAATATCTAGAGAAATTAATCCATAGCGGTTTTTATAGGAATTACGCCAACTCCAGCAATCTATTGGTGTCCATGTATGATAACCTAAACAAGCTGAACCTTCGACCATTGCTTGGTGTAAATAGTAAAGATGTTCCGTCATAAATTGAATACGATAATCATCTTGGATAACACCACTTGTATCCTCAAAACGCGCTTCATTTTCAACACCCATTCCATTTTCGGAGATGAACCAAGGAATGTTATTATAGTACTTTTGTATCGTTTTTGCTATTTTATAAATCGTCTGTGGGTGAATCTCCCAGCCTCTGTCTGCATTCATACGCACGCCTCTTTTGTTAAAGGATGCATAATATTTTTCAGGTAACCAATCCTGAGCCAAACTGTCACTTGAAAACTCTGGCTCTTGGACTCGACTTGGGTGATAATAATTGACGCCTAAAAAATCCACGGTATTGTGCTTTATCACCTCAAGCTCTTCAGTAGTGCTTTCCCACAATACACCATCACGCTCTAAAATGTTAACGAGTTCTTGTGGGAAATGTCCTTTTACTGAAGCATCTAAAAACAGTTGGTTTTGCCATAAATCAGCAAAGTGAGCCGCTCTGAGGTTCTGTATTTCCTCGTCCTTAGCATAATTAGGCGTTAAGTTGAGAATGATCCCAATCTGAGCTTGGGCATTCTTATTAATTTTTCTAAATCTTTCAATCGCTAAACTGGAAGCTAACTGCAGATTATAGGCAACTTGAACTGCTTTTTTACCATCTTTAAGGTCGGGATAATGGAAACCTAAAAGATAGCCACATTCAACAACTACTATTGGCTCATTATGTGTAAACCACTCCGTTACTCGGTCGCCAAATAAGCGGAAACATTGCTCCGCAAACTGAGCAAAGAGTAGCGCCACTTTTTTATTTTCCCATCCGCCATATTTATGGAGAAGCTCTACAGGCAGATCAAAGTGATGTAAGTTCATCATGGGCCGAATTCCGGCAGATAAGAAAGTATCGATTACGCGGTTATAAAATGCCACTGCTTGAGGATTAGTCTTCCCAGTCTCAAAATCCTCAATAAGTCTGGACCACTGAATACTTGTTCTAATACTGTTGAGTCCAGCTTTCTGCATCAAACGGATATCTTCTTCGAAATCATTGTAAAAATTACTGGCAGTATCTGGACCAATTGAGCCCCAAAATCGTTCACTAAAATGATCAAAGTCATAATCAAAAACATTGTCGTGTTTTTTCTTGAAACGTCCTTCAGTTTGTGGACCACTTGTCGCTGCGCCCCACCAAAAGTCTTTTGGAAATTCTATTTTCATTGTTCTGCTCCTTCTACTTTCCTTCTTCTCAAATAGAAGGATTTATACTTTTTCAAAAATAGACCCTAGAAAAAGTAAAATTTCCTAGAATCTCATCTATTTTTTATTCAAAAACGGAAGTCTACTTCATGAGTTGTAATTCATACATTGGGTCATATTGAGGACTTACACCGTCATTGGCAAAGTTATCGCTTGATCCAAGCAAGACTTTATTAACTTCATAAATTGACCGAGCTTGATTAATTCTATTTAAAACGGTTTGATAATTCTCTGCTCCTTGTCCAACACGCTCCCAATGATGTAGTGCTGTATTTTTTGTCTCTTGGAGAGTAAAGCCTTTGGCCTGTAAAATGGCTGTTTTCGTCCAAAGGAAGTTAGAAGGCACAATATGATTTAGATCAAAATTGTTATATGTTCTTCCATCACGGTCTAAGGCATAAAGAAACATGCCATACAGTTTATTTTCTGCTGTATATTTTGCTACTTTGTAAATATTACTTTCTTCGTAAGGTTCTTTAGCATCGTACCATCTATTACGGTCTTGCTCTTCCGGAAAGGCTAAACCAGGCATAAATTGTTCTTTTGGAGTTACCCCGGTATAATCTTTTATTGCTCTGGCTGTGCGTGTGTCATCTGACCCATATTGTTGGTAACCAAGATATGTAAAACTGTCAGCAACGTCTTTCAAAGGATTGAGATTGGAGCCATTGGTATCATAAACAAATACAGTTCCGTTCTTTGCGAGAGGCCCAATATATTTTGATAATGCTCGAATAACACCATTTGACAGAGCAATATCTGTAGTACTTGGATACGTTTCCATGTCAATATCTAAGCCATCAAGTCCGTATTGGCGTACATGCTCGTCTAACAATTGATTCGCATAAGCATCAAATTCTTCTGGGGTTGGAAAGTTGCCTGCATATGGAATTTTTAAAAGCTCTGAATAATCTATTGCCTTAGTCAACTTTACACCTCGAGCATGTAAGTTGGGGACATAAGACTTTTTAAGCTTTTCAAAAAAGGGGGCAGCGGCATCTTCTTGACCTTGAGGGACATAGCTAAAAACATTGACAATATCAATTCCATAAGGAATATCATCCATGCTTAACCAATTTTCGTCTGTAAGGCTGGTATTGACACCTTTCATTTCCTTATCACGCCATGCACGGTAGTAGACCATAGTTTTCGCTTGCTGGCTGTCTTCTTGTGCCTGCGCAGAGATTGGACCAAAAATAAGCATACCAAGTCCAACTGTAAGCAAACCCAAAATATAGCGTTTCATTTTTTTCATCTTGCCTCCTCCTTAAGAAAACATTTTTAAAAATTTTATTTGTTTTGACTAAACTTTAAGTACCGAAAAACCAATTGACAATAGGTCATGTTTGACCAAGAGAACCATTCGCGAGTGTAATTATTTGGATTGTCCACATCAATCCCCTCATGGCACTGACCAGTTCCACCATCTGTAGCAACGATTGTCTCTATCTGTTTTTTCATTTTGTCTATATCGTTTGTTGTCAATCCTTCCATAGCTAAAGCTATTGGCCATACATAACGTGGCGGCGTATGTGGGCTACCGATGCCATGCAAATATTGTCCCACATAATAATAAGGATTTTCTTCACTTAAGCATTTTTCTCTCGTTTTTGTATAAAGCGGATCTTCTGTTTCACAATAGCCGAGGAAAGGCAAGGAAAGTAGACTTGGCACATTTGCATCATCCATAAAGAGTTGTTTACCTAAACCATCAACCTCATAGGCATAATAAGGATTTTTTTCAGACGAAACTAGACCATAAGTTTGAATTCCTTCTGTTATTTCTTCTTGCAGTTTCTTTATTTTTCTTTTTAATCTTGGAGAGTGATGCTCCGGAAGCAGCTCTAGAAGTTGACCCAAAACCACTAAGATAAAGCAATTCCCTGGAATAAAATAACCGTACTTACACGCATCATCACTCGGTCTAAAGGCGCTCCAGACCATACCTGTATAACCAATTGGTTCTCCACGTCCTTCATGAGATAGTGTATCGGATGGCGGGCAATTTGTTCTTTTAAAAATATAGTCTGAGCTTTCATGATGTTGCTCCGTAATAAAAGTGTCGAGAACAAGTTCAACTGTTGCCCAATAATCTTCCTTAAGGTGTTCGCTATAGCCTGTATGCTTGTAGAGTTGATAAGCCAGGAATAATGGTGCACACAAGGAGTCAATCTCAAATTTTCTTTCCCAGACTAAAGGCGATATTTGAACATTAGAGACATCTTGACTATAGTGATTGTCTGTTGGTTCTTTATTAAAAGCATTGGCATAAGGGTCATGATTAATATAGCGTAATTGTTGCCTCAACACACCGTGAACCAAAGATGTTATCTCCGGAATAGAATCCGCCATTTCCAAATATGGGAGTATTTGAAAGGTAGAATCTCTTAACCACATTGCCGGAATATCACCTGTGGCCACAAATATTTCCCCATTTTCACGTACTGAAACGGTGTTTGAAATAGTATCCACTATGGCATCTTGAAAAAGTGATGTAGCTCGGTCATCCCATAGACGAATTGTCTCTGCATGTTTTTGAATCTTGGAGATTAACTCTTCTTGTTTTATCAACTCCTTTGTCCTCCTACTATTTTTTGAAAAAGATACCATAAGTTCTAATTTCACCTGGTCTAAATTCTTCCATTATGAGCTCTTCGGCAGAATCTTCAAGATTGCCAATAATTTTACCTTCCAAGTTTAACAGCTTAATTGTTGCTGGATCTTGAAGTTTGATGATTCCCGGCATATCTTGGGCAGTATCACAGGGATTATAGAGCCGTAGTTGTATTCCTCTTTGATCGATACAAGTTTCCATGCTGCTGAAGGCTACTTCACTATTTGCTAAAGCTATTACCTGTTGCTCTTTTAATTCTAGCTTCTTCTTGTTTATAGGGAAATATTCTATTGGTGTGCTAAAACGATTGATTGTCTGTGTTTGGTAATATATATTTTCCTGTGTAGTGAGTAGGTATTGATTTTGGAGAGCTGCAGCATTAAAATCAGTGTCTATCACGATATTTCCTTCAAAGAAAACTTCCCCTAAAAGTTGGCTATCAGGTGTTTCAACCTCTCTGTTTTGCAAACCAGAAGCATCTCCTGGTCGTCTTTGTGTATCTGGTCTTCCTAGGTAACCCACGCCTCTAAATATGGTAATGGCAAGCTCTTGCTGCTCCTTATTAAGAACTTGGAAATCTTTTGTTCCTTTACTTAAGAAACTCCAACTTGTCTTCGTATCATGAAGATTGGCGAAGTGAATCATCGGACGCATGCTTGTGGGTTCTTCTTTATATCCTCTTGCTCGCCAATCTTGCAAGTGCTTTTCTTCAATCGGTCGATTGATAATACCAAAAGGTGTATCACTGGTCGAAAACTCAGACTGAACATCTGTTTTAAGTACTAGGCGTAAACGATGATCAAGCACTTGATTATTCACATTTAGTCTAAGCTGAATCCGATTATCCTGCTTATTAAGCTCTAAAGTTAATATATATGTGACCTGTCCATCAAGTTGTCGTTCTTTCCGTGATGCCAGGTTATAAGGAAGTTTCCATTCGCCTTCTACAATTATTCGGCTTAGTAATTTTCCTTGTTCCACATGAGAAGTTTGACTGTTATTAAAGTTCAGATTTAAGATCCAATCCGCAAAGGCTGGTGAATAATCGTAGGTATCTCCTTCATCTCCTCCATCTTCAAAAGATAGAAAATCTAAATATTTTTTACCATTCTTCTTAAGGCAAAGATTGAACTTTCCCTCAGTAAACTCAATCTGATAAAAATCATTTTCAATCCTTGTTGCCTTTAGCAGTGTTTGAGCCTTTTCTTCCTCGGCACTAACATGATAATGCACATAGCCCATGGCTGGTAAAGTGCATTCTACTGCTATTGTACTAACATAGTAAGATTCATCAAGCATTTCCTCAGGATTTCTGCGAAGCAGTGCTGCATTTTCCATTACTTGCTCAATAATCTCAAAAGCTACCTTCTCTCCCCTGTCGTCAGTGAGTGAAAAATGTTTATTTTGTGTAGAAAGTTTGACTTTCTTTATCACTTTAAGCTCAAAAGGAAGAGGATTCCACATGAAAAGACTGTCTTCTTGATTCCTATTTAGTGAAATACTTAATTTTCTGAGCAAGTAGTCCATACAAGACTGAGCTTCCTGTAGGCCATTTATCCCACGCATATAGATATCGCGGTTAGTTTTATCACTATTACAACCACCAGCACTGTCGTGTGCTTGACCGCGGCTTACTATCTTCCACAAGCTATCTATTAGACCTTGTTTAACAGGAATGCCATAACGTGCAGCTAAAACAGACATTGGTTCTAACTGATAAGTTAGGAGACGCTCAAGTTGATCATAGACTTGTTTTAAGTCATAACGTGATGAATAAATACCACGGTGAATTTTGGAATCTATTGGCTCAATAAACTCGCCCTTGATATCTAGAAATTCTTGGGCATCTTTTTCGAGTGCCTTGAAAAATTGCGGGTAGTTACTTTCAATAAACACTGTTGATTCTTCAATTTCTTGATTTGCCTTATCGATCCTTGTTTTTAAATTAAAATCAACTGCACGCTGATCCCCTCCCACCGGTAAAAGATGCGCGTTGCTATTTGTATGTGTTGATATTCTTTCAACCAGGTCTGAAAAATCATTCTTTTCTACTAAATCAACTCCCGCATAGTAACCATTTTTAATATTGGCTGTCAGTACTTTTGAACCATCATTACTTGACCAATAAAAGTAGCGCGTATTCGCTTCATTCGGCATTCCGCGCCAAAAAAGGGCATGTTGGATATCAAAGCCATGATAGATTTTCGGCATGTCTTGGCTTTGTCCGAAAGAATCTGGCAAGTAGCCAATTCTCATAGCGCTGCCTAGTTCTTCTGCTTCACGAATACCAATACGTAGATTTCTCACTATTGATTCCCCAGAAGTTGTCATTTCATCAATTTGTGTGAACCAAGGTCCGACGAAGAGTCTGCCCGCCTGGACAAATTTTTTCAGCTGTTTTTCTCTTTCAGGAAAGAGACTGAGATAATCTTCGACAATTGACATTTGACCATCTAAAGTATAAAAATCCAACTGATTACTTTCCAAAGCTTCTAAAACTTCATCCATGTGAAAAATAAATTGCACACGTGCTTCTTGTCTTGTAAAATACCATTCAAAATCCCAGTGAGTATGTGCAACAGTATATACTTTTTTCATGGGTACTTTCCTCTATTTCTTATTTAAATTCTATTCTGCACTGAGCATTGCTGCTTGTTCAGCACGTTCTTGTTTTTGGTTAAGAATTACAAACGGTGCATATAAAACAATGTCTAAGACAACCAAAACAAGGGTCAATATAACCGGACTAATATGGAAGGCTCCTAAAACCCAGGTACTGATAAAGATAGGTTCATTTCCTGAATTCAGGACGACCAGAGGAACAACCCAGCCAATAGATGTTACAATATAAGCGATAACAGCGTTAATCATTGGGACAAGCACCCAGGGGATAAACATTAACGGATTAAGAACGATAGGAAGGCCGAAGATAACCGGTTCATTTATCCCAAAACATCCAGGTATTAAAGCAAGTTTTGCCACTTCACGTTCTTTTTCGCCTTTCTTCGTAAAGATAAGCATCGCGATAATTAAACCAAAGGTCGCACCTGAACCACCAATCATGGCATATACGTTGGTCATTGTATTTGGCGCAATAGAAATGCCAGCAAAACTTTGTGTTTCAGCAAATTTTGCTACATTTTCTAAGAAAATAGGGAGCCAGAAAGCTGATACGACACCCCAAACGATATTGAAACCATGAAGGCCGAGGAACCATAAGATTTGTTGGAGTAGAATAACGATGAGAATGGCAGGTAATCCCGTACCTACTGTTAGCAAAGGCTTAATAAGTACTTCAGAAATCATTTGTAGTAATGACACATAACCCAATGATTGTAGGGCAATCCGAATTGCGCCAAAGATTAACAGTACACCACTAATCGGAATTAATGAGAAGAAAGAATCAAATACATTTTGTGGCACATTGCCGGGCATTTTGATTGTAAATTTACTTCGTGTAAATCGTGCAAATAAAGCCACGGCAATTAAACCAACGATGAGGGCTGTAAACATCCCTTCATAGCTGAAAAATGAGGTTGAAAAACCTTCAACAATATCCGCTTTCGGATCCAAATAATTAACGTTATTGGGTACCATCACGAAATATGCTGCAAAGGCTAGCAAAGTTGCAATGATTGGATTAAGTTGGCTGTTTTTTTCATTTCTTTTGAGCTCGAAAGCATAAGAATATGCTGAAGAAAAGACCACAATAAGCGCAACAATACCTAAGGTCGCATTTCCGATATAACCAAACAGATTACTGATATTCGTCAATAAAGCATTATGAATATCTTGGTTTTTAATAAGGGCATCAAGCTGCATTTTGATCAGATTAGAGAAGGAACCTACAACCGTGAACGGTATTGTCCTTACAAAGGCATTTTTAATGGCCTGTAAAATCGTATTCCGCTCCACCCAAGCAGATACTTTTAGTAATGGTTCTTGAAACTTCTGCACATCAATTTTCATAATACGCACTTCCTTTTTCTTTTTTTAGAAGCCACTTCCATCAAAAAGAAACCGCTTCCGTTTTTTATTATATACATTTTTTTAAAATTTGTAAAGATGAATATAAAATTAATGTAGACAAATCATAGAAAATGTTATATAATATATATACAAATCATAAAAAGCGAGGTATACAAATTGTACAAATACCGTGAAATTTACGCTGACATCAAACGAGACATCCTGACCAACCATTATCGAGCGGGAACGCTTCTCCCTACACAAGAATTCTTTGCTGAAAAGTATAATGTGTCACGTATTACTTTAAAAAAATCTCTCACTTTATTAGAAAACGAAGGCTTAATCTTTAGTAAACAAGGCTCCGGAACTTATATTCGTCCGAGAGTGGAAGAAACCACAGAGCTTCTACCTTTAGATTTACCAATTGGTGTAACTTATTCGCATCGTGATCAAGAGATTAAAAGTAAAATACTCTTTTTTGATGCGCGTTTACCTTCAACAGAAGAGCAAAAGCATCTTCTATTGAATAAAACAGATCCGGTTTACGAATTTAAACGTCTTCGTATTTTGAATGGCAAAGCTTATAGTTTTGAACATGTTGTCATGCCAAGTTATATCGCTCCCATCACCGAAGAAATCTTAGAAGGCTCTGTCTATGACTATCTGGGACAGGAAGCAAAACTACAGTTAGTAGATGCTAAACGTGTCATTTACGCCGATCAAGCCGATGAGGAAGTGAGCAAAAATTTGGAGATTGAACGTCATTCGCCCGTCCTCGTTATTGAGCAAACTGCTTACGACCAAAAAGGACATGCTTTTGAATTTTCTAAATCCTACTTTATCAGTAACCAAACCAAATTTGCACTTGATATTCATCTCAAAAAGAACTAAAGCGATTAAAAAGCCACAAATTTAAAAATGTTTGTGGCTTTTTAATCTTCATTTGTAAACAATGCCCTCATTAGGCCGCCCTTATATTATTGAAAAATAAATAAGGACGTGCTATAATGTTCTTGTTATAATATAAGGAGAAACTCAGGTGTTAAAACTAACAAAAAATGAGCAGGATTATCTTAAGGCTATTTATACCTTGGAACGTGCGGGAGATGATTCAGCTGTCAGTATACAACTTATTGCAAAAAAATTATCTGTTGCTGCGCCTAGTGCAACTGAAATGATTAAAAGATTAGCAAAAAAACAACTTGTAGACTATGCACCATATCGTGGTGTAAATTTATCAGAGCAAGGCAAGGTTCAGGCTCGCTTTATTATTAAAAGCCATCGTGTTTGGGAAAGTTTCTTAGTGGACAAACTTGGCTATTCTACAGAGGAAGTTCATGATGAAGCTGAAAATTTAGAACACGCCTCTTCGCCAAAGCTTGTGGAATACCTCTATGCTTTACTAGATTATCCTGCTGTTGATCCACATGGTTCAACCATTCCTTCAGAAGTGTTTTGGAAAAAAAATAAAGTAGAAATTCCGCTAAAGCAAGCTGAGGAAAACAAAAGTTACTATATCACGACTTTAAACGAGGAAGCACAAGCCTTCTTTGAAAAGTTAAACATTAACATCCCGCACTTTATTCAGATTATTGAGCGGCTTCAGGATGGATCAATTATTCTAAAAGAGGACAATGGCCAAGTTTCGGTTATTCCTCAATTTTTACAAGAAAAAATCTTACTAATGCAAAGAACTGGAACCGTTGCTTCTGCTTTAGAAAACGAAAACACCTAGACATTTTCTCTTATATTAACAGTAATATTAAAAAACAATGTTGAATATAGTTCAACTTAGAGAAGGTAAAAATGAATGATTTTAAAAATCAACCACATAAGTTGATTTATCATACAAACGGAAAGTCTCTCCAAGAGATTAACGGCACAGTAAAAGTTCCAAAAGATGGTAAGTTTTTTAGGACACTTCTTGCATATTCAGGACCTGGAGCTTTAGTGGCTGTGGGTTACATGGATCCGGGAAACTGGTCAACCTCAATCACAGGTGGACAAAATTTTCAATATTTATTGATCTCTGTCATTTTGATGTCAAGCCTAATTGCTATGCTCCTTCAGTACATGTCAGCAAAACTTGGGATTGTTAGCCAGATGGACCTCGCCCAAGCTATCCGTGCACGTACCAGCAAAACTTTAGGAATCATCCTATGGATACTTACAGAGCTTGCGATTATGGCAACAGACATTGCAGAAGTTATTGGTGCAGCAATCGCACTGTATTTACTTTTCGATATTCCGCTTATTCTAGCGGTCTTCATTACGGTTTTTGATGTCTTTTTACTCTTGCTCCTCACAAAAGTAGGTTTTAGAAAGATTGAAGCTCTTGTTGTGTGTCTAATATTAGTGATTTTATTTATTTTCACCTATCAAGTTGCTTTGTCTAATCCCGATTGGAAAGGAATTGTTGAAGGTTTTATTCCAAATACACGGACCTTTGCTACTTCCCCTTCTATTGCAGGAATGACACCTTTAACAGGAGCTCTTGGTATCATTGGGGCAACTGTAATGCCACATAATCTCTATCTCCATTCTTCAATTTCACAAAGTCGTAAAATTGACCATGATGACGATAAAGATATCGCTCGAGCTGTTCGTTTTTCAACTTGGGATTCTAATATCCAATTGAGTTTAGCTTTTGTTGTTAATTCGCTATTGCTCATTATGGGTGTTGCTGTATTTAAGACAGGTGTCATTGACGACCCTTCATTTTTTGGCCTTTACGATGCCCTTTCGACACCAGATTTATTAAGTAATGGTGTACTTGCGGATGTTGCTAAGACAGGTGCTTTATCTACCTTATTTGCCGTAGCTTTACTGGCTTCTGGGCAAAATTCGACAATCACGGGGACTTTAACAGGACAAATCATAATGGAAGGATTTATCCATATGCGGATGCCAATGTGGGCGCGTCGTCTAATCACGCGCTTACTATCTGTCGTTCCTGTCTTGATTTGTGTTACGATGACACGTGGCTACAGTCTAAAAGCACAGCATGAAGCCATTAACAATCTCATGAATAATTCGCAAGTCTTTCTTGCATTTGCACTGCCCTTCTCCATTATTCCTCTTCTAATGCTTACAAATAGTAAAAATGAAATGGGTAAATTTAAAAACAATTGGATTGTTCAACTCTTTGGTTGGTTCTCTGTCATTGCGTTGACTTACCTTAATCTTATTGGTCTACCAGACCAAATTGAAAGTCTATTTCCTAAGAATCTTGCCTATCTTGCAGATGGAACCGCAATTCTACTTATTGTTTTAGTAATTGCTTTACTCATTTGGACTATATTTGAACTTTACCGAGGCAATAGAAAACTCTCACTGCTTAATCAAAAACTATCAGATTCATAAATAAAAAAAAGCTATCACCGATAGCTTTTTTTTATTTAACCATTACTTGGTAAGAAAGGGATGATTGACTCAGCAAAAGCCTCCATATTACGGCTTTGAATCATGATTTTACCACGACCTTTAAATTTGTTGACAAGCCCTTCACCAGTTTTAAAACCAAAAGTTCCAGAAGCGACTTCGATTGAATAATCAAGCGTTTTGCTCCATGCAAGGACGTGATGATTGTCCACGATATATTCTTCTGTACCATCTAATTCAATTTCGACAATATCACCATAGCCATTAACTAACATACGGCCATTTCCTTGTGTTTCCATAACATACAGACCACCAGTTCCACCAAGAAGAGCTCCACTTAGTTTTTGTCGTTCCATCGTATAGTGAACATCCCCATCACTTGCAAGGAAGGCCCCTGTATTCAAACGCCATTGTTCTTGACCAATATTAAGTTCTTTCACAGCACCCGGAGTAGCTGGCGCCAAAGTGATTTGACCATTAGCACTGCTTGATTTGACTTTAGTGATAAAGAAACTTTCACCACTTGTTATTGAGCGCCCAAGAGCTTTCAAGGCGCCACCAATACCACCTCTCCCATTGCTATTCATCTTACCTTCAAGCGTAACTGAAGGGTTGTGGTAAACCATTGCTCCTGACTCAATCTGAATTTCTTCCTTATCTTGCAGGGTAACATGTACAAGTGGAAAAGCTGATGTTGAGCTCAATTGATATTCCATAAATTTGGGCCTACTTTCTCATTTTTTCTAATTATAACATAAAATTAAAGAGAGTAAAAAGCCTCTTGCTCAGGTCAAGAAACTTTTTACTCTCTTTATCTATAATCAATAGTTTGAATTGTTTTGCCTTGATCATCGGTAAGATTCACAACAAGTTGAGGATGATTTACCCCAGAAGCTTTCATTGATTCTAAAACTTTATCGGCAACTTTTTCTATCTGATCACCATTTGTTGCTAAGATGCTGTGAGATAGGAAGCCGTTCATTTTAGAGGAACTTACTGTATATTTTACTGTCTGTCCATCTGTTGTGGCTTGGGCTGAATCAATAAAACCTTGCGAACGACTCACAATATTGCTGGCATTTTGATTCAGTGTTGAGACAATCGCTTCTGGACTGGCTGGAGCAATATTTCCTGAAGCATCAGTCAAACTTTCTGAATAGGGAATAACTTTCGACAGAAGATTATCCGTATTATTGGCAATTGCATAACGCCCAAGCAAAACAAGACCTCCCACAAAAAGCGCAAGCACGATAATAAGCCCAACAAGAAAACCAATTAATCTTCTCAAAATTCCTTTTTTATTTCTTTTTGATCTTCTTGAAACCATAATCTCCCCTTATCTGTGAGCAACTTATAAACGGCCGTCTGTCACAAAGACATTTTAAATTTAATTATTATTTTTATTTTACAGTACTTTTCTTAAGCGAAAGTTATTATAAAAAAGCCTTAAGGCTTTTTATTGATTTTGTAGTTGTAAAACTTGCGCGTTATTGATTTCTTTAAAGAGTTTGTTGCTTGTTTCTTTTGAGATAGTTTCCGATTTCACCTGATCCAGTACATACTGATATTCAAGTTGGAAAGCTTCAATAAGTAGTTCGTTAGGCACGATTGTTTCTTCTTGAATTTCATTTCGCATACGGTAATGTCTATTTTCGAAGACTCGCTTCACTTCTTCAATGTCGCTGAAATCAGTAACCTTCTTCTCAAATCGTTCTCTTTCAAGACGATTTAATTTTTCCATTGTGGCCTCATAAAGAACATCCTCTAAATGCCCAAGTTCATTTCTTACGGCTATGAATTCTTGCATCTCACTTTGATCAGCTCCACGTAATCGACTTCTTCTCGAAAACATTCTTCTAATTTTTTTACTCATGGCGCGCTTGCTGCTATTCTCCAAGTAAATTCTGAAGTAGTCAATAGCTTTCGCTGAAAAATTTTCTTGAATATCTGAACTATCCAAAAATGCTTCTTGCCAGGTCACAATGTTTTCTAAGAGTCGACTACTCTTATTATGATCAGGAATTTGCAAACCTTTTTGTGATTGCAATTGCTTTGTTAAGCTACTGCGCACCTTACTGTCCTCTATCACTTGCATCATATGTAAAATAGCATAGTCAACCATATCATTTCGAACACTATCAATGTCGTCTGAACTTGCAGCTTTCATTGGTGACAAGAGTTTAGGCAAGATAAATGTAGGCACGATAAGGCTGAGCAAAATGACAATCGTTGCCATACTAATAATAATCTCTCTATTCTCAGTGCTCAAGATAGCAGTATTCAGAGGTAAAGAGAAGGCCATTGCCAATGTCATTGTTCCGTGTGCTCCTGATAGAGCAAAAATAGTGGAGTCTTTACCGCGCTCTTTCTTATCGTTTGAGAAGAAATGTTCGATAGAACGATTACCTCTTTGATTAGTCCAGAATTTTCGTATAAATAACATCAGCACGTAAACCAAAGCACTGATAAAGAAGAGTATAACAGCTTCTTCTAAGCCTAAGGATTTAAAGATATCCCAAATACCAAAGAGACTTACTCCTAATAAAATAAAGACAAAATTGTTGAGAATCCCACTCAGTATTTCCCAGATGGTATTATTGGTGAGTTGAACATTGGTCGACGTAAGTTTAAGCATATCGCCTTCAAAATTATGAATTAATCCTGCAGCAACAACTGCAAGTACTCCAGAGGTGCCAAAATGCTCAGCAAGCAAATAAAGAGCAAAAGGCGTTAAAATAGAAATCGGAATAATCGTCGCTTCTGGATTTGTTGCCCGAAGATTAATCGCAATGCGAATACGAACTAAGAAAGTCCCGACAATTAATCCAATAAGTATTCCCCCAATGGAAACAAAAGCAAACTGGCCAAGTCCTCTCCAAATACTAAAATGACCACTTTCCAGCACCGAAAGCCCCAAACTTAAGAGGACCAAACCTGATGCATCATTGAAAAGAGATTCAAACTCGACAGCTTCATTTACGCCTTGTGGCATTTTTTTATCCGCAATAATAGATTTAACAGCAACAGAGTCTGTTGGCGTAACAATTGCAGCAAAACAAATTGCCAAGGGGAAAATCCAGCTGCCCATAATATTTGTGGTCAATGCTGCAACAAAGAGTACAGTTACAACAGCTAAAGTAATGGAGAGAAAGAATATTCCTCTGAAATTTTTTCTAACTTCTTTCAAAGATGTTTTACTGCCTTCATTAAACATTAAAGGTGCAATAATTAACATCATGAAAAACTCTGGCTCCAACTCAAAATGCCTAAACTCTGGTAAGAAACTCAGAAGAATTCCTACTCCGATCAAAATAAAGGTTTCAGATATTTTTGGGAAAAATTCTTTGATTACATTTGCCGCAATGACCCCAATCAACATTACAGCTATGAAACTAACGGCTGACATAAAACACCTTTTCTAATTTTTTCTATTTTTTTAGTATATCACATACTCCGTCATACAAACAATCCTCCTGTGTGAAAATTAAAAGCTAGGAATAATTATTCCTAGCTTTTCTTTATTTTTTCCTTGCAGAAACAATCAACATCATCGGGCGTCTCAGCTCATCATGCATTTCTTCAAATACAAGCATTTGTTCAGGTGGCTGAGGTTCAATCACATGTTGAAGTTCAAAGCCAAGTTGTAGCAATGTGTTGAGATATGTGGTTAAAGTTCGATGATATTTAGTTACTTCTTCTCCTAAGAAGGACACCTTACGTTTTCCCTCGTAGAAATAATTGTCTACAGGAAAGTACTCTTTTTTTCCTTTTGCATCATAAATCCAATCTTGCAGGCCAGATGCAGTAAAAAGAGGATGTTCTACCGAAAACACAAACTGACCGCCCGTAGTTAAGCACATGTATATGTTGGAAAAAAGCATGGGCAAATCTTCAATGTAATGTAAGGCTAATGAGCTCAGAACCACATCAAAAGAATCCAGTTCAAGACATAAGTCCTCCATAGCGATACATTGATAAGTTATTTTCTCATCTGAGTTTTTACTTGTCGCTCTTTCCAGCATTTTACTCGAAATATCTGTGCCTAAGACATAAGATGCTCCATTTTCAACAGCATATTTGCAGTGCCAACCATATCCACAGCCAAGGTCCAAAACTTTTTTGTTGTGAAAATCAGGTAAAATATTTCGTAGCTCTGACCATTCTCCGGCAGCTTCTAACCCTGATTTTGAACGCTCCATTTGAGCATATTTTGAAAAAAATTCTTGATTATTATATTTGTTTTCTTTCATTTGTTATTCTCCCATGTAAATTTTATTTATACGTTTACATGGGTAGAAACAATTTTTTGAGCAATAATTCCTTCTGACATTATTTTTACTCCTTTGTTTTTTATTATATCATGGACCTTTTTAAAATTCTATGAGGCTTCATGCATTCGAATAGCCCGCAGTGAGGGAAGGATACTTAAAAGGATAATTATTCCCATAAATATAGCCATGCCAATATTCCCATAGAGTGCTGACAGCGAAACCAAAACACCTGAGAGTACGGAAGCGACTGGCTGAGTCACTGAAAAGGCGCCCGTATAAGTCCCAACATGATCACCTTCCATCAGGTCGGCTCTCAAAGCTTGAGAGAAAGGTACAAGAATCATTTCGCCCAAAGTAGCAACTACTGCTGCTGTAACTTCCCAGCTTAAATTATGACCTAAAAAGGCAATAATAAAACCTAAACCTTGGAGAAAAATTCCTAATGTAATCCCTGTGCTCCGCGACCAATTTTTAGTAAGTTGATTCATTTTACTCATAAAGAGTACGATAATCAAGGTATTGATCAATAGGAAAAGTGTCAACATCCGTTGACCATAAAGTTCCAACCCTAAAATTCGTGTTGTTGAGAAACTGTCACTTAGATGTACTGGCAAATAGTAATCAATTTGATTAAAAATCATCGCAATAAAAACCGAAGCAAATAAATAAGACATAAAGATGCTGTCTTTAGCCACAAAGAAATAAGCTTTTATAATATTTGGTGCTTTCTTTTGATGTTCTTGATGCGGGTCAAAAGACTCATCAATCCAAAACAAGACAACGACAAAACTCAAAATTTCTTCAATAGTGATCACCAGCAAAAGCCAGACCAAATAATCACGGAAAAACCAACCAGAAAGTCCCGAACCAATCATAATAGCAAAATTGATAATCCAGTATTGAATACTGTAGACTGTTCTCCGGTTTTCACTTGTTGTTAAATCAACAATCATCGCTTGGCTGGCTGTATTAAAAAACCCAAAACCAAAATTCACGATTAAAAATCCGAAAAAAGTTGTCCAAGGGTTGAAGTAAAATCCCGAGTTAGAAAAAGTTGCCAGTGCTGCTCCAACTGCAGTTACTGCAGTTGAAAAAAGCATGACAGGCCGACGACCTTTTAAATCTGTCAAATGTCCCGCATAAAGGCCAACCAAAAAAACCATAATAGAGCTCACAATAAGCAAGAGTCCTGTGATACCAGCACCCATATATTTATTATAGTAAATTGTCATGGAGCCACCAACTGTACTAAAGCATAGTGCTCCTAAAAAATTCATCACTAACCTAATTTTAATGGTCGGATGAAGTCCCCAAAATTCTTTCATATTCTTCTCCTTGAATAAAATAGCAAACAAAAAAAGACTTTCCTTTAATGTTTGGAGCTTTGTCGCTCAAACTTCCATGGAAAGCCTTTATCCTTGACTTTATTTCTGTTTATGAAAACCAGAGTGCTATTTCTCGCTCTGCAGATTCCGGTGAGTCTGATCCATGGACAATATTTTTAATGGCTTTACCTTTTTCAGGTGATTGAGCAAAATCTCCACGAATAGTCCCTGGTTGAGCTTGACTAGGATTAGTTGTCCCCATCATTGTGCGCCAGCAAGAAATAGCTTCTACACCAGATATCACACCAACAACTACTGGTCCAGAAGTCATATAACTACGAATATTTGGATAAAAATCTTTATCAACTAATGCTTCGTAATGCTTGTCAATCAAGTCTCCATTTGGAGCAGAACGTCGCTCTAGTTTTTCTAGCTGAAAACCACGCTGCTCGATTCGTTTCAATATTTCACCTACAAGACCACGTTGAACGCCGTCAGGTTTAATAATAAAGAAAGTTTTTTCCATGATTGACTCCTCCTATATATCGTGTTTATATTTTACATCTAAAAGCTATAAGTTGTCAAGAATTATCTGTAAATTTCGACAAAACACTATTTTTATATACAAAAAGCCCGAGATAACCCGGGCTTTTCTCTTTTTCTTCAATTATTCTTCGATGGGTAAGATATCAAAGTCAATTTTATTGTCGACAAGTTTAACAAGAACTTTAGTTTTTGGTGGAATTTTACCTGCAATAATTAATTTAGCAAGTGGATTTTCAATAACTTTTGTCAAGTAACGTTTTAATGGACGTGCACCATAAGCTGGTTCATAAGCATTTTCTGCAATCCATGCTTTGACTTCTTCACTAAGTTCTAGTTCAACAGACATTTCTTCAAGACGTTGTGTCAATTGACCGGTCATCTTCACAATAATATTTTTAATATTATTCAATGACAATGGTTTGAAGAGAATAGTATCATCAATACGGTTAAGGAATTCTGGTTTGAAGTGCATCCGCAATTGTTTCATCACTTCTTCAGTTGTTTCTTCAGATATTTCACCTTGATCATCAACATTGTCTAGCAAATATTGTGATCCGACATTTGATGTCATAATCAAAACAGTATTCTTGAAGTCGACCAAAACGCCTTTTGAATCCGTCAAACGACCATCATCCAAGACTTGCAACAAGATATTGAAGACATCTGGATGTGCTTTTTCAATTTCGTCCAACAAAATAATTGTATATGGGTTACGGCGCACAGCTTCAGTCAGTTGACCACCTTCATCATAACCAACATATCCTGGAGGAGCTCCGACAAGACGGGATACACTGTGTTTTTCCATATATTCACTCATGTCAATACGAACCATGTGTTCTTCGGAGTCAAATAAATTTTCGGCCAAGGCTTTAGCTAACTCTGTCTTACCAACACCTGTAGGTCCTAAGAAAAGGAAGGAACCTAAAGGACGATTAGGGTCTTGAATTCCTGCTCGAGCACGAATAATAGCATCAGACACAGCTTCAACTGCCTCATCTTGCCCTACTACACGTTGATGAAGAGTTTCTGGTAAATGAAGGAGTTTTTCACGTTCACCTTCCACCAGTTTTGTCACAGGAATACCTGTCATACGGCCTACAACTTCCGCAATTTGTTCTTCAGTGACAGATTCTTGAACAAGACTGAGATCATCTGATTTTGCTTTGCTTTCAAGCTCTTTCAGTGATTGTTCAATTTCTGGAATTTTACCGTAACGTAAGGCCGCTGCTTTTTCAAAGTCACCTTCATTTTGTGCTTCTTCTAATTCATGGCGTGCACGTTCCAGTTCATTCCGTTTATCAGAAATATTGCCCACTTCTTTCTTTTCAGCTTCCCATTGGGCTTTAAGTTGATTGTTTTCTTCACGAAGTTCTGCAATTTCTTCACGAATGATATTTAAACGTTTCTTCGAAGCATCATCACGTTCTTTTTTGAGCGCTGCTTCTTCAATTTCCAACTGCATCAAGCGGCGGTTTGCTTGGTCGAGTTCTGTTGGCAGAGAATTCATTTCAACACGAATTGTTGCGCTGGCTTCATCGACTAAGTCAATCGCTTTATCTGGCAAGAAACGGTCTGTAATATAACGATCAGAAAGTGTTGCTGCTGCAACCAATGCGTTATCGTGGATTGTTACACCGTGGTGAATTTCAAAACGTTCTTTCAAACCACGCAGAATGGAAATAGTATCTTCAACTGTTGGTTCAGTAACTAGAACTTTTTGGAAACGACGTTCCAAAGCTTTGTCTGTTTCCATATATTTACGGTACTCGTCCAAAGTTGTTGCACCAATTAAATGCAATTCACCACGTGCAAGCATCGGTTTCAAAAGATTACCAGCATCCATTGAACCTTCAGTCTTACCAGCACCGACGATCGTGTGTAACTCATCAATAAAGAGAATAATTTGTCCGTCAGACTTTTTAACTTCATTCAGTACTGCTTTCAGACGTTCTTCAAACTCACCACGATATTTAGCACCTGCAATAAGTGCCCCCATATCCAAAGAGAATACTGTTTTATCTTTTAGATTTTCAGGTACATCTTTACGGACAATACGTTGCGCAAGTCCTTCAACAATGGCTGTTTTACCTACACCAGGTTCACCAATTAGAACCGGGTTATTTTTTGTTTTACGTGATAAGACACGAATAATATCACGAATTTCTTCATCACGTCCGATTACAGGATCTTGTTTTCCTGATTTCACTTGAGCAACAAGGTCGACGCCGTATTTTTCAAGTGCTTTATATGTATCTTCAGCATTTTGGTTTGTCACTTTATCACCTCCTCGTAGGTTTTCAATTGCTAATTTCGTTTTTTCTTTATTCATTCCATGGCTAACCAGATATTCTGTTAAAGGATTTTTCTTTAACTCAAAAAGGGCCAAGAGTACAATTTCAGTTGAGAGATATTCATCACCCATATCTTTGGCAATCTTATCTGCTGCATTGAACAGATTAAAGAGATCTGCGCTAATATTTTGACCATAGGTAATATTGCTACCTTCAACAGAAGAAATCTTGTCTATTTCTTTTTCAATAATTCTTGTAAATTCTTCAATGTTAATTTCTGAATCTTTGTAAAAATTAAAGGCAAAACTGTTCGGTTGCACAAATATTCGCCATAAATGTGGAATTTCAATCGCTTGATGATGGCGAGTCTGCGCAATTTGTTGCGCTTCATAAAGCGATTTTTGCATACTTGTTGTCATTTTTTCGATGTCCATAATGCACCTCGATTCATTTCATAGTAATGTAGTATTTTTCTCATTTTTCTTACTACCTCTTAATTATACTCTTTTAGTCAGTAAAGGTCAAACTATTTGCTCATAAATTTACATATAAAAATAAGAGAGATTTTCTCAAGAAAATCCCTCTTATTTTTACTATTTTTGAAAAACGCTGATACGTTGTCCGACATAATTTCCTTCCAGTGCAATATTAATCATCGCTTTCGCATAGTCTGCATAACTAATCACACTTTCGCCTTTGTCATTAACCGTAAACTCTTCTCCCGCAACAACATAATCTCCAGTTTTTTCACCATCTGCTTGGAAATCTGCAGCAGGGCTTACATAAGTCCATTTCACATCCTGACGTTTTCTCAACGCAGTTAATGAATCAGACATAGCTGTTGCCAAAGGTTTGAAAGCGTCTGGGAAACCTTCTGATTGATAAAGTGCTAAATCATGTTCTGGATTAAGGTAAAGACTTCCGGCACCACCAACAATCAACAAGCGCTTGTCCGTACCTTCAACAAGATCAGCAAGATGTTGGATTGAAGTAGTATGTTGCTCCAAGCTATCTTCTGCCCATGTTCCAAAAGCATCAATAATAACATCAAAATCCTTGATGTCTTCTTTAGTTAAATCAAACAAATCTTTCTCGATAGAAGACGGAGCTACTGTTTTGTTTTCGCCCCGAACAATTGCTGTTACATCCAAGCCTCTGTCTACCGCTTCTTGTACAATAAGACGACCGGCTTTGCCATTTGCTGCTACTACTGCTAATTTCATATTAGACCTCCATGTCTTTTTTGTTGTAATATTTTTTGTTACAACTAATTCTACATAAGCTTTTATTAAATGTCAACGATTTGGTTTCTTAAGGATTTATCGCCACATAATGATCAATATCAGTAATTACTTCTTGTAAACTCATCGCCTTCATTTGGTCTTCCATCGCTTTTTGAATTAAATCAAGTTTATCATCCAGTACTTGATGGATATTTTTCCCGACAGAACAGTCAGGGCTGGGATGTTCGTGAAAATGGAATAAGCCATTTTTATTAATGACTTCAACCGCACTATAAATATCGAATAAACTAATGTCTTCAATTGGTTTAGCGATTGCAGCTCCACCGCTCCCGCGCACAACATGCACTAATTCGTTAGCTTTCAGTTGCTGTAATACTCTTCGAATAATCACGGGATTTACATTAATACTTGTAGCTAAAAAATCACTAGTAATCTTATGTTCTCCCTCAAAGGTATGGATACAGGCAAAAATATGAAGTGCAATCGTAAAGCGACTTGATATTTGCATTTTTTTCTCCTTCGACTCTCATTTTACCTTAAGTATAAATGTCCTTTTTCAGAATGTCAATTATAATAACTAGGCAAATATATTATGGGCACTTCTCTCCAAAATAAGTTATAATTAAATTATCAGAAAAGAAAGGGGTATAAATATGTTTTCTGAAAACTTTTCGAAAAAATTACGTAACAACGTCGGAATTAATGGTCTTATTTCCACACTTATTGGATTACTCATTTTATTTTGGCCAGGACGTACAGCACAAGTTGGAACTGTTTTGATTGGGATTTCCTTCATTTTAATTGGAGTTTCTTATCTTGTTTCTATCTTTGCCTTGATGAATGAAAATCCGTGGTCACGCTTTGGACATCTTCTTTTAGGTACGGTTTACTTGGTTGCGGGGATTTTCTCTTTAATTAACTTGGCAGCTGCAACAGCTACCTTGTTTATCATCATTGGTATTTTAGTTGGTTTCACATGGATTACTGAAGGCTTTGTTTCCTTTGGGTTTGTTCCATATTCTCCATCTAAACCTTGGACAATTCTTTCAGGACTTCTCAGTGTCGTTGCGGGCTTCATGCTCTTGCTCACACCTTTATGGGGTGCAATGGCACTTTGGACACTTCTTGGTGTTGTTGTTCTTATCTTAGGTATTTTCAAATTGATTCGCTACTTTACTTGGTAATCTTTGCGAATGCCAAATAAAAAAGGGTTCTTCTTAAAGAACTCTTTTTTAATTTTTCATTTTTTCGATTTACGGTTCATAAGCATTGACAATACACCGGTACCAAACAAGATAATCGCCGAGATATAGTAAGGGAAGAAATGATTGATATCAAACATTACTCCTGCAGCCAATGGACCTAAAATATTGCCAAAACTTGTAAAGGTTGAATTCAATCCATTGATTGCTCCTTGTTGGTCTCCTGCGTGTTTTGACAAGTAAGTTGTTACTGCCGGTCTAAATAAATCAAAGGCGAGGAAGACAACAAATGTAGAAATAGCAACAGTGATGCGATTACCTGTGAAAGCAATAATAGCAATAAAGAGCGCACTTGCAAAGAAGGTCAAATGAATCAAATGCATTTCACCAATCTTTCCAACAATCCAGTCGAACAGGAAGAGTTGGAAGAAAAGGGCGATAATACCACTTACTGTAATTACTAAAGCAATTTCACTTGTAGTAAAGCCAAAATTGATTGTCGCCATGATGCTATAAATTGATTCGAAGGCTTGCAGACCAAACGAAGAAATTAAAATAACGACAAAAAGCGATGTGAACATTGGATTTTTGAGGATATCCAAGAAAGATGCTTTTGGTGTGTCAGGATTAATATCCATTGTTTTTTCTGGCTCTTTTAACACAGTCATACTCAAAATAAATCCGATAAAGGCTAATAGTGCAGCCACAAAAAAAGGAACCCTTATACCAAAAGTCGCTAAAAATCCTCCGACACCAGGACCAATGATAAAACCTCCACTGATTGCTGCTGAAACTTTACCCATGGCTTTGGCACGTTCGCCTAATGTTGTCAAATCTGCTACATATGCTGTAACAGAAGGCATCAATAAAGCTGCTGCAATGCCTCCCAAAGCGCGAGACACGTAAAAAAGAGCTTTAACTTGTGCTAAACCAAATAAAAGTTCAGAAAAGGCGAAAATAATCATACCCAAAGCAATGAGCTTTTTTCGTCCAACCTTATCCGATAAATGCCCAGCGATCGGAGAAGCAATCAATTGGGCAATAGCAAAAATCGAAATCATCATTCCCATTGTTGTTCCTGAAAAATGCATTTGCTCTTTCAGTTGTGGCAAAACAGGAATAACGAGACCTACACCTAAGAACACAAGCAATAAGTTTGAAATTGCTAGGTTAATCATCCATTGTTTGTTTTTCATAACTATACCCCAATACCCGATAAAAAGACAGATTCAAAAATTTGAAACCGCCTTTTTATCCTATTCTATTTGTTAAGTCTATTCTATCATATTCTGCACAAAAATAAAAAAGTATAAATTTATTATCAATTTTTTCATATCAAATGTTCATAAATACCGTACAATAAATAAAATCCCTCATAGGTAGAGGAATTTTATTTATTAGGCAAAAATTTCCGGAAAGAGGAATTGCAAAACATCCATAGTTACCCGACGACCTTTCCCTTTCAACGGATAGAGATGGAAAAGCATAGCAGGATTAAAGTTAGCTTCAATAATGCTGTACTTTTCACCCAAGCTATCATTGAGATTTTCAATCAATATATCCACTCCAGTAATCTTGACTTGCAAAGCTTCAGCAGCTTTTTCAGCAATGTTCTTATAGATTTCAGGCATCTCATCCGTGACATCGATAGAGTCTCCACCTGTCGATACATTAGAATTTTCTCGGAGGTTTACCTTTACGTCTTTTTCAGGGATACTCTGTTCCGTATAATCTTGGACGTCCAGCATAAGTTTTTCGGTGGCAGTAATCTGGATTTTTTCCAAGGGAAAACGATGATCGTGGCCACGTAGAGGATTCTCATTTTTCTGTGCGACCAGTTGGCTGATCGTGGATACTCCATCACCAATAACATGTGCGGCATCCCGGCGAAGGACTGCCCTTGTCTTGCCATCCAGCACAAAGAAACGGTATTCGGTACCAGAAACAAATCGTTCAACAAGAACTTCTTTATCTTCTCGGAACGCAATTTCTAGAGCTTTATAAAACTGTTCTTGTGTCGCTGGTTTTTTAAAGATAGAAATTCCTATGCCATAATTCGTTGATTTAGGCTTGACAACAATTGCGGCCGATTCGAAAAGTGGAAAGGCAGCCTGTGCAGTTGCTAAATTGCTAAATTCTTGCCCTTGCGGAGTTTTTAAATGTGCCCGACCGAGCAGCTTTTTCGTGACCACTTTATTTTCCATAATGGCATAAGCGACCATGGAATCTTTCGAAGTCATATTCCCTTTTTCGATAATTTCTGTATGAGATTTATAACTTAAAGCAATCATCTGGTCTTGTGCATCTAAAATTTCAACTTTTAAGCCTTTTTGAATAGCATCAAAAAGCAAATTTTGCGTCGAAAGTTCGAGATGAGTAAAGCCTGCCAATTGAAAAGGACGTTTATAGGATTGCTGATGGTATTTGCGAGACAAGTCCAAAGCAAAAGCTTTGTCTTGACGATAAGCCAGCTCCATCTGTCCAGCAATTGTGGTTTCAGGTTTTTCCAGCATTTGAGCAAACTTATCAATCAGCGCCAAATCTTCTTGGGCAAAGTCTAAGTTCTGGGCAAACCTGCGCATCTGATCGAAAAAGAGCTTGCCTTCATTATAATAAGCTGTTTTTTCTAAAGGATTTTCTAAAGCTACAACATCATTTATTGTATAACCTAATCTTTGAGCAGCATCTGGCGTCTCTTCTTCCTCTTTATATATCAGATAAAGGCTAAAAAGGTGGATAAATCGAGCAGTATCTTCATCCAACCCGACTCGCACAAAAGGATTCAAGTCAAAATTGCGAAACTCGACATACTGAACGCCCACGTCCAGCAACTCTTCCGCCCGCTTTCCACCACGTAAACGAACAGCAGAATAAAACTCCTTCATCTCAGAGAGTGCACCCTTTTTGACGTAAGTTTGCAAGTCATCATAATACTGTTCAAGACTCTGATAGCTTACGAAAATATCAGGCGTGTTCCGATAGCCAAATTTAGAATTTCTAATAGAACGTACAGGTTCCTGTATTTTTTCATTTCTATCAGTAAAAAATCCAGCATTGGCACGTGGCGAAGCTCCTAAACAATATGTAATAATCCACATATAGCGCAAATATTGTCGGGAGAGCTTCATATAAATTTCAGATTTGAAGGCTTTAAAATCTGTCGCTCGTTGTTGCTTCCACATGGCTTCTAGCAAATCCTCACCGAACTCAAAGTTGTAGTGAATACCAGAAACCATTTGCTTTCTTTTGCCATATTTTTCTGCTAATCCTTCACGGTAAAGGACATCTTCTTTTTTTTCTAGATTGGCAAGACGGATATTTGATTCATTTTCCGGCAAAGCGGGTGGCATGGATTGGGCCCAGAGGAGCTCATCTTGTTCAAGAGAGCGAATCATCACGTCATGAAGAGCCTCCATAAATTGTAGAGCTTGCTTTGGCTCTTCAAAAACTGGAGTAATGGCTTCCATTTGTGTTTCTGAAAAGTCAGTTTGAAGATAAGGATGAAAGCTCCGCGAACCAAGTGCTACCGGATGGTTTAAGTCGCTTATGTTTCCTGATGAATCCACACGGTGACCTTCTCTTTCTAAGCCAAACCGCGCTTGAAAAAGATAAGGTTTTACTTGTGAGCTTGAGAGTATTTTAGGATAAGCAATCGTCATTTTTATTTCCAGATTTCTATTTTTTCTCGAATTGAATTTTTTGAAACTTTTACTGCTATTATATCATGTTAGTACTTACCCTCCACCAAAATAAAAATGGAATATCTGCTTAACTTGCTTTTTCCTTTTCTAGATGGATGTTAGCTTCGATTGCAACATTACCTTGCACGGCTCTCGAAATCATGCAAGAAGTTTCGGCATATTGAGCAAGGCGATAAGTCTTGTCGTAATCTGCTTTTTCATCAATTTTCAAATAAAGGTCATGGACAATTTTTTCATAAGCAAAAACTCCTTTTTCAACACTAACTGTTGCTTCAGATTCAACCTTAAAATCAAGTACTGCAATCTCATTGCGTTCAAGTAAAGCTGCTAGTGTAATCGTATAGCAAGTACTTGCAGCGCCCAAGAGCATTTCATCTGGATTCGTCCCCACACCTGGACCATCCATCACAGATGGAATCGAAATTTTCTCTTGCAAAGCGCCTGTTTCTAGCTTTCCAACAGCATTACGTCCGCCGGGCCAATTAATTTGCGATGTAAAGATATGTTTTGCCATTTTTATCTCCTCTATCCTATTCTTTTGTTCTTTTTGATCATACCAAAAATTTCCAAACATAAAAAGCTTCTGAATTTTTAAAATTTGCTAAAATAAAAATATACAGAAAGGAAGGGTTTGCAAAAACCCATTATATATAAATGAATAAAAAATTAGTTTTAGGTCTAGCCTTATTTTCTCTCACTTCTTTTGGGGTTTTGACCGCTTGCAGCAAAAAAGAAAGCGTTAAGCCTGAGCCAAAGGAAATTATCGTGGCCACAAATGCCAACTCAAAACCTAATACTTATATGGAAGACAATAAGTTAACAGGTTATGATGTGGAACTTGCACGCGCTGTTTTCAAAGAACTTCCTGAATACAAATTAAAATTCCAAGTGATTGATTTTAATTCCGTGCTTTCTGGAATTGATAATGGACGTTTTCAAATGGCTGCAAATGCTCTTTCTTGGACACCTGAACGTGCAGAAAAATACAATTACTCACTACCTCTATCTAAGTCAGCAACATCGGTAGCAGTTAAACCTGATTTACAAGTCAAATCTTTGAATGACTTAGCCGGTAAAACCACCGAAGTCTTATCTGGTGTTCAAGTCGCAACAATGCTGGAAAACTGGAACAAGGAAAATCCTGACAAAGCAATGAATTTAAAATATATGGACGCCAGCTATCCATTAGCTTCTTATGTTGCTGATGTTGACTCAGGAAAAAGTGACTTTGTGATTTACGATCAAATTTCCCTCACACAAATCATCCAGCAACATGCTTATAATTTAAAAGTCGAACCAATTGATTTAGGCGAGACAGATAAACATACAGGATTTAGCTATTTCATTTTTGGTAAGGAAAAAGAAGACAAAGACCTACAACAGAAAGTCGATAAAGCCTTGGTAAAACTTCAAGAAAATGGAACGATGAAAAAACTTTCTGAAAAATACCTCGGTGGCGATTTTACTCCTAGAGAGGAAGATATGAAAGATGAGAAAGATTAAAGACGCTACATATTGGGCAGAAAAAATCAGTGCTGGTCAAATCAGTGCTACTGAATTACTCCAAAACACTCAAAAAAAACTGGAAAAAATCAATCCGCAATACAATGCCGTCGTTGCCTATGACTTGCATCAGGCTCAAGCTGATTTATCAAAAACAGAAAACGGTTATTTCGCAGGTCTTCCCTTTCCACTAAAGATGCTGGGGCAAGATCATGCAGGACTTCCGTCAACTTCGAGTTCAAAACTTTTTGAAGACAATATGGCCCATTCAGACGATAACTTTGTCAAAGCTGCTCTTAAAGCTGGCTTAACGCCTTTCGGACAAACAAACTCTCCTGAATTTGGTTTTAAAAATATTACAGACTCAGCTCTTTATGGTGACACACGTAATGTTTGGAATACAGCTTATTACTCTGGTGGCTCTTCAGGTGGAGCTGCTTCCGCTGTAGCTTCTGGGATTTTCCCCATGGCTGGCGCATCTGATGGTGGTGGCTCCATACGTATTCCTGCTTCTTTTTCAGGTCTTATTGGTTTGAAAATGACACGAGGTCTTATGCCACAGGGCCCAGGAAACTACCGAGATTGGCAAGGTGCAGCAACTACTGGAGCTTTAACTATTTCTGTACGTGATACAGCAAGTTTTGTGGCCGAAATGCAACTTAAACAAGAAGCTGATCCTTATCAAACAGAGTTATTAGATAAGAAGGCACTGCATCATCTCACAGAACCAAACAAAGCTTTAAACATTGCTTATTCCTTTGAATCACCGGTATCGGGAATAATGCTTTCGGAGACCTCTAAGGCCGCCCTTCATAAAGCCGTAGACTTTCTAAAAGCTCAAGGTCATCAACTAACTGAGGTTTCTTTTCCTTTCGATGCTCGCCCTTTGATTCAAACATATTATCAAATGAATGCTGCTGAAACATATGCTATGCTTAACCCTTGGGAAATTGCTAATGACCGCAAGATAATTAACAGTGATGTAGAGCCACTAACTTATGCCTTGTTAGAAGCTGGTCGTAATGCGGATGCTGCTTCTTATGTTCAAGCTTTAAATAAGTGGGATAGCGCATGTGCCACATTGGATGAAGAAATTTTTAAAAATTTTGACCTCTTCTTAACGCCGACAACAGCCAAAACAGCCCCCAAAGTGGACGAAGAACTCATCCATCCTAACATTACGGAAAAAATGAAACACATGGAGTTATACGACTTTTCTGAACAAATCTCAACCATAGAACAAGCGTTCGAAAACTCCTTGGCTTTCACGCCTTACAACTTTATCAGTAATCTCACAGGACAACCTGCCTTGTCACTTCCAATTTACTTGGAGGAAGAAACACATTTACCACAAGGTGTTCAACTTTGGGGCCAGAAAAACTCGGAAGTATTGATGCTAAGTCTCGCTTTACAATTTGAAAATAATGACCAGTTCATCTTACCTGAGTTTTATAACAATTGAGTAAAAATCAAAAAAAGAACCAAAATATGGTTCTTTTTAGTTCCAAGTCATCAAAAACTCTTTTTCATTATTATCTTCATCTAAGCCTTCAGCCACTATTTTAAAGCCTTCCCTTTGGTAGAAACGAAGAGCACCTTCATTTTTCTGGTAAACTTTTAAAGAGAGCGTTTGACTTGAAGCTTTAACATGCTGTAAAAGTGATTTGCCAATACCTTTAGACTGCTTGCTATTACTCACAAAAATGCCTGCAATATATTGGTCAATCAAACCGACAAAAGCAATGATTTTTTGGTTTTCTTCGTAAACATATATGTCAGCATCTTTCATAGCTTCTTCAACAGCTGCAGCTTGTTTCAACCAGTACTCACGCTTGATGAACCGATGATTAGCAATATTAACTCTCAGCCAAAGCTCTACAACTTTTTGCAGGTCTTCAGCCTTC
This sequence comes from Lactococcus sp. LG1267, assembly GCF_017309545.1. NCBI lineage: Bacteria > Bacillati > Bacillota > Bacilli > Lactobacillales > Streptococcaceae > Lactococcus > Lactococcus sp. LG1267. The sequence continues at coordinate 1,456,775 of NZ_CP071295.1, read as the reverse complement.
ATTTTTCTGATCATGCTTCTTCTCCTCTCACTTCATCTTAACACAATTTATGTTTCTTACAACAAAATAAAAGTGACCAAACACTGTGTTGAGCCACTTTTTTACAATAGATTGTTTAATTTTTATTGACATAATTTTCAATCTGCTTATCTGGAATTACCCACGGAATCATACTCAAGATTGTTGCCACTAATGAAATCTGAGCTACAGGCAGTAAAACGGTCAGTAAAATTCCGACCATTAAAATGAGGATAGAGAAACCGCCTTTCCAAACCCAATGCATGTCCTTTAGTTTATAATTTCTCGATTTAAAAATTTCGTAGCTTAAGATATTAAAAATAATATCAATAAATAAGTTATTTACATCATAAACAATCTCAGGCGTTTTTGAACCTGAAAATTCAGACAGCCAGTTTGTGGTAAAGGGAATGAAACTCATAAAAAATAAGAGCACGACATTCCACCACAGAATTCTTCCTGAAACACGTTCAGCCAGATGGAAAAGGTGATGATGGTTATTCCAATAGATGGCCAACAAGTAAAAACTTGCAAGATAGGTTAAGAAAATAAATCCCATATCAAATAAGTCTGTCCAATTTGGACCTTTAGGAATGCGCAGGTTTAAAACCATAACAGTAATTAAGATGGCGACAATTCCATCTGTAAATGCAGATAAACGTCCACTTGTCATTTTGTTTCTCCATGTATTATTATCGCCAAGCAGGCGGGAATTTAATATTTGCTCAATTCAAAATAAAGCGCAGCAATATTTCCTTCAAATTCGCGGTTTTGACCATCAATTTCGAGTTCTAATACTTTCGCTGAATCTTCTAAAGCAGGAATTTCACGATTTTGGAGGAGAACAAATTCTTCTACGTTAGCGAATTCTTTACTTTCTTGACGGCCGTTAAGATGTTGTACTTTAATTTTCATGATTTTCTTCTTTCTTTTTTTTAAAATGAACACCTTGCTTTTGATAATAGCGCAAGAGTTCTTGACGTTTTGCTTCATAACGTGGCGGTAAAGCTAAATCGCTTCCCAAATCTTGAATTGATTCATCCAGAGTAAAGCCTGGAGTTAGGGTCGCAAACTCAATCCTTACACCGCCTGGCTCTTTAAGATATACCGATCGAAAATAACCACGATCCGCATATAATTCTCTCTCATAACCTAAGCTTAGCGCTTTTTCCCATATATTATCGAGCGCTTTACTGTTAGGAACTGCAAAAGCGATATGGTCAATAGACCCTCTCCCCCAGACTCGTTTGCCTTCTTTAGATGTTGCGGGAAGAAGCGTAATACCTCCCTCACTCCCAAGTATCTCTTGGAAAAAGATCCTTGTCTGCTCAAGATTTGAGCTGTAAAGACGACTGCCCCAGAGTCCTGTGATTTGGAAAGCTGCAGGTACATCTGACAGCACATTGATGTGGGCATCTTGATTTTGCTCTTCTACTTCGATAAACTCAAGTAAAATCTTGTCAAAATCAAGAACCTGTAAAGTATTGTCTGTGTGTTGATATTCTAAGCCGAACTTCTTAAAACGTTTCGCCCAGTATTCAGTAGAATCCTTAGGAATTTTGAATTGGATACCGGACAAATAGTCACTCCCATCTTGCCGTTCTACATCAAAGCGTTGATCCGGAAAAAAAGTCACTACAGTTCCAGGAGTCCCCATAAAATCACCGTAATACACATGTCGCATATAGATATTACCTTGATTAATAGAGTTTTTCACCAAACGCAAGCCTAAAATATTAACATAAAAATCAAAATTCTGCTCAAAGTCAGCTGTAAGTAGAGATATATGATGTAGTTCCATATGCCCGCCTCCTATGTTTACAATTGTAAACCCATCTTTTTGATATGTCAAGAATAAATGTTGAGAAGAACGTATAATAAAAACACTTGAGAATATTGCTCAAGTGTTTTTTTAAATCACAAAGAATATTGCGAAATATTCTTTTATAATTCAGCCAAAGCCAAGGAAAAGGCACCTTTGGTTGAGGATACTTCTTCTGTTATGATAGAGGCTGTTGGCACAAATTTCTTTACTTCTTGTATAAATGTTGTCTGCACTTGAGGTATTTTCAAAAGGACAGAACCCTTTAAGGCAATGCCTATGTCTTGGGGCCGATCTAATTTGTTATAGTTATCAATTGTTATCTGTGCCAAAAACTGTCCTGCTTCTCTCAGAATATTTTGAGCTGTAAAGCTGTCCTTATTTGCTTCGGCAACAATAATAGGTGTCAGTGCTGCAAGTTCTTTCTTAGGTGCGCCGTAGACAAATCGTTTTATTGCGAATGAATCAGGAAGGTTAAGATAATGGAGAATCGCATTTGAAAGTTGGGATAAAGGTTTCCCTTGGTCTTCGTCGTTTGCCATCTTTTCAATAGCCTGAAGAGCAATCCAATATCCAGAGCCACGATCGGCTCCGATCAGATGCCCCCAACCACCAGTCATTACTTGCTTTTCTCCTCTGTGACCAAAACTGACAGCACCTGTCCCTGCGATTGTCAAAATACCATCACCCTTAGGGAAATAGGCCGCATGTGCGATACGTGCATCAGTCTCTATCCGGATAGGAACTCCAAAGGATGATAAAGCTTGCTGAAGCTCTGCGTTATATTTTCTTGAACCAACTCCAGCCACACCTAAAGAAAGGGCAACTAACTCCGCATCAGGTAATACATTCAAGCACCTTTTGATGGCTTGCTGAATATGCTGACAAGCTGCTGTGAAATCAATCAATACATTTCCATAGGAAGAATATGCCTGTGCTAAAGAATTTCCATCTCTATCGTAAGCTACAGCTTCTGTTTTTGTTCCACCAGCATCCACGCCAATAATAATCTTCATATCTTTCAATTATCCTTTAACTTGAAATTGAAAGTTTTCCCAAGCTTGCAAATAATCCAAAAGAAAGATTTCTTCTTCCCGGATTCGGGCAACTACATTTGTTTTACCTGAATTTTTCATGTCCTTAAGTGCTATGTTCAGCTCTCCTTTATATTGACCATATGTTTCGTTCTCAATGATAATGTCACCCCGTCTAATGTCACGTGTATTTCCTTTAGGGAAGGCTTCAGACTTATATTTTACCCGTGATTGCGTGGAGCGAATCATATATTCAGAAATATCACCACGGTAAAAATGCGGCTCTTCTTCTACAATCATACGCTCTAACTCTGTAATTGCTTCATCAAGCTCAATACCAAAAGTCATCATCTGACGGTTGAGAGCAGCAAGCTTTTTTATCTCCGCTTCTGAAGCATAAGCATTGCCAATAATAATATCGTCAACCAACCCTGTAGCTGATAAATGCTGTGCTTGAACTTCGATGGGCAAATCACGGTGCATCTCCAGAGTTGCTAAACCTTCCATAACGGGCCAAGGACCATAAGTTGCATCGTGAGAATTAACAAAAGCTGCCGTCTGAATGTAGTTTTCCTTATACATTTTTGAGCATTTGACAAAGAAATCATAAGAAAGCCCTGAGAAACGCTTGGGATAAAAATTATGACAGCCGACTAAAAGGTCGCGATTGGGTACATGACTTAAAATATTTTCCATATACTTTGTCGCATTGGACATATTGATCTCGATTTTGAGCCCATAGGGATTGTAAGTCATCAAGGCTTCTTCTTTACCTGTAAAACCTACATCTAGACGTATCCCATGCGCACCCATCTCCGCAAAAAATGATAAATCTTCATATGAGATTCCCAACTCATCAAAAATACGTGGTGCAATATCAACTGTCACTTCAAAATTTTTGCTTCTGGCATAGCTTATCGTTTCCTTGAAATTCTGTAAAATTTCTTCCTTTTCGCCATTGACGGACAATAAACAGGTAAAGATACGGCTAAAGCCATATTTATGGGCAAGGTCAATATAAGCCTTATCTTGTTCAAGTGTACTATGTTCTGGATAGATCGAGATTCCTAATCGTTTCATATGTTCTTCCTTTTAAAATTAATTCAAACTGTTCACTTCGTGAATATCTTTGCTGTCATATTTATTTATATTTTTCTTATTATAGATGGTCATAGCGCGTTCAATCGCATGTCGTGTCATTTCAAAGAAAACCATTGCTGCGAATACTGCAAAAATGATAAGAGGGATTTTCAGTAGCACAAGGAAACTTGGGAGCAGTAAAATACCAATTGCCAGAGCAAGCATGCTCATAATTCCCCAAAACCAACGGCTTCGCAAATATTTATTTTTAAAGTTTTCTGCTTTGATAGAGAAATGGCGCGCGCGAAGGATAACAATTACTGTAGCGATAAAAAAGAGAATCGAATATAACATAAGTCTATACACTTTCTATATGTGAACTTTTATTTAAATAAGCACTTAAATCTAAGCTCCTTCAGTTTCAGCAGCTGCTTTCTTTTCTTCTTCAAGCATTTGCTTGTCATACATTTTTACAAATGGATAATAAATTAAGCCAGCAATAAAGAGGTTGACTAAAACAAGAATAATTGCACGCCAGTCATTCCCCGTTGCCATATAAGCACCGATTGGAGCAGGTAAGGTCCATGGCACATTGGCCACAAAACCATTTACCAATCCTAATCTGACAGCACTGTAAGAAACAATCGTTAAGATTATAGGATTCAAAACAAAAGGAATCGTAAAGACCGGATTCATCATCAAAGGCATACCGAAGATTAAAGGTTCGTTGATATTAAATAGCCCTGGTACAAAGGTCAGTTTTGCCATATCTCTCAGATATTTGGCACGACAAGTAAAGAGCAGGAAAACAAGAACCAATGTTACACCCGCACCGCCCATTGTGACAAACCATTGATAAAATTGCTCTGGTGCGACATAAGGAAGTTGTGTCAACGGAGTTCCATCTGCCATAGCAGCCATATTTGCATCGAGCATCATGAGCCACATCGGACGAACAATGGAGCCGATAATGTTCATTCCATGAACACCAGCCGCCCAAAGCAAATGGATAAAAATCATAGGTAATAAAGCACCAAACATATTATTGCCCATCAGATCAGCAATTGGATTGAAAATGCTCATGATAAAGTCATTAATATCAAAATTGAGCATTACACGTACTATCCAGAGAAAGATAATAATAAATCCTCCTGGTAATAATGCTCCGAATGAACGACCAACTGCTGGTGGTACTCCATCAGGCATTTTAATCGTGATATCCCGTTTAATGAAGAAACGATAAATTTCCACGGCGAAAATCATTGTTAGAATCGCAGAGAACATTCCTGCACCACCTAAGTATTGCATAGGCAGGACCCAACCAATCGCCGCTTCGCCTGCTTCAGTCAGTACAGTATCGACATTTAAAGGGATTGTTAAAGTCAAAAAAGCTGCTAATGAGAGAACGCCTCCTGTGACACCATCTAAATCATAAGACTTAGCCAAAGAATCCCCCATGGCAAAAGAGGCATAGATTGCCATTAAACCCATTGTAATTCGAAAAGGAATTGTTAAGTTGGCTGTATGTGGTGCTAACCATTCCGCCACAGCCGGAATCGGAAAATTGGCGAAAACCATTATGAAAGAGCCTATCAGGATAAGGGAGAGTGTAGAGATAACCCCGTTACGTATAGCAACCATATGGCGTTGCATCCCAATTTTGGTCATAGGTGGCATCAATCTTGTTTCAATCCACTTGAGAAATTTTTGCATGTTTACTCCTTTAAGTAAATTTTATTTCATATCAACTGTAAATCCAGCTAATAATGATCACTTGTTTAAATAAAATATGCGCACGTTCATCGGCTCAGCCACTAGCGATTGACTCCTTCTTTTAGGAAATCAGCAAAACGTACATGTCTATTCAACAGAACAATATTTCTTTGAATACCCTTTCATTATATATTAATTGAAATTATATTTCAATTAATAACCAAGATTGCACTTTTTTATCTCTGGATGACATTTTTAATAAAAAAGCTTTAACCCTCTTGTTAAAACTTTCTCTTCTATAGAAATTACCTTCATCCAAAAAAAAATAACTCACCGCCACAGATAAAGCAATCAGGATAATATCATGAACAAATAATCCAATAGTCATCTTTTTATGTTTGCTCTCCAACTTTTCAACTCTGTCTTTTAATTTTTCTGTTTCCATCGCTTCTGTTTATTTCTTTAGACTACATCGGCATAACTTATAGTAATATTCTTTAATTCTACTGTCTAAATAGATAGAATTAAAGTGTTGGCCCATCCCTGAGACATCCACATTTGAGCACAATTAAATTTTTGATGTTATCTCTTCTTCTAAGGTTTATTTTTTAGGATGAAAAACAATTAAACACACAGAAACCCTAAGCAATCTATTGCAGATAGATGTCATAAATTAAGATATACAATGCAGTAATTGTCATTCGTATCTCACAATTTGTATGGAAAAGATGCACTTTTTAATTTTGTGAATAAACCGGCAAATTCTTGCTTTTTATTTTTTTTTAAGTTAGAATTAAAGTGTCGAGGTTTGCGAGCGATTTCATAACCACTCTCAAATTCAATTCAAATTTATTATTTAGGAGAATCTAAATGAAAACCACTAAATTGGCTTCAATCGTAACTTTGTCAGCAGCTTCAATCTTCTTGCTTGCAGCATGTGGCAACAACAATGACTCAGCAAACGGCAACAACGATGCGAAAACTGAACAATCTGACAGCAGCAAATCAGCTGATGCCTTCACAGGAGCAACTGCTGGAGCAAACAGTTTCGAAGATTTACAAAAAGGATTGTCTAAAAACGGTTCATGGTTGGCAGCAATCACAAAAGACATGGATGCTTCAGGTAAAACTTTGACTGTTGAGGGTGTTTATGCTAGCAAAAACCAAATCGCACGTAAATTTGCAGCTTACGCACAAGATGCTGATCACGTTGTGACTGACCGTTACACTTTGACTGTTGATAAAGTTGAAGTAAAATCACCTGGTTTCAAGCTTTCTAATGGTACAATTAAAGGTGATGTAGCTGTCTTCGCACCTGGATTCGGTGCACAAAGCGGTAAAGGTGTTGAAGGTAAAGCAACTATCGACGGTAACTTGACTTTTGCAAGTCAAGACCTCATGGATGCTTATAATAAACTTCCTGAAGAGCAAAAACCAAAAGTAACAGGTGAAACTAAAGTTGTCGAAGGTGAAGTTCTTGAATTCCCTATGGGTGCAATCACTATTGGTGAACACGGTGAAGTAACTCACGAATTTGAAGGTAACGGACCTGATACTCAAACTGGTGCAACAACTGGTACAGATGCAGCTGATGTCTTAGCTTCAGGCTTGAGCGCTAAAGGTGCTTGGTTAGTATCTGGTAACTCAGATATCGATGCGGCTGATAAAGACATCACTGTTGATGGTATCTTCATGAACGAGAGTGGCCAAATTCAACGTACATTGGCATTAATCGCCCAAAACGACAAACACCAAGTCACAGATTCATTTACTTTGACTACAAAACGTTTGATCATTAAATCACCTGGCTTTGACCTCGAAGGTGGTAACATTAAAGGTGATGTTTACGTTGCAGAAAATGCATCAATCAAAGCTCGTGATATGAAAGGTACAGATGGCAAAACAATCCCATCTGAAATCAATGGTAACCTTTACTTCGCAACTCAAGAACAATTGGACGCATACAAAGAATTGGATGCCGCTAACCAATTTAAAGTTTCTGGCGAAGTTGCTGTAAAAACTGCTGAATAATTAAAAATAAAAGATCTCATAGGAGGTCTTTTTTATTTCAAATATACTATATAGCTAAAAAAGTAAAATCATCCCGATAGTCTGGGATGATTTTATGCTCTATATTGAAAGTAAAGTATCTCATGGTTTAACATATGCAAAGCCTGAGTTCTGTTTTTGGACGAGTTCCACAATACCAGCGGGCACAACTGTACAACCTTCTTGTAGCCTTTCTACTTTGTATCCTCTCATGTTTAAAGAATTTTGGCAAACGGCAACTTTGACGTCTCTTTTGAAGACTTCCACAAGATCCACTGGTGAGGACTTCAGTACCATTTCTACTGCTTCTCCATTTACTAAAATCTCAATCTTGCCTGGTTCTTTATTCTGAGTGAGCCATTCTTTGAGATTCTTTACGTTAGAGAGGAGTGTGTTCCATTTGTTGTTTTCATCAATATGCAGAATAACTTGTAACATCTTTATGTCTCCTATTAGATATATTGGGCAGTAAGTGAAGCTGAGCAATTTCGTAACCCAGCTGGCGGTCCTGCGTAAATCACTTGGCCACCAGCTGAGCCACCTTCTGGACCTATATCAATAATCCAGTCCGCCTGGCGAATGATATCTAACTGATGTTCAATCACGACCAAGGTATTGCCTTGGTCAACAAAATGTTTCATAATCTTCATCAGACGGCTAATATCAGACAGATGCAGACCTGTTGATGGTTCATCCAGAATAAAAAGATTTCCTTTTTGATAAAACTCATTAGCCAACTTCAAGCGCTGACGTTCACCACCAGATAAAGTACTCGTTGGCTGTCCCAATGTCAGATAACCAAGTCCTACTTCGTTCATAGCTTTTATTTTTTTCTTAATCGCTGGAGCAGACTTAAAAAAATCCAATGCTTCTTCAATCGTTAAGTCTAGGACTTCCGTAATATCTTTTCCTTGATATTTAAAGGCTAGAGCTTCCATCTTGTAACGTTTCCCCTGACAAACTTCACAGGTTTGTTTCACTGTTTCCATAAATGCCAAGTTAGATTCGATATAACCTCTACCTTCACAAGCGGGGCACGCGCCTTCGGAGTTGTAGCTGAATAGACTAGGCTTAACTTCATTCACTTTTGCAAAGGCTTTTCTAATGTTATCCATAATGCCTATAAAAGTCGCTGGATTCGAACGACTGTTGGCAGCTAGACTTGCTTGTGTCACCATAATAGCTTCTGGATAAGTTGATCGTAAAGAATGCTCTACAAGTGTTGATTTTCCTGAACCAGCTACACCGGTCAAAACGGTGAGAAGCCCTTGAGGAATATCAAGATGTTCATTTTTAAGGTTGTTAGCGTTTGAAATTTCTCCTTGATAAAAGTGAACTGGATGTCTTGGTTTTTTGTTAATGGTTGTCATCTTAGAAAGATATTTCCCCGTTAAACAATCAGACTGAAGAAGCTGCTCATAGCTTCCTTCAAACATGATCTCACCACCATGTACACCAGCACCAGGTCCAACTTCTATCACCCAATCAGCAATTTTGATGACATCCGGATCATGCTCAATAATAAGCACAGTATTTCCTTTATCTCGCAGCTTTGTAAAGATGCTATTAATACGAGCCACATCCCTCGGATGCAGACCAACAGAGGGTTCATCAAAAATATAGAGCATATCCGATAGCGCGTTATTTAAATGCTTTACTAATTTTACACGCTGAGATTCTCCACCAGATAAAGTCGTCGTTTCTCGATCAAGACTGAGATAACCTAACCCAAGGTCGATCAGATGATCAATTTGTTGTTTAAGGTGTTCTGTTCCCTCGTGTGATGTCAAAACATCACTTAAATCTGTCAGTTCCATACTCATCAAATCCGCAAAGGTATGTCCGAACCAACGTACCGCTAGTGTTTCTTGGTTTAAGCGTTTCCCTTGGCAAACTGGGCAAAGTGCTTCATGCGTATAAGTTGCAAGTGTCTTTTGGGCACCTGCAGACAAGTCACCTTCTTTCTGCAAGAAACCACGATTAAACTTGTCAACTATTCCCTCGTAGGTAAGATTGTATTCGCCCATTTTGATTTTGCCGACTTCTTTGCCGTGATAAAGGCGATCCAGCTCCTCTTCTGTATAATCTTTCAATAATTTTTCACCATCAAAAAGACCATTCTCTACATACATTTTGGTGATTTTTTGGTAAGGCTTAAAAAGAACTGCACCATTATTAAGTGAGCGTTCTTTATCAATAAAAAGCTCCATTTTCAACTCTAGTTTTTTACCAATACCTTGACATTCTGGACACATGCCCGCTGGAAGATTAAACGAAAAATGGTCTGCTCCAAGCTGGGGGCTTCCTCCACCTGAAAAAAGTTGACGAATAACAGGTGCAATATCAGTGATTGTCGCAAGAGTCGAGCGGGCATTTCCCCCTAAAGTTTTTTGGTCAATGACGATGGAGGCCGGAAGATTTTCAATCCGCTCCACATCAGGACGTTCATATTTGGGTAGAAACTGTCGAACAAATGCAGGCAAGGTTTCATTTAAGAGGCGTTGTGACTCATCGGCAAGAGTATCAAAAACATGGCTTGATTTCCCAGAGCCTGAAACACCAGTAAAGACTGTTATTTTCTTCTTGGGGATTTCAAGCGACACATTCTTTAAATTATTGACCTTATCTGCAATGACACGAATCGTATCAGGCATCGTTTTCTCCTTTTTCAAGTCCGCAGACAAGATCCTGCAAACTATAAAATTCAATTTTTTGGGTGTTGCTTAAGTCCTATTCTATCATTTTTTTAGTTTTTTTTATCTGATTTCAAAGCTTTTTATTTTTAATGATAATATTGATGATTTCTCGTATAAATGAATTACAAATCATTAGTAAACTACACGCACATTGTGTACAATAAAGAATAGAAAGTGAGTGCTATCATGAAAATTTCAATTAATCTTTTTGTGCAAGATATCAAACAATCGCTAAAATTTTATCAAAATGTTTTCGGAGCAAGCATTCAGGATGAACACCACTTTAAAATAGAAAATTATCCCTTTGCTTTAGCTGAAGTAAAAGAAAACACCCCGAAATCTCGAGGCGGTGTTGGTCTTTGTCTGCAAATCTATTTGAAGGATATTGACAATATTTTAGCGCTGGCATTTGATAATGGCGGACAAGTGGTCGCTCCCGGTACGCCTGAAAATCCTTCTTTCATTGCTCATGGCCAGCGTGTCATTAATATCGAAGATCCCTCAGGTCATATCTGGTCTGTGACAGAAATATGAAAGTAAACTCTCACAGCACTCAAGCAAGAAGCTCCAAACAGTTATTCAAGTCCTACTTTATAGCGATAATCATAGTCTGTGGCACCACGGTTATAGGGCGCTGAGACGAGCACGGCTTTTGTGCGTACTTTATGATTTTTAATGGCTGCAATGGTTTCCGGTTTGTCATCATAAAACCAATCAATATCCAATCCAATAATTAACGGCAGTTTCTCCTCAGTAAAATAAATTTTATCATAATAAATACCGAAACGATTAAGCGATTCTATCGTTTCTTTAGCATAAGAAACATGACGTGCTGTAATCAGTACTATTTCTGCTCCGTTCAAATGTTCTTCTGCCAAATCTTCGACCATCTTGCGATTTGGTGTACTTTCTCTGATAATTTTTCGCTGAATGTCTTCTTCCATTGTTGCATAATAAATCAAGTCATAGTCAATAGCCTCCATCGTTTCAATATTTAAGTTAGTGCCCAATTTTTGATTGGTATATTCAATGGCTTTCTTCATAGAAAAAATTACACCATCAAGATCATAGCCCATCACTTTACGGCGCGGGAGATAACGCACTTGACCAGTTTCATCACGTAAAAACTGCATGGTAACATTCACCCCCTCAATCTCTTCACCTGGCAGCTGATGCTGTGGTGCTAACTTGGACTCTTCCATTAGTAAAGAAAGTAATTCTTCCTTAGGCAAGTTGTATTTATCAATCATATGCACTCCTCTTTGTATTCGAATCAGTTTCTATTATAAATCTAGTATAACAAAAATATAATTTCTCACGTAAAAATACAAGGGAATACTTGTGCCAACTCACTACATAACGATATAAAAAAACAGCCAATAATGGCTGTTTTTTTATTGCAATCTTATCCAAAATATTGGATGCTTGCATCTAAATTGAACTTAAATGATTATTTAAGTGTGATTGAAGCACCAGCTTCTTCCAATTTAGCTTTGATTTCTTCAGCTTCTGCAGTTGCAACGCCTTCTTTGATCATTGTTGGTGCGCCATCAACGAGTTCTTTAGCTTCTTTCAAGCCAAGACCAGTGATTTCACGAACAGCTTTGATTGTAGCAACTTTTTTGTCGCCTGCTGCTGTCAATTCAACGTCAAATGAATCTTTTTCTGCTGCAGCTTCGCCACCAGCAGCTGCTACTGCTACAGGAGCAGCTGCAGTTACGTCAAATTTTTCTTCGATTGCTTTAACGAGCTCAGAGAGTTCGAGGATTGTTGCTGTTTCAAGTTCAGCAACGATGTTTTCAATGTTCAATGCCATTTTGATTCTCCTAGTAAATTTTAGTTTGTTGCGTAAATCCGCCGATATAAAATTTGCTTACTGTCATTCCATATGGAATTAAGCAGCTGATTCTTCTTTTTCTGCAACAGCTTTGACTGCGAGAGCCACGTTGCGGACAGGTGCTTGAAGCACTGAAAGAAGCATAGAAAGAAGACCGTCGCGGCTTGGAAGAGATGCAATAGCTGCAACTTCTTCTTTGCTTGTAACTTTTCCTTCGATAACACCAGCTTTGATTTCAAGTTTGTCTGCTGTTTTAGCAAACTCGCTCAAAATTTTAGCAGGGGCAATAGCATCTTCGTTTGAGATAGCTACTACTGATGGGCCTACGAAGCTGTCGTTCAAACCTTCGAGTCCAGCTTTTTCAGCTGCACGACGCAAGATTGAGTTTTTAACAACTTTGAATTCCACACCGGCTTCACGCAACTCTTTACGAAGTTGAGTGTCTTGTTCTACAGTTAAACCACGTGAGCTCGCAACAACGATAGATGTCGCAGCTTCGAATTTTTCTGCAAATACGTCAACCAACTCAGCTTTCTTAGCAATAGTTGCTTCGTTTACTTTGTAATCGCTCATTTGTTTACCTCCATTTTATTTTGTTCGTAGGAATTTTCACAAATAAAAATCCCCACGACCAAAAGACATAGAGAGTTCAATCATTGTTTAAAATGTTTGTCCTCGGTTGGATGCTTATGACTTATGTCCCCAACTGTCTTCGGTCAGTCCTTTTCAGAACTTCTATTAGTATATCAGATGTTTTTAAAAAATGCAAGGGAAAAATTAATAAAAAATCAAAAAAATGACCATTAACGAAGTCATGATCATTTTCTCTTTCAGTTTGCCCTGAGTTATAGGCTCTATTTTTCTGTTTAAGCATTAATAAATTTGATGGCTTTTGATCCACGGAGGGCCCAATACAGTAAAGCAAAGCTTCCTGCAAAAATGAGACCTTGTAGAATATTAAAGACAACAACAGCACCAATATAAGCTGAAATACCACCAGGAAACATTGTTGCGATATCAAAATTAGCAAACATTGCGTAAAGTGGTATAGCGTATACATAGTTAAGTACTACCTGTAATACAGTTAAAGCCAATGTCCCCAAAATGGCTGCCATAATATAGTTACGCAAGCTAAATCTGTGACGGAGAAAGAACCAAAGTACCAGCACAAAGACAGTAACTGTCAAAATATTCATTGGTAAACCAATATAGGTATTCACTCCGTCACTATTTAAAAGTAACCACAAAAGCGAACGAATGATAAGAATAGCAAAAGCACTGCTTAAGCCAAGCATAAATAGTCCAATCAAAATGGGCAAGATTGTGAAGTCAATCTTTAAAAAGCTTGCACTTGGCACCAAAGGAAATTGGAACATTGGGTAGGACAGTACAAAAGAAATTGCACTGAGCATTGCGATAAGTGTGAGTCGACGTGTTTTTGAATTTGACACGAAAAAACCTCCAAAATAGAAAATAATATTTCTTCATTTTGAAGGGAGTTTTTGAATATTGACGAAAACGGACTCAACCCAAAAAGAGCTAGTCTTATTTCCTATTCTTCTCCCATCCAGACTTTACTGTCGGTTGTGGAATTACACCACATCAAGCTTTTCAGCTTCGCGGACTTTAACCGCCGGTCCCGAATTTCACGGTGCCCTGAAGATACGTTTATTATATCACAAAAAATTATTTTTGGTCAAAAAAAAGAGCGCTCACACGCTTTTTTTATTTTCCTTTTCTTCTTTTGCGAAACTCAAATAAATCGTAAAGGAAGGAACGGTGATCGCTTGCTAAGGCATATTCTTCCAAAAGATTAACGGTTTGGCGTAATTTTTTAGCTTCATTAAGCGCAATTCGTCCTGTATGCTCATATTCGAAAATCACCTTACGCTCTAAATAATAGGCTTCCATCAATTCTTCTATATTCGTCAATTCTGTAGCTACACGAAATCCATTAACATAGTTCCAGTTACCTTGAGCAATATGCTCTGCTTGACGGAAGCGTTCTGCTTGGAGAAAGTCAACAAGTTGTGCATTATAGATTGTCCCTAAATTTTCCAAAAGTTCAAGAACAAGTTCTGTATTATCTAAATAAAGATTGCTAATCTCTTGGCGCGTTTCTTCCATATCTTCAACTTTTGGACGGGAAAGTTGGAAGTCAAAACGAGAAATACGTGTTTTTAAAACTTTCAAAGCACGCAAAGTAACCACTTGGGCAAACTGGATACTTGAAACCAAGTCATGTGCCAAATCTTGCTCCAGAGTATGGATGTAGCGGTGGTAGGTACGATAAGTACGCATCGAGATTTTCTCTTTTTCCAGCGCATCTTCAAGCCCTTCAATTTCTACACGGATAATTAATAATTGCAAGGTGTTAAAATTTTCTGTAATTCCAGCACTTTCTTGCTCTACAATGAGCTTCTGAATCCGGTTTTGATAATCGGCAATCACAAGGTGATAGCCATTTTGCGCTTTCTCAGTAATTCTTTCCCGTAATTCTTGCACAACGTCACCTAAAATTGCGATAACTGCCAAATTATTGACCGTGCGTTTTTTCTCAACTGCAAAGTAAGGCAAAGTCAGCAAACTCACAAGAAAGCTTAAGCCAGTAACAGAGGCGCAAAAAAAGATTAATAGATTGTTGGTATTATCAGCAAGCCGAGGTAAAAGGAGTATGGTCGCAATGGAAACCGTCCCTTTTGTACCAGAAAAAGTCAACAATAACAATTCGCTCCAATAAGAGTGAAAGATTTCTCCCTTGTCTTTGACAGTCACCAAATAATAAGACAATAAGATTAAAAATCTTAGCAAAAATAGGGCAAAAGTCAAAAGTAGTACAACAAAAACCAGCCAAAAAACGGAATATGTCCGGTCAAAAAGGAAAGGAAAAACAAGACTATGCAACTCAATCCCAAGGAAGATAAAGACACTTGAGTTCAGCATAAACACAATCGTTTCCCATACACTATTTTTGACACGCGTCACTTGTGCATCAAACACAGTAGTTGGTCGAAAACCATTGGACTGGAAGATACCAGCAACAACAACGGCGATAATTCCCGAAACGTGCAAAACTTCGGCCAAAGCAAATGCTGCAAGCGGCATTACGAACTCCAGCATCAAATAGCCACTGACATCACGCGCATCGACATCATCAAGAATTTCTAAAATTTTATTTTTAAAAATCGAAAGCCCAATACCAATAGCAAAGCCGCCTATAATGGACAGGATTAAATTAAGGGTCGCCTGTGGTAAAGAAAAAGTCCCTGTTACAAGTGCAAGCACAGCAATCTGGAAGGATACGATACCAGATGCATCATTAAAGAGTCCCTCACCCTGGAGAATATTCATGATTCTTTGAGGAAAAACAAAGCGGGTCGATAACGTACCCACAGCAATTGCATCCGTTGGGGCTAGTGCAGCTCCTAAAGCCAGACAAGCTGCTAAAGGAATGCTCATATAAAACAGATGTAAAATACCACCTAATCCAAGAGCAGTAACAAAAACCAGCGGGAATATAAGCACAAGTATCAAATGTCGGTGTTTAACAATCCGTTTCACTTCTGCTTCTGTACTCTCTCTAAACAAGAGCGGTACAATGATGAAACCAAGGAAGAATTCCGGGTCAACGTGAAGAAATTCTGAAATACCTCCAAAACCAAAAAGAATCCCTATGAGAACTTGCACTAAAGGCAAGGCTAACTTAGGGAAAATTTTATTGATAACATTTGAAAAAACTAATGCGAGCAAGAAAATGATCACATGAAGGATAGACTGAAGCATATAACTCCTTAAATATCATTTCTAAATCGTCTTTGTTTCTCTTGAATTTTCTTGTCCAACTTTGAACAGTCCTTATTATTCATGCGTAGACGACAACGTTTAAATTCCAGTTCTGCCAACTGACGTTTGATTCGTTCTCGTTTTGCAGCACTAAATTCATCTTTTTTAACATATTCTAATTTTTGAAGCATAAGTTCTTTTTTGTCAGCTAATGCTTCCAGATGATGCTGAATATTCTCACGTGAGAGAGCATCTGTTTGATTGGAGAGAGTGCTTTCCAAAGCTTCTTTTTTATTTTCAATTTCTGTTAAATGGGCTTCAATTTTTTTGATTTTATCTTCTTTTGATAAACTCATGAAAGCATTCATCTCTTGAGCTTCCTTATCTTCACTATCGCCTTCAAGATAAGTCTTTCGAAGCTGTTTTAAGCGTTCTTCAAAAGTCATTTCAGTCATTTCCGTACTCGTCCTTTTTTCATTGATTATTGTCTGAGATGCGCCACATTTTTTTAAAATCGTTTTGCTCAAACCTATTCTACTCTTTTTCCTAAATAATGCAACTTTCAAGCACTAATTTAAGCAAAAAAATAGAACAAGCTATTTCTCATAATGAGGCTTGTCTATAAAATAACCTTGTCGATTGTCGATTTTTAATTTATCGGCTAAATCAATACCTTCTCGATCTTCAACCTCAGTGATATCAATATTTTTGTTTTTTTCTCTAATCAAACGGACCCAATCGCCCATGTTGAGATCAAACCATTCAGAATCACTTTTCTTTTGAAATTTAGAAAGCGGGATTTTCACACCATAGATATCATTCAATAGCCACTTGATCTTGTGAAAGTATTTTTTACTTGGTTCGACTTTTTCTAGGATAACATGAACACCAATGTCTTGGCTTAACTTCAAATTCTTCTTGATCCTTGATTTCATAAGCCAGCCAATCTTGTCTGTCAACTCCACATTGATTTCAATCCGCAGCTCCATCGGATAGCATTCGCCTTTGACCCAGCGAATAAAGTATTCGTAACGTGGATCTGCAAGTTGTTTCAGGCTAATATTAATGGCTAAAAATTGTGACGGATAGTTTATTTTCACAAAACTTTTATGAAGCAGATAAATCACTTCACGTAAGGTAAATTTATCAATATCATCTGGGAAAACCCATTCTTGTTTTTCTACATCATACTTGCGGAGCAGTGCTTCTAAACCAGTTTTTTCTCCTTTATTATCAATAATTGTCTGAAAGTAAAATGTATAATTTTCAGCATCTTCCATTGTTTTAGGATAAATTCTGTTTTGTCGTTTCGCCCAAACATAGCTGGTCACAATTCCGAGCAAGCAGAGAAGAATAAAGATTATTGTCAACAGAAACATTACATCTAAAAGCATAGTTTATCCTTTCTTCAGGCTTTTCCTTGTAGGGCTGACCCAAGCACCCGCGTGTTCACTTTTACCAAAACAAGCCTTCATGGCTGGTATAAAAGTCGTGATTATCGTCAATGGATTGACCATCCAGAAAAATAACATATAGAGGGGAGCAAAAATAAAGTATTTGAATTTTTGTCCCTTACTGTCTAAGATTAGTGCGGCTAAAAGCTGCAAGGTGCCCGCTATAAGCTCGAAGGTAACAAAGATAAAGGACATCGCAAACCCATGCCAAAGCCGCTCATAATTACCTACAATAAGGAAATAGAGCATAGCCAAGATAAATATAATTGACGTAATGAAAAAGAAGAATGACCAAATGATGGAAAAAGTCGTGTCAATAAACATTGACAGAACATAACGGTACTTAATGGGATGCAAGATAAACTTCAGTGAGTTAGTAAACCATACTTCAGTACCTCCCTGAGCCCAACGTTTTCTTTGCTTATAGAGCTGCGAAAGGGTTTCTGGTACATTCATGTGAAAAATAATATCTGGGGCAAAACGCGGCGTCATACCATACATTAAGTGATCCCAAGCGATACTAATATCCTCTGTACTTCGGTCTTGTCTAAAGCCGCCAACGTCGATCAAAAACTGCTTTTTATACATGGTATTCGCTCCACTGTACGAGTACATTGAATCATTGATCGCGGTTTGGCTTCTTTTAATGACACCAACGATACTTGAAAACTCAACAGTTTGCGATTTTCCCATAATAGTCGTCCGGTTCTGCACATCCATATTGGCTGTAACCGCAGCTGTGTTGACATCGATTTCACTCATGAAATAGTTCATATATTTCATAAGCGCATCTCTTTCGGGGATTGTATCCGCATCATTACTTAAAATATATTCCCCCTTCGCAAAGTAAGTACCAATGTTAAAGCCGTGTGCCTTTCCTTGATTTTTCAAGATATTAATAACACGCAACTTATCGTACTTTTCTTGTAAGTTTTGGAGAATAGGCAAAGTTTGATCGGTACTACCATCATTAATCACTAATATTTCATAGTTACTATAATTGAGCATTGTAGCTAAGTACTCAATCGTTTCCTCAATCATCACTTCTTCATTATGAGCAGGAATCATAATCGTAATCATCGGTTGCTCATCAGGTGCTAGTTCCACAAAATTTGTCTCTTTTCGCCCTTTTTTTAGGAAACGGTAACTCAAAGAGCCAAAAAACCAAAACAAAGCACCAATAACGGGATAAAGACACAAGATTATTAAACACACGGTGATAACCATTTGTAGACCACTATCCGATGTAAACATCTGGCCGAAAATATCAGATATCATAAGTATCCACCTCATCTTTACCTAGAACTTTTGAAAGCTCGTCATTTTTTAAATTCTTTTCTGGTAGAACTTCAAAATATTTTACATTATGACGGAATTCTTCTTCACCGAAGCGGTCCGCCATAAATTTCTTTCCCCTTTTTCTTCGCTCGATACTGGAGACCGAATCAAATGTAGGCCATTTTTCAATGACCGATTCCCTTCGGTTATTTTGAATAATTGTCATGCTCGCTGCATAAGTAAAGGTGATGACCACACAGAAAGCCAGCAGAATCAACAAAAATTTAATTTCCAAAACTCCTTCGGAATATTTCCAAAAGGCAATGCCATACTTCCCATTTGAAGTCTTATATAAAAAGGATGCTATGGTAATAAAAGTCGGCACAATGAAGCACACCCAACCCAAAAGAGCGATGAGGAGTTGTTTAATTTTTAAAAGCCAATGTCCCTTTTCAAAGAACAGATCGGAATAACTGTAATTTTCTTCGGTTTGTTCCTTGTTTAATTCTTCCTTTTGCAATATCTGATACTCCTTTAATGTAAAAGCACACCTTCCTGTTTCCTACAACTTCAGTATACTTAAAAACTTTCTTAAAACAAAATGAAATAGACAAAAAAAAGAGAAAAATCATTTTTTTCTATTTAAAGTAAACTTGATTTTTCCCGTTTTCTTTTGCAATATATAAATGCTTATCGACACGATAAATAGCGTGGTCACGTGTTACTTTATCCGTAATTTCAACCACCCCGACTGAAATTGATGTTTTAATAGTGTTAGAACTCGCGTGAAAGACATATTCGGAAATTTCCTTGGCTATCTGCTCCATAATATCACGTACGACTTCTCCTTTGCGATTGCGAAAAAGAAGAAAGAATTCATCACCACCATAGCGGAAAAGTTGCCCGTTTTCTCCTGTTTCTCTTAAATACTTTTTGATGAGCATACAAATTTCTTTTAATACATAATCACCTGAGCTATGCCCATAATGATCGTTAATGTGTTTAAAATTATCAATATCAAAAAAGACTAATGAAAATTTGGAAATCTGATCACTGGCGAGGATTTCATCCATCGTTTCTTCAAATTTTCTCCTATTATATACATTGGTCAGTGCATCAATATAAGTATATCGTTTGTACTTTGCATACTCTCCTACAATAGAAGAAATATCCAACAAAATAAACTTGGCAATCACAAGGAGTATAAATGTTTTCCAGAAAATTTCTAGTGAATGTATCAAACTAAAAGCAAATTCGGAAAGGAATAAGAGCTGCACAGAAACAACCAGACTTAAACCTATAAGCATCATTTTACCATAACTTTGCATTACAGCCGTTTGATTTTTGGCAATAAAATAGAGCGTCAGCCAAAAAAGACCCAGAGATAAGGTAACTAATAAAATCGACTTCCAATGAAAACCATAGTTGTAAATATAAAACAGATAGAAAATTGTAAACAGTGGAAGCATAGCATATTCTATTTTTTCATAATGCGTAACAATACAATAATCGACTGCAATAGCGATGAAAATGAGCGAAATATCACTCAGTAAATAACCATAAGCACCACCCTGAGCTATTTCAATAAATAATAATTTTAAAAGAAAAATCCATAATGTAAAATTACTCGAATAGAACCAAAAGGCAGAGTAAGGATTTTCAGCGTATTTACTGCGATGGATGATATTTTTAGTGAGAAATATTCCACCTAAGATTGCCGGAATCAAAAATAATTTGGCAAAAAAATAAGGCCCCAGTATTTCTTTGATAATATCCATCATCTTCACCTCTATCCTTTTGATGAAAAAGAAAAGTGGCTTTTCTTCTTCTGCTTCTTACAATATATTATAATATAATAAATAATTTTATCTTTTCATGTCGTTGCATAAAAGCAACGATATTCTTTATCGTCACGTATTTGATAACACTTTAATTTTTTGTTGCATTTTCTGATAGTATAGCTATAACTGCCACTATGAATGACTGGAGATTTTATGGTATATAAAAAATTTGGATATGTTTTTCGGCAAATACGTGAGCAAAAACATATCTCCTTATCGGACTTTTCTTCTATAGGAATCTCAAAAGCCACCCTTTCTCGTTTTGAGCGAGCTGAAACCATGATGAATTTTGAAAAAGTCGTACAAGCTTTGCAACTGATGGGGATTGGGCTTGAGGAATACGAATACCTTTTAAACGATTATGCACCTAATGAATCAGAAGCCCTTTTAAAGGAAATCGAGATGGCTTTTCTTAAACAAGATAAAAAAGCACTTGACAATCTCTATAAAGTCGCTTTTGAAGCAGGCTATCCTTATATCTCCTTAGCAGCAAAAGCTTCATATACTGAATTAAGTTCAGAAAATATTGATACAATCACAGATTATCTCTATGATATCAAAGTTTGGGCCAGATTGAGCTTTATGTATTTTACTTTACAATGAATAAATTAAGCATACGCGATATTTTATATATTCTTGACTTATTCCTCTTAGAAAAAAAGCATAAAATATTTAACTCCGTGAAATATCTGGAAATTTTTGTTTGTGCATGCTGTCGTGCTATAGCACTCTTAGCAAGCAAAGGCTACCAAGAATACAGTGCACATATTCTCAATCGGGTTGAATCACTAGAACTCGTACAATCGATGTTTTTGCGCAATCTCCTTAACCTCTCCAAAGGTTTCTGGACCTATCGTTTCAAAGATGAAAAGGCTGGAAATACGATGATGCTTCAAGCATTAGAAATATTTCATCAAATTGGTAGTCAAGAAATTGCCCAATATTATCAGCAACAATATGACATTCATGTAAAAAAAGTGAACGTGTGATTTAAGTCACACGTTCATTTCTTTTAATCCTTTAAATTTTTGACGGCTTCATCGATCGGAGTGACTCCACTGACCACTTCAAATTCTTTTCTGATGGTCACGTCGTTTACCAACGTTTCCAAAATAACTTTAGCCACATCTTCTCGCGGAATTCCTCCTGCTTCCACATGGCTTGCTAATGCTACCTTACCAGTACTTTCTTTGTCTGTAAGCATTCCAGGATGAATAATTGTCCAGTCTAACTCTGTTCGTGTTTTGAGCCATTCATCCGCATAATTCTTTGCAATCGTGTAAATCTTAAGCGAAGAATCTTCTTGAATTTGACGTGTAATTTCTTCTCTTCCCACTCGGAAAGTGCTGACCATAACAAAACGTTTGACCTTTGCTTTTTCGGCTGCCGTCATAATTTTAACCGCTCCATCTAAGTCAATCATAATTGTTTTATCCAATCCAGAACCACCTGCGCCGGCACTAAAAACAACAGCATCAACGTCAGACATTGCTGCAGCAAATTCTTCAATTGAATTATTGACAATATCCAAGATAATAGTTTCAATCTCTAATTGGTTAAAAAATTCCTGTTGTTCTTCTTTACGGATAACAGCTTTTTCTTGAAGTTTAGGATAGTCTTTTAGGTTTTTGGCTAAATGTTTCGCCACTTTTCCATTTGCACCAACGACAAGTACTTTCATATCTCACCCTGCTTTCTTTTTCTATCTTTACTAACATTCTACATCATCTTCTACTTGGATTCAAAAATAATTAACTTTCTACTATTTAGTATAAATAAAAAAACTGTCACTAGACAGTTTTTATCTTTTATAATGAATCACCGTTCCAAATAGAATTTTTCACGATAACATAATCGACTTTACGTAATGCATTAAGATCACGTCCACCGGCGTAAGAAATAGAGCTTTGGAGATCTTCTTGCATTTCTTGAAGTGTATCTTTCAATGCACCTTTATGTGGCAAAAGAATTTTCTTTCCTTCAACGTTTTTGTGTTCACCTTTTTGGTATTCACTTGCTGAGCCAAAATATTCTTTGAAAAGTTTGCCATCTTGTTCAATAGTTTTACCAGGTGACTCTTCGTGAGCTGCAAAGAGTGAACCAACCATTACCATTGTTGCACCAAAACGAACAGACTTAGCAATATCACCGTGCGTACGGATACCACCATCAGCAATAATTGGTTTACTTGCTGCTTTTGCACACCAGCGTAAAGCTGCAAGCTGCCAACCGCCTGTACCAAATCCTGTTTTTACCTTAGTGATACAAACTTTACCTGGGCCAATCCCAACTTTCGTTGCATCAGCACCAGCATTTTCTAACTCACGGACAGCTTCTGGTGTTCCTACGTTCCCCGCAATAACAAAAACTTGTGGCATCAAACGCTTGATGAGCTGTACCATTTCAATAACAGAATTGGCGTGACCATGCGCGATGTCAATTGTAATATAATCTGGAATTGTTGCTGTTTCTGCCAACTCACGTACAAACTGACGTTCATTGTCTTTAACACCTACAGAAATTGATGCAATCAAACCTTGAGCATGCATTTTTTCAATAAAGTCTTTACGTGTACTTTCTTCAAAACGATGCATGATATAGAAATAACCTTGCTTAGCTAACATTTCAGCAATATTTTCATCAATAATTGTTTGCATATTTGCTGGAACAACGGGAAGTTTGAAAGTGTGATCCCCCAACTTAACTGACGTGTCTGCTTCACTACGACTGTTAATAATACACTTATTAGGGATAAGTTGGATATCTTCGTAATCAAAAACTGGAACCATTGTGTTCATAAGAATGCCTCTTTATTCATTTGTTATTACAGAATACCGACCGAGTTTCCGTTATGGACAACCTCGCTAGTTTGGCGATAAAAATCTCTGCAAACCAAACCTTCCTTATTTATTTTAACGCATATTGATAAAAACAAAAGAAAAAAAACTGATTTTATATCAGTTTTACATCTTATTGTTCGGTTTTCCCGAAAGTTTTCTTTTGCAGTCTTTTATTTCCTGACCAGTAAAGGAGGAAAAAAATTAATTCAAAAAGGACGACAAATAGAATAAAAGTAAACATAAAATAGTTCTCCGTCAAGACATTAATGATCGGATCTGTATCGGGATTGAAGAGCCAGGTGTCATCTCGGAAAAAAATCTCATGGAAATAGATAAAAAAGTTATCAAATCCAATCAAGGCAGCAACCAAACCAATAAACAAAGGAGTTCCCATCACAAAACGTAGGCCATTATGATAGAGAATGGCTAAATGTTCTTTCAAAAATAAGATGAGCGCGGGACTCAATACAAGTGTGAGTCCTAAAGCAAGCATAAAGAGCTTTTTCACATCCTTAAAATGCTGTAAAGCATCGGGAGACGAAGGAAAATCAGGTATCTGTAACACACCTTCAAATGGATTAACCAGATAAGCCATCAGAACATTAAAGTTATTTCTTAGTACTTCTGCTGAAAGCCCTGATATCTGGGTCAAATTTTCCAGATGAATATCTATATAAAAGAGTGGGACAGCCAAAAGTAAAGTTAAACTTACTGCTGCGGCAATCCCCCATAAAATAAGAGACGCAAAAATCAAGCGATCACGCATCTCAAACTTCCCAATGTTCTAAACTTGAAATAACGTGTGTCGGTGGTATTGGAAGTCCAGGAACCTCTTCAGGTTTTGTAAAGCCTGTTGTAACAAGCAAACTGTCGATACCATTATCAATACCTGTACGAATATCTGTTAAATAATTATCGCCAACCATTAAAAGATCTTCTTTAGGAATGCCCATTTTTTCGACTGCTTTTTCCGCAATAATCGCCTCAGGTTTCCCAATAAAGGTTGGTTGAACACGGGTAGCTGCTTCAATCATTTTAACCAAAGAGCCAGCTCCTGGCAAAAGTCCTCGTTCGCTTGGGAGGTTCAAATCTGGATTTGTGCCGATAAATTTTGCCCCTTTATGAATTGCAAGAGTTGCCAAAGCAAGCATTTCATATGTCAAGTCAGAATCCAAAGCAACAACAACATATGCTGGATTTTCACGATCCTTTTTATAGCCTGCTTCATAGATTGCTTCTTTTAAGCCATCTTCACCAATAATATAAACTGTCTTCTCCAAACCTAAATCGTTCATATAATCGACTGTAGCTGCACTTGCTGTATAGATAGTTTCTAAAGGTGTATCAATATTAAACTGTGTAGCCAAACGTTTTTGAACCACACGTGGGGTTTTTGTCGTATTATTTGTTAAAAACAGATAAGGAACTTTCGCTTCTTGCAAACGATGAACAAAATCTTCCCCTGCAGGAATACGATGATTGCCCATATAAATCGTGCCATCTAAATCAATCAGATATCCTTTATACTTTTTGTAACCTTTTCTCATTTTCGTTCATTCTCCTCGCTTATTTTTGACCACTCAATCTCAATATTAGCATTATCTACACCATCTTTCCTAATAATATGGCAAGTGGTGTCTCCTTGAAATTCAAAAACAGGATGAATAAACTCATGATTGCCATAAAGGAGTTCGTGATTATAGCGAATATATATTTTTTTAGGTTCGTATGCCATACGGAAATCATAGTCCAACTGATCAACAGCCCAGTCGAAATATTTAGCATTGTTCACATGTCCATTCATATCCAGATCAGAGAAACGAATTGGAAAAGCTAGGCTACATTGCGCTTGATCAGACAAGGTAAGATATTTGTGAGGACGAACAATTTTGCTGACTTTTGGTGCCTCATAAGGTGCCACAATCTCATCAACAACACGTTCTACCTTACGTGTATCTTTGTTCATCAAAACCCAAGTTGAACTTATTTTTACTAAGGTTTCGCCAGCTGTATTTTTGAAAATAAAGTCACGATAACAAAAGAATTTATTGTAAGACGTGGCTTCTGTTTCAATTGTAATCTGGTCATTAAACTCGGGTAAGCGATGAACCTGAACTTCGTGCTCGATAACTGCCCAAAATAGATTGAAGTTATCACAAATCCATGTGTCGCTACGGTCTAACGTATAAGACTGCTCTCCCGAAATTTGAAGTGCTACGGCAAGAAGATCTGATATTTTCATCTTGCCTCGTGTGTCGCTCTCATAAAAAGCGACTTTATGTGTTTGACTGTATTTTATTCCCATTTATTTATTTTAGCAAAAACAGACATAAAAAGCTCAAGTAAGAATAAATTTTACAGATAAACTTAGGGAACCTTTTTTTACGTTAAAATAAAAAAACCAGCATGCTTCTGGATTTTTATATTTTTTCAACTTGAATACCTAAAGTTTCAATCAACTCTTCCTCATAAGGATTTTTAGCATGGTATTCATTGATATATTTGATATGTTTTACACCTGATGCCAAGACGAGCTTCAAGCAAGCGATACAAGGGAATAAAGTCGTATAAAGAATTGCTCCTTCTGGTGAAACACCGTGCTTTGCTGCTTGGGCAATTGCATTTTGCTCCGCGTGAACAGTCGCAATACAATGTCCGTCTTTATCTTCCAGACACCCTACATCTGTACAATGCGGCATAAGGGCTACAGAGCCATTATAGCCTGTTGAAAGAATTTGCCCATCCGCAGTCACGAGAAGAGCACCAACTTGAGCGTGCGTACAGGTAGAGCGTTTAGCTACAACTTCGACGATTTCTTTAAAATATTCTTCCTTGCTTGGTCGTTGAAAATTTTCGATCATTTTATCCCTTTCCGCAGTTACAATTGCCATACTGACATTCTCGTGTTCTAATATCTTGAAAACTCAAACCCGTAATCTCCGTCAAATCTTCCATATCAGGGTAAGCGCCAATCGTCATAATTTCTCCATCTACCAACATCAAAGGCAAAGCCGCTTCCATTTTTTGCATTGCTTGATTGACAACAGGATGATGCGCAAAGATGTCCGCATCTTCAGCTAAGTTATAGCGTACTGTTTGCAACTCGGCCTCTTCTGTTTCTTTACTAAAGGCTTCAAAAACCTGAGCAAGAGCTGCACTCGCTTCTTCTGGCTTTTCTTCATATAGTTCAAGTCTCATGACTTCCCCAAATCTAACAAATATTTTTTAATATTATACCATAAGCAGCCTACAAATTCATTAAAAATTTCAATAAGAAAAAGGACTATCCTAAAATAATCCTTTCGTTCAGTTTGAGTTAAATGTCCTTCACCTTACTGTACAAGCCATAAGCTCCATCAAGATTTTCTACTTTAAAGCCTTCTTGTTTCAAGATACGTTCAGCTGTATAAGAGCGAAGCCCTGATTGACAGCTGACAATGTATTCTTTATTTTTATCTAATTTGTCCATATTTTGGCGTAAATTGTTTAATGGTATATTTATCGCTTCTTTAAAACTACCACGCGCCACTTCATTTTCTTGACGCACATCTAAGAGTACTTTACCTTGGGCAAGTTCTGCTTCGAGCTGATGCCACTGAATGTTATCTGACAAGCCCATAGCAATATTCATAGCCGCATAACCAATCATGTTCACAGGATCCTTAGCAGAGCCAAATGGTGGCGCATAGCTCAATTCAAGTTCGGGTAAATCAAAAACCGTCATCCCTGCTTTAATCGCTGTTGCCAAAACATCAATACGCTTATCTACACCTTTTTGACCAACTGCTGATGCTCCATAGATATGACCACTTTCTGGATTGAAGATAAGTTTGAGAAGAATAGAGCTTGCGCCAGGATAATAACCTGCGTGATCATTAGCTGTGATATGCACAGCCTTATATTTTAAGTCCGCATCTTGTGTCTGCTTCTCTGAAAGTCCAGTAGAGGCAGCTGTCAAACTGAAAGTTCGAACAATAGCTGTTCCGATACTCCCTTTATTTGTAACAGGTAATCCTGCTAAGATATCTGCAACTTGACGTCCTTGGCGATTAGCTGGGCTTGCTAAGGAGATAAGTGCATCATTACCTGTAATCTGATTTTTAACAAGAATGGCATCTCCCACAGCATAAATATCAGGCACAGATGTTTGATATTGCTCATCGACAAGAATTGCTCCTCTCATTCCAAGCTTAATCCCCGCATCAGTAGCAAGTTTTGACTCCACTTGAATCCCCACAGAAAGCATAACCACATCCGTACTAAGACTGTCGCCATTTTCCAGAATAACCGTTTTTCCTTGGTCTTGGAACTCTACAACAGACACACCCGTGAGTACTTTCAAGCCATTATGTGTCAACTCTTCTTCAATATGAACGGCCATTTCCTGATCAAGAGTTGGTAAAACATGATTGGCTTTTTCGATGATTGTAACCTCTAAACCAAGTTTTCGTAAGTTTTCAGCCATCTCTAGACCGATGAAACCCGCGCCAATAATCAATGCTTGCTTGCGGTGCTCCATTTCCATATAGTTTGTGATTTTATCTAAGTCAGGAATGTTACGCAGGCTAAAGACATTATCCGCTTCCGCTAAACCTTTTATAGGCGGAATAAAAGGACTTGCGCCAGGTGACAAAATCAATGCATCATAATTTTCCGTGTAGCTTGTCCCATTCGATACTACAGTAATTTCTTTATTATCCGGCTCAATAGAAACCACTTCAGAATCAGGACGAACATCTAAATTAAAACGCTGTGCCAGACTTTCAGGTGTTTGTAGGATAAGTTTATTTCTTGATTCGATTTCACCAGAGAGATAGTAGGGGAGCCCACAGTTTGCAAAAGAAACATACGGTCCTTTATCAAAAACAATAATTTCTGCATCTTCTTTTAAACGGCGTAATCGAGTGGCTGCACTCATGCCACCGGCAACGCCCCCAACGATAAGATATTTTTTCGTCATTTTCTTCCTCTTATTTTTCTAATTCTTGATCCCAAGATAGAGTACCACCTGTAACATTCGTAGTTGCCACTCCTTGTGCCTTTAGGAATTGACAAGCGCGCATAGACCGCATACCGCTTTGACAAATAATATAGCTCTCATCTTCTATCTCTAAGTATCTTTGCTCTAAAACACTCAGGGGTATGTTGATTGCTGTTGGCACATGTCCTTCGAGATATTCATCTTCTTCTCGAACATCAATCAGTGCAACGTGACCAAGTTTCTCTTTTAATTGCTTCATTTGGATTGAACGCATATTTCTCTCCTCAAATTTTTGATATATCCATTATATACCCTTAGGGGTATATAGTCAAAGGATGAGATTTGCCTCGGATGAGATTTGCCTCAAACCATAAAGCTTATACTCACTTCTTTCATCTTATAACGCTTCTGCTTTAAAGTCAAACATAATAAAAGACCTGCCGTAGCAAGTCTTTTTTATTATTCTTCTTTTTTCTTCTTTTGTCGTGCAAGTATAAGCATGACCACAGATAGAATAAAGAGTGTACCTCCAAAACTCCAGTTTTGATAAGCTAGAAGTAAGAGTGACAAACTAAGTAATGCATATATCCAAGCCATATTTAAACCTCCTCGACGTTAAAGAATAATGCTGAACCAAATGAACTTTGTTTAATTAAGCGTTTTGCAGTTTGAGCATCCGTAGCTAAGTCGCTATTCGGACCTCGAAAATAGAGTTTCAATCCCTTTTTTTCCTTATAAGTAAATCCATTTTCTTCTAGAAGTTGAATTACTTTTTCTTGCATCATAGCTACATTAACAATAATCATTGGGTTCCTTTCTGTTTTTTATAATTCTGGTTCTTCCATCTTGTTTGCTGCAATAACGAATGGTGTCCAAATAGCAAAGGTTACAAGTAAGTTGACAATTGCTAAGATAATTGCACGCCAGTCAAATCCTGTAGCAAGGAAGGCATTCATAATTGGTGGTGTAACCCATGGCACAGCACTGACAACTGGATCTACCCAATGAAGCATCGTTGCAACATAGGCGATAATAACCGCTACCAATGGAGCAATTGCAAATGGGATAAAGAAGATAGCGTTCAGTACAATTGGCATACCAAAGAGTACAGGTTCATTAATATTGAAGATACCTGGTGCTAAACCAAGACGTCCCACTGTCTTATAATCTTTACGTTTAGAGAAGATCAGAATGGCAAGGATTAAGGTAATTGTACCACCAGAACCACCAAACCAGACGAAGGCATCCCATGAACCACGAACCCAAAGACTGACATAGTCACCATTAATCGCATGTGCTTTATCAATCGCACCACGCGCTACTAAGTCACGAATACCGTCTGAGTGAACTTGGAAGTAAAGGGCTTGGTTATTAAGACCAAGTGGAAGCCAAATCCCATCAAGAGCAGGTGCCAAGACGTTTGGTCCATGAAGTCCAAAGAACCAGAAGATTGAAACGAAGAGTGTAACAATAAGAACTGAGAAAATATTTTGTGAGAGAATTTGGAAGGGTTCTGCAATATAGTGTGTAATCAAATTAATTACAGAATCATGTGTCAATTTATCAATAACATAGTAAATCAAGCTCACAGCGTAGATTGCAGCAATCGTTGGAATAATCGCAAGGAAAGCTTTTGCTACAGCCGGTGGGACTGACTCAGGCATCTTGATAGTGATATCTGCTAACATAAGTTTAGCATAAATAATCACCGCAAGGGCACCCATAATGATAATCGTAAAGTAAGCACCAGCATCCATATGTGCGGCAGCAAAGAGTGGCTTCCATGCTGCGAGACCTTGACCAGTCAATACACCATTGATTTTGTCTGTTGCAGCTACGCCGGCATCGCTCACACCCAAAGCATCCAAGAATTTAGGCATTTGGTTTGGCAAACCAGCAAAGAGAGTGGCAACTGCTACAACACCACCTGCAAGGTCATTGACACCATAAGCACGGGCCAAATTGTAACCCCAAGAGAAAGCAAAGATAAGACCAATAACTGTCAAAGTCCCTTGGTTGACAAGTGTTGAAATGTTATTCAAATCGCCAATGATTGGTGTATTAGCAAGCGTCCAAACATCTTCTGGTGCGAGTTGGGCAAACTTGGTTGGACCCAAAACCATTTGTTGAATGGACTGTGGGAATGTTGTGACGATGGCTGATACCATCGCTGCAAGGGCACCTGTCAGTGTTGCTGGCAGGATACCAATGAATGAGTCACGCAAGGCAACCAGGTGCTTTTGCGACCCGATTTTTGCTGCTACTGGGACGAGATATTTCTCCATCCACATCGTAATTCCGTTCATAGAATTCCTCCTAAAATTTTAATTTATTTGCGTATAAGGTTATAAATTATAGCTCATCACTTTCAATAAATTTAAACGAACTCCAAGGCTTGATAAAGTCAAGTAAGAACATTTCGTCTTCCGCGATATGTCCAACAACATTGACCCGGCCATCATTTTTCATTTCCTTCAGAGCAATTTGGGTTTCCCCCTTATATTGACCATATCCATCATTGTCAATAATCACATCGCCTGGTTTTATAGTATCTGTATCATGTGGCGGAAAATCCAAGTCTTTGTAAATAACGCGAGTCATGGTTGAACGTAGCATGTACTCTGAGCGGTCGCCACGATAACTATGCGTAGCCTCAAAGACACATTTTCGTTCATTTTCCGTCATCGTAGCTCTTGGCACAACTTTGAGTTCTGGCATTTGCGCATGGAAAACTTCTGCCATTGTTTTAAGCTCTGCTTCACTCGCATAAGCATTAGCAATAGTAATATCATCAATACCATCTAAAAGCTTATAATGTTTTACTTGTGTCTTCAAGCTTAAGTCACGATGATCCTCTAAGGTACATAAGCCATCTTGTGTGGGCCACGGTCCAAATGTTGCTTCATGAGAATTAACAAACACCATAGTATTTAAATTATACTTTTTGAATTTCTCGGTACATTTCACGTAATGATCAAACGCTAGACCTGTGTAACGGTGAGGATAGAAATTATGACTGCCAAGTAAGTTTTCAATGTTAGGCGAGTAATCCATGATACTGTCCACATAACTTGTTCCCTGACTCATATTAATCTCAATCTTAAGATTATAAGGGTTGCGCGTCATACGTGCTTCCTCAGCTCCTGTAAATCCGAGGTCTAAACGAATACCATCAGCACCCATTTCATCAAAGAAACTTAAATCATCATAGCTAATGTTAAGTTGTTCAAATAAGGCGGGATTAATGTCTACCATGACTTCCATACCAAGACTATTAGCATAAGCAATCACTTTCGTAAAGCCCTCAAGAACTGCTTCCTTATCTCCTTTGATTTCTAAAAGTGAGGTAAAGACACGAGTGTAACCATATTGGTGCGCTAAGTCTAAATAGGCTTTATCAGCTTCAAAGTTGGAACGTTCCGGATAAATCGAGATTCCTAGTTTCCCCATAATACTCCTTTCTTTATCTAGAATTTCTACAAATTCTCTTTATCCATTCATTAATGCGTCAGCGGCTGCTACAACATTTTTTCCATTCATCATGCCGTAATCTTGCATTTTAATCACATCACAAGGAACATCAACTGCTGCTGCTTTTTTGATGACTTCATTTTTCATGTAAGCCACTTGCGGACCGAGAAGCAATACATCTGGTTTCTCTGAGCCAGACAACATGTTGTCAATTTCAGCTACAGACTTTGCGTAGATTTCATAATCTTTTCCTGCTTCTTGTGCAGCTTGTTGCATTTTTGTCACGAGTAATGATGTTGACATACCTGCTGCACAGGCTAATGCAATAACTTTTTCTGCCATTTCTATGATCTCCTTCTTTTTATCTATACCAATAGTATAGCGGTTTCAGAAAGCGATTTCAAATATAATTTGTCCTAACAATATTAAGCGAAAAAACAAGTATTTTTTAATGAAACCCTTATTTTTAGCGCTTTCATTTTCTTCAAACCATTAAAAACTTTAATTTTCCGGCTGATTTCTGAAACATGTTACAAATTTAGAAACAAAATCGTGTTATTTTTTTAGTTTTAATTAATAAAAACACCAAATCTTACAAAAAATGTTAAGATTCGGTGTTTAGTTTGACTATTTTAAAAATATTCACGAAGAATGGCTTTATTTTCTCGTAGTACACGGGCAGTAAATACTCCAATGGTCATTTCCTCTGGTTGGTCTGTCTCAGGGCCCACACAGATATTATTTTGTGGCAAAATATCATCAACAATACGGGCAGAAAATTCAGGCTGACCGTTCACTTTCAAAAATGCTTGCAGATTAACAATACGAGCTTGCATATAAGGTTGCAACTGTAGCTCTATGCGTGATGGTTCAGCCAAATCATATTCGAGGAAAACATTTGAAGGAGCAGTCCATTTGATGACTTCAAAACTTGCAGCGTGGCTTGAGACAAAACGATAAAGTGCATCTTGAGCTTCTTGGGTCAATGTAATACATTCACGAATTACAAAAGCCGTACCTGCAAATTCATAAATTAAGTAACCTAGGACTCTGCCATTTTCCTCATAAGTCGCAAAGAAGGGCTGTGCTTTATACTTGAAATAGTATTCCCAAACATGTTGTGGACGGACTAGTGAACCTTGGTTATAGACTTGATCATGGACCTCAGCCGCTTCTTCCAAAAGCTCCTCACTTACAGTGCGGCGCTGCACTTGACCCACTGTTTTTTTGCCTTTAGGAAATTCTTGTGCAGGAATCGTATATGCTTTTTGGTCAAAAGCGTAATGATAACCAAATTGTCCGTAAAACTGATAAGAGAAGGGAGCCAGATAGCTTAAGGCGGTGCCAGCTTCATAGTTGTCTTCTAAAATATCGGTCATGAGTTTACGAATGCTGCCGTTTCCTCTAAATTCTGGGTAAGAGGCAACATAACCAATTCCCGACATCTTTAGCTTTGCACCCTTCCAATAGACCCTAAAAGAGGTATCGATAATCATAGAGGATAGCTCATCGTTTTCCCAGTAACTGTATGGTTTTGAAAAACTTAAAAGTTTATCAAACGCTTCTTCTCGCTCCTTACTTCGGGGCTTATTAAAAGCATAAGTCGCGAGGTCTAAAAGTTCATGCTGTTTCTTTTCCATCTTTTCACTTCCCACCACTATAAGCTTGTTCAATGTGATTCAAAATAGCGACCATCTGACGTTTTTTCCAGTGTCCCAGAAGCGTTCCGACAAACATATCATTTAATTTTTGAATCATTCCGCTGGAAGTACGGCTTTCCTCAATAGTTATCTCTGTTTTCTTATCATCAACAGGATGAAAATTCCAACGTGTATTGAATGTATTACGGATAGTTTTCGTGGTAAAAGCATACTTATTGGCTTTCACAACTTCATCAATCGTAATAGTTCCATGTTGGTTTTTGCCAAATGTTTTTGAGTATTCAAAGCCATTAAGAGACTTGATGTCAGGTCTGTGCCCAGTATTTTTTTCGATATCGTAAAGTGATGAATCCAGAATCTGATTGTAGACAAACTCGACAGGAGCATTAATTGTTTTACTGATTTTCATATGAGATTTCTCCTATTGCTTAGAATAAAATTTATTAAACATTAAAATCATTTTAACAATTTATGTAAGCTCTTGCAAGATTTTTATGGGCGGTAAACAATTTCTCCTGAACAAATCGTATATTTGACTTGTCCCACAAGTTCTTGGTCGATAAATGGTGAGTTACTTGCCTTGGAATCAAAGTTTTCATCCACTTTATAAGTATTATGAGCATCAAAAATAGTAATGTCAGCCGGTCCACCTTCCGCTAAATATCCCGCATCAAAACCATATAATTTGGCTGGATTAACAGTCATTTTCGCCAGCAATTGAGCCAGTTCAAGATGTCCAGGAGTAACCAAATGCGTAAGCCCCAGTTGCAAAGAAGTTTCTAAGCCGATCATTCCGCTCGGTGCTTCAGCCAAAGCAACATTTTTTTCTTCATGGGTATGTGGCGCATGATCTGTCGCAATAACACTAATCGTGTTGTCTTTCAAGCCTTCCAAAATTTTCGCAATATCTTTCGTTTGACGCAGTGGAGGATTAAGCTTTGCATTTGTACCAATCTCTAGGACAGCTTGCTCTGTCAGTGAAAAATGTTGTGGTGTAACTTCAGCACTAACTTTTGCGCCCATCTTTTGTGCAAAACGAACTACATCTACACTTTCGCCTGCAGACAAATGTTGAATATGTAAACGCGCTTGAGTATCCAAAGCCAACATTGCATCACGTGCAATCATACTGTACTCAGCCACCTTTGTCGCTCCTGTTAGACCACATTGGTGTGCCACTTCGCCTTCATTGATTCCAAGCGTATCCACTAAGTTGGGATCTTCCTCGTGAATAGAGAGCAGACTATCCGTTTCCTTGGCTTTCTTCAAAGCTTCATGCAAGACCCCTGAATCACTCAGTGGAATACCATCATCTGAAAAGCCAACTGCGCCTGCCTTTAACAAAGCATCAAAATCCGTCAAATGTCGCCCGTCAAAATCTTTGGTAATAGAAGCAATGGACTTAATATGAATTTTCTCTTCATCTGCAAGTTTCAGTGTCTCTACAAGCACTTCAGGACTCGATAAAATCGGTTTAGTATTTGCCATCATTACTACTGTCGTAAAACCACCACGTGCTGCAGATAAAGCACCAGTGTGTATCGTCTCTTTATGCGTTTGACCTGGTTCACGAAAATGAACATGAATATCGATGAGCCCAGGAGCAACAATCATGTTGCTGGCATCAATAATATCTGCACCTTCTTCTTCCAAATCTTGGGCAATACGAATAATCTTCTTATCTTTAACTAACACATCAGCAACTTGATCAAAACCGGACTCAGGATCGATTACACGGCCGTTTTTTATGAGTATCATCTGTTCCCCTTTTTATATTTTACATAATGTTTATTATGTTATTTACTCCATGTTTCTTGATTATCCTTGAATTTTTTAAGCATTTCAAGTTCAGCTTCTGTTACATAACCTGTTTCCTGAGCGATTTGGATAAGTTCAGAATAATTTGTTAATGTGTGCAGTGGCACTTGCGCTTCTTGGAATTTTGTTGCTGCTTTTTCGAGTTGGTAGGTAAAGATAGCAATCACACCGAGAACTTTGATCCCTTCACGTTGTGCGGCAGCCACTGCTTCTAGTACTGAGCCTCCTGTTGAGATAAGATCCTCAACCAATACCATTTTTTGTCCTTTAGAGACACGTCCTTCGATTTGATTTCCTGCGCCGTGATCTTTTGGTTTGCTACGAATATAGGCAAAAGGCAATTGAAGATAGTCAGCAATAATTGCACCATGAGGAATACCTGCTGTTGCTGTACCTGCAATCACTTCGACCTCAGGAAACTCTGCCTTGACCAATTCCGCAAAAGCCTGCTCAATACGAGTACGTACTTCAGGATAAGCCAAGGTCACACGGTTGTCTGTGTAAATAGGAGATTGAATCCCACTTGCCCATGTGAATGGTGCACTCGGCGATAGGCTTACAGCTTTTATTTCGAGTAAATCAGAAGCGATAGTTTTTGATAATGACATGTTATCCTCTTTCTAGTCCTTTAAGTTAATATCAATAGCACGCTGTTTTGCACAAAAAAACACTTGCAGAAAGCTGCAAGTGCGTAAAAAAATATGCCAGTAATATTTAGAATACACCTAAATACTATATAAGTAGACAATTATACGGTTTCCTTGCTAGCCTCTCGTGCTAATTTAAAGGTTTCTTGTTATATAGTCTAACAGATTTACTGTGAGTTTGCAATCATAAACTTTCTAAGCTTTCCATTGCTTCCAGTAAGTTCATCTCTGTTTCTTCTTTTTGTTCAGCCAGTTGGTCGAGTGCTGCTTGGAGTTCACCTAGTTTAACAAAGTCATCTGTTATATCTAACATAGCTCGAGAAATTTCTTCGCTTTGTTGTTCCAGATCAGCAAGTTTTTCTTCCGCAGCATTGACTTCACGTTCGAACTTGCGACGGATTTTCTGTGCTTCTTTTTGTTGTGCATAGTCCATCTGGCCCGAACTTTCTGGTTGTTCTTCCAAAACAACTTCTTGATGTGTCTCTTCTTCTTGGCGTTTTTTCTCTAAATAATAATCGTAATCTCCCAGGTAAAGTTTACTTCCTTGAGGTGATATTTCGAGAACTTTGGTCGCAACCCGATTGATAAAATAACGGTCATGACTGACAAAGAGTAAAGTGCCATCGAAGTCGATCAAGCTATTCTCCAAAACCTCGCGGCTGTCGATATCCAAGTGGTTGGTAGGTTCATCCAACACAAGAAAATTATCATGTTGCATAGCGAGCTTCGCCAAAAGAAGACGTGCTTTTTCTCCCCCCGATAACATCGAAACGGTCTTTTTCACATCTTCGCCGCTGAAAAGGAAGGCCCCTAAAAGATTACGTATTTCTACCTCTGGTAAGAGACGATGCTCATTCCAAATCTCGTCAAGAACACTGTTAGAAGGTGTCAGCGCCCCTTGTTCTTGATCATAGTATCCTAAGTCGACATTCGCTCCCAGCTTCACCTGGCCCTTAAGAAGAGGAATTTGACCAATGATTGACTTGATCAATGTTGTTTTCCCAATCCCGTTTGGTCCAACAATAGCAATGGCATCATGTTTTCGTGTATCGATATTGATAGGTTCAGCGAGGACTTTATCGTATCCCACTGCTGCATCTTCCACTGTAAGAACGATGTTGCCCGACTTTTTAGCTGGAGAAAAGGTCATATGAGCAGCCGCTTCGCTTGCGCTCGGTGCTTCGATACGCTCCATCTTTTCCAACTTTTTCTGGCGGGATTGGGCGCGTTTTGTTGTGGAGGCACGAACCATATTTCGAGCAACGAAATCTTCTAATTTTTCAATTTCTTTTTGTTGCTTATCATAGTTCTTTTGCTCAGTGGCGAGCATCTCTGCTTTAAGTTCAATATATTTACTGTAATTTCCTGCAAAGCGTGTCAGCTTGCCTCGTGAAATCTCCAAGGTCTCTGTCACAACCTTATCTAAGAAGTAACGGTCGTGACTGACAATCAAAAGACTTCCTGAATAGTTTTTCAGGTAAGTTTCTAACCATGCCAATGTTTCAATATCCAAATGGTTGGTTGGCTCATCCAAAATCAACAAATCAGGCTTTTCCAAAAGCATTTTTGCCAAAGCCAACCTTGTCTTTTGTCCACCAGATAAAGAAGAAATAGCACGGTCCCACATCTTCTCTTCGAAACGAAAACCATTAAGTACTGACTTAATCTCTGCTTCATAGGTAAAACCGTTGGCTTGACGAAATTCTTCCGATAAAGAATCATAACGGTGCATCAAACTCTCTAAGTCACCACCCGTTAACTCCGACATCTGTAATTCCATCTGGCGCAATTGTCGCTCTGTTTGACGGAGTTTTTCAAAGACCGTCAACATTTCTTCAAAAATCGTTAATTCTGAAGAAAGTCCTGTATCTTGAGCCAAATAGTTTAAATGCAAGTCCTTGACCTTAGAAATCGATCCTGCTGAAGGTTCTTCAACGCCTGCAATAATCTTCAATAAAGTCGATTTTCCCGCACCATTGCGTCCGACTAAAGCCATACGTGAGTGGTCCTGAAGATTAAAATTTATATTTTCGAATAAAACATCGCCACCAAAAGTGCGTGCTATCCCATTCCCTTGTAGTAAAATCATTCTTCTATTTTAACATAAAAAAGTTTAAGGTAAAGAAAACAGTAAAAATCTCGCTTCACAACGAAAACGCCAAGATTTTTACTGTTTTTATGTATAACTTCACATCAATAATTTTTTTCCAGATGACGAACGATATCTAAAGAACGAATCACTGATTCTCGTGCATCATCAAAGTTTTTGCTGACATAGGCATAAAAGAGCAAATCGATGAGATACAATTGTGCTAGCATTGAAACCGTAGCTGCATGCCTAAACTCAAAATTCTCTCCTGATAGAGAAATGAGCGGATATTCGGCACGTTTAGCAAGACTTGAGTTTTCGATACCGGTAATCGCAATGGTTTCAATGTTTTCAGCTTGAGCCAAATCAAGCATAGCTAAAACTTCACGGGATTCCCCTCGGTCACTGACAGCGATAAAGAGTTTCTTTTGATTATTATTGGTTAAATTAACAGCCATCGTATGCGTATTGTCCGCACAAATACTGATTTTGCCAATACGGTTCAATTTTTGAGCTAAGTCTTGTGCCACAAGAAAAGAAGCCCCAATCCCGAAAATAAAGATTAACTCCGCTTCATCAATCAGGTCGACCGTTTTAGCAAGTCTTTCATTGTTTAAATGACCATTAACAAGTTCTGTCATATGATTAATACGCGCTTTTAATTTTGATTTTATTGAGTCTATCTCTTCATTAGGACGTAATTCTTGAAAATCTGTATCCGATTGGGCGCTCGCCTTCCAGACGGAAAGTTGCTGCTTAAGTTGGGGAACACCTTCAAGTCCGATGGATTTGACAAAGCGAATAACTGTAGCTGGTGACACTTGACTATTTTTAGCAATGTCTTGGGTGCTTAGGTTGATGACAGCCTCAGGAAAAGCGAGAACATACTTTCCAACTTTTGACTCGTTAGGGGAAAGTTCTCTTAATTTCGTTTGGATTTCGAGCAGAATATTCATGACTCAATTATAGCATAAACCAGCTATAAATATGAGCTTCTTTATAATGATACCAAAAGAAAAAACAGGAGGCACGTGCTCCTATTTTTCTACTTTTTCAAGCTCTTTTTTAATATCTTTGGCAATTTTTTCAGGTTCTGTTGCTGGAGCATAACGTGCGACAACTTCTCCCTGAGCGTTGATCAAAAACTTCGTAAAATTCCACTTGATTTTTTTTCCAAGCGGGCTTCCTTTTTCTTCTTTTAACCATGTATAGAGCGGGCTTTCATCCGCGCCATTAACATCAATCTTTTGAAAGCGTGGGAAAGTTGTTCCATAGTTCAATGTACAAAACTGATCAATCTCATCAGCTGTGCCAGGTGCTTGCTCTTTAAATTGATTACAAGGAAAATCGAGAATTTCAAACCCGGACTCTTTATATTCATCATAAAGTTTTTGAAGTCCATCATATTGTGGTGTAAAACCACATCTTGTCGCAGTATTCACTACGAGTAGAACTTTTCCTTTATAGTCGGATAAAGAGATATCATCTCCTTGTTTTCCCTTCACTGTGAAATCATAAATAGTCATAGTGACACTTCCTTTCTTCATCGGCTCTAAGTGATAATGATTATAACACTTGCCTTATCAGACTGTCAAAGAATCTTACTTTCTCATATAAGGCTTCAGACTCAAGATTTCTTGCTGCGTAAGAGGGCGATAAGCACCTGGTTGCAAATCTTCATCTAGGACCAGCGGTCCAAAATTTAAACGTTGAAGTTGCTCAACTTTTTTACCTAAAGCTAAGAACATTTTCTTGACCTGATGATATTTGCCTTCTTGGATAGTAACTTTAGCATGATGCACATCTAAAATTTCGAGTTGCGCTGGCTGCGTACGAACGCCTCCGATAAATTCAAGGCCTGCTTCAAATGCAACTCTATCACTTACTTCAAGTGGTTCCCATGTCTCTACGAAATATGTTTTAGAAACATGTTGCTGTGGCTTTAGCATATCGATGCCCAGTGGCCCATTGTCCGTGATGAATAATAATCCTGTCGTTAGAAAGTCTAGCCGTCCCACAGGATAGAGTGCGTCATTCTTTTCTTCCACAAGGTCACGATAGGTGGGCAGGTG
The DNA here is from genome assembly GCF_017309545.1 of Lactococcus sp. LG1267. Classification (NCBI taxonomy): domain Bacteria; kingdom Bacillati; phylum Bacillota; class Bacilli; order Lactobacillales; family Streptococcaceae; genus Lactococcus; species Lactococcus sp. LG1267. The sequence goes on along the minus strand of NZ_CP071295.1, from coordinate 1,416,591 downwards.
CTCATCTTTATTGGCTGAAAGTACACCAGCTGGCTTATTCATCATAAAATAATGATGTCCAAATGTTGTGAGCTGTTGCTGATTGACAATAATTTCATGCATCTGAGGATCGACATTGCGACTTAGGTTATACTCTACTTCTCCATCAATTATAATCTTTCTGGTCTGTATCAAGCGTTTGCGTTCTTTCTTATCCTTCCATCCATTGAGGAACAGGTAGTGATCTAGTCTCATATTTGTCTATTTTAACAAAAATTAAATTTTTTCTATCTTATCAAACTCATGAAATAAGATGACCAAGGAAGAGCGAGATGCAGGTGAAGTAAATCAGTAAGGCAACTAAATCTTTAATCGTTGTAATGATTGGTGCTGATCCTGCAGCTTGGTCGATTTTTAACTTGATTAAGATAAAAGGGACTAAAAAGCCCAGCAAGGATGCGACGGTCATCGTGGCAAAAAGGGCTAAACCAACTGCCAAACCTAACATCGGAAAACCTAGCCATATGGTCGCCATTAGCCCCGCCATAATTCCCATCAATGCGCCAATGGTCAAACCGACACGTAATTCCTTGAAAAAGTGCTCAAGGAAGTTCTCAATCTCAATATGCCCCAAAACCAAGCCTCGTGTAAAGACTGTTGAAGATTGTGTCCCAATATTTCCTCCCATGCCCATAATCAATGGGATAAAAATTGCCACCATTGCGATGGATTCTAAAGTTTGTTCAAAATTTTCAATGACTAAACCAGAAAGCATGCTTAACAACAAAGTGGCTAAAAGAAAGGGTAAACGTACTGCCAAAATTTTGTTTAATTTGCCATTAATAAGTAGCTTGCTGCGGTCCTCCTCTGTATCTTTTAAGTCGGATAAACCTGCTTGGTTCAAAATGTCTTCTGTTGCCTCTTCTTCAAGAATTTCCATTGCATCGTCGAAAGTTACTATGCCTACTAATTTATTAGTATCGTCCACCACAGCTAAAGCCAGAAGATCCAACTCTTTGACTTTTTGTGCCACCTTTTCTTGGTCCTCAGAAGTTTTAACAGAAATCGGTTGACGCGACATATGCTCATTAATGACTGCTGTTGGTGCCATCATCAAAAGTCGATGTAAAGTTATAAAACCAGTGAGCTTTAACTTCTCGTCAATAATAAACAAAATATAGATGTTTTCCTTGCGCGTGGCTTCCTCTGTGACTTTTGCCAACGCCTTTTCTTGGGTCATATCTTCTATCAAAGTTACAAATTCCGTTGTCATAATTCGACCGGCTGTTTCTGGGACATAAGCTTGGAGGTGGAGTGTTTCTGCTCTATTATCGGGTGTTAAAACACCCAGAAGACTCTTCACTCGTCTTTCAGGTAGTCGGTCAAAAAGTCTGACACGATCGTCTGACGACAGCTGATTGAGAAAAGTTTGCACCATTGGCGGTTGTAGCGCATCTAAAAGATTTTTTTGCTGCTGAGTGCCAAGAATTTTGAACAACGCCACTGCTTTATCTTCTGAAAGGACTTCAAAAAAAATGACCTGTTCATCTTGCTTTAGATGTTTAAAAATCTCTTTCAGTTCATGTCTTTGTAAATCTTTAAGAATAACTTGAAGTTTTTTAAACTCCTTCTTTTTAATGTAGAACCGGATTAATTCTTCCATATCATATACTCATTTCATTTTAATTTCCCTTCTAAATTCTAATATTTTTGCAAGAGAAAACCTAACAATATAAAAACTGAAGTGTATGATACACTTCAGTTTTTATTTTTTTCAGATTTATTTTCTCCCACGCATCACATAACCGCATATAAACCCAATCAATCCTACAGCGATGATGCCGTAGAACATGGGAATATCAATGTTAAAGAAAAGCATGTTAACACGAACAGGTGAGAAATTAAGAACCGCAAAAATTACGATGAGCAAAAGAATCAAGAGAACTAAAATTCTTTTGGGTGTAAAAAAGCTTTTTACTTTTTCCATGTATATACTTCCTTCCAAGGATTACTATACTGTTATTTTAGCATATTATAGTTACACATCTCAAAAATTCTCCTTACCAAATTTTCACTTTAAAGATTTCTTTAATACCTGATAGGATAAATGTTGGTAAAGCTGGCACAAAGAGTACAAGAAGATAAACAGATAAGCTCAATGGTGCAGTTCCCATGACAACATTGAAGAATGGAATTATTGTCACTAAAAATGAAGAGATACCTGCAAAGACAACAGCAAGGACTAAACGTGGATTGCCGAATGGATTTCTTCTGAAGAGAGTTTGTGAACTTCTTGCATCAAAAACATGCCACAACTGACCATAAACAAGTGTTAAGAAGGCCACCGTTTGTGCTTCGTTACTTGACATGCCTTGTTTTGCTGCCCAAACAAAGGCTACAAAGACCATCAAGCCCATAATTGTGCCTCGGATCAAGACTCTTGACCACGTGTAGTTGGCTAGGACAGATTCTTTAGGGTCACGTGGTTTTTCGTTCATAATGTCTGACTCAGCGACATCGTATCCTAGAGCGAAAGAAGGCACGGCATCACTGACCATATTGACCCAAAGTACCATTAAGGCTGTTAAAGTTGGTGTGGTATAGTCAACATTCCCGATACTTACAGTGAAGAAAAGTAAGCCTAATATCAAGGAAAGTACTTCTGCGACATTCGTCGTTAATTCGTGACGGATAAAGTTCTTAATATTGGCATAAATAGTTCTACCATTTTCGACTGTTTTTTCAATCGTTGTAAACTTATCATCAAGCAATATCAAGTCAGCAGAATCCTTGGTTACTTCAGTTCCTGCGATTCCCATGGCAATTCCAATATCAGCTGCTCTCAGAGCTGGCGCATCATTAACACCATCTCCTGTCATACCCACAACTTCCCCGTGCTTTTGAAGTTGCTTAACAATCCTTTGCTTGTGTTCAGGGGAAACACGCGCATAGACATTTGTTGTTTTAACGACATCATAGAGCTCTTCATCTGTCATTTCTTCAATTTCGATACCTTTGATGACTTTAGCCTCTTTGGATTTTACAATGCCAAGATTATAAGCAATAGCACGAGCTGTATTTTCGTGATCACCTGTAATCATAACGACTTCGACACTTGCCTCTTGCAATGTTTTAACAGAAGCTTTGACTTCTTCACGCGCAGGGTCAATAATTCCTGCAACCCCCGTCAGGATAATATCTTTTTCTAAATCTTCTAGCTGACCTTGTTCTGCTTCTTCCTTACTGAGGATACGGTATCCTACCGCCAAGGTACGCAAAGCTTCATTGGCATAATCATTTACAGTCGTGATAAATTTTTGCTTTTCACTTTCTTCGGTATTTAATTCACCATCAATCAAAAGGGCGCGGCTTTTCTCAACCAGAACATCTGGCGCTCCCTTGATATAGAGAAGATAGTTGTCGCCTTTCTTGACAATGACACTCATTGTTTTACGGTCACTAGTGAAAGGTAGCGTCCGGATGAGCTCATGTGATTCTAAAAGTTGAGTTTTTGTGCGGCCAGCTTTTTGCCCCAAAACAGTCAAGGCAATTTCAGTTGGATTACCAAAAGGCACGTATTTTCCTTCGACTTCTTTGAGAGCAGACTCGTTACACAAAAGTGCACCTGCAATAAAGGCCGAATATGAAGACTCTTGCTCTTCATCAGAAAGACTACGAATTTCCCCTTCTGGAGTATAGCCCAGACCAGAAACTTCATAGTACTGTCCGTTTGTATAGAAATGTGTAACGGTCATTTCATTTTTGGTAAGTGTTCCTGTTTTATCTGAACAGATGTAGGAAGTACTTCCTAGTGTTTCCACACTGTTAAGAGACTTGATAAGCCCCTTATTCTTCGCCATTTTGGCAGCGCCAATCGTTAAAACAATCGAAAGCACAGCAGGTAGAGCATCAGGTATAGAGGCTACAGCTAAGGCGATTGAGGTTGATAAAACAGATGTAATTGATGCTATGCTTAATTCACCAGCTTGGATGATACCCACTACGAGGGTAAAGACAACAATACCGGCTGAAACTTGCATCAAGGTTTTGGTTAACTTATGAACCGTATTTTGCAGTGGCGACGTCCTGTTTTCAACTGCTTGAATCAGTTTGGCAATTTTACCAAGTTCAGTATGTTCCCCAACAGCCACAACTATCCCTAAACCTTGTCCACCAGAAACGCTTGAACCGGAGAAGCCCATATTATGACGATCACCTAGTTCTGTCGTCTCGAAAATAGCATCTGTGTGCTTGCTAATCGCATCTGCTTCGCCAGTCAAATGCGACTCGATAACTTGGAGCTCATTGGTTTCAATCCAACGGACATCTGCTTCGACAAAGTCTCCAATTGAGGCTTTTACGATATCCCCTGTGACAAGCTCTGTTGAAAGTATTTTTTCAAATTGACCATTTCGTAACACAGTAACATAACGATTGTTCATCTCTTTTAATGCGTTCAAACTCTTACGTGCACTAATTTCTTGATAAAAGCCTAAAAAGGCATTTATGATAATTAAGATTAAGATAGCAATCGCTTCATATAGTGCCTCCATCCCATGCTTACTATCATTTTGAAATTGAAAAGCGTAGTAAGAACTAGCAAAGGACAGAGCTACCGCACCAAGTAAAACAATAACGATAGGTTCTTTAAAACTTTTGAGGAACGTAGCTAAGTATGATTCTTCCTCTTCATCCGGAAGTTTATTTTCTCCATGAAGCTCCCTTTGTTTCAATATTTGTTCATGATTTAAGCCAGTCTTAGTATCAACTAAAAACTCCTCAATAACTTCTTCTTTTGCTTTTTTATAAAATTCCAAAAGCTTCCTCCTTGTATTTTCGACAGTTAGGTCTACACTTCATTTTTTTCCAAGAGCGTAGCAATCGAAAAAAAAGAATGTAAACAAAAAGGGCACAAGCTATCAAAAAATCTCCTCCTTACCCTCAGAGGAAATCTCTTGAAGCTTGCGCCCAACCTATATTGTCTCTTTAATTGTTATGAATTTAGTACGTTTTACTAAATCTACTCTTTTATTATAACATATAATTTTAAATTTTTTAAGAGTTTTTTTGATTTTTTGATTTTTAAAAAGGTTAAAAGCAAAACAAAAAGGCCTTCACTGTTTGTGATAGCCTTGGATGTTTAATCTTAGTTAAGCACTCCAGGAAACGAATTGTAATTCACTTCCTATTAGTTATAAACAACCCAGCTTCCTGCAGGGAGTTTACTTGCCATTTCGATTTGTTCAGCAAGAGTCATGCCAGCGTATTCACCGTGGCCTAACAATTGGAACGCACCGTATGCACCTGAACTTGCATTTGCAACATCTGCACGTCCATTAGACTCATGTTCAATAATATATGCCCATTCGCTTGCAGAATATCCTGCTGCGTTGGCAGTATTAGAAATCATGTAGTTAGCAAGGGCTTCAATATTTACTTGACCAGAAGTTTGACCTAAGTCAAGTCCTGATACAGTTTGTGCTACTTTAGATTTAGCAGGTTGTGTTTCAACTTTTTTGGCAGTTGTAGGAGTTGCTGAAGCTTTTCCTAACAAAATGTTGTTAACTTCTGTTTGTACGTCTTCAAAGTCAAAACCTTTGTTTGTCAACATTGTGACACGATCTTGACCTGTACCGTAGTTACCGTTAATAACTTCAATTGCAACATCATGTGTAGTTTGTTTCGGTGTGTCCGCGTGGGCCATACCAGTACCGATAAACATGAATGAAGCAATAACACCAGTTGAAATAGCAACTTTACTGAATTTCATTTAGACCTTTCAATTTCGCCACTAAGAATATTCCATAGAGTTAAAGCTCAATTACGAACCCCCGTATATACTCTATCATCATGGTTACTTCCCATACACATCATAAAGTCTTGAACGCTTGTGTAGGATTACCGTCAGCAGTTTAACGTCATTGCACGCTATGGACGTTTGTTATAAGGAGCCTTCAAATCTCTGCTGCTTGCGAAATTACATATCTTTGAAAGCTCACGGTTTAAAATGTATAAGTTCACTCAGAAGAAAATAAATTTTCAAAGTCAAATTCATTTCCTTCATGAGGGACTCATTATATGACCTTTACCTTAAACATAACTTAAAATAAACAGAACAAAAAAAGAAAGCGAAAACATTTGTAAACAAAATATTCAGAAAATTTATTCTACAAAATGGAAAAAATGTATAATAAAAACCCCTATTTAATGCGCTTCTTATTTTAAAAAAATTAACCATGTCTTTTTTTGTATTTAAATACATTAAAAATTTTTGCTAATTAAATTAAGTAATTTTTTCAATATTTTTAGTTTCAGTTAAGACAAGAAGATTTTAAACCACTTTCTTAATAAAAATTAAGGAGAAATTGCTCTTGTTTTCATTCTTTTATTTCCATATTTTTTTATACTATATATTGGACTTAAAACACTTTTATAGCTCATTATCATTGATGTTTAAGGAATTCATCTCGAAAACTTCTTTTTCTAATGTGAGAGGTAGCTAATAGAAATAATTTTTTCTTACCCATATGTTGGAATAATTTTCTTAAACTACCAATAATGGTATTTATTTTAATCTTGAACAAATTATTGTGTGACTTTTTCTCATAATGGTATTTGTTCTCTTTTTCATAATATTTTTCCTTGTTTTTATGCACTTGTTCTTCTTATTTTTCTAAATCTTGTTTTCACTAAGAAATTCCATCTCGTTCTCCTCTCATTACCTTATATAACATTATAATTACAAATCATTGCTTATATAGAAAAACTCCACATCTGCGGGCAAAGAACCAAAGCACAGATATGGAGCGATCAAATAAAGGTGTATACTGAAATAAAGGATTCAGTATTTACCTTATCTATATTATAGCACTAAAGTAAGCGTTAACAAAGAGAGTTGCAACTGTCAAAAGCGCAGGAACAAAGCAAAAATCCCCCTATGGAGAAAGGGGGACATCAAGGTTATATCCATGGGTTGGATATTTATTATGAAAAATCAAAATTATACTAGGGTTTGAATATAATTAGGACATTATCAATTTTAGCATGGTCTCCCTGAAAATAAAAATAATAATCAAGGAAGTTTAGAATGCTAAAATTTAAAAAGTATGTACACTAAGTTGGAGCATAGAAAACAAAAACAGCTCAACCACAAGGGTTAGAGCTATTTTCATTTATTCATCTTAAACTGAAGATACAAATCATTATAAATACCTGTCCAATATGGACTGAGATTAACATAAGCTTCATCTTCTTTTATCAGAGCTTCATCAGGATAATAAGACTTGTCTTCACGAACTTCTGCAGGCAAGAGTGCTTCTGCTTTAACGTTAGGTGTTGAATAGCCAACGTATTCAGCATTGGCCGCTGCATTTTCTGGTTCTTGCATGAAGTTGATAAAGGCATAGGCCGCTTTAGTATTTTTACTTGTTTTTGGGATAGCCAAGTTATCATACCAAATGTTTGTTCGGGCAGGGACCACATAGTGTAAATGTTCATTGCTTGAAGTCATTTCGGATGCTTGTCCACTATAAACGACAGATAACGGTGTTTCGTTATTAATCATATAACTCATGATTTCGTCTCCGAGAATAGCTTTAACATTGGGTGTGAGCTGTAGGAGCTTGTCATAAGCACGATCAATCTCTGACTGGTTCGTCGTATTCACAGAGCTTCCTGTAGCGATTAAGCCCATCCCCATCACATCTCGACTACTATCTGTGAGGAGGATCGAATTTTTGTAGTCTTTAGACCAAAGGTCTTCCCATTTTGTGGGTGGCTGAGTGATGTATTTATCATTATATACAATCCCCAAAGTCCCCCAGAAATAAGGCACAGAATAAGTATTTTTAGGGTCAAATGCCGCATCCAAGAGCTTCGGATTATCATAATTAAGATTTTTAATCTTGGTGTGATCTAAAGGAAGCAAAAGATTTTCTTTGGCCATTTTTTGCACCATGTATTCGCTGGGCACAACAATATCATAAGCAGTACCGCCTTGTTTAACTTTAGAATACATGGCTTCATTGGAGTCAAATGTCACATAATTAACCTTATAGCCGGACTCTTTTTCAAACTTTTTGAGAAGCTGCGGATCGATATATTCGCCCCAGTTAAAAATCGTCAAGCTATTGGTAGAGGTTGAAATACCTGTCGCAGCGGACATTCTCCAAGCTGTAACCCCAAGAAGAACAGTAATTGCTAAAATCCCTGACAAGAAATAGATTAATTTTTTCAAGATAACTGTCCTTTCTTAAGTAATATTTGGCGTTTTTCCGGCAGTATCTGATTCTCTCATGATTATATAATACCCTATAACCAGTAAGATTGAGAAGAGAAATACAATTGCGGATAGTGCATTGATCTCAAGGGAGATTCCTGCACGAGCACGTGAATAAATCTCGACAGACATTGTCGTAAAGTCATTTCCTGTGACAAAGAAGGTAACGGCAAAGTCATCTAAGGAATAAGTGAAGGCCATAAAGAACCCAGCGATGACACCAGGTGTCAAATAGGGCAGAATCACTTCTCTTAATGCTTGAGTCTGCGTTGCCCCCAAATCATAGGCAGCCTCAACTAAAGATTTATCCATCTCTTGGTAAAGTGGCAACACCATCAAGACAACAATCGGAATAGAAAAGGCGATGTGGCTCAACAAAACTGAGGCAAAGCCAAGTTTCATTCCTACTAAGGTAAAGAGAATCAAGAAACTTGCACCAATAACAACGTCAGGCGATACAATCAAGACATTGTTTAAGCCTAAGAAAGTCGTCTTACCCTTGGCTTTAAGATTTTCGATAAACATGGCACCAAAAGTTCCAATGATTGTGGCAATTAAAGCACTCAAGAAAGCCAAGAAAAAGGTTTGTACGACAATCAAAATTAAACGGCTGTCTTGAAAAAGTTCTTTAAAGTTATCTAAGGTAAAGCCTGTAAATTGATTCATATCCCCGCCTTCGTTAAAGGCATAAAAAATCAAGAAAAAGATTGGGGCATAAAGGATAAAGAGCACGAAGCCCAGATAGATTTTTCCGACACGGTTTTTACTGCGCATTAGCTACCCACCTTTCTTTCTCTTGTCATTAACATAATAATCATCATCGCAAAAACTAAGATGATGGCAATGGTTGAACCCATCCCCCAGTTTTGGGTGGTGAGGAAATGTTCTTCAACTGCAGTACCTAATGTTATTACCTTATTTCCGCCAATCAAGCGTGTCAGCATGAAAAGTGACAAGCTCGGAATAAAAACAGCTTGGACACCTGAGCGTACACCATTGAGCGATAAAGGCCAAACCACATGAATAAAGGTTTGCCACCGTGTTGCACCTAAATCATAACTGGCTAAGACGAGGTTTTCATCCAAATCCTCAAGAGCATTAAAAATAGGCAACACCATGAAAGGAATAGAAATATAGGTTGCTACAAAGATAAAGCTAAAGTCTGTAAACAATATCTGTGGTCGGCCAAGTCCGATAAATTGTAAGAAACTATTCACAGAGCCATACTTTCCGAAGATACCAATGAAAGCATAAGCTTTCAGCAGTAAATTCACCCAAGTGGGCAAGATAATTAACATCAAGAGAAGCTGTTTGTGCTTGAGTTTCGTTAACACATAGGACACAGGAAAGCTAATCAAGAGTGTAACGACTGTAATGATGAGGGCATAGAGGATCGAATTCCAAGTCATCATCAGATAAGTTGAGCTTGTAAAATACTGGCTGTAGTTAGAAAAGGTAAACTGTCCTTGAATGTTGAAGAAAGATTGCCAAAGCAAGAGGATAAGAGGTGCTACTACGAACAGTCCCACCCACAGGAAATAAGGAACAGAGAAGAGTCTTTTGGTCATTCTTCTTCCTCACTTTCCCCGTTTTCTTGCTTATGCAAAATATCGTTTACAGCTTGCGCCAGCTCAGTCAAATCCATTGTATTTTCCAAGGCTTCCTGAACAGCATCCATGATGGCTGCCTCTTCTTCTGCAGCTTCTTCTTCGACCGCATTGGCGATACCGATAGTTTGCTCTTCTTCCTCAACATACTCTTCGATACGCGCATCAAATTCTTCTTCGGTCTCATCAAGACGCATAATGTGTATAGCTTCAGGCTCAAAGTTCAAACCAACCGTTTCTCCAACTAAGGCCTTGTGGGTGGAGTGAATCAGCCATTCGTTACCAAAATCATCATAAGCCACAATCTCATAATGCACCCCACGGAAGAGTTGTGTATCGACTTTCACATTGAATTTTCCTTCATCTGGCAAGGTGAACTCAATATCTTCAGGACGAATGACCACCTCAATCGGCTCATTAGGCCGCATTCCGCCATCAACAGCTTCAAATTGTTGACCGTTGAACTCGACAAGATAGTCCTCAATCATGCGGCCATTGATAATATTTGATTCACCAATGAACTCGGCCACAAAATGGTTAATCGGTTCGTCATATATATCGGTTGGTGTGCCTGACTGAACAATTTCCCCCTCATTCATAATGAAGATCCAGTCGGACATGGCCAAAGCTTCTTCCTGATCATGAGTCACAAAAATAAAAGTGATACCCAGGCTTTGTTGCAACTCACGCAGTTCATATTGCATATCCTTGCGGAGCTTCATATCCAAAGCCGACAGGGATTCATCCAGCAAGAGAACTTTGGGTCGGTCAATAATGGCGCGTGCAATAGCAACACGTTGTTTCTGCCCCCCAGAGAGTTTACTGATGGCACGTTTCTCGAAGCCTTCTAGTTGCACAAGCTTAAGCGACTCAGAAACACGTTGTGCGATTTCTGATTTGTTCACTCCCTTGATTTTCAAAGCAAAAGCCACATTATCAAAGACCGTCATATTCGGGAATAATGCGTAAGATTGGAAAATCGTATGCACGTCACGCTTGTTTGTCGGGACATCATTGATACGCTGACCGTCTAGCAAAATATCTCCAGATGTAGCATCTAGAAGTCCAGCAATAATATTTAAAATCGTTGATTTACCTGAACCAGAAGCACCCAGTAAAGTATAGAACTTCCCCTCTTCAATCTCAAAAGTAATGTCTTTGAGCACTGTCGTACCACTATCTTCATAGGTTTTCGTTACATTTTTAAATTCAATGATGTTTTTAGTCATGGTTTCATCCTTCGTCTTGGATTTAGAGTTTTAATTGTTGGCAACCAACACCGGAATCTCAAAACCGGTGAAAGAAATAAGTTTTCGTTATTTGCAAATAGAGCTAAAAGTGAGCTACCTGATGGTAAATATCAATAGCATATTATAACGGCACCTGACGTTGAAAAACAAAAAATATCGTTTTTGTTTTTCAACTAATGAGGGCCTTTAAATGAACAACAGCATATTATGACGGCAAAAATCAAAAACGATATTTTTTTGATTTTTGACTAATGAGATGCTCAGGAAAGGTCCTATAGGACTTTCCGTCCATCATTAGCGCCTTCAGGCGCAATGATGGTAGCATATCAAAAAAATCCAAGTGTACACACACTTGGATTCACATTCAATCTTTGATTACATATAAAAAGCAGTCTTACTGCGGAGAGACCGAGTAGTCAACTTTTAGTACTCTTATTGATGCGCGCAAGCGTGTTTCTTGGGTGGAGTGTGAAGCTCCATAAGCAAAATAATTTGCTTAATCAATAAGGCAATAAAATTGCCAATCGGCTGTGACTCTGGCTGTCCGTATGGCCTTAGTTTTCGCTTGTTTACAGCAAAAATGAGTCCTATTTTCTGCTGAGCAGAAACTTTTATAATTATAACGTAAATTTTATGTCAATGCAAGAGTGAATTTTCTCTTTTCCTAGAGATTAGGCAAGATTTCATAGAGCTTGCCGTCTAGCATTTAGTGGCTTTAGCGACAAATGCTAGTAGCGAATTAAAAAATCAGAGAAGTCTCTGATTTCATTTTTTTATTTGTATCCTTTTAAAGTCAGGAATTCGACCTGTTTTTTACTTAATTCTAGCATATCAGCTACCGCTTCTAAGTCAAATTTCCCTGTAGACAAAAGGCGCTCTGCTGCGAGGTTTACACCAGACTTAATACCCAACTCAAGGACAGGATTTGTCTTGTCATTAGAATCCATGATGTACTTGTTATCTGGAAGATCAAAAAGAACTTTTACGGCACCAAAGAGTTGCTCAAAAGAATCAATTTCGACGTCGTGTACTTTTTTTCCTTGTGAAATACTGCGTCCGCGGTGATTAAACCACATTGTTTTCCAGCCACCGTTGTGACCGCCCATAACATCATTGTCGTAAGAGTCCCCTACATACAAAGTTGTCTCAGGATTCATGCCAAATTGTTGCGCAGCCAAGTTAAAGATTTCTTTTTCTGGTTTTTGGAAACCAGTTGCTTGCGAAACAATCACATGACTTGGTTCAACATAATCATACAAACCAAGTTTACGTACTTTTTTTAGCTGATGTTCTGTTGGGCCATTAGTAATCACACCTACTGGAATATTACGTTTTTTCAGAAAATCAAGTGTCAAACGCATTTCATCAAGCATCGTGATATTTTCCAATTCATATTCATAAATTTCTTGGAAATAATCTCCGGTAGCACGTGAAATTTCAGGATAGCCTAAATCTTTAAGTGTTTCATTTGTACGATAAAAACGGAAATACTCAATATCCCACTCGCCCGCAATTACTTTTGGGAAACCAAGGTCTGAATAGTGACGGTAGCGAATGTAAGCTTTGTTCATATCGGTCATGTCAAAGTCTGGGAAGACTTTCGAAATGGCACGTCTGAATGGTGCTTGCTGGTCATAAATTGTATCGTCAACGTCAAAAACTATTGCATTAATCATTTTTCTTTGTTTTTATCTTTCTAATTTCTCACCGATAATACGGACTTCTGCTTCTAGTGTTAATCCAGAATTTTCCTTCACATGCTCAATGACATAAGCAATCAAATTTTCGTAATCTGTAGCTGTACCCTGATCGACATTAACCATAAAGCCAGCATGCTTTTTAGATACTTCCACACCACCGATACGGTGCCCTTGCATACCTGCCTCTTGGATAAGCTGTCCGGCGAAATGTCCGGCAGGGCGTTTGAATACTGAACCACAGCTCGGATATTCGAGTGGCTGCTTACTTTCACGTAGTCCTGTTAAGCGGTCCATTTCCGCTTTGATAACTGAAGCATCACCAGCTTCAAGTTTAAACTGAGCTGATACAACAATCAAGTCCTCATCACGAATAACAGAATGACGATAGCCGAATTTCATTTCATCTGCCTCTAATACACGGAGATAACCTTCCTGGTCAATAACAGTACAATTGAGTAAAACATGGGCAATTTCACCGCTATAGGCGCCAGCATTCATAAAGACTGCCCCACCAACAGAACCAGGAATACCACATGCAAACTCGAAGCCCGTCAAGGCATGATCAAGTGCAACATGTGTGGTGTCAATCAATTTTGCGCCTGCTTCAGCTGTGATTACATTTTTATCTACTTTTACGTGATTCATTTTTTCAAGTAAAATCACTAAGCCACGAATACCACCATCACGAACGATTAAGTTGGATGCATTACCCAATACTGTAATTGGTGTTTCTGCTGCTCGTGCTAAGTCGAGAAGCTCGCTTAACTCTTCACTTGAAGCGGGAAAAGCAAGAAAATCTGCTGGTCCGCCAACTTTGGTGTAGGTGTAATTTGACAATGGCTCGTCATATTTGACAAGCAAATCAGGAAATTTTTCGAAATCAGATTTTTTTAGCATAGAACTATTTTACCACAAATTCATTCTAGGACGGTAAAAATTTATAAAACAGCTTGATGGTTTTTGTTTAACAATAACTCAGAATTCAAAACGGACTTAGGCACTCTGAAATTATACAATAACCTAAGGCGTATTGGACATAAAAAACCTGTCTTACGACAAGCCTCTTAAATTATCAAGTTGTTGAGCAAATATTTCAGGAATGTCGACCTGGAACTCAAGCAGTTCGCCCGTTGCAGGATGCTCAAAACCTAGGGTTTCGGCATGGAGAAATTGTCCCTTGTTTGGCGTTAAAGTTTTACTTGGGCCATAGAGAGGATCTCCAGCGATTGGGAAGCCAATATAAGCCATGTGTACACGTATCTGATGTGTACGCCCTGTTTCAAGCTCAAGGGCAACAAGAGTATATCCAGGGAAACGTTCCAAAACGGTAAAATGCGTTTTGGCTGGTTTTCCACCTGAAATCACAGCTTGTTTCTTACGCTCTTTAGGATTGCGACCAATCGGGGCTTCAATCGTACCTTTTTCATTTGGTAACTCGCCATGCACAAGTGCAAGATAACGGCGTTTATTTGTTTTTGCTTTGAGCTGTGCCGCTAAAGACTCATGTGCGGCATCATTTTTGGCAATTATCAGTAAACCGGAAGTATCCTTATCGATACGGTGGACAATACCGGGGCGAATCACACCATTAATAGAAGAAAGATCTTTGATGTGGTACATAATGGCGTTGACCAAAGTACCTGAAGCATGTCCCGCACTTGGGTGAACAACCATTCCTTGGGGCTTGTTAATTACTGCCACATCAGAATCTTCATAAACAATATCTAAAGGAATATCTTCAGCTTGGATATCAAGCACTTCAACTTCTGGTAATTCGTAGGCGATAGTTTCCCCTGCTTTTACTTTATATTTTGCTTTTTTTACTTGCCCGTCTACCGTGACTTTCCCATCACGAATCAGCTCTGTCAATACTGAACGTGAAGCATCACTCAAGTTTGCTAAAGCCTTGTCTAAACGAAGCCCCGCATTTGGCTCGTCAATAATTACTACTGTCATTTATTCTACCTCTTTGTCTAAAATAATCGCGATAAAGAGTACTACAAAACCTATTGAAAGCAGTATATCAGCGATATTAAATATTGGAAAATTGATGAAATCCGTCTGGAACATGTCTACCACAAAAGATTGTCGCACCCGGTCAATAAAGTTCCCTAGCGCTCCTGAAATAATCAAAGTCAGTGCGGCAAAGTACCAGTTTTGATTTATTTTTTTATTAAGGAAATAAAGGGCGGC
The DNA here is from genome assembly GCF_017309545.1 of Lactococcus sp. LG1267. Lineage (NCBI taxonomy): Bacteria > Bacillati > Bacillota > Bacilli > Lactobacillales > Streptococcaceae > Lactococcus > Lactococcus sp. LG1267. The sequence goes on along the minus strand of NZ_CP071295.1, from coordinate 1,401,584 downwards.
TATAATCACGATTGGTGTCAAAATGAGGAAAAACCATTGTTTTCCTTCAAGAATCGACCAAGCTGCGCCTTCGTTTCGAAGATAGGTTAGGCTGAGGATACCAGGAATAAATTCCTTTTCTCCTCCCAATGGAATATTAGCAACAGTCCAAGCTTTCAATAGCTGATCTGCAAGAATACCGAGAAGTATTAAGCCAAAGGAGATTATTTTTTTCATACTCTTTATTATACTATATAGAGCCAATAAAAGATAATAGAAGTTCATATAGGAAGAAAATTGAGGAAAAGTCACAAAAAAATAACACTTTGGCTCAAGAAAGGCTACTTGGCCAAAAGTGTTATCTCCTCCTATCCGTTTCAACTTGCAAAATATTTTTGAATCATATTTTCGTATATTTTGATAAAGTCTAAAAAGCTATCTATAAGGACATACTCGTCAACAGCATGCGCTGTAGCATTTCCGGGTCCACAAACCACAATATCAAGATTAGGATTAGCTCTTACAAACTGTGAGGCGTCTGTTCCACCAGATACACCAACTTGTGGTGCTTTCTGCTGCAGATGTTCTTCCAAAACTTCAGAAGTTACTTTTACTATTTTTGAGTCTGGGCTACTTTTGACAGGGGCAACATTTTCGGTGACCTCTAAAGATAACTCTACTGCTTGCTCACGATTACATTCATCAATCAGCGCTTGAATATCCGCAATCAATTTTTCATTAGACAATGCGGGAATGGTACGGATTTTCACACCCATACTCGCGTTGGCCGGAACAGTATTAATCTGTTCACCACCATTAATCAAAGTCACGACTGGAATAGTTGAACCTAAAAGATCATCTTCTTCTGTAAGCTTATCAAAATATGCTTTTTGTTTATCATAAAACTTAAGTAAACCTTCGATGGCATTTTGACCCAGCTCTGGCATTGAGCTATGTGCAGCCTTGCCTTTGGCATGTACCTTATAGTTGACGGAACCTTTATGGCCAATAAAGATGAGACGCATCTCCCCGTCGAACTTCGGAATGTCGAGCGGAATCGTATCTTTCATTTGTTGCAATGTGGCGAAGTCTCCACCTGTTGGCTCACAGACAACTAAAGCTTCCATATCATCGGCATAACCAAGTTCTGCAAGCTGACCTGCTCCAAGTTCACCTTTTTCTTCACCCACAGTAGCGAGTAAGCGCACTCTCCCATTCAGAGGAACGCCACTTTCTTTGAGATTAATCATAGCTACAACGGCTGCAACAAGGCCAGACTTCATGTCTGTAGTGCCACGTCCGTACATTTTTCCCTCTTCGGTTATAGTCGCACTTAAAGGCGGATATGTCCACTTACTCTCATCTCCTAAAGATACTGTATCTTCATGCCCATCAAAACCTATTACCGGACCATTACCGTTTCCAATCTCGGCAACAAGACTGGCGCGTCCCTCGCTGTAAGGAATTATCTTGGTTGCAATATCATGCTCTTGAAGTAACGCACGCAAATAGTTCGCCACTTCTTCTTCGTTGCCATTGACCGAGTTGATTTGGACCACATCTTGTAATATTTTTATAGCATCTAAAGCCATTTTAATACCTCTTATCGTCTTTTTTAATACTTCTAGCTTATCACTATAGTAAGAGATATTGGGGTAAAAAAAGGCAGATGGGAAGCAACGAAAAAAGACGAATATTACTCGTCATTTTTGGTGATTAAAATATGTAGATAGTCCTCAATATCCTCGATTTCCCTTCGCGTGAGGAAAGGATGAACAAGGAATAACTGCGCTGGTTTTTTCAAATTACTGTGCTCACCCATAGCGCTTGTCGAAATAACAATGTCTACATTTTGTTCTGGTTCTGATAGACTTGTGATTATTTTTAAATTATAAAGATGACCAAATTGATTAAAAATTTGTCGGATTAACAATTTTTCTAGCATCTCGGACAAGTCAGTATCAATGAAGAGCGTGATTTCTTTTTCCTGAAACTGGACGGGCATAAAGAAGGATAAAGCCAATATATACTCGCCAATCAAATATTCTTCATTTAAAAAGAGTGTGAGTCCACTTTCTTGATATAGCTCAGCAAGGAGTTTTTTCAAAGACTGGCGCATGACTGGGAAAAAGTAAGACGACACGTTAATTGCATGGTGCCCAGACTCTGAGAAAATGATGTTTGAGAATAGGTCCGCATGCAAATGACAGGGATAAATATACCGCAAGAACAATCTTCTTTTCTCTTCAAAGAGTTTTCCTGTGTGGGTTTCCATTTTTTGCACCAAACGTTCTGTAGCTTCAAAGGCGGGTGTCCCTTCAAGAACACTCCAAAAATCGGGTGCCTTATGCTCAAGACTATTGTAAATTTTGCTCTTAGTCATGGCTTCAATCAGTAAAAAATCCACTTCATGTTTAGGAAAACCATAATTTTTGTAAAATAAAGCGTAAATATCCGTCTTCTCATCAATCCATTCACAAATCGAACGATATTTCTCCCAGCCTTCTTCCAAGTTTACTGAAAAGCCACGTTGATATCTGCTAAAATTTATGGCAAACATATAGGCAATTTGATAAGCTGTAAACTGATTCATCTGTAAGTCTATCTCAAGGCTTATTTGCGAAATCAAGTTAATGATTTTTTCTTTATTAACTCCTGAAAAAGGCCACTCATCGCCTCGGTAAAGGCGCCAAAAGAGAATATTTAACATTCCTCTGACTTGTTGTTCATCCCCTTGAAAAAGATACTGTTTTTTTCTGGTTACAACCTTCACACCTAGATTGGCCATCATTTGATTGGCACTTGCGATGCGCTTTTTAATCAAAGATTCGCTGACAAAGTTCTCCATAGCCAAGCGTTCCAGATTTGCATCTTTATTTAAAGCAATCGAAAAGAGAATCTTATAAATAATGATATTTTCGATGAGTTTCTGGCGAAATTTTCGATAATCACGCGCATCCTTAATTTCTAAAAGGTTTCCGCGCCCTTTTAATATTTTGAGATTGAGATTGTCAGAGTCAAAAGATCTTATCTCATGAAGTAAACTATTAATCAAACTGGTCGTACGTTTTGTACTGATCCCCAAAGTTTTTGCCATTTCTTCGGCATCAATCCAGTCGCCCTTCTCTTTCATAAGTTCCAAAAGTTTGAGCTCCAAACTCACACTATCTTCTATCGCTGTTATTTTCATTATAAATATCCCTTACTTTTTGAATGCCCTATCTCCTTATTATAACTCTAAATTTGTAAACATTACAGTTTTTAATCGCGCAGATAACGTGGAATGAACTTCCTCATTTCGACTTCATTATATCCTACCAACATCTTATTTTTACCAATAATAATGGGTGTAATCAAACATTCTGGATGCTCAGTGACGAAAGCAAGAGCTTCTTTAAAAGTTAATTTATTGAGTCCCATTAGGGCTTTCAAGGTCTTCTTTGAAGATGTTCGTGATTTTTTAGTAATTTCTGCAAAACCACCTTCAGATAGAGATAAAATTTCCAGTAAATCCGTTTCTGATATTTTTTCAATTCGGACATATTTCGCTTCTATCCCATAGTTCTGAAACCACGAATTTGCTTTTTGACTGGCGGTACAAGGTTTGCGGTAGTATACTCTAATCAAGGCTTCACCTACAATTCTTTCCGTTTCATGTATAGATAACTCTTCTATTTTATAATATTTAAAGCTGCAAAATAGTCACTTTACAGGAGATGGCAAAGCTCTTTTGTAACAAAAAAAAAGAGAGTAGACCCTCTTTTCTTTTATATATAAATGGTGAACTGAGTTACCTCAGGTATAACTCCAAAACGGGCGTGAATCGATGTGGTTCCTATCCCTGTATTGACATATAATTGTGTAATAGCATCAAGCTGGTATAAGCCCCGTGTATACTTCTCAGCCAGAACATTTTTTATCGGATAGAAGGGAATCCAGACCTGACCACCGTGACTGTGACCCGCTAAAACCAGCTGTGTATCTGTACCGATAAAAGCATCCGCCACATCCGGTTCATGTGTCATTGTGATGGCGTAATCATAGTTTTGACGGTAAGCAAGCGTATCGGATACCGAAGGATTTCCTAAAAGAGAATCGTCAAGTCCACCTAAGAAAACTTGGCGACCATCGCTCAATGTTAGAGTTTCTCCCTGATTTCTTAGCACGGTAAATCCACCCGCCGACATAACATCTTCATAGACACGGACAGCACCGCCACCATAATCATGATTGCCCCAAACGGCATACTTCCCAATATTTGCCTTAAAAGCTTTTAATTTTTCAATCATTGGTGCCATCTGTTCTGGATACTTGGAGTAATTATCAAACAAATCTCCTGTAAACAAAAGAATATCTGGGTTTTGGGCATTAACCTTCTCAATCACCTTATCTAAACGATTGGTTTCATAGTATTCAGAAACCTGCAAATCAGAGATTTGTACAACGTTTAGTGGTGTCCGCTCATTTTTCTTTCCCAGCTCGACATGATTGACATGCACAAGGAAGGGCTCAACTTTCCAAGCATAGAAAGGCAGAGCAACGATAAGCAATATCAATACGCTTATGATAGATAAGAGGATACGTTTCGTTTTCTTTTTAGTTTTTTTACTTGTTTTTGGAGGTGTTTTTGTTTTTGGGTTTTGCATAGTGTTTTATTATAGCATAAAAGAGTGTTACGTTTGTAGACACTCTTTTTATATCTTTTTATTTAAATATTAATAATTGTTATACTACTCCCAAACAACTTCACGACTATTATCAACTGCCGTTATCCAAGTTTGACCCGACTTGAGCGGGATTTTGTTTCCTTGATCGTCTGTGAAGCTGATATTTGTTTGTGCATTTGGTTTGGCCCAATTTCCTTCTTGGACTTTGCCGTTTTGGAAAATATAGGCCTTGCCTGTGCCAGTCGTTTCGATATCCATGTGGTTACCATCTGCGGATAGTTTTTGATTGACCATGATTGCAATGACTACATCTGGTGAAATTTGACCCTTTTCTCGGTCTTGATGTACTTCACCACCTTGGAAACGTTGATAGGTCTTGCTGGCTGTATCGTAATGATAGCTGACTTCAAAAATACCGGTAGAGACTGGAAGTCTGATAGCTTGAGCAGCTGGCAGGTCACTTTCTGTTTTATCTGACTTGAGTGCTTGTCTGTCCCAGCTTTGGAAATCAGATTTCTTCTTATCTAGCTTGGTCATGTACTTGTCCAAACCACTCATTTTCGTATACATATTATGTGGTGCTACGCGGTCCTCAGAACGCCAGAAAATACCCTCAGGTGCTTTAAATTGATCTAAGTCTGCGACATAATCACCCGACTTAACCATGTCTAAGGCTAACTCTGAGCCACCCACGTGAGCTAAGCCAGCATCAAAACCTGCTGCCCACTCCACAAAGTAAGGACGAATAGAACGCACAGGGCCAATCAAATCAGGCTGTGCTTCCTGATAAAGGGCCACAAAGCGTGTTATGCCTCCTTCAGCGACAGCTTCAAAAACCACTCCCGCATCTTTAAGGCCGGATTGCGGTCGCGCTTCTGGTGAATTTTCCACCATCACAGCAGTTATCGGACGTTTTGCCTTATCAGCTGTCGTTTCAAGGCCTGTAAGTTCTGAGCGTACAGGACCTGATTTTTCCTCTTGTTTTACTTCTTCTTTTGCCGTTTTTGGAGCAAAGACCTTTGTCTGCCAAAGGAATAGCCCAACTGCACCGACTAAAAGAGCGATGATGATAGCGATTACTTTTTTCTTCATAGTTTTATTATATCAGAAAAGTCCTTTCTTTCACCATTTTAGTCTTCTAAGTAAGTTAAAAGCCTCATCAAAACGTAACTTTTTTCAATGGAAATTCACTTCATATATTTTTTCGCATTCGCCTCAATCTCCGTAATCAAGCTCTCATCTGTAAGACTTGTGACTTCACGGATGACTGCGTTAAGCCCTTTTTCTTTTAATGCTTCTTGCAAAGCCACAGCTTCTTTATCGTTTTCATCTTTGTAGGCAAATATTTTCCCCACAACTGCCAAATGGCTTTGATAAGATAAACCGCGGTCAGAAAGTTCACGGATTGGGCGGATAAAGCGTTCATCGTAGCCTAGCTTACGCATCGGAGTTCGTGCTACACGGCTTATCTCATCCACTATCTCTGTATTTGAGAAGCGCTTAATAATCGTTTCGTGATAGGCTTTCAACTCTTCTTCAGTAAAGTCCCATTTGGCTAAGAGCAACTGGCGTGTTTCAGCTTGGACGTCTTTAAGTGAGGCCAATACTTCATTATTTTGCAAGGCTTCTAAAATCGTTTGGTAACCATAATATGCGCCTGTATAAGCCACTGTCGCATGACCACTGTTAACAGAGAAGAGTTTACGTTCAATATAAGGTTCCAAATCTCTGGCATAATGAACACCATCAAGCTTTACTTCACTGTTTTTCAGTTGACTTTCGTCCACTACCCACTCACGGAAGGGTTCAACCACAACATAGAGCGGTTCTTCATGGGATTGATTGGGGACGATACGGTCGACTGCCGCATTGGGAAAGCCGATTTTTGAATTTACAAATTCTAAATCAGCTGGTGTTAAATATTCTTTGACCTTCTCAAAAAGAAATTCAGAGCCCCCAATCATATTTTCACAAGCAAGGATGTCTAATGGTTTTTGATTTCCTTGGGCTTTACGCTTTTGAATGCCTTTAGCAATCAGTTCCGCAATAAAAGGAAGTATGTTGGGGCCAATCGCTGTAGTAACGATATCAGCCTCTGCGATAGCCTCAACTACTGCTTCAGGGTTCTGCGCATTGTTAATGCCCGAAACGCTATGGACTTGAATTTTTTCATGCGATTGATCTGCCAGCTCAATCGTATATTTCCCTTCCTCATTTAAAGCGTTGATGATTTTTTCATTAACATCGACAAAGGCAATTTCAAAACCGTTCTTATATAAGATTTCTCCGATGAAACCACGTCCGATATTTCCTGCGCCAAAATGTACTGCTTTTTTCATTTGTATTTCCCTTCATTTCTTCTTTTTACTCCTTCATTGTAATCGTTTTCTTTACGCTACTAAATAAAAATCTTGGCACTTTTTACTGTGCCAAGATTTTTGAGATTGTCTAGTTTTCAAAGTATGCTGCGATTTCATCAACAGTTTGTGCATCTGCGATTTTAACGACATTATCGACATCAGCGCAGAAAAGCGAGATTTTTTGGATAAGCTCTAAATGCTCGTCTCCCACACCTGCTATTCCAAATAAAACAGTCGCCACTTTGCGTTCTTCAGCATCACCAAAGTTTATGCCCCGAGGGACTTGCACAATACATATGCCGGTTTTTTTAACTTCTTTTTTTGCTTCATCTGTGCCGTGAGGGATGGCGATAAAATTCCCCATATATACAGAAAGTTCCTCGTTACGTTGAACCATAGCTGGAATATACGCTGCGGTCACACAGCCTGCATCATGAAGCAGGGAACCACAATATTCAATCGCTTCTTCTTTTGTTTCAAAATGTTTATTTAGTTTTATCAGATTTCTTTGAATTCTCATTTTATTCTCCATATTTTTGGATTGATTCAGTCATAATCGTTTTTAAGAGCTCTTCGACAACTTCTTGATTACCGGAATCATAAATTTTCGTATACAGTTTATTTTCGATGATTGAGCTCGATATTCTACCCAAGAGATATGTCGCATAATGGTCAACTTCTGGAGGTGCTAATAACAAGAGAACACGATTAACGCTTATCTTTTCTTGGTTCATGGCAATTACTTCTATGCGCTCCTCTAGATCATATATTTTGAAAAGCGGATACGGCACTGTTCCATGGAGACCATGAAGCAGTGCAATATTTGTATCCGGAATGGCCAAATGTGTCGCCTCGAAACGTTCTAACAAGAGCCGAGCCAATCCTTCTTTTTCTGAAAAACCCAAGCGCTGTACAATAAGTTCAATAACAGCTTGCAAATGGGGTGGGTTTTCTAAAGTTTCCAGAGAAAATTGTTCTAATAAAGTATTACTTATACTGAATAACCTGCTTAGATCTACTGTATGACGTGGCTCATCTTCCTTATTTTCTTTCCTTGCCTCTTGTTGAATTACACGCAATTGGTGACGAATATCATCGGTATTTTTCTGATCCAATATACGACTCACATAAATATAATTCAACTCTTTTTCTGTTGTAAATACTACATCATAGTGCTCCAGATCCGGTATTTCAGACAATTGGATAATATCGATACGCTTCAAAAAGGGGAAATTTTTCTTTAAGTGACTGATCAAAAATTCACAAGAGATTCGCCCCCGACTTGTCACAATAGCCGCTGTTAAGGGAAGAACCAAATCACTTCGTTCAAGAGTCGCTACGAAATGCAAAGTTACAAAAGCTGTATCTGTGCTGGAGAATTTCCGTGAAAATACTTTCGGCAGAACATCCTGCACCACTTTAAAAACTTTTTTGTTGTCCGCTTCAATCTTTTTGATAAACTTATTTTCTTTTTCGGAGGAAAGATCCGGTAAAATTTCTGTTTCTTTTAGATGAGCATAAAGAAGGCCATAGAGTTTATCGTCTTTGATAAAAGCAATATCCATTTTTTGTGAAACTTCACTGATCAGTTGGCGTACTTTATACGAAAACTGACTGTCAAATTTTTCCATAAAAAGAACTTCACGACCAAAACCAAAGTAAAGCACATCATAGATACTGGCTAGATATACAATCTCTGCGAGACTAAAAGATATTCCCCCTAGCTCTTGGATAATTTCCCTTACAAAGGCAATTGCTTCTTTACTTGGTTTACGCCAAAGTCCAGATGAAATTGTCTTTCCTTGGTTAATCCTTAGCAGTGTTATGCCAAGGAAAAATTGCATCAAAACCTTACTTTTATCGACCGCTTTTATCTCGACATTTTTTTCAAAGATTGCTTTTGCTGTCTCTAAAAACTGTGTTTCCAAAAATGAAGAAATTTTACCTTCCGCAAAATCGCCATTCAATGCTTCACTGATACTCATCGAGTCATTTAATATCGAAACCAAGACCGAACGAATTTTTTCTTCTTTTCCTGTAATCCAAATTTCGTCATCTTGATGTAAAAAGAGTTCATTTTCTTCACAAATTTTATCTAAATGTTTCAAATCCGAAATAACAGTGGGCAAACTTACTGCAAAACGTTCTGCTAATTCTTCAAGAGAGTGATGCTCCGTGACTAAAAGAACAATCTCAGCTTTTTGTCTTTCTTGAGGCGAAAACTCCTTGAGCTCCTGAAGTTGCTCTAATCGGGCAAGATTTCCTTCTAAATAATAGCCTTCTGTTGAAGTACGTAAATAAATACCCATATTAGGCAAAGTCAGTTGAAATTTATCTAAATCCCGATAAATTGTTCTTCTGCTGGCTCCAGTCGCTTCCATCATATCTGCAACGGTCAAGGTTTTCTTCACTAAAAATTCTTGGATGATTTGTTGTTCACGTTGTGTTACTAACACGAGGTTTCCCCCTTTACTTTTGGTTTATAACTTGTTCAAACGTGCGACAAGTTGATCATATCTTGGTGTTGTAATCAGACTTTCAACCTCGAGATATTGAGCATTAGGCGCAACTCTTTTAGCACGATGTGTAAACTCTTCTGTAGTTACAATCATGATGTTTGCTGCATTGAAAGCTGCTAAACCTAAAAACTCTACATCTGAAATCGGAAGCTGAATGCCATTCATCTTAAAGATAGCCCCTAATGTTTCTTTACCCATCGTTGCGGAACCGATATGCTCACCATCATGAGCAAAGACAACCTCATCGATTTGATTCAAATCTATTTCTTCTTCTACTGTTGGACTGTTCGTTAAGGTTACAGGTTCACTTTCAGATGGCTCTGAAGCCTGTGTTTGAGACAATCGTGAAATGATTTCATCGTATTTTGGTGAATTTAAAAAGTTGGAAACAGAATATCGAATTGCATCTGGTGACATTGTCCCCGCACGAGCAGCTAATTCTTCTTGTGTGACAACAATAGTATCTGGCCCTGCTTTAAGATTAGCAATAGCAATATTTGTAACGTCTTGTGGCAGATCAGCTTTATTAACTTTATTTCTAAGAATTGATGCGCCCATCGCAGATGAACCCATACCCGCATCACAAGCAAAAATGACATGTTTAACCGCTGAAAAATCAACTGCTTCGTGAGATGGAGCAACTTGCCCTTTGGCAACAGCCTTTGCTTCCGAAACATTGGCTTGTGCTTCTTCAAGTGCTGAGTCATCAACCATTGACTTGTCACGTTTCAAAATGAAGGACGCAACAAGGAAGGAAACACCAGCAGCAACAAGAATACCGGCCCAAACACTAAGAATATTTCCCAATCCTCCTGCAGCTTTACCAGAAGCCATCCCTGTGATGGCAATAATTGAACCTGGAGATGCTGGTGCTTGAAGACCTGCCCCCAAGAAATTGTTTGTCAAAGTACCTGATACACCACCAGCAATTACTGCGAAAAACAGAGCTGGTTTCATCATCACGTATGGGAAATAAATTTCGTGAATCCCACCAATAAATTGAATAATTATCGCACCTGGTGCTGTAGCTTTTGCTGAACCTTTACCAAAGAGCCAAAAGGCAATCAAAATACCAAGACCTGGTCCAGGGTTTGCTTCGAGTAAAAACAACAGTGACTTTCCTTGTTCACTGGCTTGCTGGATACCCAAAGGCGTCAAAATACCTTGGTTAATGGCATTATTTAAAAATAGAATTTTAGCAGGTTCAATAAAGACATTTGCTAAAGGGATAAGGTGGTTGGAAACAAGGAAATCAACCCCTTGACCCATAATATCTGTTAAAGCTGCAACTAATGGACCAACTACTTTTACGGCAAATAATGAAATTCCGAAACCGACAAGACCGGCAGAAAAGTTGTTAATCAACATCTCAAGTCCTGCTTTGATATGAGGTTGCACGACCTGGTCGAATTTTTTAATCAGCCAAGCTCCAAGAGGACCTAAAATCATAGCACCTAAAATCATCGGAACATTGCCGTTTTCATTAAGCCCACCCATCGTAGTTGTTGCTGTGGCAACAATCGAACCAAATGTGGCAATTGCACCAACAACACCTCCGCGGTGATCATAGATATTTTTACCGCCTGTATAACCAATCATGACTGGAATAAGAAAGACAAGCATAGGGCCAACCATAGCCGCAAAAGTACTGTTTGGTGTGAAACCGTCTGGGATAAAGAACATCGTGAGAACACCCCAAGCAATTAAGATTGGAATGTTAGGCATAACCATATTTGAGAGTGCTGTTCCAAGTTTCTGAACCCGCACTTTAAGACTAGTTTTTTCTTTCATTACAACTCCTTATAAGATAATTAATATTGTATACTTAGATTGTAAACGCTTTCGATTATGTTTCATAAAAAAACCTTGACACTTTTTATTGTGTCAGGGTTTTTTATTGTGTGTGTTATTTTTTGAGGATAAAGATAAAGCAAACTTCTCTGTCTATTTCTTTTAATAAAGTGAGAGTATATCTTCTCCAAGAGTTATTTCTGAATTTCATTTTGTAGTAAATCAAAAGTAGGCGCTTCCAAAGCAAGTATAGCACATGTATTAGATTATTTCCATTTTCTTTCACTTTTATTAATAAGAGTGTTTGTACTCCAAATTATCGCTCACTCTCTTTTGAGTAACGCTTCGTTTATCAAAAAAAAGAAGTCCAACGACTTCTTGTTTTTATTCAACCGTCTGCAACATATATTCCAACCAGTCTCCTGAAATAACAGGTACTAACTGATCATTGGTATTAAGACTTGCATTTGGATTATAGTGATAATAGTAAACTTCTTCTGTTTGGCCGTTACTGAGAGAGGCTGTGGTACTTCGACGAATGTATTCGCTGCTTTCTGGACTTTCTGGGTTAAAATTTTCCATACCATCGAGTGTTCGAACACTTTTTGAGAAGTCATAAAAGGTAAAAACTTCTCCTATTATTTCTGAATCACCGTCAAAGATTGCGGGATATCCCTTATTTTCAATATGAAAGAGATTGCCCTTAATTTTTGCTGGTGTACTTTCCAGAACCTCACCTTTTAAATATTTTTCATAGTTAAACATGTCTGTACGTAAGCTACCGTATACAAAAACTTTCTTTAACATATTTCCCCACCAATAACACGTAAATCTTCAGAATAGCGCGTGCATGCTTCTAAGGCAACTTCAATCCCTTTAACAATCTCGTCCAATGACATATAAGGTGTATCTTTTTTATCAATTACTTGTGATGTAGCATAAGGAATATGAATGAAACCAGCTTTAACTTCGGGATATTTTTTCTCTAAGAGGTAACGCACACCATAGAAAACATGGTTGCATACAAAGGTACCGGCTGTGTTAGACAAGGTTCCAGGAATGCCAGCTTTATTTAATTCGCTAACCATTGCTTTAACTGGCAATGTAGAGAAATATGCTGGAGCACCATCTTCTTTTACGGGCTCATCGACAGGCTGATTGCCTTCATTATCTGGAATTCTGAAATCATCCACATTAATGGCGACACGCTCTGGCGTAATCGCGAAGCGTCCACCGGCTTGGCCAATATTTACAACCACATCTGGATGATGTTTTTCAATAGCTTCTTCAATTTTTTCGAGTGATTTATAACGCACAGTCGGAATAATCAACTTAATAATCTCAGCACCGTTGATTTCTGACGCAACACGTTTCACAGCTTCTTCAGCTGGATTGAGTGCTTCACCACCAAATGGATCAAAACCTGTTAACAAAATTTTCATAATAGAATAATCTCCTTTTTAAAATGCGATAAAGTACATTACGAGAATGTGCAGAACGATAAGCGTAAGTGAAACTGGCGCTTGTACCTTGATCACTTTATTCTCATCTTTCATCTCAAGCAAGGCAGCGGGCACGATATTAAAGTTGGCTGCCATTGGTGTCAGTAAAGTACCACAATATCCTGCAGTCAGTGCTAATGCCCCAGCAATTACGGGATTTGCTCCTTGGGCAAGGACAAACGGAATCCCAATACCCGCTGTGATGACAGAGAAAGCCGCAAAAGCATTCCCCATGATCATCGTGAAAATCACCATGCCAAGAACATAAGCAACTACGCCGAGCAAGCGGTTATCCGCAGGGACAATACCTGTGATCCCTTGCGAGATAACTTCACCAACACCTGCGGTTGTAAAGAGTGCACCTAAGGCAACCAACAATTGTGGTAAAATCGCAACCGGCCCCATCGAATCAAAGAGGCGTGCGCCATCCTCCACGGATTCTGTCACTTTTGCTTTTGTCATTATCAATGCAAACACTAAGGCAACAACCGAAGCTACACCGATAGCAAAGAGTGAAGCATTGGTAAATTTACCTAAAGCCATAGCAATGCCAACAGCTACAAATGCCAGAATAAAGGAAGGAATAAAGATTTTATTCTTCAAGACTTTAGACTGTTTTTCGCCAAAGTTGTCGTCCAAAGCTTTATATTTCCCAAAGGTCACTTGCTTGGTTAGTGTAAGCAAACTGCTTAAAACAATAAAGAGTCCTACAAGCCAGGCTGGGATAAGTGCACCAAAAATAAATGGTATAGCAATTAAAATCCAAAAAAGAGCCGTTCCGAAACGTTTACTTCCCTGTATTGTAGTTAAAGCTTTATAGGCCATATAAATCATGAGTAAACCCATAAGGACATAAAAAATATTTAATGAAACGTCAATAAAAGCTTGCATGGTTTATTTTACCTCTTTCTTTCCAAATTTTCGAAGAAGTTTTCTGTCATACAGTACAAACTGGATAGCTGTCACTAGAAAGGCAAGGACAGCCATGATAATACTGGCAACTGCTACGTCTACGGCTGAAACATCATAGTTAAAACTTGACATAGTTGAAGTAATCAAGAGAACACCGGCGCTCCCTGCAAAGAGATTTTGCCCAAAGAAGTTACCATAGTTTTCTGCTGCAGCAGAAATTGCCTTAATATCATCGTCTTCAGACTCCACATCACCAAATTTACTCACTGCGGCAGCTTTGGCCATCGGCTGAATGAGTGGTCGAACAAACTGTGGATGCCCACTAATACGAATAGACATTGCGCCTGCAATAAAACGAATAAAAACATAAACAAGGGCAATACGACCTGTTGTAAGTGGCTGGATACGGCCAATAAGATCTACTGCACGTTGGCGAAGTCCATTACGTTCCAAAACACCGATAACTGGAAGAGTCAAAACAAAAAGCGAAACCATACGGTTATCGACAAAAGATTGACCTAAAATAGTTAGAATCTCCTGAATACTCAAACCTGCAACCAGACCTGTAGAAATCCCAGCAACAACAACAACAAATAAGGTCTCTATCTTGAAAACAAAACCAATCAAGACAATCAAGACACCTATGAGTTTAATCATAAAATAATTCCTCCTAGAATATATATATCAGACAATTATACACTATTTGTCTATTATGCACAATTTATAATTGGATAATATTTTATGTTATTGTCTAAACAAAAAGAGATAGCTCGTAGCTATCTCTATTTATATTATTCCCTGATACTTATTCTACCAGTATTTCTCAGTTTTAAAAAATATCAATCGTAACTTCAATATTACCTTTTGTCGCACGAGAATAAGGACAGGTTTCATGGGCCATTTCTAACAATTCTTTTGCTTCCTCAAAGCTCACACCGTCTATATGTCCTACGATATCAACACCTAAAACAACGTCAGGTACTGCGCCTTGACTTAAGTTATAGAGAGATACAGTTACTTCTATAGTTGATTCTCCGTCAATATTTCTTGATTTCTTGACATAGTCTAAAGCACTGTTAAAACAAGCGCTATACCCCGCTGCGAATAACTGTTCTGGATTTGTCGCATCCACAGCTTTACTTCCTGGCGCTGCGATGTTTAATTTAAAGCTATTATCGGGAGAGTGGACTTCACCATTACGGCCACCTGTATTTATCATTTTTGTTGAAAATATTTTTTGCATTACCTTACCTCTTTTTATTTTTAATTGTGCACAATTTAATTTTACTAAATATAATTGAATTTGACAAATATATGAAATCAGTTATAATAAAAATATTTGGGAGGACACCATGAGTAATTCGATTTTAAACAAGGAACTTTGCTTTCAACTATACATTGCTTCTAAAGAAATTATAAAACAGTACAAGCCGTATTTAAAAAAGTATGACTTAACATACACAAGCTTTATTGCTTTGCTGGCATTAGAAGATGGCATGACCGTGAATGAGTTGGGGGAAGAATTATATTTAGATTCTGGTACCTTAAGTCCTTTATTAAAGAAATTGGAACAAAAAGGATATCTTGTTCGAAAACGTTCGCGTTCGGATGAGCGTATTGTCAAACTATTTTTAAGTGTAGATGGAAAAAAACTCAAAAAAATGCTTCCTGCTATTTCCCTACAAGTTGGACAAGAACTTGCAGGACAATCTGATGAAATTAATTATAATAGTTTGATTATGCAACTCTCTCAACTTAATAACATCATGAAAAATATGAAACGAGAACCATAACACTCTTATTTTTCAAACTAAAAAAGAAGGTAGACCCTTCTTTTTTTAGTGGTTTAATTTACGTAATTCAGCTACAAGTAATTCAGCTACTTTTTGGGGAGATTGAGGATTTTGTCCAGTAATTATTCGCCCATCTCTAATAGCATACTCTTTGAAGGCTGCGGCTTTTTTGTATCGCGCTCCACGTTGATTTAACTCGGTTTCGGTTAAGAACGGAACAGCAGTTGTTGTTCCATTAAGCTCTTCTTCTTCGTTTGTAAATCCGGTAACGACTTTATCTTTTATAAGGTATTGCCCCTCTTCATCTTTCAAGTTCAAAAGACCAGCTGCACCATGACAAACAGACGTTATAAATCCACCTACATAATAAATTGCTTCAGCGACTTTCATCAACTCTTTATCTTCGGGATAATCCCACAGTACACCATGACCACCTGTAAAATATATAGCGCCATAATCCTGAGGATTTAAATCCGTTATTTTTTTCGTGTTGGAAAGAGCATCTTCCCTAAAACTTCTTTCTGTATACCATTTCCAATCGATTTCGTTCGCATATTTAAAACTTTCAGGATCAAGGGGAACATAGCCACCTTTTGGACTTGCAAAGTCAGCTTCATAACCTGCAGAGATTATTTCATCATAAAAATGAGTTGTCTCTCCCAACCAGAGCCCTGTAGCTCTATTTGTCTTATCATATTTGGGCGTATTTGTTTCTATGATTAATATTTTTTTCGTCATTTTTTTCTTTCCTTTCCAGTTTGGACTCACTTATACCTTCTTATAAAGCTTAGGAATTATTATAAAAACTGTTGTTCAGTGTTGGATTACTTTATCTATTTAGAAGAAAATAATACTAAGTAGAGTTAAGATGGCTAAACCACCTTGTTTAAAAATAATGAAGCGGTCGCTCGTGAGGCTCCCATACAGCGCAACTAAAATAATATATACCAAGAAGACACTCAATAATTCAATGCGTGCGGCAGAAACAAACAGTGCATAAAGTATCCCAATACCAATCAACCCGTTGTATATACCTTGATTTTTAAACAGTACTTGGACGTTTTTGTTTTGTAAATCCTCGCTGGTCATTTTGAACACTCTAGCTGTTGCATCAGAAGTCGTTTTTACCGTTTCTAAATAGGTAATATAAAAGAATTCTATGGCGACCAAGACTCCTAAAATAGTTGTTATGACTGACATAAGCTTATTTTACCCCCTTCTCTACAATTTGCAATTCCGGCTTTTTAACACTATAGTTACTGATATTTTGCGCGAAAGCTAGCAGCAAAGGATTGGTGTTGTGTTTTTCGATTGTTTCTAAGGAAGCCCAGTTTTCAATCATCACAAACTCATTTGTTGAAAGTACTGCTTCGTATAAATCATAAGCTAAACATCCTTCTTCTTGTCTGGAAGAAGCAATCAGTTCCTCTGTATCTCTTAAAAATTCTTCTCTTTTTTCGTCTTTGATAAAAAATTTAGCATTAACAATAATCAAATGTCCATCCTCTTTCTGTGACTTTTATTCTTTTCCACAATAATTGACCAATCAATCATTGACTGGTCAATAATACTCCATTTTCTAATTAATTTCAAGAATATTGACTTAAACTCTCTACTCAAAATTACTAACGCATCTCTTTTTTACAATAAAATGTTTCTTAAGTTTCGCTTATGTATCATTTAACTAATTTTTAAGTAAATAAGCATACAATTTGTTTTATTAATTTAGACAAAGGAGAATCTCATTTGGATTTTATAAGACGTGCCTGGCTTTTTACTAAAGCCAAACTATCACGAACCCTTCTACTTATTGTGGCCTTTTCAACTATACTTATTTTTGTTCTTTCGGGTTTGGTTATTCATACAGCTTCTAACCGTTCCATCGAAAATGCGAAGAAGAGTGCCGGAGCGACTGTTACACTCTCCATTAATCGTTCTGCAATGATGGAAAATTTTTCTAAGAATGATTCAACAGGGAAAACGAACAAGTCTGATATGCCTGACATTACTCAAGCAGATGCTGAAAAAATAGCGAAACTTTCTGGAGTAAAATCTTACTCGTATACAAAACAAGCTACAGCAAATGCCGAAAGCAATATCGAAGCAATCAGTCAATCTGACACCTCAGAAAATAATGATAAACAAGGAGCTGTCTTTATGGCAGGGCCGGAAATGAGCGGAAGTACTCCCGGTGATTTCAAAATCGTTGGTACAAACGACTTGCTCGCCTCTTCAGAGTTTTCGGGTGGGACAAATAAAATAACTTCTGGACGCGCGATTCAGTCCTCTGATGAAGGAACGAATAATGTTGTCATTGAAGAGAGCTTGGCTAAACAGAACAACCTCAAAGTAAACTCAACATTTACCCTCAAAGATAGTAATGATAAAACTTACAAAATGACTGTTGTAGGACTTTACAAATCAGGTTCAACAGAAAATGATTTGGCCGCAGACTTTAGCTTTATGAACCCAGCCAATCAGATATACACTGCTTTGAGTGTGCCAAACCAAATCGATGGTAAAACAGGAACGCTTGGAAGTGCAATCTTTAATCTGGAAAACCCAGAAGATTCAGAGAAGTTTGTCAAAGAAGCTACCAAGCTTATCGATACAGATAAATTTGAAGTACAGTCTAATGATGCTATTTACCAACAAATGCTACAACCTTTGAACAATATCAGCAGTTTTTCTAAAAATATTGTTATCCTTGTGACACTTGCAGGTGCCATCATCCTTGCGCTTATCGTAATGCTCATGGTGCGAGAACGCCGCTTTGAAATTGGTGTCTTGATGAGCTTAGGCGAGTCAAAAGGAAAAATTGTGATGCAATTCTTTACTGAACTATTTATGATAATGGTCGTTTCTATCGGTATAGCCTCAGCTACTGGTAACTTTGTGGGCAATGCCGTCGGTCAACAGTTACTTAACCAAGAAACTCAAACCAGTCAAACCAATCAACCTACCCAAATAAATGGTACTCAAAGACAAGACGATGGACCTCAGACAGAAAAAGGAAGTCCTAATGCTCAACCTGGCGGAATGCGTACGGCGATTGGTATGGGACAAAATAATGAACAGCTCAAGGCCATAAATGAGCTCGAAATTAAAACAAATCCTCAACAAATCGCGATTTTAGCAGCTCTTGCACTCTTGATTACGCTTGTGGCCGTTGGTTTAGCAGCAATTGGTATTTTACGCTTAAATCCTAAACAAGTGCTGACAAATTAAAGAAGGAGGACATTATGACAGTATTAAACATTGAAAATTTGACTTACTACTATAACCATCCTGAAGATTACCTCTTTCAAGATGTCACAGAAACTTTTGAAGCAGGAATTATGTACAGTATTCTCGGCCAATCTGGAAGTGGAAAAACAACACTACTCTCTCTTCTAGCAGGTTTAGATATGCCCAAGTCTGGACAGATTAAACTTAATGGAGACGAGATAAAAGCAAATCAGCTCACCAATTATCGTAAGAACATCGTTTCTACCATTTTTCAAGCTTATAATTTATTAACCTATATGTCAGCTTTTGAAAATGTAAAAACAGCGCTCAGGATCTCAAAAGTCTCCTTTGACGATGAGAAGCAGTCAATTATTGATAGCTTGGAAAAAGTTGGTTTGACAGAGGACTTAATATACAAGCCTGTAAGTAAACTTTCAGGAGGACAGCAGCAACGTGTGGCTATCGCACGCGCCCTTGTTTTAAATCATGATATCATCATTGCGGATGAGCCTACAGGAAATCTTGATGAAAATACGACGCGCCAAATTGTCGAGCTTTTCAAAAAAATAGCGCATGAAGATCATAAACTTGTAATTATCGTGACTCATGAAACAGAGGTAGCTCAAAACTCTGATGTTGTCTACCAACTCAAGAATAAAAAATTCACCAAGTTAGATGCTTTTTGAAAGAAGCCAGACAAAAAAGACTAGCTCTCGGCTAGTCTTTTTTCTTATTTCATTTTACCTTTTTATTAGGTATTTTTTTACCCCCAACAAGGAAAGGGCGACGAGAATGCTTACTCCTAAGACATAAAGATATGGTTTTGCATTTTCACCTGTCAGCGGAAGTTTTTTTCTAGATTCAAGCGACCTAGTAGTATCTTGAGTTTTCTTAGTACTCAGTGATGCTGTGCTCTTCTCTATTTTTATGCTAGCATTAGTATCTTCCTGTTTTTTTGCTACTTCTTCATTTTTCGGTTCTTCATTTTCATTTGACGCTACTGGAACTTTTTCCCAACTGGCATAGAGAATCTTATCACCTTGTTCTTGCGCTGATATGCCTTCTATTTTTTTACCTTTTTGATCTGTCCAGCCTGTAAAAGTATAGCCTTGCTTCGTTGCTTGTTCAAAATGGTTTACTCCTCGTCCATAAATATAAGAATCTGGATTTTGCTGCGAATTTTCTCCACCATTTAAAACATAGTTTATTTTATAAGTATTTGCTTTCCAATTTGCATGGAGTGTTTTGTCGCCTTGTGCATCGGTAGGAATATTGGTTATACTGTTACCATCTCCATCTGTCCAACCTGTGAAAGTGTAACCTTCGCGTTGTGGTGCTTCAAAACGACTTATTCCTTGACCATAACTATATGTTAAAGGATTCGCAGGATGGTTTGTTCCACCATTGAGGACATAAGCAATATTAAAGCTTAAACTCTCGGATCTGAATGTTAAAACAGCAGGTTCAGTGTAAATGGATTCATTATTTATTGAATCTAGCGGTGTAATTTTTAAGCGGTATAAATTACCTTCATTTGAAATATCGGAAGTAAAGTCGAGTGTTTTACAAATTGTTTTATCACCAGCTGAGTTCGTCAGGCTTTCAGAAATATCATTAAAGGACAAACCTTTATCTTTACTTACTTGCCATATCATATCAACTGTTATTTTCTGCGCTGAAGATAAATTTACCTCAGATTCAAAATGAGCAAGTTCTCCTGGAATTAAATCAAGTTGATCATTAGGATTAGTCCCCATAACCTGTCCATCATATTCATATTGCACTAAGGCGGGGACATTAAAGTTGAAAGCATGCCATTTATTCGGATCACCATCATAAGCTCTTTCTTGATATAAGGTGAAAGGGATATTTTGCGCAAGATTAGGGGCAAGCGCAGCAACATCTCCCACTAAAAACACCGGTCTTGTTTCAAGCAATGTGGGATCATTTTTTAGCGTCCTTAATGGCATAAAACTCGTGTAAGGTCCTGTCATGTAGATTTTAATCCCCACACTGCCATTCAATGCTTGGCTCGTATCAACATTAGTTGCCGTATTGTCTATCAGTGGGTTAGGAAGAGTCCAAGCTTGGAGAGCTTCATTCCAGTTATAAGAGCCAGTTGCAGCTGTAGATCCACCAGAATTCGTAATAGTAAAAGTAGGAGAATCCATGTATGGAATCACCTTTACCAGTCGGTAATCACTGTTAGGCAATTTCGTAAATGTAAGTGTCCCCTGATAACGGTCGCCATCAATCGTACTTGTACCTGGTGAGGGGATATTAAATGAAGCTTTAAACAAGCTATTGGCAGCCCCGACCCAAGGAATGTGGGTTTTGTAGTCAAAAGCATAAGTTTTATCTGCAGTTGTGACTACTCCACCATTTGTTGCAAGAACCCGTACAGGTATTATATTTAACAGTATAAATAATATTAACGTGACAGATAACATCATAAGCCTTCTCAAAGACAGTACTTTGTGTAATATTTGATATTTTTTCATTTTTTCTCCTCCTCCTTCTATTATGGGCAACACCACTAGAACTACCTTACCCTTCTAGAATTGTCCTTTCTTTTTTATTATTCCTTATATCATTATATTATAATAAGAAAAAAATTAAATCAATCTCTTTTTCGATGTAATTGTCTACACAATACATTTATACTGGCATCAAGGAGCTATAAGCACCTTCATCCATTGAGTCCCAGATTTAATTTGTAAGAAATGGTTCAAGAAATCGAACTCATATTAGCTATATTTTCTCTTTTATAGACTTTAAAAATAAAATTTAAATGAAAAAAGTTACTGGATCGATTGCGCCAGTAACTGCTATTTTTAAGTATGAATGTGGTGAGACATATATCCTTTACGATAAGTCTATCCTTTTATTTTCTCAAAATTATGTTTAAAAATGCCCCGAAGCTCTAAAGCATTTATTTCTGATAATATCTTTAAAGACCTACTAACAAGTTTTGTTCCCATATTTTTATCTTCAAATTTATAAATCCAACATCCCTTTACAAAAATAGAAGATATTCTTACATAGGTATCAAAAACAAGTGTTAATTTATCTAATTCCTCTATTAACTTCTCTGAAAATTTCTTTTGCTCTCTTCTAATCATGGAAAGAATGGTACGGATGATTAATCTAATTAATAAATTTCTAAATTCCGTGATTTCTTTTAAATACTGACTGTTTTGTGATAGAATTCTTTCAATCAGATGGTAAACTAAGTCGGGATTAATTTCTTCTAGTGTGTTCACTAAGATATACATTTCATAACTATGCCAAACTTGATAAGACTTAAGCTTGTTTTCTATATACTTTATTTCATCAGTTGAAAGCTTTGTATAACAAGCTTTTGCTGAGAGAGCGATGACTTGGTTTTCTTCCATATCATATTTTACATTTTTCATGTATATAGCCTGAAGCTTTTTTAGGTCATTGCTAAAATAAGCTTTCTCAATTTCCTTAAATTGAGATAACCAATAATCCTCCTCATCATTATTAATCATTAGCATATAAGAACGAAAAGTGGTGTGCATCTCTTGTAAGGCAAGGTCTAATTTATCTAAAGAAATCATTGACTTACCATTTTCAAAATAGGACAATGTTGATTTTGATAAACCAACCCGTTCAAAATCGCTTAAAAGTAAGTGGTGCTGCAAGCGTAATTTTTTAAAAACTTCGCCATATTTTTTATAAATCATGGTCATTCCTCCTAAACAGCATATTTTAAAAATGTACACTCTCGCGAACATCCAATAATATATCTTGGCTAGCATTAAATATGCTCGACTTCTTACCTTCTTTTCCCTTTCATTTTATCATAACAAAACTTATATTTACTAAAAAATTCACTTAAATTTAATGAAATAAATTCTTTTTATATCATTTTTCTTCATGATTTATCTCCAGGACGATTATATTTTTATCCAAAAAATAAAGACAGCCTCAAAGACTGTCTTTTACTTATTTGTGATATAAAGTAGCTTATTTACCTTTATTCTTCATCCATAGACAAAACAGAAAGGAAAGCTTCTTGTGGTACTTCTACTGAACCGATCGATTTCATGCGTTTCTTACCAGCCTTTTGTTTTTCCAACAGTTTACGTTTCCGAGAAACGTCACCACCGTAACATTTAGCCAAGACATTTTTACGCAAGGCTTTGATGTCGCTACGTGCCACGATTTTTTGACCAATAGTGGCTTGGATTGGTACTTCAAATTGTTGACGAGGAATAAGTTTTTTGAGTTTTTCAACGATAACTTTACCACGTTCGTAAGCAAAATCTTTATGCACGATAAAGCTAAGGGCATCGACTTTTTCGGAATTCAAGAGAATATCCATCTTCACGAGACGTGATGGACGGTAATCTGAGATTTCATAATCGAAACTTGCATAGCCGCGTGTTGAAGATTTGAGCTTATCAAAGAAGTCAAAGACAATCTCACTCAGCGGGATATGATAAATAACATTGACACGGTTAGCATCAAGATAATCCATCGTCACAAATTCACCACGTTTGCGTTGAGCAAGCTCCATAACGGCACCGACAAACTCGTTAGGCACCATGATTTGTGCTTTGACAAATGGTTCTTCAATACTTTCAATACGCGTTGGATCAGGGAATTCACTTGGATTTGCCACTTCCATTGTTTCACCATCAGTCGTGTTGACATGGTAAATTACAGATGGTGCGGTCATGATTAAGTCTAAGTTAAATTCGCGTTCCAAGCGCTCTTGGATAACATCCATGTGCAAAAGGCCTAAGAAACCACAACGGAAACCAAATCCAAGCGCTTGTGATGTTTCTGGCTCAAACTGCAAGCTGGCATCATTCAATTGTAGGCGTTCTAGGGCTTCACGAAGGTCATTATAACGGTTAGAATCAATCGGGTAAAGTCCACAGAAGACCATTGGATTCATTTTTTTATAACCAGCAAGGGCTTCCTCTGCAGGATTATTAGCTAGAGTGATTGTATCACCAACCCGTGTATCCGCAACTGTCTTAATTGCAGCTGCCAAGTAACCAACATCGCCCGCCATGAGGAAGTCACGCGCCACTGCTTTAGGCGTAAAAATCCCAACCTCTGTCACAACAAATTCTTTACCGTTTGACATCAGTTGAATAGTATCACCTACCTTCACAGAACCGTCAACTACACGGATTTGCAAGATAACACCACGATAAGCATCATAAACTGAGTCGAAAATCAGAGCCTTGAGTGGTGCTTCAACATCACCTTGAGGGGCTGGAACCTTCTCCACAACTTGTTCCAAAATTTCTTCAATACCGATACCTGCTTTAGCAGAGGCTAAAACAGCCTCTGAAGCGTCTAAACCGATGACATCTTCAACTTCAGTACGCACTCGTTCTGGATCTGCCGCAGGAAGGTCAATTTTATTAATGACGGGAAGAATTTCTAAGTCGTTATCTAAAGCCAAATAGACATTGGCCAAGGTTTGGGCTTCAATCCCTTGAGCTGCATCGACAACAAGAATAGCACCTTCACAGGCAGCTAAAGAACGGGAAACTTCATAGGTAAAATCGACGTGTCCTGGCGTGTCAATAAGGTGGAAAATATAGGTTTCTCCATCTTTAGCCGTGTATTCTAACTCAATAGCATTGAGCTTAATCGTGATACCACGTTCACGCTCCAAATCCATGCTGTCCAAAAGCTGTGCTTGCATTTCACGTTTTGAGACCGTTTCTGTCAGTTCAAGGATACGGTCAGCCAACGTTGATTTTCCGTGGTCAATATGCGCAATGATCGAAAAATTACGAATTTTCTCCTTGCGCGCGTTCATTTCTTGTATATTCATCATTATTTCCTTAATAAAAAGTCTATTAGCTCTATTATAACATAAAGTTACTTTCTCAAAATAAAGAAATATATAAAAAGATTAATTTACAAGAGAGACCATCAATCAAACTATACTAAAAGTAATTCAATCATTCTTTCAAGAAAGTCTTCTCTATTTTCGCTTCTCCTCAGGTATTCAACATGATATTCTTCCGTCAATATTTCTATGAGATGAGGGAAAATCTTGTTAAAATCTTTAGAATCATCTGGACTGATAGTAAAACTCAAAATAAGCTGTACAACTTGATTATCCCAATGGAGTGGTTTTTCAGGTTTAAATATAAGTATGCCCGTCTTTCTTCCCTCATACCTTATTGAATGTGGCAGAGCAATGCCACTACTAAAAGAGGTTGAGGATAAGCCTTCACGTTCAAAAAGTTTCTCAGCAAACTCTTTTTCAGCGAAACCATTCTTAAAAAACCATTGCCCAATTTTCTCAAAAGCGACTGCTTTGGAAATCTCACCTTTCAGATGAACGAAAGCATTTTCTTGAATTATTTCTGGCAAAAAGCTCCTCAAAAAATATTGATAACGTTTATTCTTCACTCTATCAATTGCTTCTCTGATAAGTATAAAATCTTTTTCCATTAAAAACTCATGAATCTGTACAGTTTCGTACTGCGGATTTTTTTCTATTATTTTATCAGATGAGAGAATAAGCTCAACATTTTTTTCATCATTAAAACCGTTTTTTACAAACAGAAGTTCATCACCAAACCGCTTTTCCAAACATCCAAGTACTCGATTTTCTCGATCAAGATAACCAGATATTTTAAGTTGGGTTCGTATTTTATATTCATTTTCTTCTTGCTCATCCAAGAAAGAGCCCAGATGAAGGGCTAAGAAGGCTATTTCATCTTCGGCTATCTCAATTTCTAAATCACGTGCAATAAGTGAAGAAAGATAGACTGCTATATCAAATAAAATAGGATAACGCACTTTTATTTCAATCGCACTTAAATTTCTTTTTACTTTTCTATCTTTTATACGATTGTAAAGGTTTTGAGTATGAATAAGTAAGCGTGTCAGAAATTTCTCATCTGTAAAATCTATTAAAAAAACTTCGCTGATTTCTTTTAAAGCATGCTGGAGACTTTCTGATACTTCTTGAGCAACATATGCATCTATTTGTGATTCTGGATGCCCTTTCTCTCCGTCACATAGTAAAGCAAGCTCAATTTTATCTTCTGCTGTAATAACAATGTTATAGTGTTTAAAAAGCCACTGTGAAATCTCCTCAATCATTTCAAAAGAGGGGCTCGCAAAATTCTGGTGTTTTAATACTGATTGCTGATGTATAGCAAAAATTAAATGCAAAATGAAATTTTGAAAAAAATAATTATTAACATGGAACCGATAACTTTTAAAAATAGATCTACAAACCTCTGTCATTTCTGATAAGGAAATCTCTCCTAAAAATCTCTGCATTTCTTCTTCTAAGCTTTGAATACTATTCCCTTGTTGGCGAATTAAACTCATGATTAGCTGGCGTTTTTCATCGTAACTTCCTTTTAAATAGTAATAGAAATCATGCTGAGAGATGCGTAAGCCTTTATTACTTATCATTTTTTGTAATATCCCAATGTCTTGTCGTATCGTCGCTTCAGAAACCCATAGTCTTTCTGCTAAATCAAATAAACTAACTCCTTTTTCATTATTTTTTAACAGTAACTGCAAGATGGAAAATCGACGGCTATTTATTGCATCATTCGTGTTGTCTCCTACTTCTTGTTGGCCACTATACCTATAGCCCTCGCGGCTTGCTTCAATAAGTTTCGGTTCCTCTTCATTAAGCTGTTTTACATAGTAGCGAATACTACGATCCGTCACTCCCAAAATTTTTGACAACTCTTTACTGGAAATGAAGTTTTGTTTTCGATTCTTTTTTAAGTATTCTAAAAGAACTTCTCTTTTCTTCATTGCTTACTCCTAACTCATTTATTTTGGAAAATAAGCTCCATCAAAAATAGGGAGCTACGCCAAAAAGGAGTTAAAAACTCCTTAAATTTCTGCACCGTTTGTTGCAGTGACCTTTTGATACCAATCAAAACTATCTTTTTTCAAACATTTACGTGTTCCATTACCTTCATCATCAATATCGACGTAGATAAAGCCATAACGTTTAGACATTTGTTGTGACGAACAGCTCACAATGTCAATTGGTCCCCATACACAATAAGCAAATACATCTGCCCCCTCATAAATTGCATGTCCTACCTGCTCTATGTGCTGACTTAAGTAATCTGAGCGATAATTATCATGGATTTTATTATCTATTACTGTGTCATACATTCCAAAGCCATTTTCGGCAATCATAATTGATTTCCCATAACGATCCCAATATTGCGATAAGCTATTATAAAGTCCTTTTGGATCGATATTCCAACCCCAAGGGTTAGCTTCTAAATGCTCATTATTAGTGATATCATAAGGAAAATATCCATTTTTCGATGCATCCACCATCTGCGAGAAATAATAAGAAATAGCTAAATAATCTAATGTATTCTCACAAAGAATTTGCTTTTCGTCTTCCGTTATTTCAAGATTTATTCCTTTTTGTGCAAAATAGTTCAAAGCAACTTTAGGATATGCGCCTCTAAATTGTACATCTGTAAACATATATTGCATCCTATTGTGCCACATTGCAAGATTGATGTCCTCCGGCTTACAAGAAGCCGGATAAGCTGTTCCATCTGCAACCATTGTTCCTATCTGAAGGTCAGGTAGGTTTAAAGATTTAGCGTATTTTTGAATCAAGGCCGAGGCAACCATCTGATTATGAACACCTTGGTACTGTGCTTCTTCTTCATGTTCATACTGGTCTTTACAAATACCCAAAGAAAGAAAGGGCTCTACTTGTATCATATTGATTTGATTAATTACTATCCAGTATTTAACTTTTTTGCCAAAACGATCGAGTAAACTCTTACCGTAACGGACGAACTTTTCAATAATTTTCTTATTTGCCCAGCCTCCGTATTCTAAGGTTAGATGAATAGGTGTTTCATAATGAAGCATCGTAATGATTGGTTCCATACCAACTTCACGTATTTTATCAATCATTTTTTCATAATGTTCAAGTGCTGCTTGATTTGGCTCTAGTTCATCTCCCTGAGGGAAAACTCTAGACCAATCTATTGAAGTCCGAAAAGCTTTCATTCCTGTCTCTGCCAGCATTTCCAAATCTTCCTCATAAGTATTATAAAAATCTATACCATAACGTTTTGGATAAAAATGTTCCGTATCCGTAATTGCTTTTCTTACTTGTTCTAAGGTCATTCCTTCTTGTTCAAGACGTTGTATTTCCATGTTGTCTAATCCTTTGTGATAGGGCTGGACATCAGAAGAATTAGGCATTTTACCATCTTGATGATAGGCACCATCTGCCTGTGAGGCTGCTTGCGCTCCAGCCCAAAGAAAATTCTCTGGAAAATATGGAAATTGATTTTTTTTCATTTTTTACTCCTTTTTATTTTTATTTTAACTTTCATCTTCTTCAGCCCACTCTAAGTCTTGTTGTACCGCTTGCTTATCATAAACTTTGAAGAATGGATAGTATATAATCCACGAAATGACAAAGATAACCAAGACAAAAATTAAACCTGAGATTGATTTAGTAATAATCCATCCTGCAAGTGGTCCCGGCGTGTACCACATCTGGAAAGGTTCACTTGGAATTGGAACCAGATTTAATTTCATTGTTATCCAAAGGATAATCGGTGTAACCAATCCAGTAATCCAAAATGGAATCATCAAAATTGGATTAAAAGCAATAGGTGCTCCAAAAACAAGCGGCTCATTAATATTGAAAATGGAAGGAACAAGTGATGCTTTGCCAATCATCCTTAAGCGCGAGGATTTTGCAAGGAATGCCATCATAATACAAAGAGCAAGTGTTGCTCCCCCACCGCCAAGCAAAATTAAGGTTACAGCTTCAACTGTAAAAATATTCACTGGTGCATTACCCGCTGCTACAGCAGCTTGGTTAGCTGAAATACCTGGAAGTTCAATCGCATATAGTACAGGAGTGAGAACCCAACTCGAAATCCCAAAAGAGTACAGGAATGAGAAACCAAGGAAAACCAAAATTGTTAGCCCCCAAAAACTTTGTCCAAGACGAGTTAGTGGCTCAAATACAGCATTAATTCCCTCGTAAAGGTTAAAGTGAAGCTGGAAAGTGAAAAGCCACCCAACTAGAAGTACGACAATAATAGGTAATAACGTATTAAACCAAACTGCCACAAAATCAGGTAAACCAGAATCTTCACTGATAAACTTTATTTTTGTAAATAAATTCATGACAAATCCTACAAACAATCCCGCAAGTAAAGCTGCTATCATACCACCTGTACCAAAAGCGTTGCTGTCAAAACTTATTATACCTGTGGTGGGTTCAATTTTGGGATAAATCAAAATCATAAAGAAAGCCAAACCCGCAAGTCCTGCTTGTTTTGATATTTCTGAATGCTTTTTTTGTTTCATAACAGCACTAGGAATCAAGTAAGAAAGGAAAACTGAAAAAAGGCCAAACGAGAATGTACCAATCATCGAAAAATCTGGAAATCCTTTAACATAAATATTTACAAGACTTAATATCGTTGCAAAAGATCCGATTAAAATCATTGGCATAGCAGCCATGATAGCATCTTGAATAGCTGCAATCCAAGCATTCTTAGCAAATTTATTAACTTTTGGTGCAAAAGAATCCGTCATCCAATCCATAAATTTATTCATTTTCTTTTTCCTCCAGTCTCTTATAGAGCTTAATAATTTCCTTCACTAAGTTATGTTCCGTTTTGACGGTCATCACATGATCTTGAGCATGCCCAAACAACGATGAATAAGGAATTTCAATTCCTTCTGCTTCCTTTTGTAAAGTAGATGTTTGTGCTCTGTGTGCCTCGATTAGCGCAAAATTTGCCTCGTTCATAAGGTTGTCTGCTTCTTCAAATTTACCTTGCGCCGCTTGGTCTACTGCTTTAAAAATTGCTTCACGTGCATTTCCCGCATGCAAAATTACCCCCATGGATACCATAGCAAGATCATCACGTTCAACAGCTTCTGTATTCTCCATTTTTTTCTCCTTAACTCATCATCCTACTTTTACTCTGTCTCAAATTTCTTTAGAGCAAACTCAATTAGCCCTTTGCCATCAAGTGACCCATATACTCGCTGAGGAATAATATCGTATTTAACATTATTTGTCTCGCAAAGTTCTTTTACTTCATCAATCATATATTTTAGATGAGGAGCAACTAAGAGTAAATCAGTTTCTGGAAGAAGGGATGCAACTTCCGTTTCACTTTTTGCTTTAACTTCAACATCCACTCCTAACTTTTTAGCTGCTTTTCGTGCTGCGGCGGCCATAAAACCTGAGGATGCTCCTGCACCGCAGGTTAAGAGTACTTGTTTTGTCATATAATTTCTCCTTTTTCTTATACTAATCTTTAACTTAGAAAAGTATTTCTTTGATGATTTTATTCTAACACTATATGTTAGCGCTATCTTCTATTTTTATTTCCTGATATTAGGAAAAAAGTTTATCACTTCTTCTATGTAGATTCTTTAAATAAGAAAAACTAGCACTCTTTTATGCTAGTTTTTCTTATTTAAATATTCACCCATAGAATCAATAATATAAAGAAAATTAAACAAGAAGTATGAGTTCTTCTGTACTTTACTCACCCTTATTTCATATTTAATAATCATTCTATGTATTGTATTTAGACGCAAAGATTATACTAAACTATATGTTGGACATATACTTAAAACAATTTACCGAAACCTCTTCTCATAAAGCGATTTAGACAAAAACTCAATCAAGTCGGTCCATGTTTCTTTATCAAAAATATTTTTAAAGTAAAAAACATCTTTGGAGAGGAAATTTCCTTCGGGATCACTCGAAATAATAACATCAGCTTCAGGTATCGTTTTGCAGAAAGCGATTAAATCGCTATTAAAAAATTTTTTCAAGGTGTTTTGAATATAGAAGCTATTCACAATGCTTGAGGTATGATTAATATAGACTTGGACAGGGATACTTGGCGCATTGAGCTCGTAAATTGTATAAAGTAGTGCTGTCAAACTTTTTCTCTCTAAATCATTCAACTGCTGTGAAGAAGGAAAATAGGTAATGATCTGATTCAGCCTATCTTTAACAGCACGATAACGAGGCTTTTTTTCAAACAATTCATAATTTTTTTCGATAGGAACTGCACGGTAAAAATCAACATTAAATTGTATGTAACGTGAATATAGGTTGGTAAGTACTAGAAGATAGTATGATTTGACATAATTTTCTTCGGAAAACTCAAAAGAGAACGTCTCGCGAAATTTTTCTAGAAACAGGCTGACTTCATAACCAACAGAAAGTTTCGAATTTTGAAATCTTTCAACAACCCTTTTTTTCTCGTACATATCATCAAACTCAAAAATAAGACCTCTGACTAAAAAACTAAGAAGTATTGACTCTTTCTCAATAATCTCTGGGTCTACATTAAAAGAAGCAAGATTTAAGCAGTGGTGACCTCGATAAAATATCGAAATATCCTCTAAAAATGCTTTTTCAACCTTGACATATTTCTTAAAGTAAACGATACGATAGGAGGTCACGCCTGCAAGTATAAGCAACTTTTGTTCCTGAGCTTTAGAAAGTTTTCGCTCAATTTTTAAAGAACGCTTTAAAAAATTTATATCGATAAATTCTGGCGGAAAGGCATCAGAGAAAGGCTTTTTTCCTAAGGTATTGAAAAG
The DNA here is from genome assembly GCF_017309545.1 of Lactococcus sp. LG1267. Classification (NCBI taxonomy): domain Bacteria; kingdom Bacillati; phylum Bacillota; class Bacilli; order Lactobacillales; family Streptococcaceae; genus Lactococcus; species Lactococcus sp. LG1267. Next base: position 1,370,212 of record NZ_CP071295.1, on the reverse strand, counting down.
ATGCCAATGTGTGAGATAGAGAAAATAGCGTACACCAAGTTCATCTCCCGAAAAATTTGTCGCATTTGCCAAGTCAAATTCGGCTTTAAAAGGGAGCATAATCTCCTTCACTTGTGTCAATAACTTGTAGACTGTTGGTTCACTAAAGTTCAAATCATAAGCAATTTCAGGAATTGACGTGTAACTTTTACTGATAAGTGTAGAGAGGAGACTATATAAAGGGCTTTTCCGCATATAATTCAGTTTCAAGCGGGTCACGATATAATCTGGTGTCATTTCATTTTTCATTTTTATGACTATTTTTGAAGACTTTTTTATTATCTTAATATCTTGACCAAAAATTTCATGGATATCTTCTTCAAGTTCCTTGCTGTACCGTCTAAAAGTCTCATTTTTCAAGTTCAATTTCTCCTTTAAATCTTTAGAAAATTCACCTGCCCGAGAAAACAAGATGTACTGAAAGAGTTCAATCTTAACTTGTTCCTTTGGCGTTGTGAAAAGCTCTATCATAACTTTTTCTCCTATTTCCATTCCTCGCTTTGCATCTTCCAACATCTTTTATTACCTCAAGCCTTCAAAATATAAAAACAGCGAAACGCTGTTTTTATATTTATTATAACTTTATGCTGGTGGTGTACTCTTAGTGGTCGATACAAGATTCCAAGTTATCGTACTGCTAAAAGTCTCTCCTGCACTCAGATCGGCTAGCGGATCAGGTTGTAAGAGCAACTGCCCGGTTAAATCAAAAGCTTCACTGCTTACCGAATCTACAATGTAATTATCTGTATCATCATCTTTAAGATTTATCTCAAAGGGATAAGTGGACATTGTAAGTTGACTATTAAATTTCAGTCTATGATTATTGTTACTTTGGAAACGACTCATCTTTGCAGAAAGTCGCCAGCCACCTTTTGCTCTACTGTCCACAATTTCAAGATGATCTTGTGCAGTGGGCTCTCTATCTTTTGTTCCATCATAGATATAACTGGCAGGCAATTTACCAAAATCAAAGTTTGGTACTTGCTGTAAAAGAAGCTTTCCTGTCGCTTTATTAACCAGAAGTTGAGCCTTATTTGAAGAAAGAGTAACTGTTTCCTTTTTGCCGTCGCCTGTATCAATCGTTGTTGAAAAAGTGACTTGACCTGCAAAAGGTTTCCCATTTTCTGTCGCTTCCCGTGCAGTTTTCATAAAGGCACTGTCTTGAGCAAAAGAAAGGATGTGATCTGCATCATTGAGACTGGTCAAATCGCTTACTGTACCTTTATAGTTTTTGACCCCTTGAGTTTCAGAGAAAGCTTTAGAAGTCTTCCCTTCTATGTATTTCCATTCATAACTCCATACTTCGGCACTTTCAACCGATTTGTTCAAATCTGCTAAACCTTGTCCATCAAGTTCCCAGCTCATACCACTATCTTCTGCAACATTTTTAGCTGCTAAACCACCGAGATAGATTGTCTTATTATCTGTTGGCGTTGTTCCATCATCATTTCTAATTCCTGCAGATATCGTGAAAGGGATACCCGGCGCTTGCACATCAGTGTTTACTTCATCAAGCTGATCCCCAGCATCAAATTCAACACTGCGTCCCTCTGTTTTGAGGAAATTAATTCCCTTTAAAGAACTATTCCAAGTAATTTTACCCGTCGCATCACGTGGTGTTGTCACAGCCTTTGCAGAATAAGTCGCTTTTTCAAACACCACATTCGGAGTCGTAATGGAAATACCACTAGCTGCAACTGGTTTATCTTTCACCGTGACTTTAGCAAGTTGCGAGTAATAGGTCATAGCAGAGATGCTCCCAATTATTGGCAGGGTATTGAGCCTTGTTTCTAGCTGAAAATAATAATTCCCAGCTTGCATCTTGGTTACAGGGATGTCAATGCTTTGCTTTGTTGAGCCAAGTATCCCACTTCTATCCGAAAATTCACCAATACTTCCCATATTTAGCCAACTTCCATCGTCTTGTTCCTGCCAAGCATTTACTTTGACTTTAACCTTACCCAAAGAAGTCACCCATGATGTAGTTTTAATACTTAAATCAGCAGTTGTACCTTCAACAATATACTGCTCTTCTTGGGGCTGTGAAAGAATCCCTGTGCGTAGTGGAAAGAGTAAATAAAGGCCATTACGATCTGGTTCATGGGCACCTGGCAAATCGGTATAGCTTGCATCTGATGATAGGCCAGCAACTGAAGTTGCTTTTTCAGATTGAGGTTTATCTTCGATAGATTTTTCTTGCTCCGGTACCTCAGATGTTCTCGGTGCTTCTTTTTCTATTGGAGCTGCCTCTTCAGATGTTTGATCTCCTCTGTTTTCAGACTCAATAGTTTGATCTGTATCCGATGTTGGTGTTTCAAGTTCTGACTCTTGCAGACTTGAGGTACTATCCTTATCATTTGTTGCACTAGATGAAGGCTGTGCTTCCACATCACTGTCCAAGGCATAAACTGCTGGGCTTGCAGCATGTAGCAAGAGAAAAAGCAATATTAACCCTATATTTATTTTTTTCATTGAAGTTTTCCTTTCTCTACATATATACGAGCCAAGAAAAAGACAGCAACAAACAACAATAGCATACAGCCAAACAAGATTAAAGAATATTCTTGAGTACTTCCTGTAGATGGCAAGAGATCGTAATGGACCAACTGTCCATTTTGAGGAATTTCAGGTGGCAAAACACCAGCATCTCTTACATCCTGATGAACAGTAAAACCAATCTTACTTTGCATCATATTAGCGCTCACTGGCTGTATAAGGAAAAGATTCGTCAGACAAGAGAGACCTAAGAGTGCTAAACTAACTTTTAGTTTGCTATTATTCATCTTCATCATCAGTATCGCCCTTTCTTTTTCCTAGCCCATAAGCCACGAGGAAAATAATAATACTGCTACCAACTACTGCAGCTATGATCCACCAAAGCTTTGTATTTGATTTTTCTCCCTCAAGCAGCTTGCTGTTGACGGTTTCTCTACTTTTACTATCAACTGTAAAGTCACGTGCCATATCAAAGCTTTTATCACCCGACTTCATCAGCATATGATAGGTATATTTCCCCGGTTTTAAGAGATGATTATTGGTATCTATTGTATATTCAAATGAAGAATAGGGGGCCATCTCATATTTTTCTGATTGTGACTGATAAAGCTTGTCCGTTTTTCCCTTTTCAGTCACCCATGCCTCTACTTTTATTTGCCCAAACATGCTTGGAGCTTGGTTACTAACCTCACCTACAACTTTAGGCACTCCTGTATCCGACTTCATCTGTGCGTTCGTCAACGCCAGTTTCGGCGTAATTTTTTTATTGAAATCTTCCGATATTATGACAGGAATTGTCATTGCAAAGGCATTACGAACACCTACACCTTTAGACTTTGCTGTTTCTTTCGGTACTTTGCGAACATAGACACTGCCTAAAACAGTACCTTTTATATTATCTTGAGGTAGCTTAAGATTAAAAGTAATATTCTTTGTCTGCCCAGCAGCAACTGTTACTTTTTGAGTCGCCTTTTTCTCCTCTACCAAATCCTTGAGGGAAAGACCACCTGCTATCATTTTTTTGGAGCTGGGAGTATAATCAATATGGCCATTATTACTTGTCGTTGCTTGGACAAGCTGAACATCAAAATCTTGATTTTCATTTTCTGTCAAATTCTGAACAGCTACCGTTACTGGATAACTTTCATTTTGTTCACCCTTAATTGAGAAATAGCCTGCAGCTGGATCAGTTTGACCCTTTCCAAGTACTGGGGTGACGGTAAAACCTGCGCCCTCTTCCGCATGTGCATTCACAGGTAAAAATAAGGTGAATAGCAGTATGGCAAAGCAGCCCAATCCTTTTATAAATTTCATGCTTTTCAACCTCCACTAAAAAATAAAAGCAAGAACCGACAAATCTTAAGTTTTGCCCGTACTTGCTTATACATTTTCATTTATCCGACAACAAAGATTATGCAGTTGGAGCGACGGGTTGTGAAGAACTCAAGTTCCAGTTGATTGTTGTTTCAAAAGCATCATCAGCTGCCAAGTTTGCCTTTGGATTTGCGCCCAAAGATAATTTAGCATTTTCTGCAGAAATAAGGAATTCATCTTTACCATGCGAACCATTACCTTTTGCAAGTTCTACAGGGCTCTTGTCATCTTTAATCACACCTGTAAAATCTTCTCCTAAAGTACCGACCGCTGAAAGGTCTAAAGCTGCACCTTCCAATGAAGTTTTAGAATTTGTAAATTTATCCATATTAGCTGTCAATGTCCAGTCTGATGTACCCAAACGTGTATCGCTAACTAAAACTTTTCCTTCAGCTTGAGCTGCTTTTCCAGTGAAACCTGAGTAAATTGAGCTGGCTTCAAGAACACCATAGTTGAAGCTTGGTACTTCTTTCAATGTTAACGTGCCATTATCTGGATCCGTTGGATTTCCTGGATCTTTAGCGGTAATCGTGAAGTTAGCAGTAGAATCTTTTGCCTCTGCTTCATCCGCGAATCCTGTAGTAGCTGAAGCCATCGTCATGCTAGCCAAGATTCCCATACCCATCGTTGCTAAAAATGCTTTTTTCATAATAAACATCTCCTCTATAAATTTTTATAAGATTATGTGAATCCACCTTGAATAAACTCACTTCTTTATTTTATAATTTATCTTGCAACATAATTATATTTATTTGTGGGAATTTACCTCAGCTCAAGATAAACTTTACGATTTATTTCACATAGGAATTTTAACGACAAAAAAACTACCCTTTTTAGGTAGTTTTTATCTATTATTACTCAAAGCGCATAGCCTTGAAATTTTCATTTTCTTGAGGAAATTCCTGTTTCATTTCCCCCACTTGACCAACTTCAATGGTAATTTGTCCAGATAAGAATTCAGTCAAGTGACCGCCAAAAGTCTTGTCGTCACTTAAAAAGTGTAGATGAGCACCATCACCATACAGATCTTCTAAAAATTTAGGCGACCAGATACCAACAATCGTTCCCGAAATATTTTTTTCAGTAAAATGAGGCTGTTCAGCCAGAATTTCCAAATAATTTTTCGTATTCTTTGCAGGTTTAGAGCTAATTTCCACCGACTCAAAGTGTCCAGTCATTTTTAGACTGTAAGCTGTGTTCCGTGTTGGGAATTTCTCTGTCAGATCATGCAAGGTTTGCATCGTCAGTCCATTAACTTTATAAGTCGCAAAGGGTTGGTGATCAATCACTGCAACATACGGTAAAGTTTCATCTGGTTTAACTATGCGAACCTGATTTTCAGAATTTCCGTGATAGGCAGTGCCATCAAGAATAATAACTTCTCCATCAGCACCATCTAAGGTACCAATACCAATTTGTCCATATTTTAAAGCTTCTCCAGCAGTTATGGTCCCTTCATAAAAGCCACCATACAGGGTGTTAAAAGAACCATGCTGAAAAATTGCACTCATTTTATTTATAAAACTTTTAACCATGCAACAATTATAGCATGTTCTTTATTTTTTGTCGCCTACTTTATTTATAAATTTTACAGCACTTCTATTAATTTCTTTGAGGTCAATTCCTTGTTGACGTGCTGCAAAGACACAGCCACAATAGCATTGGCGGTAAATATCGTATTCTTTGCACATCTCTACGGAACGTTTCCAGCCATTGTTTTTCTTAAAGTCACTAGGCAAGTATTGGACAGCATAGATTTTTTGCATATCTAAGCCTATTTCATTTATGAGTTGGCCGTTCTTTTTGGGGCTGAGCGTGAGTGCCGAACCAAAATAATCATAACCTAACTCTTGAGCTTTCTCTGCGACAATATCTAAACGCATTTGAAAACAAGCTGTGCAACGCGAACCACCTTCAGGTTCTTCTGCGAGCTGATGCAAATTGACCATCTGCATAAATTTATTGGGTTCATAAGGTGCCGCAATAAACTGAACTTTATTTCCTGTTTTTACATTAAAGTCTTGAACAAAATTAGCCTGCACTTTCTCACGCCTTTCGTACTCGGCACGAGGATGAATATTCGAGTTCGAAAAATAAATTGTCACATCAGCATTTTGACAAAGATATTCTAAACTATAAGTTGAACAGGGTGCACAACAGGAATGAAGCAAAATTTTGGGCCGAAGACCTTCAGCCTCCCAGCTTTCACGCATTTTTTGATAAACCCGATCATAATTTACCTTTTGATTAGGATTCATCTTTTGTAAGATTTCAGTCGCATTTTTCATGCTTTTATTTTATCATATTTTGAAGATGTCTTGCTTGTAGTTTAATAACAGTGAAATTTAGGTCTTTCATTTTTATGGTTTTTATATTATACTAAGAGGAGGAACTCTCAAAACTCCTACACCCCGCTCTTGGCAATGTCCAAGAGCTTTTTTTGTTGTAATTATACTATAACATGGTAGCTTTATCGTGAGCTGGCCTCACAAAAATGAAAGGCGACAATTTTTGTCGATATATAAAACACTTTCATTGATGATCGCATTTGCGTTATTGATGATTACAGTGGTTAATAAAAACGATAAAAAATAACGTCCAACTTTAGCAGGGCAGACGTTATTTTAACATAAATCTTGCTACCGTTCTTAATACGGCTGCATGGGTCTTGTTAGCGCAAGTCCTTTTCTTTATATTTATTATAATACAGTGCTCTCCTAAGAGCAAGAAAAACGAAAAATCTGATGAAGTTAGAACACCCTACACAACTTCTTATTACCTTGTTTATCAGCAAAAAAATATCTTTTCCAATGAGAAGTTTATCCTCCTCAACACCGCAATCTATGGTATAATATCATTTATGACTATGAAAACTTCATTCGCAACTTTAGCAGGAAAGAGTTCACGCTTAGTTTTAGAGAAAATCTTTAAGCGTGGAAGTACGTTGCCTGGTAAGATTGCTTTAAAATTTGATCCTGAAATTTTAGCTACATTAACAAAAGATTATGAAATTATCGTTGTGACAGGGACCAATGGTAAAACTTTGACCACAGCGCTCACTGTCGGTATACTCGAAAAAGCTTTTGGAAAAGTTGTCACAAATACTTCTGGTGCCAATATGATTACCGGGATTACTGCTACTTTCTTGACAGCGCCTAAGGTTAAAAAAGGGAAAAAAGGCTTTGCTGTTCTGGAGATTGATGAAGCATCACTGCCAAAAATCACCGAATATATCAAGCCTTCACTTTTTGTTTTCACAAATATTTTCCGCGACCAAATGGACCGTTACGGAGAGATTTATACAACTTATGACTTTATCGTCAAGGGAGCCGCTAATGCACCTGAAGCCACTGTTCTTCTCAATGGTGATAGCCCGCTCTTCCATTCACGGACTTTGGTAAATCCTGTCAAGTATTATGGTTTTGACCATGAAAGTCATGCGCCTGAACGTGCGCATTATAATACTGAAGGGGTTGTTTGTCCGGAATGCCATCATATCTTAGATTATAAGCTCAATACTTATGCTAACCTTGGCGATTACATCTGCCAAAACTGCGGTTTCAAACGTCCTGAGCTGGATTATCGTGTTTCTGAGCTCACAGAAATTACCAATACTTCTTCTCAGTTTGTCATTGATAATCATTCTTATAAAATCAACGTGGGTGGGCTCTACAATATCTACAACGCTCTTGCTGCTGTTTCTGTCGCTGAATTTTACGGTGTACCTGCTGAAACTATCAAGGCAGGTTTCGAACAATCTAAAGCCGTCTTTGGCCGTCAAGAAACCTTTAAGATTGGCGATAAATCCGCTACTATTGTCCTGGTTAAAAATCCTGTTGGAGCAAACCAGGCCCTGGAAATGATGAAACTTGCTGATTATCCATTTACCTTGGTTAGCTTGCTCAATGCCAACTATGCTGACGGTATTGACACAAGCTGGATTTGGGATGCTAACTTTGAGCTGGTCCATGACATGGATATTGACCAAATCTTTGTTGGTGGTGTCCGCCATAGTGAAATGGCTCGTCGTTATCGTGTTTCTGGATTTGACGAAAGCAAAATTCATGAACTTGAGTCGCTACCCCAAATCCTTGATGCCCTCAAAAATGAAGCAGATCAGCACATCTATATCCTAGCAACCTACACTGCAATGTTAGAAATGCGTGAGTTGCTTGCACAAAACAAGATGATTGGAAAGGAGATGCACTAATGGTTTATACTTCTTTAACATCAAATTTAGAAAATCCTAAATACAACCTTCATGTTGCCCATCTTTATGGAGACTTGATGAATACTTATGGCGATAACGGTAACATACTCATGCTTAAGTATGTTGGCGAAAAATTAGGCGCTGAAATGACTTTTGATATCGTTTCCCTTGAAGATAGTTTTGATCAAGATTTTTATGACCTTGTCTTCTGGGGCGGTGGTCAAGATTATGAACAGGAAATCATTGCGGACAGCTTCAAAAATATCACATCACCACTCAAATCCTATATTGAGGCTGAAAAGCCTATGCTTGCCATCTGTGGCGGCTATCAAATGTTAGGTCAGTACTATATCAATGCTGCTGGCAACAAGATTGACTGTACTGGTATCTTGCCGCACTACACCAAAAACCTTGGCAATGACCGTTTTATTGGCGATATTCAAATTCATAACGAAGAATTTGGTGAAACATATTATGGTTTTGAAAATCACTCGGGAATTACCTATCTTGGTGAAGGCGAAAAAGCTTTGGGTAAAGTGGTTTATGGTGGCGGGAACAATCCCGACGATGACACCGAAGGGCTCCACTATAAAAATACATTTGGTACTTACTTCCACGGTCCCATCCTTTCGCGCAATGCACGCTTGGCCTATCGTCTCGTCACAACTGCCTTGTATCAAAAATACGGGCAAGACTTGGAACTTCCAGCCTTCGAGGAAATTCTCGCCCACGAAGAAAAAGGACAACAAATCACGGATGCCAAACGTAAAGTTGAACATTACGAACATTAAACTAAAAAACTGTAGAATAAATCTACAGTTTTTTTAATCCACAGACTTTAATGCACCCAGCATATCGACATTTTTGAGTTTCAGATGGACGACAATACTTAAGCCTAAAGTTGTGGCTAGGGTAATGAGTGTTGAGAGCAACAGGTTACTCCATAACAGATTAGGATTAAACATAATCATGTCGGTCGGTAACATGGTAATAATCACATGATGGAAGTAAGACCCTAAGCCAAAGCCAGCTAATATACCCATAAAGCTCAGTAAAATCGTCTCACGATAAATGTAAAGTGTCACTTCACGATCATAGAAGCCCAGTACTTTAATCGTTGACAACTCTCGAATTCGCTCAGAAACGTTGATATTGGTTAGATTGTAAATAACAACGATAGCCAATAGAATAGCACAGCCAATAAGCACAAACATGACACTGTTAATACCGTGTAAAAAGGCGTCAATTGTATTTTGTAAATCACTATTTTGCGATACAGTGAGCGCCCCAGCATTTCGCATAAAGTCTGCCGCAGCTGCTTGACTTTTAGCCCTTGATGTATCTCGAAGCTTCAAGAGATGCGCATTTGCCCTTATCGGTGTTTCAAACAGCGCTTTATACTGGTTTTGATTCATAAAAATATAGTGCCCCATATACATCTCGGTAATACCTGCAACTTTTATTTTTACTGTTTTATCCTGATCGTTTTTTAGCGAAATGGTCTGTCCAATTTTTGCTCCAAGCAGTTCTGCCAGTTTTTCACTTATTACTGCACCATCTTTTGGTAATGCCAGTTTCTCCTGACTTACACGATTACGCAGTGTTACAAACTGCTTAAAGTTTTCTTCCTTCTCCGGAACCATTAAACTAATATCCTGACGATTATCGTTAATCGTTTGATGCAGTTGTTCAAAGTGAACTGGAGCGTAAGACTTAATATTGTCTGACTGTAAAAACTGGTCAAGTTCATCTTGCTCCTGTTTATTCAAGTTATCCTGAGAAACCGCAAGCATATTGTAGTGTAAAATTTCACCAAACTGCCGTTGACTCAGCCCTGAGATAGAATCACGGATACCAAAGCCCATAACAAGAAGTGCTGTACACCCCGCAACCCCAACAATAGTCATCAACATTCGCTGTTTGTAACGGAAAAGGTTACGTGCTGTCACTTTATAAGTAAAGCTCATACGATTCCAAATCGGCTTGATTCTCTCCAAGAAAATACGCGAACCTGCTTTAGGTGGTTTGGCTAAGAAAAGTGCTGCTGGTGCGCCACGCAACTCAGATTGAGCCACCAAATAAGCGGGCAAAACGGTACAGGCAAGCGCAATAACAAAGGAAACAAGCGTCCAGAAAGGTGAGAAAGTCAAAATCAATCCTGAAAATGTAGAGGAAGCCGAATAAGCGTTAAATACCACATGAGGAAGCACAACATGACCTAAAATAACACCTACAGTTGCACCGGCACAGGCTGAAACAGCTCCATATACGATAAATTTTTTCCGAATTTGAGCATTGGTGTAACCCAAGGCTTTAAGTAAGCCCATATTGCCTCGTTCTTCTTCCACGAAACGTGTCATCGTCGTTAAACTGACAAGAACGGCGATCGCAAAGAGCACGACGGGAAAAATGTTTGAAAGGGCATCGATACGAGTGGAATTATCAACAAAGGTTTGATAGCCCGGGTTTCCTTCTTTTCGATTATTTACGGTATATTCTGGAGCTTCAAGCGCTGCTAGTTTATCTCTCTGTTCTTGCAGTTGAGTTTTACTTTCTACAAGTTTTGCTTTACCTGTATTCAAACTTTCCTGCAGGGCTTGGAGTTGAGGATTTTCACCAGCTAGAGCTTTTTGTTGATTAAGCGCATTCTGTGATTCTTGCAGTTTTATTTCTTCTGCTTTCAGTTTATCTTGGGCTTGTTTTAGCTGGGCTAGTGGCTCTTTTCTTATCTCCGCTAAACGCTTTTCAGGTTGTCCTTCCAAAAGATTTTTAAGCTTTTGTTGGTAATAGTCTGAGCGTTCCGTAAATTGTGGATCATATGGACTAAGGCCTTGCATGGTTTTGAAACTCAAGCGTGCAATCATATACACATTTGACTGAAAAGCTTCAGGAGGAACAACGGCATAGCCGTTAAGCTGTCCCGTTCCTATATTGGTCGGACCGTATAGACTTTTATCAACAAATTCACTTGATTTGACAAAACCGACCAGCTTAAACTCATGGTTTTTTAGAAGATATGATCTCTCATTTTTTTCTTCGGTTACGCGGATTGTATCACCAAGCTTGTACTTGTCTTGATAGAGAAAATCAAGGGCAATTTCATTGCTTTTTTGGGGCATTTTTCCTGCAATGAGCTCATAAGTCGAAAGGTTGTCTGCTTGCGAGAAAATACGCAAGGAAGTTTTCTTATCGGGCAGCAAAACATCACGAAAATAGCCAAAATCCACCGTTTTGAGTCCATCTGCCTGGCGAATAAGCGCTTGGTCCGATGCATTTAAACCCATCGTTGAGGTAACACTCAAATCTGCCAAGTGATGCCGCGCATAGAATTCCTCAGCCGTTGCCCTCATATTTGGCCCAGACATTTTTAAACCGACAAAGGCAAAGACCCCTAAAGCCATGAGGGAGAAAATAGACATGAAACGTCCAAAGGATCCAGTAATCGACCGTCTTATATTTTTATTGAGGATTTTTGTTTTCATCGAATCACCACTCAATCGTTTCGATATCTGCCGGACTGTCGTTGACTGTAATCTCCTTGACCCGACCATCATGGACATGAATGATACGGTCCGCAATTTGACTAATGGCAGCATTATGGGTCACAATAATCACTGTTGCACCCTGAACGCGCGACATGTCTTGCAGTATTTTCAGTACATGCTTGCCTGTTTGATAGTCTAATGCTCCGGTTGGTTCATCACAGAGAAGGATTTTGGGATTCTTAGCGATAGCACGCGCAATAGCCACACGTTGTTGTTCTCCCCCCGAAAGTTGTGAGGGAAAATTATCCAAGCGATGACCCAAGCCGACATTTTGAAGAACTTCTACAGGATCAAGCGCATTTTCGACAATCTCTGAAGCTAATTCGACATTTTCCTTGGTCGTCAAATTATTAATCAAGTTATAAAATTGAAAAACAAAACCAACATCACGTCTACGGTAAGTAATCAGTTCTTTAGCAGACAGCTCCGCAATATTTACACCATCAATTATCACTTGCCCTTCATCACTCGAATCCATGCCGCCTAAAATATTTAAGATTGTGGACTTACCCGCACCTGACGTTCCTAGGATAACTGCTAGTTCTCCTTTCTCAATTGCAAAGTTTACGTGATCATTGGCATAGATTTTCTCTCCACCGGATTGATATATTTTTGATTCATCTTTTATCTCAATATAGGACATAATATCCCTCCTGTAAGCGTTTGTATTACTCTATTATACCATACTCTCAACCCTCATTTTATTGATTTACGTATAAAAAAACGCCAGCTTAATCGCTCACGTCTTCTTATATATTATTTCCAAAAATCATCAAAAACGGTAATAGGTAAGTGACGTTTGTGTTCCGTTTTAAGATACCAATTTTCGATTTTTTCTTGTGCCTCGGGGCTGATTGATCGTCCTTCTGTATAGTTGTCGATATCCTCATAAGTCACGCCCAAAGCAACTTCATCTGCCAAACCGGGCTTACCATCTTCCAAGTCTGCTGTTGGAACTTTTTCATAAAGAGAAGGTTCGGCACCCAAAGCAGCGAGCAACATCTTACCTTGACGTTTATTGAGACGGAAAAGCGGCAACAGATCAGCGCCACCATCACCAAATTTCGTATAAAAGCCAGTAATATTTTCAGCTGCATGGTCTGTTCCCAAAACAGCACCTTGCATCCCTCCAGCAATCCCATATTGACTAATCATGCGTTGACGGGCTTTGATATTTCCTTTGTTAAAGTCAGAAATCTCCACACCAGTCGCTTCTAAAGCCGCAACTTGAGCATCAACAGCTTCTTTGATATTCACAACTAAACTTTTATCTGGTTTAATAAAGTCCAGTGCTCTTTGCGCATCCTCTTCATCTGCTTGTGTACCATAAGGCAGACGAATAGCTACAAATGTATAAGCTTCGTTTCCCGTTTCTGCACGCATTTCTTCCATGGCAATCTGTGCTAAGCGGCCAGCCAATGTTGAATCTTGCCCTCCAGAAATTCCTAAAACATAGGTTTTAATAAACGGATATTTCTTTAAGTAGTCTTTGAGGAAATCCACTGATTTACGGATTTCTTCTTGTGCATCGATTGTTGGTTTAACACCTAGTTCTTTGATAATTTTTTCTTGTAAAGACATATTCACTCCAAAATTTTAGCCATATAAAATTCATCAACCCATTCATCATTGATTTTAAGAGATTGGCTACGTACTCCTTCAATCACAAAACCGTTTGTTTTATAACATGAAATAGCTGCACTGTTGTTCATTGCCACCGTGAGTTCTAAACGTGAAACTCCTTCTTTACGTGCCCATTCTTCTAAAGCTGCAAAGAGCCGGCTCGCAATCCCTTGACGACGATAATCCTTAAGCACAGCAATGACAATTTTAGCACAATGTCTATTGCGACGGTAAGTGCCACGATAGGCAGCTAAGAAGGCAACTAATTCGCCTTGATCATTGTCGGCACCCATCAAAAAGTCCGTTGAGGCAACTTGATTAGCTAATTCATGAAGTTTAGTTTTATGTTCGTCCGGTTCAACCAGCATAAAGTTATTTTCTTGAAAAATTTCCATTTGGAGCTGACCAAATGCTTCAGCATGTCCTAATTCAATATTTTTTATTCTCATAGTATCAATCCAATTTCATTCCAGAAACCTTGGTGCGTACTTGACTAATCAAACGCATCTTATGGTTCCATAATTCTTGTGATAAGTCAACGGGATATGGTTGGGGATTGAGGTTGCGCTTATATTCATCCCAAAGTTCGGTCAAGTTGGCTTCAGCAAAAGTTTTGATTTCTTCTAAGGTAGGCAAAGGATAAACTTGCTGGCCTTTGACAAAAATTTCTTTAAGTAGGGGTTTAGCAGTAAAGTCACGTACATTTTTATTAATAAAGGTATGCACGGGATGGAACATATAGATTTCCTCACTCTGGTCTGGTCTTTCACCGTCAAAAGTAATATAATCTCCTTCAGACTTACCGTCACTTTCTCTTGTGATACGCCAGATTTGCTTTTTCCCAGGCGTGGAAACTTTCTCTGCGTTGCTCGACAGTTTGATGGTGTCTTGCATTTCGCCCTGATCATCCTCCATTGAGACGAGCTTGTAGACAGCACCAAGCGCAGGCTGATCATAAGCCGTGATGAGCTTGGTACCTACACCCCAAACATCAATCTTCGCTCTCTGCATTTTCAAGTTCAAAATTGTTGACTCGTCCAAGTCATTTGAAGCATAGATTTTGGCATCAGTAAAGCCAGCTTCATCCAGCTGCTTACGTACTTTTTTCGAGATATAGGCCATATCTCCAGAGTCAATGCGGACACCTTGGAAATTAATTTTGTCACCAAATTCACGTGCCACACGAATAGCTGCCGGAACACCAATGTTCAAAGTATCATATGTATCCACAAGGAAAACACAATCTTTATGTGTCTGTGCATAAGCTTTAAAAGCTTCATAATCGTTGCCATAGCTCTGAACTAAAGCATGAGCATGTGTTCCGCTTGGTTTAATGCCAAAAATCTTAGCCGCACGCACATTACTTGTGGCATCTGCACCACCAATATAGGCCGCACGTGTCCCCCAAATAGCAGCGTCCATTTCTTGGGCACGGCGTGTACCAAACTCAAGCAAAGGATCATCACCAATCACAGACTTGATGCGTGATGCCTTGGTTGCAATCAGTGTTTGGAAATTAATGATATTGAGGACAGCCGTTTCGATAAGCTGACATTCAGCCAGCGGTCCTTCTATCTGAACCAAAGGTTCGTTGGCAAAAACGAGTTCTCCTTCTTGGACAGAGCGGACTGTACCTGTAAAGCGAAGCTGTGCCAGATAGTCCAAAAAATCCTCAGGATAATCTAAATCACGGAGATAAGAAATATCTGTTTCGGTAAATCTTAGATTGTTCAAGTAGTTAACCATGCGTTCCAGACCTGCAAAAATAGCATAGCCGTTTTCAAAAGGCATTGAACGGAAAAAGACTTCAAAAACAGAATTGCGATTATGACGTCCAAGCTCCCAATAGGTCTGCATCATATTTATTTGGTAAAGATCTGTATGTAAAGTTAAACTATCGTCTGGATATAGTGACATGGTGACTCCTTTTATGAGTGACAAATTATATTCTAACTCTATTTTAACAAAATTTGACGGTAAATTGTATTGTCATCACCTTTATTTACAAATATTCAGGGACATTTCTATCTTCATGTTGAAATTATCTCAATGCTTCTTAAATTCTTCATGAGTTTAAACTCAATAAATTATTATTTTCTTATTTGAAAATGCTCATGTGACTGATGAAAGTGGGCTTTTCTGGTATAATATGAAAAGAATTAAAAAGGAGCTATATATCCACTAATGGAACAAGCAAAAAGAAATAAAATCGGAATTTTGGGCGGTAACTTTAACCCGGTCCACTTTACCCATCTGATGATGGCTGATCAGGTCGCTCAACGTCTTGAATTAGATAAAGTTTGGCTCATGCCCGAGGCTCTTCCTCCCCATATTGATGAGAAAAAAACAATCTCGGCTGAGCATCGTGTGAAAATGCTGGAGCTGGCGATTGCAGATAGTCCACGTTTATCACTTGAGTTGGGAGAAGTTGCACGTGGTGGGAAATCTTACACCTATGACACGATGAAGCACCTCACTCAAGCTTATCCAGATACTGATTTTTATTTTATCATTGGTAGCGATATGGTGGAATATCTTCCGAAATGGTACAAGATTGATGCCTTACTTGACTTGGTTCAGTTTGTTGCTGTTCAACGTTCAACTGAAGCTATTGAAAGTCTTTATCCTGTCCAATGGGTGGACTTACCTCTTTCTTTTGCTTCCAGTACTTCTTTACGTAAGATGTTTAAAGATGGAATCGAGCCAGTTTACCTCATGCCTCAATCTGTTATCGATTATATTAAGAAAAATAAGCTCTATCTTGAAGGATAGAACTTTTTTTATTATTCTTCAATAATTTCTTCAAAATCAACGGTTCCCTTACGTTTATTGGCTGAAATGACACGAATTTTTAGGACATCCCCCATACGATAAGTTTTCTCAGATTTTTTACCTTTGAAGATATCTTCTTCTTCATCGAATTCAATGGCTTCTTCAACACCTGTGTGAAGATTGACCGTACGAATCAAACCTTGAACCGTATTATCAAGTTCCATGAAGAGGCCAAATTTTTGAACACCAGTTACGGTTGCTGAGTAAACTTCACCGATATGATCTTGCATGTACTCCGCTTTTTTCATAGCATCCACGATTCGTTCCGTCACAACTGCGCGATGTTCCATATCAGAAGACTGTTTAGCGATTTCAGGTAAACGTTCTTTCCATTCTTCTTTCGTACGGTTTGAGTGATCTTTTGGATAAAGATGAAGTAAACGGTGCACGATCAAGTCCGGATAACGACGAATCGGACTGGTAAAGTGGGTGTAGTCTGTCGCAGCTAATCCATAGTGCTGTGTATTTTTTTCTGAATACAGAGCTGTCGACATCGTGTGGCGTAATTGATACGTTAGTGTTTTTTCAAAAGCTGTTCCTTTAATCTCTTCCGCAAAGTAATTTACAGCTTCATGAGAGTTTGAACTCAAGCTAAAGCCCGCATCAGCAGCCTTTTCCATTAATTTAGCAAATGCTTTTTCTTTCGGCTTGTCATGTACGCGGTAAAGTGACGGCAATTTTTTCTTTTGGAAATCAAGGGCAACCGTTTCGTTGGCTGCCAACATGAAGGATTCAATCATACGTTCTGCTGTACCACGTTCACGTTTCACAACATCAATCGCATGTCCTTTTTCATCCAAGATAACTTTTGCTTCACTTTCGTCAAATTCGATCATGCCACGTTGATGACGCATCTCTTCGAGTAGCGCGTGAAGTTCCCCAGCGATAGCGACAGAATCCACAATTTTAGGGAATTGCTCTAGACTTTCGCGATGTCCTTCTTGCCCTTTATTGAGCATCTTGTTTACTGTTGAATAAGTCATACGATAAGTTGTCTTAATCACAGACGGACCAATCTTATAATTGATAATTTTACCGGAATTATTGATTTCCATCACACAGGACATCGTCAACCGCTCTTGCGCTTCATTTAGTGAACAAAGATTATTGGACAGCTTAACAGGTAACATTGGCACGACACGATCGGTAACATAGACAGATGTAGCACGTGCAAAAGCTTCCTCATCCAAAGGTGAACCGTCAGTGACATAGTGAGAAACGTCAGCGATATGAACACCCAGTTCATAATTTCCGTTGTCTAACTTCTTAACATGAATGGCATCATCCAAGTCTTTAGAATCTTCGCCATCAATCGTATAAGTGATTTCTGAGCGATAATCGTCACGCCCTGCAAAATCTTCTTCCGTTAATTCTTCTGGGATTGCTTCGGTCTGAGCCATTGTTTCTGCTGTAAATTCTTGCGGAATTTTCATAGCGCAAAGCACTTCCAAAATATCAATCCCCACATCATCCTTGTGTCCGATAATTTCTAACATTTGACCTTCAAATGCTTTATTTTCATCAGGATGTTGCGTTACTTTGACACGGACAACATCACCTTCTTGTACTTCAGGCAGCGGTTGCTTGATGTATAAAGGATCTGTGATTTTATCATTGTAGAGTTGAATCGTGCCTTTGTAGCCTGTAAGTTTGCTTTGACGGCTAGATAAGCTTTGATAGCTCCCAACAGTTTCCGTCACTGAACGTTTTGTGATTTTGATTATCTGTCCATCTGCACCACGTTTAGCATTTTTTTGATGAAGCACACGAACAAGGACTGTATCTCCATCCATTGCTGATTTGGTGAATTTTGGTGAGATGAAAATGTCATTACTCTTGTCAATCGCATCAAGCGGGTTCACAAAGCCAAATCCCTTCGGATGCTTATGAAAAACGCCTTCAACTTCGTTTTTTTCTGGTGTATTAATAATTAAATCTGATATTTTTGCCATTATTATCTTTCTGTTTTTTAAATCTATCTTTTCTATTATAACACACCCTACAAGACGTCTTTTGTTTTGAAATGTTTTTTAAACTCATTCTTCTTTTTTATTCACATAGAGATTCATTTCCTTTTGATAATGGTTCATATCCCATTCTGAATTATCTGCATTTAAATGTTGTGCTAAAAGATAGGCAATGTAAGGTCCTGTAGTTAGTCCTGAGGAACCTAATCCACTCGCAATATTCAAACCTCTCTCTTGCACTATAGGGCCAAAGAAGGGAGCAAAATCAGCAGTGTATGCGCGGGTCCCGACACGGTAGCTATAAGCTGTATCTGCAAAATAATCTTCCTTTAAGAAGGTCTGCACGCCTTTAGTCAGTTGCTCAAAAGCTTCTTGTGTCGGTTCTAAATCCCAACCTGCTTCATTTTCATGTGTTGCACCTAAGAGTAAACGGCCATTTTGAAAAGGAATCAGGTCGGCTTCACCTTCTAAGAAAGCAACCGGCCATTTCTCTGTTTCAAAATTGGTCTCAAAAGACAACAGTTGCCCTTTCTGGGGCGAGACCTTGGCTGTATAACCCAGTTGATCCAGTAAAGTTTTCAATGCTGGTCCCGGTGTCAAAACAAGTTCATCTACTTCCACCTCCTCTTGCACTGAAGTCACACGCCATTTTGCCTTCTCCTTCTTGACTTGGGCTTCTTCGCTTATTACACGAACACCGCGTGTTTGGGCACGTTCCCGAAGATGTTGCAAGTAAGCTTTTCCATCAAGTCGTGCGCCTCCAGAGATGTATAAGCTTTCGACAGGTTTTAGCAAAGGCAGAATGTCTGTCGTTTCTTCTGTGGTGAGATGGCGCACTTCCCCAATCTCTGGTGCCGTTGCACGTCGCTCTAAAGCAAGCTGTTCGAGGTCTTGAAGCGCTTGTGGACTTCTGACGAAGAGCGTCCCACACTTTTCGTAAATGTTTTCATCTAAACTCAAGTCTTTGACCAGTTGCTCAAAAAAGGCAGCACCATCTTTAGCTAAAGCATACCATTGTTTGTTTCTTCGTTTGGACAGCCAAGGAGAAATAATCCCTGCACTGGCACCTGTCGCCTGATGTTTGCCAGAATCAAAAACTGTAATGTCAAATTTTTCTGTATCTAAGTAATTGGCCAAGGTCATGCCGATGATGCCGCCACCAATAATCGCTATTTTTTTCATAAATTTATTATTCCATACAGCTGATTTTTAGTCAACTATCGGTTTCCGGATATTCAAAAAACTTCCTGAATTTGGGAAGTTTTTGAATATCCTTGGATTAGATGCGGGGAGGTTGAACTAAAAGTGCTGGCCGAATTCCGCCAGTGCGTCCAGAAATATCCGTACGATAAGTGGATAACTGACCAAAGGAAGTGCCCGGACGGTTATCAATACCCCATGACTGTCCGAGTGCCGCTGGTGTCCGTAAGAACCACCATTCATCAGAACCTCCTAAACGCAGTCGAGGGTTCGGGAAAGCTCTACCATCTTCTGTAAGAGCAACCACATCAGCTAATGAAAGAGCAAAGGCTTGTTTGACTCCTGCGGAATTTCTTTCCGTTCTGTCACTTGATACCGCTCCTAGATTCTCAAAGTTTGAAGGCAACCAGCGTGGACCAAAACTCATATTTTCTTGCCATTCTACTGCTTCCAATGCTACAGTAGGTACAGCATCCCGCTCAGGTATTAAAACTGGTACCACAATCTCTTTTAAATCTTCATTAAGGTCATCATACCATTCTTTTAAAGCTTCACGATGATCATTCCAAGAAACATTACGGAGAGTATGAGTGCGCATAATCATATGTGTTCCACCTCCACCTCCAAGGTAAATGAACTGCTGACCACTAGTCTTAAATCTTTGCCCTTGATTGAAATTACTGAAGTTAAGCTTACTCACGGGGACATCTACAGTGGGAGGTGGATTTCCTGCAAAGCCATCTGCCAGCATCCTGATGATGGATAACATTTGTGTTAAGTTTGCTGAATCATCCTCGCCCTCATCTGAAAATGTTTCCTCTAGACTTATCAACTCACTGTCTACATGAATAGCATAATAATAAGAGCCGGTGATTGCCTTTGTTTCGGCCGTCATCACTGCAGCATCTATGAAGTAAGAAGTTGCTTGACCAGGCTGCAGAGCTTGCGACCAGTAAGCCCAGCCTGTCTCCTCGTCCATGACCCAGAAAGCACCGCCTACTAAATCTGGTGCAGATAATTCAAGATATTCTTCAAGCGTTACTGGTGGCCGAGATTCAGGCATATTTTGTACTGTTTGTCTGGAAGCCAAGCTTCCTGGCCAAGGTGCCTGACTGTCATTTGTATAAGTATACCCTTCCTGCCAGTAATTATCTGTACCTTCTCCAGGATGTGTCGCACCATCCACAAGATAGTCCCGAGCATGACCTGCGGCAGCGGTCGTTAGATCCCGAGCATTAAGATTAAATGTCGGAAGGTACCAAGGCGCAGGTTCTCCTCCACGTGTCCACCCAAAAGTCAGATTGGAATAAGTGTTAAAAGCTGCCGAATCTCCAGCACGGTTGTTAATGTTCCCTGATTCTGGTTTATAAGTTGTCCAAGAACCTACATCTGTGCGACTCCCCCCGGCTACTTGATTCCAAGAGGTCTGACCTCGTTCTTGATACTCCATGAACTCAGAAAGTTTAATTCTTACCATGATAGGTGTTTGACCGTAATTTTCAACAAAGACATCCTTGTTTTCTGTGTTACGGTTGAAATAGTCATGCACACGACCACCTGCTTCTGGACGATTTTCTATCTCACGATCATTGATAACCTGTTGGTTAAAAGCTGTGAAGGCAAAAGTTACACCAATTAAAGTAAGAAGACTCAAAATTAAAATATTACGCAGCTGACGTTTCTTTTCTATGTTCATAAACTTCTCCAACCTTCAAGATACAGAGCAGCTATCACTGATAGAGTAAAACCATCTGCTCTGCTCTGCTCTGCTCTGCTCTGCTCTGCTCTGCTGAAAAATTGTAATCTATCATATTTACCTCGTCAAATATTTCGTTATCCTCAAGTAATATTAATAACACCTATATAATGTTATTGTAATATTTTTCTTAGGAGATTCAAAATAATATCAAAAAAGCAGCTCAAAACGAGATGCTCAGATGTTTTTTTCTTATTTTATTTCGCTTTCGTTTTGCGCTTATAAGCCAATTCAACAAATTGTCCGTATCTTGTTGTTCCTTGTAACTCTAAGTCTGACGCATAATTACCTTGTGGAAAGAGCGGAATGCCTTCACCCAAGATAACTGGAGCAATTGTTACTTGGTACTCGTCGATAAGATCAGCTTCCATGAAATCCTTAATCAGCTGACCGCCACCAACTAACCAGATTTCTCCTTGAAGTTCTTGGACAAATGATGTTAGATTACTTGGATGCACAAACTTGATATTAGCTTTATCTTCCCAAGTTTGTCTTGAAAATACATAAGTCATTTTATCTTCATAGGGCCATGTTTCTAACTTTTGATCTAAAAGCCATTGGTAAGTTCTGCTGCCCATGATAACAATATCTACAGATGAGAGAAATCGCGATATACCATTGTCTCCCTCTCCTTCAACAGCCATCAGCCAATCCAAATTATCCTGCTTATCAGCGATATACCCGTCTAATGTTTGGGCGATAAAAAGTTTTACTGCCATGTGTTCTCCTTTTCGTTTCTTAACTTGCTTCATTTAGCTTAGCAAGACTAAATTATAAATTCAAGCTAATTGCTCTTGTTTTCTCCCATGTTATAAAAATAAAAACCATGAAAAACATGGTCTTCTTTTTATTCATCTTCTTTTTCGTTTGTTTCTTGTGCAGCTTTAGAGAGGCGGAGTTTACCTGAGGGATTATATTTCTTAATCAAAGCATCAATCCGTTCATCTGTCCAAAAATCTGCTGAGGCAATAAATTCACCGTTTTCATCACGGTCAGAAATAATCTTAAAGCCCATCTCAATCCTCCTACGCTATTAATCTACAAATTCAAACTCAAATTTCTCGATACGTACCAAATCACCATCACGTGCACCTGCTGCACGAAGTTGTTCATCAACACCCATTGAACGGAGTTGACGCGCAAATTTCATGACAGATTCGTCACGGTCAAAGTTAGTCATCTTGAAGAGTTTCTCAAGCTTAGTACCAGACAAGCGCCAAGCGGCATCATCATCACGTGAAATACTGAATGGTTTTTCTTCTTCTTCAAAGCCATAGTATGCTTCTTCATCGATGAAGTCTTCGTCTTCATACAACAAGAATTCTGGTGTTTCAGCTAAGAGTTCACTTGTACGTGCCAACAGACCTTGCAGGCCTGTTTTTGTTAGACCAGAAACTTCAAAGATTTGAGGCATTTCTTGCCCTTCAGGTAGATTTTCAGCTAACTTTTTCTTGAAATCTGCAAGAATCTCTGGCGCATCTGGCATATCCATTTTGTTGGCCACAATCAATTGTGGACGTTCAAGCAAGCGAAGATTGTAACTTTCCAATTCCTTATTGATGGTTACATAATCTTCGTAAGGGTCACGTTCCTCGATGCCTGACATATCCAAAACATGCAAGAGAACTCGTGTACGCTCGATGTGACGTAAGAACTGAATCCCTAAACCTGCACCTGAGTGTGCGCCTTCAATCAGTCCAGGCATGTCCGCCATAACGAAACTGTCACCGTAGCCGATTTGGACCATACCAATATTTGGTGTGATTGTGGTAAAGTGATAAGCTCCAATCTTTGGTCGTGCATTAGAAACAACACTCAAAAGCGTTGATTTACCTACAGAAGGGAAACCTACTAAACCAACATCAGCAAGGACGCGCAATTCAAGCATAAGCCATTTTTGCTCCCCTGGCTCACCGTTTTCAGCAACTTCTGGTGCAGGGTTACGTGGTGTTGCAAAGCGAATGTTTCCACGTCCGCCACGACCACCTTTAGCAACGACAAACTCTTGACCTTTGTCAATCAAGTCCACAATTACTTGTCCTGTTTCATTGTCTTTGACTGTGGTTCCTTGCGGAACTTTAACAATCAAATCTTCTGCTCCACGTCCGTGCATCCCTTTGTTCATACCTTTTTCACCTGGTTTCGCACGGAAAATACGGTTGTATTTAAAGTCCATCAGAGTAGAAAGCCCTTCATCGACACGGAAGATAATATCACCACCGCGTCCGCCATCTCCACCAGCAGGACCACCGTCTGGTACGTATTTTTCACGACGGAAAGCGACTGCTCCGTCTCCACCTTTACCAGCTCTTACTTCAATTCTAGCTGTATCTAAAAACAAGCTCATTTTTATTTTTCCTATTTCTTCCTAAAAGCATGCGCTCTTCTATTTGGTTCGAGTTCGATTTTCCAGCAGGACTAAACTTCATCATTTTTTACTGCTGTTTGCTGGAAAAGCTTTTTCCCATACATCTCACTCCACACTCCTTTGTGAGTAGAGTTTTGAACTCTACTATTTTACCATATTTCATTGTTTTTCTCAAAAGGCTACTTTGGAAAGCAGTCGGAACTTTTTATCTTGGTTTCTGACTAAAAGATTTTATTTCGAAAAGAGTTTTACCTGACTTCGTCCGTCTCCGACTTTTTCGACACGCAGTTGCTGTGCGATTGAATCTTTCATTTCTTCTACGTGACTAATAAGGCCAACAAGACGGTTTTCTCCTATTTGTTCGAGCGCTGTCATGGCTTTTTGGAGTGTTTCTTGATCAAGTGAGCCAAATCCTTCATCGACGAAAAGTGCTTCTATTTGAACCCCTTGCGCAGAATTCTGGACTACTTCACTCAGTGCTAATGCTATTGACAGAGCAGCAATAAAGGTTTCTCCACCCGACAAAGTATTGGATGAACGTGAGGCGCCTGTCTCATTATCATAGATGCTGATGTCCAAGCCATGATCGCGCCTTTTATTGGCGGATTCTTTGGCCAACTCAAAGCGATAGCGGTTATTGGAAAGTTGATTGATGAAATGCTGGTTAGCATAAATCAAAACTTTTTCCAGATAATGTTGGACAACAAAGGTTTCAAGCTTGAGCTTATCTCCTGTTTTTCCTGCTATCGCATTGTAGAGCTTAGTCATTTCACGCGCCTTATCCGCTGCCTTTCCTTGTGTCTCAAGTATTTGTTCAATCTTAGCAACCGTTGTTTCGAGTTGTTGGCGTGTATTGGATAGCTCAATAACTGTCTTTTGCGCTTGGCTATAGCGCTCGTTTAAAGCTTGCTTTTCTTCTCTCAACTCAGTAAGATCAGGTCTTTGCTTACCGCTTAATTTTTCCTCATACTTTGCTAAAGCACGATTCAACCGTTTCTCCTCAAGTTCATAAGTATTAATAAACTTGGAAATTTCAGGAAGGTTATCCTCTGCAAGACAATTTTTCAGTGTGACTAAATCATTGGTCCAAGCATTTGGGGCTGCCAATGCTTTGTGGATAATGCGCTGTCCTTCTTGAAGCTTCAGTTTTTGCTCTTCAATACGCATCAGACGTTCTTCATGTTTTGCTTTCTGTTCTGCA
Source organism: Lactococcus sp. LG1267 (assembly GCF_017309545.1). Classification (NCBI taxonomy): domain Bacteria; kingdom Bacillati; phylum Bacillota; class Bacilli; order Lactobacillales; family Streptococcaceae; genus Lactococcus; species Lactococcus sp. LG1267. Next base: position 1,345,601 of record NZ_CP071295.1, on the reverse strand, counting down.
TAACGCTTTTCAAGGACAATTATCTTCTCACGCACCTCTTGGCACTCTGTATAATAGTTATCGACTTCTTGGCGCAATATAACCTTCTGCTCTTTTAGAACTTGACTCGGTTGCAGTTGCCCAAACTCAGCTAAACTTTGAGTAACTGTTTCGAGCTGTGCCTTGACTTTATCGCTCTCCTGAAACAACCCTTGGCGTTCAGCTTCTAAGTTTTCTACTAAAACACACAGCTTGTCTTTTTCCAGAGAACGTTCTTTTTGTGCAGTGCTTTTCTGCCTATAACTGTCTTCACGAGCTTGAAAAATGATATTGAGCTCTTGGCGACTAAACACTTTAGGAAAACTGCCTTCATGTGCCTGACAAAACTGACTGTAGGCTTGCTCAAACTTCTGCTCCATTTCTTGCAGTGTTTCAGCTTTTTCTGCAGCTTTTTTTTGAGCCATTTCAAGTTCGCTTTGAGCCTTTTCTTGCCTTTCTTCTGCAGCAGCAAAGGCTTCTTGAGCTTCGTCAACTTGTTGCATAGCTGCTTTTAAGTCATCGTCAGAAACACCAAGCTCAACATGTGATAAAGGATGTTCTGTAGCACCACAAACTTTACATGGTAAACCATCTTCGAGTTCCTTTTGTAGTTGAGCAATCATGAGACTTTGGCGTAACTTTCGCTTTTCCTGATAACTTTTCTGTTTGAGCATGAAATCTTGCTGCAGTGTCGTAATGTTTTCCTCAGCAAAGTTTAATTCCTTTTGTGCAAGTTGATTTTCTTGTTTTAAGCGCTCCAAATATTCTGCTAAAGGAGAAAGTTGCTGGTGAAAGTCCAACTTTAGACGACTTAAAGCATCTTTTTCCGCCTGCAAGATACTCTCATCAAGGATCTCTTTTTGTAATTGATCAAGTTTGACTTGTGCTTCTTTTAGGGGCACATCTGTCTCACTTTGCTTAAGCTGCAAGTGGACAATCTTTTTCTCCAAATCTTTTTTCTGCCGGATAAGTTTTTCTACCTGCTCGGCTTGCGTAATCGTGCGAGTCAGCTCTTCAATAACCTTACCTTTTTCTTCAAATTCTGAAGCTTTCTGATCTAAGTCTTGCTCACGTTTTTTCACTTCTCCAAGTATTTTCTGCTCTTGCTCGGCTTTTGAGCGATAATCAACTTCACGTACTTGGTTAGCTTCTAGTTCTTTTTCAACCTCTTCCAAGTCACGTAAAATATCCTTAAATTGTTGCGCCCAGCTGCGGGCTTCGTAGGCTTCTTTCTGTTGCTCATAAAGCACTGCTTGCTCCGCTATTTTTTCTTGGTATTCTTTTTGAGCTTTTTCGGCTTCAAGGAACTCTTGTTCCAGCAGCAAGGCATCTTCGTAAGCTTTATCGACAGTTTCTACTTGGTGCTGTGCTATTTTTGCTAAGTCACGAGCCTTGCTTTCTTGCATCTGCTTTTGCTCTAGAAATTCTGTCGCTTTTTCAAATTTTTCCTTATCTGGACATTCTTCCAAAGCCTTGGCTTCTTCCTCCGTCCAGACAGAAGAGCTATATTGGCTTTGCAAGATTGAATCAAGAGCTGCGTTTTCTTGATTGTTTTTTGTATATTGATTCCGCACTTCCTCAGAAAAGACCGTAAAAATTGCCGTACCAAAAATTTTCTTCAGAATTTCTTCTTTTTCATTGGTGGCCGATTTTAAAAAACGTGAGAAGTCATTTTGTGGAAGTAAAATGATTTTCTTGAACTGCTCGGCGCTGAGATTTAAAAGACCATATATTTCACTGGCAACATCGGCCGGTTTTGTAGCCAAGCTGGCTTGCTCTGTGCCAAATACCCTATCTACAATAGCTAAGCTGGCTTGACTTTTTTCCGTCTTAGTGCCTACTCCTCTTTTCTTAAAGACTTCTTGCTCAGGACAGCGTTGTACCTTATAAAGAAAGTTACCTTGCTCAAAATAGAAAGTAACTTCTGTACGTTGGTCGGGCTGTGCAAACTGGCTGCGCATCTCTCTCGCTTCACGATCTCCTGTCGTCTTGTCAAAAAGAGCATAAGTCATTGCATCAAAAATCGTAGATTTTCCGGCACCCGTATCGCCGCTAATCAAAAATAATGGTGCTTCATCTAGAGCTCTAAAATCAATTTCCGAGTGAGCATGAGGTCCGAAATAATTCATTTCTAAGTAAATTGGTTTCATGTCTACTTCTCCCCTCTCAAGTCAATAAAAGTTTCTTCGATAAAAGTTCGCTGAAATGGACTAAGTGACTCTCCTGCCACCTGTTGGTAGAAATTTTGCACGATTTCTTCTTCACTCATCATTTCCATATTTTGATGGGTTTCTTGCTCTATGATGCGTTCTTTATCTTCATAATCCAGTTCGACAATAGTGCCATAGATTTTCTGAAGTTGAGCACGTAAATTTTGCCCAGCATGAGCAAAGCGGTCAAAGTTTTTAATACATATAGCAAACCAAGCAGATTCTAAAGGTTGTTGCTGGTAAAACTCTGGATCAATAAGCGTTTCCCACTCTTCAGTAAGAGCAACCAAATCCGTCTGTGGTTGAATTTCGAAAAACTCAGTCTCAATCTTATCCGCCACATTTACGATATAATAGCCTTTTTTCGTTTTCGCTTCTTTGATATTAAATTTGACAGGACTTCCTGAGTAACGCACTGTCTCACTGGGTGAAGCATGATGTGTATGAATATGCCCCAAAGCAACATAATCAAAATCCACAAACTGCTGGACTGTGACAGTAGCTAGCCCCCCAGCTTTGGACTTGGTTTCACTTGTCAGCTCAATCTCCTGATCTGCAGAAGGGCTCACAGCAAAGTGAGTCACTAAAATTTGTTTTTTCTCAGGGTGAAAGGCTTCCCGCATTTTTTCAAGCACTAGTTCTAATGCCTGAGACAAGGTTTTAATTTCTTTCACTTCCTCTTCCGGCATACCAGCTTGTAAAAAATAAACACGCGCATCAGCTGGATCAAAGTAAGGAAGCAAGAACATTTGGATCTCCGCTGTTTCAATGGGTACAAAAGCTTCTTCTAATAATGTATTCAAATGTAAATGGTTAAATTCCATCCATTCACGCCCATAATTCAGTCGTCGTGCACCGTCATGATTTCCCGAAATTGCATAAATAGGAAAATTCTCCTGAATATTCATTTCTCGCAGCATTTCGTTAAAGGTCGTCACAGCTGCTGCGCTCGGAACTGTCCGATCATAAAGATCTCCTGCAATGATGATACCGTCAACCTTTTCTTGCTTGGCTGCGGCCAGCATAATTTTAAAGGCGTGCTTTTGCTCTTCTAAAAGACTCCAACCGTTCAAGGTTCTGCCAATGTGCCAATCTGATGTATGTAAAAATTTCACTAACTTCAGCCCTTTTCTACTTTTTCGCTTCCTCTATTATACCTCATAAAAGTTAAAGACAAAATAATGGGGAGATTTATTAAGTTCCCTAGAGTTTTTGCTTTTACCTTTTTTAAAATGCTAGAAATCTCATATTGCCAGAAACGCGATATAGTCTTTATAAAAGATTCAAAAAAATATTTTACAATAAATAATTTAAAGAAAGTGCGGTACAATTATACCTAATAAGTACATCAATTCATATATGGATAAATTCCTATTAAAGGAAAAATAATATCAATCAATGTCGTCAAGTGACAATAAATTGGCGCAAAAAGTCATTGTATTACCTCTAGTGATGATATAAAATATTTTTATAAATAAAAAAAGAGGAATATACGATGAAAGTTATTTTAATTACTGGTGCAACAAGTGGAATTGGTTTTGAAACAGCCAAGTTTTTAACAAAACAAGGACATATAGTTTATGGAGCTGGAAGACAGGAAGAAAAACTGAAACGTCTTAAAGCCGCAGGCATAAAACCTATTAATTTAGATGTAACAAGTGAAGAAAGTACAAAAATTGCAGTTGAATCAATTTTAAAAAAAGAAGGTAAAATTGATATATTGATAAATAACGCAGGTTATGGCTCTTATGGTGCAATTGAAGATGTGTCACTTCAGGAAGCACAAAAACAGTTTGATGTAAATTTGTTTGGTGTGGCTCGATTAACACAATTGGTTTTACCTCATATGCGTAAGCAAATGTCTGGGCGAATTATAAATATTTCGTCCATGGGTGGTCGTATCACTACGTATTTTGGTGCATGGTACCACGCTACAAAATACGCACTTGAAGCTTTTAGTGATGCACTTCGCATGGAAGTAAAAGAGTTTGGAATTGATGTATCCATTATCGAGCCAGGAGGAGTCAAAACACCATGGGGATTTATCGCAGCAGACTATCTTTCTTCCTCAGCTAAAGGAGGCGCTTATGAGGTAGCAGCCTTAAAAGCCGCTGAAGGTATGAAAAAACAATATTCTGGGAACATGATGAGTAACCCACTTGTAATTTCTAAAGCAATCTCTAAAGCAGTAAATAGTAAAAAACCAAGGACGCGTTATCTTATTGGTTTTGGTGCAAAGCCAATTGTATTTATGCATACTATTTTGCCAACGAGAGTTTTTGATTGGATTATGATGCGTGCCAGTTGATAGGATAATATAGAAAAGGATAAAAAATGAAAATAGCACTAGACCGAGGTTTTCAACAATTTTTAGCAATGAATAAAATTGACTTTGAATCTTTACTAGCTGAAGCAAAAATTCCCAATCTCCTTTGGCAGGAAGTTCTTCAGTTAGATGAAGAACAGTATTTTCATTTACAAGAAGTTTTATCTCGCCATCTTTCAGATGAACAAATTTTAATGGTGAGCAATATTGAAAAAATACAACTATTTATGCCTGCTTTCTTTGCTGCATTATCTGCTTCTAACGGTCTACAAGCACTTTATCGTTTTTCAAAATACAAAGCAATTGTTGGACCAATATCAATTGATATAACTGAAAAAAAGCAAATCGTTACAGTTAAAATATCCCCACAAACATCTTATTATAAGCTTTCTTACTTTTCAGTTGTTAATGAACTGAGTTTAATACTTAGCATTCTTCGAACTGGAAGTAATCGTTTTATTATTCCAGTTCAAGTCCAGCAACCCTTTAATTTAGGTGAAAAAATTCGTGACCATTTTAATACTACATTGGAAAAATCACAGCAAGTTTCGATATCTTTTAACTTAAATGATTTGGAAAAACCCTTTTTTACTACAAATAATACGATGTGGCAAATGATTAAGCCAGAACTTGAACGTCAACTTCAAGATATCAAAAGCGATAAACAGTTTCTCAATGTTGTACATAAGGAATTACAAAAGTTGGTTGCTTCAGGTAACTTTTCATTAGAAATATTAGCTCGCAAATTAGGAATAAGTACCCGAACGCTTCAACGAAAATTCAATAAAGAGCATACAACTTTTAAAGCAGAGCTACAATCTGTACAATTTGGAATGGCAATATTATTTGCGACACAAGAAAACCAAACTATGGAAGAAATTGCATACTTAGTTGGCTACTCAGAAGTAAGTGCTTTCTCTAGAGCATTTAAAAAGTGGTCTGGCTTGACATTGAAACAATACATTAATAAAAAAAGAAACAAATAGTCCAAAATATATTTAGTCCATACGAGTTCGTAATAAAGTTCAAGGGTCAGAAAGTTCAGAGCTACAGTAAACCAATAATGCCACAAAAACTCCTACCAGTGAATCTAAGGAATAGAAAATCATCAGTCTAATTAATCTGCAACTATTTTTTTGTGATATAATTCTCATTATGAACGTCAAAACATTTCTTAACTTTACAAGAATCCAAACCTTACCCGTGGCTCTGCTTTCGCCACTTGCAGGAATTATGTTCTCGCTATGGTATTTTCACTCTTTTCATCTTTTACCCACCCTTCTTTTTCTGATCGGTCTTGCTGCCATCAATCTTTTTGTTTCCGCATGGAATAATTTGATGGACTACCATAAAGCGCTGGATACAGAATATAAAACCCAGAAAAATATCATTAGCAATCGCAATATCAACCCTAAGTTAGCACTAAAAATTTGCCTGCTCTTTCTTTTCATCGATATCGTAGTTGGGCTTGCAGTTATGCTTATCACCAATCTTGCCATTTTACCCGTTGGCGGCCTCTGCTTTCTTGTAGCAATCTTTTATACTTATGGCCCCTTTGCTTTCAGTCGCTTTCCTTTAGGTGAAATTTTAGCTGGCCTATGTGAAGGATTTTTCGGTTTCTTTCTCGCTGTATATATTAATTCTTATAATTTACAGTACTTTTTCATTCAATTTGACGGCTGGAAAATGAACTGGACGTGGGATTTTTCCCAACTTCTTCCGATTGTTCTCATAGGTATTATGTGTTTCTGTCAGAACTTCAATGTCATGCTTTCCGATAACATTTGTGATTTGGAACAAGACATTCGCAATCAACGTTTCACCTTACCTTATTATCTTAAAATTCCTGCCAGCTTAGTGCTTTATAAAGTCATGTATATCATTCCTGCTCTTTGTGTTAGTCTAGCAATAATTTTAGGTATCTTGCCTATATGGTCTGCCTTAATGCTGCTCATCCTCTTCGAGTTGATTCCTAATATGAAAAAATTCCTCCACAAGCAAGTCAAAAGCGAAACCTTTCATTATCAAATTAAAAATCTAATTCTTTACAATGGCAGCTTGGCTTTGACTCTGTTTATTGCTATTATTTTTAACTAAAAAAAACGCTCCAAAAGCTGGGAGCGTTTTTTAAATTTTCTTAAAGGATAATTAACCTACTTTGTTTACTGTTGCTTTTGCTTTTTTCTGACTAACAAGTACGCGAAGTGCTTTGATGATTTCCATCATCAAGACAGCACCTAAAGCAAGACCAGCAGCAAGTAACCAGTAGTGCATACTGAAGTTTGCCGGAATGCTAAAGAATTCACGTGTGAAAGGTAAGGTTGTCAAGCTGTAAAGTCCGAGACAGAATACTACCGCACCTAAAACATATTTGTTAGAGAAGAGGCCCAATGAAAGGATTGTTTGTGAATTTGAACGTGCTGTGAAAGTTTGTAAGCTACGTGCCAAGATTAGAGTTGTGAAGGCCATAGCTACACCCAACTCATCTGAAACTTGCATCCCGATATATTGAGAAATAATCGCTGCAATACCAATCAATACACCACGAACTGCAACACTTGCCATCAAACCGCCTTCGAAGATACCTTCGTCAGAAGGACGTGGTTTTTTCTTCATAACATTGGGTTCTGCTTTTTCCATACCCAAGGCAATCGCTGGTACAGAGTCATTTACCAAGTTGATGAAGAGCAATTGCAGGGCTGTAAATGGACTTGCCCAGTTCATAACTAAGGCAAAAACAATGGTAATAATCGCCCCTAAGTTACCTGAGAAGAGGTAACCAATTGATTTTTTAATATTATCGTAGACTGTACGTCCAACCGCTACAGCATTAACAATAGAAACGAAGTTATCATCGGTCAAAATCATTGATGATGCATCTTTGGCAACGTCTGTCCCTGAACCCATAGCAATACCAATATTGGCTTGTTTCAAGGCTGGGGCGTCATTAACTCCGTCACCAGTCATCGCAGTAACATTTGCTTTCTTCTGCCATGCGCGAACAATACGAATCTTGTTTTCCGGTGACACACGCGCATAAACAGAGATTTTCGCCAAGTTGTCATCCAACTCTTGCTCTGACATAGCATCTAATTCTTGCCCAGTCACAGCAATGTCGTTTTCCCCAAAGAGACCGATATCTTGCCCAATCGCACGTGCTGTTGTTTTATGGTCACCCGTAATCATCACTGTACGGATACCTGCTTTTTTCGCTTCCGCAATTGAATCATAAACAGCTTCACGTGGTGGGTCAATCATGGCTGTTAAACCAATCAAGATCAAGTCATTTTCATCTTCCAAATCCAGAACTTCTTTGTCTTGCGCCAAAGGTTTGTAAGCATAAGCCAAAACACGGAGTGCTTTGTTACTGAATGCTTCATTTTGTTTTTGGAATTCTGCTTTTAATTCTTCAGTAAAGTCTTGGACTTGACCGTTGATAAGAACTTTCGAACAACGTGCAAACATCACGTCTGGTCCACCCTTAGTCAACATGAGTTTTTCATCATCAATAAGGTTAATCGTTGACATCAACTTACGGTCGGAATCAAAAGGAAGTTCTGCTAAACGAGGGTAAGCTTCACGAAGTTCTTGATAAGGTTTACCTACCTTGTTGCTAAAAGCAATAAGTGCAACTTCTGTTGGATCGCCGAGCTCTTGCCCTTCTTCATTGATACTTGAGTCATTACACAAGACAGCTGCTTCAATCAGCAGTGCTTCGTCCGACGTCCAAGTTTCTGGCTGATCTGGGAAAGTTTCTTTTGTGGTTGTAGGCAAAAAGTAATCGACAACCGTCATTTTGTTTTGGGTTAATGTCCCTGTTTTATCCGTACAGATAACACTTGTTGAACCTAAAGTTTCAACTGCAGGCAACTTACGAATGATAGCATGTTGTTTTGCCATTTTGTTTGTACCTACTGAAAGGACAATCGTTACAATTGAAGAAAGTGCCTCTGGAATTGCGGCAACAGCGACAGCAACAGCAAACATGAAGGCATCTAACATCTTCACTTCAATATTTGCACCGTCTCCAGCAAAGAAGATACGTGCCGCTTGGATCGCAAAGATAGCAACAGAGAGAATCAGGATAGCAATACCCAGTTGTTTACTGAATTTCTCCAGTTTTTGTTGCAAGGGTGTTTGTTTATCTTCAGCCGTTTCAAGGAGCGTGGCGATTTTACCAATCTCTGTTTGACTTCCGATACCGGTAACGATAAATTCTCCACGCCCATAAACAGTGAGCGCTCCACTGTAGAGCATATTTTTACGGTCGCCTAAAGGAAGTTCCCCTTCAAGCGCTACATCCGTCTTTTCAACTGCTTCGGACTCACCTGTTAACATGCCTTCTTCTACACGCAAGCTCTTACAGGTCAAGACACGTCCATCGGCAGGAACAAAGTCCCCTGCTTCAAGCAAGACAAGGTCACCCACAACAAGTTCACGTGCTGGAATCGTTATTTTTTCACCATTACGTAACACTTTTGCATGGGGCGCCGAAATTTGTTTCAAAGCATCCAATGAACTTTCTGCTTTTTTGGTTTGAATCACAGTGACGATTGAGCTGATTAATACTACACCAAGAATGATGCAGGCTTCAACCACTTCGCCTAATGCCAGCTGAACAATGGTAACAATCAGCAGGACAATAACCATCGGATCTTTAAAAGTGTCCAGTAATATTTTCCAAGTTGGAACTTTGTCTTTACTCTTCAGCTCATTAAAGCCGTCTCGTTCTTGTCTTTCTTTGACTTCTTGCTCCGTTAGACCTTCAACGGTTGTCTGCAATTCCTCAAGGACAAGCTCTGTTTCTTTGTTGTAGAATTCCATTTTAGCTCCTTCTCCAATAGTTAAATATGACGCTTGATATCAAAAGCAATATTTTTTGATTCGAAACGAATAAGACGCTACGGTAATCGATAGATAGTATGATTTTCCCTCCAGCATGAACATCTTTCAATGCTTGTATGTAGCGTATTAAAAAGACCCCTGCCAAATCTGGCAAAGGTCTTGCTAAACATGTCATATCCATGTCAACAAAGCCGGTGAGATTAATGCTCACGGAATGACGACTTTGTTTCGGTTTGCACCGACGCTACTCCCCTTTGGGAATTCATATTCAATATTGTTCTTTAATAATAACAAATTCCCTTAGTAAATGCAAGAATTGGACTCAGTCTGGACACATAAAGCTTCATTATGTCCACGAGTTATGAGGTTATTCTTTTAATCTTTTCCAGACTTTTCCCTTTGGCGAGTTCATCTACTACTTTATCCATATAACGTAGCTTTTTCATAAAGTTGTCTTCGATTTCTTCTACACGAACACCGCAAATCACTCCAGTGATAAGAGGCGCATTGTCATTAAAAGGCTGATTTTCAATCAATTGCCCCAAGCTACCCGTGAGCTGGCTAGGATTCGTGTATCCTGTTAACCAAGTCAAAATCTCATCTAATTCTTCTTTTGTCCGTCCTTTTTTCTCTACTTTTGCCAAGTAAAGCGGATAAACGGTTTCAAATTTCATCTGTTTTACACGATCAGTGCTTGCCATATTCTTTACCTCTATAAAGCCTTTTCTTTTAAGTATATAGAGCGCTGGTTTTTTTGTCAAATCATCTCTGAGCTTTCGGGAAAATAGTGTAAAAATTTAAAGCTGCCCCAATCAGATTTGCATTGTTCATATAATGACAACTTTCAATTCTTGGCAGGATATGAGCTATGTCATAGTTTTGAAGACGTTCTGCTAATTTTTTCTGAAGGATTTCTGGCAAATCTTTCCGCGCTGACATTCCGCCACCAATGATAATTGTATCTGGATCAAGCGAAACTTGGATATTATATAAATAATCAGAAATAATCTCCAGCATATTTTCGATAAGTAAAGTAGCTTGGGGATTTTTTTGATCCATTAAGTCATACAGTTCCTTACCTGAAATTTTCTGCCCTGTCTCTTTGGAATAAGTTTCCGCAGCTTTAACCAATGGTCCGGTTTCGCTAAAAGTTTTATGCTTCGTGTTTTTCATCAAACCGAATTCGCCAGCAAAAAGATGCGCACCTTTATAAAGCTTGCGGTTAATAAAGATAGCTCCACCTACTCCTGTACCTATGACCAAAAAAACAGCATTCTGGGCTTCTTTTCCTGCACCATAATCAATTTCACAAATCCCTGCACAATTGGCATCATTTTCGATAGCCACGGGCAAGTCAAAGCATTGTTCAATTTCATCAAATATAGGACGATTGTGCAGATAGGGTACGGCGCTGATTCCTTCAATCCTTCTTTTCGCTGTATTGACAGCGCCTGGAGACGATATCGCTATTCCTTTAAGCTGTGGATAGTCCTTGATAATACTGCCCATCTTCGCAGTAAGCTTTTCAAAGCTTTCAGGTGTTTTAAAAGAAGCATTATTCAGGATTTTTTCTCCATCCCATAAACCATATTTTACTGCTGTGCCGCCAATATCAAACACGGCGAGCTTATGTCCATTATTCTTCATATCCATTATGCTCACTTAATTTCTTATACCAAAGTCCGCTCTTTTTCACGGTACGTTTATAATCCTCTTTCAAATCAACCCGATAAAAACCATAGCGGTTGCGATAACCATTCAGCCAAGACCAACAATCAATAAAAGTCCACGTGTGGTAACCAAAGCAATTGCTTCCTTCTTCAATGGCTTGATGAAGGTAACTGAGATGCTCCTTCATAAATTCAATGCGATAATCATCTTGGATCATGCCTGAATCATCCATAAACCGCTCCTCATCAGCTACCCCCATGCCATTTTCACTGACAAACCAAGGAAGATTATGATAGTCCTTTTTCATCATCATCGCTACATCATAAATGGCTTGCGGGTAAATTTCCCACCCACGATAAGGATTCATTTTCTTTTCAGGCCAATCATAAGGTTGGTAAAAATCATCTAAGGTTTTGGCGGGGAAGCTTGCATCCTCAGGTGCTTGAACGCGACTCGGTTGGTAATAGTTTAAACCGATAAAGTCTACTGTATTGGCTGCTACATCTTTTTCATCTTCTGGCAATGTTTCAGGTAAGAGTTGGTTATTTTTGAGAAGTTCAACCAAATCAGTGTTGTGTTTTCCAAGCACCGCAGGATCAAGAAAGCTTTTTATATTGACTAAATCAGCGGCTTTTTTCGCTTTTAAGTCTGCTGCTGACTGACTGCGCGCATAGCTCGGAGATACATTCAGAATAATACCGATGGATCCTTGCGGCATAAGTTCTCTAAAGGTTTGAACAGCTTTTACATGTGCCATTACGGTATGATAAGCCACTTGAACAGCTTTTTTGATATCAACAATTGCAGGATAATGAAAGCCTTGTAAATAACCACATTCCACATGAACCATTGGTTCATTGAAAGTGGTCCAATCCTGAACTAAATCACCAAAGCACTCAAAAGCTGTTTGGGCATAAAAACGAAAAGCCTCAACAGATTCTCGGATTTCCCACCCACCTTTATCCATCAACCACATGGGCATATCAAAATGAAAAAGGTTAATTATTGGCTTGACACCATTTTCTTTCATCTTTGTAAAATAATCTCTATAAAAATCAACCGCCTGAGGGTTGAGCGTTTTACCGTCAGGAAGTAGTCGTGTCCATTGGATAGAGGTCCGAATCGAATTAAGCCCGATAGCTTTCATCCGTTGGCAATCCTCTGCGTAATTTTCGTAAAGATTAGAAGTTATTTCTGGGCCTTGTTTTTCATTAAATCTTTCAGGATTTTCTTTAAACCAGTAATCCCATGTAGAAGCAGATTTACCCTCTTTTAGAGAATAACCTTCAGTTTGTGGACCGGATAAAGCTGAACCCCACAAAAATCCTTCAGGAAATTTTTTCATGTTTAAACCTTCTTATTTTTTATTTTTATGTAAAATTTCTTCAGATTTGATCCATTTCTTTACAGAATCAGAAAAGAGATGAAGATAGCGTTCGTAAAGTATGTCTAATTGAATTAAAATCGGAATTTGTGGTGAGATATTCCCGATAGATTCTTCATGTGTTAAGCCCGCTGATATTAGTGTAATATCTGCTTGTTTAATCAAATCAGAATTAGGATTGGAAGTAATCAGTGCTATCGGAATATTTTTTTCCTTTGTTATGGTCATCGCTTCAAGAAGGTTGCTGTCTATTCCTCTCAAGGATGCCACGAGTATCATTTCACCCTCACGGGCAAATTCTGCTGACATTAAGATTGACTTTTCCTCTGAAATGACACGAACATACTTGCCAAACCGTGAAAATTTGAATGAAAAATCAGCTCCTGTATAACTGTTAAAGCCCTTTCCAAAAAAATGAATGATGTTATGATCTTTTATTAAAGCGCACAGCTTGTCCACTTCCACCTCGGAATAAGCATTGTCACTTCGTGTGGCTAAGGCATGGTAAATAGCTGTCACTGCCGATGAAATCGATGGCTTTTCTTTTTTATCCAAGGAAAGGTTGTACAAAAACATGAGTTCCTTGTAATTATCCAAACCAATCTTTTTACAAAAGCGAGTAATCGATGCCTTTGATACGGCTAGTGTTTGTGCTAATTTATCTATATTCAGCGGTGCCTTTTTACTGATAAAATAGTTGGCTATAATCTCCTCAACATAGGTTAATTCCAAACGGTGCGATTCAATTAATATGAAAATATCTTCCTTCATGATTTTTCCTCAATCTATGAAATGAACAGTTTTAATCTGTCCTGCTCTAAAATCTCCCAGATTAATTTTACTATTTTTTTGTCGTTCGGTTAGCGCGATTCCTTTCAAGTCAACAAACTCATAGCGAAGCTCCTGCTCTGACAGAATAAAATTCTCACCCTGAACAGCTTGGGTACTTGGATTATACACCCGTAAGTCCCAACCGCCGTAAAGCTTATTCTTACGGAGTGAACTAAAGACAAGGCCAGGTGCTTTCAAGCTGATATTCTGGGGACTGCAAATTTTTTCTTTCAAGGTATTTGACACAAAATATTTTAAAGTCGTTGTAAAAAGATTTAGACTCTGAATTTGATAGAACGGCAAGGATAAAGCATAATCAAGGTAACTTTTAGCAAGTCGTGCGGGGTTATAATCCTGTTCTAAACTTATGGCAAATTTGAATGTTAATTTTTCCAACAATTGGCTATCAGGTGTTGGGATGTACTTAAAAGCATTACCAGAAGCTACACCTGGCCTTCTGAGCAAATCAGGCCGTCCTAAAAATCCGACACTTCGAAAGAGGGTTAAAGCTAACTGATGGTGATTTTCCCCGATTAATTGATATTCTTTGATTCCTTTGGCAAAAACCGTCCAACTGTTTTTATCATCGTGAACATTAACCCATTTTAGCATGGGGTAAATAGCTGTTGGTTCTTCACGCCAGCCGATTTCTTGCCAATCTTTCAAATGCGGATCTTCTGCTTCACGCTTCACTGTGCCAAAAGGCGTATCTGTGTAAGAATATTGATTAGCAAAAGGAAGATTGATGACTGCACGCATACGATGGTCCAGCGCTTGATTATCTATCGTCAAATGGCATTCGAGATGCTTGCTCCCTTTTTTTAAGGTAATTTTTAATTCGTAGTCTTGTTTTTGTTCGCAAATGCCTTCTGCACGTTCTTTCAAATCCTTGGGAAGGTCCCAAGTACCAGTCAAAATCAGCTCTTGATAATTTTCCCCACAAAAAGCTTTTCGCTCACTTCCCGTAAGTGTCAAATCAAAGACACAATCTGCATGAGCTGGCGAGTAATCGTAAGTATCACCTTCATCACCACCATCTTCAAAAGATAAGATGTTGTCATAACTTTGCTGCTTTTTCTTATCAAATAAATGAAGCTGTCCTTTTTCATAGCTCAGCTTGTAGTAATCATTTTCAATATAATCTTGCTTGTCTTCGCTGATGACCATGCTTGACCGTTGACTTTCTTCAACGAAGTAATTCACAAAACTAAGCGCAGGAACCGTAACTTCTACAGCCAGTTCATGAATATAATAATATTTATCCGGATCTTGAGCAGTTTCTTCGCGTCTGATCTCACCAGAATATTCTTTATTTCTTGCCAGAACATCAAAACTTAGCGCTTCCCCTGCCGTGTTTTTCAGTTGGATATCTTTAAACTCAGTAGAGACATTAATTTTTACTGTTTTAGTTACTTCCCAAGGCAGGGTATTAAAAATGCTGACTTGGTGGTCACAAACTTTTTTCTGTGACTCACTGATTTTTCTGGTCAAGTAGTCGACTATGGAATAAGACAGTTGGTCTGCTTCGATAAAACGCTCGCGAATAATGCGATTGGTTTTATCGCTATTACAGCCGCCCGCACTGTCGTGGGCTTGATTTTTTGCCAGCAATTTCCAGATTCTGTCAATTAAGCCTTGCTTGTTAGCAATACCAAGTTTTTCAGCCATAAGAACGAGTGGTTCTACCTGATAAATCATCCGTCTTTCCAGCTTATCATTCAAATACTTATGGTCGTAACGTGAAGAATAAATCGAGCGATGGATTTTCGAGACTGAGCTGGAGATAAATTCACCTTCAATTGTGGTCAGTTCCTCTTTTTCGAGTTCGGAGAATAGCTCCTCATAATTGCTTTCTTTTAACTCATAATCACTCAGTTTCTGGTTGTAAAAATCAATCCGCTCACGTAGGTTAAAATCTACATAACGCTGGTCTCCTCCTACAGGTAAGACAAGATGTTGCCCCACAGCACCGTCTTCAATCTGCGTCATAAGTTCTTGGGTTTGGTCACTATAAATAAGTCCAATGCCGACAAAATAACCATCCTTAATATTTGCGGCTAAAACTTTTGAACCATCTTCAGCTTGCCAATAAAATTCGCGGTCCCTTGTTTTTTCCTGCGGCAATCCTCGCCAAAAGACTGTACGATCAATTCCTAAACCTTGATATATCTTAGGCATATCTTTGCTCTGGCCGAAAGAGTCTGGCAGGTAACCGATATTCATATAACCACCTAAATCTTCTGCTAATTCCATTCCCAGAGTCAAATTTCTCACAATTGACTCGCCACTTATGATGAGTTCATCTGTTTGAGTATACCATGGACCAATCCAGAGTTTTCCAGCTTGAACCAACTTTTTGAGTCGTGTTTTTTGTTCAGGGAAACTTTGGAGGTAGTCATCCAAAATGCTCATTTGCCCATCGAGGAGATAATAAGAAATTTCATTATTCTCCAAAGCGCTCATTACTTCATCCAAATGATAAGCCAACTGGACGAAAGATTCATTATGAGTAAAATACCATTCTAAATCCCAGTGTGTATGATGAATGACGTGTACTTTTTTCTTCATTTTTACTTCCTTATTCATTTTTCCAAAAGGCCAAATCAAGATGATTTGACCTTTGAGTTAAAAATCAATTTTATCTATAACGGCAGTCAGATTATCCGGGTCTTTCTCTGATAAAATATCTTCACGAAATTGATCATCAATTAATTTTCGAGCGATTAAGCTCAGCAACTTCAAGTGCTCAGTCGCACCTTCCTCAGGAATCGTAAGTGCCAGAGCAACTTTCACGGGTTTGCCATCCAAAGCATTCCAAGGAATTTCATTGGCAAATCTAACGAAAAACATGCCCGGCTTTAAGTTCGTTTTATCTTTACAATGAGGAATGGCGATATGATCTTTAAATCCTGTTGTTGCTTCTGCTTCTCGCTGTTTTAGGCCTTCAAAATATTCGGCTTCATTATCCACAAAACCCAGAGAATGTGCAAACTGTGCAATAACTGCAAAGGCTTCTTCCTGTGTACGTGCGCTTGTATCGAAAAGGATATGTTCTTGATTAAAAACTTCTTTGTTCATCTTTATTCACTTTCTTATTTTGCTTTAGCTTTTACTGGCTTTTTGAATTCAATACCTCGTGTAAATCCAATCAATAATGCGGTGGTCAAAATACCTGCACATACGCACAAAATCCATGTTACAAAAGGAATCGGTTGCTCAATATAACCAATAAAGGTCCCCAGAGGCGAGCCAATACCGCCATAAAATTTCGAACCAGTAGCTGAGATAAGTCCGCCTGCAACAGCTGATCCTACAACGTTTGAGAAAATCATTCGTACAGGATGTGCTGCCACAAATGGAATAGCTCCTTCAGTGACACCGACAATCCCCATACCGAAGGCTGCACTGGCAGCAATTTTTTCATCTTTTGAAAATTTATTTTTAAATAATATCGTAGCCAACCATACACCTAAGGGAGCTACCGAAATCGCTGCTTGTGTTGCTGTACCAGGTACAAAGTTTGCACCTTCAATACCGTATTTTGTCATTGTATCGGTAAATATTGCTGTCCCAAACACCAAAGCCGTTTTATTGATTGGTCCACCCAAGTCAAACCCAATCATTGCGCCACAAATGGCTCCGATAATGATTGGTGCACCTGCGAAATTATTATTTAAGTTGGTTAACCCATCATACATAGCATCCATCCCCACTGAGATTGGATTCCCGATGATATAAAGCACAATCAAACTGATAACTGCTGTTGCAATAAAAGGAATAATCATAATTGGCACGATTGGCATAACAATTTTAGGCCATTTTATTTTTTTCAATCCTTTGACCATATAGCCAACAATGAAAGCCACAATAATAGCACCAATAAAACCTCCACCTGCTTCAGTTCCTAAAAATTCTGGGTCATTAACAAGATAAGCACCAATCATGGCAGGAGCTATTGCGGGTTTGTCTGCAATGGAATTTGCCACAAAACCAGCAAATAGTGGAATCATCAGTTTAAAACCCATCTGCCCAACATAAAAGAGTTTTTCCATGAGGAAGCCCATTTGTGTCGTATTGTCAAAACCCCACTTGACAATACGTCCTAGGTCGTCTCTTTGAAAGGCATAGAGATTGGCAATGGTAAGGAGAAGACCGGCAGCGATGACCATTGGCACCATGTAAGAAATACCACTCATCACATGGGTCAGAAAAGTAACCTTATCTTTATCATTACCAATCTGAATATTCCCTACCTTACTTCCTTTCTTGCCAAAAACTTCAGCCTCAGCGAATGCTTTTTTTATCAAGGCTTCCGAATCTTCAATTGCCGGGATAGATTTTGTAACATAAAGAGGCTTACCTGTGAAACGAATCGGATCAATCTTAATGTCTGAGGCAACAAGTACAAGATCTGCGTTTTCGATCTCTTCAGGAGTTAAGACATTCTCTGCTCCAATAGCTCCATTTGTCTCTACTTTGACCTCATAGCCCATTTTTTTAGCCGCTTTTTCGATAGACTCGGCGGCCATATAGGTGTGCGCTATTCCAGCAGCACAGGCCGTAACGGCTACTATTTTTTTCGACATTTTGTTTCCTCCAAAATTTTTCTTTTAGTTTTGTTATATTTGTAATATAGCACCTCTAATTTTCAAAAGCAAGAGAAAATAAAGCGTTTTCTTTATTTAGTTTTTATTCCCATAAGCTGGAGGATTACTGGTATTTTTTTCATAAAAAAAAGAGCTAGATCTTTGTCTAACTCTGCTTTTGTCTAATATTTCAATTTATTTACTTGCAAATTGAATAACCATGTTAAAGAGAAGGGCGCCTAAGCTACCGCCAATGATTGGACCTACGACAGGAATCCATGCGTAAGACCAGTCAGAATCTCCTTTGCCCTTGATAGGTAAGATAGCGTGCATGATACGAGGACCTAAGTCACGTGCAGGATTCAAAGAGTAACCGGTTGTCGCACCAAGTGATAAACCGATGGCTGTGATGATAGCACCGACTAAAAGAGGTGAAACACCAGAAGTTTGCGTAATGGCATATTGACCAAAGGCCAGAATACCTGTCGTTAAGACTGCTGTTCCAACAATTTCACTGATTAAGTTCGATCCCGTCTGACGAATGGCTGGACCTGTAGAAAATGTACCTAAGATATCTGCTGGATTTTTAGTTTCAGCATAGTGAGGGTAAAACATCAGGTAGAGGATAATACTGGCAACCATTGCCCCGAGCATTTGCGCGATAATATAAGGGAAAACCAAACTCCAGCTAAAGCTACCAATCATTGCCATTGCAATTGTTACTGCTGGATTCAAGTGGGCAGGCGACATAAATCCGGAAATGTAAACCCCCATCATTACTGCAAAGCCCCAACCGAGTGTGATAGCAACCCACCCTGCTCCTGTTGCTTTCGTCTTGTTCAGAACAACGCCTGAAACTACACCGTTACCAAGAAGGATTAAGATAAATGTGCCTAAAAATTCACCGAGTAATTGTACCATTTCTGAGTGCATATTGACTCCTTTTTTCTATATTTTATTTGTTTCAATCATCGTTGGACTCTTCTACTTCTTCAAGTCCGACAAGGCAGATTCACGAAGTGCTTCTTCCAAAGCTTTTTCTTGTTCTGCTTTTTCTTCTGCAGACCAGCCGAGATATTCCGCCATGGCATTAACAACATGTACCTTGATAGCATCTACGCCTTCACGCATAAATAAAATATGGTTGGTACGACGAAGCAAGTAATCCACGGGCGTCAAGATCATTTCATCTTCAAGCGCATAACGTAAACGTGCTGATTCGGCGAGAGATAGACCTTCATATGGCTCCATTTCAGAAGCATAGGCAAACACTTGGAGGGCGTTCATGCCATAAAAGTCCGCAATGTATTTTGCTTCTTCTTCTGTAAGTCCTGCAGCAACACCAACTTTCATGTTTTCAGCAACAACTTCTTCAACCTTAGTTGGGTCAAATTCACCACCAGAGATTTGGTATTTTTTAGAGTCAATAGGTTCATATTTCAAACCAAAGTCCTCCTCAAGCAGTTGGCAGATAAGCTCCATCGCACCCGCTGCCATTTTGCGATAGTCCGTGATTTTTCCGCCCGCTAGAGTAATCAAACCATCGCTCTCGCGTTCGAGGGAACTTCCACGAGATACGGAAGATGGTGCATCTCCTTTTTCGGAAAGGCTTGATTCCATATTGTTCAATAAATGCTCTACTTCGGCTTTTGTTGCTGTTTTATTTTTATAGCGGAGCACTGCCTCAACGACAGCGTTAAAGCTGGTTTCAGAAACCGCACCATTATCCCCACCGTTATAGTCTGAACCAGAATTTCCACCTAATAATGGGCGCAATCCAGCCCATGAAGCTTCAATGTCATTAATCGTGATATTTGCTTCAGGGTAGCGGAAATTAATGACATCCAAGAGGTAATCCACATCTTCTTGGGTTACTTTTGGATCAGTAAAGTCGCCATGATAATCTGTATCTGTCGTACCAAAATAAGTTTTATTTTCACGTGGAATAGCAAAGACCATACGTTTATCGTGTTTGCCTGTGTCAAAATAAGTTGGTTGTGGTACAGGTAGTTTAGCCGCATCCACTACCAGATGTACACCTTTTGTTGGACGCATTTTTGGCACGATAGGACGTGTGAAGTTCAGATAACGAATCTTGTCTACCCAAGGACCACTTGTGTTAATCACAAGTTTAGCTTTGACTTCAATGACTTGGTCTGTCAACAAATCACGCGCACGAACACCAGAGATTTGTCCATCGGTATAGGTAAAATCAATGACTTTCATCTTGCTAATGGCTTGCGCACCGTCTTCTACGGCTTTCTTGATATTATCAATTACCAAGCGTGCATCATTGTTACGATAGTCAAGATAAACACCAGCTCCTTGTAACCCTTTTTTCTTGATGAGTGGCTCACGGCGCAATACTTCTTCTGGTGAGATAGTATAGTTAGCATATGGTGAGTCTTCATCCACACCGGCCAAACGGTCATACAAATCCATCGCAATTTTCACAGAAAACATATCAAAAGTTGTCTTGCCTTCATCATCGTAGATAGGAAGTAACATCGGATCTGGCTTAGGAATATGGGGCGCAATGCCTTGAACAACAGCACGTTCTGAAACCGTATCAGAAACAACTTCGACATCGAAGTTTTTGAGGTAGCGGATCCCTCCATGCACGAGTTTTGTCGACCGTGAAGATGTTCCCTCTGAAAAGTCCTGCATTTCAAGTACGGCAACTTTCATGCCAGCAGCCGCTGCTTGTAATGTCAATCCAGCACCAGTGATTCCCCCTCCGATAACGAGTAGGTCCATCTCTTCATTTTGAACTTTTGTGATTGCTTCTTGTCTTGTTTTTTTAGAAAAAGCCATTTCTATTCTCCTTTTAGGTTACTGTCTAATTGCTTATTATTTGAAAGCGCGTGTCGCATTCACGGCTTTTTTCCAACCGGCATAAAGTTCTTCTCTGCGTTCTTCTTGCATTTGAGTTTGGAAAATTTTGCCCGGTTCATAGGATTCTTTAAGTTCTTCTAAGTCTTTCCAGAAACCAACAGCTAGTCCTGCAAGGAAGGCTGCACCAAGTGCTGTTGTTTCCAAATCGCCCGCACGTTGGATTGGGATATTCAGGATATCCGCTTGGAACTGCATCAAGTATTCATTGTTTGCAGCACCGCCGTCTACCTTGAGCACAGACATATCGATTCCTGTATCTTCTTTCATGGTGCTGACTACATCACGAACTTGATAAGCAATCCCTTGTAAGGTTGCTTTCACAATATCTTCTTTTGTTGTTCCACGTGTCAAGCCAAACATCGCACCACGCGCTTCTTGGTCCCAATACGGAGCACCAAGACCGACAAAAGCTGGCACTACATAAACTTCATCTTGACTCCTAGATTGGAGTGCCACTTCTTCGGAATCACTGGCCCGCTCCAACATTTTCAAACCATCACGTAACCATTGGATAGATGAGCCTGCGACAAAGATGCTTCCCTCTAAGGCATAATATACTTTTCCGTTAATACCATAGCCAATCGTTGTCAGCATGTTATTTTTCGAAATATGGGGTTTCTCACCTGTGTTCATGACAATAAATGAACCTGTACCATAGGTATTTTTAATCATCCCAGGCTCAAAGGCCATTTGACCAAATAATGCAGCTTGCTGGTCTCCCGCCATACCAGAGATTGGTACTTCAGAGCCGAAGAAATGGAAACCTTTAGTTACACCATAAACTTCTGAGTTGGACTTAACTTCTGGAAGCATTGAAGCTGGAATATTAAGAATTTTCAGGATTTCTTCATCCCATTTCAACTCGTGAATATTGTAGAGCATAGTACGGCTGGCATTCGAATAGTCGGTATAGTGTGCATCGCCATCTGTCAACTTCCACAAGAGCCATGTATCGATGGTTCCAAAGAGGAGCTCGCCCCGTTCGGCACGCTCTTGTGCACCTTCTACGTGATCAAGAATCCAACGAATCTTTGTGGCTGAAAAGTAGGAATCAACAATAAGTCCTGTCTTTTTGTGGAAGAGTTCATCATGCCCTGCTTCTTTAAGGCCATTGGCAATGTCGGCAGATTGACGAGATTGCCACACAATAGCATGGTAAATGGGCTTGCCTGTCTTTTTGTCCCAGATAATGGTGGTTTCGCGTTGGTTAGTTATACCGATACCGGCAACCTGTACAGGTTTGATACCAGATTCGATAAAAGCTCCTGCGATAACAGACTGTACAGAGTTCCAAATCTCGTTGGCATCATGTTCGACCCAACCTTCTTTAGGAAAATACTGGGTGAATTCCTTTTGGGAACTCCCAATGTGTTTACCCTGTTTATCAAATATAATAGCTCTTGAGCTTGTTGTACCTTGGTCAATTGCCATAATGTAAGAAGTTTCTGTCATGTTCGTTCTCCTTTGTAAACGCTTTCTATATTTCATATTATAGCATTTAAAGATAATGAAATACTTTCATTTTTTAAGAAATTCTAAAAAAAATTGAAAGTGTTCGTTTTAAATATAAAAAAACTTCTCAATTACTGAGAAGCTTTGTGTATTGATAGTTAATGATAACGGAGGAATGAACCTGCTTTATTTTCTAAGTTGTCCTCATCAATAGCTTGGGACTCCTCACAGGTATTATTTTTGCATCTCTCCAATCTGTGAAAGCATGAGCGCAGGAAGGACGTCTTTTGTTTCGTTGACTTGCCATTTCCTCCAAGGATATTCTTCTGTCCTGCTCTCACTAAAGCCAAACACTCGTGTATAAGGAGGCCCTTCATATCCGACAGTTGTCCGTGACCAGAAGTCAGGGAAAGGAGGGTGGGAAACTTCGTTACGTATTCCTCCTCTCGTGTGAAACATAATGTCTGCCATAGACATAATAAAGGCCGTTCTTTCTCCATTTTCTGCATCTACTCTGGTGAAGTAATTTTCCATATCCTGACCTTTTTCACTACTCCATGGATCATTTAATTCATGGTCACCGATACCTCTAGTAGACCCATAGCTTACAGGAAGAACGCGTCGTTGGAGTTGAGCCGGCAGTAAAGCATAGAAATTATTAGCCATCTGCCTCACATTAGAGCTCATATAGTCTGTTGTCTCACCAAAAGTACTTTGCCCAATGGTCTGCATAGGTACAACCAGGTGCCCACCACCATGTGGACTTACATATAAGTATTCCGCTCCTTCCACATAAAAGCTGTCCCCAGGGTCAATATCGCCATTGAAGTTTGGAATACTCGTTTCTCCCATACGATTAACCAAATCTCTGGCTCGCGCTGTATCTCCTCCTTGTGCAAAGAACTCAGCAATATTTGTTTCACTTGGGGATACCATGTCACCTGAGACATGGATGGCATAAAACCACGAACCTGGTTCTTTTTTAATCGCATCTGCCATATCTGTCTGATCTAAGAAATAAGCAGTTGCTTGACCAGGCATGAGATAAGAGGCCCAGTAAGCATAGCCACTTTCTTCATCAACTACCCAATAATTGCCTACTTTTTGATTTTCATCTAACGTCTCCCATTCGGTCATGGTTATAGGGGGACGATCTTCACCTAAAACAGACTCGGTAGACTGATTTATTGGACGTCCTGGAAAGAGAGCTGTACGCTCTTCTTCTGGAAGCTCAGGATCATAGTTTTGGAAGCCAGAATTTCGGTCCCAATACCCCTCTGTACCATCACCGGGATGCGTAGCCCCTCCTTCCACATAGTCGCGTGCATCGCCAGCTGCTGCAGTCCTCTCATCATCACGATCCTGATTAAAAGTTGGCATATAAGAAGGAGAACGTGGGGCTTGTGTAAGTCTATTTCTAGGATTAGACATCCCCACTGGTGGAGGAGATGCACTACTAAAATTACCAAAAGACCAGTTTGTATAGCGGTCAAATGCCGCACTTGAACTTCTATCTGAGCGCTTATGAATATCACCAGCAGCTGGAAGCCAGGTGGTCCAAGAACCTACATTCTCTTGTTCAGCATCATATACGATGGATTCTCCATTTTTTGCCAAATATTCTTTGAGTTGGATACGGACAAGTAAAGGCCCATCGCCATAGTTTTCCACAAAGACATCTTTGTTTTCCGTTTCACGGTTGAAATAATCGTGAATGCGGCCTGCACTCTCATGATCATTTTGCCCTTCACGGTCATTGATGGCTTGTTGGTTGAATGATTGAAAGGCAAAAGTGCCTCCAATTAAGCCAAGCAGAGCTAAAAGTGCGATATTGCGTAGTTTGCGTTTCTTTTCTGGGTTCATATTTTTTCCTCATTTTATTTGTTAGCCTCAAAAACAACTCGATTATTCAAGTTGTTTTTAGACGCAATAAAAATAGCGGAAAATTACGTCTGTCTGTCTGATTATAGAACATCACAGTCCCTCCATCAAATTTTTTGTTAAAATTGAGTAATATCAACGATACCTATATGATATAATTGTAATATTTCTGTTGTTAAATTCAAAATAATATCAGGCATAAGTAAAAGAAGAGAGGAGTCTCTCTTCTTTTACTCTAGACATGTTTTTAAATTTGAGATACGCTCTACTTCACTTTTCTTCGTTTAAGCCATAATGTTAAAGCGAGTATTAAGTTGGCTAAGCCGAGTATACTAAGTAGTAGCCCTACAATTTCCCCTGTTCTTGGTAAATTGTCTGTGTGTGTTGGAGTGAGTTCTTCCTCTTTATTGTCGGAAGCAATCTGTTCTTCATTGTCCTTATCTTCATCAGAAGTATCCGTTCCATATTCTCCATTTCCATTGTTCGATTCAGAACCATCATTACCACTTCCTCCACCGCTCGAAGTACCATTATCATCTCCACCCCCTTTGGCTTTAACTGTAATTTGTGCAGTCTCTTCTACACCGTCATAAGTGTAAGTCACTTTATAAGTGCCAGCTGTATCTGTGTCCACAGTCCCCTCTACTGTGATGCGATCAAAGGCAACAGTTTCGCCATAACGGTCTGTGGCGCTGACAAAGTTATCCTCTGGCTGCCAATCTTTACCAATAAATATACTGCTGTCCTTGACTTGAACATTCGTTTGGTAAGGGACACGACGCCAAGTTCCAGTGGCTTCCCCGGCTGTTCCTGATAAGGTCATTAAGTCTTGAGAGCTTAACCAATCCGCTGGGCCTCGCAATACATTGTTTTCTATTATTGGACCTGTACCAAAGTCAAATAAGGTATTTTGTCCTGTGAAGGCTTCGAAGCCTTGCGTTTCTCGTTTCCAAGAGTTGAGTAAACCTGTGCTTGTTGTCTCCGTTGGCAAGTCTGAGTTGGTAATAACGGTATTTGCGCCTAAACGAAGCTCATCTAAGGCATTTATAGCGCTGAAGAGACGGGTTCTGTTGTTCGCTTGGACATTCCTCGTATCAAAGGAGGTCAGATCAAGTTCAGTCAAAGCATCTGCCAGCCAAAACATCTGTGTCATATTTTTGACTGCTCTTGTGTCAAAGCCGCTTAAATCAAGACTCTTGAGATTGCGTGTGTGGGCGAACATCAGAGACATATCTGTGACAGCGCTTGTATCAAAGTTATCTTTATCTAAAAGCAGTTCTTCTAAATCACGTGCTCCCGCAAACATGTGGTTCATGTCTCTAACATTTTCTGTTTTGAAATGGCTTAAGTCTAATTTATCGATACTTTGGGTATGCATGAACATCATACCCATATTTGTCACTTGTTGGGTGTCGAATTTTGATAAATCTATCTTTTCTAGATTTCTTGATTCGGCAAACATGTAAGTCATCAATCTTACATTAGACGTTTCGAATGAAGATAAATCAAGCGCTCTTATGTTGCGCATTTCCGCAAACATGGCATTCATATCTAGGACTTGACCTGTATCAAAATGAGAAACATCTAACTGGCTTACGGCAGTGTTACGAAACATGCCTTGCATATCACGTACATTCTCTGTTTCAAAAGAATCTAAGCCTTTAATTTCTTGTAAGGAAGAAGCGTGCGAGAACATGTCTTCCATATCAGTGACTTTGCTTGTATCAAAAGAGGAAACATCTAACTCAGTTAAAGCTATTGCAGCATGAAACATCATAGCCATATTGGTCACGCTACTCGTATCAAAGGAAGATAGATCAAGTGCTTTTAATCTAGAATTATTAGTTTGACCAGCTGCCCCTCTGAACATCCAGGCCATGTTGGTCACACCTTTTGTATCCAGATAGGAAAGATTGTCGATAGTCTCAAGCACTTGCATCTCGCCAAAGAGGTTAAATAAGCTCTTATTCCCACCAACATTCACGTTCCCTGTGAACACGATATGCTCTACTTCGGCTCTAGGAACATTTCCCCACGCTGTATGAGCAGGATTTGTGATCGTGCCGCCTTTAAGCGTTAATGTTTTTGTCGGTTCGTCATAGCTGTATTCCACTTGGCCTAAAATCATGGGCACGTTAGGCTGCCAGACAAAGGTGTCGGCTTGACTGCCGTTGAAAGTGCTCTGTAGTTCTGAAGAAGTCCAGATGTGCGACCCGTTAGGACGGTCTACTGTACCTGTTCCAACATTTCGCCAACGTCCAGTGAATTGCGCATTATTAAACATAAAGTTCATCCCGCCCGGGGCCACACTACTGGTATCAAAGCTAGAAAGGTTCACGCGTTCTAAATTAGTCATGTTGGCAAACATGTGCTGCATATTTGTGACCTTGCGGGTGTCAAACATGGACAAGTCCAATGCACTTAGCCCACTTCTATACCACCAAGAACTGCCACCGAACATACTGCTCATATCGGTGACCTCGCCTGTATCAAAGGAGGAGAGATCTAAGGTTTCTAAACCACTCGTACCTGCGAACATACCACTCATATTGGTCACCTTCTCTGTATTAAAAGAAGTAAGGTTCAATGTTCTAAAATCCGATTGACGAAACATGTTCCGCATATCAGTGACTTTGCTGGTATTAAACCTAGATAAATCTAGGTCAGAAATACTCCCTCCTATTACCCATTGAAACATGCCACTCATATCTGTAACTTGACTGGTATCAAAGGAAGGAGGAAAGGATAGAGAACCAGAATCCCTTAGCCTGAACCGATCGAACATATATCTCATATTCGTGACTTGGCTTGTATCAAAAGAAGACAAATCCATCGTCCTAGAGAAGTTGACCCTTTGAAACATCCCTTCCATATTTGTCACAGCGCTTGTGTCAAGTCCAGTGAGATCTGCACGTGTCATACCACTTCTAAACATGTAAGACATATCCGTCACACCGGTTGTGTCTAATAAAGGGAGATTAATAATATCCAAATAAAAATCTACAAATCCAAATGCTGTCGAGTGACCATCTACATATAAATCAAAAAGGCCTGATAAACTCCCCCCTTCTACATCAACAGAGTCCTCAAAAATAATTCTCCACATTGTACCCATATGAGTACCAAAAGGTCTGTCTTGGGGATCTGTTATCGTTCCACCACGAACAAGCACGGTGGGTATCCAATGTGATCCCCCGCCTAACGCATTGTCTTCCCATTGCATTTCTATCCTGACGTCAACATCTCCCCATATTTTCCCTTCCCATGGTAATGATAGCCAGGGCATATTCTCAGCAGTTGCTTCCGACCCAGCTGCTTCAGGTTTAGCTTCTCTGACTGGTGGCACAGGCTTTTCTTCTGGAGTAGGTTCTGCTACAACATCAACTTCTTCCTCCTCATCCTGACTCGGATCCTTTTCCTCAATGGTGTCCTCAGGTTCTAAAATTTCAGGGATTTCAGGAATCTCAGGATTTAAAACATCTGGAAGCTGCGTTTCATCCCCTGTAACCAAGGACGTATCAGGCGAGAAACTCTCGGCTAAGACAGTTGTTCCTTGGAGAAGAGGATTACCCACAAGCCCCGCCAATACCGCAAGGGTTAAGAAGTATCTGCTTTTACTTGAAAATCTCATCTTTTTATTCTTTTTTACTTTCATATTCTTGTCCTTTATTATCATATTACCGCTATTCATCGCTTTGTTTTCAAAATAGAAGCACTAGGGATAAGAAGAAAAAGCGTAGTATATTAGTCTGGCTGGGCTGGGCTGGGCTGGGCTGGGCTGGGCTGGGCTGGGCTGGGCTGGGCTGGGCTGGAAGATTATAGAGCATGGCTTTTACCTCGTCAAATATTTTGTTACTTTTAAAAAACAGGCTCAACATTTATAATCCAATTGTAATATTTCTTTTAATAAATACAAAATGATATCCGCAGAAGAACAAAAAAAGAGGGATATGTCCCTCTTGCTCTATTTATTCTCAATTAAGAATTGCTTTCTTTTGAAATTTGGCTTTTTTTAAGTTTTCGATACAGGTCAGTAGCTCTTCAAAGTCATACTCACTGGAAAACTCGGAAAGGACATAGACAAACTTTCGACTGTCATTTCTTTTACTTGAGATAAGCAAGTCATAGCTCTGTCCTTCATGGTAATGTTCCAGTTTTATCTTTTCCACTGCTCTGAGACGATTTTTAAGATAATGTTCCATGGGGATTTGATAGGCTGGCGTATCAGACAAGTCATAAGCCACTGTCAGTTGTTGGGCAGATAAAAGTTCCAGCAACATCAAAGCATTGCGATAGCCAAAGATGAGTTCAGGCAAATCCTGCGTTTTGGGAATATAACTTAAGGCGATTTCTTTGAGATTATCCAGCAAATCTTGAAAACTCTTGTCGACCCAGTTTTGCTTATGACTGAGCAACGCTTCCTGGCTCTTTGTAAAGAGGCTGCCATGGAAAAAGGCAAATTTATTATTGACTTGTGCCAGCTGATAACTAATGGCTTTTTCCTCTTCAAACCCTAAACGATGGGGACGATAGTGGTTCAGCATACGTTCTCTTAAAGAAATATTCAAGAGAACAGTGGGAATTTTTTTACTGCGGAAAATATCAAAGCGGTAATAACTTTCCTTATCTAAGATGAAAAAAGACAGGAGAAAACTGTAGAAAAAGATTGTCTCACAATTATTCTTGCTCTGTTTATCATAAATGTATTGATAAAAAAGAGAATCCAACAGCTGATAAAGGTGATCGTCTTGATAGATTTTCTTCATTTCCAAAGATTGAGTAACTTGAATATCTGTAAGTTTACGCCTTTTTTCTGTAATGGCTAACCAACGGTAAAGTTTATCTTGGCTGCTTGCCGAAAAGGTTACTTTTAAGGTTTCTTGGAGTTGCAGGATAAAATCAACTTGAAACTTCGTGACTTGAAGGAAGTTTGGTCGAAATTTAGGATGAAGCGAATCAAACAGCAAGTAGTAAAAATAGCGAATCTGGCTTTCTTCGCCCAGCAGCTTATTATTTTTAATTTGAAGCTCAAACTCGGCTAAAAGTTTATTTAGCTCTTTTATTTTGCGGAACAAGGTTGATTCACTGACCAGTAAGGCTTCTGCTAGTTCAAAAATCATGTAATTTTTTTGTTCAAAAAGCAAGAGAAGCATGCGATACTTAATGCTGTCTTGGATTAAAAAACTGATGACTTCATCTAAACTTTGAGACTCTGCCATGTTTAGGGCTAGTTTATTGTCCTGGCGCATCACTTCCATAGGTTTCCCCATCATCTGTCCCAGATAAGAAATGTCCTCTAAGTAACTTTCAATCGAAGGTCGAGAGAGATTTACCCCCTCACACAGTTCTTGCGCGGTTATCTTATCCCGCTTGAGGACCAACTGGCGTAGAATCTTAACCTGTATTTGCTCTTTTTTTTCAAGTAAAGCTTCGATATTCACAGCTGCTCCTCCTCTTTTCTAAGCCTAAGTGTTTCGTAGGCGTTTTCATATTCTCTTTCTATTTTATCACTTCGCTATATTTTGTGATTAAAAATTGCTCATTCTGGACATAGGAAAATAGACAATAAAAAGAATAAGACCAAAAGCCTTATTCTTCTGTTAAACTTCTAAATTTAGTTTTCCTTGTGCATAGATCGAAGCATTACCATTGAGAATATAGGCAATGGTCACGATTGGCAGGATATATTGTACCGTACCAAAGCCAAAGACTTCTGCAGCGATGAAGATTGAAGCAAAATATGAGTTGGTTGCTGATGAAAAGACTGAAACATAGCCAGCAGCAGCTACCAAGCCAACAGGCAAGCCCAAAAGTAAGGCTAAGGTTGCGCCCAAACTTGCACCAATCGCAAAGAGCGGTGTTACTTCTCCACCTTGGAAACCTGCTGAGATACTTAAGACAGTGAAGAGCAATTTCAGAAGCCAATCATAGGCATTGATATGTTCTCCATTAAAACTCATGGAAATCAGGTTCGTTCCTAGACCTGCATAACGATCAAGATGGATGAAGATGAGACCCAAGCTCAAAATCAGTCCCATAAGTAAGATACGGCGATAAGGATTAGTGAGTTTACTTGCCATATAAGTCTTCATAAAGGCTAAGCCTTGCGCAAAGATGCGCCCCACCAAGCCAAAGCAAATTGCCACAACGAGCAGCTTCAGAAGTACCAACGGATCAATATTTAAGTCGGTATTGACCGCAAAGGAAAATTTTTCTAAACCTAAAGCATGAGATGTCGCACTGGCCGCATAGGAACCAACCAAAGCGGGGAAAAGTGCGATATATTCAATCTTGCCCACCATCAGGATTTCAATAGCAAAGAAAGTTGCAGCAATTGGTGTTTGAAAGAGACCGGCAAAACCGGCTGCCATCCCCGTAATCAAAAGCACTTTTTGTGCTTCCTTGGAAGATAATTTCCCACCGACTGTATGGCCAATCGTGGCACCAATCTGGACAGCTACACCTTCTCGTCCAACACTGGCACCAAAAAGGTGCGATAGCCAAGTTGAAAAGATAATCAAGGGTACCAAACGCTTAGGAATATCTTCTCGTCCTTTATTTCCCGCTTCAAAAATCAACCCCATTCCTTTTTGACTGTCTTTACCAAAACGTTGGTAGACATACACAATCAAAAGACCAGCTAAAGCCAAAAAAGGAAGAAAATACATGGGATGTGCGTCACGTGTCTCCGTAATATAAATCAAGCCACGTCCAAATAAAGCATCAACAGCTCCAATGATTACCCCAATCACAAGAGCTAAAACGGCATAAAGAACGGCCCATCTTGATATTCCAATTTTTATATTTTTCATTAAAAGTAATTCCCCTTACCTGTATAATAATACCAATAATGCAGAAATCAAAAAATCGATCCTGCCTAATAAAATGTTCA
Source organism: Lactococcus sp. LG1267 (assembly GCF_017309545.1). Classification (NCBI taxonomy): domain Bacteria; kingdom Bacillati; phylum Bacillota; class Bacilli; order Lactobacillales; family Streptococcaceae; genus Lactococcus; species Lactococcus sp. LG1267. Next base: position 1,314,610 of record NZ_CP071295.1, on the reverse strand, counting down.
GGCAATTCCGCTGGGAATTGTCGTCTAACATGAGCTCCTTCAGGAGCAGATCTGGGAGCGTATCAAAAACAGGCCGAGCACAAAGCTCGACCACTTTTAATCACGCATACCTTTGGCACGTTGAATGTCTTTAAGCTTTTCTGGCGTGATGTCTTTTCCATCTTCATCCACCAATTTTACTGCTTCAACTTGACCACGAAGATTTTCACGTACGCTATCAAGATAAATACGGCGCAATTCAGCACGTTCTGCAGTTTCGGCTTCTGTTAGTCCTTCTGCTTTGTGTTTACGTGCAAGCTCATTGATACGTTCTACTTGTTCATTTGTGATTGCCATAAGACCAATATCCTCCTTATTTTGTATTGATTAAACTAAAGTCAGCCATTGTTCCTGTAAGTGCTGACAGCTCTGTAAGCAAGGCCAGACGATTGTGACGTACTTTTTCATCTTCTGCCATAACCATTACATTTTCAAAGAAATTGTTAATGGCTGGAACACCTTTGTTGACCAGAATATCATATTTTTCAGAGGCAGACAAGTTTGTCCAACCTGCTTTAAGTTCTTCTGTAGCTTCGTAAAGCATGCCTTCAGCATCGTTCTCAAAGAGTTCAGAAGAAACCGTTCCGACATGATCGGCTTTTTTCGCCAAGTTGATCACACGTGAAATATTTTCAATAGCTGGTTTAAAAGTTTCTTCGTCCTTATGACTGTTAAGCATTGGTGCAATTTCCATCATGTTAGCAATATCCATTGTATCTGCCGCAATTGTTGCTTCAACAATATCGTGACGGATTTTCTTATCCAGTAGAAGTTTTTGCACACGCCCTTTGAGGAAATCAATAACTTGCTCTTTATTTTCATAATCAAGTGCGGCGATAAACTCAGAAAAGTCAAAGTGCCAGTTGAATTTCTCAATAATACGTGTCAATCCTTGCGCTGCACGACGCAAAGCGTATGGGTCATTCGAGCCTGAAGGAATTAAGCCTGCGCTAAAGAATGAAAGAATGCTGTCGATTTTATCTGCAGCAGCCAAAACACTTCCGACAGCAGTTTCCGGCAAATCTCCTTCAGCAGATACCGGCATATAATGCTCACGAACTGCTGCTGCTACGTTGCCATTCTCTCCTGCAAGAAGAGCATATTTTTCACCCATAACGCCTTGAAGTTCATCAAATTCACCAACCATACCTGTCAAAAGGTCAAATTTGTAAATATCTGCTGCACGCGCCACATCCGTCTTTTCAGTTTCTGTCAGCTTGGCAATATCTGCCAGATGTGCTGCAATAGCTTTTGTACGAGCCATATGTTCTGTGATTGAACCGATTTTTGCATGGAAAGTTACATTTTCAAGTTTCTTCACAAGATCTGCAATTTTTAACTTTTGATCTTCTTTCCAGAAGAACTCAGCATCTTCCAAACGGGCAACCAGAACTTTTTCATTGCCTAAGATGACGTTTTTCATACCTTCAGCATTACCATTACGCACGGAGATAAAGTGCGGTGCGAGCTTACCTTCTGCAGTATAAACTTCAAAATAACGTTGGTTATCACGCATTGAAGTAACCAGAACTTCTTCCGGAACTGACAAATACTTTTCATTAAAGCTACCGACAAAAGCAGTTGGGTACTCGACTAGGTTATTGACTTCTTCAAGAAGTTCAACGTGTCTTTCGTCTGAAAGTTCAACTTTCCAACCATGTTCAGCTGCAATTTTTTTGATTTGTTGGCTAATTTCAGCTTTACGTGCTCCAGCATCAACCATAACAAAATTATCAGTCAAAACTTTGGCATAATCTGTCGCATGTTCAAGTGTAAACTCTTGGTTTGAAAGGAAGCGGTGTCCACGTGTTCTATTTCCTGCAGTCACATCAAGAATGTCAAAGGGAACCACTTCGGCATCTAGTAAAGAAATCATCCATTGGATTGGACGCACGAAGAGGAAGCTATTATTTCCCCATTTCATGTAAGTTTTGAACTGCATTTTAGAAATGACTTCATCGCCAACTTTTGTCAATATTTCTTGTGCAGCTACGCCCGCAATATGTTTGTTTGCGAAATAGTAATCGCCCTTGAGGACCAATTCGTCAGGTGTTACGCCTTGTCCACGAGAGAAACCTTGAATGGCTTTTGACCAGTTTCCTTCAGCATCTTTAGCAATTTTAGCAGATGGACCTTTGACTTCTTCGTCCATTGCTTCGGAATTTTCAGCAAGTCCTTCCACCAAAACAGCCAAACGACGTGGTGTTGAAAATTTGCGGATAGCATCAAATTCTAAACGATTTTCATTCAAAAAGTCCGAAAGACGTTCTGCCAATTGATTGATTGCAGGTGTTACCAAGTGGGCTGGCATTTCTTCCAAGCCAATTTCGAGTAAATAGTTTGCCATTATTTTGCCTCCTGTTCTTCTGCCAATTGTGCCAGAACTTTTGTATATTTCCCTTTTTCTCCCAGATATTTCTCACGTAAGTCTTCATCTTTTAAAAGTGGGAAACCAAGTTTAGCACGTTCTTCAATAAATGTTTTGGCAACTTTACGCGCCATTGTACGTACGCGGTGCAGGTACCCAGCACGTTCAGTTACCGAAACTGCGCCACGTGCATCCAAAAGGTTAAAGGTATGAGAGCTCTTCAAGATAAAGTCATAAGCAGGGTGAACCAAACCTAAGTCCAGTAATTTAAGTGCTTCTGATTCGTACTTGTTAAACAAGTCTAAAAGCATATCTTGATCAGACTCTTCAAAAGCAAATTTTGAGTGTTCATATTCTGGTTCTTTGAAAATATCACCATAGAGTACGCCATTTCCCCATTCAAGATCGTAGACACTGTCAACTTCTTGAATAGCTGTTGCTAAGCGTTCTAGACCATAGGTAATTTCAGAAGTTACAGAATCCACTTCAATACCGCCCACTTGTTGGAAATAAGTAAACTGTGTACACTCTTGTCCATCAATCCAAACTTCCCAACCAATACCGGCACAACCCATTGATGGATTTTCCCAGTTATCTTCAACAAAACGAATATCATGCTCCAAAGCATCAATACCCAAGGCAGCTAAACTTTCCAAGTAAAGTTCTTGGATGTTTTTGGGTGAAGGTTTCATCACCACTTGAAATTGGTGGTGTTGGAAAAGGCGGTTAGGGTTTTCACCATAACGTCCATCTGCAGGACGACGTGAAGGTTGAACATATGCCGCTGACCAAGGTTCCGGTCCATTTGAACGCAAGAAAGTATAAGGACTCATCGTTCCTGCACCAACTTCGTTATCGTAGGCTTGCATCAAGTTTGCACCTTGCTTAGACCAAAAAGCCTGCAAAGTCAGAATCATATCTTGAAATGATAATTTATTATTTGACATTTAATTCTCCTTATTATTTATTAAGTTCATTCATTTGGCGTTTATATCCAAGGAAGTAGAAACCAGCAACGAAAATCACACCACCGATGATGTTTCCAGCATAGACAAGACTGAAATTGCGGATGAATTCCATCCATGTTGCGCCACCTTCAAAGATTGCAGCGGGGATGGCAAAAGCATTTGCCACACTGTGCTGGAAACCAATTGCAACAAAAGCCATTGTCGGGAACCAGATTACCATTACTTTTCCTGCTGCATCTTTGGCTCCGTAAGAAAGCCACATCGCAAGGCCTACAAACCAGTTACACCCTACTCCAGAAACCAAAGTCTGAAGCCAGGTTGCATTTATTTTCGAGTGCGCAACGGTGATTAATTCCTCACGATACACACCTGTACTTGTCAACCCAACAATGTGTGCAAAAAAGAAAGCCACAAAGAAGGCACCCAGAAGATTAAAAATCGTGATGACAATCCAGTTTTTGAGCAAATCTGAAAACTTTACTTTCTTTGCAAAGAAAGATACAGAAACAGCCGTCATATTTGATGTGATGAGCTCGCCACCGCCCATTAAAATAACAATCAAACCAATAGGAAACACTGCTGCACCGATGAAACTTGCCAAACTTCCAAAATCATCGACGACACTTGATATGACGCGGATATAAAGCAGATAACCTAAAGAGATTAACGCGCCTCCAATAAAGCCAAGTACAGCTTTTTCTAACATCGGTCGTTTGACCTTTTCTTGTCCATGGTGAATAGTTGCAGCCAATATTTCTGCTGGATTCATCATAATGTTCTACTCCTTAAAATAATATAAAAACCGCGCAATACACCTGTCCTAAGACAAAGGGTGCTATGCACGGTTCCACCTTTATTTTTTACTTCATTCGTATTGCGATGATTTTGGGCCATTTTAAATCTCGGCTTTCACTGTCCCGAGTCGCTTGCTTTACCTTAAAATTGTAGTCCTTTTTGCTGAAAATGTCAAGGCCAGACTTAAAGTTTTTAGTGTTTCCGATTTGAAGGGGCTAAAGAGAGATTCAGCTTGCTGAACCCTTTTTCAAAAATCATTTGCAACATGAAATAATTTGATATAATAAGTTCATCATGAAAAAATTATTTAAGGTTATAAGTTTATTGTTAGGCTTTCTTGTGGTATTAATTTTAGGAGTGTTGCTGGTGTTTAATCTCTCCCCACGCCCCGGGGCTTTTGTGATTAATCGTCTTTTTGCTAAAAGTGGCGGAAAGATAACAGATCAAAATACCTATGAGTCCACGAAGAAAAAAGTCCTTTTGAAAAGTGACATCAGCTATAATTCAGACAAAAAAAGAAATACCTTTGACATTTACATGCCTCAAAATGCCAAAGGCCCTATTCCTGTAATTATCTGGGTTCATGGTGGTGCTTATGTCGGAGGAAATAAAACCGATGTTAAAGAATTTGCCACTAGGATTGCGCATGATGCTCAAGTTGCTGTTATCTGTCCTAATTATGCACTTGCACCTGATGCACAATATCCCAGCCAAATTCAGCAAATAAACGAACTAGTAGAAGACTTGCTCGATCATCAAGCCGAATACCCTTCACTTGATTTCAATAAAATTATTCTTGGAGGAGATAGCGCTGGTGCCCAGATTGCGGCCCAATATGCGGCCATCCAAACCAATAAAGTTTATGCAAATGCATTAAACTTCAAACCCCTCCTCTCTCAGCAAAATTTAAAAGGAGTCATCTCTTATTGTGGCCCTGTAAACTTGCAAGAAAAGGCACATGATAAGTCAAATAATTTATTGCTTAAAGCTTTCACCAAAACTGTAGCTTGGTCACTCTTAGGTACAACAGATTGGAAAACCAATACACATCTAAAACAAGCAAGTGTGGTTCCAGCCGTAACAGAAAAATATCCGCCCACTTATATTACGGATGGAAATACTCTTAGTTTCGCTCCAGAAGGTGAAGCTTTGGCAAAGCGTTTAAAGGAGCTAAACGTTCCTGTATCCGAGCTTTTCTTTAGTGATTCCAGTAAAAAAATTGGACATGAGTATCAATTTGATTACCGTACGAAAGAAGCACAGCTCTGCTACGAGCAAACACTCCAATTCATTCAAGAAAATACCCTACAACATTAAAAAAGCTGCACAAGAGGTGCAACTTTTTTGTTTTTTAATGTGTTCGATTGTAAATAATGCTTGAGATAAAGGATAACACGATAATAATCCCGCCAAGTAGACCTGTCACTGCCTCACCAATTTCCCAATGGATACTTGCCAAAATCAGAATGGCTAAGGTAAGAATCGCCCAATGCGCACCGTGTTCTAAATAAACAAGCTCATTCAGTGTTCCTTTTTCTACCAAGTAAAGGGTCAGTGATCGGACAAACATTGCCCCGATAACACCTAGCCCAAGTAGGATAATAATAGGGTCTGAGGTAATGGCGAAGGCACCAATAACACCATCAAAACTAAAGGAAGCATCAATAACTTCCAGGTAAAGGAAGAGCGAGAAAGCTGCTCTTCCCACAGCGTAAGTCGTCTGACCTGCTGTTTCGGTAGGCATGTGCTCGGTCATCATATCGCCAAAGCCATTCACCAACATATAAGTTACAATCCCCAAAACACCGGAGAATAGAACAGTGTGTGCATCAGCCGCGATAAATTCAGCAGTCAATAAAAGAACAAGCATTGAAATTATCGCATTTGCTGCAGGAAAATGTCCAACCTGTTGCAAGACTTTTTCGGGCAATTTTAGCCATGTATGTGCTCTTTGATCAAAGAAAAAACCAAGTGCAAGCATCAAAAGAAACATTCCACCAAATGCAGCGATTGAAGGATGCGCATGGTGTAAAATATAACCGTAGGTCCCTGGAACACTGGGATCACCTTTTTCTAAAGCTAAGCGCATGGCACTTATCGGATCCAGTTTTGCGGAGACACCAACAATTAAAAGCGGAAAGACCAGGCGCATCCCTACAACAGCAATTAAAATCCCCACCGTCAAAAATATTTTACGCCAAGAATGGCTCATACGCTCCAAAATACGTGCATTAACAATGGCATTATCCATGGAAAGTGAAATTTCCAACACTGCTAGGATAGCTGTAATCATTAAGCCATCCCATCCGGCGTAGAGGTAAGCGATAATTAACGCAATAATACTAACAATAAACGAGCTTCTAAAAATTTTCATAAATCCCTTTTTCTAAATATCAACTTCCACCAGTTGCTTGTCCCCTTTTGCCGCGGAAATTTTTCCACTGAACTGTTCAACCAAATCGGCCAAAAGTTGCTCTGTCTTATCCAAGTCAACAAAGAGCTTGACCGTAACATCGGAGAGAAATTCACTCTCTGAGATGACTAAGCCTTGGGAACTTAAAAAGCGCTGTAGCCCGTCATAATTCCCGTAATCAAGAGTCAAGATTAATTGCTCCTGTGTGACAAATTTGACCAAACCAACCTGATCTAGAGCATGGCCAACACTCCCCGCATATGCACGGATTAAACCACCAGCACCGAGTTTAATTCCTCCAAAATATCGAGTCACAACTGCGCAAACGTTGGTAATTTCTCTTTTCTTAAGAATTTCCAACATAGGTACACCAGCTGTACCAGAAGGTTCCCCGTCATCACTTGAACGCTGAATCTCCTGACGGTCGCCTAAAGTAAAGGCGGAACAATTATGATTCGCCTTATGATGCTCTTTTTTTATTTCAGAAATAAAAGCTCGTGCTTCTTCCTCAGTATAAACGCGCTTCAAATGGCAAATGAAGCGCGATTTTTTGATTTCTTCTTCTGCAATGAAATCCTCTTTTATGGTAATTGTCATAAATAAATTTTATCAAAAATAGTGAAAACATGCGACTTTTTTCGTCTTAAAGGTATGAATGAATTATATGGTAGACTCCTTTTACAAAAAGAATTGTCGAAAATCCCAGACAAAGCAACACTTTTTGATAGTATGCACGATATTTCAAGAACAGTGATTATGTGCAATCGCTGTGGCAAAAAAAGTAAGAAAAAAGAGGTCCTACTCCCCGTTGGTGCTTATTATTGTCCCCATTGTATTCAGATGGGACGTGTTCGCTCGGATGAAAAACTTTATCATCTTCCTCAGGAGGATTTTTTAGCAGCTTCTTTTCTAAACTGGCAGGGAAAACTCACAGCCCCTCAGCAATATATATCTGATACTCTAGTCAAATTACATCAGCAACAAAAAACGGTGCTGGTGCAGGCTGTCACGGGTGCAGGAAAAACTGAAATGATTTATCAGATGATTGATAACACCCTTAAAAAAGGAAAAGCTGTAGGTTTAACTAGTCCTCGTATTGATGTCTGTCTAGAACTCTACTATCGCTTAAAGCGAGATTTTTCTTGTCCCATCTCGCTTTTACACGGAAAAAGTGAGAAATACAGCCGCTCGCCACTCGTAATTGCGACGACACATCAGCTTATGCGTTTTCGTCATGCCTTTGACTTAGTCATTCTTGATGAGGTTGATGCTTTTCCATTTCCAGATAATGACATGCTCTCTTTTGCACTGACTCAAGCTCGTAAACCTTCTTCAAGCTTGATTTATCTTACTGCAACAACCACCAATAATTTGGAAAAACAAGTCAAGTTGGGGCAAATCGAAAAGTTACAACTTCCCCGACGTTTTCATGGTTTTCCATTGGTACTCCCACAATTTTTTTGGCAGAGCAAGTTTTATAAAATGGTCAAAAAACAACGCGAATCTGGTTTCCCATTACTTATCTTTGTCCCTGAAATAAGACTGGGAGAAAAACTGAACCAAGACTTACAGAGTAGTTTTCCTCATGAAGAAATTGCCTTTGTTGCTTCAACGAGTCTTGAACGCTTAGAGGCTGTGGAACGTTTTCGCCAGGGCAATATTTCTATCCTTGTCTCAACGACTATTTTAGAACGTGGTGTAACTTTTCCTAAGGTTGACGTTTTTGTATTTCAAAGTCATCACCATAATTTCACAAGATCAAGCCTCATCCAAATTGCTGGACGAGTAGGTCGAAGTACCGAAAGACCTGACGGCAAAGTGTTTTTCTTTCATTTAGGAAAAACAACAGCAATGTTGGAAGCTTATAAAAATATCAGAAATATGAATAAGGCAGGAGGTTTCCAATGATTTGTTTGCTTTGTCATACTGAATACACTATTGAACCCACTTTCCATCAACTTTTTCTCTTAAAAGACTCTTCTCCCGGACTTTGTACAACCTGTCACAATAAGTTTCAACTGATTACTCCACCTTATTGTAGCCGCTGTTACAAGCCAGACATAAAGGGCGTCTGCTCTGACTGCAAGATTTGGGAAAAGGAAGGCATTATTGTAAATCATCAAGCTGTCTTTACCTATAATACAGCCATGGAAGAATTCTTTAGTCGTTACAAATTTTTGGGAGATTATCGCCTACATCATGTTTTTAACAAATATTTTAAAACAGAAAGAGGCTATACAATTGTTCCAATTCCTGTGAGTAAGCAACGTTTTCAGGAGAGGGGCTTCAATCAAGTTATTGCGCTTCTACACTCCCTCCCCTTCTCTTCTCTTTTGGAAAAAGAAGAGGGTCCTGCACAAAATACACGCACCAGAAATGAACGTCTTAAAAACAAAAATACCTTTACTTTAAAAGCAAAGGTAAAAGTACCAGATAAAATTTTACTGGTGGATGACGTCTATACTACCGGTCGGACGCTCCAACATGCTATAGCTGTCTTAAAACAAGGAGGGGCTCAGGAAATCAAAACCTTTTCCTTATGCCGTTGAGTTTAAAAGAAAAGGTGCCAAATTTTAGGTAAGAAGATAAACGCAGCAACAATCACGGCAAAACCAGAAATGACTAAAACAGCTCCTGCAGCCATATCTTTGGCTCTTTTGGCGCGCAAATGAAACTGGTAATCAGCAGCCAAATCAACCACATTCTCAATAGCCGAATTGAAGAGCTCTGCCATAAAGACTAAAAAGATGGCAAGAAAAAGGAAAAGCCACTCAAATTCTTGAATTTGCAAAACAACACCTAGGATCAAAGCCAACACACCAGAAAGTGTATGCTTGCGCATATTTCTTTCTTCTTTAAAAGCTGTCCAGATACCCGTAATTGCGAACTCCATGCTGGAAATAACATTCGTATTTTTCCAACGTTTGCGCTGGGTATTCTCTGGGACTTCACCGTCCGCAAAGTCTTCCTTATTAAAAATTTTTACATCTTTTTCGTTATCTTTTAAGTCCATAAGCAGTCAAAATCTCCTCCTGAAGTCCGAACATTTCTGCTTCTTCTTCTGGAGAATAATGATCGTAACCATTAATGTGTAAGAAGCCATGAACAGCTAACCAGCCATATTCACGTTCAAGGGAATGCCCATAATCTTCTGCTTGCTCGGCAGCTTTATCGATTGAGATAAAGAGCTCACCAATAAAAGGATCAAGCTCATCCATCAACTCTTCTGGAATATCCATATCTTCATCAAAGAAAAACTCATCTTCATCAGGCTTATATTCAAGCGAAATAACATCCGTCGGTGCATCTTTCTCTCTATATTCCAGATTAATTTCTTGTGACCGCGCATTATCAACGAAAGTAACAGACATTTCTTTTGAGTCGGCAAGCTTTATATAATCTGCAGCAAAGCTTAATAACTTTTCAGTTTGCTCAATAATTTCTTTTGAAACTTTTCCTGTTTCATCAACTAATTCTATATACATTCTTTTCCCTTATATATTTTCGATGTTCTCTCTCATTTTTTTCGCAAAATCTAAGAGCGGTGTTCTTGTTGAAGGCATAATATTTTCTGGCAATTGGTCAAATGCAAACCATTGTGCATCCAGAACTTCGCTTTCTTCAAAAACTATTTGACCTGAAAAATCCTTGCTGACATAAACAGTATCTACAATATGAACTTCATCACCATTTGGATAGCAAAAATGCTATTCCTCTCCAGAACATACGGTAAATAGCTCCATGTTTCCTACAGTCAAACCTATCTCTTCAAAAAGCTCTCTGCTCGCAGCTTCTTCTGCTGTTTCTCCAGGTTCGATTGAACCCCCATGATAAGACCAACACCCTGTATCCTTACGTTTCTGAAGCAAGATTCCATCTTCATTATAGATAATTATGCTAGCACATGCAACAACAAGTGGGCGCGGGCCTAATATTTTACGTAAGTCGAGAACATAACCTTCAGACATCTTACTCTCCTTTTTTCTCGTAAGCATTAATAATTTGAGCTACAACAGGATGACGAACGACGTCCTTAGCTGTAAAGTAGACAAAATCAATACTATTTAAACCAGAAAGTTTTTCTTTTGCGTCAATCAAACCAGATTTAGCCTTAGCCGGCAAATCAATCTGTGAAATATCACCATTGACAATCATTTTTGAGTTGAAGCCCAAACGTGTCAGGAACATTTTCATTTGCATCGTTGTTGTGTTTTGCGCTTCATCCAAGATAACAAAGGCATCATCTAAAGTACGTCCACGCATGTAAGCTAAAGGTGCAATTTCAATGATCCCACGCTCCATCATACGTTCCGTTGCATTTTTTCCTAAAATCTGGAAGAGTGCATCATAAACAGGGCGCAGATAAGGATCTACTTTTTCTTGCAAATCTCCCGGTAAGAACCCCAGATTTTCACCAGCCTCTACAGCCGGACGTGTCAAAATAATGCGTTTCACCTGACCATTACGCAATGCTTGGACTGCCATAACGACAGCCAAAAAGGTTTTCCCGGTCCCCGCAGGACCAATGCCGAAGACGACATCATGCTGCTTCACACTGTCTACATAGAGCTTTTGCCCCACATTTTTTAACCGAATTGGTGTACCAACAGCATCTTTAGTAAGCTCGATTTCATAAAGTGTAATGAAATTTTCGATATTATCTTCAAGCACCATTTTAACTGCAATCATCGCATCAGAGCTATGGACAGGTAAACCACGAGAAATCAAAACTAAAAGAGCCTGTAAAACTTTACGTGCTTGCTCAGGCGCTACTTCATTATCAGCAAAAATCTGTACGCGCTCTCCGCGATAGTTTATATCAACAGCAAGTTGAGATTCAATCAACTGTGCATTTTTATCCTGTGAACCAAAAAGTAAAACTGCATCTTCTGGATTTTCCAACTTAAATTCTACGGAATGTCTAGCCAAACAAATACCTTCCTGTTCTTTTATTTATAATCTTTGTCTCATTATACCATATTTCAAGGTTTATACGCTTCCATACCTTTCATGCAAGCAAAAAGATCATTGGGAAGCCCCAATAATCTTTACTTAATTTTTGTATAAGGAAGACCAATCGAATCAGCCAACGCAGGCGACACTATTTTTCCTTTATAGATACTCATACCAGAGCGAAGGGATTCACTAAGATTAAGTGCTTCTTCTAAACCATTGTCGGCAATCTGCTTCAAGTATTCTATATTCCCTTTAGACATTACCAGAGTTGAAGTCCGAGGTGTTGCCCCTGGCATATTTGGCACTGCATAATGAATGACATTGTGTCTTGTAAATACCGGTTCTGCATGATTCGTTGCGTGATCAATAGTTTCAACCGTCCCTCCTTGATCAATAGCGATATCAACAATCACAGCACCTGGTTTCATTGATTTGACCATATACTCTTTCACAAGCTTTGGTGGTTTAGCCCCAGGAATCAGAATTGTTGAAATAAAAACGTCTGCTTTTTTTATGTGCTCTTCAAGTGCTTCGGTTGTTGACTTGACGACCTGCAGCTTTTTACCAGCGTAACGCGTTTCCAGCTCTTGAATACGTGTATCACTCAGCTCTAAAATAAGGACGGAACAACCAATACTCAAAGCAATATCTGCTGCATTTTCAGCTGCAGTACCACCACCAAATATAACGATATGTCCTGCCTCGATACCACTTTCGGGAATGCCTGGAAGTAGAATTCCTTGTCCCCCGTGTTGTTTTTCCAGATAATATTGTCCAATATTAACGGCACGTCGTCCCGCAATTGCACTCAAGGGTTTGAGTAATGGAAAAGTTCCCTCTGTAGCGATATTTTCAGCCGAAAAAGCAGTCACCTTCATTTCTATCATTTTTTCAACACAAGCTTTATTTGCAGGTAAATGTAAAAATCCCCAGATTATTTGTCCCTCTTTAAGGTATTGATATTCTTCCTCTAAGGGCTCTTTTACGCGAACCATCATTTCTGCTTCCCATGCTTCTTCACGTTCCACTATCTTGGCTCCCGCTGCGATATACTGCTCATTTGGAAAACCAGCACCAAAACCTGCATTATTTTCGACATATAGCGTATGCCCGGCCTCTACCAAAATTTTTACATTTTCCGGCGTCATTCCGACTCGTGCTTCCCCTTGTTTCAAGTCTTTTACTACACCAATTTCCATTCTTTTCTCCTTCAATGCAACTCAAAATTATAGAGTAAATATACCATAAATAAAGCGCTTAACTTACGAAAAGGGAAAATAACACTGTCTTTTTAGAATAATAAGATATTTTTGTTTTATATTCTACAAGGTATATTTTTAGTGAAAAGTAAGATGTATTTACGTCTTATATAGTGTAAGGCAAAAAAGATGTTAGGCATTGAAAGGAAGCACTCAATATAACATCAATATTTATAGAAAAAGGAGTAAATTACATGTCAAACAAAAAAACTAAAAAAACTGCTTATTACTGCTCTCACAGCTCTTGCACTCACGTCAGGTCCTGCTTTAGTACAAGCGAATGACATTCAAAGGTCTGCACCTCGAGTCTGGGTAGGAACTGTTGTTCGACAAAGAGTATACAATGTCAGAGGAAGTCTTCTACAGACACATTACCGTGAATTAAGGGTCAGAAATGGCTATAGAGTCAGAGTAACACCTCTCTATCTTAACAGAAACAGAACGCGTTACTATCAAGACTACATTTATCATACTTACTAAGCAAATGAAAAAATGGTGAGAGGGAAAATAGCATATGTTTCCCTTCGTTCTTTTCATGAGGAAAAAATATGTTTATACTAAAAAAATTTGTAAGCAGTAATAAAAATAAAGTCCTGATTTCCTTACTGTTCATCGGCCTAATCTTTCAGTTTGTTGCTTTTAAAACTGTAGGAACTCATCCCCCTAATGGTTTAGGATTGGAAGATACAACACAGGAAAATATCAAAGCCAGCGAAAAAAGTATCAGGGAACTCAAAAGTTTTATTGAATCTGGAGATCCTCCAGAAAACGCTGAAGAACTCTTAAGAGAACTCAATGATGAGTTAAAATTAGATAAGGCAAAACTTCAAGCATTAGAAGTAAATAATTACAATGAATTCTGGCGTTTAGATAACCTTTATAATGAACAAAGAATTAAAAAGTTAGAGGAAGCACAAAAAAATGGTGAAGAGGTTCCTTTTGGTGGGGGATATGAGTATTTCAAGGCAACTTCCAAATGGTACCACCAAGTCCTAGACAGTGGGCAAGACTTTACTCAAGCTCCAGGGGTAAACCCATCCAGCATCGGCGCCGCCCTCTATATTTTGATTGGCTTAGGTGGACTTTATGGTCTAATCCTGCTGACTTTTATCTGTGGAGATACCTTGGCAATGGAGATGCCAAACGGTTTGCGCTATTACCATTTGATGAAAAAGGATAAAAAAATGCTTCATTTCCAACATCTATTTATCCCTGCTGGCTTTGTACTCCTACTTATTCTTTCTGCCTTGCTGGTTTTTGCGCTCATCGCTGGACTCCAGTTTGGCATGGGCTCTTGGAACTTTCCTAACTTTGTCGTTGGGGCGATTTATGATGTATTTCAGGGCGAGGAGTTGCTCTGGCGCCTGCTCTATCTGCTTCTGGCCATCCTATTTATTACAAGTTTAGGACAGCTCCTCTCACAGTTTATCAGAAAAGCTTATATTCCTTCAGCGATTATCGCTTTACTGCTGGTCACTTATTCTGTTATCCATACGCATGAAGCGATGAAAACAATCGTTAAATGGATCCCTTTAACCTACTTAAACATTAATACTGTCTTGCAGTTTTCCAGCGGTGAAAATTCTTGGTCAACTTCTGGGAACTTTCTCTTTGAGAGAGAATCCCTCTGGATTGGTGCTATTGTACTCCTCTCTTGCAGTATTCTTTTCTATGGTATCAGCCATATCTTATTCACAAAGTACATCTATAGAAAGGCCTAGTAACTTATAAAACTTATAATAAATAATCTAACAACCTGTACGCTGAGTAACATATGTCTCACACTTGATAAACCAGGTCTTTATGGTATTATCGGTCGAAATGGCACAGGAAAATCTACCCTTTTCACGGCAATTAATAAGGAAATGAACTACGAGGGAGATATTCAGATTTCTGATGGCTGGCATCAAGGTAGAGTTTCATATGTTGCGACACTTGATATTTTTGAGCCTAATCTTAGAGCAATCGATTATATTAAGGTTTTGACAAAGACAGAGCTAAAAAGCGCAGAAAAATACATGCCCTTATTTTCTGCTTCACGTTTCTTTAAAAGACCAATCAAAAAATATTCTCTCGGAATGAAAGAAATACTGGCTTTCATTTACACTGTAAGCCTTGAAGCAGACCTTATCATTGTCGATGAGCTGATGAATGGGCTTGACAATGCGATGCGTGCCAAAGCCTTCCAAATCTTAAAAGAGCTTTCCAAAACAAAAATCATTCTGCTTACTTCCCACATCTTAGAAGAGGTGGAAAAATATTGCGACCAAGTCTATTTTCTTTCAAAATATGGTTTTGATGATGTCCTAAATTTTAGGGAAGCACAAAAATTAATCCAGGAAACTCAAGTATTTATGTAAAGAAAAGACATGAATCTGTCCCTCAAGAGTGGGCTTTCCTCATTGTCTTTTCTTTTATATTTATAAAAAAAGCCTCTCCGAAGAGAGACTCGTTTACCATTATTTAGCTACTGCTGGGTAAACTGAAACGTGTTTTTTACCACGTTTCATTTCAAATTTAACGTGTCCTTCGATTTTAGCGAAGAGAGTGTCATCGCCACCACGACCAACGTTAGCACCTGGATGGATATGTGTACCACGTTGACGGAAAAGGATTGAACCGCCGCTTACAAGTTCACCGTCAGATGCTTTAGCACCAAGACGTTTAGCTTGTGAGTCACGACCATTGGAAGTAGAACCCCCACCTTTTTTGTGGGCGAAGAGTTGCAGATTAAGTTCAAGCATTATATTGCCCTCCATTTTCAATTTTAAGTGTAATGTATTGGCTGTAATTATTTGATACTTCTCGCATAGCATTTTCAAACGCTTGGAGAAGTGTTTGAGCCAATTCGCCTTGTCTTTCAGGAGTACTCAAAGGTATTTCAACATAAAGATAACCATCTTCCATATTGGCAATAGGTTTAATCTTTGCCATTTCATAGAGATTATTTGCTGTTGTAATTGACAACACACTCACAGCTGCACAGACCACATCGTGACCATATTCACCTGATTCAGCATGTCCAGAGATTTCATAGGAAACTATTTTATCTCGCTTTGTCCTGATAACCGCTTCAATCATGCCTTAAGCGTTGATTGATTTGATAACAACCTTAGTGTAAGGTTGACGGTGACCTTGTTTACGGTGTGAGTGTTTTTTAGGTTTATATTGGAAAGTAACAACTTTCTTTTGTTTACCATGTTTTTCAACTTCACCGACAACTGTTGCACCTGAAACGAGTGGAGCACCAACTTTAGTAGTAGCACCGCCGACAAGAACAACTTCATCAAAAGTTACAGTTTGACCAGCTTCAACGTTAAGTTTTTCAACGTAGATAACTTGTCCTTCTTCAACTTTGACTTGTTTACCACCAGTTTTGATGATTGCGTAGTTTGACATTGTGATTCCTCCTTGTTAGATTTTGTGCCGTAAAACGACTGTAAGACTCGCCTTGGACCGTGAGCTAATGCTACTTAAACGGTACCTCGTGCGGTTGTACTTTATGGGAGACCACAAAGACAACTATATAAGTATAACAGAAAATATTCTTCAATTCAAGTGGAATGCAAGGTTTTTTTACTTCAATTTGTCATTTACAGTTAAGTTTGCATTCATCAGGTGCTTTTATGGATAATATAAGATAAGTTCTTATTTAGGAACCACCGTAGTCAAACCTTTGCGGTATACCGTTATGTCTAGTGGAAGTGGCAAGCTTTTATCTCCGTCAATTCTTGAATAAGGAATATCTTGTTTTTTATTAGATTGGGCACTTATTTCTAAGTGATCTGTGTCAAAATAAGTAATTTCCATAAAATCTTCGAGTTGGCCCTTGCGTAGCTTATTAAGATGGAATAAAATTTTGAGTAAATTAATCTCCTTCAACGAATACACTCGGATAAGACCATCGTCTACCTTAGCATCAAGAGATAAAGCCTGTCTTCCGCCAATCGTATCGGTCATCGTAATTAATAATAATTTCGTTTTTAAGGCTTTTGTTTTGCCATTATATTTGAGCTCGATACGGTAGCTTTTATTATGGCGAATAACTTTGTAGGCATCCTTCAAGTAAGCAAAGGGTCCAAATTTTTTCTTTTCTGAGCTGCTCACATTTTGAGCGATATCTGCCAATATTCCCAAGGTTAGGCTGGAAATCATATAATCATCGTTAACTTTAGCAATATCAAATTTTTGCAACTTCCCCTCATTGAGATTTTGCAAGGCAGCTTCTATATTCTGAGGAATATGGAGTGATTTTGACAAGTTATTGACTGTACCATTGGGAACGATACCTAAGATAGATTTGCTTCCTCCCTCAAATACGCCTCCACATACTTTATTAATCGTTCCATCTCCACCAAGTGCCACTACAAGATCTGTGTTTTCTTGACTTGCTTTTTTTGCTAAACGTACTGCATCTTCTGGGCTATCTGGATTGATATATTCCACATGAGAGGCTTTGTTTTCTTCTTTTCCAAAAAAAATTTTAATTGTATTTAATACTTCGTTTTCGTCATTTTTTCCTGATTTTTCATTATAAAATACTTTTACTTCTTTCATTTTGACCTCCCTATCGTCTTTATTTTACCATAGCTTTTACTTAAGGTAAAAAAAAGCTGCTCTGCTTTTGGTATATGAAAAAACCACAGCTTATTTTTCTGTGATTTTTTCTACGTCTTTTACGATATCAACTTGATAAACGACACGTGGATTAAACAATATCCTCACTAATGTATTAATCAAGAGCATGATCCATGCAAAAGATAAGCTAAAGGAAAGAATTTCAAAGGCAGTTAAGTTCAGATAATAGAGCGGATGCCATAAGAAGTAACCAAAAACTATCAAACCTGCTAAACCATAAGAAATGCGGTACATGTTTTTATCTAAGTCAGGTAAAAACCAGCGAATTCCTAAGATTGATAAACTCATAAACAAAACAATGAGCTGAGCCGCCACATCGTGCATAATGTGCGCCAAACCATCACCATTATTAGGAATCAGGCCAACCAAAGCGATAGAGATGGCACATAAAGTTAATAAGATTTGCAATATCATAAATCGTATACGATGCCCTAATTTTTCACGAATCGAGACGAATATATAATCAAATAAAGCAATCATCAAGGCAGCCGAAACAACCAAAGTCATATTAAACTGCAAGCTTGTGTTGGATTCACTCGTTCCTAGCAGGCTGAAGTTCTTTTGCCACCAGTATTGGTTATTGTTGGCGGCCATACTTGCGACAAGTCCACCAACAGAAACCATAATAAGCATATTAATCATCATTTGGATGGAGAATGTGTCTACAGCAAAAATTAACAGGTAATTTAAAATTCCAGAAAAAATAGCAAAAATCAGCATTGACGTAAAAACATCAAAACTCAAGCCATAAAAAAGCTGGTTCAAGAACCAAAATAAGGCAACTAATCCTAAAGTGACGATAATAAAAACAGAAAGAATAACAGAGGGAAAAGTTCGCCAGTACACGCGCGGTAACATGGTATGATAAAGCTCCTTCCGCTTTTTAATAAAAGCAATGATAAAAGATGTTAAAGCGATCGTATTAGCAATAACTAAAACGCCAGTTGAGATCGAGGCTGTCCCCGACAATTTAATCTGACTCAGCCCCATCACCTGACTGGCAACAAAAAAGAGGAGTGTGCTAAGCGCTGTGGGGATTAGAAAGACCCGCGCTGCCTCTTCTCTCTTGTTGGGGGTTTTAGCACGTATGGTGAAGCTGTTTTTATTATTTTCAACGACTTCAATTTCTTTTTCACCTGACAACTCCAGCTGGTCGTACAGTTCCTCAGGGAGTAATATTTTTTTCATCTTTAACTCAATTTCCAATCAATTCTCATTCGATACTCCCCGATCGGGATATCATTTTGAGCTAAGCGGTATTTCAATTTCACATGTTTTAACTCTTCATTCATATGAAAACCATCTGTCAAAATCTCCAAACGTCCCAAACCTTCATAAAGAGTATGCGTTGGAAGTTCTTTGTGAAAACGCATGACAACCGGTTTATCAGCATAACGTGTCATACTCAACTCTTTGTCATCAAACTTTATCAAGACTTTTTCTTCTTCAGCATTCTTATAATATAATGCAATTTTATTCCCTAACTTTTTAACATCACCTTCAAAAGTTTCACAAATAAATTCTTCTTGTCCATCAATAACAATACGGTTCCGAATAGTAATTTCCATAACTGTTATTTTACTATAACTTGCCTTATTAGTAAAATGGCAATTTATGTTAATTTCGGTTATAATTATATTACAGTAATGCAAGAGTTTTCATTAAGTTAGAGTCTCTCTTGAAGACTCTTTGTCGAAAAACTTATCTTGAAACCACAACTTGTTCAATTACGTCAAGATAATTGCATGTAAAATGCAAAGGAGGTTGTATGGCACAGCTCGAAAAAGTTTTTCGTGACCCCGTCCATGATTATATTCATGTCGAAAACGAAACAATTTATGATTTAATTAACACTGCAGAATTCCAGCGTTTACGTCGTATAAAACAACTGGGAACTTCTTCATACACTTTTCACGGAGCCGAGCATAGTCGCTTCTCTCATTGTATGGGAGTTTATCATATCGCTAAAACAATCACTGAATGGTTCACTAAGCGTTATCCTGAAACTTGGAATCCAGAAGAAAATTTAGTTACACAATGTGCAGCTTTATTACATGATGTCGGTCATGGTGCTTATTCTCATACGTTTGAAGGCCTATTTGGCACAGATCACGAAGCCATGACACGTGAGATAATTACCTCACCAGCTACTGAAATCAATGCGGTTTTACGCAAAGTAAGTCCTGACTTTCCTGAGCAGGTCGCTTCAGTCATTTCCCATGACTATCCTAACCCACAAGTGGTGCAACTTATTTCCAGTCAAATTGATGCAGATCGTATGGATTACCTCTTAAGGGATGCTTACTATACTGGTGCAGTCTATGGACAGTTTGATTTGACTCGGATTCTGCGTGTAATTGCGCCTCATGAAGATGGAATTGTCTTCAGAATTTCTGGTATGCATGCCGTTGAAGATTACATTGTGAGTCGTTACCAAATGTACATGCAGGTTTACTTCCATCCGGCAAGTCGCTCCATGGAAGTCATTCTCCAAAACTTGCTGAAGCGGGCTAAATATTTATACCAATTTGATCACGATTACTTTGCGCATACAAGCCCCTGTTTAGTTCCTTTCTTTGAGAATAAACAAACTTTGCATGATTATCTCGCCTTGGATGATGGTGTAATGAATACCTATTTTCAAACATGGATGGCTAACGAAGATGATATTTTGTCTAAGCTTGCTCAGATGTATATCAACCGCCATCTTTTAAAATCCTTAGAGTATAATCAAGGACAAGAAAAACAACTGGATCTTTTTAACTCTGATGCTTCGCTTTTGGACAAACTGCGTGATCAAGTGGAAAAAGCTGGCTTTGACCCGCAATATTTCACGGGAACAAACAGTAATTTCGATCTCCCTTATGACTTTTATCGTCCCAATTCGAATAAACCACGAACACAGATTGAAATTTTACAAAAAGATGGTAGCCTCATTGAGCTTTCCGAGGTCTCTCCTATTGTGGCAAGTTTAGCGGGCACCATTCACGGAAACAGCCGCTTCTACTTCCCAAAAGTGATGTTGGAGAATCCTGAATTCATTACCTTTATGCAAACCAACCTTTAATTAGAAAAGAGAAAAAATAAAATGATTAAACTTATCGCTATTGACATCGATGGTACACTATTGGACCCGGAACGTAAAATTACGCCAGAAGTTAAGCAGGCAATTGCTGAAGCTAAAGCTGCTGGAGTTAAGGTTGTTATTACAACAGGTCGTCCACTTATGGGTGTTCATGATATTCTGGAAGAACTTGAATTGACGGATTATAGTGATTATGTCATCACTTATAACGGTGCTTTAGTGCAACGTGCGACTGGCGAAGAGTTCATTATGGAAACCTTAGAAGCTGAAGATGTTCTTGATATTGATGCTGCAGCTCGTAAAATCGGTGTACATATGCATGCCATTACTAAAAAAGGAATCTACACAAGTAATCGTGACATCGGTAAATATACTATTCACGAAGCTTCCTTGGTTAATATGCCCCTCTATTTCCGTCAGCCTGAGGAAATTGCAGCACTTGAAGTTGCAAAAGTAATGATGATTGATGAACCTGAAGTTTTAGACAATGCTATCGCCTACTTGCCTTTTGAATTTTTCGAGCGTTATAACATGGTTAAATCAACTCCATTTTATCTTGAATTTATGAATAAAAAAGCCAGCAAAGGAAATGCTGTATTGCACTTAGCTAAAAAACTCTTCCTAGATGTGGACGAGTTAATGGCAATTGGTGATCAAGAAAATGACCGTTCTATGTTGGAAGCTGTTGGCAACCCAGTTGTCATGGGCAATGGTAAAGAAGAGCTGAAAAAAATTGCCAAATATGTCACAAAATCTAATGCTGAATCTGGTGTCGCGCATGCCATTAACGAATGGGTTTTGAAAGATTATGAATAAGCTTGCTGAAGAAACCTTTGGTCAGAATGTCCACTTTTGGTATGACGGACTTCCGCTTTATAAAGATGGGACCTATGCAAAAGAACTCGAATTTTCTGACCAACTTAAAACTGTTCTTTTACTGGTAAACGATGATTTCCATAACAAAGAAGCGCTTGAATATTTCTGGTATATCTATGGTAATGAACAGACACAGGATGCTCTGCATGAAAAGGTACGACCAAATATTATGATTCGTTATCAGTCAGGGGAATTTTTCGTGCGCATGAATATTGCCGATGCGGATTTTGCTTTATCTTTGGAGCGCGTGCTTGCTTTTGAAACAGAACTCAAGGAACAATTAAAAAAAGCAATCTTTTAAAAGATTGCTTTTTTTATTTTTAGCTTCTTCCTTTTGTGAAGAATGTTGGATCCGCTGCACGCTCTGCGATTAAAGCATTGATTTCTTCATCAGATAAGCTGAGTTCCTCCACACAGCTTTGTGAACAACAACCTTCAAAGCGCTCTGCACAATTTTCACACTGGATAAATAAACGATGACAAGCTTTATTTTTACAGTTTGTATGCATATCACAAGCTTCACCACATTGCGGACATGTTGAGAGAACATCGTCTGTTATACGTTCTCCCATACGTTTATCAAATACGAAGTTTTTACCGATAAATTCAATCGGTAAGTCTTGTTCTTTAGCTTTACGCGCGTATTCAATAATTCCGCCTTCCACATGGTAAACATTTTCAAAACCTTCATGCTTCATAAAGGCACTGGCTTTTTCACAACGAATTCCACCTGTACAGTACATGACAATATTTTTATCTTTGTCGTCTTTAAGCATATCTGCAGCCATTGGTAACTGCTCACGGAAAGTTGCAGATGGTACCTCTAAGGCATCTTTGAAATGTCCCAC
This sequence comes from Lactococcus sp. LG1267, assembly GCF_017309545.1. Taxonomy (NCBI): domain Bacteria; kingdom Bacillati; phylum Bacillota; class Bacilli; order Lactobacillales; family Streptococcaceae; genus Lactococcus; species Lactococcus sp. LG1267. The sequence goes on along the minus strand of NZ_CP071295.1, from coordinate 1,292,365 downwards.
TTCGTACTCGTAGTGGTTACGCATATCAACAAAGATTGTGTCTTCTTTACCGAGCATTTCGTTCACTTCTTCAGCTTTTAAGTACTGCCCAACATCTGAAGGATCAAACGTTGGATCATCAATACCATCTGCAACAATTTTGTTACGGACTTTCATGCGTAAGACCCAGAAAGATTTTCCATCATCTTTAATCGCATAGTTCAGACGAAGGCCATCCAGTTCTGGCGCTGTTTGGTAAAGGGTCGTTTTGAACTTTTCTAAATTAGGAGTAGGCACACTGATTTGTGCATTTATTCCTTCTTTCGCAATATAAACACGACCAAAGACTTTTAAATCCTCAAATTTCATGTAAAGATTATCACGAAATTCTTGTGGGTCAGCAATATTAAAATATTTATAAAAAGAAATAGTTGTACGAGGCTCTGTTTCAGCTTCTAAACGTTCTTTTAATTCTTTATTTGAAATTTTATTGTGTAAGATAGTCATATTTCTATGGTAGCATAGCTTTATATTTTTCTTAAGAAATGCGCTTGTGTTTTTTTGCACAAGAGTTGATATAAAAAAGAAACACAATCAAGAAAGTGTTTCTTTTTCTTCTTCTTCGGCAAGTTGCTCAAGCTTTTTCATACGACTCATCAGCTGTCTTTCCCCCAAGAGAATGACCAACAATAATAAGCCCCAACCTGCTAAGATTCCCGCTGTACGCATCAAGCCATCGCCACGATAAGTCAAAAAGATACGTTCTGGATGTTCATTATCCACGTAAATTTTGATTTTTGTATCAACAGTGCCCAAGTTTCTAAAGTAAGTATCCAAGGGACGTACTTGGTGACTGACACCTTCAAAAGTGTAGTTCACCTCTTTTAATGCTTCATCCCCGCGGACAATCACACCTTGTGTTTCAGTTTTTGTGACGTTTTTATTAGCCATATGAACCCCAGTAAAAAAGAGAGAGCCTGAGATTAATGCTAAGCCAACAACGAGTAAGAGAATTCTTGAAATCCCTTGCAGTATTTTTACCGTATTCTTCATCTATAACCTATATAAATTCTAAACTTTATTTTGATCTCCCCCCTATTATATCAAAATTATCGTTCGGACTCTAGTTAGCTATAATTTATAAGCTTACAAATTTATTTTCTGTAGAAATATTCTTCAGCAGGACTGTTTGACCCACCTTGCACTAAAAGCAGACGTGGCTTAGATGTATCTGATTGATCGCCATATGGATTTTTTTCTCCAACCTTTAATGTTTCGATTGCTGCTCCAGCACGTGCCACACCAGTTGCCATTCGAATATTGAGTACTTTTTGCCCTGAACTTACAGTATCCACAGTAATTGTCTGTGCCTCTCCATTAAGAGTTGCACTATGGTCTGGGTTAATTATTAAAATATTGCCATTTCCAGCACCCCATGTGCCGGACAGTGTTGTGAAATCATTGTTTAAAATTGCCACTTCATCCAAATCAACTTCTTGTGCCTCTGTACTTGAGTCCGGAGTAACTTCAGTAGTGGTTTCTGGCTCTGAACTTGGTAGCACTTCTTCTGGGCTACTTGTTTCACTTTCTATACTTTTTGTACTTTCAGTAGACACTGAACTTTCGGTCGTTGATGTCTGACTTGTCACCTCTGTTTTTTCTTCTGAAGACTTTGTTTTTGAAGCTTTTTCGGACGAACAAGCAACCAATGTCAATGACATAAGTGCAACACCAGATAATATTATTAATTTTTTCATACTTTTTTACTCCTTGTTTCTATTTTAATACAAAGCCCCAAGAAAAGAAAGCGCGAACAAGTCACTTCCACACAAAATAAAAAAATACTTTTAATTTAGCTGACAGCTGGATAAGCCCTTCAAAATTATAGAAATCTATGATACACTCTAAGGAAGCACTCGCTTGTAATAGTGATTTTTGAGGAGAAACAATGAATTTTAAATATCTTGACATGGCTTCCTATAATCGGCTTTCACATTTTGAATATTTTAAAAGTCTCGCTCAACCTTATGTTGGAGTGACCGTGAACGTAAATATTACACAACTTCTTGCAACGATAAAAGAGAATAAGTTACCATTTTTCTTGACCATCTGTTACTGTGTGTCACAAGCAGCAAACGGTGTTTCAGAATTTAAGCAACGTATCGTTGAAGATAAAATTATAGAATTTGATAACTGTCAGACTTCACACACAGTTTCCTTAGATGATGGAACCTATACTTACTGCAATCTTGATTATACACCTGATTTTGCTGCATTTTTGAGCTATGCCGTGGAAGAGCAAGAAAAAGCTAAAACCATACGCTCAATCGATGAGGAAGCAGAGGATACTTTAAATAAATTATTTATCTCCACGCTCCCTTGGTTCTCTTTCACTTCTATGATTAATCCAACACCAGTTCCTGCGGACAGCAATCCAAGAATCACCTGGGGAAAGTATTTTGAACAAAATAATGAACTGTTGCTTCCCCTTTCGGTTCTTGCTAACCACGCCCTTGTGGATGGAGCACACATCACAGCATTTTATACCTTATTGGATGAGGCAATTGAAAAATTAGTCCAAAATTATCAATAAATAAAAAACTCCTGTAGTCTTTTTTCGGTCAACACAATTAGAACTTGACTTGCGCTTCTGTTATAATTTAACTATGAAAAAATTAGCACTGCTTTCAGATTTGCATCTGGATGTTAATCAATTTACAGATACTGAAATTCAAGTTTTTATTGATACGCTACAAGAGCAATCTGTGACAGACTTGCACTTTGCAGGCGACATGTCCAACGACTATAAAAAAATTACGGCACCTTTTTTTAATCAATTATCAAAGTGTTTCGATATCAGCCATAATCTTGGCAATCACGATATGGTACATTTATCCGAAAAAGAAATTAATGCACAGGATTTTTCACTTAAGTATTTTGGTGATACACTTTTGATTAGTTTTCATGGCTGGTATGATTATTCTTTCACTCAAGATTACTCGAAGGAAAAACTTTTAGCCTTTAAGAATAGTTTTTACTTTGATCGTAAAATTCATCGTGATTATAGCGATGCTCTCACAACACAACATACTCTTAACAGCCTTAAAAGCATCTTGGAAAATCTAGATTTTTCTGGCCGTATCATCATTGCCATGCATTTTGTTCCACACAAAGCTTTTTCCATTAATACAGCTTATAAAAAATTTGAGCGCTTCAATGCTTATCTTGGTTCCCAAGCTTTCCATGAGCTGTTTATTCAGTTTCCGCAAATTACGGACGTGGTCTTTGGACACGCACATCATCGTATTTCTGCTCAATCTATTGATGGAATCATGTATCATTCCCGCCCCTTAGGTTACACTTACGAGTGGCAAATGGTTAGCGATTTTCTGCAAGATTATCCTGAATATCAAATCGAAGAACACTATCATTTGCGTAAAAGATATCAGGCGATTAGATCACTTGATAGCTGGCAAAATTATCGTGAACAGAATCTGTCAAAGGAGTTTCTTAGTAGCTTAAGTTTTTTTGAACTGCCAACCTAAGTTCAGAAACTTTTTGAATATTATGCTATAATAATAAGCGAGAACTTTGAATTTTGGAAAGTTGGTGAAGCCTTGAATCTTCCGAAAGAAGGCGACCTTGTCACGATTCAAAGCTATAAACATGATGGCAGTTTACATCGTACCTGGCGAGATACGATGATACTGAAAACAAATGAAAATTCAATTATTGGTGTAAATGACCACACACTTGTAACCGAGTCAGACGACCGTCGTTGGGTCACACGTGAACCTGCAATCGTTTATTTCCACAAAAAGTTTTGGTTTAACATCATTGCTATGATTCGTGAGGAAGGCGTCAGCTACTACTGCAACCTTGCGAGCCCCTTTGTTTTAGACAATGAGGCGCTGAAATACATCGACTACGATCTCGATGTAAAAGTATTTAAAGATGGCGAGAAAAAACTCTTGGATGTTGAAGAATATGAACGTCACAGAAGACAAATGAACTACTCTCCTGAAATTGACCATATTTTGAAAGAAAATGTAAAAATTCTTGTTGATTGGATAAATAATGAACGCGGACCTTTCTCCAAAGAGTATGTTGACATTTGGTACAATCGCTATCATCAATTAAAAAAATAGTCCATCTGGACTATTTTTTATTTAATCACCAATCAAGTCACGCTGGCGATAAGCAACCATTCCAAGTAGAGAAAAAGATACTGCTAAAGCAAATATGAGTACAAAATTACCCCAGTTCATCGTTTCGACCGGAAGCCTTGAAATATGGTGGAAAATATTAAAATTATTTAACCAAGCCGGGAGATTCAATATGTTGCCAATATAACTCATGAAGAACGCAAAGCCAAGATAACCCCAAATCAAAGCACTCAAACGTGGAACCAAGGCTATGAGCAAGCCTAAAATGCCCAGAACAAAGAAAACTCCAACTGTCCAAGACATCCCCGCAGCAGCTACTTTAGCAAAGCTAAATGCATTGGCGTTATTAGCTTGAGCCAGATAGATACCAAGTACAACTGCAAATTGAGCAAGAGCCCCCAATATCCAAGAGATAATCATATAGGTTGCATAAACTTTATAACGGCTAATCGGCATAGCATAAAGCTGTTCTTGACGATTTTTTCGTTCTTCTGTTACCAGCCGCATGAGGGAAGTGACCGCAAAACAAGCAACCATTACCGCACAAATCATAAAGATTGTCGACATAAAACTTTCAATCATCGCTTTACTTGCTGCCTTGCTGGCTTCATTTGCCAGATGAGGGTCAATATTAAAGAGTTTGGATATAGTTGGACTAGATTCAACAAAGCCACCGATTTGGTCAATCATAGATCCATAAGTGATACCTAGAACAAAAAGTCCCAAAATCCATCCGATACTGGCTGTACGTTGTTGCCTCAGCGTAAGTCCTGTAAAACTAAGCAAGCTTTTCGAAGCATGGTCCTTACCGTTTATCTCTGGAATATAACCTGCATTGACATCTCGTCTAATCTCAAGGAAATAAGCTAGAACGAGAAGGACAAGGCTTAATCCCAATGCTAACAAGATGGGAAGCCAATGATTCTTAACATAAGGGTCGGTCAGATATGACCAACTCAAGGGATTCCAATAGCCACAATTTACATTTTGTGTATCTGTTCCCATACGAATAAGATAGAGCAAGCCAAGGAAGCCAAAAGTGGCACCTTTAGCACTACCTGAGTCGGAAAAGATTTGCGCAAAAACAAGTGCGAATAAGCCCCACATTAAACTTTGAGCACCTATAGCAGAGGCAAACAAGAGATTTACGCTAAAAGAAGTCATGCCCGGAATATTTTGCAACTGAATTGAAATCGCCAAAACCACAGTAATCAAGATTTGTAAAACAAAGAGTTCAATAACGACAGCTGTAGTATTGGCTAGCTTTCCAACTTGAAAAGAACGGAAAACTTCAGCAATTCCATCCTCTTCTTCTTTACGCGTTCGATTGACAACGTAGATAACAGAAACAACAGCAAATGTTATTGCTGTAATTAAAGGCATGGTCGTGCCATAAGCTGCTGCTGCGGTAAAATCCTTTCCTTGAGTGACCGTCATAGGACCGAATAATGCCGTCATAGCTGGTCCTTGAAAAACATTAAACATAGTTTCTCTTTGACTGTCAGTCTGCATGATAAGCTCAAATTTACCCACTCCTGATGCTGCAAAAGCCAACACACCGGCTATCCAAAAGACCAGCTTTAACCAATCTCTCTTGAGCAAGGCCTTCAGCATACTGAAGGTTTTATTTAATGGTTTATCCATAATGTCCACCTCCTACTCATAATGATGCATGAAGAGCTCTTCTAAAGTTGGCGGTGTAGACTCTAACTTCTTCACCCCATACTTAAGTAAGGTTTTTAAGATAACATCTGTTTTATCCGAATCCACTTGAAAAACAGCCTTGTTACCATTGAGATGTAAATCATGTACGCCCTCTAATCCACGCAACTCTTCTGGCGCTTGATGAGTTTCGACTTTAAAAGTATCACGTGTCAAATGACGTAAATCATCAAGTGAGCCTGTCTCAACGATTTCTCCTTTTCGAATTACAGCAACACGATCTGCTAGACGTTCGACTTCAGATAAGATATGGCTGGACAAAATAATGGCTTTCCCTGCTTTTTTGAGGCGCTGGACTTCAGCTTGGAAAACCGATTCCATCAAGGGATCCAAACCACTGGTTGGCTCGTCAAATATATAAAGTTCAGCATCCGTGGCTAAGGCAGCAATTAAGGCAATCTTCTGACGGTTTCCTTTGGAATAGCTACGCGCCTTTTTCTTGGGATCAAGTTCAAACTTCTTGATAAGTTCATCACGTTTTTTTAAATCTGCATGACCATGTAGCTTCAAGAAAAGGTCAATAATCTCGCCCCCAGAAAGATTGGGCCAAAGATATACATCGCCAGGCACATAAGCAATTTTCTTATGAATCCCAATGGCATCTGTCCACACATCTTTACCAAATATTGTGGCTGAACCTCCACTCTTTTTAATAATCCCCAGCAAAACACGAATCGTTGTTGATTTTCCTGAACCATTGGGACCAATATAGCCCAAAACTTCTCCGGCATTTACATCTAATGTAACATTCTTCAAAGCTTGAAATTTACCAAAATTTTTCTGCAAGTTTTTTATTTCAACAATCTTTTGCATTGCTTTTCCTCCTCACTCCATAAATAATATGTACTATTTTTACTTTTATAGTTCATATTGTACTATTTTAGTTGAAAGAGTACAAACGAAAAGATATAATACATATAAAGTATTCTTTTGTGGAGGCGAGAAAATGAATCAAACAGAAAAAAAGAAAAAAGCCATTCTTGAAGTGACTTCTAACCTACTACGAGAACGCTTAATTTCAGATATTTCTATGGATGAAATTGCTCAACTGGCACAGGTCTCTAAGGTCACAATTTTTAAATATTACAAGAATAAAAATAACTTGATGAATATCGTTATACGAAATGCACTTAATTTTATGATTGAGGAAATTCAACACTTGGTAAACACGAAGGAAAATTTTCGTGAGACTTTTCGCCAGGTTTCGCGTTTTAAAATAAAACAGATCCATATGATGACGGATATTTTTTTGCAAAACATGATGAATCAATACGCTACTGATCCTAACTTCTTTGATACAGATATGCGACATATTCAACATCTTGTTTATCAAAAACTCTTTCAAAAAGGGCGTGCAGAAGGACAAATTTCTCCTGATTACACGGATGAGGATCTGATTCTTTTTATCGATATTATGAGTGAAGGAATGAAAACAATCCCTTTGGAAAGGGCACTGAAGCGCCCTGAGATTCTTACTGAAATGTTTTTAAATGCACTAAAAAAAGCGGATTAATTTCCGCTTTTTTTTATTTCTTCAGCTAAGGATGTCAATTTTCGTAACCGGTGATTCACACCTGATTTACCCAACGGTGGATCCAAAAGTTGCCCTAATTCTTTGATGGTCGCTTCAGGGTGAGCAATCCGAGCATGAGCAACCTCTGTAAGTGCAGGCGGCAAATTTTCCAGCTCTTTCTTCTCTGCCAAATATTTAACTGCCGATATTACATCTTGTGCTGCCGACACTGATTTGTTTATATTTGCCGATTCAAAGTTGGATTGACGGTTTGCCAAGCCACGCATTTCACGCATTATTTTTGCATCTTCAAATTTTAAACGTGCCTTCATCGCTCCAATTAAGGTCAAAAAGTCCATGATTTCCTCTGCTTTAGATAAATAAAGGATATAGCGATTCTTCCGCGCAATGACACGCGCATCAAATCCGAAATTATTAAAAATATCTTTTAAGTCTTCAGCATGTTCCTGATACACACTAGAAATAGACAACTGATAATCGCCTTTTTCTGGATTATGCATCGAACCACTTGATAAAAAAGCCCCCCGCATATAATCTTCTTGTGCTTGTTGGTCATACTTCACTGACTCAGGAATACCTGAATCCAAAAACATCAGCGAATCCGACAGTTGCAGTTCATTGAGCAACTCATTAACTTTATCTTCAATAAAAACGGTGTACACTCTATTTTTGGAAAGTGTTGTTTTCTGATGCACCCGAATTTCAGCACGTATTTGATAAATTTCAAGGAGCATCTGATAGATATACTTTGCGGTAGCTGCATTTTCAGTAGACAAAGACAAGGTCAAACCTCCAGAAATACCCAGAGATCCATTCATGCGTATTAAAGCGAGTAAAGTTCCTCGACTTGCTTTTTGACTCGTGAGCTCTTTTTTTATTTCACTCGTAAAACTCATTCTTTTTTTCTCTCACAACGTGCACTGATACCCATGATTTCTGAAGCAATGGCATCACCATTATGGAAGGCTCCTCCATTAACCAACTGTAAGAAATCATTTGAAATAATGTTAACTTCTTCATCTTTGAGTGCTTTAAAGTCATGAACAACTTGGACCAAATACTCATCGAATTCATTTGAATTCATATACTCTTCTGGCACTTCCGCACTATTTACAAGTACGGTATCAATCACACGAGTGCCTAAATGTTCATGGATAACACGCACATGATCTGCATCACTAAAGTGCTCAGTTTCCCCGCGTTGTGTCATGATATTGCAGACATAAATGATACGAGCTTTTGTTTTAAGTAAGGCTTCACCAATTTCTGGGATGACTATATTTGGTAAGATTGAAGTAAAGAGGGAGCCAGGCCCTAAAACGATCGTATCTGCTTCCATTATAGATTGCACCACCTTTTTAGAGGCGCGTGGGCTCTGGCCTGTGTTTGTCTCCGTCAAATAAACATGATGAATCAAGCCATCATAATCAGCAATTTTACTTTCACCTTCAACTTCGTGCCCATCATTAAAAACAGCATGCAAGGTCAGTGCCACATCACTGGAAGGATAAACATTGCCACGCACGTGGAAAAATCGTGCTAAAGTTTGTACTGCTTGATAAGTTGAACCTTGCATCTCACCGATTGCAGCGATAATCAAGTTACCTAAAGGATGGCCAGCAAGTTCTCCATCGCTTGCATCAAAACGATATTGCAGAATATCTGCATAAAATTTGGGCATGTCGCTCATGGCAATAAGAACATTACGCAAGTCTCCTGGCGGAGCAATATTAATTGCTGAACGCAGGCGACCCGAAGATCCACCATCATCTGCTACTGTTACAATTGCGGAAAGATCAATATTTTCTTGTCGCAAAGACTTCAAAATGACGGGAATTCCAGTCCCGCCTCCTATAACTACTACTTTTGATTTGCTCATGATCGATTAACCGTTTCTTTCCGTCTATCCTTATCTCTGTGGCTAGTATTTAAATGCCAGTCTTCTTTAAGAAGTGCTTTGGATACGCGTTCAGCAAATGCGACAGAGCGGTGTTGCCCACCTGTACAGCCAAAAGCAATTGTCAATACAGATTTTCCTTCTTTTTGGTAAGCAGGAATAATCGGCAAGAGCATGTTCATTAAATTTTTATAAAATGCTTCAGAAGCTTCTTGATTCATGACATAGTTGAAGACTTCTTTATCTTGCCCTGTTTTATCACGAAGCTCTGGAATGTAGTGTGGATTTGGTAGGAAACGCACATCAAAGACTAAGTCTGCATCCATAGGCAAACCGTACTTAAAGCCAAAGGAAACAACTTCGATACGAAATGGAGCTTCTTTTGTTTCTGAAAAGCGCTCAAGAATACGAGCCCGCAAATTACGTGGTGTGAGCTCACTTGTATCGATTACAACTTCAGCCAAGGACTTCAAATCCGAGAGAATTTCGCGCTCTTGCGTAATCCCATCCAATACACGTCCATCAATAGCGAGCGGATGTGAGCGACGTGTTTCTTTATATCGTGCAACCAATTCAACATCACTTGCATCAAGGAATAAAAGTTTAAAATTCACTTCTGGTAGATTTGAGAATTCTGCAACGATACCACGTAAACGGTCAAAGAAGATACGTGAGCGCATGTCAACAACCATTGCAACTTTGTTTATTTTACTGTCGGGTGTATTGAGAAGCTCAACAAATTTTTCAATTAAGTTAGGTGGCATATTGTCAACGGCAAAGTAGCCCATATCTTCAAAAGATTGAATGGCTACAGTTTTACCTGCACCTGACATCCCGGTAATAATGACAATATTCAGTTTGTTATCCATGTTTTTCTCCTCTTTCTTATTAAAGTATAAATAGGATCATTTTTTGTTTAAAGCATTGGACTAATGAGCCTTGCAAGCCCTTCTTTGAAGCGAATGCTTGTGCTTCGCTCTTCATATATCTCCATGGTCAATCGCTTGCTGACTTCAAGGTCTTTCTTAAAGTCTTCCCGTAATTTTTGCGAAATATCATAATCGTAAAGGACCATATTTCCCTCAAAACAAAGTTGGAGACTTCGATTGTCGAAGTTTGCTGATCCTACAGATGCATACTCTCCATCGATAATGAGCGTTTTAGAATGTACAAAGCCCTTCTCATAAGTATAAACCTTTGCTCCCATCTTAAGCAAGTCAGCTGCATAATAATAGGTCGCCCAATAAACCAATGGATGATCCGGTTTGTTAGGAATCATGAGCCGAACTTCCACCCCAGATAAAAGGGCTAATTTTAAAGATTCGTGCAGGGCATCATCGGGCACGTAATAGGGTGTTTGAATAATGATTTCACGTTCTGCACTATTTATCATCTTCATATAGGTCATTTTTATTTGCGCTTTGACTTCGTCTGGACCAGAGGTCACAAACTGTGTAATGATCCGATCTTCTTCTAAGGCTGCTGGGAAGTACTCTTCTGCTTCTGATATTTCAAACTTATGCTGACTGTTCCAATCCATAATAAAGCGATTCTGCAGCGAGTACACAACATCGCCTGTTAAACGGAGATGGGTATCTCGCCAGTAGCCAAATTTAGCCGTTTCAGTTGCGTATTCGTCGCCCACATTGAAACCACCTGTGTAACCAATTTGACCATCGATAACGACAATCTTACGGTGTAGGCGATAATTTGTTCGCGGATTGATGAGGGATAAAATCAGTGGAAAGAAATAGGACACTTCTCCACCAGCTTTCGTCAATTCATCAAACTCACGCATTTTTGTTTTATTGCTTCCCCAAGCATCAATGAGTACTTTCACTTCAACACCACGTTTTACAGCTGCAGTAAGAGCATTCGTAAGTTCCCTTCCCAGATGATCCATCCGAAAAATGTAATACTCTAAATGGATGTGATGTTGGGCATTATGAATATCATCAAGCAGTGCATCAAACTTTGCACGACCATCTGTAAAGATTTTCACTCCGGTATTTGCTGAAATAACGGCTTTTTCTTCAACAAAAAGCATATGAATCAGCTGTGTGATACCATGATTTCTCGTTATTTTTTTTATAAATCCCTCTTCGTTATACACTCTCCAAGTACGTTTCAATTGCTCTTCAAATCCCACACGAAAGGCACGCTGCACCTTAAAAATGCGATAGTGTGCAATGCCACGACCAACTAAGATATATAAAATAAAGCCAAAGACAGGTAGAAGATTGACCACAAAGAGCCAAGCCCATGTTGTTGAGGTGCTTTTTCGCTCGCGAAAAATGATGGTCAATGATAAAAAGAAGTTTAGGACAAAAATAGATAGTTCAACAATGGCAAGAATCCCCAAAATAAAACTCCTTTTTCTAAAATTATTCTTATCTAATTATAGCAAATTAAGGACTGTTTCGCTTTTATTTTAGGTAATAATGCTTTAAGAAAACCTTGAATATATTCAAGGTTTCTTAATATAATAATCATAAAGAAGTTCAATTTCATCGGTATCAATATTTTCTTCAGGTAAAATAACAATCCAATCAGTATGTCGCCTCACTGCTTCTTCACCCAATTTGCTTGAGAAATGAAACTCTAAAACGTCAGCTTTATCTTTAATTTGACTCAAAAGCTTCTTTTGCTTATTTTGGAATTTATTGGAAAAATAACCTTTGGATCGAAACCATTTACGATGGGCCGCAAGTAAAGCAATGATAATGGAGACTACAAGTAAAGTCATAAGTATGGATTCCGAAAAGTTAAAGAAAAGGCGTGTTGTGGATTCTAAGTAGAAGAAGGGGTCCGTATCTATCATTTCTTCCGTCCAAAAAACTTGCCACAAAGTAATTATGCCTGGTAAAAATGTTACCAACCAGACGATAATTATCCCCAAAACATTTAACACGCGCGTTATTACTAATTTCGAATCAGGCGCAGCTTTTGGATCAAAGAAAGCATCGTAAACTACTTCATTCTCTATTTCTTTACGTGACAGGATACGAGATCGTTGAAAATCAGACGATGTTTTTTCCTTCAATCTTCTGTCTTCTGTCTCTCTGGAGATACCCATGTTCCTCCTCCTCCCGTAATTTGTGCTTTAATCGCTCTTGGTAGAGCCGCAAGTAAAGTAAATGGGGAAATAAGCCAATAAATCCACGTATACCAACCCGCAAAAAGTGAATATTTCATGGCTGCTTTATCACTTTCATTGAACCAAATAGAAGTTAGCAGCTGTGTCACACCCACAATAAATTCATACATGATAAAAATCAATGCACTAATGATAAAACGCTTAATCTGGAAACCATCACCAAGTGCAACCCAGAAAAAGAGCCAATAGATGACAAAAAGTGACGAGATAAACCAAAAAATAGCCCACATGATAGATAAAAACTGATCCATAAGCAAAAAGATAAACGGAAATGTCTTCATTGGATGTAAAAGTACGTCCAATGCATGAGACATAAATACCTCAAGGCCACCTTGCGCCCAACGACGACGTTGTTTATAAAGGACACTTATTTTTTCGGGAACCTCCATATAACAACGTGCATTCGGTGCATACTGAATGCGCCATCCCTTAAGCTGCAGTGCCCAGCTGACAGCTATATCTTCGGTAATTTTAGATTGGTCAAAAAGTCCTATATCGATCAGTGCTTCCCTACGATACATAACACAGACACCCGAAACTGTAAAAATTCGTCCAATCATCGATTGTGCACGTTTAGTCATTCCGATAATCGAATGATATTCCACATATTGCAACTTTGCTAGCAAAGAGGTCAGATTACGTGGCATTGGATTTCCTGTGACTGCAGCAACCAACTCTTTTGGAGAAAAGATAGAATCTACCATAAACCAAGCCACCATATGTTTAAGCGCATTTCCCGTAACAAAAGAATCCGCATCGATACAGAGTAAAAAATCTCCTTTTGAATGAAGAGCTGCTTGAGTGAGCCCATGTGCTTTTCCCTTGTTCTTCTGTACTTCAATAACCCGTAAATGCGAATTAGTTTTTGTCTCTTGCCATTCTCGTAAGATAGTATTTGTATTATCTGTTGAACCGTCCGATATAGCAATAATTTCATAATTTTTGTAATTAATCTGTGTATCCAAGTAATGGAGAGTACGCTTTATAACTACCTCTTCATTGTGACAAGGTACCATAACAGTTATAAAAGGCTCTTCCACATCTTCTGGAAACTTTGGCAGACACTTTTTAGTCCGAAAATGATAATATGTGCCACCAATAATCCAGAAAATACCACCAACAATTGGGTAAAAAACGAAGATAAAGAGTGTTATATCAACAATACTGCTAAGATTAAACCAGGCAACCATCTAATGTCCACCCTTCTCTTCAATATAAGTCCGTTCTTGTGAAACCAAGGATTCATGATTGTGAAAGAACTTTGCATAGCGGTTTCTACTATTCTTTAGATCAATTTCAAAAATATAGGCTGCCTCGCGTACAGTATCACATTGCCCGGTTTGAATATAGCTCTGAAAAATTTCGATAGCTTTTGGCGTTAAGTATTCCAATGAAATATTAGTTTGAGTAATTGCTTCCGAATCTAGGATTTCTCGAGTTGCCTTCAGAAGACGATCGCGCTCTTCTTGGACCTCACTATTAATCCTCACCACTGTGCGTTCAGAAAAATGCTTGAGTGCACCTTTCTCCCATAGAAGTAGGAAAATTACCATGCAGATTAAACTAGAAAAAACAAAGTAGAAAACATCAAAAAGAACAAAAATTTCAAAATCAACTCGCTGAAGTATATATTCCCCAGTTACAATAAAAAGTGCGATCGCAATAAATACTCCAGCAATTAATCCCGTGATAAAAGCATAACGATTACGTGTGGCACTAATTTCACGCTTGGTTGCCTTATTCAGTTGAGTGCGTTGAATACGTAACCTGTCCAAGCTCTCCAGTGCTTGGAGTAACTCCTTCAATTGTGCGAGAGCGGCAGATGATCGTTTATTTAACATTGAGATTTCTCGCTCCTTGTCTTTGACGCACCTGCTCTCTTACTTTTTGTGCTGTAATTTTTAAGAAGCTATCTGGGTTTTTGAAGCCATGTTCAAAGTAGAAATCAGCAAATTCCATGTCTTCAATAGTCATATCTTGTTGAATAGCAACTGAAATAATGTTGGCATAACTTGCAAGATTCGGAACTGTTCCCATAGCTTGAATACCTAGAAACTTGTGATTTTTTTGATCATAGGTAATCCATATTTTGATATAGTCGTCAGAGTTGATAAAGTGATTTTCTAGATAAACCAGTTCTGCATCATAGCCCTCTTTACGAGCTGTTTCTTTGCTGAGACCGGAGACACAGATACTGTATCCCTCTAAGTTCATTGCATATGTTCCTTGTGATGGTGTAATCATCTGGTTTGGCTTTATAAGATTGACAGCAGCAACCGCTCCTTCGCGAAAAGCATCGGAGGCATGGGGGAGATAAATTTTGCGCTCTACTTGTTTCATGTTTGTTGTTGCACAGTCTCCAGCGGCGAAAATATCATCAGCGCTGGTACGCATAAACTCGTCAACCTCAATAGCTCCCATCTCACCTAAGAGTACCTGATCCATCAACAATGTCGAATTGGGTCGGAAACCTATGGCCACGACGACACCATCAACATTGATCTGTTTATTTTCTGTATAAACAGCTAGCTTTTTCCCTTTTTTACTGAGTTTTGTTGATGATATGTCCTTGATGTCAACAACTAGTGACGATGTGTGTATTTTAATGCCCTCATCTTCAAGCAAGCTACGAATTTCTTCGCTGACTTCTTCATCAACATATTTGTTAAGAATACGATTTCCAGCTTGTACGATATAAACGTCCATTCCTTTGTTTCGAAAGATACGGGCAAGCTCAACGCCAATCATACCACCGCCCATGACCGCAACAACTTTTTTCTTATCCATAAATTTTCGGAGAGCAAATGCATCTTGTTTATTTTTAACAAAATATACATTTTCATTAATCACACCACGAATCGGAGGAATGACCGGATACGAACCTGTTGCTAGAACAAGTTTATCGAAGATATCGGTTAGTGGAATTTCGCTATCTTTTTCAGTATATATCAGTTGCTTAGTTGTTGCATTAATGTTTTCAATGGTCGTCCGCGTTTTGACTTGAATATCCAAATCCTCAAGCTCTCTGACGGAAGTATAAGTAGAGTGGCTAGCCAAATTATTTTGTCCCATCAGATATTGCGGAATACTTTGGGAAATGAAACTCACTTCCGCTTTTCTTTCATAAATAATTACTTCAGATTCTGGATATTCTTCACGCGCACGCTTAGCACAAGCAATTCCTGCATGAGATCCTCCTACGATTACAATTTTCATAAACCATCTCCTTTTTTAACTTATTATTAATTATATTAAAATAAATGTAATTTACCTAACGGAATAAGCACAAAGATAAACTAAATTACTTTTAAGTCACAACAATTAAATTTAATAAAAAGATTGTCTTATTCATATCGCAATTTTCTAATGCCTTAAATAAAAGACTAGCCACAATAAAAAAACATCTCAACTTGAGATGTGCTTCAAAACTTAATTAACATTACGAAGTGGCGGCCACCACCCATCTTTACTTGTGCCATCTGGATTGACAATATGTAAAATCTGTACTTCATCAATATGCTGGCGATTCATAGCTTCTTGCTTAGCTTCCATGCGGCTACTTGCCTCAACAAAAACACGTAAAGTATTAGGATGAGTCTCAAAATTTGCCTTCATGCCTTCTGCTTCTTCAGGTGATGGTGCATAATAAACTAAAAAAGTGTATTTCCCTATCCCACCTTGACCTTGTTCTTTCCATTTTTCTTCAATCGCTGTAAGTCTTTTTACAGATTCTCGATTTTGTGTAAAAATCACCGCAGTCAGCACTAAGAGTATGAGCAGTGCTCCACTTACTAATGCAACTACTATTTTTCCAACTTTGGACATCTCTTCTCCATTTCATTTGTTTTACTTATATTTTACAATAAGATGTCTTGTTTTCGAAATGAAATACTATTATCCATAGATAGAAAACACTTTTATTCAAAAAAAGTAAAAACGCCCGCTTCACCAACGGACGTTCTTACTTTTGTAAACATTTTATAGGAAAGTTTGCTCTTGGATAGAGAGCAATGTCTTTAAAATAACGCGCACGTAAAACGCTTTCATTCTTTCGACTTCTTTAGTATACAGGAATAAAAGGAACATGTCAAGAAATCTCTAAATTTTTTCAAATAAAAAAGCAGTGTGCTAAACGCTGCTTTTTACGAGTTCGATTTGGATATCTGCGACTTGATCAACAAAATACTGATCGTGCTCAATGACGAGCATGCTGGGCTTGCTGTTCTTTATCATTTGAATGATTTGCTCTTGATTAAAAACATCAAGATAGTTGAGCGGCTCATCCCAAAGATAAATGTGCGCTGGCTGACTTAAGGCGCGAGCGAGTTCGACTTTACGCTGCTGTCCTTGACTCATATTTTCGATTTTTTGCTCAAAAACTTTGCGCTCTACGCCTAACTTGCGCAAATTGTTGAGGAAAAGTTCTAATTCTAAGTTTTCTTCTTTAGCAAATTCATTTAGGAAACCTTTGTTATCTGCAAGCTGCCTTACTTCGGAAATAACCAAGTTATGAGCCAACTCAAATGAACCAGCATAACGTCCATTAAATTCTCCAGTGAGGACTTTCATTAGTGAAGACTTTCCTCGACCATTTTCTCCTGTTAGGGCAATTACTTGGCCTTGCTCAAGTGTAAAAGACACAGGTTCAAAAAGAAGTTCTTCAAAGCCAGCCGTTAAATTATCCACTGTCAGTAAGCGTTTTTGATGGCTCTCTAAGATACTCATTTCCAAGCCAGGTACTTCTTCCCAATTTTTTAGAAGTAGTTCCTTGTCAGCGATATCCTCTTTCATGCGCTTTTCGAGATTTTTAGACTTTTGCATCATATTTGCTGCTTTTCGTCCAATAAAACCTTTATCAACACGTTTGGTTTCTGAATCAAAGCCTCGCTTCTTACGGGATTTTGTTGCTTCTAAATTGCGTGACCACGCTTCTTTTTCACGCGCTGTTTGCTTCAGTCTACCGATTTCTTTCTTGAGTTTATCGTCTTGCGCCTTTTCCGTTAGATCGCGCAAACGTTTTTCCTCCTCGTAGACAGCAAAATTACCTGCATACACTTGTAAATCCGCACGTTCTATCGCCATTGTATGATCCGTTGTTTTATTAAGAAATTGACGATCATGTGAGATTAAAATATATCCTTTCTTTTCTGCCAAATAGGCAGCAATTTTCTCACGTGATGCCTTGTCAAGATGGTTGGTTGGTTCATCTATGAGCGGATAATTGTGCTCATCCAAGAATAGAACTGCTAGCAGCATCTTTGTCTGCTCTCCACCAGAAAGACTATTGAAAGGACGCCATAAAGTGTCTAAGTCAACCCCCATTAATGTTAATTCACGTTCTAGTTTCCACTGCTCAAAGTCAGCTAATTCCTGCAAGACAAATAAGGTCAGCTGCTCTTTATCATTAATCGTCTGAGGAAAATAAACAAAGCTCTTATTTGTCTTTATGTCAATATGTGCTTCCACTTCTCCGAGAAGGATTTTTAAAAGTGTAGTTTTCCCCCTCCCGTTACGGCCAACTAATCCCAGCTTCCATTGATCATCAATATTAATACTTACATTATCAAAAATAAGCTGATCGGTATAGCCAAATGTTAAATGATTTATTTTAATGTTCGACATTTTTCTCCTGTTCTAAAAGCTTATATGCTTTTTAAACCACACTGTTCTCATTTTTAGCTAAAACCTATCGTATAATGCTGCGAACTTGTGTGGGCTTTTGTTGCATGTTTAAGGCCTTTTGCCTGTATTTTCTTACCTGTTTGAACAGGTATTTTTTTCTGTGCTGCTTTAATTTTCTCTAATCGAGCTTGCATCTCTTTCTGTTTTTTATTCAAAATAAAAACTCCTTTTCTCTATTTTCGCATCCACAAAAATAGAGAAAAGGAGTTCAAAATAAGCCCAAAAAGGTCTTTATTTTTGAAAGTCTATTTCTATAAATCATGAATGCGAAAAAACATCTGCGGTCTTTCTTGCAGAACCGCTTTTAACGTTTTTTCAATTTTCATGACTTATAATTTCAATAGACCTTACCTCGCTTTTATTATTAAGATAAGTTTATCAAAACAAAAAAATACTGTCAAGAAAAATACTTGACAGTTTATTGTTTCATTTATTTATTCTTCTTTTTTACGATAGCTTAAAAGGCTAAGAAGGCAGACGACTAAGGCAAATACAGAAATTCCCCACGGGTTTGAAATCACAACATTGTAGCCCACAATAAGCAGTACAATTAAAGTAAGGATGGAAACCGTCTTGACAAACCAACCACCAAGTCCTGTTTTAAAATAGAAAATAATCGCCGCAATCAAAAGCATCATCCATACAATAAGAATCGTATAAGAGATTGATCCTGCAAGATAGACAAAAAGATTATCGCCAAAAATAAAGGAGAGAATAGCTCCGATAAAGAGCATGCCTGAGCAAAAGATAATTGCTGCGACAGGGATTTGTTTCTTCGAGAGTCTACCTAGCGTTTGTCCGATTGGACCCTTCGCATCTTTGGCCCGTGAATAAACCGAACGTGATGTGGCATAAATAGCCGAGTTAATAACAGAAAAGAGAGCTAAGATAATAACAAAGTTAACAATCAAAGCTGCCCCTGGAATCCCAAGTTTTTCAAAAATTAAGACAAACGGGCTTTCTTTTGTTGTACTCAAAAACTTCCATGAGTAGAGCTCCACAAAGATAAACATTGGAATAACATAGAAAGAGAAAATACGGATAATAACTCCTCGAATCGCTCTTGGTATAGCTTTCTTAGGATTTTCTACTTCTGCAACCGTCAAGGCTATAAGTTCTGATCCACCATAAGAATAAAGAACGATAAGCATGGAATTAAACACTCCCTGCATGCCATTAGGCATAAATCCGCCATAAGTATTCATTCTTCCAAGGCCGTCACTAAGGCCGAGATGGAAAACTTGAGTAGCGACTAAATAAAGTCCCACAACAATCAAAATAAGAATGACAATAATTTTTGTCCAAGCCAGCCAATACTCTGTTTCCGCAAAGACACGTACTGAATAAAGGTTTAGCCCCAAGGTAATAATAGCTACTATAAGTACAAAAATCCACGATGGAATTTGGGGGAGCCAAACTCCTAAAAATTGAGCAATGGCTGCTGATTCTGCTACCATAACAGCCATCCATAAGGACCAATAAACCCAGTCTGTAAAGTGGGCAAATCTTTTTCCCACATAAGGGGAGATGAGCCCTGCTAAACCAACAGTGTTCTCTTTTTGATGAATGATTATTTGGCCAACACCATGCATCACGACATATAAAATTACGCCAGCTAAAAGATAAGCAATCATTACCGCTGGACCAGCGGCTTGGATGGCGTTACTGGAACCAGCAAATAAGCCCGCTCCAATGGCGCCACCAAGTGATAGCATAATCACATGTCTCGTCTTCATTGAAGACTTCAGTTCTTGATTAGAATTTTCCAAGTAAAATCCCTCATTTCTATTTTTTTTGCTTCTTTAGTTTTTTATAAAAAAGGTAAAGCCCTGCTTGGATCACGATAGATTAACTTTAATGGTTTAACAAAAACTAAAGAGCGGTTAAATTCAAAAAGAAAAAGCCGGGTAATTTACCCGGCTTTTTATCACGGGCACAGATACTTTTTGAGAATACTCAAAAGTTGTATCTATGCCAAGCATAAACACAACTTATCTGCGCCAAAAGAAATAGACTGTCAATGGAAGTGTTTTGCTCATGTGATTTTCTCCTTTATGAATTTAAAACTTATTATACGTAAAAATATTTTAAATTGCAAGAATTTATACAGAATTATGTGAAAATTTATGAAATTCCAGTTTTTCTCCTCAATTTATCTTCCAAATCGGAAAAGCATATCGCTTGACATGGAACGCGTTTCATAAATTACAATGAAAGCATCAAAAAAACATAAAGGAGATTTAACGATGATTAAACACATTTTTACAGACATGGATGGGACACTTCTCGATACACGTGGCAGCCTTTCTGATACAAATCGCTGGTCAGTCTGCCTGAGTGATATCCCCGTTAGCCTTGTTTCCGCACGAAGCCCGATTGAGATGGGCCCTATATTGAATAAACTTCAGCTAAAGACACCACAGATCGCTTTCAACGGAAATCTAACTTTTACTCAAAATGATTTTGGGATTCAAGTGATTGAAAAGCACACCTTACCGGCTGATATTGTTTCCGCTCTTTTGGATTACTTCTCTTCAAACTTTCCAAATGTAAGCCTCAGCTGGTACAGCTTGGCACATTGGTACATTAAGAAACAGGACAAGGGAGTTTTCTTCCAAAAAGCCCTTACTGGAGCTGAACCACGTATTAAAGCATTTGACGGACAATCTGAAATCTACAAAATTATGCTGATGTCTTTCAACCCTGAAGAAATGCTACAAATTGAACAAGCTTTAAAAGAGCTGGATATTCCTGATATCCATGTGACTCGTTCCACAGTACATACTTTAGAGATTACATCTGCTGAAAAAACTAAGGCTGATGCTGCGGAAGCTATTTTGGAAGAAAAGGAAATTAACTTTGAGGAAATTGCTGCAATCGGTGATGGACATAACGATATTCCGCTCTTGAAGGTTGCCGGTCTTCCTATCGCAGTAGATAATGCTAGCGAAGAAGTGAAAGCCCATGTTAAAATAGTGGTAGCTAAAAATACAGATCACGGTGTAACTGAGGCGCTCTCAGCTATTCGTGAAATCAACGAACAGGTAACCTTATGACATCTCTTTCTGATATTGCCAAACTTACTGGATACTCCAAAGCCACCGTTTCTCGTGTGCTTTCTGGTAATGGCTATGCCTCTCAACACACGCGTGAAGAAATCTTGAAAACTGCTGCCGAATTAGACTATGCGACAAATGCGATTGCTCAAGAATTGGCATATGGAGCTACACATAATATCGGTGTTGTACTTCCTTATATCAAGTCACCCTTTTTCAGCAAAATTTTAGAAGGAATCCTTGAGAAAAGCTTTGAAACAGGATATAAAATTATTATTCTCCCCTCAAACTATAATCAGGATTTAGAAATTGAATATCTAGAAAAATTACGTAAAAAGGCCTTTGAAGCCATCATTTTCACTTCACGTCAAGTACCTGAAGAGACGATTCTTAAATATCAGAAATATGGTCCTATCGTGCTCTGCTACAAACCTGAAAATTCAGGGATTCCAGCAACCTATGCAAATCGGATTCCTGCTTATCGTGAAGCCTTTGAATGGCTCAAGGAGCAACACTGTTCAAATATTGGCTTTCTCTTATCCAGAGGTAAAAGTCCAACAATCTCAACTACTCTACAGGCTTACAAGGATGTTTACCAACTTGAAGCAAGACCAGAGCAGATCAAATCAGGCCTTATCTCATCTGAGGATGCTTATCGCTTTGCTCCACAATTGACACAATTTGACGGAATTTTTGCTAATTCCGACGAAATTGCGGCCAATGTATGGCGTTGGTTTGAAGAGCAAGGACTTCCTAAACCGATTATTGTAGGACAAGAACGTTTGCTCGCTGGACAATTGCTCAAATTACCCACCATTGACAACCATTGCCGTCAAGTCGGGCGGATGGCTTTTGAGCAGGCTGTTTCAAAAGCAAATAAACAGACCTCTGTTAACTCTGAGTTTATCCTTGAACGTTAACTGAGGCGTGACATAAAAATCCCAAGAAATTTATCTTGGGATTTTTTACAGTCCTTTCTTGCCGATGAAAGGGAAAAATTTAGGGGTGACTTGTGCATATGCTTGAAAATCTTTGCGCGCTTTGTATTTCCTTTCAAGTAATGGGACTCCAGAAACAAATAAGAGTAAACCAGTGATTAAAAGTGGACTCACGATCAACCAAAGATCAGAAATGTCTGTAAAAGCGATCAAGAAGATGCCCCACCAACATGCAGCTTCTCCAAAATAATTCGGATGTCGTGTCACTGACCACAAGCCGCTGGTCAGTAATTTTCCTTTGTTTTCTTTATGCTTCTTAAACTGTTCCAGTTGCCAATCACCTATTACTTCAAAAACAAAACCTATCAGCCAAACCACTACTCCAAGAATTTGCCACCAGAAAATTTGACTTTCCGGGCGGTGATTGCTTTGCATGATTGGCAGCGCAATAATAAAAAGTAAAAGGTACTGAACCATAAAGACTGAGAAAAAAGCCTTTAGTTTTGG
Source organism: Lactococcus sp. LG1267 (assembly GCF_017309545.1). Classification (NCBI taxonomy): domain Bacteria; kingdom Bacillati; phylum Bacillota; class Bacilli; order Lactobacillales; family Streptococcaceae; genus Lactococcus; species Lactococcus sp. LG1267. The sequence continues at coordinate 1,269,727 of NZ_CP071295.1, read as the reverse complement.
CGCGTGACTCCCCCATCTGCGGCGCATGTTTGTATAGCGATAATCTTCGGGTTTGTTCCAATTGCGTCGGGCTAAATGAACGAATAACCTCACACCCCAAAGCCCAACCAAAACCAAAATTGCTCTATTTTGCATGGTTATTTGAGTATTGAAGAAATAGCTTAAACACGCTGTTAAAACAAAACCTCCGCCCCATGCTATATCGATTAATCCGTAGTTTTTCTTCTGGTCTGCTACTTTAAACCAGCAAATAAAATAAACAAGCAAAACCCCTAAAACTATTCCATAAATCATAACTGCTCCTTTGTAATTCCAGCGACAGCAATACTTCCCGCTCCCGCAGAGATAGCAATGGCAGATGAACTCTCAATCACCTTATAATCATTGCCTGTTTTTTCTTTTAATATTTTCTGCCAATCTTCTATATCACCTTGGGCCAAGACATGAGTCAGAGCAATATCTTCAATCTGTCCACTTTTTGCTAAGGATTGGATTTTTTTGAGTATTTTTTTCATACTTTGCTTCTGACTTAAGGAAGCACCGATGAGTTTCCCATTGCCCGTTTTGTCTAGACTAATTATTGGATGAAGTGAGAGTTTTTGAGCTATTGCTCCCAAAGACTGAGGAATTCTTCCTGACTGTATCATCGGAGATAAGTCAGCTACTGCCACATAGATGAAGATTCTTTCACGTAGCTGCTGGATTTCTTGCACAAGCTGTCGGATAGGAACTTTCCTCTCCGCAAGTTGGGCTGCCCGTTGTACAAGTAAACCTTGAGCAACAGAGTTTAATCGTGAATCAATGAGATGAATCCAGTTTTTCGAATAATTTTTTTCTTTGATACGTTGCTCAATCAACTGATATGTGCCACTAAGTTGTGACGCTACCGTGATAACAAGCACATGTTCATACTTACCTTCCAAAAAAGAGAAAAGCGCATCAATCGTTTGGATGCTTGGCTGTGAAGTACCCATCTTAAGATTTTCATCTGCTTTTTCTTTGATGAGTTGTGCATTAATTGTCAACTTGTCTAGAAAATTTTGGTCTCCCACAGTGACATTTACAGGTAAAACATGCACTTGATGTGCAAGCACGAATTCTTGAGGTAAATCAGCAATAGAATCTGTAACAATCGCTATTGGAGCTAACATTTGTTGAGAAATTTCGTACTGTAGGCGCATATCGTCTACTTTTTGGTAGATAATTTGTCCGTATTTTTCTAGCTTTGCCAAGACCTTTTGAGGCTCATTAGTGTGCATATGGAGTTTTAACTGTTTAGCATTTCCTGCAGTAACCATTGAATCGCCCTTTTCTTGCAGTACTTCTCGTAATTGAAGTTCAGAGATTTGGGGTGCTTTGATGATAAATTCGGAACAGTATCTGTAACGCGGTGCTTCAGCTATGATATGATTTACCGAAAGTTCTTTAACCCTCTCTAGACCGTCATCTGCCTCTTCATCCCCAACTTTTAAAACTCTACCACAGTAAAAGTCTGTAAAACCAAGGATGAAATAATAAAAACCTTTCGCCCCTGCATCTACCAACTTATTTTTCCGTAACAAAGACATTTGAAATTGCGTAGCATTTAGTGCTTCTTGTGCTTCTGCTTTTGCTTCTAACAATGCCTCTTCAAAGGAGTGATTCAATCTATAATTTTTTTCCAGTGTAATAGACCAGGCACGCATTACTGTTAAAATAGTCCCTTCCTTAGGATCTATTAACGAACTATAAGCTTTGTTTACAGCTTGTTCTAAAGCTTCCACAAAACTTTCAAAATTCGTTTCTGCTTTCTGGTAGTTCTCAGCCACAGCACTTAAATATTGGGCAAAAATGATTCCTGAATTTCCTCGAGCACCAATAAGTGCAGCTGCTGATATCTCATCTAAAAGAATATCCATAGGATAATTTTTCATCGGCACATTGTCAATAATAGCTTGCATTAATGAGGCAAGATTACTACCTGTATCTCCATCTGCCACAGGGAAAACATTTATTTTATTCAGCTCTTCTTTCTGAAGGATTACTTTTTCTGCCCCAGCTCTAAAACTCTGTAACAAGCGATAATTTTCATTTTTTTCTCCCACTTCTTTCTCCTTCTAAAGCTGTGTAGCAATTATATAAGTGAGTGTTGCACTAAAAAAAGTCACAAAACTCCCCCAAATAATATCAACAATTGTAATTTTCAATGGCCAATCGCTCAATGTCGCAAGATTTGTCAAATCATATGTGGCATAACATACTGCTCCAAAAAAAGCTCCGGCTAAAAGAACATAAGAAAGGCTTTCTTTTTCTTGTCCAGGTATCAAAACAAAAAATACAAGTGCAGCCACATAAATAAGATAAAAAATGACGGCAGGCAAAAGTTTGGTTTGCCCCATCAGATGGCCAATATATGGTTGATAAAATTTTTTATTTGCAAAGATTAACCATAAACTATCCAAAATAAGGAAAATTACTGCATTGATTAAAAACAACTTTAAAAATTGAAACATCTTATACCCCTTTTCCACTTCGTATCCTACTCGGCAACCGATTTCATTTCATTAATTTTAACACTTCTCTTTAAAATTAGCGAAAAACTTAACTCAAATCTTTCAATTCAGAAAATTTTCATTTCTTAAATGAATCAGAGAAGTTAAATCGTCAAAATATTGATATAATAATAAGAATAGGAGTTAAAAAATGGAGAAGATAAATGAAAAAAATAATTGAAATTCCGGATGATGTTGCGGATAAATTTGAGCAACAAAACTATAAAATGTCAGTCGAGCAAAACCAGATTGTCTTAAAAAGTGACGTTGATCAGCTTGATGCACAAAATTTTTCGTTACACTATATGCTTATTCCCAGTTTATTAAGTTTAGTTATCTCGCTACTTACTTTCTTTTTAAGTGGTCATTCTCAGATTAATTTTACGGGCGGGCGGTATCATTCTGTCGCTGGAATCAGCATGCTGTGTGCGACAATTATTGGCTTTGCAACCTTCCTTTGGGTTTATGCCAAGCAAAATACCTCACCACAAAAACGCATGCTTAGCCGTATAAGAGAACTTGTCACAATCAGCCTTGCCTATACCTTGATTGTTTTTGCGATTCAAGCATTAATTTGGTACATTTTGGGGATGACCTTTGTCGGAGTAACTCTCGATCGCTTCACAGCTTCTTTTGTAGCTGCTCTCTTTTCAGCTATTGTTTTTTACTTTTTGATTCTTTTTGCAGCCTCTGTTAAAATTTCTCATCTGATTATCTTATTGTTTATTACCTTTATTGGTGGTATTTTCCTTTCCATGGCCACTAATGGTCAAAATGGCTGGTGGCAATACAACTTTAGCTTTTTAGGAACAGGTGAAGCTAAAAATCAGTGGCAATTTAATTTTACGATGATTTTTTCTGCTTTGATGCTATTAACGATCACTGATTATTTATTTATGGATTTTCAAAAAAGCGACTTGTACAATTTCAAAGTCAAAATTGTTCAAGCTTTCTACTATGTCATTGCTCTGTTTATTGCTGGTGTAGGTATTTTCCCCGCTCAATCATGGACAATGACCTTTCACAATGCCTCTGCGTATGGTATTGTTTTGTGCATTATTATCTTGATAGTATTAAGTAAATATCTGTTACCCCAAATTTCGAAAGAATTTCTCAGCATGTCAGCTATTGTTTTCGTCGCTCTTGTTACTTCAGCAATTTTATTTCTGAAAGTTCATTATCTGTCTCTGACGGTTTTCGAGATTATTGCCTTTGCAATTTCCTTTACATGGTTGGTTCTGATGATTAATGCTCTCCAAAAAATGCTTCATGAGTCGAGTATCTATCAAGTCAAAGTTGTCCAACTAAAGGAAGAGATTTAATAAAAAAAATAAGGAGAAAATCTCCTTATTTTTATTTTACACGTGGTTCATCATCATCGCTGACTTTGTCTTTCACTTGATCAACTTTTTCCGAAGTAAATCGTCCTGTTGATTTTGCGGCATCGCCTACTTTATCTTGAAGGCTTTGTTCATCTTGTTTTTGTTGTTCTTTCGTTTTAACATCGATAACATCTACGTTAACTTCTACAACTTCAAGGTCTGTCATGCCTTTAACTTCTTTTGAAACAACTTCTTTTATATTTTTATAAATGTCAGGAACATATTTCTTATATTCAGCTACGATTTTAAGATCAACCGCAACTTGTTGTTTACCAACTTCGACACCTACACCAGAAGTTACATCGTCCGTATTTACGAGTTTTCCTGTGAGATTAGACAGGAAGCCACCATCAACTGCAAGCAAGCCGTCTACTTTTTCCAAGGCAAGTCCTACGATTTTTTGAATCACTTTATCTTCATAAGTTAAAGTTCCACTTACTGCATCAACTGAGTTATCCAAAGTTTTTTTGTTTTCTTGTACCATAGCTTCTCCTTTTTATTTATAAATTATTTAATTATTTTTTACCTATTTTATCAATATATCCTGTACGTTCGAGATAGAAACCAATATAACTACCAAGCGCGATGAGTAAAAACAGTAAGAGCATCTTCCAAAAACCAATTGTAAAGATACAGATAGCGATGATTGCTCCAATTGCCCCACCTATAATTGGATATTGATATTCTTCTAAAAGATTCATCTAACCTCCAATCATAACACACGTGAACTGCTTTTACTCTTTGGTGTTACAGCGTTCACTTTTATTTTCAAACTTAAGTGATGATTTACCCCGAGAAACTCTTTCAAGCCCTTACGAATTTCTTCTTCAATAAGCAAAGCCTTTTCTGAAATTTGCACACGAGGTATAATCTCACCTTTAATCGCAATTTTAATCTTATTTTTACCTAGCAAAGTATCGATTTTCGGATCTTTAATATAACCATTTTCTCTGAGCGTTTCTCGCACAAAGCCTTCAATCGCAGATTTTTTAAGAAGCAGTTCTCCTCTACCTTCTCCTAAGACAAAGCCTGTATATCTTCTTGGATAGAAGATAATGACAAGTAAAAGAATGAGTAAGAGAATTCCTAAAATACCTGTTGCAAACAAGAAATATGTAGGCAAGTAAGGTCCAATATAAGGGACCTGCGCCATATCTGTAATTGGTTGGACTATATTAAATTTCCCGAGTGTGTAAAGAAACAGTGGTAGGATGATTGTAATAAGAAATAAATCAACTAAAATTAGAATAATTTTTTTTCCTTTTGACACATTTCCTCCTCCCGTTTTACTGCAGCTACTGTTTAATCGCCCATTTTACTTAAGAAGAAAGAAACAACAGCTACCACGATAACGGCACCGATAATGGAAGGTATAAGCGCCATACCAGCTAAACTAGGGCCCCATGATCCCAGTAAAGCTTGACCAACAGCAGAACCCACGAGACCCGCTAAGATATTAGCAATCCATCCCATAGACTTCCCTTTGCTTGTGATTGCACCCGCAATCACCCCGATAATTGCACCAACGATTAATGACCAAATCATAAAGCACCTCTTTCTTTCTATTTATTATTTTTTCTATATAATAATTCTAACAAAGTTAAAAAACGCTTACAAATTATTCGACTTATCTTTTTTAGATGAGAGTTTTTTCTTCATTAACTTTTAATTTATAGATAATTAATCAGGTTTTTGAGAGACAATATGTTATACTGGAAGAAAGAAAAGGAATTTTAAGGAGTCTTACATATGAAAAAATTTAAATTATCATTACTTTTAGTTAGTTCATTAGCTGCTATCTTGCTACTGACAGCTTGCAGCAATACAACTAGTGCAAAGAAAGACACATCTTCTGAACCTTCTAGCTCTGTTAAAAGCTCAAGTGAAAGTACAAGTAAAGCCAGCAGTTCAGAAACAACAACTACAACATCTGAGAGTTCAGATGCCAGTTCAACTTCAGATTCCACAACAGCTACTTCTGAAGCCCCAGCTACATCTGAACAACCGTCTGAACCTGCAACATCAGAAAGTTCAGATCAGGGCTGGGTCGATAACTCAAATAATCCAGTAGAAAATAACGGTGCAGGTGGTCATAGTCCTCAGGCTGACCCTAATGCAACACCATCTAGCTCTGAAACAACTCCCAACGGACGTGCTTGGGTCTTGGTTTATGTAGATAAAGCAGGCAACAAGCATGAGTCAACAGTTTCAACATCATACAAGGAACTTCAAGATAAAGCAAATGCTCTCCTCGCTTCAGGTGAAGCAACATCTTATTACTTCATTCAAAAATAAGGATAAAAGTAAAAAAATAAGCCATTTAGCTCTAGTCTAATGGCTTTTTTTATGTAAATTTTATCTACAAGCTCTGGTTCATAATTGCTTCAATCAACTTAAGCACACGTTCTGTTGCTTTGCCATCGCCATAGTTATATGTTTTCTTGAAAAAGAGAGCTCTTTCTTTTTGGTAGGAAGCACTATCTGTTGCTTGGAGCGCTTGGATGAGCTCACTTTCATTAAAAGTAACCTCTCCGGGAAATTCTTGCAGATAATCGATCGTCAAACCTGGTTTTTTAGAATAACTTTTATAGTCGGGCACATAAGCAATAAACTCAAAAGAAAATAAACTTATAGAAGGCACTAAAAAAACTCAAGGTATCGAAGAAATTATTTCTTCTATCTACTTGAGTTTTTTGTATTTTTCACCCTTAATACTTATCTTCCCTGTCGTTGTTTAAGAAAAATATCATAAACCACAAAAATTAATAACCCAGCAACTACGCTATAAAAAGTCGAGAAGCTTCCTAGATTTTTCCAAAATGGAATTTTGGTTACTTCTACTGTTTTATTCCAAGGTGTCTCTGCATCAATGGTAATACGAGTTGTTTTTGATCCATTGCTACTGTAGCCTCGTGGCAATTGTACGGTGAGTGTTTCTCCTGTTTGGCCTTCAATGTTTGTGATGGAAATATTTTTTTGATGTTTATCATTAAAGAAAAGTGTGATGGTATGAAGTGTAGGCTTGACATGAATGTCAATGGTCTGATCGAAACGTTTATTAAAAATATAAGATTTAGGATTATTTGATAGTATTTCATAGCCTGCAGTTGCTGCATGAGAAATATCATAAGCTTCATTATAAGGTGAAGTGATTTGCTCTGTTGCAACGATTTCATCCTTGTTTACATCGATATAGCGAATAAGCGCGTTACGAAGCCAAGGTTTATCTGCCGGTAAGTTTTTGTTATTTGGTTTAGGATTCTTAGTAATGGTTGTTTTTGCTGCCGAAGTTTTAGCAGTTTGCTCACGTTTTAAGACCTTATCAGTATTGAAAGGAAGAATCTTGCGTTGGAAATAACCAAAATATTTATTGTAAGCATTCAGAATGTTATCAATAGGTTGAGCATTCTCTAAGTTTACTTTTGCCATTGGCACTGTATCATCCAAATAGACTTTCTCTAGCCCATAATATTTGGCAAACCATGTGTTCGCCCATTCTTTTTCTGGGTGCTCACTTGAAACCAAATAAGGCGTCCCAAAATAAGCATTAAAGTCGTTAGAAGTCATCGGAATCCCAGGTACGCGGACCGAAGTTTTACCCTCTTCTTTTGCTTTTTGGGCTATAGATTGGGCTGTATAAAAATATTCATATGAATTTTTGATGTCTTTTAAATTATAGTCATAGCTGGGCAAACTCACAAAGCTTAAGCAAAGAATGGCAATGCACAAAGGCACATTGGTCCAAGAGCTTTGTGTATGTAACTCCTGCCATGCTTCAATCATCATTAATAAAGCTATGATAAACAGAATATTACTCGCAAACCAAAGACGGGCAGGTGTGATGGGCGATGCCAGGATTGCAGCACAACCTGCAAGACCTGATACCAGAAAGATAAGTCCTCCATGCCAGAGATAACATGCTTTTTCTTGGAGTTGCTTCCGGTTAAAATAAAGAATTCCCCCAAATACAAGGATAGGCAGTATCAGAAAACCAGAATAATGCGCAGTTCCCAATATGATATCGAGGAAACGTTGGCCTAAACCGGAAGAAGCACCGTAGTTCTGCGTTTCAGCAGATCCTGATGATAAGATGACTTGCATCCCAAAACCAAAGGCGGCAGCTAAGGTTCCTAAAATCTGCGCCACCGTGTTTCCGTTTGTCGATTTTTTAAAATTATAAACCGTAAAAATGAGAGCAAGCAATACAGTTGTCGCGCCACCGACTTCATTTGTTAAGCCTGCTAAAAGTCCCAAAACCGGGAGATAGTATTCTTCCCAACCACGTTTTGTACTTACATTAAAACGGTAGGGTAATAAAAAGAGGAGTATGATTACTGTGGCCCACAGGTAATTTGCAGCTCCACTGACCCAAAGCACTGTGCTGCCCATCCCCGGAATGAAAAACCACATCAACAGAAAAGTTAACGTCAGATGCAAAGGTTTTAAAAGTACCTTTTTACCACTGATTATTACATTCAATAACAGCCCAACCAATACATAAATACTGGCATTAAGGATATTGAAAATTCCTTTAGGAAGCTGCATCGCTAAGATTTCGAAAATTATCGAAGTCATGCGGGCATTCCATAGTGTCATGTGCGTATAGACTGCTGAAATATAATCACCAATATTATGATATTCACTCAGATGTTCACTTGGCCAAGCACCTGTATAGATAAAGTGATACAAAAAATCATCGCCCGTGTAGCCTGTAAAGCGGTTGAGGTTCAAAATAAAAATAAAGGTCAGTCCTAAAACAACTATGGTTGCTATTGTGCATAATATATTCCAACCACTTGTTAAATTAAATCTTGTCCTATTTTCCATGTTCAATATCCTTAAATAGCTTATATAAGCCATCTTCTATTTCTTCCGTATTTTAAGCCGGTTAAGGTTTGGCTTACTGTCTTTTTTATCTTATTATCGGACATTTTCCCACTTTAAATCATTACTTACACTTTCAAATAAATGTGAAAAAATCACCGTTAACATTATAGCAAAAAAATGTGTCAATTTTACTTTATGAAAAAAATAACATACTGTTACGGTGATTTCTTTTATCTTCTCCAACTTCTTATCAATTGTCTAAAAATATAAAAAGCTCAAGATGCAGAAAAGCCTGTGCTCTTCTACATCTTGAACTTTTCAAATCACCAAAACCTACTGTTCTCTATGGTCTAATCCTGTATCATCTTCAAGACTTGCTCTGTCGAGCGGACGCGTCCTAAGCGTGTAAAGATACCGTTAACGATGCCTCTATGTAGTGCCCCATTAAAGTCTGTCATTGCATCTTCAACAGCAATCACATTATATCCATGTTGATAAGCTTCACGCGCCGTTGTATCACAACCTATCATTGTAGCAACACCTGTCAAGATAATGTTTTCAATGCCTCGTCTACGTAACTGCACATCGAGATCTGTCCCATAAAAAGCGCCCCAATTGTGCTTTTTGACATGGATTTTATTTTTAACCTCTTCATCATAAGCCAGAGGAGAAACAAATTGGCTATAATTGTCGGGAAGTGGACCAGAAGCACTTATATTTGTATCTGTAAGCGGAGTGAGCATTTCTGGCCCATAATTTTTCACATGCACAAAAACGATAAGTCCTGCTGTATTTTTGAACTTGTCCAGCAATCTATCATTTTTGTTAAGAATTTCTTCCTTACTATAGGGTTCAAGCTGTGAACGATTTACAATGCCTTCTTGTAAATCAATCAGGACCAAGGCCGTTTTCTCAAGATTCAATTGTTCTGACATAGGCTTTTCTCCTCTAAAGTATTTTTATTTTTTCGATTTTTTCTTCGTATTATTTCCGAATTTTCCTTTTGCTGCATCCGCATAGAAAGGCTTCTTCTTTTTCTTTTTATTTGGTTTTTTATCGAAATCGTTTTTACGTTCTCGATCCTCATCCTTGGATTTTCCTCTGTATTTTTTGTTTTTGTTATTTTCAGAGAAATTTTTTCCGTGTTTTGAGGCTTTACGTTCCTCTTTATTTTCGGAACGATTTGCTTTTGGTCTACGGCGTGGGCCTTTTTCTTTTTTAGATTTTAAATTACTTTCGACAACATCGAGATCACTCTTGATATATTCAAAGTCGATATCACCGGTAACTTTATCCGCTTTAGTAACTTGGATTTTGATGGGTTGACCAATTCGGAAGACAAGTCCTGTTTTTTCTCCCACAAGCGCCATCATACGTTCATGAAAGTTCATATATTCACCTTTAATAGTAGAAATATGAACCAAACCTTCAATAGTATTTTCAAGCTCAATAAACATCCCAAAGCGAGTAACGCTAGCAATAACACCTTCGAACTGTTCACCGACATGTTTTTCCATAAATTCGGCTTTTTTCATCTTTTCAACTTCACGTTCAGCATCGACAGCACGGCGTTCACGGTTACTTGATTGTTGAGCAATTTCCGGTATTTTTTCGGCCCAATATTCGATGGTCTTTGGACTTGGTTGAGCCATCTCACGAATTAAGCGGTGCACGATCAAGTCAGGATAACGACGAATCGGACTGGTAAAGTGCGTATAGTTTTCTGCTGCCAAGCCAAAGTGACCATAGTTGTCTTCCGAATAGCGTGCTTGTTGCATCGAACGCAGAAGCATCGTTGAGAGAACCATTTCTCCTGGTTGGCCTTTCACTTTTTTCAAAAATTCTTGCAAGGCTTTTTGACTAACTTCTGTCGAAGTGCCTTTGACTTGCAAACCAAAAGTTGCAGCAAAGTCGATAAAACGGGTCATTTTTTCTTCTTTTGGATGTTCGTGAATACGATAAATCCCTGGTAAATGACGTGCTTCAAAACTGCTTGCAACTGTTTCGTTAGCAATCAACATGAAGGACTCAATCATTCGTTCTGCTGTTCCACGACTGCGCTTACGAATTTCGATAGGCAAGCCATTTTCATCAACGATGATCCGTGCTTCCATCGTTTCGAAATCAATCGCTCCACGGCGGCGGCGCATCGCTGCCAAAGCTTCGTGAAGTTCAGACATAATTTCTACGGATTCTTTAATTGCAGCATATTTTTCTAATGTTTCCTCGTCACCAGCAAGCATAAGGTTAACATCATCGTAGGTCATACGTTCTGTCGTCTTGATAATGGAAGGACCTATTTGTGATTGAAGGACTTTTCCTTCTGGCGTAATCTCCATCACACAAGACTGTGTCAAGCGATTAACGCGTGGGTTGAGTGAACAGATACCGTTTGAGAGTCGTTCAGGCAACATTGGCACGACACGATCAGCCACATATACTGATGTTCCACGCTCAAAAGCTTCACGGTCCAAGGGCGAATTTTCAGTGACATAGTGTGACACATCTGCAATGTGAACGCCCAACTCATAGTTACCATTACCCAAGCGTTTGATATGCACAGCATCGTCTAAGTCTTTTGCATCAGCGCCATCGATAGTGAAAGTAATCTCATTACGATAGTCCACGCGCCCCATGATATCTTTTTCATCAACTTCTTCTGGTACAGCGTTCGCTTGCGCCAAAACGTCTTCTGGAAATTCAGAACGAATACCAAGTGAAGCTAAAACTTCAAGAACATCGATTCCTTTATCACCTGCTTGTCCGACAATTTCGACAGCCAAACCTTGCATACTTTTGGGATTTTTCTTATCTGGATAAGCGGTAATGTCAACACGAACTACTGCTTTATCTTCTGGTACCAAGCCCTTATCTGTCAAAAAGACATGATAAGGCAACTTTTTATTGCGTGATTTTACGTAACCGATAGGATTGAACTCTTGACGTTCTTTTTCGTCAAATTTGACAAAAGTTCCGACAAGCTGAGTAACCGCGCGCTTTAAAACCTCTGTAACTACCCCTTCAGCACTTGTGCCTTTTAAAGGATTAGCATTACTTTTCAGTTCGACTTTTACTTCATCTCCTTCAAGAGCAAAAGCCGTTCTTCCCTTAGGAATAAAAACGTCAGGCTCATCAGAATCCACTGTTACAAAACCAAAACCGTTCGCATTAGCACGGAAGATTCCGACAAGTTCTGCTTTTACTTCGGCTAGTGTGACTTTTCCATTTTTTGTAAATTCCAGTAATCCTTCCCCTTCAAGAGCAGCTAAAGTTTTAACAAATAGTTTAAAATCTGAAGCCTTTGTTAGGTCAAGTTCCATTGCCAGTTCTTCTACAGCATAGGCTCTCTTTGGATGTTTTTTAAGTTCATCCAATATAACTTCTTTTATTTTCATGTTTCTCCAATATTTCTTTTTCTCTATGCACTTTGGTGATTCTTTTCAATCCCAATAACATACATTATTATTTTAAAAATTAAAATGCGGACTGTCAGCAGCCCGCTACTTTTTGGTTCGATAAACGTAAAATCTCCACTGATTTCTCCGTAATCGTTTATTCAATAGGGGCAATCATCCTAAACAGCCCAATCTTTTTCATCGTCCGCATGGAATAATGATATTATAACATATTTGATATTTTCGTGAACCACCTTTTACTGCACGCGATCAAATCTTGCTCCTGCTGTTGGATGATTATGATATTCAAAAGCTTCCAGAAGATCCTCACGTGTGTTTCGATCCACAGAAATATTCTGCAAGTTTTTAACTTCTTCCCGCGAGAAAAAGCGTGCCTCCGAAGTTTCTAATCCCGGATGCAACTCAAAAGTTTTGGGCTCACAATAAAAGAAGAGCTTATAAACATAATTCAAGCTTTTAGGATAAGGATGTTTGGCCTTATCAACCAGCTTAAACAACTGTAACGGTATCACTTCAAGCCCACTTTCTTCTCTTACTTCTTTTTGAGCTATTTCTGCGGGAGAATAACCGACATCTGCCCAACCACCAGGTAAAGACCATTGTCCTTCAGTTTTTTCTTTCACAAGTAAGAGACGGCTATCTTCAAAGACAACAGCTCTTACATCCACTTTGGGTGTGACATAACCTAAATCCTCATTAAAGAAGGATTCCAGTTCATTTTTTGAGTAAGAGGTCAACTTTTGAGAAATTTCAAAGAGAATTTCTTTCATTTCTTCTAATCTTTCTCGGTCATACACATCTTTATTATAATACAAAGAAGTGTTTACAAGAGCTTTAAGTTTTGCTAGAGCTTGAGTTGTATCCATTTTTTATCCTCCTTCTCTCATTTTATCACACGTACGGGATGATACAAAAAGTATTTATTATTAACTAAATGAAAGAGTATATTTTATTGAAAAATTTTTATTAAATGTTTGAATCTTGGGGAGCTTGTCTATATAATGAAAAGAGTAAGAGATAAAAAATGGGAACAAATCATATCGCAAGCTAGTCTCTTGAAGAATGAAATACGTGCGCGAATCACGCTAAAAGGGCAAGGAGAAACTTTTATGAATGAAAAGAAGATTAACAAACATATTTTTGTTTGGATTGGAAACTTTTTAGTTGGACACTTTGGCGTTGACCGCTTTATGCGTGGTCAAATCGGCATGGGTATCTTTAAACTTCTATGTAACTGGATGACTTTTGGTATTTGGTCACTCACCGACTGGATAATCTCCCTCGTGAAAGCTTATAGTACATATAGTGACACAGACGATATTACCTTTATCGATGGTAAATATTCACGATAAATGAAAAAACATCCTCATCTTCAAAAGATAAGGATGTTTTTTTGTGGGATTACTTAAAACGTTGTCCACGCTTTCGTCTTATCAACCGAATAACTACACCCGATAAGCCACAAAAGAGAGCACCAACGGAAGCTATCGCTCCCAGCCCTTCTAAAAATAATTTGTGAGAGTGTGCGCCATAGCTAAATAAAACAAGACCAACTGCTATTATGACAAGCCATGTACTGCTTATTCTGATTCGATCGTCCATTGTGTTCCTCACATGTTTTAGTAGGATATTATTATAGCATATAATATCACGAATCAATTCAAAATAAATTGTGAGGAAAAATATTTCCAAAGAAATGTTAGGAATTTCCTAAAATTGTAATAATCTCTTCAAAGATTTCCGTCTTTTCCTTATATTTTATATCTTAACGCTTTGCTTCTTATAGTTTCGGATCAGCCACCAGCCTAATACACTGAAGACAACTGGTCCGGCTATCATTGAGATAATATCCGAATAAACACTTCCCAAAGGAATTTCAGCTGGCGCTTGGAGATAATTTATGACGGGTTCAATAATTGTAAAGAAGTCCGCCAGAATAATCATCAGCGCTGCAATCCAAGAGATGCCAATAGCAAAGGCTTGATTTTTCATAATCGTGAAAGGTTTCTCGATCGCCTGATTTTTCTTGAATTTGATATAAGCAAAGACGATAAAGACATAGGGAAGACTAGAAGCAATATTACTCATGTTAGTAATGACTAGGAAGAATTTATCTGCTGCTCCCTTATTGATGAGTGAAATTCCCATATTCAATAAAATCATTAGAGTCACAATGATGAATTGAGCTTTCATAGCATTTTTAGGCACACCATTTTCTATTTTTCCAAGTTTTCCTGGCCACACTTTTTCCGGTGTCCCCTCCATCAGTTGTTTAAGGGGAGAATAAATCAAAGTAAAGAGTGCACCTATAAGAGTGAGAAACATCGAGAGACCTACATAACGAGCAAAAACTGTTCCCCAAGTATGTACAGCACCAGATGATAGATTGAAGGATTCTGCCAGTTTTTCACCCAGCTGCTGCATCATAAAATAAGTAATATTACCTTGGTTGACTGAACCATCCATAATCCCCGGAATCCAGTCTTTATCAAAATTAATGAAAAAACCTGTACAAAGAATCATGAAAGAATAACCAATGCCAATAATGGCTGCCGAAAGTAAGATACCTTTAGGAAAGTTCTTTTTCGGTTCCACTGTTTCATCAACCAGTCCTCCCACGGATTCTACTCCGGCGTAGGCAAAAATAGCATATACTAAGAAAGCAATAAAAGTAACAAAACTTGTAGGTTGCAATGTTGGATTTGGTGTTGAAATCAAGGATTTTATCGTTAAGGGCGTTGCAGGCTGAAAACCACTTTTAGCTAAAATAATAAAGGCACCGATGATGAGAATAAAATTAAGTGAAACAACAGCAATACCTCCAACTGAGGCCACTTTTTTTATGGTTTCAAGCCCTCTAAGCGAAATGAACGTCACGAGAAACATGATAAGAATGGCCAAAAGTGACACAATAACTGTGCTTGGTAAGATTGTTGTACCAAAAATCATGTTCGATATAGGTACAAGTATCCTGTTACCTACAGAGACAAACCAGATAACCCATGACATGTACCACATCAAAGTACCAACCATGGCAAAGGATGGCCCCACTGATTTTTCCATCCATGTATAAATACCACCTTTCTCAGCATTAAAAGCAGAACCAAATTCAGTGACCATTAAAGAAAATGGGATGAAAAAGACTAAGGCACTAATAATATACCAAATGATTGATCCGTAGCCCATTTGAAAAAAGGCGAGCGGAACATTCCCAAAGCCATACACCGATGTAAAAATCATCAGGGCTAAAGAAATTGCTGTTAATTTATTTTTTTTTAGTTGCGACATTTTCTTCCTCTTTATGTATTTCTTTGGATTTATTATACAGCTATATGTATATTTATGCAAGAATTTATTAATAAACTGCAGTAAGTATGAATATCAATAAAATGCTTTTCTATTGTCTCTCCTTGAATCGGCATAAAAAAATAGAGTAAAATACTCTATTTTTTTACTAGAAGGTAAATGCTGGATTAAAAACCCCTCTATATGGCTCATGTTCAACATAGACCACAATATCCTTACCAGCTGCATCTTTCCCCATACGTTTGTAAGTAAATTTTTGAGAATTTAGCTCAGTGATTTCTAATACTGCACCGTATTTATTTTGACCAATAGAAACATGACTTCTAATTTTATTTTTGAAAATCACATCAAAGTAACCAAAATCACCACGGGTATTGCCTGTATTGACATCGAAAAATTCATATTTGCTAGTTTGTGCATCAAATTTCGCAAGGCTAATAAACATCTGGTTTTCTTTTGTCACGTCATTACCTTGCTCATCACGTACTACTGTACCATGCCATAAGGTACTACCAAGAATTTGACTGCCGGGCTTTGACTTCACAATTTTGCCTGTTTGAGTATGCAATTTTTCACGACCATGTGTAAATTTAAGATTTTTCGCCTTATAGGGTACATGTTCGACATATACTTCGACAGATTGACCATTTTTATCGACACCCATTCGTTTGTAAGTAAATTTGTGGTGATTCAACTCTGTGATATCAACGACAGCTTGATAGTTTTGTGTCGCAGAGATGAGAACACGTTTTGTACCATCATTTGTTACGAAAAATGTTCCTTCATCACCTCTTGTTTTTCCGGTTGTCTTATCAAAAAATTCATAGTAACCTGTTTTGCTGTCATACTTGGCAAGGCCGATAAAGTTACTATTTTCTTTTGTTAAATCATTGCCCTGCGCATCATAAACTTTTGTGCCTTGCCAGTTTGTCTGTGACAATGTTTTTTCATATTGATTTCCTAATGAAGAATCGTTTTTATGTGAAGATGAATGTTGAGACACCTGATTGGCTTGGGTCGAGTGATCTGACACATAAGTATCTGCAAAGACACCAAGTGCTAAGACAGATGAGAACAATACTATTTTTTGAACTTTCATAAGATAATCTCCTTTTTTATTGTATAATTTATTATAGCAAGCAAATATAAACTCCAAATGGCTAAATTATGAACAAATTATAAACTTTTAGCATTTGGTTGAGAAAGAGCTATATGACAATAAAACATAGATTTATCACAACTTACATCAGTGCTATCGCAGTGACATTAGTTTCTGTGTTCTTAATTTTTTCTGTTGTATCTTACAGTACTTTGGGTAAGATTCCTTCTATAAAAAATATTTACAGTATGTTAACGACAAACCAGCCTCTCTCAGAGCAAGAAAAGCAAAGTTTTCTGACTTTGCAAACATTGGTAAAAAGTTCGCCAAATCTTCTTGAGCCTCCTTTAAAGGACGAAGCCAAAGATATTATTCAGAGCATCGAAAAGCAAAATATTAATATCGTCATTCGCAAAGGCAATAATGTCCTCTATCATTCCGAAGAGCTGAAAGCTTCTTCACTTCGGGTTCATATACCTGAGTTCGACGAAAGCAATCTTAATCCGACAGGCACGATGGATAACAATGGACGTTTTTATAATTACATCAAGTACAGCTTTAGATATGAAGACGGGACTTTTGGTGATTTTCTAATTTTAAAAAGACAAACTAACTTATTTGAGTTCTTCATTCGTTGGGGCATCTGGATGATTCTGTTCATTCTCATTTTATCTGCTCTTATTTTCTGGTTTATCAGTAAGCAGCTTTCAAAAACCGTCATCAAACCCTTAGTTACTCTAGAAAAAAATGCCCGCTATCTGGTCGAACAGAATAATATACTTACGGAAAATCCATTTACTGATGATTCAAAGGGTGCAAAAGAGGTTGAACAGCTAAAAGAAAGTTTGTACCAGATGTGGACGGATCTTCAATCTGCACGTCTGGTTCAGAAAAAGTATGAAGAAAATCGCAAAGAACTGATTGCCACCATCTCGCATGATCTTAAAACACCGATAACTTCAATCCTTGGTTATGTCGAAGGGTTGCAGGAAAACATTGCTCAGACGCCAGAAAAACGAGCACTTTATTTGGCAACCATCCATGAAAAGAGCTTGGTACTCAATGAACTTATCGATGAACTCTTCCTTTACTCGAAGCTAGATATGGATAGTGTCAACTTAAATTTTAGCAAAATCGACTTTACCTTTTATATCCAGAAGTTTGAATCCGAAATTGCAAGACACGAAAATGTCAATGTTATCCTTCAGCTCCCACAAGATGAACTTCCTGTGCTGTTGGATACAGCTTACTTTGACCGAGTTATGCAAAACCTCATCCAAAACAGTTTTAAATTTGCCCAAGCAGAGCAGCAGTTAGAGATTATACTCACTTTATTTAAAACCTCAAAAGGTGTCCAGTTTATATTTGAAGACAATGGCAGAGGAATTTCACCTGAGGACTTACCTTATATTTTCGATCGTTTATACCGATCTGATAAGTCGCGCACTTCTCAGATAAAAGGCAGTGGTTTAGGGCTGAGTATTGTCAAACAAATCGTAGAACAACATCAAGGGTCTGTTCATGCCGAAAGTACTTTAAATAAAGGCACACGTATTATAATAATTCTGCCTAAAGCATAAGGAGTAACAATGAAAGATAAAATTTTAATCATCGAAGACGATGTGAGTATCGCCAATTTACAAAAGGACTATTTGGAAATTAACGGAATGGATGCTGTGATTGAAACAGACGGAACAGCTGGTTTAAACACTGCTCTAAATCTAGATTTTGACTTAATTATCGTGGATATTATGCTTCCCGGGGTTGATGGATTTGAGATTTGTAAAGCAATTCGAAATAAAAAACAAACGCCTATCATGATTGTTTCCGCAAAAAAAGAAGATATTGATAAAATTCGCGGACTTGGCTTAGGTGCTAACGATTATATGATTAAACCATTCAGTCCCAATGAACTGGTGGCACGAGTCAAAGCTCATATCCAGAACTATAAAATTTTAAAACCTAAAGAAAACACCGATATGCTTAGGATAGATGACCTTATCATCCACAAGGATTCACATAAGGTTTATGTTTTAGACAAAGAAATCATCCTCACGAACAAGGAATTCCAACTGTTGCTCTTTTTAGTCGAACATCCAAATCGAGTATGGAGCAAGGAAAGCTTATTCGAACAAATCTGGAAGATGGATATTTATGATACAGATGTTGCTACTGTTGTTGTTCACATTAAAAGACTAAGAGAAAAACTCAAAAGCGTTCAGTCGCCAACACAACCTATCGAAACTATTTGGGGCGTGGGCTATCGTTTTAATTTATAATAAAAAACGTTTCTATCATAAGGACAGAAACGTTTTTTATATTCTTTATTTTCCAAGATAACGTTGTTCAAAAGCTTCAAGGCTTTCACCTTCTCGACGTTCAACAACTTTTTCAACAGTCCATAATTCATCATGGCTACGATCACGCATCGTATCCGAAGTATCTAGAGGACGTAAACTTGCTGCTGTACGTGCTTTGACAGCTTCATCTTCTGGGAAGAGATGAGGAGGTAAACTTAGGTCTTTCCCTGCTTCTTCTTTTGATTCGTCAATCCAGAAACCTGAAGTAATTAATGCCTCTTCATAACTGTCGACAGCACCATCACCTGACTCAGCCATATCAAGAGCGCCAATACCTGGTGTAAATGTAGCAATTTCAAACAGAACACCCGGAGCTACACGCACGTATTCGCTAGAGAAGTAGAAACGATCCACCAAGCCAGAATGTGGTAAACGAAAAGCTTGAATACGTTCAATCCAGTAATTTAAAGTTTCAGGATTTGTCGTTCCTAATGCTAAATGGTGAATTGTACCGTAGCCTTGATAAGCATAACGCTCATTTTCTTGCGCTTCTTCAATGATCAAAGCTGCACCATTGCCTCCATTGGCTACTTCAAAAAGATGCAAATTATCTTCTTGACCAGCATAACGAAAGCCAAAGACTGTTTCCAAAATAATCCGTAAATTGTAAGTGTCCGTAACTTTCACAAAGACTGGACCCATGCCAATGATTCCATGTTCAGGCGCTACATTTGAGAGAAGCCATGAACGATCCAGTGCAGCATCACCTGTGTTGTCTTGATCGGAAATCAATTGGTATTTTTGACCATCAAAATCTTCAAATTCGAGTGTTTTCTTGCCAAATTTGACATTAATTTCGCCATGTTTAACATGGGCTTTTTCAAAACGCTCTGTCCAGTAAGTAAGAGAAGCGTCACTTGGTACACGAAACGAAGCACGTTCAATATTGTTTGCCCCATGCATTCCTTTGGGAATATCTTTGAAGTCAAAGAAGGTCATATTTGGACTTTTCCCATCTTCCCCTGTGAAGTAAAGGTGATAAGTCTCATAACCATCTTGATTGACGGTTAATTTTGCCAAACGTAAGCCTAAGATATTTGTAAAAAAGTCATAATTCTTTTGTGCGCTTGATGTGATTGCTGTAACGTGGTGAACTCCACCAAGGATGTTTTGTGTTTCAATTTCTGTGTTCATGGGATTTTCCTCTTTTTTTAGTTTTTTTATGATTTTCTCGATTGGAAAGACATGTTCATGTAAGCTTATCTTTTTCTTCATGCTGCTAACCATTTCTTTGCTGCTACAAGTTCATCATTGCTTAATTGGTGACCAAAACTGGTTTTAAATACTTCCAGCTCACATTCTGTCTTTTGCAAGTCAGAAGAGAGCTCTTCCAGATTTGCTCGACTTACGATAGGATCATTGTCCGCGTGAGTCAGAAAAATTTTACTTTCATCTGCAATTACGGGTTCTTCTATATCGGTAAGTTGCATGGCATGAAAGGCTAAAACTCTATCAAATTGCATTATGCCTTTCAGTTGCATATATAGTGCAACATTCGCACCATTAGAATAACCAATCACTGCAAGTCGCGTAAGATCCAGCTGATATTTTTGTCCTAAACGTGTCACTTCTGTAGCTAACCATTGGGATTCTTGGCTCAGCGATTTCAAGTCAAAATTTTCTTTCGTAAAACCAGGACCTTTGAGTTTAAAGTAGCGGTTTATCCCTTGCTCACTGACGCGTCCACGAATGGATAAGAGAGGGTGATTGGGAAATAAGTCTTCAGCCAATGGAATCAGCTGCTCTTCATCACCACCTGTGCTATGCAAAACCAGAACAGGTGCAAGACTTTCATCGCCGGGTTTAAAAATATAGTTGGTCATTTCATTTCCTCTTTCTGATACAGATTAGACTTGCCTATTTTTGATACAGCCTCAACATCGTTTTATGTTTTTTTAATTTTCATTTTTTGCCCTTTTCGTTTACGTTTGTAAACTATATTTGTATTATATCGTTTACTTTTGTAAACGTCAAGTATTTAAGATTATTTTTTCAAAAATTTTTTAGTGACTAAAATCCTGCAACTTACTTTAATTGTCCTTGAATTTTTACTTTTTTTGTTCTTTATCAAGTTTTCACTTACGAAGACACGGTCATTTATGTTATGATATAGTGCACTTAAAAAGAATGGAGAAAAAAAGATGCCTAAAAATTTTAAAGAAGAACTTGTTTTTACCGGATTAATTGCTGGAATGATGGTTTTTGGAATGACCATGTATAATGTTTTTAAAGCCAGCGGTATAAGTATGGAAAGTTGGGGAAATGTAGCTACTGGTTTTCCACTCGCTCTACTTGTCGCTGTCATACTTGATCTTGCACTTGTTGGTCCGCTGGTGAAAAAAATTGTCTTTTCTCATATCGAAAAAAAGAACTTACAGCCTTCTCCTGCGCAACTTGGTATTTTTATTTCCTTGTTTATGATTCTAGGAATGGTTACCCTTATGTCTATTTTTGGGATTATCATGGAAGGGACACCAACAACAGATAGTCTGCTTCTCTTGTATGGTAAAACATGGGCATTAAACATCGTCGTTGCACTTCCTCTTCAATTACTTTTGGTCGGTCCAAGTTCACGATTTATATTTGCGAAAATTTATCGTTAAATACCTGAAGAATACTAAAAAGTCCCTTTAAAAGATAAAGGGACTTTTTAGTCAAAAGAAAAAACTCTCCAAGTTGAAGAGTAAATTGAAATTATGAAATTATGTATTTAAATTGTATCAAAAAATTTACACTAGTGGTTAACATTTGTCTATAAATTTTTCTTTTTAAATAAAAAAGCGGTCCATTATTTTTCGACCGCTTCATTTTGCATATTGTTATTCTTTTATTTCGTAGAGAGAACGACCAAGATGAAACCAAGTACAAGCCAAATACCAATAGTAATACCTGTAAAACGTTGCATCACAGCCTCAAAACCACGCGCTTTACGTCGTTCAAATAGCTCGCCTGAACCACCTGAAAAAGCATCAGCAGCACCATCTTGTTTAGAAGGTTGCATCAAAATTGAAATAACTAAAATTGCAGAAATAACCAACATAATGACGAGTAAAACGTCGTAAATTACTTTATCCATATATAATTTTCTTCCTTAATCAGAATTACACTAATAAGATTATAACACATTTATTACTAGAATACGAACGATAAAAACAAAAAAGAACGGCAGTAATGCACGCTCTTTTTTGTTTAACCTTCTACATATTTGTAAGCTTCTTGAGCTGCTTGGGCTCCATCACCTACTGCAGTAGTAATTTGGCGGAAATCTTTTTGACGAACATCACCAACGGCAAAGATACCTGGAATGCTTGTCTTCATCGTAGCATCTGTGATAATCCAACCTTCTTCATCTGTAATACCTAAATCACGAGCAAATTCAGATACAGCATCCAAACCTACATAGATAAAGAGACCACCGAAGTTGGCTTCTGTAACTTCACCTGTCTTAACGTTTTTATAACGTACAGATTCAATTTTACGTTCATCACCTTTGATTTCTTCAAGAACAGAATCCCAGATAAATTTTATTTTATCGTTAGCAAAGGCGCGTTCTTGAATAATTTTTTGCGCGCGTAATTCGTCGCGGCGATGCATAATTGTTACTGTTTTACCAAAGCGAGTTAAGAAAATGGCTTCTTCAACAGCGGAATCACCACCACCAACAACCAAGATATCTTGATCACGGAAGAATGCACCATCACAGACAGCACAGTAAGATACACCACGGGCACCGTATTCTTCTTCTCCAGGAACTCCTAACTTACGGTGATTTGCTCCTGTCGCAATGATGATTGATTTTGTTTCAAATACTTCTTCTTCAGTATTGATTGTTTTAGTTGCACCATTATCGACGATTGATGTGACAAAGCCATAAGCATTTTCAACACCAAGATCAGCTAAAGGCTCATACATTTTCATTGAAAGTTCAGGACCCATGATTTGACCATAGCCTGGGTAGTTTTCAATTTCTGCTGTATTATTCATTTGCCCGCCCGGAACACCTCGTTCCAAAAGCAAGGTTTTCATTTCACTTCTAGCGCTGTACATAGCTGCGGTCATGCCTGCAGGCCCTGCACCGATAACTACTACATCGTAAATTTTTTCTGTCATAATTCACCTCTTCAAGTATAGAACCATTATAAATTCTCTTTTGATTATTTGCCATTATTTTGATTTACAATCATCTGATTCTTAAAATAATCAGTATACCAACAACTGCAAAACTCAAAATCGGAATCGTCAAAATATCCACCAAAATAATGTCAAATAAACGATTGCGCCAGACATTTCGGGGTTTATGATGATTACGGAGCCAATAGATAAAACCGTACAAAAGACTGAGTAAACCTACAACTAAAAAAGAAATGAGTAAACCTTTAAGATAAAACTGTAAAACTAAATTAATCATTTGAACTTCCTATATCAATGGTTTTAACATGACGAGAGAGAAACTCACTCGTCCGCGGATTTTTAGGATGATGGAACACTTCCTCAGGGCTACCTTCTTCAATGATTTTACCCTTTTCAAGGAAGAGTACTTTTGTAGCAACATTATAGACAAAGTCCATCTCATGACTCACCAAAACCATTGTTTGTTTATTTTTAGCTGCATTGAGAATAGTGTCTTGTACCTCGCCAACAAGTTCCGGATCCAGCGCTGATGTCGGCTCATCAAGCAAGAGTAAAGTTGGCTGCATTGCCATCGCTCGTGCTATTCCTACACGCTGTTTTTGACCGCCGGATAAGAATTTTGGATAGTAATCCATACGATCTTCAAGACCGACTTTTCTTAAATTTTCCTCAGCAAGCTTCTGTGCTTCTGCTTTGGACATTTTCTTAACTTGAATTAAACCTTCCATCACATTTTGGAGGGCTGTACGACGTTCAAAGAGATTGAACTGCTGGAAGACCATTCCTGTTTTGCGACGAAGCTCAAGAATTTCTTGTTTACTGATATGTTCAAAGTCGACTTTAAAATTATCAATTTCTAACTGTCCACTGTCTGCTTCTTCCAGATAATTAATAGAGCGTAAAAATGTTGACTTACCGGCACCTGATGCACCAATAAGCGCAATGACATCACCTTCATTAATTTCCAGATTAAGATTGTCAAGAACAACATTACCTGCAAAAGATTTACTTAAATTTGAAATTTTTATCATTTGTTGGTCACCCCATTATCAAAAGGATTGCGTCCAAGTGAGATTTTCCGCGCTGCTTTAGGCATTTTGATTTCCAGTTTGCTTTCAATCTTACGAATCAAGATTTCCAGAACGATACAGATTGGCCAGTAAATTAAGGCCAGAGCCAAATAGGTTTCAAAAAGACGGAAGGTTGAACCGCCAATTATTTGGGCTTGAGCGGTCATTTCGACTACACCAGCAACAAAAGCGAGTGAAGTTGATTTGAGTAAGCCAATCAAAGCATTGCCTAATGGCGCTGTTGCAACAGAAGCTGCTTCAGGTAAGGTTACACGCCAAAAAACTTGAAAATTTGTCATTCCTAGGGAGCGTGCTGCTTCGATTTGACCTTTATCTACTGATTGAATGGCTGAGCGGATTGTTTCTGAATTATAAGCGCCTTCGTTAAGGGCAAAAGCCACAATCACAAAGAGCATAGCAGGAACCGAGTTAACTGTATAATTTGTTCCGTAATTCATATTGATTGCTTTAAGAATCAAGGGAATCCCTGTATAAGTTAAATAAAGTTGTACCAGAATTGGTGTCCCACGTGTAAAGGAAACAAACAAGGCACGTAACTGATCTAAAATAGGAATTTTATTTATTCTGACAAGTGCAAGGAGCAACCCCAAAATGAGACCAAAGAACATTGCGATAAGTGTCATCTGCAATGAAATAGGAATCATTTTAATGATTGGTACAAAGGCTGCTGTAAAGTCTTTCCAACTAAAAATTTTGGTGAAAAACATCGTCCAAAATTCGTCAAAACTATATTGCCCTTGCATGATCAAAAAGGGAAGCATAGGCAAAATAATCAACAGGAGCAAAACTCCCAAGCCTAAAATTATTTTTTTATTTTTATTCATTTTTATTCTCTTCATCAAAGAAAGCTGTCTGAACCCCTCACTCGTGCCACAAGCATTTGTGTGTGAGAGACTCAGGGACAGCTTTTACACTACTCCTACTATTATACAAGAAACTAAAAATTTTTTCTTGTCTGTGAAATATTTATTTAAACTTGCTTGCTTCAGGTACAAAATCTCCATCAAAGAATTTTTCTGAAAGTTTTTTCAAGGTACCATCTTTTTCAAGCTCCGCAAGTACTTTGTTGACTTTAGATTGAAGTTCTTTGCCAGCATCATCTTTTGCAAAGAGGAAATACTCATAACCGTCATGTTCAGGATCACCTGTTGAAGTATCGATATCTTGAATTTTCAAGCTGTCAAATCCTTGATCCTTAATACTTGATTGCAGAGAAATTTTATCATAAAGCATGAAATCAATCTTCCCAGATTCAATCTGGTTAAAGCGTGTATTGATAGATGTGCTATCTGAAGAGTAGCTGATATTTATTTTCTTATCTGGATGCGCATTGTTCCAATCATTGATAATCTTTGTATAGTTAGAAGCTGGATTACCGATTGTACTTTTACCTGCAAGATCTTCTAGGGTTTTATAATCACCGTCTTTCGTTAATACTGCATTATTCGATTTAGAAATTGGTGATGAAAAATTATATTTTTCTGCACGTTCTTTTGACCAACCAAAATCATTGGCTCCCATCTGATAACGACCACTGTCCAAACCTGGAACAATCCCAGAAAAGTCAACTGCTTGATACGTTACTTTATATTCAGGTAACTTATCAAAGACAGCACGTGCAACCTCAATGTCATATCCTGTTAAATTTCCTTGATTATCAGAATAGGTAAAGGGTTTAGTTGCTCCATCTGTAGCTACAACAATCTCCGTTTGCTTGGTTTTTGATTCTTCTTTACTTGATGAACCACCATTACTGCAAGCAGCTAAAGCTCCTGCGGCGATAAGCGAAACGAGCGCGAGTGAAAGCTTCAGTGACTTTTTCATAGTAATGTTCTCCTTAATTTTTTGATATTTAAAGTTTATCACGCTCCCTATTGGTTTGTCATATTATTTGTTTATCGAGGGGTTAAGATTTTTTTATACCGGAATTTTATTTATTTAATATCAGCAAACAAAAAAGTTATCCGCAAAAAAGGATAACTATTTCTCTTTATTTCCAGACCGGTTGCCATGTAATGCCAAATTTGTCAGTGATCCAGGCACATTTACGAATATCTCCTACAGCTTCCGGCCCCATCATCACGCTTCCTTGGTCTGCTAAAGCTGCAAAGATTTCATCAAATTCAGCCTCGGTCGCACAGTCCAGAAGAAGGGAATTTGACCAATTTGGTGTTGGTGCTGCATATTCTTTTTGCATATCAAGAAAGAAAAGTTCTGTCCCTTTTATTTCCAAACTTCCATATAAAACAAGTTCTTCTTTCAGCTCAGAAAAAGCTGGGCTTTCATTATAAAACTCCATACGTATAATCTTTGTGTCTGGCAAAACTTGAGCATAAAAAGTCATCGCTTCCTTGGCCTTACCATTTAATGTAATAAAAGGGGTGAGTTTTGCTTTTACCATCGTTCTCCTTTGCTTAAAACAAACCAGTGATTTTCCCAGTTTCGTCAATATCCATATTTAAAGCCGCTGGTTTTTTAGGTAAGCCAGGCATAGTCATCACGTCACCTAACAAGGCCACGATGAATCCTGCTCCAATCTTCGGCACCAACTCACGCACGGTAACTTCAAAGCCTTCTGGTGCTGCCAGAAGTTTAGGATTATCAGAAAATGAATATTGTGTCTTCGCCATACAAACAGGCAACTTATCCCAACCATTCTCCTCAATTTCTGTTAATTGACGCGCTGCTTTTGCAGAAAAATTAACTTTCTTTCCACCATAAATTTGTGTCACAACTGTTGTAATCTTGCTCTCCACTGATGCTTCTAAATCATAAAGATAATGGAACTCTCTTGCTTCCTGCGTGAAAATACTAGTTAGTTTTTCGGCTAAATCAATTCCACCTGCGCCTCCCTTTTCAAAGACTTGTGTCAAACTCACAGCAACATCTTCTGCTTCAACAAGTCGTGTTAACTCAGCTATTTCCGCCTCAGTATCACTGGCAAATTGATTAATGGCTACAACGATTGGCGCACCATAGCTCGCCATATTTTTAATATGACGTTTCAGATTTGCAAAGCCTTGGGTAACGGCTGCAACATTTTCGCCAGTTAGTTCCGTTTTAGCTACACCACCATGCATTTTCAACGCACGAAGAGTAGCAACAATTACAATAGCATCAGGGGTTTTTCCCAGTTGACGTGTTTTGATATCAAGGAATTTTTCGCCGCCTAAATCTGCTCCAAATCCAGCCTCTGTAATAGTTACATCTGCTAATTTTAAGGCTGTTTTTGTGGCTAAAACAGAGTTACAGCCGTGCGCAATATTGGCAAAAGGACCGCCATGTACTAATACGGGTGTCCCTTCAATAGTTTGGGCCAGATTTGGCTTAAGTGCATCTTTCAATAGGACTGTAATTGCACCTTCAATCTCTAAATCACCCACAGTGACCGGCTGACGATCATAAGTATAAGCCACAACAATACGTGAAAGACGTTCTTTCAAATCTGTCAATGAGGTAGCCAAACATAAAACAGCCATAATCTCACTGGCTACCGTGATATCAAAACCGTCCTCACGGGGCACACCATTAACTACACTGCCTAAGCCAGCAACGATATGACGAAGCTCGCGGTCATTCATATCTAAGACACGTTTCCAAACAACACGACGACTATCGATGTTTAGAGCATTTCCTTGGAAGATATGATTATCTAAAAGTGCTGCAATAGCATTATTCGCTGTTGTCATGGCATGAATATCGCCTGTGAAATGCAAGTTAATATCTTCCATCGGAAGAACTTGAGCATATCCTCCACCTGTTGCACCACCTTTTATCCCCATCACAGGGCCCAATGAAGGTTCACGTAGCGCCACCATTACCTTTTGGTTCAAGCGTGCAAAGGCATCTGCTAGTCCAACTGTCACCGTTGATTTTCCTTCACCAGCAGGAGTTGGGTTAATGGATGTAACCAAGACAAGTTTTCCCTCAGCATTATCCTCAAACTTTTTAAGGCTTTCGAGTGGTATTTTTGCTTTATATTTTCCGTAAAGTTCGATATCTTCAAAACTTAAACCAATTTTTTCAGCGACGTTTGTGATAGCTTCCATCTTGCATTCTTGTGCAATTTCGATATCTGTTTTCATCTTTTAAATAACTCCCTAATCTCCATAACTTTCTTATCATTTTAACAGAAACATCTGGAAATTTCCTTTGCAAATGCTAAATTTAATAATTTTACCCTTTCAATGTTCGGCTTTAACTTTTACTTTCTCCTAAACAATAAGTGTTTCAAGCCCTACACGCATCATATCAGTAAAGGTAGTTTGACGTTCTTCTGAACTTGTTGACTCTCCTGTCACTAGACTATCAGAGATGGTCATGATTCCTAATGTTTGGACATTATGTTTTGCACCCAAATAATAAAGAGCTGCTGCTTCCATCTCTACTGCTTTTACGCCCAATTTACCTATAGCCAGCGTATCAATATCACTGTAGAATAAGTCAGCCGAAAGAACATTTCCTACATGGGTTGGAATATTTAAGTTTTTCGCAATGTGATAGGCCTTATCTAACAAATCAAAATCAGCAATTTGCGGCAAATCAAACTGTGGCCAGTCATTTTTAATAATGCGTGAAGTTGTGGCAGCGCCTTGTGCCAAGACTAAATCTCGTACATGAACATCTTCATTTAGCGCACCTGCTGTGCCTACTCGGATCAATTTTTTCACGCCGTATTCGGTGATTAATTCATGTGCATAGATGGAGATTGATGGCATTCCCATGCCTGTTCCCATAACTGAGATACGGTGTCCTTTATAAGTCCCTGTATAGCCCAACATGCCTCGCACATTATTAAATTGTTGAGCATCCTCGAGAAAATTTTCAGCAATAAACTTGGCACGCAATGGATCGCCTGGCAAGAGGATTTTATCTGCAATTTGACCTTTTCTAGCTTCGATATGAACTGACATAGTTACTCCTTATGTTTAGGTTATTTTGGTGCCAGCTTTCTTCACTAAAAAAAGAAAACGCTAACACGTTTTCTCTTATTTTATCACATTTTCACTAAAACATTCTTAACAAGTGTTTTAAATGTTTCTTTCACACGTTCTGTTGTCTCAACAACTTCAGCGTGATTAAGTTCACTTTGCATTCCTGCAGCTAAGTTAGTAATGCATGAAATACCTAGAACACGCATTCCGGAATGAACAGCCACAATAACTTCAGGAACAGTTGACATACCTACGGCTGAAGCTCCCATCGTGCGAGCCATATGAATTTCTGCTGGTGTTTCGTAAGTAGGTCCGGTGAAGCCCATGTAGACCCCTTCTTGAACTTTAGCTGACATTTCTGCTGCTGTTTCCTTAACAAGCTCTTGATAGGCTTTGTCGTAGGCTTGTGACATATCTGGGAAACGTGGACCGATTTCATCGTCATTAGGACCAATCAATGGGTTTGTTCCCATGAAGTTGATATGATCGTTGATGATCATCAAGTCGCCAGGTGCGAAGTCTTTATTTACTCCACCTGCAGCATTGGTAACAATAATTGATGGTGTACCAAGAGCTGAGAACACACGTACAGGATAAGTCACAACTTCCATTGTATTTCCTTCATAGAAGTGGAAACGCCCTTGCATAGCAATAACTTTCTTACCAGATAAATCACCATAAACGAGTTGTCCAGCATGACCAACAACTGTTGAAACAGGGAAGTGAGGGATTGTTTCATATTTGATAATAACAGGATTTTCAATTTCTCCTGCTAATTCTCCCAAACCTGATCCTAAGATAAGAGCGACATCAATAGCGCCAACACCTTGATCTTTGAGGTATTTTGTCGTTTCAGCTAACTTCATTTTCAATTCCATTTTTGTGTTCCTTTAATTTTTATTTTTTCCAGCGCTTCAAGCCCTTTATTTGCATCGGGTAAAGTGTCTTGAGGAGCCATTTTTTAATTCCTGATATTTCCAGTTGTTCCAAGGCTTTACTTCCTAAAGCAATTGTTTCTTCCAAAGTAATATTGGGTTGTGTCCAAGAGCCATTCTGGTAGCAATATCTACAATATTCGGTAGCTGCTTGGCCGTTTCTTTCCGTTCCAAAATCGACCGCTTGTGCTAAAGGCATACCGCAAGATTGACAAAAAACTTTTTTAGTCATGAATTAGACCAAGCTTTCAAGGAAGGACTCCCCGATTTCAGCCTTGTCAATATTAAAATTATCTGCAATAGTAGCAGAGATATCCGCGAAGTGGCCCAAAGGTAGAACTTTTGGTTCTTTCAATGAAGGTGAGAAGATAACAAGTGGAATATATTCACGTGTATGGTCTGTACCTACATAGCTTGGATCATTCCCGTGATCAGCTGTAATCATTAACAAGTCATCTTCATGCATGGCTTCAAGAATTTCAGGCAAACGTCTGTCAAAGTCTTCGATTGCTTGTCCATAACCTTCTACATCACGACGATGACCATATTTCGCATCGAAATCAACCAAGTTCGTAAAGCTAAAGCCTTCAACGAATTCTTCTTTACGCATTGCTTTGAGAAGACGATCGACACCATCCATATCATTTTTATTATGTCCCATATCATATTTCACACCAACTGTGTTGAAAATATCAGAGATTTTACCTACTGAGTATGTGTCTACGCCAGCATTATAAAGTTTTTCTAACACTGTTTCATCAAATGGGCTCAAGGCATAATCACGACGGCCATCAGTACGTGTAAAGTCCCCTGGTGCACCCACATAAGGACGAGCAATTATACGACCAATCATAATACCAGAACCTTCCAGTGTGATTGAACGCACGTATTCGCAAATTTTGTACAATTCTTCACGAGAAATAATATCTTCGTGTGCCGCAATTTGTAACACAGGATCAGCTGAAGTATAAATAATCAACTCGCCTGTTTCCATTTGACGTGGTCCAAAATCATCGATAACAGCTGTTCCAGAATAAGGTTTGTTGGCTTCACGAATGACTTTACGGCCCGAAAACTCTTCAATTTTTTGAAGGAGATCTTCAGGATATCCTTCCGGATATGTTGGGAAAGGAGTTTGAATATTCAAGCCCATGATTTCCCAGTGCCCTGTCATTGTGTCTTTACCTTTAGAAACTTCTTGTAACTTGGTCACATAAGCTTTAGGCTGATCAGCAGCTGGAATAGTTTTTAGAGCTGTATCGCGTGGGATATTGCCCCAGCCCATTTCTTGAAGATGAGGAACATTTAGACCACGGATTTCTGAGATGTGACCAATTGTATCCGAATTCACATCATTTACTGCTTCGTGTGTTTCTACATCGTGGTTGAAAAACTTATCTGCATCTGGTGCAGCACCGATTCCAACGGAATCCATAACTACGAGGTGAACACGATTAAATTTTTTAGGCATATTATTTTCTCCTTACTTAGTGAACTTCTATATTATCATTATAAACTATTTAGTGATGAATAGGTTTCCAGAGCTAAACCTTCATGCAGAAAAACTTTTCTCGTTCGGAAGTTGCCCTTTGATGAGAAAAACGAAAACTGCTAAAGCCGCAATGGCTACACATGCAATCATGAGAAGAACCTCACTATAATGTCCTTTGACGGTTGCCGCAAAAACATGAAGATTTACACCATCAATAAAACGTGAAGAATAAGTAAACCCGATTGACATTGCAATATTGATGCAAAGATTGTAGAAACCAATTGCTGTTCCTTTATTTTCTTCTGGCATTTTTTCCAAACTTGTGTGCATAAGTGGTGCATACATCATGGCAAAAGCACATGAACTTAAAATAAGTAAGCCTGTGAAAAGGAAAACTGAGGCTCCCATGAACAATGCAGCAAGCACAATTGTCACCACAATAGTCACCATTGAAACAATAACGGCTTTAAATGAATTAAGTTTGGAAGCAATTGCTCCTGAAAGACTACCTACAATCGCAGCTGCTAAACATGCAGGAATAAACATCAAAGATACACTATCTAATTGCATTTGATACACATCTGTAAGCAAAAATGAAAATGTATTCAAGGTAAAGGCAGCTTGTGTCGAGTAGATCAAAAGTGCAGCAATCAAAGTAAAGACAAACAATTTGTTTTTGAAGAAGTCAATCGTAATAAAAGCATTTTTCTTTTTCGAAATATAAAGTAAGAAAACAATTGTTGCCAAAATAAAACCAATCAAAACAAGCCACGAGAAGTTGGTCAGGTAAACCATTGCAGTAACAGCAACAGCTGCAACAAGCATAATTCCCATCACATCAATATATTTTTTCTCACCAGATTCTTTGGGAAGATATTTTAAAAGGAAGGGGATAACCAATAAAGAAAGTAACGGCACAAGGAAAAGCGTTTGCCAAGCCAAATGCGTAGTGATAAATCCTCCAGTCAAAGTGCCAATAACTGTCGCAATTTGAAAACTAGACGTTGAAAAGCCATAATATTTTTTTTGCTTATCTGGTGCAACATAGCGGGCTACAAAAATAAGATAGAGGGTTTCAGTAGCACCCAATCCAGCTGCCTGAATGACACGCGCAAAAACAACCAACCAGTAATTATCATGAACCAGGTAACCCATAAAGGAACCTGCAGAAATCAAAAGAATACCAAAAATAAGTAATGAACGAATACTAATACTGTCAGAAAGGGATGCATAGACGACTGCTCCCATCCCTATAACTAATCCGGCCAAGGTCACTTGCCAAGCTACTGTACTCGCAGAAACATGGAAATATTCAACCAGTTTAGGGGAAATTATTTTAAAAGAATTATCAATGACCAAAGAAAAAATCATCAATAAAAGGATGACAGGAACAGCTTTGCCTACCTGTACTTCTTGTGTTGTATTTTGCTGACTTGTAGAGAGTTGTGCTTCCACAGTTAGTCCTCCGATATGATATATTTAAGTGCTTCATGAAAACGCTATCTTTAAAGAATATAATCATTATATCTTAAACATTTCTGAAAATGTATTCGCTTTCTCATGAAACACCTTGAAAAACTTTACAAAAAAAGACAAGTTACTAACTTGTCTTCTTTTACCTGATTGTACCTTTTGCGCGATAGATCGTAAACATATCCACCATAATACGACAAATTACTTCTAAAGGTAAAATACTTCCAGCATCTCCATAGAGTTCTTCTTTCTCTAATTTACTTTGATAAGCAAGTAGATAGTAGTCACTCATTTGGGCCAATTGGCTTCGGTAGTTATTTGTCAGAACTATTACTTTTGCACCCTTCTTCTTTGCTTTTTTAGCTGCAGAAACAATGATTTTCTCCTCACCTGTTGAAGAAACGATAAGCATCATATCTTCTGAAGTCAGTTTTTCAGCATACATTTCCATATCATCATAGTAACGACTGATTGCATTTTTCCCTAGCGTTTGAAACCGATGAATCATATCATCCGCTACAGCTTCACTTGCGCCACGCGCTACTGTCATGATCATCTTCGTTTCCACTAAAGCTTTCGAAATAGCTTCCAAGTCGGCAGGGTTAAGTAAACCAATCGTCCGTGAAACTTCAATCAAGTTCTTAAAAACATATTGATTAGCCTCGTCAGACAAACCAACTATCTTGTTTTCTTCCGCATTAGCTCCATTTTTATTTCTTTTGAGAGAATTTTTGAAATCGGCAAAGCCATCAAATCCTCTTTTTTTGAGAGTTCGCACAATTGTGGCTGTACTCACATGTGCTTCTTCAGCAATTTGAGTAATTGACATCAATTGAACTTTTGACTTGTTTTCTTCCAAAAATTCCCAAGTATACATTTCCGCATCTGATAATTTTTCCATAGTTACTCAATTATATCATATCCAAGAAGGAAGAAGATACAAAAAAGCGCTCTTTATGAGCGCAATTGTCTGGTGTTATTCTGCTAATGATTTTAATTTTGAATTTTTAAAGACATCAATAGTATAAATTTTATTGAGGACTTTACATAAACCAAATGCAAGGTTGAAATCGACAAAGCTATGAACAATTCCACCGAAGAAGACAAGCATAAGCAAGCTATTTAAGGCTTGAGGATTAAGATCTGCAAAACCAATACGATAAAAGGCTAAAACAGCCAAGGCCTCCAATCCTGCGTGGAAAACTCCCAAAATCAGGTTAAAAACTTGTAGTTTAACTTTTTTGTCAACTAAATCTGGATTCTTCTTCAAGAACCAAGCACCAGCAGTCATTACTACAATATGAGTTGCCGCTCGCATCCAGATAAGGGGAACTGGGACACTAATAAAGAAACCAAGTGTGGTCCCAACAGCTACAAGCGCTGCTAAATAAGGGCTAAAGAACATAGCGGCCATAACTGGCACGTGTGAAGCAAGAGTAAATGATGCGGGGCCAATTACGATTTTTGCCGGCATAATCATCGGAATTAAAATCCCTAAAGCCGTAAGAAGAGCACCAATCACCAAGTTCCTGATTCTTTTTCTACTATCAGAGTTCACTTTTATAATACCAACCTTTCTATGTTCACTATTTTACAATATTTCCCAGCGAATAAAATTACAATTTAGTTACATTTCCTGTTTTTTTACGTATATTAGGGAAGAGTTCAGTTTTCTATACACTTTAAAAGAAAAAAGTCTGAATAAATTCAGACTCTCTTGTTATTCTTTAAGGCCTAGGCGTTCTTTAATCTGCTTAACTTGCAGTTTTGTGAATTCCTCTGGGCTGTTCTTTTGTAGTTCCATCATTGCTTTTGCTTGCGCAGGATTTGCTTTCAGTGCTGCTTCTTGCTGAGCTTGCATCGCTGGTACTTCTTGTTGAAGTTTTTTGGCTTCATCTTGGGTCAAGACGAGCCACGTATCCTTAGGCACGTAAGCACGCGCGTGTTGAGAAACAAGCTTTCCTTCTTCTCCGCCAATACCGAAAAGGAACTTCATAAAGTTGTCTTTAAATTTCCATTTGACTGTTGTTGTAACAACTTTGGCTTCAGACTCAGACGTCAGCTTGTAGTCTGCCGTTTTTTTCAAAGTTTCAACCATATGTTTTTGATCAGGTTGGAAATGAACTTCAGGCTCTTTATCTTCTTTGTTTGTACGGTAGACTAAAGCATAATTATTGGTGTCTTGACCGATTTCTGCTTTTAAAAGCATCCCAAAGGCAGCATTAGTATCTCCTGCTGTGTAAATTTTCTTCGTTTCAGTAGAAGTTACTTTCTCCATACCCCAGTTATCTTTAATGTGTATTGTCAAAGCCATAACTGATGCTGTAAGTAGGATTAATGATAAACCGCCAACAAGACCACGCCAAAATATTTTATCAATGTGGATAAAGCCGTAGAAGGTTAAAAGTGTAAATAAAGCAATAAGTATGATAATCATTATTTCTCACCTCCTACTTCTTTTTTGTTTTTAACAATATGCCTTTGAAGGAAAAATGAAAGCACGAGCCCAAGGATAGCAAAGGCTAACCCTATAGCGAAAGAGGCGTGATAGCCTTTAAGCATGGTATCTAACATATCTCCTGCAAAAGTAAGTGGGTTGGACTCTTTCAAGCTTGCTGCAGGTTGTGAATTGGTAATAATATTTTGCGTAACAGAGCTTAAGAGCGCCACAACAACAGCTGAAGCAACTTGACGTGCTGTACTATTTGCTGCAGTACCATGTGCCGATTGTTCGCGTGGTAAAGCGTTCATGGCTGATGCAGTTAATGGCATCATTACCATCGCAATACCAAACATACGCAAACCATAGAGCACAGTAATAAAGTGTTCTGGTGTTGTTGTTGTCAAAAACATAAATGGAATTGTACCAATGGCCAAAATGGTAAAACCAACACGCGCTAAGCGTTTCGCACCTACTTTATCATAGGCAGCACCCGCAAGTGGACTCACGATCCCCATCATCAAGGCACCAGGTAAGAGTGTCAAACCTGAACTCAATGGTGAAAGACCGTGGACTTGTTGCATATACAAAGGCAACATCATTTCAACACCCATCATAGCCATCATTGAAAGTGCCATAACAACGGTTGTCAAAGCAAATTGTTTATTTTTAAATACGGAAACGTTTAAGAAAGGTGTTTCCATATGCAATTGACGACGGACAAAGAGAGCAATGATTGCTACCCCCGCAACGATAGGTAGGATAACCGTTTGAAGATCACCCCAGCCATCGCTAGCTACATTTGTAAAGCCCCATAAAAAGAGCCCAAAACCAAGAACTGATTCGACTAATGACATAAAATCTAGCTTCATGTCACGATTAGGCACAATGTCACGCATAAAAATAAGCATCAATACCCAACAAATGGCAATAACAACCATTGGAATCAAGAAGATTGTGCGCCATGATTGTTCCAGAGTGAATCCTAAAATGACATGATCTTTATCTAGAATCCATCCTGCATAAGTAGGGCCAATTGCTGGTGCAAGACCTATAACAAGTCCCATAGCACCCATAACAGCACCCATTTGTTTTGGTGAGAACATATTGACCATAACAACCTGCATCAAGGGCATCGAAATACCAACGGCAATAGCTTGCATGATACGAGCTCCTAAAAAGACGCTCCATGTCGAAGTTGGTGCCGAATAGGCGACAAACATTCCAGCCAATAAAATTGCATAAGAAATCAAATATAACCAGCGTGTTGGGAATTTTGTTGTTAAATAGGCCGATACAGGGATCATAATTCCGTTTGCCAACAAGAACCATGTTGTGGCTTGTTGCCCCGTAGCTAAAGAGATATTAAAATCATTCATCAATGTGGGCATTGCTGTACCCAATGAGGTTTGCATGAGCATCCCTCCAAAAGTAGCAATCAAAATAAGGGCAAGAACAATTCCTCGATTAAATGGTTTCCCATGAATATCGAGTGGCTGATCTTTTGTTAATTCTTCAGTCATACTTTTTCGTTTTCCTCCTCAAATATTTCCATTGCTAAATCAAAAAATAGTTGGACATTTTCGACAAAACTTTTGGTGCGTTCTTCGCCCATTCGTTCAAGGATTTTCACAATACGGCTCACAGCTTCTTTTCTTGATTGCTCCGCTTCTTCACGACCTTTAGCCGTGATAGCCACTAAAATTTTACGACGGTCCGTACGAGAGATCTCACGTGTAACAAGTCCTTTCTCCTCAAGATTATTAAGAATTGTTGCTACTCGCGCTGTACTCATATTGGTTTGCTTCGCAATGTCACTAGGTAAAATTGGTGAGCCAGTATTTTTATAGAGGCCAACCAAAACGAGTTTTTCACCATGCGCATACTTACTAAAACGGCTCATAACTTCAGTTTTACTGCGACTCTTCACACAAGATAAAAAAGTTTCTGCTGCTTGATTGTAATCCATATCTTCCATTCCTAACACTATTAATTATCTAACACTGTTAGTATTATATTCTCTTTATTATCAATTGTCAAAAATTTACTACGATAAAGAAAGCTTAATCCCTCAAGGTTATCCCTCTTTTTTATTTGGGAATATTAGTGAAAAAGTTTTCATATAAAAAGAGACCTCCTAATAGTGGTCTACTTTAATGGCCATTTTTTTCGATAATACTAGTGCAGAGCAAGGAGATAAAAAATAGTTTTTTGAAAATCTCCAACTCTTTTTATGGAATGTATGTATTATAAGTCTTGTATCTTAAGGTAAACTGAATAAAAAAGGTTAAATTTTAGCTTTGCAATATGCAGTTTGGGCACAAAAAATCATAATCATAAAAAAAACATTATTAACTGGAGGAGACTTATTGATATTTTAAACATAGTTTTTTTAACGTTTATTTTTATTGGTGTTTCCATAAACTAAGGATTTAATTTCATTGGTTTTATGATAAAATATAAATATTGGAAAATTTTAATTTTACAGGAGTGAATAAGAAAAATGAGGATGCAACACATAGATAGCGCAATAAAAAGAATACTTTTCTTCTTATTATTTTTACTTTCGTTTTATTGGCTTTTTTGGTCTGTAAGGTACATCTTTTCGGCTGTTCTTCCGAGTATGAGTCACACATTCTTTTTATCACTACTTGTTTTGGGAATTGTTTCGGGAATCATCTTTTATAAATCTCTAAAACCTTTGGTTATCAAGCTCTTCAAACTCCTTTATACTTATCGTTATTTTGTTATCGGAATACTTTTCATAGGTCAGATTGTGATATCTGTATTTGCCCAATGCCTTCCCAACGGAGATGCTTCTATTCTATATAAGGTAGCAACCGCTCCACCAACACACAGTGGTTCATCCATTAGGTACTTCTCCTTATTTCCGAATAACTTTCTCATTTTTATCACCTTTAAAATCTTGAACGGCATTGTTACAGCCCCGCACCTTATTTTAACTGTGTCAATTTTAAATGCTCTACTTATTGATGGCGGTATTTTATTGCTGACGGGTCTGGCTGATCATCTGAAGGGGGAAAAATTAGCTCGAATTGTCTTTTTAGAAAGCCTATTTCTATTTGGGTTACAACCACATTTTTTATCTTTCTATAGCGATCCAGCTACCTTCTTCCTAATGGCTCTGCTGTGTTATTTAGTGATTATAAATTTAGATAAAGCTGGGATTTTTAGATGGTTTGCTATTGGCCTTCTTTTTAGTATTGCCTACAAAATTAGAGTGCCCATTTTTATTTACCTTATCGCCTTAATCCTCCTGATTATCTATAGGTTGATTTTCGACAAGAAACAAGTGAACCTTAAGCGCCTGTTCATTCGGAGCTTACTCCTTCTTTTAGGGATGCTCACAATGACTTTCGCTATTAATTTTTATGCGGAAAATCAAAAGTTTGTAGAATATGATGGAAAATACACTATGAGTCCCTGGTTTTTTGTAGACTTAGGCTTGACTGCTACAGGAGCAGATCATGCAGCAGTCAGTCAGGATGTTAAGTTTTTGGACGCTAAGGGTCAATTTAAACCAAGATCTGAACTGGAACCTCAACTTAAAGAGGATGTAAAAAAAAGATTCTCACGATTTGGTACTTTGGGTCTTATCAAACACCAAAGTACTAAATTTAAAATTTTTACACAAGATGGTAGTCTAGGTTGGACTGCAGAAAATGTTTTAAAAGAACAAAATATTGTTAAAACCAAATTTACAAACTCTAAATTTGGTCAAAAGATAAGATCAGTAATCTATGTTGGAAATCCTCACTATGGTAATTACGCCCTATACCTTCAAATCGCTTGGTCTATAATAATTTTGGGATTGGTTGCTTATTTTAAAAAATTTAGGCAGACCTCTAATTTTGAATTCTACCTGCAGATTGTATTATTTGGGGTTATTCTATACTTATCAATATTCGAAGCTGGTAGAAGTCGCTACTTAATACAATTCCTTCCAGCGATTATTATGTTATCATCAATTGGATACTTAAATTATTTTAACAATCGTCAAAACAAATAAAATCAAAAAAGCTCTCAGTTTTATAGCTGAGAGCTTTTTTAAATTATTAAACGTCAATAGTAGAATATTGTGCATTGGCTTCGATAAATTCGCGACGTGGTTCCACACGATCGCCCATTAGCATATCAAAGATTTTGTCTGCTTCAGCGGCATCTTCTACAGATACACGCGCCATGAGGCGGGCATCTGGATCCATAGTTGTTTCCCAAAGTTGGTGGTCATCCATTTCTCCTAAACCTTTATAACGCTGTACTGTTGGTTTAGCACGACCTTGAGACCATTTTTCAAGTGCAAGCTTCAGCTCACGTTCTTGATTCTCCCCTGGTTGAATGTATTCTTTTGTTTCCGAACCGACTTTGATTCCGTAAATTGGTGGTTGAGCAATATAAACATAACCGGCCTCAACTACAGGACGCATATAGCGGTAAAAAAGAGTTAACAAGAGTGTACGAATGTGTGCCCCATCGACATCGGCATCGGTCATGATAACCAGTTTATGATACCGTGCTTTAGATAAATCATAGTCAGCACCAAAACCAGTTCCCATCGCTGTAAAGAGTGAACGGATTTCTTCATTTGCTAAAATCTTATCCATTGTCGCTTTTTCCACGTTCAAGATTTTACCACGGATGGGCAAAATAGCTTGGAATTCTCGATTACGGCCAGACTTAGCAGAACCACCAGCAGAATCCCCTTCGACGATGAAAAGTTCTGTTTGTTTAGGATCATTGGAAGAGCAGTCCGCAAGTTTACCAGGCAAGTTAGAAATCTCTAAACCTGATTTTTTACGCGTTACTTCACGTGCGCGTTTGGCCGCAATACGTGCCTTGCTTGCAAGAATCCCTTTCTCAACAATCTTCTTCGCAACTTGAGGATTCTCAAGCATAAAGGTTTGCAAAGCTTCTGAGAAAAGCTTATTGACGATACCTGTTACTTCACTATTCCCCAGTTTGGTTTTCGTTTGACCTTCAAATTGTGGATTAGGGTGTTTAACAGAAATGACAGCGGTCAAACCTTCACGAACATCGTCCCCAGTAAGGTTTTCTTCGTTATCTTTAAGAAGCTTTTGAGCCTTTGCGTAATTGTTTATCGCACGCGTTAAAGCTGTACGGAAACCTTGTTCATGCGTACCACCTTCATGCGTATTGATATTATTTGCAAATGACATGATTGTTGAATGGTAAGTTCCTGTATATTGCATAGCAACTTCGACAGTTATTCCATCTAACTCACCCTCTGTATAGATTGGCGTATCAAAAATAACTTCCTTGTTTTCATTGATAAAGGAAACATAAGATTGAATCCCACCTTCATAGTGGAACATAGCATGATTGTCTTCTTGGCCTTCACGTTTATCGGTAATAGAAATACGCAAACCACGGTTCAAGAAAGCCAACTCACGGACACGTGTCACCAACTTATCATAGTCAAAAACTTGAGTTTCGGTGAAAATTGTTGGATCTGGTGTAAAGTGAACGACTGTCCCTCGTTTATCTGTTTCACCAATAATGGCCAAATCTTCGACGACAACACCACGATGGTATTCTTGATAGTATTTTTGACCATCTTTATGTACAGTAACGTCTAACTGTGTTGAGAGGGCATTAACAACGGATGAACCAACACCGTGTAAACCACCAGAAACTTTGTAGCCGCCACCGCCAAATTTACCACCAGCATGAAGGATAGTAAAGACCGTTTCGACCGCAGGACGTCCTGTTTTTTCTTGAATGTCTACGGGAATACCACGTCCATCATCGACAACTGTAATTGAGTTATCAGGTTCAATAAACACTTCGATATGGCTGGCAAACCCCGCTAGCGCTTCATCGATCGAGTTATCAACAATCTCCCACACTAAGTGGTGCAATCCTTCCTTTGAAGTTGATCCGATATACATCCCAGGACGCATACGCACCGCTTCAAGTCCTTCTAAAACTTGAATTTGACTGGCATCATATTCTTCTGCCATTTTTTCAATTTGTTCTTTATTTTCTTCGTTCAAAATAATCTCATTTCTTTGAAAATACTTACTTATAATTATAGCACATTCTAGCTTTTTTTACTATATACTGCGAGCCATAAAAGCTTTTACTCCATCTTAATAATTTCAGAAAAAAAGCAGCTTTAAGCTGCTTTTTTGTTTAATATATTTTGTCTTTTTACTTAATTCATCCGAACTTTTGGTGATTTTTTCCATGACCAAGGAAGATAAATAACAAGCCAAAACATCAATACAATAAAAATTAAACCTAAGATATAATAAGAACCGAACACATCATAGATGGGTTCAAGTGGACTTCCCGGAACTGGTGTCCTTAGGAAGAAAAAATTTTGATTCCAAACTTGATTGAGGACTGCACAAATCGGTACAACAATCGACAAAAAGACAGCAGAGCGCCAGAGTTCACGCCATTGAGGGACAAAATCGCCTGCAATCAGACGCATTAAAACATACGAGATAAGTAAGCAATGAATCAAAAAGCTCTGCCATACAAAGACATTAACAAAATCATTGGTTACCCAGTTCGGTGTCACAAGTGCAAAAATTGCTCCAGGTAAAGTTAAGCTATACAAGAGCTCACGACTCGTCTTATTTGAACGCATTGCATCAAAAACAATAATGAATATGCCAAGTCCACACAGCTGCAAAGGCAAGTCTGCGTACAAAAATTGATGAGTCATCACTAAAATGATATCTCTAATGATTTCGAGCAACAGGGTAAACGAGGCAACAAGTAGACGTAACAGTTTACGTCTCTCGTCATTTGCGCGCAGATAAATACGAATCAAGCCAAAACTGAGCAGTGCTAGAACAGCAAGGGCAAAAAAGTGATTGGCACTAAAAAGGCCAAAGCCTGGCCCAACTGCTTTTTCATTCGATATAAAAAAAGTATTCATTGTGGTTCAGTTTACTCCATAATGTCTGATAATTTTTTGATGCTTCGCGTTGCTTGGGGATACTCCTGCTGGCTATCAAAGAAAATAGTCGCAATACCCGCTGCACGACCGGCTTCAATGTCCAAAGGACGGTCACCAATCATCACCGTCTTCTTGGGGTCTAAATTATATTTTTGTACTAAATATTTTATTGAATCTGGTGCTGGTTTACGTGGGAAACCATTATCAGCAGTAACAACTTCAGTAAAATACTGAGAAATATGGGCTGCCTCAAGAATGTCCAGTACTTGCTTATCTCTATGAGAAATCATAAAGTTTTTGCAGTTCTGGCTCACGATAGTATGCAAAAGATCAACAGCACCTTCAAACAAAATTGGCTTGTCCAAAGCTTCTGCTTCTAATTTCCGATATGTTTCAAGAAACTGCGGTATATGACTCGCGTATTGGTCCACAGCATGTGCTGTAGAAACTTTGAGTGCTGCATAGATATCGTCATGCAAAACTACTCGTTCTTCCTTTTGCCAAAGTGCTGCAGCAAAAGCATGACTAGAATTTTCGTAATTATTAAGTAAAGTGCCACCTAAATCCCAGATATAGTTTTCGTAGTTCATTTGATAATTATATCACAGCCAAGGGCTGGCTTTCTATTTTAAACTTATGCTTCTTATTTTCTAAGTAAAGGCTGTGTGCTACATCTAAATGAACCGCCCAAGCTTCGGGATATTTTAAAATCAAGGTATTCTGAGCGGATGCCTCGTGCTTCCAGAGCTTCGCCAATGTATTTAAATTCTGAATCTAGTATATATACCTCGTCATTTATTGGTAGACCATTTATTGCTAGCTTTGCAATATCTTCAAAAGGAACATTTATTCTATCCCAATTTTTAAGCTGTTCAGGTATACCAGTTAGAAAGGCTTCTTCACAGATAATCATTAGACCATCTCTAACTAGACTTAGAGCGCAATCAAGATGCAAAACATCATGATGAAGTTTAACCTCAATCACCTGATAGCCCCAATGTGCTAAATAAGCTTTAAGCCATAAATAGCCATTATGATTGCTCGCTTTACCTGAATTTCCTACAAATACTGTTTTTCC
Organism: Lactococcus sp. LG1267; assembly: GCF_017309545.1. Taxonomy (NCBI): domain Bacteria; kingdom Bacillati; phylum Bacillota; class Bacilli; order Lactobacillales; family Streptococcaceae; genus Lactococcus; species Lactococcus sp. LG1267. The sequence goes on along the minus strand of NZ_CP071295.1, from coordinate 1,226,280 downwards.
TAAAACGAGGATATCGCCACCTTCTAAGAAAGGTCCACTCTCATCCGTTTCTCCTTGTGAAGTATCTGCCATTGGAAGAGAAACGTAAAAAGCATCGCTAGAATAGGCTTGTTCAGTGAGTAAGTTTCTTACGGGTAAAACCTCGTTGCGGCGATGGAAAAAGCGCATAGACCCTTCAATCAAAGAGTCACCAATCGTAAAGAACGGGTCACGTACAAAAAAGTTTGCAGCACCATAGACTTTTCCTTGTTCTTTCTCATAATCCGTGAGAAGACGTGGTCGCAAAACTTCAATATCATATTTTTCTAACAAAGCTTGTAGATTAGTACGCTCTGCTTCCCATTTTCTTTGTCTTTCAAGAAATACTTCTGCATAATTTTTTCCACTGGTGTCTTTATTATTAAACATATCAAGAACATCATCTTCAAGGAAGGAGCCATCATCATTGGTATGCTCTTCGTGAGGTAAGATAAATTCCGATTGTGTTAAAACTACACGTCTCAGTGGTGCAAACTCACTTGTAACACCTATTTCATTTGCATTGCTCATTTTTATTTCCCTCCTTAAAAACTAAATTGTTAACTAATTCTTATATTATAACATTTTGTGATTTTAAAAAGTCCTCACATTGGTGAGGACTAAAGATGTTACAAAAAGAGTATTATTTGGAATAGTTATATTATACATTCGTCTTCTTAACCAAGACTAAAAAAGACTGCTTTTTTAATGAATTAATATCTTTTTTCTAGATTTGTCTGAATTTTTATATATTTACTATAATATAATAGTAATTTTGACCTTAAACAAGGTTTAATTAAGTTTTAAATGTAATAATAATAGTTACAACACTGATAAATATAGGCTCCTTTTAAAGCAATTACAAAGATACGAAATTATTTATTCAAAGCTTTAAGGATATCCTAGAAATAACGAACTGTTAAGGAGAACTTATGACACTTTTAGGCGTAAAAATAGATAAATATTTTATGCGGGATTTACTGATACTACTGATCGGCGTAGGACTATATGTCCTATCTGTACAGCTTTTCGTCATCCCCAACCGACTAGCCAGTAATGGCGTTGCTGGATTTTCTGTATTGATGGACTTTGTCTTTGGTGTTAATCCAGCTTTAACTTTCTTCCTCGTTAATGTGCCACTCTTTACTTTTGGCCGTAAATACTTATCTTCGCGTGAGCTTCTTCTCAGTATTCCGGGTGCAGCCGCTATGAGTGTCTGGATGATAATTTATGAAGCAATCGGAATTACAGGGATTCAGTTTTCTAATATTGTCTTTGCTGGTATTTTCGACGGAATTCTCTCAGGAACAGCTGCTGGTTTAGTCATTATTTCTGAAGGAACCTTTGGTGGAACGCTGCTTCTAGGACGAATTTTAGAAGAAAAATGGAGCTTCAAAGTAGACAAAGTTTTATTTGGTGGTGATGTCATTGTTTTGAGTCTTTCGCTTCTCACATACCTTACCTTACCCAATTTTGCTGTCACATTGTTGTCTTGTTACCTCTTCAGTAAGGTCACTTTGATTGTTGGCCGTGCTGACTACCGTCAAGAACTCTTGCAACGTCTTTCATTCATACGTCTACCTCAGTTTGGTACTCAAACGATTAAAGAGCGAAATAGAAAGTAAGAAAAAAAGTTTCCCAAAAAAGTGGAAACTTTTTTATTTGTGTTCAAAAGCGAAGCTGCTGGCATATTTTTCTAGCATAACAAGTGTTGAACCTATCCACAAATTGAAACTTTTTTGTTATACTAGTGACATGACATATGATAAAAAGCGCCGCAAGGCGACTTCTAAGATCCGAAGTTTCTTCCGCATTATTTTGCAGCTTTTGATTTTTCTCTTTGTTGCAGCTAACCTCTTGAATTTTAGAGTGATACAAACCAGTGATAATCGCAATGACACTGAGCTTGCCAACCAAGTTGAAACAATTACAGAATATAACTTCATTCGTACTATAGCACCATATGCGCAAGAATCACAAGAAAAGTATAATGTTCTCGCTTCTCTGACTTTGGCTCAGGCTGCTTTGGAAAGTAACTTTGGCCAAAGTGGACTTGCCGCAAAATATTACAATCTTTTTGGTATCAAAGCTTACGGAAATGTCCCCACAGTAACTTTAGAAACCAAAGAATTTGAAAATGATAAATGGGTGACTGTAAAAGCGCAATTTCGCGTTTACGATGGTTGGAAAGAATCTGTCGAAGGACATGCCTATCTCTTTACTAAGGGCACTACATGGAACCCTAAGCAGTATGCGAGCGTTTTAGCTGCGAAAAACTATAAAGAAGCCGCGAAAGCTGTGCAAACTTCTGGTTATGCAACTGACCCAGCCTATACTGAAAAGCTCATTCAAATGATTGAGAGTTACGGTTTAGATCAATACGATAAGATTTAGTCTTTCTTTCTCAAAGACATAAAAAACGTAGAAACAAAAACTCTGTTTCTACGTTTTTTATTTTATTCAAACAGGAATCTACTCTCCTACTGCAAAATCATGCCTTTACCTGAAGCATAATCAATTTGAATACCGGGCTGCACATTTGGAATGAAAACATTAAACTCTAAGCTTCCATCTTTCGACTTGGCTTCCATATGCGTCCCTGAGGGAACGAGATCATTCCCATCATACATAGGTTCTACACGATAACGGACTGTTTTGTTCTTATCGAGCGCTTTACGCACTAAACCTTCATAATAGTTTTGCCCTGTATTTTCCTCGTTGCCATTACTTGCCTGATTGGCCCAAGCGGTTTGTGTACTGATATTTTGTGGATTTGCTTCAGAAGCATCAAAGCCTTTAATATTTCCAGCTAGCGCGTAGCCAATTGAATGTCCTCGGTTATAGAGTGTGCTGTATGAACCAGAAGGAATCATGAGTTGTTTCCAGCCTACAGGATTTATTTTCGCACTGTTGGACTTTCCATCTGCTCCCGTTGTTTCTGAACGGTTTTTATACTGGCGGCTTGTCTTGTTGAGGAGTGCATTGGCAAGTTTGGGACGACCTAAAGCATCTTGTTTTGCCAGTTGAACATAAGGTGCACTGTTAACTTTAGCATCCAAGTCTGTTTTATTGTCATTGACAATAAAGGCACCAGTTCCATTATAAGTGACTGAATCTTTGAGGTTCTTTTTAATTGAAGGTGTCAAAACCGATTGTGATAAAGATTGTGTCGGCACTTTGTCTTTGACACTACCATAATCTACCTTGCTAAAATTCTTAAGTTGCTGGCTTTGCGCTGGCTGATTCAGTGATGGTGTTCCTGTGACTGTCGACAATATTTCGGGATTCGACTTTAGAAATCCTAAACCAAGAACGACAACTGTTCCTAGAATCCCTGCCCCTGCTTTCAAACCTGTTTGTTTTTTCTTTGCCATCTTCGCTCCTGATTTTATCTTATTACTCGTTCAATGTTTGTTTCTTCTTGTCTCAAAAACAACATAAAGAAAATAGACTTTCGTCTACTGCTACTTCCCTTTATTAGATTAGGGATTTCTAAAAAGTTTATCGTACTGTTCTTGCGTACGAATCATATTTAAATCTAAATGCCCACCATAGCTCGACAATTGTCCGCGGTCCGTAAACTGGTGCATGTCATAGTTCAAGTCTGTTTTAGGAGATGTATCCCACATCCCGGTATTTCGACCATAATCAGCCATCCAAATTGAACTAAAATGGCTAGAATCAATCTTATGGTCAGTCAAGAACCAATCTTGCGCGTAGATACCTATATTCTTGGCACCTAGGCTCTTAAGCTCCTCACGGAAAGCATCCACACCTTCGCTCATGTTATCCATGCTGACTTCTTCAATATCCAGCCAATAATACGTTGGTTTAAAAGGATGAGCTCGCTCATAAAAAAGACGTGCCTGTTCTTTCATCTCTTCAACATTTTTACCATTGACATAGGCATATACAGCAACAGGAACACCACGCTTTTGCAATTCGCTCATATGCGTTTTAAATTGACGATCTTCACCACTTTTATAAGCTGCTGCATTGTCCTTACTTGACTTTCCTGTCTGTACACGTACGACAGCACCAATGACTTCTTGACTCATTAAATTATAATCAATATCTTCTGGGCGTTGCCATGCGGAGATATCTACTACAAAACGGTTCAAATCAACATCATCATTGCTTAATGATTTATTTACAACCACCGTTTCTTCTTTTTCATGCGTCGCTGCCATTTCGGGAACCTGGTATCTTAGGTTACCAAAAGCAAAGACCAGAGCAGTAAAAATTCCAGCAACAATCATGGTTGCTAGAGGGGTAAGCTTTTTTCTCATATTACTATTTTCACTCTTCATTCACACTATTGTAACATAGATTAGAACAATATCTTTCAGATATGCATACTTAATCTAACAAAAAACGCTCAAAAACTTCATTTCCTAATTCAAATCCTTTTTCCGTCATCTGAATCCGTCCATCAGCTTCAAACAACATTTTTTGAAACGCCAATTCTTCAATAATTGTGCCATAAACTTCTTCAAGTGTTTGACCAAACTTTTTATGGAAACGTTCAATGGATACGCCATTTTTTTTGCGTAAGCCCAGAAACATTTCCTCTTCAATCCTTTGTTTTCTTGTCAATATTTCTTCATTTACACGTTTATTTTCCTCGCGTAAATAATGATGAACAGGTCCATGATTTTTATAACGAATACCATCAAGATAACCTGAAGCTCCAGCTCCAATGCCATAGTATTCCGCATTGTCCCAATATGTCATATTGTGCTTACTTTCATAGCCGATTTTTCCAAAATTTGAAACTTCATAATGCGAATAACCTTTAGAAGTCAGCATTTCAATAATATACTCATACATATCCGCATTGCGATCATCAGATGGTAAACGGAGGCGTCCACGACGTTGACGATTCATGAATACTGTATGATCTTCTAGTATCAGGCTATATAAGGCAACATGGGGAAGGTCCAATTCTAAGAATTTTTGAACATCCCGCTCAACCATTTCCATCGTTTGGTTCGGTAAGCCATAAATTAAATCTATTGTGATATTTTCAAATCCGACAGTACGTAGTCTTTCTATTGAAGAGTAAACTTGTGCTTCAGTATGTGTTCTCCCAATTTTTTTCAAGAGTTTATCATCAAACGATTGTACACCAAGTGAGATGCGGTTCACAGGCGAATTCGCTAAAACAGCAAGGACTTCATCTGTTAAATCAGAAGGGTTTGCTTCCACTGTGAACTCTTCAAGTTCTTCTAAATCAAGCTTTTTTGTCAGATGCGTGAGTAATTTTTCAAGCTGATCTGCAGGTAAAACACTCGGTGTCCCACCTCCAATATAAAGCGTTTTCAAACTACTAATATCATAACTATCATATTCTTTGAGCAACTCATCAATATAGGCTTCGACCGGTTGTCCCGTCATCAAAACTTTAGCAAAATCACAATAGTAACAAATATGTGAGCAAAAAGGGATATGGACATAAGCTGCTTTTGTTTCGTTCTTTTTCACTTTATTTCCTCTTCATTATTTGTTTCTATGATTTTTACAAATCTTCATTTTTCGCTATTCTTTATCGACTTATCTTTCACTTTTAAAATCACTGTCATTAAGATGTTTAATAGAAAAAGATAAACAGGGAAAGCAAGATGTGCAAAATCCCAAGTACTTGTAGCGGGAAGGGCAATTCCCGTGGTTACTATTCCCGCAGCAAAGGGCTTAATGCTTTCAGTTTCAGGATATCTCCAAGCTTTAATCAAGGTAGGCAAAGCTGCTAAAGCATCACTCATGATGGCCAAAAAAATCGCCAGATTAGAATTCTGTGTCAAATACCAGATGACTAAGGTGATCAGTGAAACTACTCCACAGGACAAGTCAAAAAAGGTTATTTTCCAAAAAGACTGCTTATTTATAAAGGAAGCGCCAAAAACAAGCAAGGGCGTAAAGCCAGCCATAAAAACAGGAATTTGACCAAGGCTAAACCCCGACGAAGAAAAGGTGGCAAAAAAAGCAATCATTGGCGCTAAAGCCCAGAGAAACCAAGTTACTTTATTGGGAATAACCCAGCCTTTGAGTGTGGCTCTAACGTAGCCCAAAGCAAAATATAAGGTAACAGCAGCACTCAAAATAAGTAAATATGCCATCTTGCCGCTCTCCTTTACTGGTAAAAACTCATATCTTACTATTGTAACAAAAAACGAGCGAAAATTTTATCATTTTAGACTATTTGAGTCAATTTGTTTTCTATTTATTGTGTTATAATTAATAACAAAAGTTCAATAAATTTAAATGGGAGAACACATGGAAAAAGAAGTTACCATTACTGATTATACCGGTTTAGGAGCTTTTGAAGTTAGCTTTGAAATGCTTAAACTGGCAGAAAAAAATAAAAAAGCCAATATCTTTTTGAATGCCGGTCGCGGCAATCCAAACTGGATTAATACAAAAGCACGTTTAGCCTTTAATCGCTTGATTGAATTTGGTATTAAAGACTCCCTTCGTACGATTGAAAAAGCTGATATGGCTGGATACACAACATTGAAAGGTATTGGGCAACGCTTTGAGGCTTTCTTAGAACCTGACGATGATGAGATTGATAAATTCTTGATTGATGTCATGGACTATATCGAAATTGATCTTAAGCTAAATATTGACGATGTGATTAAGGAATTTATCGATGGTGCTATCGGAAATAATTATCCTGTTCCTAGCCGCTGTCTGAGAAATACCGAAATTGTCTTGAATCGTTTTATGGAAAAAATTCTGTATAATGGCGTTCATCTCGAAAATAAGACACAAATCTTCCCAACGGAAGGCGGTACAGCTGCGATTGTCTATATCTTCAACTCACTCAAGCGCAATAAATTAGTTGTGCCGGGTGATAAAATAGCTATTAACACACCTATCTTTACACCTTACTTGCAACTTCCTGGTTTAAGTGAATTCAATCTGGTTGAAACATTAATTACTTCTGATGAGAGCGACAATTGGAGCATTCCCGAAACAGAAATCGAAAAATTATCAGATCCTGAAATCAAGGCATTCTTCTTAGTTAATCCATCAAATCCAGGTTCTAAAGCTTTCAGTCAAGAAACACTTGACGCTTTAAAACGAGCTGTTGAAAAAAATCCGGATCTCATCATTATTACAGACGATGTCTATGGAACTTTCGTTCAAGATTTCCAATCTGTCTATAGTGTGGTTCCCTATAATACCATTCTCGTTTATTCTTTCTCAAAACTTTTTGGTGCAACAGGTTGGCGTTTAGGGCTTATTGCCATGCAGGAAGATAATGTCTTTGACCGTCTTATCTCTGAGCTTGATCCTGAGGATATTGAGAAACTCGACAAGCGCTATGATATTGTAACACATGACACTAAAGAGCTACCATTTATCGAACGTATTGTTGCGGATTCACGTTCTGTTGGTCTCTATCATACGGCTGGCCTCTCTACACCACAACAAATCATGGAAGTTCTTTTTGCCTTTACGCATTTGATTCATCGTAAAGAGGCAGATCCTTACTTTGAAGCTTGTGATGCTCTTATTGATGAGCGTTATCAAGATTTGCTTAAAGCCATGAAATTAGAGCCAGACAACTCGAAAGAGAATGCTAAATATTATACGCTCGTAGATATTTACCAACTTGCCGAAATCCGTTTTGGTAAAAAATTCCGTATCTATTTGGAAGAAAACTTTGATTACTTAGAGTTCTTGCTCAATCTCGCCGACAAAAATGGCGTTGTTTTGATGGACGGGACAGGTTTTGGTGCTTCTAGCGGAACACTCCGCATCTCTCAAGCCAACTTACCTACAGAGGATTATTACTTGATTGGGAAGCAGATTATCAATCTCCTTAAGGAATATTACTCGGATTATTTGAAGAAGAGATGAGTGTAAATAATACTATATGAAATAAAAAAAGGAACCTTAAAGGTTCCCTTTTTTTATTATGCATGTTAATCTTATTTGTAAATTTCAAGCAAGCCAAGGAATGAATCAGCTTCGAGTGAAGCTCCACCAACCAAAGCGCCGTCAATGTTTTCTTTAGACATAAGTTCAGCAACTGTTTCAGGTTTTACAGAACCACCGTATTGGATACGTACAGCATCTGAAACTTCTTTTCCGTAAAGTTTTTCAACTGTTGAACGAACAACACCACAAGTTTCGTCAGCGATTTCAGCAGTAGCAGTTTTACCTGTACCAATAGCCCAGATTGGTTCGTAAGCGATAACCATGTTTGCAACATCTTTACCGTCGATACCAGCAAGACCAGCTTCGATTTGAGCTGAAACCCATTCAGCTGTTTTACCAGCTTCAAAAGTTTCAAGTGTTTCACCACAGCAAAGGATTGGTGTTACACCAGCTGCGATAAGAGCTTTAGCTTTTTTGTTGATGTCTTCGTCTGTTTCGTGGAAGTACTCACGACGTTCGCTGTGACCGATTACTGAGTATTCGATTCCTTCTGCTGCAAGCATAGCTGGAGCGATTTCACCAGTGAAGGCACCTGAATTTTCAAAGTAAACATTTTCTGCTGCAACTTTAAGTGGGTTATTTCCACGTTCTTGTACCATTGATACAAGGTAAAGTGCAGGAGCTGCAATAGCAACTTCTACTTTGTCTTCTGATGGCAATTTACCGTCAATGTTAGCGATAAATTCTTTAACCTCTTTGAGGTTTTTATTCAATTTCCAGTTACCAGCGATAATAGGTTTACGTGACATTATTAATGTTCTCCTTAAAAATTGTTCTTATTAAGTATATCACAATCTGGCTCTTTCTGCTTGGATTAACGTTTCAACCTTTTACCCGCCAACTCGTGAACCAAGTAAAGGGTAACAGAAAAACCTAATCAAAATTAGGCTTCTTTTACTTTATATTGACGTGCTTTTTCTTCATCATCTTTCATCTGAACAATCAAAGCTTCAATGCTGTCAAATTTAATCATTTCTCGAATCTTATCTAGCCAGAGAACCGTTAAATTTTCTCCATACAAGTCCAAATCTTTATCAAAAATATGGATTTCGACTGTTTTTTCTTTGCCATTAAAAGTTTCATTATAGCCGATTGAAGCAAAGCCACGTTGACGTTGGCCCTCCCAAAGAACATCTACCGTATAAACACCAGTTGATGGGAGATGAATAAAGTCTTTAATCGCTAGATTAGCAGTTGGATAGCCGATTGTTCGGCCACGTGCAAAACCATGCACCACAATTCCAGTTGTCTCATAAGGATAACCTAAAAGCTCGTTTGCTGCTTCAATATCTCCAGTTTTTACAAGTTCACGTATCCGAGTAGAGGAAATTTTTCCTTCATCATCTGCAACTTCTGGTATAACGACCACTTTATATTGATCATTGCTTTTGAGTTGTGTCATGTCTGAGCCTGTTTTATGATCAAAGCCTGTAATAACAATTTTCGGTAAGAATTTTTCCACTACATTTTTTGAGAATTCTTCTGCTGTTTGTTTAGCAAAACTTGAAGTAAAATCTTTAAAAACTAGATAGTCCACCCCATTTTCTGCAAAAAGTGCTTCTCGTTTTTTATCACTTGTTAACTTAAGCAACATATCTGGTTCAAATTTTTGAAAAGTAAGTGTCGGTTTTTCTGGAAAAGTTAAGACGGCAATCTTCAAATTTAGAACAGCTGCGAGTTTTTTTGCCTCAGCAAACAAAGCTTGGTGACCACGATGTAAACCATCAAAATAGCCCAAGACAAGAACTGTCGGTTCAGTCCAATTTTCAATTTCGTCAAAATATAAAGTTTTCATTTTAATTTATTACCTTATTTGGTTTTAATATTCCTGGTTTTTCGGGATGTCTCATATAGACAGCAATCAATTGATCTTGATAAAAGAAAGCAAAACGTGTGGCTTCGCCAAGCTTAGCAAACTCAGCTTCTTCAAACTTTTTACCCACGCGTACTGCTGCTGCTTGTTCGTCTGTCACATCAAGGCGCGGTAAGTCAGAGACTGCGACTTCATTTGGCTGTAATATTTCATCAAGTTTTTCAGCCTTAACTAAAGTCTCAATCTGCTCCAAAGTCATTGCATCAGCAATATGCAAACCGTTAGCTGCAGTCCGCTGTAATTTAGACATATGCCCCGCATAGCCTAAAGCATCAGAGAGATCAACTGCCAAAGTACGAATATAAGTACCCTTGCTACAAGCTACACGAAACGTAAATCGTGCACAGCCCTTTTCAAAAGTCACTGGACTTGTCCGCGTAAATGATTTGATGGTAACCTTTCGTATAGGACGCTCAACCATTTGTCCAGCTCTTGCATATTCGTAAAGGCGCTTGCCTTTCACTTTAACTGCTGAATACATGGGTGGGACCTGTTGAATCTCCCCGACAAAACGTGTCATTACCTCATCAATTTCTTCGTCTGAGAGGGTTGATGGCACAGGTGTAGTTTCAATGACTTCACCTTCAGCATCCTCTGTTTCTGTAGAGAAACCGATTGTCACTTCACCTTCGTATACTTTCCCCGCCTCTTCCATGTATTCCAGAAGGCGAGTGGCTTTACCAACAGCTACAGGGAGAACTCCTGTCACTTGTGGATCAAGCGTTCCTCCGTGGCCGATTTTTTTTGTTTTTAAAATTCCTCGAAGTTTAGCAACAACATCAAAAGATGTCCAGCCCGCTTCTTTATATACATTTAAAATTCCATTCATAGATACATAATTATAGCACTTTTTCAGACTTATTTCAGATAAAGGAGCGCTTCAATTTAAAATATTTACATAAAAATAACGTAGCATTTTCTGCTACGTTAAAATACAAGTGAACTTTGCCCGTTTTTACATTTCTCCAAGTTTAGAGTAAGGTTGCGCATGCAACATCCATCGTACGCCATATTTATCAGTAAAATCGCCCATAGCGCCGCCCCAGAATTGTTCTTCAAAAGGCATATTTATTGTCACTTTTCCTGAATCAGATAAGTGTTTCCAAAATTCCTGCGCTTCTGCCATCGCCTCTTTATCTTCTGAATTAAGATCTAATAAGATCGATATTCCTGTATAACTTAAAGCTTCATGTTGAAAATTATCTGCTGCCATAATAGTCGTTCCTAAGATATCAAACTGACTGTGCATTGTCATTTCTGCTGCTTGTTCTTCAGATAAATCAAATTCTTTTGCCTGTTCAGCAGCAACAGGAACACGGCGGATATTTTTTGCACCAAGAACTTCTTCATAGTAAGCAAGTGCTTCTTTGGTATTATTAAGAGCAATATAAGGATGTATGTTAGCCATAAGCGCCTCTTTCTTTTTTATACTTGCTATTGTGATACCTTCATTTTATCATAAGGAAGCTCTTTCAACTATTGATTTGACATTTATTTCATTGTCCTTCATTTTCTAACTTTCTTTGCAAATGTTTATCATAGTTCCGAACTGAGGGCGTACAATATAATAGAGCTGCAGCTAATATGCCTCCAAAGCCTGCAATCACAAGCATGTTTTGAACACCTATGGATTCCGCTACTGGAGCTGCGAAGATTAGCCCAACTGGTCCGGCAATACTCATCAATGCAGAGACTATTCCCATAACCCGTCCTAAGTATTGGGCTTCAAATGATTGCTGCGTGATTGCCATATTCATTGTGGTATAAATCTGTCCCACAATTCCAGCAAAAACATTCAAAACAAGGAAAACCCAAAACCCGTTCATATTGCCAGGAAGAAAGCCTGAACCACCGATGCTCAAGCCAACGATAAGATAAGCCGCAATAATCCAGGGCATACGGTCCTTAGTTTTTCCAAAAATACCGACAGCAAAAGAGCCAATCAGCATCGCAGCAGCAAATAGAACTTCAACCCAACCCGCGTGGACAATCGTGCCGCCAAAATATTTTGTGGTCACTAGAGGATAGAGACTCATTGCAGGCATAAAAAGTAACATAAATAGGGCACCGATGAGTGTCATTTTCCACATCGGTTTGTTCTCACGGAGAATATTAAAGCCCTCAAGTGCATCCTTCATCACAGAGATCTTTTCGCCCTGTGAAGCGACTTCGGGAATCCTGACTAAAAGCAACATTCCAGCACCAAGAATGAAGCCAATCACATCAAGTAAAATAACCCAATGAATCGGCATAGTTGCTACCATGAAAGCTCCAATCCCAGGTGAAACAATAAATATCAAAGATTGAATAATACCGAACTGTCCGTTGACTCGAGTAATTTCGTCTTCTGGTACCATTGTGGGCATAATAGATTGGACTGTTGGCATCTGAGCGGTCTGTGCAACCGCACGAATACCAATAGTCACAAAGACCATCCAAAGTGGATAAACATCATTATTAATCCCGTAAATAAAAAGACCCAAGGCTATTACTGCCACCACAGCATCATATGAAATAAGTAAGAACTTCTTGTTGATACGGTCAATGAATGGCCCAACAAACGGGCTTAGAAGCGCCATTGGTAACATACCTACAAGTGTAGCAATTGCAAGGACAGATTCTTCACCTGTTTCAAGGGTCAAATACCAAATAATCGCATACTGGACAATCATTGAAGTCACGCCCGTTAGGAGCTGACCTATCAAAAACAAATAAAAATTTTTCCGCCAATTTGGCGGGACTGATGTGTTCATAGAGTTCCTTTTTCTATATTTTCTTTAAAGAGCCTAAAATTTTATCCGTAATCCAAACAGATATTCTTCTCCTTTTTAAATATTAGCATATCAAAAAAGGAAGAGTTCTCAAAGCAATTCAAACCTTAACCTTTAGTATTTTGCTGATTATTAAGAAGCATCAAAAAGCGCCTGATAAATGTCAGACGCTTCTCTTTCTACAACAGCTCTTTATTACGGAAACAATAATCCGCATGGTCATTAATCACGCCTACAGCTTGAAGATAAGCATAGATGATTGTTGGACCAACAAATTTCATTCCTCTTTTTTTCATGTCTGTAGACATAGCTTCAGCTAAAGCATTGGTAACAGGTACTTGGCTCTCATCAGTAATTTGATGTTGCAACACTTGACCTTCTGAGAAAGACCAAATATATTTATCCAAAGAACCGAATTCTTTCTGAAGTTCTAAAACTTTTTGAGCGTTATTTACTGCAGCTGCTATCTTTAGCTTGTTGCGGATAATTCCCGCATTTTGGCGGAGTTCTTCTTCCTTTTCCTTACTATAGCTGGCTACTTTTTCAATCTCAAACTGATCATAAGCTTTATAGAAGCTTTCTTGTTTGTTTAAAATGGTTGACCAAGAGAGGCCTGCTTGATTCATATCTAAAACGAGTTTTGCAAAAAGCTCTTGATCGTCATGGACCGGAGTACCCCAATATGTATCATGATAATGAATCATCTTCTCCGAAGAAAGACACCACTTGCATCGCTTCTTATCCATTTACTACTCCTTTTTCTCAATTGGTGCCATTGCAGCCAAAAGACGTTTCATACCCACTTCAGGAAACTTAATTTTCAGCTCCATATTCTTACCGGTTCCAGTAACAGCTAACACAATACCTTCACCCCATTTGCGGTGGACGGCAGTATCTCCAATCGTCCAATCTTCTGTAGCTACATCTGCTTTTTCAATCACACGTGATGCTCCAGGATTGACTGCAGCTTTACGTTGATGAAGAGCATCTGTCATGGACATGCCAGTACCAAATCGTGTCGCACCTCCAGCCATTTTATAACTAGCATTGAAGCTTGAATTGGCCTTACGTGCAATCCCTCCATAGTCCAATAACTCATCATCAATCTCAGAGATGAAACGGCTCGGACGATTATAGCTGGTTTTACCGTAGAGCACACGTTGATTTGCATTGGTCATATAAAGAAATTCTTCGGCGCGCGTGATTCCCACATAGGCAAGACGACGTTCCTCTTCCAATTCATCAGGATCATCATTAACACGTGAAAGTGGAAAGATATTTTCTTCCATCCCAATAAGAAATACAACAGGAAATTCTAGACCCTTTGCAGCATGTAAGGTCATCATAGTAACCGCGTCACTCGCTTCTTCATATTCATCCACCTCAGAAAGAAGACTCACTTCATTAAGGAAACGACTCAAGCGGTCCAAACCGGTTTCCTTGATTGGTTCTCCGGTCATTTCATCTAGTGGTACTTCTGATTTTTCATCAAAATTCTTTGTCACGGAGAGAAATTCTTCGATATTCTCAATCCGTGTCTGAGCTTCAAGATTTGCTTGCATTCGTAGGAACTTCATATAGCCCGTGCGGTCAAGCATTTCTTCGACAAGTTCCGTGATACTAGATGTTTCAATGAAGCTACGCAAGAAATCAAAAATTAGCCCAAGATTGTAGATTTCGCCAGCTGCTTTGCCTCGAATATCCGATAAAGTAATATCCAACGTTGATTCTGCTAAAGATTTACCTTGCATATCCGCAAAGTTTCTCAATTTTTCCAGAGCACTTGGACCAACACCACGTTTAGGCTCATTAACGATCCGCTCAAAACTCATATTATCTCGAGGATTGGCAATCACGTTAAGATAAGAGATCACATCACGAATTTCTTTACGTGAGTAGAACTTTGTCCCAGCGACCATACTATAAGGAATATTAGACTTCAAGAAGGCTTCTTCTATTGTACGTGACTGTGCATTTGTCCGGTAAAGGACTGCAAAATCAGAGTATTTCCGTCCAGCTTGCACTTGCTCATTGATTGTCGAAGCTGTAAAGATTGCTTCATCCCGCTCATCGTTGGCACGATAATAAAGAATATTCTCCCCATCATTATTTTGAGTCCATAATTTTTTAGGACGACGGTTCACATTGTTATTTATCACATTATTGGCAGCCTGTAAGATTGTTTTTGTGGAACGATAATTTTCTTCAAGTAAAACAACTTTCGCATCGGGATAATCTTTTTCAAAGTCAAGAATATTCTGCATATCTGCACCACGCCAGCCATAGATTGATTGGTCAGCATCACCAACGACACAAATATTTTTAAAACGTTGAGCCATTAACTTGACGAGCTGATATTGCGCATGGTTAGTATCTTGATATTCATCCACATGGATATATTGAAATTTACCTTGATAATAGGCTAAAACATCTGGATTTTTATCAAAAAGACGTAAGGTTTGCATGATTAAATCATCGAAATCCATCGACTCCGCTTTACGCAGTTCTGCCTGATAGGTTTTATAAACACGGGCTGTCAGTAACTCATAAGGATTACGCGCATTGATTTGTCCTTCGTAAGCCTCGGGATCGAGAAGGTCATTTTTAGCGTTTGAAATCGTATTAAGGAGCGTTTTGGGTTCCCATTTTTTAGGATCCAAGTTAGCTTCTTTCAAAATACGCTTCATCAAGGTTTTTTGTTCCCCTGGATCAATAATCGTAAAGTTTCGGTTATAACCAATATGATCTGCATCGCGTCGGAGGATTCGAACACACATTGAGTGAAATGTTGCAATTAATGTATCTTGAGCTGCCGGGGTTAAATTAAGCGCACGTTCTCTCATCTCACGCGCAGCTTTGTTGGTAAAGGTAATCGCCAAAATATTCCAAGGATTCACCATTTTTTCATCGATAAGATAAGCAATGCGGTGTGTCAAAACACGGGTTTTTCCTGAGCCCGCGCCTGCCATGATTAAAAGTGGCCCTTCTGTAGTTTGTACTGCTTCTGCTTGTTTTTCATTCATTCCATTTAATAAAGGATTCATTTACTCTCTCAATTCCAGTCTAGTCTTGCTCTCCTATTATAACAAAAGAGGACCTATCCTGCACATCTGTTTTCCCTAAATTCTTTTTCATTAAATGTAATGACTCTCGCAATAATCAAAGCTGTAAATATGGTATTACACTTTATGGATTGGCTTGTAAAAGCAACGCACACATGATAGAATTATTCATAAAATGAAAGAAGGAAAAACATGACGCTGAACATCCAAAACCTCCGCTTCTCTTACCAAGCGCACAATGTCCTGAATTTATCCTCTGTGTCTTTTGACCAAGGAAAAATTTATGGGATTGTGGGAAGAAATGGTGTCGGAAAAACAACATTTTTTAAAACGCTGACTAATATTATTACCAACTATTCCGGTAGCATCGAAATTGATGGTAAGAATATTAAAGAAAATCCTAAAGTACTTACTTCTGTCGGTATTGTTCTTGATGATATGGAACTTTATAAAAACTACTCAGGTTGGTTTAATCTTCGCTACTTTGGTGGGCTACGTGGAAATTTTGATGAAGAGAGAACCCGCATCTTAGCTAAAGAATTAAATATTTACGATAACCTGAACGAAAAAGTAAGCCATTATTCTTTAGGAATGAATAAAAAGTTGATTCTTCTGATTTCCCTGATGAGCGATGCAAATATTCTCATTTTTGATGAGCCTTTCCGTGGCTTAGATAAAAAAACAGTCGAATGGTTTAAACATTACTTGCTTCATTTAAAGACAGAGGGACGAATGATTCTTATTTCAAGTCATGTTCAAGAAGACATTGAAACTCTAGCCGATGAAGTTTTAGTCCTAGAAAATGGTAATTTTGTTGAAAAATTCGATCTTCATAAGAAGAATCAGACCTATATTTACCGTGTACAAACAAATCAGCCTCAAGCGCTTCACACCTTCCTAACGGAGTTACAAGTTAAGTTTTCACAACAATCCGAAAACTGGACTATTTTTGAAATGAATGAAGACAAGTATCGTGAATTCTTCAAGGAAGCTGTAGCTCAAGATATTGAGTTTTATCAGATTAAAAAAGAAAGCAAGTTCATTGAACTTGTGAAATAGGAGGAACTCAGTATGAATGCCAAAAATATTTTTAAAATGGAAATGTATAAAAACATAAAGGATAAAACTTACATGATTGTCCTTGCCGTATTCATTTCTTTAAGTTTACTGCTTAACTTTTCATGGTTAGCTGTCAGTTTGACAAACATTGATTTCCAAAACTTTCCCATCCTCCTCACCTTTCTTTCGATTACGACTGTCTTTGCCGTCATTGGGTTAGCTATCTTTTCCCTCTTATATCCTTTTCATCTGCTCAATATTGATTATAAAAACAAGGTCATGAGTTTGATGATTGCAAGTGGAGTCTCTCGGGTCAAATATTACTTTGTCAAGATTGGCACAACAATTTTGACTCAATTAATTGCTCTTTTTCTTGTCTTAGTTGTCCCCTTTGTCACCTTCTTTATCTTCAACCAAGAAACGGTCTTTTCTCTCTTTCGATCGCTTGACTTACTCGTTCATTCTGCCGATATTTTTATGGGACTTCTTTCTTATATTTTAGGACTCGTAGCTATGATGGTAACAATGGCTTTAGCCGTTATTATCACGCGCGGAAGAACATCAGGTTTATTTGTATACATTGCTTTTAATTTCACCTCTCGTATTCTTCAAACAGTCTTAATGAGTCTATTTTTCCTCTTCCTTGCACAAGTAGGAACTTCAGACTTTAGTTCTACCTTTGTAAGTAATAACAGTCTCTTCAGTATTGGTTATCATATTATAGAAATCTTAGTTTTCGGCCTCATTGGTATTTTCTATCTTCGCAAACAGGATTTATAAAAATATCGAAAAAACTCCCAGAGCATTTCTGGAAGTTTTTTTATTAAAGTACTTGATTATAACTGCGGTCAAAAGCAGATTTCATCTCTTGTGTCGCAGCATCGTAAGCAACTTTTTTCTCAAATGTACCATGTACAATAATTCGATTTACAGCTTCTGGATCAGCACAGGTTACCAAGGTAATCTCCGTTTTTCCTGGTGTATCATCGATTACCTCTGAATGTTCTGGAGAAACGACAGATATTTTGTTGATACGATATTGATAGATATTATTTTTGTCCGTGACGTAAATAATCATCCCCTCTTTCGCACGTTCAAGCGGGGTAAAGAGTAGGCTAACATCGCTGCTAAAACCAGTGACGTTATGGCTGGCTAAAGCATAATTTCCTTGCCCCATCACTTGGTCTTCCTTCATCGTACCCGCTCCAAAAGCAAGGTTCTCATTTGCTAAGCCTTTGAAAATTGGCAGATTAATGCCAACATCTGGAATTGCAATACCTCCAATGACTGGCATGGGTTGACGGTTTAACTGGTTACGTACCACTTGTTCAAAACTAATCGACTCTACACTGTCAAAGTCAAAGTTGCCCTTTACTTCTTTGTTTTCTTTAATCGTTTCCCGCGTCACATTATTTATCTGATAATGCGCCGTATTTCTGCCGATTAACCAGTTTCGGATAGGTTTGTTAAAAACAAGGATTAAACCCACAAGAAAGAGAACCAAAATAAGCAAATTGACTAGCACGCGTTTCCAACTCTTACTTTTTTTCGCCATGTTACCTCTTTCTATTTTAAGTCTTTAATTTGACCGATCTTATAGTTTTCACTGGTTAAGTCAAATTTATCTTTTAAGCCATCCGTAATATAGACCTTGTTATCTTTATCCACAAATACAGCTTGAACATTTTTCAGGCTTTCGACATATTCATAACCTTTTTTGGTTCCCATAGCGTAAATCATAGTAGATAAACCATCACCATTTGTAGCATCATCACCAGAAATTAAAAGAGTGATGCTGGCAATATCATTGTCAAATGGGAAGCCCGTTTTAGGGTTAAGGATATGAGAGTAGCGATGCCCATCCACTTCTAAATAACGTTCATAAATACCAGAAGTATTTACATGTTGATCACTTGCTTTTAAAATTCCTAACTGCGATTTTTCTGGATCATTGGGGTCTTTTATAGCAATCGTCCACGCATCATTTGTTTGACGTGGAGAATGTCCAATCACATAGATAGAACTTGATCCCAAATCGACAATCCCAGTGGTTACGCCATTATTTTTAAGACTTTCAACCATCTTCATGGCTGTATATCCTTTAGCTATTGAACCTAAATCTAAGCGGGCACCTTTTTGACTTAAATAGACGGTACTGTCCTTTTCATTAAACTGGATAAATTGATAGTTAATCAGAGGTAAGACCTTGTCTATCTCATCTTGTGAAGGTTTCCGTGCATCAGGAAAGCCTATATTCCAGAGCTTGCTCAAAGGACCTATGGTAATATCATAGCCCATGTTCTTAGCAGAATAGTTATAGCCTAGCTTGATCAATTGATAAATTTCAGAATTTACTTTGACTGGTTTAATACCAGCATTGTCATTGATTTTATCGACAACTGATTTTGCTTGATCTACAGATACCCAATCGTTATATTTCTCAGCAATATTTAAAGCTTCTTCAACCGCTTTTTCCTTACCTTTATCGTAGACAGTGACTTGGATGTATGTTCCCATTGTTGTGGCATCTTTTTTGATTGGCTGCTCTAAAAGATCACGGGTCTCCTTATTTGAACTACAAGCTGCCAGTAAAAAGATACTGACAGCTGCAGTTAAGAATATAAATAATTTTTTCATTTTATTCTTCCGTATTTGAAGCTCTCTCTGCCTCGCTTATTTCTTTCTCTTCCTGTTCAGGTTCAACCAGAGCAAATGTCACAATTTGTGCATCATCATCCAAACGCATGATTTTCACTCCTTGCGCTGCACGACCCGTTTGTGAGATATTATCAACACTTGTACGAATCACAACACCTGTATCAGTAATGACCATAATATCTTCATCACCATTGATAGCAGTCAAACCGGCAAGTTTACCTGTGCGGTCAGTGATGTTCATGACTTTAATCCCTTTACCACCACGACCTTTAACAGGATATTCACTCGCAATCGTTCTCTTACCTAAACCTTTTTCAGAAATCACTAAGACTTCCTGTTCATCATGAACAATCGCTGTACCAACAACAAAGTCGCCTTCACGCAGGCTGACACCTTTAACACCCGTAGCAGAACGGCCCATATCACGTACCACAGCTTCCTCAAAGCGTACGGAGAAGCCATTATGCGTTCCGATAATGATGTTTTCTTTGCCTGATGTGAGCAGAACATTGATAAGCTCGTCACCTTCACGAAGATTTAGAGCTTTGAGACCGTTAGTTCGAATATTGGCAAATTGTTGGGTATTGGTACGTTTGACTAAGCCTTTACGTGTTGTAAAGAACAGATATCTTTCTTCGTCTGACTTCACAACATTAATAATTGTTTGAATCTTTTCACCTTCATCAAGTTTTAAAAGATTGACGATAGGCAAGCCTTTAGCAGCACGACCGTATTCTGGGATTTCATAGCCCTTCATTCGATAGACACGTCCAAGATTAGTAAAGAAGAGCAAATGATCGTGTGTACTTGTTGATACCAGATGTTGTACAAAATCATCGTCGGACATGTTCATGCCCTGAACACCACGTCCACCACGTTTTTGTGCACGGAATTCGTCATTGCTAAGACGTTTGATATATCCCTTATTTGAGAGAGTTATAAGAACATCTTCTTCCTCAATCAAATCTTCGTCTTCCAGATTCAAGACTTCTCCAACCAAAAGCTCTGTGCGACGTTTGTCTGCAAATTTACGTCTAATTTCACCTAATTCTTCTCGAATAATAGCTTTAACACGTTCTGGTTTAGCCAAGATATCTGCCAAATCAGCAATCAAGGCAATAAGCTCTTGATACTCATTTTCAATCTTGTCACGTTCCAAACCTGTCAAACGGCGCAAACGCATATCCAAGATAGCTTGCGATTGCTTGTCTGACAGTTGGAATTCATCCATCATCGCTTTTTGAGCAATTGCATCTGTTGCAGATTCACGGATAATAGTAATCATACGATCAATGTTATCCAAGGCTATACGCAAACCTTCTAAGATGTGAGCACGAGCTTCTGCACGAGCTTTATCAAAGCGTGTACGACGTTCTACAACTTCGATTTGATGCTCAATGTAGTCGGTCAAGATTTGTTTCAATGACAGAATCTTTGGCGTACCCTTTTCAATGGCCAACATATTAAAACCAAAGGATGTTTGAAGTTGTGTAAGTTTGAACAAGTTGTTCAAAATCACGTGTGCCGATGCATCGCGACGGACTTCAACCACTAAACGTACACCTTCACGACTTGACTCATCACGACAGGCTGTAATACCTTCAATACGCTTTTCTTGTGCCAAACGAACAATATGCTCATGAACTTTTGACTTATTGACCATATAAGGGAACTCAGTAACTACAATGCGTTCCTTACCTCCAGGTAATTCCTCAATTTCTGTCTTCGCACGAAGCGTAATTGAGCCTTTACCTGTTTCATAAGCACGGCGAATACCAGATTTACCCATGACTAGAGCACCAGTAGGAAAGTCTGGCCCAGGTAATACTTCCATCAAATCACGTGTTGTCGCCTCTGGATTTTCCATCAGCAAGTCAACCGCATCAATTGTTTCTCCTAAGTTATGAGGTGGAATATTTGTCGCCATCCCAACGGCAATCCCCGTTGTTCCGTTAACCAAAAGGTTCGGAAAACGTGCCGGAAGTACTTCTGGCTCTCGTTCTGTTCCGTCATAGTTATCAACAAAGTCAACAGTGTTTTTGTTGATGTCACGAAGCATTTCCAAGGCAATTTTTGACATACGTGCTTCGGTATAACGTTGAGCGGCAGCGCCATCTCCATCCATGGAACCAAAGTTCCCATGTCCGTCAACCAGCATGTGGCGATAGCTCCACCACTGAGCCATACGTACCATGGCCTCATAAATCGAGCTGTCTCCATGTGGGTGATATTTACCCATGACATCCCCGGTAATACGGGCAGATTTTTTATGTGGCTTATCAGGCGTTGTACCAAGCTCGTTCATTCCGTAAAGAATGCGGCGATGAACCGGCTTTAAACCATCGCGTACATCAGGTAGGGCACGTGCCACAATAACTGACATTGCATAGTCACGAAAGCTGGTTTTCATCTCCTCAGCAAGATTGACATTTATGATATTTTTATCTTCCATGTTCTCCTCTTTCAATGTATAAACACTGTCTCTATTATACCATAATTTCTTATTGTTTACAGTTGTTTTTAAATCTTTTGAATATACTTTTCACTTGTAAATCAGGCTTATTTTGACAGTATTTCTAAATAAAAAATAATCCTCATTGAGGATCATTTTTATTTTATTTTTGCTTCAATCACACGATCAATATCTTCGGCTAAGGGATGGCCATTGCTTGCACGATCGGATAAATTCAAGTCTGTCAGTTCTGTTTGATAGACTTTGCCCACTGCTGAAGTTACCTCCAAAATCTGGCTCTTATCAGTTGGCATATCTTCTGCTTCTGCAGGACTGAAAAGATCAACTGTCTCTGAAAGTGGTGTCTTATCAGTATTGATCACACTGCCTGCTGAGAATACGGTATGCGGATTGGTCTTCAAAGGACGTAAAACCTGTAAGCCACGATTTGCTCGACTTGTTTCCGGGATATCCTCAGATTTTACCCGCTTGATAAAGCCACGTTGTGTGAGTAGGTACCAACTGTCTGTTTGCACAAAGAAGGCAGCCTTGACCAAATCTCCTGCTTTAAGATTCATTGCCTTAACACCAGCTGCTTTAGCCCCCACAACTGGAATTTCTGAGATGTTAAAGCGAAGGGCGTAGCCATTTCCAGAAATCAACATCACATCTTCATCACCTTTAACAATCGGTGCGATGGTTACAATACTGTCTTTGTCCCCTTTGAGTTTCCCGTAAACCATTGACTTAGAGCGGTATGTCCGCCAAGGTTTAAAGGAATCAAGTTCAACTTGCTTGATTTGACCAGCTGCTGTGACTACCATGTAATTTTCGCCAGACTCAAAATTATCAAGTACTTGTGCAAAGATAATTTCTTCATCGCTGGCAAAATTGTTCAAAGTTTGGGAGATATGCTCGCCAATATCCTTCCAGCGGACATCAGACAATTCATGGACTGGACGATAAATAACATTTCCAAGACTGGTAAACATCAGCAGGTGCTGCGTGGTCCGTGCGCCAGCTTTAACAAAGATTAATTCGTCATCCTCACGTTTACCAACTTCTTCAACATTGGAAGAGGTAAAGCTACGTGGTGATGTGCGTTTAATATAACCACCACGCGTAACTGAAACAACCGTTTCCTCTTCCGCAATCAGTTGTTGCGCCTCGATCTCTATCGTTTCAACATTATCTTGTAGTTCTGAACGTCGTTCCTTGCCAAATTTTTTCTTAACTTCACGTAACTCACGTTTCATCAAGTTATAAAGTGTACGTTCATCATTGATAATCGCACGGAGTTCTAAAATCTTAGCTTCAAGTTCGGCTTGTTCATTCTCTAGAGTTACGATGTCGGTATTAGTTAAACGGTAAAGTTGCAGTGTAACTATAGCTTCTGCCTGTTCCTCACTGAAAGCATAACTCACTTTCAAGTTTTCCTTAGCATCTGATTTGTTTTCAGATGCACGGATCAAAGCAACGACTTCATCCAAGATAGAGACCATCCGGATCAAACCTTCAACCAGATGTAATCTTTTCTCTGCTTTACTCAAGTCAAATTTTGAACGCTTAACAATAACGTCCTGACGATGGGCAATGTAAGAGCGCAGAACAGGAAGAACACCGACTTGACGTGGCGTCATATTGTCAATTGCCACCATATTGAAATTATAATTAATTTGCAAATCTGTGTTTTTATAGAGGTAGTTAAGCACCAGCTGACTATTGGCTTCTTTTTTCAGCTCAATAGCAATGCGTAACCCTTCACGATCGGATTCATCACGCACTTCAGAAATCCCAGGCACTTTGGCATTTACTCGCACATCATCAATCCGTTTAACCAAAGTTGCTTTGTTGATTTCATAAGGAATCTCTGTAACGACGAGTTGTTCACGACCGCCTTTAAGTTTTTCAACTTCTACTTTTGAACGGACAGCAATGCGCCCTTTGCCTGTTTCGTATGCCTTTTTGATCTCACTACGCCCTTGAATAATGGCACCTGTCGGAAAATCGGGGCCGGGCATGAAAGTCATGATTTTTTCAACATCAGCTTTAGGATGATCAATCATATAGATTGTCGCATCAATAACTTCTCCAAGATTGTGCGGCGGGATATCTGTTGCATAACCTGCCGAAATCCCCGTTGAACCGTTCACCAACAAGTTAGGAAAGCTTGCGGGAAGTACCGTTGGTTCTTTTTCCGTATCATCAAAATTCCAAGCATGAGCAACTGTATCTTTCTCAATATCTTTTAATAAATACGAAGAAATTTCTGCCAAACGTGCTTCAGTATAACGCATAGCAGCCGGTGGATCACCGTCCATTGATCCGTTATTCCCGTGCATCTCAATCAAGGGCTCAAGCATTTTCCAATCTTGCGACAAGCGAATCATCGCATCATAAATCGAGCTGTCTCCATGAGGGTGAAAATTACCCATAACATTTCCGACAGACTTGGCAGACTTACGATAAGCTTTATCAAAAGTATTGCCATCCTTATTCATTGAATACAGGATGCGTCGTTGAACGGGTTTTAAGCCGTCTCGAATATCAGGTAGGGCACGTTCCTGAATAATGTATTTTGAATAGCGTCCAAAACGCTCGCCCATAATATCCTCTAAAGGTAGAGTTTGTATATTAGACATTAGTCCTCCAACAGTTATTTCATTTTTAAGTTTACAAAATGTTTTTTAAGAGGCAAAATCCTTTAAGTCCAAAATCATTTCAACATGTTTTATGCCGTCTTCCAAAAAGGGTTCTGAATCTTCCTTGAAACCAAAGGAAGCATAGAATGCCCGGAGATAGTACTGGGCTTCAATACGCACTACAGGTTCTCGCCATGATTGAGCCAGAAACTCAAGAGCCTGTTGCATCATTTTACGCGCCGTTCCTTTGCCACGTTGGCTTTCCTTCACCAGTACACGTCCAATAGAGGCCTCAGGATAAGAAAGCCCCGCCGGTAAGATACGACAGTAGGATTGAATGGCACCTTCATCATCTTCTAACCACAAATGCAATGACTTTTGATCCTTACCGTCGACATCTTGATAAGCACATTCTTGTTCGACAACAAAAATTTCAGAGCGGACTTGTAAAATTTTGTAGAGTTCTGATCGCGTAAGTTCTTCGAAATTTTTAATCTTCCATGCCATATTTATCCCTCTTTTTCTATTTCGTTTGTAAAGTTAGCTTTCTGCATTTCCTTCAAAAAGTCAGAATGAATGGTTACTGTCTCATTATTATAAAGCGTAGCTGTCAGACTGTAGCCCGTTGAATAAGCTGCTGTTATCGCTAAGCTTGTCACCTCGAATTTTTGCCAATTTCGCTGTGTATCTCTACGATAATAAACCAAATCTTTCGTAATTGGTAAGCTCAATTTTCGGCGAACTTCTTCCGTGATTGTTGTATCTACCTCACCAAACAAATCCATTTGTAAACTTTCGTTTGATACTAGTTGCGGTTTGGGTGGACGTGACAAGTCTTGTAAGTACTGATAGAGACGCGCGGTGATAAGGCAATCATTGAGTGCATCGTGGCTGCGCAAATCAATACCTAAAACATCCTTAAAAGTTTCCAACTTATAGTTGGGCATCTGCACTAATTTTTTTGCTTCAGAAAGTGTATCGTAGACTTGAAAATGAGGTGCATCACCAATCTCACAATCTACTATCGCCTGATAAAGAAAGCTGACATCAAAAGGTGCATTATGAGCCACCATCAAGCTATCTCTTGAAAAGGCTATAAAATCAGGTAAAACTTCAGCGAGAACTGGTTGTCCCAGTAAGGAAGCCGGCCAAATTCCAGTCAGTTCTGAAATTTTAGTCGGAAGATAAGAACGCGTGGGTTTGATCAACTGATTAAAGCGCGCAATTTCTTGGTGCGATTGGTCATATTTGACAGCACCAATTTGAATAATTTCATTTTTTTGAGGACTAAATCCTGTTGTCTCAAAGTCAAATACTACGTAATGCTCCACCTTATCACATTCCTTTCTCATTTTTCCTAAAAATATGCAATTACTTAAAAGACTGTGTTTTCTTCCAATGTAAACTTAACATTGTTCTCAATCCATTTACGACGAGGCTCCACCTTGTCTCCCATCAAAACTGAAACCCGTTTTTCAGCTTGCGCTGCATCATCAATAGTTACTTGAATCAATGTACGAGTTTCAGGATTCATAGTTGTCTCCCACAGCTGGTCAGCATTCATTTCCCCTAGACCTTTATAACGCTGAAGCGTTGCTCCTTTGCCAAAAGTTTGACGAAGTTCTTCAAGTTCAGCATCTGTCCAAGCATAAGCAACTTTTTCTTTTTTGCCTTTACCTTGACTCATCTTATAGAGCGGTGGCAAGGCAATATAAACGTGCCCATTTTCGAGAAGAGGCTTCATGTAGCGATAGAAAAAGGTAAGAAGTAGGGTTTGGATATGTGCACCATCTGTATCCGCATCGGTCATAATAATTACTTTATCATAGTTCCGATCCGCGAGGGTGAAATCTGCTCCAACACCCGCACCAATAGTGTAAATCATTGTGTTGATTTCTTCGTTTTTAAGGATATCCTGCATTTTGGCTTTTTCAGTATTGATTACCTTACCACGTAAGGGTAAAATCGCCTGGAATTTACGGTCGCGTCCTTGTTTTGCTGAACCACCGGCAGAATCTCCTTCGACAAGGTAGAGTTCATTTTTATTAGGATTTTTGGTTTGTGCTGGTGTTAATTTCCCTGAAAGAAGTCCTTTGTCTTTCTTATTCTTTTTACCTGTTCGAGATTCTTCACGTGCTTTGCGTGCTGCTTCACGTGCTTCACGCGCTTTAATCGCCTTACGAATTAAATTTTGTGCCAGTTCACCATTCTCCAAAAGATAGAAAGTCAATTTTTCAGAGACCAGAGCATCAACTGCTGGACGTGCTAAGGGTGACCCAAGTTTATCTTTCGTTTGCCCTTCAAACTGCAAGTATTCTTCTGGTACAAGAATAGAGAGAACAGCTGTCAGCCCTTCACGATAGTCTGAGCCTTCGAGATTTTTATCCTTGTCTTTGAGTAAACCTGTTTTTCTGGCATAATCATTCATGGCTTTGGTCAAGGCCGTTTTAAGTCCAGCTTCATGTGTTCCGCCATCCTTTGTCCGAACATTGTTAACAAAAGAAAGGATATTTTCCGAATAACCATCATTATATTGTAAAGCTACTTCTACTTGGAAAGAATCTTGTTCCCCTGCAAAATATAAAACGGGTGTGAGCGTATCCTTATCCTCATTGAGGTAGTCTACAAAATCTTGTACGCCATTTTCATAGTGGAATTCTTCCTTAACTTCCTCTTCTCCACGCTGATCTGTAAGCGAGAGAGTGACGTCTTTCAAAAGAAAGGCAGATTCGTTTAACCTTTCCGAGATTGTTTGGTATTTAAATTCAATCGTCGAAAAAATCGTCGCATCTGGCATAAAGGTAACTTTTGTCCCTGTTTTAGATTTTGGTGCCTTACCTATTTTTTCTAATGTTGTTACAGGATGTCCACCGTTCTCAAAACGTTGACGATAAACATTACCATCACGTGTAATCTCTACTTCAAGCCAGCTTGACAAGGCATTCACGACGGAAGAACCTACACCATGTAAGCCTCCGGATGTTTTGTAGCCACCTTGGCCAAACTTACCACCCGCATGAAGGACAGTAAAGATAACTTCAACAGTCGGTTTGCCTGTAGCGTGCATTCCGACAGGCATTCCACGCCCTTCATCTTCCACAGTAACAGAGCCGTCTTCATTTAATATTACCGAAATCTTTGTTCCAAAGCCTGACAAGGCTTCATCGACAGCATTATCTACGATTTCCCAAATCAAGTGATGCAAGCCTGTTGAATCCGTTGAACCAATATACATCCCTGGGCGCTTTCTTACGGCATCAAGCCCTTCCAGGACCTGAATCGCGCTGTCGTCGTAATTATTTATATCTACCATTCATTATTCTCCATTTAAGCTAGCTCTAAACCAGCAGAAATATTCATCTTTCCTATTCTACATTCTTCAAGAGCCTTTGTCAAAAGTCTTTATAAAACAAACTGAGCTTTTTTATCCCTATTACCTAAAAAAATTAAATTTGAAAAGATTTTCTTCAAAGAATCGCTAAAAATCGTCAACTTTTATGTTATAATTGTAGAGCTATTACAAACGTAAAAGAAAGATGATATGACTATAATAATTTTATGCATCGCTGCCTATCTTATTGGAGCGATTCCTGCAGGACTTTGGATTGGAAAGATTTTCTTTAAAAAAGATCTGCACGCGTATGGTTCTGGAAATACTGGTACAACGAATACTTTCCGTATTCTTGGAAAAAAAGCTGGCATCATTGTTTTCATCTTTGACCTTCTCAAAGGTACATTGGCCACACTTCTGCCTCTCATTTTCCATGTTCATGGTGTTTCGCCACTTATTTTTGGATTGTTAGCGGTCGTTGGTCACACCATTTCCGTCTTTGACAAATTTAAAGGTGGAAAGGCTGTTGCGACTTCAGCTGGTGTTGTTCTTGGATTTAACCCCGTTTTCCTCCTTTATCTGGCCGTAGTTTTCTTCCTCGTGCTTTACCTTTTCAGCATGATTAGCCTGTCTTCTATTTTAGGAGCCATTGCTGCACTGATTGGCGTTCTTGTTTTTCCTTATTTCCACTTTATTTTACCCGATTACGATCCCTTGTTTTCGGTAATAATTTTAGCCTTTGCTTCTATTATCATCGTTCGACACAAGAGTAACATTAAGAGAATAAAAAATAAAGAAGAATCTTTGGTACCATTCGGCTTAAACCTCAGCAAACAACACAATATATAGTATTTTACATAATTATAGACCACAATATCTAGTATCGATAACTTGACTAGGTATTTTTTTTATACTAAAATAAAAGAATAAAATTAAAGAAAAAATTGGAGAATAATTATGGTCACTGTATACTCAAAAAACAACTGCATGCAATGTAAAATGGTAAAAAAATGGCTCACAGAACACACTGTGGACTTTGAAGAAATTAACATTGACGAAAAACCAGAATTTGTACAAACAGTGCTTGATATGGGATATCGTGCTGCACCTGTCGTTGTCAAAGACGACGTTTCATTCTCTGGTTTTAACCCAAGCGAATTGGCAAAATTGGCATGAAATTAATCTATTTCAGTATAACTGGCCAAACACGTCGTTTTGTCAATAAAACCAATTTAGAGCATGAAGAAATTCTGCCTAACGATCCCGAATTTGAAGCAAATGAAGATTTCCTGATTATCGTCCCAAGTTATGCGGATGAAACTCCTGGAGCTGAAAAAAGCATGGACATTATGGACCCAGTCTTTGAGTTTATGTCCTATGCCAATAACGCGCAATACTGTAAAGGCATTGTCGGTACAGGAAATCGAAATTTTGCTTCTTTATATATATTTACCGCAAAAGAATTATCCGCTCAGTTCCAAATTCCTATTGTTTACGATTTCGAATTTAATGGTACACCGAGCGATGTAGCTGCTGTCGAAGACATTGCAGCTCGATTAGAGTCTGGAGCAAACATCAGTCTCAAATCATAAATTTCACTAAAAATAAAAAATTAGCATGCGGGCGCAAAGCCCCGGAGAAATATATGTCACTTAAAAATCTTGAAGATGTTACGTACTTTACACTTAACAATCAAATCAATATCCCCGTTAACGGCTCTATTCCTTTAGCAAAAGACAAAGAAGCGATCACTGCCTTCTTCAAGGAAAATGTTGAGCCTAACACTTTCACTAAAGATACTTATGCCGAAAAAATTGAAGCCCTTCTAGAAGGTGATTACCTAGAAGAAGACTTCATCCGTAAGTATGAAATGAGTTTCATTGAACAACTTCATCAAGAATTGTTGGACTTTGGCTTTAAGTTTGATAGCTTTATGGCTGCTTACAAGTTCTACAATCAATACGCCATGAAAAACAACGAAGGTACACTCTATCTTGAAAACTTTGAAGATCGCGTCTTAATGAACGCGCTCTACATGGCTGATGGTGATACAAAGCTTGCACGTAATTTAGCATTTGCTATGGTTAATCGCCGTTACCAACCTGCAACTCCAACTTTCCTCAATGCTGGACGTAAACGCCGCGGTGAGTTTGTCAGCTGTTTCCTTTTACAGCTGACAGACGATATGAATTCGATTGGTCGTACCATTAACTCTGCCCTCCAACTTTCAAAAAACGGAGGCGGTGTTGGTCTTAACTTGACCAATTTACGTGGTGCTGGTGCACCAATAAAAGGTTACGATGGCGTTGCAGCGGGCGTTGTTCCCGTGATGAAACTTTTCGAAGATAGCTTTTCTTATGCCAACCAACTTGGGCAACGTCAAGGTGCTGGTGTGGTTTATCTTTCCATTTTCCACCCTGACATTATGGAATTCCTCTCAACGAAAAAAGAAAATGCTGATGAGAAAATTCGTGTGAAAACTTTGTCACTCGGTGTAACTGTTCCTGATAAATTCTACGAACTTGCAGCTAAGGGCGAAGATATGTACCTCTTTGAGCCTTACTTTGTTGAAAAAGAATATGGTATGCCTTTTGCCCATGTTGATATTACAGCAGAATACGACAATATGCTCGCAAACGATAATATCCGTAAAATCAAAATCAGCGCGCGTGAGTTGGAGCAAGAACTCTCTAAACTCCAACAAGAATCTGGCTATCCTTACATCGTGAACATCGATACAGTAAACAAAGCTAACCCTGTCGATGGTGTTATCTCTATGAGTAATCTTTGTTCTGAAATCCTTCAAGTTCAAACACCTTCTGTACTTAATGATGATCAAACATATTCAACATTAGGAACTGACGTTGCATGTAACTTGGGTTCAACAAATGTCATGAACATGATGACTTCAGGCGCAGACTTTGGAAGCTCAATTGAATCAATGGTTCGTGCCTTGACTTTCATCTCTGAAACTTCAAATCTTGACTCTGTACCAACTGTACGTAAAGGAAATAACGAAATGCGCGCCATTGGACTTGGTGCTATGGGGCTTCATTCTTTCCTCGCTAAAAACCATATCCATTACGACAGCAAAGCCGCTGTTGACTTTACAAGTGTTTACTTTATGCTCTTGAACTACTATACTTTAGTTGCATCAAATACACTTGCAGTTGAACGTCAAGCAACCTTCAAAGACTTTGATAAATCTGCTTATGCTGATGGCTCTTACTTCGACAAATACCTTAACCATGACTATTTCGCCGCTGTTCCAAACGAAATCCAAGAACTTTTCGCTGGTATTGCTGTACCTGGTCCAGCTGAATGGGCTGCCTTAAAAGAAAAAGCTATGCAAGGTGGACTTTATAACTCTTACCGTATGGCCGTTGCACCTAATGGATCAATTTCTTATATCAACGACTGTTCTTCTTCGATTCACCCGATCGTTAACCGTATCGAAGAACGCCAAGAAAAGAAAGTCGGTAAGATTTACTATCCAGCCGCTGGTCTTTCAACAGATACCATTCCTTATTACAAATCTGCTTACGATACAGACATGCGTGCTGTCATTGACGTATACGCTGCTGCAACAGAACATGTCGATCAAGGTTTGTCTATGACCCTCTTCATGCGTTCAACCCTACCTGAAGGCCTTTATGAGTGGAAAATTGCAAATAATAAAATGACAACACGTGATTTGAGTATCCTACGTAACTATGCTTACAATAAAGGTATCAAAACTATCTATTACGTCCGTACCTTTACTGACGATGAAGAGGAAGTTGGCTCAAACCAATGTGAAAGCTGTGTTGTTTAAAAAAAGGAAATACTATGTCTGAACAAAATAACCAAAAAGTCCCTACTTACTATGCAGCCATTAACTGGAATGCAATTGAAGATTCTATTGATAAATATACTTGGGAAAAACTGACCAGCCAGTTTTGGTTGGACACACGTGTCCCTGTTTCAAATGACCTTGACGATTGGCGCAAATTGCCTCAAGTTGAACGTGATACTTTCGCGAAAGCTTTTGCTGGTTTGACTCTCTTGGATACTTTACAATCTGTAGACGGTGCGGAGGTGCTCAAACATGATGCACGTACTCCTCAAGAAATCGCATGCTTCAACAATATCCAGTTTATGGAGTCGGTCCACGCCAAATCTTACTCTACAATCTTTAGTACCTTAAATACAAAATCAGAGATTGAAGAGCTCTTTGATTGGGTCGATACAAATGTTTACATGCAAAAGAAGGCAGAAATCATCAACGATATCTATCAAAATGGTACAGCCCTTCAGAAGAAAATCGCAAGTGTCTTCCTTGAAACTTGCCTCTTCTACTCTGGTTTCTTCACACCACTCTGGTATCTCGGCAACAACAAAATGATCAACTCTGCTGAAATCATCAAACTTATTATTCGTGATGAAAGTGTCCACGGCACTTATATCGGTTACAAGTTCCAACTTGGTTTCAACGAATTATCTGAAGAAGAACAAAGTGAACTCCGTGATTGGATGTACAACTTGCTCTACGAACTTTATGAGAACGAAGAAGCTTATACACACTTACTTTACGATGAAATCGGCTGGACAGATGAAGTCTTGAAATTCCTTCGTTACAACGCCAACAAGGCACTCATGAACTTAGGTCAAGATCCCCTCTTCCCCGATACAGCAGCGGATGTCAACTCTGTTGTAATGAACGGTATCTCTACTTCTTCATCAAACCATGACTTCTTTAGTCAAGTTGGTAACTCTTATCTGCTCGGTGAAGTTGAAGCTATGTCAGATGACGACTATATGATTGGTATGAAATAAAATAAAAAGGATTAGGAATTGTTTCCTAGTCTTTTTTCTTACTGATAGCTTACCCACACTGCAAAAAAATGCATACCATTTGGTACGCATTTTTCATTTTTAAACTTTCAAGAAACGACGCATTGAAGTTACTGCTCCGAGTGAACCGATCAAGATACCAATAAGGAAGAGTAAACCAATCATCATTGGCACAAAGGTGTCTGCGGGAAGCAGATATAGACTTTGCGGTTTCAAGCTTGGTGTGAAGCTTGTGAAAGCAAGGTTATAAAGCCAAGCTATCAATACACTTGGGACAATAGCTCCCAAGAGTCCAACCCAAGCACCTTCCAAGAAGAATGGCCAACGAATATAACCATTACGTGCACCCACCAATCGCATAATCTGAATCTCACGCTGACGTGACATAATCGTGATACGGATTGTATTTGAGATGAGGAAGACAGCAACTAAGATAAGTAGAGCTGCTGCTGCACCACCCCAAATCTTCACATTATTTCCTAAAGCAAGGATACGTTCTGTATTGGCACCACCATAGTTTGCAGATTGGATACCATTAATCTTCTTAATCGCGCTGGCAACTTTTTCGACATCCTGTGGGTTATCTGCTTCAACGATATAAGCGTCGTAGAGCGGGTTAGCATCACCTTGGAAAAGAGCCCAAGTGCTGCCCAATGTCTCTGTCAATTGCTTAAGTTGTTCATCTTTACTTGAGAACTTGATTGAAGCAACATCAGGGATTTTTTCAATTTCTGAATAAATTTTACGATAGTTTGGATTATTGATTTCTTTTTTAGGATTTTTTGGATCTTCAATTTTCTTATCCATATCATGAACATTCAAATCCATATATGCAACAATACGTACATTTTTTTCGATATCACTGGACAATTTCGCCGTATTTAAAATAACTGAGAGAAAAAGTCCGACTAAAGTCAAAGTAATCATTACAGAGGAAACTGCTGCTACAGTCATCCATCCGTTACGACGGAGATTTTTCAGTGATTCCAATAAATGTTTAAATAAATTTCTAATCATCGTAACCGTAATCTCCTTCCGCTTGGTCTCGAACGATACGTCCATTTTCAATAGCAACAACGCGGTGACGTAATGTGTTTACGATTTGGCTGTTGTGAGTTGCCATGAGAACAGTTGTTCCTTGCAAGTTAATTTTTTCGAGCAAATTCATAATTTCCCATGAATTTTCTGGGTCCAAGTTTCCTGTAGGTTCGTCAGCAATCAAGAGTTTAGGCGCATTAGCGATTGAACGTGCAATTGCTACACGTTGTTGTTCACCACCTGAAAGTTCATCAGGGAAAGAACGCAATTTATGTTTTAGGCCTACAAGATCCAAAACTTCATTGACACGTTTTTTGATTTCGCGTGGACGTTTTCCGACAACTTCCATTGCATAAGCGATATTCTCATATACAGTCTTCTTCGGCAAGAGTTTGTAGTCTTGGAAGACAACCCCTACAGAACGACGTAACAAAGGCACATCACGACGTTTAAGTTTCATCAAGTCAAACTTTGCAACGACGCCTGTCCCCTTGTCAATTTTTAGTTCATGGTAGAGCAACTTAATAAAGGTCGACTTACCAGCTCCAGACGGTCCAACAATATAAACAAATTCTCCTGCTTCGATGTCAAGAGAGATGTTACGTAAGGCTGTTGTTCCGTTAGAGTATTTTTTTGATACATTATTTAATTTAATAATACTCATTATCCCTAGTCTCCATTGAATTGTTTTGCAACTTTTTTTCTCGTCCTATACTCGTCCTATATAGATAGGAATAAGAAATATTTTTTTGAAACCACTCTTCCTGATTCAAAAAAAAACAAAGTTCTTCTCATTATACCAGATAAAAAGATTTTTAGGTATAATTTATTTTACAGTTTTTCTTTAAAGTTACAAATGAATTTCGCTTGAATTACTAACTTACATTTTCCAACGTAGGTAAGCATGGATAAAGCCATCAAGATCTCCGTCCATTACTTTATCAATTTGCCCTGTCTCATACTCTGTTCTTGTGTCTTTGACCAACTGATAAGGCATAAAGACATAAGAACGAATTTGGCTTCCCCAAGAGATGTCTGACTGATCACCACGAAGTTCATCGACTTCGGCTTGTTTTTTATCCATCTCTAATTGATAAAGTTTTGATTTCAGCATGGCCATTGCCTTGTCTCGGTTACCGTATTGTGTACGGTCCATTGTAGAAGCCACTACAATTCCAGTAGGAACGTGTGTCAAACGTACACCTGTTGAGACTTTATTGACATTTTGTCCACCTGCACCACCTGAGCGGAAAGTATCCATCTTAATATCTGCATCGCGAACATCAACTTCAACTGTATCATCAAGTTCTGGCATGACATCTACCGAAGTAAATGAAGTATGACGACGGTTTTGTGAGTCAAAAGGCGAGATACGCACCAATCGGTGTACTCCCTTTTCGCCTCGTAAGAAGCCATAGGCATTTCGGCCCTCAAATTTTAATGTCGCTGATTTTAGACCTGCAACATCTCCGTCTTGATAATCCAAAACTTCTACCTTGAAGCCGTGTGCAGCGCCCCAGCGTTCATACATACGCATGAGCATGCTGCCCCAGTCTTGTGACTCGGTTCCCCCAGATCCTGGGTGAATTTCCAAGATGGCATTCATGTGGTCATAAGGTTGGTTGAGCATGATTTCCAACTCGTAAGTTTCAATCTTTTTACCTAACTTCTCAACGTTCTCTTCAAGCTCGACTTGCATATCTTCATCGTCTTCTTCCTGAAGCATCTCCAACAACACTTCACTGTCCTCATGAAGTGTTGCAATTGACATGAAGTTTTCATACTTTGCCTTAAGCGCATTTGATTCATCAATGACTTTTTGCGCAGCTTCATTATCATTCCAAAAGTCAGGCTCAGCCATATCATTATCAAGCAAAGCGATTTCTTCTTCTAAGCGATCTAAGTCAAGTGAGCCACGAAAATCTTCGACTTTCTGACCATATGTCTCTAGTTTATTTCTAATTTCAGATAGTTCCATAGGCTCTATTTTAGCATATTTGTCCAAAAAAAGACAGCAGCGCTAAGGCTCCTATCTTTTTCGTGGTCGCATACGATGCTTGTATTCGAGTTTTTCAATCGCCCATTCGGCAGCATCTACCATATAATCCCTAACATCATTTTCCGCAATCTCATGCAATTTGGGTAGAGCTGTCCGATCATTTGCATTTCCTAAGGCATAGATCGCATTGCGTTGGATAGGATTCTTCCCTCGCCAGCTGCCTGCCATATTGCCAAATTTATTCGCAAACTCTTTATTAGATAAATCCAAAAGTGGGAGCAGCTCTGGGTTTGTCAAGTCTGGATCGGGCTCCATTTCCGGGTGGAAATGACTGTTTATTCCCTTATTATAGGGACAAACCACTTGGCAAATATCACAACCATAAATTACCGTTTTAATTTTTTCACGGTATTCTTCTGGCATCGGCCCCCGTGTTTGTGTTTGATAAGATAAGCAACGCTGCGCATTTAAGCGTCCATCTCCTAAAAGTGCCTTCGTCGGACAGAAATCGACACAGCGTGTACAAGAGCCACAGCCATAATCGACAGGCTGATCTTCCTCAATCTCTAAATTGGTTACCAGTTCGCCCAAAAACATCCAAGAACCGTACTCCTTGCTGACGAGTAAACCATTTTTCCCCACAAATCCCAAGCCTGCCCGCGCAGCTACAGCGACATCCACAAGTGCCCCTGTATCCACCATGGCTGTATAGTTAAAGCTTCCCGCTATTTTTTCTATTCCTTCCGCAAGTTCTTTTAACTTTCGTCGAAGCACGTGGTGATAATCTTCGCCCCAACTTCCCCGGGAGAAGGAACCTCGGCGGAATTCTGTTTTTTCGGGCTTTTCTTCTGCCTTATTAGGATAGGCTATACCGATGGATATGATTGTTTTTGCATCTTCGAGAGACAACTTTGGTTGTAAACGCTCATCGAGATTTTTATGTTCAAAACCAGACGTGTGTCCCGCTTCTTTCTGTTCAATCAAAGAGGCACGAAGGTATTCAAAATCATCTGCTTTTGTAAATCCAATTTTTTGAATATTGAGGTCTGCCGCAAGCTTTTGGATCTCTTCTTTTAAACTTTTCATCTGTTAAACCTTTCTTTATAGACATCTTAACATAATTTTTACCAACAGCCTTCATAATTATGTTAAAATAAGCATTAGATTATTAAGAAACACGGGGTAAAACATGGCTTTCGACGGTATTTTTTTACATCATATGACAGCTGAAATTTCTGAAATCCTTAAAGGAGGACGAATTCAAAAAATCAATCAGCCTTTTGAACAAGAACTTCTTTTAACGGTTCGTTCAGGAAGAACATCACATAAATTATTATTATCTGCTCATCCAACTTTCGGCAGAATCCAAATCACTAAGACAGACTTCCAAAATCCTCAAAATCCTAATAATTTTGTCATGATTTTACGCAAGTACCTGTCTGGCGCTTTTATTGAAGATATTGAGCAAGTAGGCAATGACCGCCAATTGATTTTCCATATCTCAACCAAAGATGAAATTGGTGATGCTATGAAGATTGCACTGGTTGCTGAAATCATGGGGAAACATAGCAATATTATCCTTATGGATAAAAGCAGCAATAAAATTATTGAAACCATTAAACATGTCGGATTTTCGCAAAATCAATATCGGACACTTCTTCCCGGTTCGACTTATATTGCCCCACCAGCAAGCGATAAGGTCGATCCTTTTACAGCTTCTGACGAAAAGATTTTTGAGGCACTGCAGACACATACATTACAGTCAACCTTTCAAGGTATCGGGCGTGATAGCCTCCAAGCTTTAGAGAACTTGACACTTCCGGAATTCAAGGTAAAATTGCATAAAGTCCTTCCTTCAATCTATTCTAATGATAAATTTTCGGCCATTCAACTTGCGGAAGACTATCAAGAATTTCCCAGCTTATCTGAAATGTTAGATGTTTATTATGCAGACAAAGCCGAACGTGATCGTGTAAAGCAGGTTGCTAGTGAAGTGATCAAAAAAGTTCAAAATGAGCTTAAGAAAAATCGTGACAAGCTCAAAAAACAGGAAACGGAGTTACGTGCTACAGAGAATGCTGAGATTTTCCGCCAAAAAGGAGAGCTGCTTACAACCTTCCTTCATCAAGTTCCAAACGATAAGCCTGAAGTGACCTTAGATAATTATTATACCAATGAGCCAATCACGATTAGCCTAAATCTTGCACTCAGTCCTTCACAGAACGCCCAACGCTACTTCCACCGTTACCAAAAATTAAAACAGGCGGTGAAGTTCCTTGGTGATCAAATAGAGAATACAAAACAGACAATTGCTTACTTAGAGTCCGTTGAAGCAAACCTTACACATGCTGATGTTGTTGAAATTGCCGATATCCGTGAAGAACTCATCCAAACAGGTTTTGTTAAAGCCAAATATCGTAACAATAAAAAGCAAAAAATGTTGCCACCAGAAAAGTATCAAGCTGAAGATGGAACCATTATTCTTGTCGGTAAAAATAACCTTCAAAATGAACAAGTCAGTTTTAAACTCAGTCGTAAAGGTGACCTCTGGTTCCATGTGAAGGATATTCCTGGTTCCCATGTCTTAATTACTGGGAATGCAAATCCTTCAGATGAAACGATAACTTTTGCTGGAGAACTCGCAGCTTATTTTTCTAAGGCCCGTTATTCTAACTTGGTACAGGTTGATATGATTGATGTGAAGAAACTTCATAAGCCAACAGGAACTCCTCCAGGATTTGTGACTTATACTGGTCAAAAAACTATTCGTGTTACGCCTGATGAGACCATCATCAAAAAAGCAAAAATAAAATAAAAAAAAGTTCACATATAATTTTTGTGAACTTTTTAGTTTATCAAAGTCCCGTTAAATTTTCTATGTAAAAATTGTCAAAAACCCTTTAAAACACTGAAAACTTTAACAATCTGTGAAAACGCTTCATTTTTAGGTATAGAAAGTTCTTTATAAAAGCCCCGATATTTGTTATAATAAAATGTAATTATTTTGTCTAAAGTGTAGCTATATTAGGGCTTTCCAGTAAGTCTTTCTTTTTTAACTTTAGGCATTATGTCATAAATTTTTTTAGAAGGAGCCGCCATGGCCAACGAAAATGTTATCCAAATGATCAACGTTACCAAAAAGTTTGGTGACTTTGTCGCAAACGACAAGATCAACTTGGAGCTGAAAAAAGGTGAAATTCACGCCTTGCTCGGTGAAAATGGTGCCGGTAAATCAACTCTGATGAACATGCTCTCTGGTCTTCTGGAACCTACAGAAGGCGAGATTCATGTTAACGGCAAACTCGAGCAAATAGACTCTCCAACAAAAGCTTCTCAGCTTGGTATCGGTATGGTTCACCAGCATTTCATGCTGATTGATGCCTTTACTGTTACTGAAAATATCATGCTCGGAAGTGAAGTGACGAAAGGCTTAAGCCTTGACCTTAAAACAGCTCGAAATAAAATCGTGGAATTGTCAAAACGTTATGGACTTTCTGTCGAACCCGATGCACTTGTTCGCGATATCTCTGTTGGACAGCAGCAACGTGTCGAAATTTTGAAGACACTCTATCGTGGAGCAGATATCTTAATTTTTGACGAACCTACAGCTGTGCTGACTCCCTCTGAAATCACTGAGCTCATGGAAATCATGCGCAACTTGGTTAAAGAAGGCAAGTCCATCATTCTTATTACCCACAAGCTTGATGAAATCCGTGCGGTAGCTGATCGTATTACTGTTATTCGCCGCGGTGTTTCTATTGAAACAGTCGAACTGGGAGATAAATCAAATAAAGAACTCGCTGAAATGATGGTGGGGCGTTCTGTATCTTTCAAAACGGAAAAAGAAGCTGCTCAACCGCAGGACGTTGTTCTCTGTATTGATAATATTTCTGTTAAAGAAAAACGTGGTTCCTTTGCTGTAAAAGGACTTTCTTTAGATGTCCGTGCTGGTGAGATTGTCGGTCTTGCTGGTATTGATGGCAATGGTCAAACAGAATTGATTAAAGCCATTACTGGTTTGATGAAGATTGATTCTGGTTCTGTTAAACTCAAAGGTAAAGACATCACCACTCACAAACCTCGTAAAATCATTGAAGATTCTGTAGGTCATGTCCCAGAAGACCGTCACCGTGATGGTGCAGTACTCGAGATGACTGTTGCTGAAAATATTGCGCTTCAAACTTATTACAAAGCACCATTAAGTAAGTACGGTTTCTTGGATTACAATAAAATCAATGCTAAAGCCCGCGAACTTATGGAAGAGTTCGACGTCCGCGGTGCTGGTGAACAAATTCCTTTCAAATCACTTTCAGGCGGGAACCAACAAAAAGCTGTTATTGCGCGTGAAGTCGATCGTAATCCTGACTTGCTTATTGTTGCTCAACCAACACGTGGACTTGATGTCGGTGCCATTGAATATATCCACAAACGCTTGATTCAAGCACGTGATGAAGGAAAAGCTGTGCTCGTTGTATCTTTTGAATTAGATGAAATTCTGAATGTTTCGGACCGTATTGCTGTTATTCACGATGGACAAATTCAAGGAATTGTCAGTCCTGAAACGACAAGCAAACAAGAACTTGGAATTCTCATGGTTGGAGGTAATATCAATGAACAGCAAAACTAAAAAAATCCTTGTACCTATTATCGCCGTACTTTCTGGTTTCTTAATTGGTGCAATCATTATGCTCATCTTCGGCTTTAATCCTATATATGGTTACGAAGATTTAATTATCGGAGCCTTTGGTACACCACGTGCCATTGGTGAAACACTTCAAACTATGGGGCCTTTGATTCTTTGTGCCTTAGGTTTCTCTGTTGGTATGAAGGCCGGTCTCTTTAATATCGGTATGTCAGGTCAGGCTCTTG
Organism: Lactococcus sp. LG1267; assembly: GCF_017309545.1. Classification (NCBI taxonomy): domain Bacteria; kingdom Bacillati; phylum Bacillota; class Bacilli; order Lactobacillales; family Streptococcaceae; genus Lactococcus; species Lactococcus sp. LG1267. The sequence goes on along the minus strand of NZ_CP071295.1, from coordinate 1,185,728 downwards.
CAGGTTGGATTATGTCAATGTGGTTTGCCCTTAGTTTCCCTGACATCCCTAAACCAATTATGATTCCATTAGTAATCATTATCGGTATGCTCTTTGGAGCTCTCATGGGTGCAATTCCTGGTATCTTACGTGCTTTCTTAGGTACTTCGGAAGTCATCACTACCATCATGCTTAACTATGTCATCCTCTTTATGTCAACCTTCTTGATTCATGATGTCTTTAGTTCAAAAATCATGATGCCTAACTCAACGGACCAAACAAAATTGATTAGTGCAAATGCTTCCTTCCGTACAGGTTGGTTGTCAGATTTGACAAATAATTCAACCTTGAATATTGGCCTTTTTATTGCTTTAATCGTTCTTGTCATTATGGCTATTGTCCTTTCTAAGACTACACTTGGTTTTGAAATTAAGTCTGTCGGTTTAAATCCAGATGCTTCTGAGTATGCAGGGATTTCAGCCAAACGTACAATCATCATGTCAATGCTAGTTGCCGGAGCTCTCTCAGGTCTTGGCGGTGTAGTTTACGGTTTTGGATACATGCAAAACTTCGTCACACAGTCCGCAACACTAGACATTGGTTTCAACGGTATGGCTGTTGCTCTCTTAGGTGAAACAAATCCTGTCGGTATCCTATTTGCTGCCTTCTTGTTCTCAATGCTTCAAACAGGTTCAGGAAATATGAGTAATATCGATAATATTCCGCCGCAAATTGTACAGATTGTCACAGCTACAATCATCTTCTTTATTGCCGTAAAATATATTATCGAAAAGGTTCTCCCAAATATTAAGAAGAAAGGAGAAAAAGCATAATGAATATCGTAGATACATTGCAAATTATTGTTGCAAATATGCTTATTTACTCAACACCTCTAATTTTTACAAGTATCGGTGGAGTATTCTCTGAACGTGGTGGTATCGTCAACGTTGGTTTAGAAGGTATTATGACAATGGGGGCTTTCAGTTCTGTCGTCTTTAACCTTACTTTCACAGAAACATTTGGTGGAATGACACCTTGGCTCTCCATCCTCTTTGGAGCATTTATTGGTGGTATCTTCTCCCTGATTCATGCGGTAGCAACCATTAACTTCCGCGCTGACCATATCGTCTCAGGTACAGTTCTTAACTTAATGGCTCCTGCGCTTGGCGTATTCTTAATTCAAACGTTTTACAATGCTGGACAGGTAAATATTACTAACCAAATTGGTTACTGGAATTTCCCCGTTCTCTCAAAAATTCCTGTGATTGGACAAATCTTCTTCTCACAAACTTCACTACCAGGATTCCTTGCAATTCTCGTTGCCTTCCTATCTTGGTATCTTCTCTTTAAAACGAAATTCGGACTTCGTCTCCGCTCAGTAGGTGAAAACCCTCAAGCAGCAGATACTCTCGGTATCAATGTTTACCTTATGCGTTATGCTGGGGTTATCATCTCCGGTATCCTTGGTGGTATTGGTGGTGCAATTTATGCCCAATCTATCTCAGGTAACTTCTCTGTAGCTACAATCGCAGGGCAAGGTTTCATCTCATTGGCTGCTATGATCTTTGGTAAATGGAATCCTGTTGGAGCGATGCTTGCTTCCCTCCTCTTTGGACTTTCTACCTCACTGGCAGTTGTAGGCGGCCAAATTCCCGTTATCAAAGAAATTCCTTCTGCCTTCCTCCAAATGGCACCATACGTAGTGACTATCATCGTTCTTGCGGCCTTTCTTGGAAAAGCTGTCGCACCTAAAGCTGATGGTGTTAACTATATCAAAACGAAATAAAATAAAAAAGCATTTCAATTTGAGATGCTTTTTATATTTTAAGAGCATACGAAATCATTTATTACAATATGTTGATAATTACTTGTTTATTTTCATAATAAGCTTTTTAAGAAAATAAACAAGTACGATAATTAAAACTATGAGTGCTATTAAAACTATACTGACAAAAATCACTTCTTACATACCTCCATCCTATTAGAATTATACAGTCTACATCAAATACCTCTTGTCTAATCGACGACATTATACCTTGGAACATTAATCCAAAATATGCTACTCTTTCCACTATAATCAACTTTTACATTTTCGAGGAGGACACTCTTATTAATTTATCTTTGATAGTAAGTAACACTCAAGCTGTAGAAATTTCTGTAAATATAAGCACCTCATGTCTTTGATAAGATAACTTTAGTTAGATATGTCCCCCCTTATATAGCTTTCATAATTTTTATGATACCAGTTTTTCATTAGTCCATCATACATATAGGAAGCTTTACAAATAGACTTCATTGTTGTTTTGTACTGTCCTTTTCCAGTTTGTTTGTATTTAAATAAGCTTTCGACAAAAAGGTAAGCCATTTTTGCAAGATCATCTGTTTCTTGAACAAACTCTCTGGCAAATGCCAAGAAATATTCTGCTTCAAGAAGACTATTTTCCGTTAGTCTTAAGAGCGTTATTTCAAGACCCGCCAAGACTAAACGTCTAGGATAAGTATTTTTTTCCTTAAAAAGTGTTTTAGAATATAGCAAATTTTCGCAAACTAACTTTAAGGGATCTGAACTTAGAAACTTAGCACTGTATTGAAAAATAAAAAGTTCTCGAGTAGTCCAGTATTCTCTTGTAATAAAATATTTTTTAATTGCTATTCTCTCTTGGTCAGAAATGTTGTCCACCATTCCTTTGAGGCAAAGTGATAGAAAAAAGTGTTCATTACACTCAGCAAGGCCCTCATACAAACTTTTCAGTTTCGGCGTATCACCTCTGTAATAAGCAAGATCTACCTGCTTCCAAAAAAACTCTATAGGGCTTTCACTCCCTTTATCGAGGAGAGAACAATAATCTTCAAGGCTTATGTTCATCTCCATAAGTATGGCGTACAGTTTATCAAACTCAAACATAATTAGCCCCGATTCAAAAAGTTTCAGTTGTGCCGCAGAAATAGAAAGATGCGTAAAATCTTCTCGTGAAAAGCCGTTTTGTTTTCTAATTTTTGTAAATATTTTTCCGTATCTGCCATATATCTTCTCTTTGTGGGCAATATGATAAAAATCAATAATATTTAAGTCAATACTTTCCAATAATGCCTGCAGTTTAACTATCGGGAACACAGTCTCCCCTCTTTCATAACGAGACAGACTCCTACGCGGAACGATCCCCTCGAAATCCTTCAGAGATAACTTTCTTCTCTTCCTTATCTTTTGAAAAACTTTGCCATAGTGTACTTTTTTAGCCATATCATATCTTTTTCCTCAACTTTTTTATTCTTATTATTTAGTACGAAAAAAAATTGAAAAAAGCTCAAAAAAAAAAATACCTAAATTTAGGTATTTTTTTATACTTAGTTTTTAGATGCTGAAGCAAACTCTTCTTTTGAGAAAGCTTCGTCAAGAATAGTTTTAAGTTGTTTAGCTGAAGCTTGCATTTTTTGTAATTCAGCATCGTTCAATGGAATGTTGACTGGACGAACGATACCTTTGTCACCAACGATAGCTGGTTGACCAATGTAAAGTCCTTCTACGCCTTCGTATTGACCTTCTTGGAAAGTTGAAAGTGGCAATACAGCATTTTCGTTGTCAAGGATAGCTTTTGTGATACGTGCAAGAGCTACAGCGATACCATAGAATGTCGCACCTTTTTTCTCAATGATAGAGTAAGCAGCGTCACGAACTGATTCGAAAAGTTCAACCAATTCTTCTTCTTTTACGCCTTGAGTATCTTTGAGGAATTCCTCAAGGTTAACACCTGCAACGTTAGCGTGTGACCATACAGCAAACTCAGAGTCACCGTGTTCACCCATGATATAAGCGTGAACTGAACGCGCGTCAATATCAAGTTTTTCTGCCAATGCTTGACGGAAACGTGCTGAGTCAAGTGAAGTACCAGAACCGATAACACGTTCTTTAGGGAAACCAGAGAATTTCCAAGTTGCATATGTCAAAATATCAACAGGATTAGCAGCAACAAGGAAGATACCATCGAAACCTGATGCTACAATTTCAGTAACAACTTGTTTAGTGATACGCAAGTTTTTCTCAACAAGATCCAAACGAGTTTCACCTGGTTTTTGTGGCGCACCTGAAGTCAACACAACCAAATCAGCATCATGTGCATCAGAGTAGTCTGCTGAATAGATTTTCTTAGGAGATGTGAACGCAAGAGCGTGTGAAAGGTCTTCTGCATCACCTTGTGTTTTTTCTTTGAAAATATCTACGATACCCAATTCTTGGGCGATTCCTTGGTTTACAAGTGAGAAAGCATAGCTTGAACCTACGGCACCATCACCAACGAGGATAACTTTTTTATGTTGTTTAGTCATAATTGTTCATTCCTTTCCTGAATGCAATAATAATGTTTACTATATTATTATAGCATTTTTTCACATTCTTGTCACATTGGAAAGTGATTTATATCACATTATAACGCTTACATTTAAAGCGTGATACGTTTATATTTCGTGAGCTTTCCATAAAGAAAATCAATCAAAAAAAGCACCACATTGGGTGCTTTTTTTTGAGCAAAAACTGCTCTTGAAAAATTTTTATTATTTGATTGTACGGATACGCATTGTATTTGTACGTCCTGAACCAACTGGAACACCAGCAACGATAACGATGTTATCACCTGATTCAACAAGACCTGAAGCCAAGGCTGCTTTTTCAGCTACTTCGAACATATCGTCTGTTGAAGCTGGTTTGTCCATAAGCATTGGGATAACACCCCAGTTGATCATCAATCCGCGTTCAACTTTTTCATCAAAAGTGATTGCCAAGATATCAGCTTCTGGACGGTATTTTGAAATCAAACGAGCAGTTGCTCCTGACTCAGTCAAAGCAACGATAAGTTTAACTTCCATTGATTCTGCAGCGTTTTTAACTGCTGATGCTACAACTTCTGTCACTGAATCTTTATCGAAGTTTTCTGGGTGAAGGCGTCCGTATTCTTTCAACAATGTTTGAGCGTTTTTGTTAACTGTAGCCATTGTACGAACTGATTCACGTGGGTATTTACCGTTAGCTGACTCACCTGAAAGCATAGTTGCATCAGTACCATCGATAACAGCGTTAAAGACGTCAGAGATTTCAGAACGTGTTGCACGTGGTTTTTCAGTCATAGACTCAAGCATGTTTGTTGCTGTAACAACGATTTTACCTGCTTGGTTAACTTTACGGATGATTTCTTTTTGGAAGACTGGAACCATTTCAAATGGTACTTCGATACCCATGTCACCACGAGCAATCATGATACCGTCAGCTGTATCGATGATTTCATCAAGGTTATCAATACCTTGTTGGTTTTCGATTTTAGCCAAAAGTTGAACGTGTGTGTTACCAGTTTCTTCAAGGATAGCACGAACTTCGTTAACGTCTTTCGCAGTACGTACGAATGAGATTGCGATGAAGTTCAAACCATTTGGTTGTGAAAGACCGAAACGGATATCGTCGTTATCACGTTCTGCAAGAGCTGGGAAAGGAATTGTAGTGTTAGGAATATTAACACCTTTTTGTTTACCAATAGCACCGTCATTTTGTGCTACAACATCGAATTCGCGTGCTTCAACGTCTTTAGCAGCTACTGTAAGACCCAATTTACCATCATCGATAAGGATAGTTTGACCAACTTCAACATCATCAAAGATATCAAGACCACCAGCAACGTTCAAAGCAATGTTATCACGAGTTGATTTCAAACCTTGTTTTGTAGAAACGCGGAATTGGTCACCAGTAACATATTTGTATTCGTCTGCACCATCTTCGTACACTTCTGTACGCATTTCTGGACCCTTAGTGTCAAGCAAGAAACCAACTTTACGGCCAGCAATTTCTTCAGCACGAAGTACTGTTGCCATACGAGCAGCTTGTTCAGCGTGGTCACCGTGAGAGAAGTTAAAACGGAAAACGTCAGCACCTTCTTTGATCAAATCAGCAATGGTTTGTGCTGATGTTTCAACATCAAGCTCTTCTCCCCAGTATCCTTTTTCTCCGAATTTTTTACCACCACGAGTTTCTACTGCAGGGCCAAGTGTTGAGACGATTTTTACACGTTTGTTCATTTTGAGTAATTCTCCTATTTTTATAAATGTACTCATTATTTAGTCAATGTGAGCATTCAGTGTTTTAACTTCACTCTGACATCAACCAAATAAGATTACTAACAATAACTTAATTAAATTTGATGTCAAGGTTGTTTAAATCAGCGTTTAAACGATAGAGTTCCAATCCAGCTTTGTGTGGATTGTTGACAACGATTTTACCTTCATCTGTCAGACTGAAAAGGGCATTTTCTTCTGCAGTACCAAGGATTGGGCTTTCGACAAGTTGTTCGTTACGAACACCGACAGCTACACCGCCAATACCATCACGAAGCAATTCTACTGCACGAGCACCCATGCGTGATGCAAGAACGCGATCGCGCGCTGTAGGTGATCCACCACGTTGGATGTGACCGAGAACAGATACGCGAAGGTCAGAATCATCACCAGCAGCTTTAAGCTTCATAGCAAATTCTTCACCCGACATAACGCCTTCAGCAACTACGATGATGTGGTGGTTTTTACCTTTGGCATATCCTGATTTGATATTACGTACGATACTTTCAAATTTGAATTCTTTTTCCGGAATTGCAATATCATCAGCACCTGCAGCGATACCAGACCAAAGCGCGATATCTCCAGCATTACGTCCCATAACTTCTACAACGAAAGTACGGTGGTGAGATGATGATGTATCACGAATTTTATCAATGGCATCCACAACTGTAGATACAGCTGTATCAAAACCGATTGTAAAATCTGTACCAACGATGTCATTATCAATAGTACCTGGAAGTCCTACTGCTGGGAAACCATGTTCAGTCAAGCGCATTGCACCATGATAAGAACCATCACCACCAATAACAACAACACCTTCGATGCCATGTTTTTTAAGTTGCTCGATACCCGCAAGTTGCCCTTCAAGTTGAGCAAACTCTGGGAAACGTGCTGAATACAAGAATGTACCGCCACGTCCAACTTTATCACCAACACTTGCAGATGTTAGTGGGAAAATATCGCCCGCTACCATCCCTGCATATCCGTGGTTGATACCGTAAACTTCGATACCTTCAGAAATCGCTTTACGAACAACAGCACGAATAGCTGCGTTCATACCTGGTGCATCACCACCAGAAGTCAAAACTGCAATGCGTTTCATTAAAGTTTTTTCCTCCATCATATCTGATACTTATATTTGCAATTGCAAATTTAAAGTTCAATTTTTATTTCATTGTTTATTATATCACGATACGAAAAAAAAATCTCATAAAAACGCTATGACAGCGTTTTTATTTATAGTTTTTCAAATGTAATGGTTTTCAGATTACAAAAAGATTATTACTGTCTAAAACTGGTCTCAAGCATAACTTCCTTTTGAAGCAAAATTAGGATAAATATATGATTTCAAACTATCGACGAATCATTTTAATTGAAAAGATACAGATTCCTCCTAATAGAGCAAAAACTGAAGACACCATAAAAATAGCTGAAAAACCAAACATACTAATAACTGCTGCCGCTAGAACAGGTGCCAAAGCCTGTGTAATTGTGTTTCCTAAATTATATACTCCAAGAAAGAAAGCCACACGATTTTTATCAGGAATAACTTCTAAATTCAATAAATTATCCAAAGAATTCCAAATACCCATTCCAAGACCTGCTGTAAATCCATAAATCCAAATACTAGTATCATTTTTTAGGAAAAAAATGCTCAAAGCTCCCAAGGCTAGAAAAAGTGTCGAAAATACAATCGGGAGTTTTAATAGCTTGTAACGATCTGAAAGGGGGCCAGCTAGAAATCCCATACTAATACCAAATACGAGCATTATTGTATTGACAATTTGGATGGAATTTTGCGCTCCTGTTGTACTTTTCCCGAGAAAATCTGTCATTATGTATAACATGTAACCTGTAACAGCAAAGTTACCTACTCCTTGTAATAATTTTCCCATTAAGGCTAAATAATAATCCCGTCCAATCTTCCAAGTTGGAAAAATTTTCAAAGAATCACGTGTTATTTTTTTCTTTTCTTTTTTGCTATTTGCTTGGTTTGCATTTAACTTTTTTTCGTCTAAATTTGAAGGCTCTTTGACAATAAGCGTTGCAATTAGTGTTCTTAAAAAAGTTATTATTCCAAAGATAATAAATCCTAGTCGGAATTGGTTAATGAGCATCGCACCAAAAATAATAAAGCCATTATTTCCCAAAGCCATCCCAAGTCCACCATAGGCGCTTGAAGCCGTTCCGCGTCCATTTTCGGGTGCCATATCAATCCAAGCAACCATTGGTGCGACAATAAAGTTTAGAGCAACTTGACCCAGCATCCAAATAACTAAAAGATAGGGAACAGAGTGTGCAAAGGAAGCTAAAATCATCACAATCATGAATGAAAAACTCCCCCCAAGTAGCCAAGGTGTACGTTTTCCAAACTTAGAATAGGTTCTGTCAGAAAGATAGCCCGCAGTCATATTAGAAAGAGCTGCAACAATCATTCCACAAGTCGAAAACAGGGCTAAAAGATTAATTTTATTAGGCGCATCAATTTCTTGAAGTAAGATTGGTAAGAACAAGCTGGCCGCTATTATATAAGGACCAAGCCAGCTTGCCGGACCAATGATCAAAGCTGGTACGAGCCTTTTGATTGCTACTTCTTTTTTCATAATTTATTTTCCTCCTGTTCATTGACTACTTGATAGTAATCAAAATCAGCATAAGATTCTCTTTGATGCGCATCTACTGCACCAATAAAATTAAAGAGTCCTGTAAAACCACCTATTTCTCCAGGCTCACCATTGACGCCTTCATCCGAAAGATAGCTCACATCAAGATTACGCAACACATTATCCCAATCCTCATACTCTGTCTTATAGAATAAACTTGCAAAACCGTCCTTGTAGATGATTTTCAGCTCTGCTTTATCATGTGAGACTTTTACACTATGATCTGGATACTCTATCTTTTGCCCCAGCTTTGCTTGCGAAATGGTTAGAATTGTCGACTTATGCTCTTCAGAATAAGTCAAATTCAAATACAACCAATTGTTACAGTCATAGTACAAGCCCGCTCCTGCGGTTTCCGAATAATGTTTAGGGTGAAACTCAAGCTTGGTTTTAAACTCATAGTTAAATGATGTTGCTCTTGTCGCCATGATTGCTGGCTTGATTTGAGAAAATAGTGAATTTTCTCCATATATTCTTAAATGTCCTTGATGTTCACTTGTATTGACCCAATCCTTATGTTGTTCACGATAAGGAGTCATAAATCTTGCATCAAATTCAGCATTAAAATCATCATAAATATCCCAGTCAAAATTTTGAACAAACTCAAGTCCCGAAATACCCTCTACCTCCATTTTGGCAATATTTGAACCATCAGCCATTTCTAGCCACTCATCATCAGTCCAAATCATTTTTTGAATAGAAGTTTCACGCCCTAAAGGATTCAATAGTTTATTTTTCAAAGGACGAGACATGAGATGGGTGATGTACCATTCGCCTGTCGGTGTTTCCACTAGAGAACCGTGTCCTGCTTTTTGCATAGCAGAATTTGGGTTGTACATTTCAAAATGTCCCGCATCAGGATCTCCAAGTGAAAAGAGATGTTTTGGAGATGAAGTGATGATGGGTTCCCCAGATGGATGGGGCACATATGGTCCAAAGATATGCTTGGAACGCCCAATTTCCACACCATGAGCATAACCAGTGCCGCCTGCTGCGATGAGAAGATAGTAATAATCATTTTTCTTGTAGATTTGTGGTGCTTCTGCACAGCCCCGACTAGTAAAACCTTGCGTTACTCTGTGCCATTTTCCCACGATAGAACCTTGTGCCAAGTCAATCTCAGCAATTACGATATGACCAGGTGCTTGGTATCTTGAACGACTTTCCCACTCTAAAATACTGATATAATGTTTACCATTTTCATGGAAGAGAGAGGGGTCAAAACCAATAGCCGTTACAAAAATTGGATCTGACCATGGACCACTAATGCTATCCGCAAAGATAATATATGAGTCAGCATTAAACTCACGCCCTCCCATATTGACCATATGGGAATAAGCCAACCAATATTTTTTAGAAGAGGAGTCATAAGACAAATGAGGTGCCCAAATACCTGCGGGAGTGTTCGTGCCTTGTAAGTTGACTTGTCCTGACTTCAGCGCATAATTCACCAACTTCCAATTAGCCAAATCTTGCGATTCATAAATTTGGATGGCCGGTTGCCAGTGAAAAGTTGAGGTGGCGAGGTAGTAGGTATTTCCCACTCGAATTACGGATGGATCGGATGCCATACCGGGAATAATCGGGTTTTTTATAATAGTCATTGTTTCTCCTTGTTAGCGTTTTCTTTTTCTGATATCATCTTATCAAAAAAAATTTACATGGAAAATACCAAAAAAAATCATAAATTTACCATCTTCCATATTTTCACAGATAAAAGACATCAAAAAAAGTACTCTTCATAAGTACTTTTTATTTCTTTTCTATTTTTATGATGCAGTATGTGCTCTTTTCCTATATTCACTAGGGGATTTTCCATACCAATTTTTGAATTGGCGTGAGAAATGAGAGACATCTTGATATCCTATACATTCAGCAATCTCTTGTATACTCATTTCTGGCTGATTGAGCAAATATTTTGCCTCATTAAATTTTAACTGATTTAAGAATTGTTTGGGCGAAATAAAATACATTTTTTTAAAAGTTTTCAGCATTGTGGAATCACTGATATTTAACTGCCTCGCAACATGACTCAAGGACAGTAACTTTCTTCCTTCGTCAACAGGTTGATGAGTATATTTTACAAAATTACTTTTAATAGTTTCAGCAATCATTTTCGCTAAAATAAGATGATTATCTCCGCTTTGCTGTGAAGACTCACAATCACTATAAGAAATCAAATGGATGATCAGCTCCAGTAATAATTTTTCTATTGTAAACTTATCCTGTAAAGAAAACTCCTGCTTATCGAGAATTTTAATATATTCTTGCAAGGTTTTCCGGATTTGGATATGTGCAGCATTGTCTTTATTTAAAAGAATCGAACAATTAGCTATGAGTTTACGTTGCAATTCTGGGTTATCAATATCAAAATGGACGCAAAAATAAGATAAGCCGTCTCCTAAATGACACGAATTTCGATGCAAAAGTCCAGGAGGAAATAAAAGAATATCGCCCTCCTTAAAATCAAAGTGATGCGTTGAAAGCTCCGTATGTTGGATACCCTCAATAATAAAAAGAATTTCAAAAGCGAAATGGCGTTCCCAATCAACAGACCAACCAGCCGCTACTTTCTGCTTATGTCCGCCAAATAACTTGATATTGTCATTAAACTCCGGCAATTTAGGAATGGTTTTTAACCAATTTGGTGTTGGATGCATAGAGTCTTCTCCTTATTAACAAGCATTATGACGATAATATTTTACTATATACTCCAAGTCTACCAGAATTTTAGAAAGTTTCAAAAACAAATCAAGCTGCGTTTTGCATAAAAAAACCAGACATTCTCTCTGGAAGATGTCTGGTTTTTTTATTAATATCACTTTTATTAAGCTTGATAACGTTTTTCACCATCAAGATAAGTTGCAACAAGCTCAAGGTGTTCATCAAGAACGATAAAGTCTGCATCTAAACCTTCTTTAATTTGACCACAAACATCATCAATCTTCGTAGATTTAGCAGCATTCAAAGAAGCCATTTTTACAGCTTCAGCTGGTGTTGCAATTTGCCAATCTACAACATTTTTCACTGCATCTTTAAGCAAAAGAATAGAGCCAGCGAGATTTCCCCCTTCTTTCAAACGTGCGGCACCATCTTTAACGATTACTGGGAATTCGCCAAGGTAATACTCACCATCGCTTAATCCAGCAGCGCGCATTGAGTCTGTAATTAATACGACATGGTCTGTACCTTTTTCGCGCATCAAAATCTGACATGCTTCTGGACGTACGTGGAAGCCATCACAAATCAATTCTGCATAAGTGTTTGGTAAGTTGAAGACCGCTCCAACCATACCAGGCTCACGGTGATTAAGACCGCGCATACCATTAAAAGCATGTACCCACATTGAAGCACCAGCTTGAACAGCTTCTACAGCATCGGCATAAGTCGCATTTGAGTGACCAAGGGCGATTGTAAAGCCATGTTCCACTGCTTCTTTCACAAAGGAAGTTGAACCTTCACGTTCTGGTGCAATCCCAATTTTGATTGGCAAACCTTTGGCTGCTTCACCATATTCAGCAAGTTCGCTATATGAAGGGTCGCGCATGTACTTAGGATTTTGAGCACCTTTAAATTCTTCCGTGAAGTAAGGACCTTCAAAGAAGAGACCACGGATTTTAGCGCCAGCTGCTTTATCTACATTTGAACCAATTTCATCAGCGACTTCCAACAATTCTTCATGACTTGCAGTCACAGCTGTTGGGAAGAAACTTGTAACACCTGCTGCTAAAAGTCCTTCACTCATTGTTTGGACGATACCTTCGATTTTACGGTCATTAGTGTCTGCTCCACCAAAACCGTGAATGTGTGTGTCTACCAGACCAGGAGCAATGGATTGACCTGAATAATCTAGAATATCAGCTCCAGCTGGAGCATCTGCTGTCCACTTTCCAAATTTGCCGTCTGTGATTTGCAGGAAACCACCTGTTTTCACTTCATAAGGATAGAAAAATTTGTCTGCTTTAATATAGTAAGTCATAAAAGGGTTCCTCCGATACTTTGTATTCTCCAACATTTTAACACTCGGTACTAAAAAAGTCAAGAATTGGTATATATCAATACTTGACTTTTTGCTTATTTTTTATTAGAAAGTTCGAGCAATTTTTGCTTAATTTCATCTTCCATTTTGACCAATTCTTGCTCAGTTTGCTGACGTTTTTGACGTCCGTCAGATTGGATGCGCATAGTTTCTTGAATTGTATCGATAAGATTTTGTTGTGTAACTTTTAATGTTTCCACATCAATAAGTCCACGTTCATTTTCTTCAGCTGCTTCAATCGTTGAAGATTTAAGCATTTCAGAATTCTTACGTAGAAGATCATTGGTTGTTTCTGAAACAATACGTTGACTCGCTAGAGCATCTTTTTGCTTCAATAGAGTTAAGGCAATTGCGACTTGGTTTTTCCACAAAGGAATCGCTGTGTTGATTGAGGTTTGAATTTTTTCTGCAAGCTCTTGGTTTGTATTTTGAATCAAACGGATCTGTGGAGCTTGCTGAATCGTTAATTGACGCGCCAAACGCAAGTCGTGCGCCCGTTTATCTAAACGATTTTTATAAGCTTCAAGATCGCTTACCTTTTGAACTGCTAAAGCCCCATCATCACCAGCACCTTGAGCTTCTTGACGTGCTGCTGGTAGGACTTCTTGTTCTAGCTCTTCAATCTTAAATTCCGCTCCTGCAATGTAAACATTAAGAGCTTTAAAATAGTTGAGATTTTCATCATAAAGCTTATCAAGCATCTCATTGTCTTGAAGAAGCCCTTGTTGCTCATTATTAAGTTTTGCCGAAATTTTATCAATTCCAGCACCAATTTTTTGATACTTTTGAGTAACTTCAAAGATTGATTTTTTAACTTTTCCAAACATTTTTTGGAAAACACTTTTGTTTTCATCAACAAGTTCATTAGGATTTGCTTGTTGGAGATTGTACATCAAATCAGTCAAAGAGCCACCGACATCTCCTAAATCTTGCGCCTGTACTTTATCCAAAACACTTTGTGAAAAAGCTGAAATCTTATCTTGCGCATTTGCCCCATAAGCAATCACAGACTGTGAGCTATTCTCATCGAGTTGTTTAGCCAGTTCCTTCGCTTTTTCACGCTCTTCTGGACTTAAAGCATCTATCGCGCGCAAAGAAGCTCTTTGGTGCATATCAACAAGTTCTGTCTTTTGAGTTTCAGACAGCGCTTCTGCTTCTTTCACGACTTTATCACCATTAATTAATTCATCTAAAATAGGGTTTTCCATTCTCACTCCTTAATCAAACTTTACTTCATGCTTAATAACATTGACATCATCCATCAAAACTTCATGATAATTTTTCGAGATATTTGTTGCCAGTGTCTTAATCAGAAGCAGTGTTTCATCCATATCACGACTAACTTCATCAGATTTAACATATTGTTTTTGCATTTCCAGATATTTCTCTGTTAATTTTACCATATTGGGTAAATCTTTATAGAGAAAATCATTCTGTTTTGTCAATTGTGTTGGGTTTTGCACAATATGTTTGAAGAGGAGTTTACTTGCTTCAAGGCCACCTGTGACAGATTCCACAACTTGTAGCTCGTCATTTTTCTTCGTATTTGCTTCCCATTTTTCAATGTTTTCTTTAGCATCTGCTAAAGTGTCACGAAAAATTTCGATGTCACTCTCAGAAAGTCCTGCTTCTTGATAGCGTTGTATATTTTCTTTACGCGGTGGTTTTTTTGCTGTTTTATTCTTTTTATTCGATTTGTTTCTCATTAAGCTAATCAGCCAAAGTGCCACTAGTAGAATTAGAATTGTTCGTATGAATCCATGCATTCCACCCATCATCATTCCTGTCATATGCATTTTTAGCCTCCATTCTTGTTTTCCTGTTATAACAAGCTTTCTTTACTTATTTCATCAGCCAACTGGCTATACTTTAATTTTATCATATTCTGAAGGAAACTTTTCAGACTTTCGTATGATTTCTAATTTGAGATAAGAGTGCTTATCGTAAGATTATAAGCTCGATTTTTGAAGACTGAAGATATAATTTTTCGTAAGAAAAAAAAAGAGAAAAAAGTTTTTTCATTCCTTTTTCTCAAACATATCTCTTTTATACTTCTTTATTTGTGGTCTGGCTTGGTTTCTGTGTTCTTTTAGGCAGTGAAAAGTAAAGATTGAATAGTAAAACAACAGCAATTACGAGGGATACATAAGGATTGCTGTTGTAAAATATAAAATTTATTCCAATAGCAATAAGTGAAAGTAACGTGATCAATAGGTTAATATGTTTTTTTGTCATGAATTAGTGTTCCTTTTATTTTGAGAGTTCATCACACTTTAGTGAAAAAACTGAAAATTCAGCGTAAATTTTAAGAAAGAGTATCGTTCGTTTCATTCTCTTTTAAGGTTGAAAGGGCGTACTGTGAAATGCAAATAATTATTACAAAACCTATAATTTTAAGCAAAAGACTTAATGGCGCAAATAAGTACAATAAAATTATTGCTACTATTTCACAACTATAAATAATAAATTTCATGATTTTTTTCCAATCTTTTTAATAACTCTGAACACCTAGAGATGTTCTTTTTTTTATTTTATAAGGATTTTTAGGATTTGCCATTACGTAGAACTACCTCCCTAGAAAAGGAGTTAATACTTCCAATTATAACATCAATAAATGTAACTATCCTTTTTCACTCGTAGAAACATTTCAATGTGTAAAAGTGATGTACAGCACTCATATTTATTAGAACACTACTTTAATCAAGAGGTGCATGATAAAAATGTAAACCTCAAGTAAATATCTCGAAAATAATAGTTTTAAATCTTAAATTCCTTAATCTTATCAACCTTCATTCCTTCTTTATCAGTAACAAATGTCCATCTTTGTTTAAATTTTTGTTGATAATTGGGAA
Source organism: Lactococcus sp. LG1267 (assembly GCF_017309545.1). Classification (NCBI taxonomy): domain Bacteria; kingdom Bacillati; phylum Bacillota; class Bacilli; order Lactobacillales; family Streptococcaceae; genus Lactococcus; species Lactococcus sp. LG1267. The sequence goes on along the minus strand of NZ_CP071295.1, from coordinate 1,170,102 downwards.
GACCTTTTAGTATTTGTTGAGTATCCTTATCTATTACGTAATCAACAGCCTTAAAAGATATATCTATCTCGAAAGTGTTAGATTTTTTCCAGTATAGGCGACTGAGTCCTTCGATTTCAATATTTTCTGTGTGATTTATTTTTCGCTTATCTAAGTAGCTTAACAAAGTTTTAGTATGCTTGGTATAAAGTTTTTCGCTATATAACTGCGATACTCTTGATATATCCTGTGTATTCCAAGCATCTTGAATAGATAAGAACTGTTTCTTTATGGCATTAGAAAGTTCCATATCATCAATATGAACTCCCTCAGTATATATTCCCTTAGGTTTAATAACTGCACTAATAGCTATGATAATACCAAGACCTACAAGAGAAAGCATAAGCTTTACTTTATTTGATATACCACCTTCCACACTTGATGGTGAGTTATTACTAGTGTGAATGCCTCCAGTCCCTCCATGGAAACCTCCACCACCCGTAGTTCCACCTCCATGGAAGCCCCCAGCTAATGCCAGAACATGGGGAGCAAAGATGATGAAGAAACTCATTACTAGAAGAGCAATAAATATTTTTTGTTTTTTTATCATTTTTTTATTCTAGAAGCTCAATCAGTAAAGTGATACGATACATATATAGAACCTTTATAGCTAAGAGATATCAAATCCATTTCTCTTAGCATTATAACTCATTATGAGTTGAAGCAATTTTTTATACTCAAGCTCCGGCATATCGTAGGGGATCTTAAGTGACCCTTTTCCAAATTCAAGACGATAATCAGCAAAATCAGAAAAATCGCTTTCTTTCATACCTTGTGTTCCATAAATACCTAACCAGCCCTTATTAGCCATTAGTAAAAAAAGTTGTTGTGTCGCTTTCTTGGCCTGTTTAGGGTAAAAACCTGGCATTGCATAAGAAACACGTTCTTGCACATCAGGATAGATAGTATGGACCAACTGTCGTGTAAGTCGCATTCTCGCAAGTTTTTCTTCACTTAAGTCATTATCATTAAAGTAAGCTTCAAAAGGTTGTGCTTTTTTCATTTTAATTCATTCCTTCCACAACTTCTATTTCATAAGTAATTGTTAATACTATTATTAATCCTTGACACTCATTCCACTGCCAATCCAAGTCAAGATTCCTCCAACAAAGCCTAAAAATGGAAACAATCCAAATATTCCGCCCAAGATAAAATAAAAACCTGCACGCCTAGTATCTTTTTCTGTTGAAGATTTACGGTCAACAACCCCCATAATAATCAAAATAATACTAATAATTACTGTTACACCAAACATACCTAATAATAATTGAAGATTCCAGTTCTCTGGTACGTGTCCGTGAACCCCATTAAAGTATGGATTAGTATTCCAGAAAAGTTGAAAGCCAAAAAGAGACAACACAATGAGGACACTGCCTAAAAAGGCACTCATTACTGCATTTATTAAACTCATTTTTTTATTTTCCATTTTCTCTTCCTCCTTGACTTTCTTGTTTTTCTTTTTGGCTGTGAGCACTAATTTCCTGTAAAATTAACAGTATAAATAAGGGAATCTTCTTTATAAAATTCTACTTTAGTGTCAAGATTCATTTTTTTGACGGCACATCTGTCATAATTTGTTTTACCATAAACAGATTTTGCTAATCGTTCCAGATCTTTGGTAGAAGCATTTTTGATATTTATCATAGGAGTGCTTAAAGCATCCCATGATAAACTCGAACTGTCCTTATCCTGCTGAATCTTAGCGCCTCACATCTGTGGATCGTTAATAATGTCCGTAATATTTTGTTGGCTATACATTTTGGCGCTTATATCCGTCAATGCAAAAGAACCCAACACTAATAAAAGTGGGCTGAAATAAATCAATAGGGCAGCAACTAGGATTATCAAAAGAGAGCGAATAGATACTGAAATTTTTGCACTTGTTTTTTTAATTTTAATAATATAACTCCTTATAATTTAGAGTTCAATCAGCACATTTTTAGCCTTTAAGTTATCCAGGCATTCCATCAAATAATCTACATTATGCTCTGGATAAATAGGAACAGTCAAAGACATAGTCTCCAGTGACTCATAACTTGAACAATGGTTACCACGGTACAAGGGACTTTCCCATTCCTTAGCCGGTTTGTATCCTCTTCGCTTCATTTCCTCCATAACTTGTTGATGATATTGAAATAATTTATAGGGTGAATAATCAAAAACATAATTTACAGTCGCGTGTGGCTTGCCCCAGCCTCTCCCTCTCAAAGCACAGCATTCTCTGTGCTGTCCAAGCAATTGCATCCGCGGAAGATGCTTTATTAAATCTTCGTGCCATAACCTCATCTCTCATCTCCTTTTTCCAGATTATTATTCCTCCTATTTTAGATCAATCATAAAGGTCGATTTATCCCCAGCGGAACACTTCCAAAAGGCAAAATTTCATAAAGCCTTTCAGGAATTTTTTGACTAAATTTTCTTGCATTTGGCGATAATTTTCCGTTTAAGGCAAGCAAGGTAAAGCTCACTTGAATACGTTGCACTATCTGCGGGACATAGTCACCGCTTTCTATCAAGTTTTTCGCCTTAGTCAGTACTTCCCGTTCTTGGCTCGTCAAGGATTCATCCAATATTAATCGATAAATATCGTTTAAAATCTGTTCTTCACTTGCGGATAAATTTACATTTTTCATAAGTGAACTCCTTTTGAAAAGCCTGTTTTGATTTATTTGAGCAAGGTTTTAAAAATCAGAACCACTAAAATTAAATCAATAGCCAAGCCAAGATACCATGAAACGATAAAATATGTTTTTTGTGTTTTATGTCGACAAATTTTTCCACCTAGAAATGCGCCTAAACCACCGCCCAATATCGCCTGGGAAATAAGCACCTTCTCTGGAATCCGCCACAAATGATGCTGCGCCTTGTATTTGTCAATAGCATAAAACAGAAAGACAATAATGTTCCAAATAATAAGTGCTGTTAAAATAAGAAGTCCTGTTGTTGTCATTGCTATCTTTCTGTTTTTAAATTTATTTTTAAGAAGTTTTAAATACCAATGGTTAGTCGCTTCATTCATTGGGTGATTTAAAACTTTTTATCAATTTAACTCATCTTTATGCTATTCATTATATCACTTGCTGGGCTTGAAGTCATAACAGACTATCAAATAAATGAAGCACTTAACCTCATTTATCTGTAAAATTTAACTATTTGACATTCAAAAAAACTCGGAGTATAGTTTTATCTATAGCAAAGTTAGAAAAGGGGAAATAACTTGGTATTTGAAAAAACAGTATTAAACAAAGCTCTCGCCTCTGCCTTTGATATTCCAGTAAAAGTAACTTACTGGGATGGCAAAACAGAGAAATATGGCGATGGTGAAGCTCAAGTACACATCATTTTCAATAAAAAATTCGCTTTTAGCGATTTAGCATCCATGCCTACTCTGGTTCTTGCTGAAGCTTACATGCACGATGAAATCGAAATTGAAGGAAGTATTCAAGAACTTGTCGCTTCCGCTTATCGTAAAGCAGATAGCTTTTTAACAAATCAATCAGGCTTCGGAAAATCCATTGTTGAGCTCTTGGGCAATCACTCCCAAAAGCAATCGAAAAAGGATATTCATCAGCACTATGACATTGGGAACGACTTTTACAGAAAATGGTTGGACCCAACGATGACTTATTCTTGTGCTTATTTTGAAAATGAGAATATGACACTGGAACAAGCACAAATCGCTAAAGTACATCATATCCTTGACAAGCTCAACAGTACACCTGGCGGACGTTTATTAGATATTGGTTGTGGCTGGGGAACATTGCTCTTTACCGCTGCACAAGAATACGGCTTAGAAACTGTAGGTGTTACTCTTTCTGAAGAACAATACAACTATATCGTAAATAAGGCAAAAAAACTCGGACTTGAGGATAAAGTCAAAGTCTTCCTTACAGATTATCGTGATCTAAATGAAGGAACCTTTGATTATGTAACTTCTGTGGGCATGTTTGAGCATGTGGGTAAAGAAAATTTAGAAATGTATTTCCAAAAGGTTTATGATTATCTCAAACCAAATTCTCGTGCCCTTATCCATGGAATTACTGGTCAACATCGTGGAGCAGGTGTTGATCCCTTCATCGAAAAATATATCTTCCCAGGAGGTTATATTCCAAACATTGCTGAAAATGTCGAACACATTATGACTGCAAAATTACAACTTGATGATTTGGAACCTTTACGTCGTCACTATCAAAAAACACTAGAAATCTGGAACGAAAACTACAGTAAAGTTTTTGTAGATGTTGAAAAGGAAATGGGCCGTCCCTTTGCTCGCATGTGGACGCTTTATCTTCAAGCTTGTGCCGCTAGTTTTGAATCAGGGAACATTGATGTGGTTCAATATCTTTTAACAAAAGGGCCTTCAGGTGTTGGTCTTCCAATGACTCGTCAGTATATGCTCCAACATCATTAAACGTTTATGAATATTAAAAGAAAAAAACAGTTGTCAAATACAACTGATTTTTTTTTGCACATTTATTCTTTGTGCTTTTGTTTGGAATATATAAAGGCCTTGGCAATAACAGAGATGAACATAGCCATGATACCTAAACCAACCGTAGCATAGATCATTGTAAATATTTTACCTGTTGTAGTTATCGGATATAAGCCACCGTATCCTATCGTTGTTAAGGTCATAAAACTTAAATACAAGGCATCAAGAATACTAAATTTTTCTACTGTTGAATAAAAGATAGTTCCACTCATCAAGGTTGTTGCCATTAAGAAAAACAAAGCTTTTGTATCGTCCTTTTTTAAGATAAAACTAAAGGAAGTGAATAATTTTTTGGTCGCAATTAGTAAGGATAGCACAGAAACCTTCTTTCTAAATTTATTATAAGCTTATTTCCAAATAAGAAGTTCTGACTCTGTAGTAACATCCCCAAACTTATCCGAAAAATCTTTAAAATGTACTGCACCTAACTTTGTATAAAGGCTTCTTGCATTTTCATTATTTTTAAGAATTGCAATGGTAACCGTCATTTGGGCTTCTTTTGCTTGCTGCAACACATGTGACAATAACTGAGTCCCCACCCCTTTTCTTTGAAACTTCTGGGAGATGTGAAGGGAATCAATGTACAAGTTACCTCTCTGGTCGCTACTTTCTGAGTAAGCAATGAAACCTGCAACGTTATTTTCTAACTCTTTGACGAGAATATATTGTGAGGGTTTTGCAAGAAAATGCTCCCAATTTTTCTGAAATGTATCATATTCTAAACTTTCTAAATAAGTAGGAGGCAAGATGCTTTCATATGTCGTTTGCCAATTGTCTACGTTAATATGTGCTATTTCTTCTAAATCAGAATAATGTGCCGGACGAATTCTTGTCATCTTCTTCTCCTTTTTATTTTAAATAATCTTTTTTCAAAAGCCCCATAAAATGACTGTCGTGGTAACTTCCAGCTGCAAAGAAATGTTCTTTCATTGTTCCTTCAATTTTGAACCCAACTTTTTCATAGATATGAACAGCAGGAGCATTATCAACATCAACCCAAAGATAAACTTTATGCATGTTTAATACTTTAAAAGCATATTCTAAGGCTTGGTGAAATGCTTCTTGTGCCAAGCCTCGACCAGAATACTCTTCTGTAATGATAAGCTGTATTTCACAACTACGATGGATGAAGTTGATTTCCATCAATTCTACTATGCCCGCAAATGCACCATCCACATCTACAACAAAACGACGTTCATCCATACTATGAATGTGCTTATCATATAGAGCCGTTAATTCATCTAAGGATTCGTAAGGTTCTTGAAACCATAAATGCATAGTTTTAGCTTCATTGTTGATGATATGAATATTTTTTAAGTCTGTTCTTTCTAGTGCTCTGATTTTCATTTTAGAATCTCCTTGCTTTTTATTTCCAATATCCTTCATGAACTTTTCTAGCTTTTTCCTCTACTTCTGGAAAGGGTCCGATAATCTGTATGAGCTTTTGTCCGCGATCAATAATCTGTTGCGCAGGCAAATCAAAAGTGGGATTTTGTTCATTGTCTCCTGTTAGTTCTAACAAACGTTTTTCAGTTAGAGCATAAACGATAGTTCCAATATTCCCCCAATAAATAGCTCCGGTACACATTGCACAAGGTTCCGCTGTAGTATAAAGTTTACATTGCCACAAAAATTCTTTGGAATAAAGCTTGGAAGCTTTTGCAGCCAAACTGGTTTCTGCATGTCCCGTACAAATCTGTTCTGTAATTTCAATATTTTCTTGTTCTAGGAGAATATTTCCCTTGCTATCTGTCAAAAGTGCACCAAAAGGAGTATTCCCATGATTGCGAGCATTTTGGGAAATCTCCACACAGCGTTCCAAAAGCGCAATATGTTTTTGTCTTTGCATATTCACCTTCCTTATTCCATAATAAAATAGTTAGACTTTATTATACAATGAACCCGCTGTAAATAAAAGCGTTTACTGTATTATTGACATCTTTTAAGCAAAATTTCTTTTTTGTTTTATTTTCTCACTTGGGTTTTCAGTGAATTTTAATATAGATTATGGTAAAATGAGGATGTATTGGGCTTTTATAAGCTAGGATAAATTAGTAAAGGAAAAAATATGAATCCACAAAAAATTGCCGTGCTCGGCCCTGGATCATGGGGAACTGCTCTTTCTCAAGTTCTTAATGACAATGGACATGAAGTTCGTATTTGGGGAAACAATGTTGACCAAATTGCTGAAATTAATGAAAAGCATACCAACGAACGTTACTTCAAAGGGATCACTTTAAATCAGAAAATTTCTGCTTATACCGATCTCGAATTTGCCTTGTCTGATGTTGATGCTATTCTTTTCGTTGTTCCAACAAAAGTCACACGTTTGGTTGCTCAACAAGTCGCAAAAGTTCTTAAACATAAAGTGACAGTTATGCATGCATCTAAGGGGCTCGAACAAGGGACCCATGAACGTATTTCTTCAATACTCGAAGAAGAGATTCCAGAAGAATACCGAAGCGAAATTGTTGTGGTTTCTGGTCCTTCGCATGCCGAAGAAACAATTCGACGTGATATTACCTTAATCTCTGCTGCTTCAAATGATTTAGAGACGGCTAAATATGCCCAAGAAATTTTTTCTAACGATTATTTCCGACTCTATACCAATACGGATGTTATTGGTGTAGAAACAGCGGGTGCTTTGAAAAATATTATTGCAGTCGGTGCTGGGGCTTTACATGGTCTTGGTTTTGGTGATAATGCTAAAGCAGCAATTATCACGCGTGGCTTAGCAGAAATTACCCGTTTAGGTGTTGCTATGGGCGCTCAACCACTTACTTATAGCGGCTTGTCTGGTGTAGGTGACTTGATTGTTACGGGTACATCGATTCACTCACGCAATTGGCGAGCAGGTGATGCTCTCGGTCGAGGTGAGAAGCTTGCGGATATCGAAGCAAATATGGGAATGGTTATCGAAGGTGTTTCAACAACCAAAGCCGCTTACGAACTCGCACAAAGTATGCATATCGATATGCCCATCACTGAGACAATCTACAAGGTGCTTTATGAAAATATGGATGCCCGTGAAGGCATCTTAGACATTATGCGCCGTGAAACACGTACCGAAAACGAATTCAGTATCTAAATCAAAAGGAGCTAATTTTTAAAATGATTAAAACAAACCCAAAACAAAAAGTAAGAAAAGCAATTATTCCCGCAGCCGGTCTGGGTACACGTTTCTTGCCTGCTACTAAAGCCCTTGCCAAAGAAATGTTACCTATCGTTGATAAACCAACGATTCAATTTATCGTTGAAGAAGCCTTAAAATCAGGAATTGAAGATATCTTAATCGTTACAGGTAAAGCTAAACGTCCTATTGAAGACCACTTTGACTCAAACATTGAGTTGGAACAAAACCTTAAAGAAAAAGGTAAAACAGAGCTTTTAAAATTAGTTGAAGAAACAACAGATATCAATCTTCACTTTATACGTCAAAGCCACCCAATGGGGCTTGGACATGCAGTTCTTCAAGCAAAAGCCTTTGTTGGCGATGAACCATTTGTTGTTATGCTTGGTGACGATCTTATGAACATCATGGGGGATGGTACACCACTCACAAAAGAATTAATTTCTGACTATGAGAAAACACACGCTTCAACAATCGCTGTAATGAAAGTTCCACATGACGATGTGGACAAATATGGTGTTATTGCTCCAGAAGGTGAAGTTTCTAAAGGTCTTTACAATGTTGCAGAATTCGTCGAAAAACCTGCTGTTGAGGATGCTCCTTCTGATTTGGCTATCATCGGCCGCTACCTCTTAACTCCAGAAATTTTCCAAGTTTTAGAAAAACAAAAACCTGGTGCAGGTAACGAAATCCAATTGACGGATGCGATTGAAACTTTAAATAAAACACAACGCGTTTTTGCACACGAGTTCACTGGCAAACGCTATGATGTCGGCGATAAATTTGGTTTCGTTGAAACAACTATCGAATATGGTCTCAATCATCCACAAATCAAGGATGAATTACATGATTACATCATCGCTAAAGCAGAAGAACTTTTAAAATCTGAAAGCAAAACTGAAAAATAATTCAAGGCTGTCCAGCGTTTGCTTGGGCAGCTCTTCTTATCCCCTTTTTCCTTGTAAGAACAAATCATTCCGAACTTCTTATTTTGCCTAAATTATGCTATCATGGAGGGGATGAAATTTTTCAAAGAAATCAAGATTAAAGCTCTGGATATTATCATTATTCTTGCCTTATTTTGTGCTTCTTTTTCTGTTTTTTTTCTCCTGCCTCACAATAGCTCTGGGACAAAGGCCCAATTACGTGTGCAAGGGAAAGTGATTAAAACATTTGATTTAAGCAAAAATCAGCGCTGGACTTATCGCTCTGAGGATGGGGATTACAATGAAATAGAGGTAAAGGATGGAGCGATTGCTGTTGTTAAGGCTTCTTGTCGCGATCAAATTGATGTGCAACGTGGCTTTATTTCAAAAGTTAACGATACTATCGTTTGTTTACCTCATGATTTAGTCATTCAAATCATTGGAGATCAATCAGAATCTGGAGTGGATTATAGCGGATGAATGTAAAAGAAAATATTTATATAGCACTTCTCACTGCAGTAGCTGTTGTTATGGGCATTTTTGAAAGCTGGATTCCCTCCTTCTTCGCTTTTGCTCCGGGAGCCAAAATTGGCCTAGCTAATCTGGTAATGATTATTGCCATTTTCACCTTAGATTGGCGAAAAGTTTGGACAATGCAGGTCTTGCGCTTGCTAATTACTGCCTTATTCACAGGTGTTTCTGTGGTTATCTACTCTGCGGCAGGAGCTATTTTAAGCCTCTTAGCCATGTACCTCATGAAGCAATTAGGACCCAAATGGGTCTCTCTCATTGGTATTTCTGTTGTCGGAGGCTTCTTTCATAATCTCGGACAACTGCTTGTTGCTTCGCTTATTACAGGTACAAGCTCCGTAATGCTTTATTTACCATGGCTCTCTTTTTTCGGTATGCTCGCTGGTTTTGCCATCGGTGTTGGTGGCAACCAAATCATTCAGCGTGTAGCACCAATACAGTTATTATTTATTAAAGAAAGTAAAAAATGGACGTAAAAAATACAATTTGGTCAGAATATCCAAAATTAGAATCTTCCTTAGTCAAAGTTCAAAAGCTGATGAAGCAACAGGTTGGCATCAAAAATAAAGAAATCAAGTCAGCCATTTTTGACCTGTTTGATGCAGGTGGAAAAATGCTACGTCCGGCTTATTTATTAATGTTTGCTGATTTTACTGCTATGGATAATAAAAGTAAAATCGCACTTGCTGCAAGCGTCGAAATGCTGCACACTGCAACGCTTATTCACGACGATATTGTTGACCAAGCAGATACACGTCGCGGTGTCGAGACTCTCTCGAAAAAATACGATCCGTCAATTGCTGTTTATGCTGGCGATTATCTCTTTGTAACTGTTTTTAAACTTTTGTCAAAATATTCTTTTGATTTGCCAAATTTAACAAAAAACATCGGATCTATTGAACGCCTTTTAGGCGGAGAACTTGGACAACTCAACAAACATTTTGATTTTGAGCAAATGCTCGATGACTATATTCAAAATATTTCTGGAAAAACTGGCGAACTTTTTGCTATGTCATCCTCAATCGCTCCTTTAATTATGCAAGATGTTCACTTATCTGAACTCTCCTATAATATTGGGATGGACATTGGAATTGCCTTCCAAATTATGGATGACTATCTTGATTATGCTAGCGACAGTCAAACCCTGGGAAAACCTGTACATGAAGACATCAAGCAAGGTATCTTTTCTGCACCCGTTCTTTTTGCTTTAGAAATCGATCATCGTCATGTGAAATCTTTGATTCAAAAAGAACAATTTGAAGAAGTTTACAGCTTCATTCAAAGCTCTGGAGCGCTGACTAAAACTAAAGAGTTGGCCCAATATTATACTAATCAAGCTCTCAATCTAATTAATAAACTCCCTGAGGGCCAAACACGTGATAACATTAGCAGTGTTACAAGAAAACTTTTGGAACGGAATTTATAATGAACCCTGAAGAATTTTATGCGCAACTTGAAACTTTTGACCTTTTCTTAAATGATCAACAAAAAGAACAATTTGAACGCTATTTTGAGCTTCTCGTTGAGTGGAATGAAAAAATTAACCTTACGGCAATTACAGAGAAAAAAGAAGTCTTTCTCAAGCATTTCTATGATTCAATTGCACCGATTCTCTATAAGCTCATTAAAAATGAGCCCTTAAAAATCCTTGATATTGGCGCCGGGGCAGGCTTTCCTAGTTTACCAATGAAGATTATTTTCCCAGAGCTACAAGTAACTATTATTGATTCGCTTAACAAGCGCATCAACTTCTTGTCTCTTTTATCAAAAGAGTTGCACTTAGAGAAAGTGACTTTATTGCACGGTCGCGCTGAGGATTTTGGACAAAATCCTCTCTACCGCGCTCAATTTGATATTGTTACAGCACGCGCAGTTGCGCGTCTCAGTGTACTCTCTGAACTCACTATTCCTTTTCTTAAGAAAAATGGCCATCTCTTGTCACTCAAAGCGGCTAAATTTGATGAAGAACTTTCGGATGCTAAACATGCAATTGCCGTCTTAGGAAGTAAATTTATCGAACAGATTGATTATCAACTTCCAAATGGTGATGAGCGACACATTGCTATTATCGAAAAGAAAAAAGAAACGCCGAAAAAGTACCCACGAAAAGCGGGAACGCCCAATAAAAAGCCACTTTAAAAAGCTCTGGTTCATTCAGAGCTTTTTCTTTATTATGCACGCCCATTCCATTCATTTTTAATAGTTTGATAGGCTTGAATTGGATTTTCAGCACGCGTAATTGGACGGCCAACAACAATATAATCCGATCCGATATTGCGTGCTTCTTCTGGTGTCATCACTCGTTTTTGATCTCCCTTGGCTGTGCCTGCAGGACGAATACCTGGTGTCAAACAGATGAAATCTGGACGTGTGACACTTTTAATCTTTTGAACCTCATGAGCTGAACATACAACACCATCTAAACCAGCCTCATCTGTGCATTTAGCATAGTGTAGAACTGATTCTTCCAAACTTGTCATAATCATTTGATCATGGTGCATACTTTCTTGGCTAGTGGAAGTCAGCTGAGTGACAGCAATCAAATCTGCAACCTTTTCTCCAGCAGGTGTTCCAGCTATCAAACCTTCTTTAGCTTGCTGCATCATCTCAATCCCTCCAGCAGCATGAACATTAATCATATCTATTCCTAAACGGGCTAGACCTTTCATGGCTGAGCCAACTGTATTTGGAATATCATGGAGTTTCAAATCTAAGAAGACATCATGACCTTGAAATTTAAGGAAGTCTACAACAACAGGCCCTTCTTGATAGAGGAGCTCCATTCCCACTTTTACATAGAGTTTTTCGTGATCATCAAAGCGCAGTAAAAAATTTTTTACGTCGCGTAAGCTGGGGAAGTCAAGGGCTACCATTGGTCTTGATTCATGCATTTTCTTTTTTCTCCTTTTTTACTTCTTTACGTAATTCTTCTAAACTTTCAATCCCATACTTATCCATAAGTTCAGGAAGTTCATTAATAATTTTCGGACACACATAGGGATCGGAAAAGTTTGCTGTCCCTACTGCAACCGCACTTGCACCAGCCAGATAAAATTCAAGAACATCTTGAGCAGTCATTACACCGCCCATTCCGATAATCGGTAATTCCACTGCTTGTGCCACTTGGTGAACCAATTTTAAAGCTACTGGTTTAATCGCCGGCCCTGAGAGACCACCTGTAATGTTGGCTAAAATCGGTTTACGAGTCTGCAGATCATAACGCATTCCCATTAAAGTATTAATCATCGTAATCCCATCAGCTCCTGCTGCTTCTACGGCCTGAGCGATTTCTACGATATCCGTCACATTTGGCGAGAGCTTGACATAAAGTGGGACATCCGCTACCTCCTTACAAGCCTTGACCAAATCATAAGCAACTTTCGGATCTGTACCAAATGCTTGCCCGCCATGCTTCACATTAGGACAAGAAATATTGAGTTCAATAGCTTTAACATTTGGTGCTGTCCCTATTTTATCGCAAACAGCTACATAATCATATAGTTCAGAACCGGCTACGTTAGCAATAATAGGTAGCTCAGGAAAGTTTTCATACAGCCAAGGCAATTTATCTGAGAGTACTGCATCTAGACCAGGATTTTGCAGACCAATCGCATTAAGCATGCCGGCACTTGTTTCTGCAACACGTGGCGTTGGATTACCATAACGTGGTTTAAGGGTTGTGGCCTTAATCATTATGGAACCCAGTTGATTTAAATCATAATATCGTGCATAGTCCTCGCCAAAACCGAAACAGCCTGAAGCAGGCATAATTGGATTTTTTAGATTCAATCCAGGAAGTTCCACTGCAAGTCGATTCATTATATTACTACTCCATTTCCTTTAAATACCGGCCCGTCTTGACATACTTTTAAAGCATGTTCTGGGTCTTTTTTATCTGGGACAACACAAGCATAACATGCACCAATTCCACAAGCCATACGTGCTTCCATTGACAAATACAAGCGCTCTAAAGTTTCAAACCTTGTTGCTACGGTTTTTAACATCATTGGTGCACCACAAGCGTAGACCACATCTACCTCTTGTTCAAGCTGATTGAATAAATGCCCAACATGTCCTCGAGAACCATAAGAACCATTATCTGTAGCTACTTTTACCTCAATATTAGGGAGCTGCGCGAACTGCTCTTCAAGAATCTTGACTTCCTCACGTGCAAATCCGAGCAAAACCGTAATATTGCAGCCTTTTTTACTAAGCTGCTTCGCTAACTCGTACAGCGGAGGAACACCTATTCCTCCACCTACTATAAGGACTTGATCATTTTCTGTTACTTCATCAACTGGAAATCCTTTACCTAAAGGACCAAGAATATCCACTGATTGTCCTGCAACCATTTTTGACAAAAGGTGGGTTCCCGTGGTTTTATCACCTCGACGATAGAGTAATGTACACGTTTTTTCCTGCTTATTCCAACTCGAAATCGAAATTGGCCGCCGTAAAAGTAATTCTTGACTGGGAACTTTTAATTGCAAAAACTGTCCTGCCATCTCCATATCATCTACCAAATCGCCTTGCAACACCAACTCAAAAATATCTTCAGCAACTTCTTTCTGACTGACAATAAGCATCTCTTCTTGAAGCTTCATTGCTCCTCCTTTTTATAAAACGAATCCATTAGCCAAAGCGTTTTGCAGGTCAAGAGTTCTTTATCTACAATGAACCCGCATATTAAAGCAGAAATAATAACTAATGCTTTACAACTCGCTTTGCTCCTTGCGTATTATCATTCTAATCTGCTAAAGCAGAAAGAATGACTGATGGTTCACAACTCGCTTCGCTCCCTGCGTATTATCATTCTAATCTGCTAAAGCAGAAAGAATGACTGATGGTTCACAACTCGCTTTGCTCCTTGCGTATTATCATTCTAATCTGCTAAAGCAGAAAGAATGATAATAAAAACACCTGCAGAGAGGCTGCAGGTGTACAAAAGCGTCTATCATCCTTTTCTCATACTTAAAAGTACGCGAAATAAAGGGGATATAATTTATCGTATCCTTGCTAGCCTCTCTGGACTAAGTTAAAGGTTTTAAAGTATTATAACTTAAATTAAGAGGAATTACAAGAATCAATAAATCCTACTCAAGTTGTAAAAAAATCCTTTCTTTATATGGTATAATGAAAGCGTGTAATTTAAATAAAGACAGGAGAAAAATATGGGTATCATTAAAGCAGCGACAAGTAGCATCGGAGGAACGTTAGCCGATCAATGGCTTGAAGTCATCGAACCAGAAGATATGTCCGATCAAACTGTTATGACCAAAGGTGTTATGGTGCGCAAGGACGATAAACGTGGCAGCAATCGTAAAGGAACTTCTGATGTCATTACAGATGGATCTGTCGTGCATGTCTATCCTAATATGATGATGCTCCTTGTTGACGGCGGTAAAATCATTGACTATACCGCAGAAGAAGGTTATTATACGGTCAAAAATGATACTGCACCTTCTATGTTTAACGGTGGACTTAAAGAATCTGTTCAAGAAGCCTTCTTTCGTTTTAAATTTGGTGGTGTGACACCTCAAAAACAAGAAGTTTACTATATTAATCTTCAAGAAATTAAAGGCATTAAGTTTGGAACAGCTACGCCTTTACAATACTTTGATAACTTCTATAATGCGGAACTCTTTCTCCGTACACATGGAACATATTCGCTAAGAATTACAGATCCTATCTTGTTCTATGCTAATGCCATTCCAAAAAATCAAACACAAGTTGAAATCTCAGATATCAATGAACAATATCTCCAAGAATTTTTAACAGCATTGAATACGTCAATCAACCTCTACTCAGCACAAGGTGAGCGCGTTTCTTTCCTCCCTTCAAAATCTGTTGAACTTTCAAAATATATGGCGGATACACTTGACGAAGAATGGCGCAAACTTCGTGGAATCGAAGTGGTCGCTGTTGCTGTAAGCTCAATCAGTTACACAGATGACAGCCAAAAACTAATCAATATGCGTAACCAAGGTGCAATGCTAGGTGATCCAAGTGTACGTGAAGGCTATATGCAAGGCGCTGTGGCGCGCGGTATTGAAGCAGCTGGAAGCAACACTGGTGGAGCCATGCAAGCCTTTATGGGAATGGGCATGGGAATGAACCAAGCGGGAGATGTGCTTGGTCAGGCCAGTGCCTCAAATCAAGCCCAAATGGCTCAACAGGAAAAGGCAGCGACAAAATCGGAAGACACGTGGACTTGTTCAGCTTGTGGTACAGAAAATGCAGGAAAATTCTGTTCAAACTGTGGTGAGAAAAAACCTGAAGTGCAAGCTAACTTAAAGATCGAAATGGCTTGCTCAGCTTGTAATGCAGTCGTTAATTTAGCTAATGGTGGTCCAAAATTCTGTCCAGAATGTGGACAACCTTTTGTTGCTAAACCTTTATAAAAATCAGAAAAGAGGTAAATTATGAGCCAGTCGAAGGTTCTCACCCATCTCTGTCCTAATTGTGGCGGTCCCCTCTTATTTGATCCTAAAAGTCAAAAGTTTCATTGCCAGTACTGCTTATCTACCTTTACGGAAGAGGAAGTTACTGCCTTTGAAGCCAAACAAAAAGACAAGGGAATTCCAGAAGAAAGTATTCCAGATGTTCCTTTAGAAACTGATGAGGCAGAAACACCGATTGATGATCAGGTTGGACTCTTTGTTTGTCCTTCATGTGGTGCGGAAATTGTGACAGATGCAACTACTGCTTCTACTTTCTGCTATTATTGTCACAATCCTGTCGTTCTTTCAGAACGTCTCTCTGGGAAATTTCTCCCAGAAAAAGTTCTACCTTTCCAGATTGAACAGAAGGATGCTGAAAAAGCTTTCCTCGACTGGGTAGGGAAAAAGAGATTTGTCCCGAAAGATTTCTTTGATAAAAAACAAATCAAGCAACTTCAAGGTGTTTATTTCCCTTATTGGGTTGTTGGTGCAGATTTAGAAGGACAATTGCAAGCACGTGCCAATAGGATACGGGTCTGGATTGTTGGAGATTTAGAATACACAGAAACTAAGCAATACCAAATCTTCCGAGAAGGAAACAGCAACTTTCAAGATTTAGTAAAAAATGCCTTGAAAAAAAATGAACCTGAAAAAATGGTTGGTGCTGTTCAACCCTTCGATTTATCCAAAGCGGTATCTTTTAAAAATCAGTATCTCTCCGGTTTTTTAACTGAAAAAAGAGATATTGAGTATGCAGAAATCAAGGAACGCGTAGATAGCGAATTACGTCAGTATTCCGAAGCGCTCATGCGCGACACAATTCAAGGCTACACTGCTGTAACCAGTGTTCAATCTCAACAAAGCATTAAAAATTTGGAAAGTGATTATGTGCTTTTACCACTCTGGCTCGTGACTTATCGTCAAAAAAATAGTGATAAACTTTTCTATTATGCAATGAATGGTCAAACAGGTAAAACTGCTGGTATCCTTCCTGTGGATAAACTGAAAGTCGCTCTGGTGGCACTTCTTATTTTCATCACTGTACTCATACTTGGCGTGACTGTGGGGTGGTTTGTCTCATGAAAAAGAAACGAATACTTTTAACACTATTTTTTACAGTAATTACACTCTGTACATTGTTTGCTTTTGCTAAAGATACTTCTGCACAGCAGGTAGGTATTGACGATCAGGCTGCTCTTTTGAGTGGCACAACACAATCCCTTGAGCAAGAAGCTCAACTGCTTGCAAACCAGACCAAAGCTGGAGTTTTTGTAGTTACAACCATGGACGATACTGAATCGCCCAAAGAGTTAGCAGTCAATTATTTAGCACAAAAAGTCGGGCAAGGGAACAACGGTATTGTCTTGGTAATTAATATGTCACAGCGGAAACTTTATATCTGGGCAACAGGAAACTTGAAGTATTACATTACCTCTTCTCGGATTGAGTCGATTTTAGATGTTGTGCAACCTCAATTGTCCGATGGGAATTATCCACAAGCCATAGAGAATTTTTATGCACAAGTGACGCATTATTATGAACAGGGGATACCTGGCGGACGAAAATATACGGTTGACCCGCAAACGGGAGCCGTTACTTTTCATCGTTCCTTCCGTCCTGCTTATATTCTAATTGCAGTTATTCTTGCACTCATCTCCGCTGGTGCCTTTGTTACTGTTCTGGTCTCTCGCTATCAATTAAAGATGGGCGCACACTGGAATTATGGTTATCAAGAGAATGGAAAATTAAACTTATCCAAACAAAGCGATACGTTGGTCAACTCCTTCATTACTACTCGCCGTATTCCTAGAAATAATAACTCTAGTGGAGGCGGCTTCTCTGGTGGCGGAGGTTCTGGCGGTGGACGGAGTTTTTAATAAAACAAAAAGAGCAAATGCTCTTTTTTTATTTTATTATCTTATACTTTCCTGAAGGAAGATTCCCCAATTCATAATTTCCAATCTTTGTACGGATTAAACGTAATGTTGGAAAACCAACATTGGCTGTCATTCGACGCACTTGACGATTTTTTCCTTCTTTGATAGAGATTTCGACCCAGCTTGTGGGTATTGATTTTCGCTCACGAATCGGTGGCGTTCTCTCCCAAAGCCACTCTGGTTCTGAAACTCGTCTAACTTTCGCCGGAAGTGTTTTACCATCTTTAAGCAAAACACCTGCACGGAGTTTTTGAGCTGCTGACTCAGTGAATTCTCCCTCGACCTGTACAAGATAAGTCTTATAAGACTTGGACTTTGGGTCAGTAAGCTTATGATTTAACTTTCCATCATCTGTCAGTAAAAGTAAGCCTTCACTGTCTTTATCTAAGCGTCCTGCAGCATATACATTAGGAACATCAATATAATCTTTCAATGTTTTACGATTTTCAGTATCCGTAAATTTTGTGAGTACGTCAAAGGGTTTATTAAATAGTAATATCATCTCCTCTATTGTACCAAAAGTGGTCCAGCTTCGCACCTGCCATAAAGAAAATGTCACATAAAAAAAGCAGTACCAGTCTGCTTTTTTTGTTTAAATAACATTCATGGTAAATGAGCGGCTCTCCATCACACGGAGGATAGCTTCTGCTGTGTCTAAAGCTGTAAAGAGTGGAATACCACGACTAATTGCTTCCTGACGTATGAGAAAACCATCCGTTTCTTGTGTTGATACGCGTTTGCTGCCCATTGTATTGACAATAGCTTGAACACGCCCCATACGAATGTCATCAATAACTGTATCCTCAGTAGATTCCGTCACTTTACCGACCTCTCGAACATAAAGCCCTGCAGTTTTTAGGTATTGTGCAGTTCCTGAAGTCGCTACTAGTGAATAACCAATATCAGCAAAACGTTTTGCCATCTCTAAGGTTTCTGCTTTATCTTCATCGGCCACTGTAAAGAGAATTGACCCATGGTCAGCCATGTGCAGTTTTGCAGCTTCAAAAGATTTATAAAGCGCCTTTTCTAAGGTTGTATCTGATCCCATCACTTCCCCCGTTGATTTCATCTCTGGACCAAGGAGGCTATCAACTTTTGCCAATTTGCTAAAGCTGAAGACTGGAGCTTTGATGTGGACCAGTTCAGATTCTGGGGCAAGACCTGATGTGTAACCAAGTTCTGCTAGTGTTTTCCCTAAAATCATCTGTGTGGCAAGTTGTGCCATCGGAATTCCTGTAACTTTTGATAGGAAAGGAACCGTACGCGAAGCTCGTGGGTTAACTTCAATAACATAGACTTTTTGCTCGTGGATAACGAACTGAATATTCATCATACCGATGCAGTTTAAGCCTTCTGCCAATCGTTTAGTATAATCCACGATTGTCTCAATAATTTCAGGACTGAAGGTTTGTGGTGGATAAACAGCCATTGAGTCTCCCGAGTGAACCCCCGCACGTTCAATATGCTCCATAATTCCTGGCAACAAAACATCTTTTCCATCACAAATAGCATCTACTTCACACTCTTGTCCAGTCAAATAGCTGTCTACTAATACTGGGTGTTCTGGCGAAGCCTTGACTGCACGGTTCATATAATTACGCAAATCTGCTTCATTATCAATAATTTCCATAGCACGTCCACCTAAGACAAAGGATGGGCGTAGCAGGACAGGATAACCAATTTTTTCAGCATTGGCAACTGCTTCTTCTTCATTTGTGGCTGTTGCTCCCGGTGGTTGTGGAATATCCAAGTCGGACAAAGCCTTTTCAAAGGAATCTCGGTCTTCTGCACGTTCAAGGTCTGCTACTTGTGTTCCTAAGATACTTACGCCAGCTTTTTCCAAAGGTTCCGCTAGATTAATCGCTGTCTGCCCACCAAACTGAACGATTACACCTTTGGGTTCCTCTAAATCGATAATGTTCATGACATCTTCGAAAGTCAAAGGTTCAAAGTAGAGTTTATCCGAAATTGAAAAATCAGTAGAAACCGTCTCAGGATTGCTGTTGACGATAATTGCTTCATAGCCTAAAGCTTGGATTGCTTTAACTGAATGAACAGTCGCATAGTCAAACTCCACGCCTTGACCGATACGGATTGGACCTGAACCTAGAACAAGGATTTTTTCCTTTTCAGATTTGACAGACTCGTTCTCCCATGCGTAAGACGAGTAGAAATATGGCGTACTACTTTCAAACTCAGCAGCACAAGTATCTACCATTTTGTAGACTGGCAGAATTTCACCATCTTTGCGACGCCGACGTACTTCGGACTCTGTCACATTCCAAAGACGAGCAATCTCTTTATCCGAAAAACCATTTTTCTTGGCTGTTTTCAAAATTTCTGGATCAAAAACATTAAGTTCTAACTCTTTTTCAATCTCAACGATATGGAGTAATTTATCTAGGAAGAAAATGTCAATCTTACTTAAAGCCGCAATTTCCTCAATCGGAATACCACGGCGAATCGCTTCTGAAATATAGAAGAGACGGTCATCCTGTGCTTTAATAATTTTTTCGTACAGGAACTCTTCTGTGACTTCTTCAGCACCTTCTAAACGGTTGTGGCTCACACCTATCTCCAATGAACGTACTGCCTTGAGTAAGCTTTCTTCGATGTTGCGTCCGATAGCCATTACCTCTCCAGTCGCTTTCATTTGTGTCCCGAGATTACGATCACCATTTTCAAATTTATCAAAGGGGAAGCGGGCAATTTTAGAGACAACGTAGTCAAGTGCTGGCTCAAACATAGCATAAGTCGTGTTTGTTACCGGATTGATAATTTCATCTAATGTCATTCCGACTGCAATTTTGGCCGACATCTTAGCAATCGGATAACCTGTCGCTTTAGAAGCTAAGGCAGAGGAGCGTGAGACACGGGGATTTACTTCAATCACATAATATTTATAAGAATGTGGATCCAAAGCAAGCTGAACATTACATCCTCCTTCGATTTTCAAAGCACGAATGATTTTTAATGAAGCATCACGAAGCATTTGGTATTCAACATCTGACAAGGTTTGACTAGGCGCGAACACAATCGAATCTCCTGTATGTATACCTACGGGATCAAAGTTTTCCATGTTGCAGACCACAATCGCATTATCTGCCGAGTCACGCATCACTTCGTACTCTATTTCTTTATATCCGGCTATTGATTTTTCAATCAAACATTGTGTCACTGGAGAAAGTTTTAATCCATTGGCAACTACCTCACGAAGTTCTGTTTCGTTGTTGCAAATTCCGCCGCCTGTTCCCCCCATCGTAAAGGCTGGACGGACAATGATTGGGTAGCCAATCTCTTTTGCTTGATTAACTGCCTCCTCAACCGTTGTGGCAATTTCAGATTCGCACAAAGGCTCTCCAATACTTTCACAGAGTTCTTTAAATAATTCACGGTCTTCTGCTCGGTCAATGGCAGTTAATTTTGTACCTAAAAGTTCAACCGAAAGTTCTTTCAAAATACCGCTTTCCGCCAATTCCATCGCCATATTTAGCCCTGTTTGACCACCTAAGGTTGGCAAGAGGGCATCTGGTCTTTCTTTGCGAAGGATTTTGCTGACAAACTCAAGCGTAATCGGCTCAATATAAACTTTATCAGCAATTTCACGGTCAGTCATAATCGTTGCTGGATTTGAATTGACCAAAATAACTTGATAACCTTCTTCTTTGAGCGCTAAGCAGGCTTGAGTACCAGCATAGTCAAATTCAGCAGCCTGACCAATAACAATCGGTCCTGAACCGATAATCATAATCTTCTTAATATCCGTACGTTTTGGCATAGTATCCCCATTTCTAAAATTCCAAAGCAGCTGTGAGATAAACTTTGTACTACTCTCTGACAGACATTTTTCTCATTTCCTAGGAATTTTAAGAAAAAAGCACCTGCCAGAAAAAGCAAGTGCAAAGAAGATAGAGTATTCCCTTTTTATTCAAAAAGATTTAATATTCATGTTCACAACCTTGCTAGCCTCTCTGGACCAGTTTAAAAGTTTTATCTTTAGTAGAATATCATTTTCTAAAGATGCAGTCAAATGAAAACTTTGAGAGATCTCTTACTTGAGAGATTTCAGTGAAAAAAACTTGTATCAAAAAACAGTAATAAGATTTACATTAAATAGAAAGCGCCTTCTATTTAATAAATAAAAAAAGAAAAAAGTTCTTTTCTTTTTGAAAGAGTATTCTATCACCCCTCTATAAACACAGCATAAACCCTTTATTTTAAACAAAACATGCTATTTTTAAAATTAATTATAAATTTACAATTAAATTTTTATAATAATACTCTTGACACTTTCCGTAAAAATGTTATAATTAATTCATAAGTAAATTAGAAATAAATAAGATTTTCGACAAGGGGGATAATATGATAAAAATTTATACAGTTGCTGGTTGCAGCTCAAGCCAAAAAGCAAAAAAATGGCTCGTTGATAACGGTGTAGATTTTCAAGAAATAAATCTTCTTACAGATGATATTAAGAAAGAAGACTTTCTTGAAATTCTTGCTTTGACTGAAAATGGTACGGAGGAAATTATTTCCAAAAGAAGCCGTGCATATCAGAGTTTATCATTAGACCTTGAGCGATTTTCTTTAAATACTCTGGTTACAATCATGAAAGAGAACCGTTCCATTTTACGTCGTCCGCTTATTTTGGATGACAAGCGCCTTCAGATTGGTTACAATGACGATGATATCCGAAAATTTCTCCCACGTCCTGTTCGTGAGGTAAGATTGAGCGATATTAGTCGTAAAGTACGTGATATTGTATTAGAACGTGACTTCCATATTCATGCGAGTTAATAAAAAACCAAGACCTCTGAATTCAGAGACTTGGTTTTTTTATTAAGCTTTATTTTTTAACTTGTCTTCATTTTTGATATTATTAAGTGATTGTTTCAAAACTTTAAGTAAGCCATCGCTGCTATAGATTAAAACATTTGATTTATAAAGTCGAGCAGAGAACAGGAGTATAAACAACATCGTTATAAACATAATTCCCATGGAAATCCAGACTTGTAAATTACTTGCTACACCTGTTGCAATTTGCATCGGTAAGACAAAACTCGAAATAAAAGGGATATAACTTGTCACGGTCATCACGATATTATCAGGTTGAGAAGCAAAAATTACAGAAAGCATGTAACCAAGTAACCCAATCATTGTCATTGGTGTTTGTGCTTTAGGTACATCTTCAACACGAGAAATCAATGAACCGGAAAGAGCTGCTAAAAATGTAAACAGGAGAATTCCTAAGATGACAATCGGAATTACAAGCCAAAATTGTCCAGTAAACACTTCTTGAAGATTTAAACCGTTAAGGAAGCTACGCATCATGTCATTATCTCTGAAGATTAGATAACCTACTCCAATCTGAACAGCATAAGCAAGAACATTGACTGAACAGACTAAGATAATCCCCACTAATTTTCCATAAAAATGAGTTTCGGCTTTAACGCTTGAAAGAATCACTTCCATAATACGCGTTCCTTTTTCGCTGGCAATTTCTTGCGCCACAATACTACCATAAGTTGCAACAAAAATCCAAATCATTACAATCAGGACTGTTGCTATAACCTGCCTCAAACCAGAATAATCTGTACCTTGAATTCTATTGCCATCCGCGTCAAACTCAACATGCACAGGCTCTAATTTCGCGGGAGAAAGAAGGTTCGTTTTTTCTTCTGGTGACAAGCCTAATTGAGTGGCAAAGACACTTTGCTGGATTGCTGTAAGCGTCTGGGAGACAGTCATTTGAGTTGCCGTATCAAGAGAACGTGTGGTTTCTAAGGTTGAGCTTATTTTCCCTTGTTCCATCTCTAAAGCTAAAATCGCGCCTACATCTTCATCTTTAAGTTTACGATTTGCTGCTGTTCTGTCCATTACTTCATACTTAATATTGCCTTTAACTTCAGTCAGCGCACTTCCAATTTCCTTGCTTTTTGTCACTACCGCAATCCGATCAACGTCGCCTGCTCCATCATCTGCTACTCTTGCAATAACATAAATAACTAATCCAATGAGAAGCGGGAGAAAGACCATAACTAAAAAGGCAACTGATTTAACATTTTTACGAAAGACTTCTTTCACGATTGTCCAAAACTTACTATTCATGTGCATCACCTGCCTTCATTTTGAATATTTCTTCCAAGCTTGGCGGTTGTTGTGAAAACATCTGGATATAGCCTGATTGTGTAACATAGTCAAAGACAGCTTTGCCTGCTTCTTCATTTTCTAAAGTTAACTCATAAGTACCATTACGCTCCACCTGTACTTCTTTTACACCTTCCAGCTGTGCGAGATCTTCTTGTGCTACCGGTGCTTCAATAAATACTTTAGTCCGTCCAAAACTTTGACGTACAGCATCAACGGTTCCATCCAGTATTTTCTTACCTTCTTTTACCATTATCATCTTATCCACCATTTTTTCGACATTCAGCATATTATGGTCTGAAAAGACAACACAGACTTTTTGCTCACGTAATTCAGCTACAGCTGTTTTGAGCAACTCTGCATTCACAGGATCTAAACCAGAGAACGGTTCATCTAAAATAACAAGCTTCGGTTCATGAATCAGCGTAGCTATAAGCTGAACCTTCTGCTGATTCCCTTTTGATAATGTTTTAACCTTATCTGTGCGCTTGCCTTTAACCTCAAATTTTTCCATCCAATAATCGATTTTCTCATCGATTTCTTTTCGCGTTTTGCCTCTTAGTTGACCAAAGAAACGCAACTGAGTTTCTATACTATCTTTAGGATAAAGCCCTCTTTCCTCTGGTAAATAACCAATGATGTTATATTCATCACTAGAGAGCGGCTTACCATTCCAGAGCACGCTTCCTGAATCTTGCATCAAAAAATCCAATATTAATCTAAATGTTGTTGTTTTTCCCGATCCATTTTGTCCAATAAAACCTAAAATTTCACCATCTTCAATAGTAAAACTCAGATCATCAACAGCAACAAGTTCTCCGAATGTCTTTCGGAGATTTTTCACTTCGAGCATCCCTTCCTCCTTAAAATTAAATGATAATCTTTTAACTTAGTATACCTTATTAAGTAGATATATTGAAGTAAAAACCTTATCCTTTCCTAGTTAGAGGTGAAAAATTAAAAAAGAAGCAAGTTCTTCTTGCTTCTTGTGTTTACTCTTTTACTAAGGACGGATAAAGCTCACGCCGGCTGTTGAACATTCACGTTCAGTCCCCCAACCACCGTTAAAGTTGCCTTCTTTGACTCTCATCGTAGAGCCAGAAACAGAGATGACTACTGCAACGTGTCCAACACCACCGGCACCCTGGTTTCCTGGTGGAAAGACAGCAATAGTTCCCGCTGCTGGTCCACTGTTTGCGTAACGTACCCAGTCTGCCGCATTACCTACATATGTTGGAATTGCACCACCAAAGTAATCCCAAACATAAGCCGTACATTGTCCAGCTGGATATGGATTCGTCGTTGAAACTGGTGGTTTAGGATCTGTAATTGGCGGCTTAGGTTTCTCAATTTCAGGTTCTACAGTTTGATTGCCTTCATCAACAACTGGTGGTGCCACTGGATCTGGTTTACTTTCCACTACAGTTTCTTTGACCTTTTCCTGTTGGGCTACCACTGACTCTTGTGTAGCTATTTTTTGAGCTTGAACAGCTTCTTGTGCTGCTTGCTCAGCTTCAGCTTTTTGAGTTAACAATTCTTGTTTTTTGCCTTCTTCAGATGTGATTGTGGCTTGGTAATTAAGTTGCGCAACTTTAAGTTGTGCTTCTTGTGTTGCCAATTCATCGGCTTGAGTGCTCAACTCTTGTTGCAAGCGCGTGACTTCCGCGTATTTTTCCATATTATCTTTGAGTTTCGCTTGAACATTCTTTTGATCTTGTTCTTGCTGTTCAATCATTGCCTTATTGGCACCTGCAACAGTCGACATAGCTGTGATTTTTTGAATGGCATTGGTTAGAGATTTAGAATCCAAAATTGCTGAAATATAATTCGTTGCTGAACCATCAGTTTGAGCACTTCGTGCTTGTGCTTCTAATGCGTGACTACGTTCCTCAATATTCTTGTCCAATTCACGAATCTGTGTAGACTGCGCTTTTTGCTGTTCTAATAGCTTTTCTATCTGTTCTTGCATTGAAGTTTGCTTAGCTTTTAGGGCCCCTACTTGGGTCCCAACTGCTTCAACTTTCGCTTGAGCTAGACTGGCCTCATTCTTCAAGTTTGCAATCTTTGAGTCCTGTGCTGCCAACTTATTTTCCGTTGAATCTGCCTTTACAGCAGCTAAGGGAGCACCTGTATTCAGGACAACCGTTGAAAGCATCAGCGTCATAATTAATTTCTTTTTCATAAACTTTAAATTTACTTCCTCATGTTTTCTTGTTTGAACATTACTATTTTATCACAAAACCTTTTGTTTTTGTTACAAAAACTGCTTGTTGCGTTACATTTAAATTACCTATCATTGCACCAACGTAACCTGTTTTTAATACTCTATATAATTTAAAGAAACAAAAAAAGCTCCAAAATAAGGAGCTTTTAAATAAAAGGGCGTTAATTAATATTATAGTTTTGCAAGAACTTTATCAACAAAGGCATCAACTTCATTGATTTGTTCTTTTGTTAAATCACCCCCAGCAGGTGCGAAAAATGTCATACCTTGCATGTTTAAATGCAAATCAAAAGATTCTTCATTAACTTTAATGCCTTTGTCTTTTGCTGCTGCAGTAATTTTTTTAATTGCAGATTCCAAGTGACCCGAAGTAGAAAAGGCAACAATTTGTTTGATTTTACCACTGTCTAAAGCTGCCAAGTATTCCTTCATGTCTTTTGTTACAGAAGCAAACCAAACACCTGCTCCAAGAAACAAGACATCTACTTCCTCTTCTAGGGGTTCAGAGATTCGTTCTGCTTTCACATCAATTTTTTTCGCAATTTCATCAGCAACTGCACGTGTATTTCCACCACGTGAAGCATATCTTACTGCATATTTCATCTTAATAATTCCTCCTTTGTTCCTTCACTTATAGACTATCATATTTTGTGAAGTATGTGAAATTTCTAGCTTATAAATTTCGTGGACTTCTTAATATTGTTGCGGTCATTCCACATAAAAAAGCTTTTCCTTGAAAAGCTTTTTTATTTACTTATTCTACGTCTCCCTTTTGGCTTCACTCTTTTATAGGATGAACGAGACAGACGCGCTCTTTTATGTTCTAATTTCTTTCTACCTGCTTCGCGAACTAATACGAACTCAGGCAATTGATTATATTTCATGGAAAGTACGAGCCCTAAACCAATAATATTACTGATCAATGCCGAACCACCTTGTGAAATGAACGGTAAAGGAATACCCGTCAATGGGACCAAGCCAATCGCCGCTCCAATATTTTCAAAGACATGGAACAGAATCATCATAATAATCCCCGTGGATATAAAGATATAGAACTGATTATTGGATTGAAAAGTCACCCGAATCATACGATAAATCAAGATGAAATAAAGTAAAATGACAAAAGTTGCACCGACAAAACCAAAATCTTCTCCGATAACGGTAAAAATCATATCTGATTCACGGACTGGTACGTTGACATTTGCCACTCCAAATCCATGTCCAAAGAGACCGCCGACACCGATAGCAATCAAAGCACGAGATTGTTGAAGTGAGAATGTCTGTGTGTACTCAAAGGGATGAAGCCAAGCTAAGAAACGATTAACCTGATATTGGCTGAAAACAGTTCCTAAGAGCTCTTGTCCCTTAGGATTCATCACCATAGCTACAACACCCACGGCGACTAGGATAGCTATGAGGAGGACAGGCAAGATAATTTTCCAAGATACCCCTGAAACAAGAATGATTCCCGCTACAATCACAAGGAAAACCATAAAGGTACCAAAGTCTTTTTGTAAAGCTGCGAGAATAGCAATGGGCACAGTAGCCAAGCCAATTTGTCCAATTAAGATAAAATCATCTTTAAGATAACGTTTTTTCAGTTTGTTTTGAAAGGAAACGACAATCCTTGCTAAAAACAATATATAGGCTATTTTCATGAGCTCCGAGGGCTGGAAAAGATTGGTGTTATGAAAGGCAACCCAGTTCTTTGCACCTGTCAGCTCATACATCGAAGGGCTGTAAAAGAATATGGGCAGCACCATCAAAATAAGACCAAAACCATACAGAACCGGCGTAAGGTTCCAAAGCAGCCTCGAGTCCATATGCATGACAATTAAGGCTAAAATAACACCGACAATAATCCAAGTCCCTTGTTGTCCAACCATCTTAACCGCTTGTGTCGGATAATCATGACTTACAGCAACCCAAATGGCATAAAGACCGATAACTGTTAAAAGAAAAGCTGGTAGAATAAGCGCATAGTCAATACGACTGTCAAAAGTTAGCTTATTTTTAGGCTGCTTTTTCTTTTTATTTATTGTATTTGTTTTATTATTCAAAATGAAGCTCCATCACTAGAAAGTCTATAGGCTCTATTATACATTATTTATATAAAAATGGTTGCTTTCGCAAAACCATTATTGTTTGTTATTTAAAGTTCTTCTTAGAACAAATTTCCAAGTAAGTTTCCACCGAAGATTAAAGCATACGAATAGAATAAAATCGGTAGTGGCTTACATAAAATCATCACCCAGTTAAAGAATTTCCAACTCATACGAGTCTGACTCGCAATGAGAACCAAAGCATCATCAGGCGCGATTGGTGAGAGAATTAAAAGTAGAAAAGCGATATTAAATCTCTTTTGCCCTTTTTCGAGCCAAGCCATATACTTGTTGTAGGTTTTCTCTTTGACAAAGACCTGAACTAAGGACTGTCCATACTTTCGACCAAGATGGAAAAGTATCACTGAACCAACAACTATCCCGACATAATTGTAAACAAAACCCCAGAAAGGTCCAAATATTAAGACCCCTGCTGCAATTGTTAATCCTCCCGGAATAATCGGAATAATTACTTGAATAATTTGCATACAGAAGAAAATTATCGGACCAAGCAAAGCATGCGCTGTTACTAGACGTTTCAAAATTTCTTGATCTTGAAAAGCCCCGAGATGCCAGAGGTAAACACTACCAACAATAGTAGCAATAAAACCCAAAATTGTAATCACGTTAAAAACTCGTTTGGTATATTTTAAGACATTGTTGTTCATCTTCACCTCGTGTGGATTTAGTTTGCTCTTTCTTTCAGATATTTTTCGCCTTCTTCAATCCAAAGTTCTCTTTTCTCAGCTAAACTTTTAAAGCCAATCTTATTACGAGAATCTGTGAATCGTTTTTTACGATAAAAGTAATGATTTTGTGGATTTTCTTCGAGACTGCGAATGGAGAGACTGACTTTACCATTGTACTCATCAATATCTATTATCTGAGCTTTTACATGTTGCCCTACTTTGATAACTTCTCGAATATTTTTGACGAAACCTGACTGAACTTCAGAAATATGAATCAAGCCTTTATGTTCAGTATTTTGACGGTCCGCAAACTTTACAAAAGCACCATAATCTTGGAGCCCGATTATCTCAGCAGTGACTTTATCACCAATTTTTACGGATTTATCAATCATTTTATTTCTCGATAATTTCAATATTTTCGATGACTACATCGTCAACTGGACGATCTTGCATTCCGACACGTACAGCGGCAATTTTATCTAAAACTTCAAATGATTTTTCATCTACAAGTTGGCCAAATACTGTGTGACGCCCGTCCAGATGCGGTGTTCCACCTTGAGTGTAGACTTCAGCAACTTCTTCAGGCCATCCACCATCAATCAAGGCTGATTTTGGATAAGGGAGGTTTTGGTTTTGAACAATGAAGAACTGGCTTCCATTTGTATTTGGTCCAGCATTGGCCATTGACAAGGCACCACGAATATTGAACGCATCTTGTGAAAATTCATCTTCAAATTTTTCACCATAGATTGATTCACCACCCATACCTGTTCCTGTTGGGTCGCCACCTTGAATCATAAAGTCTTTGATAATACGGTGGAAAATAATACCATCGTAGTATCCTTTTTTGCTGAGTTCAACAAAGTTTTTAACAGTTTTTGGAGCAAGCTCGTCAAAGAGTTTCACAGTCATATTCCCATGATTAGTATGGATGATTGCTGTTGTTCCATCATATGCTTCAAGATTAAGTTGTGGGTAAGTCATTTGTTTCTCTTTTCTAAATTTTATCAAAAATCTCGTAGATGAGACTTTCATTTTTGTAAGTTTAATCGATGAGTTGAAGTGTACGCAAAGCTTTTAAAATACCATCTTTCTGTACTGTATCCGTGACATAGTCTGCTTTTTCCAAAATGAGAGGATGTGAGATTTTCATAGCCACCGAAAGTCCAGCCAAATCAAAAAGCTCCTTATCATTAAGCTCATCGCCAAAATTCATCATATTTTCTGGTGCAAGACCGAGATATTCTAATACTTTCATACAACCATTGGCTTTGCTCCCTAAAACCGGAACAATATCGGAAGAATTCGGGTGCCATCGTACCATTCTTACTTTTTGAGCCAAACGTTGAGGCAGTCGAAGTCTTTGATCATGCTCAGAGATTGTAAGGAGTTGAAAAACATCATGCTCTTTGTAGTAATCTGGTTTAACTTCGAGTACGCCATAATCAGCTGGAATAACGCTCTCAGTTAATCCTTCCCATTTTGAAGCTTTTAAGTTCTCATTTCCTACAAAAAGATATTCAGCACCTTCACTCTTTAGCCAAGACACTATTTCATCAACAGTTTTTTTATCCAAGGGATTTTTGTAAATAATCTCCTGCGCCTGGTTTTGCACCAAAGCACCATTAATCGTTACAAAAAAATCAGGATTTAAATTGCGGATTTCAGGGAGAACATTATAGTAATTTCGTCCTGTCGCAATACCTGTTTTTATTCCTTTTTGGCGTAAAGTTTCAAAGATAAAGGGTAAGCTTTCGGGTATATAGCCTGTTTTTAGGTCACGTAAAGTATCATCAATATCGAAAAAAATAATTTTGATTTTTGAAGCTTTTTCGATTAAATCTTTCATGACTCTATTATACCAGATATAGGTTATTTTCGCTATTGTACATACAATTAGGGATGATGATTTCTACTTTTTAAAATTTTTTACTGATCGACCAGTTTGTGTTGGATAGCATAAATTGTTGCTTGCGTCCGATCATTCACTTCTAATTTATTAAAGATGTTAGAAACATGTGTTTTAACTGTTTTAAGACTTATAAATAGTTGATCCGCAATCTCCTGATTAGAAAGTCCCTGAGCTAATATTTTCAAAACTTCCATTTCTCTTTTTGAGAGATTGTCATACAATTCAGGTTTTCGATGCTTTTGTTGATTGATTTTTTCTTTAACCGCTCCCGACAAAACATCTTGCCCGCTCGCAACTTTACGGATAGCACTGGCAATTTCGGCAGCCTGAGAAGTTTTGAGAATATAGCCTTTTGCCCCAGCAGCCAAAGCTGGAAAGACTTTTTCATCATCTAAAAAGCTCGTCAAAATCAAAATCTTCTGTTCTGGCATTTCCGCTAATATTTTTTGCGTCGCACCAATGCCATCTAGACGGTCCATAACCAAATCCATCAAAATGACATCTGGTTTTAAATTTTTTGCTTTAAGATAGCCTGATTCGCCATCCGCTGCCTCTCCTACGACTTCAATATCGGGCTGAATATTCATAAAGCTAGAGAGCCCTAAGCGGACCATTTGATGATCATCAACAATTAATAATTTTATTTTATCCATTTTTTCCTTTTAACTTCTTATTGGTTCACTTGTGGAATGCGTATCTCGACACTTGTACCTTGATTTGGCGCACTAATAATTTTAACATCCCCACCGAGCAAAAGCGCGCGCTCTTTTATATTGACCAGACCATAGCTGGCTGATTTACTGTCTCGTGTATCAAAGCCGACACCATCATCTGCTATTCTAAGAATAATATTGTCATACTGCTCTTTCAGAACAACTTCAATATTATCAGCTTGTGAGTGCCGTAGTGCATTGCTCAGAATTTCCTGTGCCATGCGGAAGAGGTTATCTTCAATGTTAGAGGAAGCTTTAATATCACTGAGTTTTACATTGATATTGGCGGATATCTTTGCTTGTAATTCATCCGTTAAGGAATTTAAACCTGCCGAAAGGGACTTGCCGTCCAATTCAATAGGTCTTAAATGCAACAACAAGGCTCGCATCTCATTTTGTGCTTCATGCAAGATTTTTAAAACTAAACGTGTTTGTGTCAAAATTTGATCTTGTGTGAGATTAGAGTTTTCAGCTTCGCTACCCGTTACAGAAGAGAGAATCATCGTTGCGGCAAAAAGTTCTTGACTGACCGAGTCATGAAGCTCTCGTGAAATACGTTTTCTTTCTGTTTCTACAATTTCGGCTTTATTTGCCGATTTTTGACTTGAGAGTTCTTGCAGCTCTATAGACATCTCTTTTAAGCGCAAATGAAGAGCCTTCAATTCTGGATGCTCTGGTTCTTGGTTTTGACTCACACGCTGGATATCTTCATAAAAGTCTCTCTTAATTTTGCTGTTTTCCAAAAAATTGAAAAAAGTAAAAACCAAAGCCAATAATCCCGCTACCGAGAGAAAGATCCATATCCCATAAAAATTATTCGCAATCTCGCCCATAATACTGGCTGTTGAAACACCGCTCGTGATTGAAAACAATAGCACATCAACCAAAACAATAATGATAAAAAGGACGGTAAAGGTTTTAATGATTGATTTCTTCATCCTTTCACCACCTCAACATTTCCTGTTTCAACCTGGAGTTTAATACGCATCCGTTTTTGCGTATCTTCTGTCATATCTGAGAAATAACGAAAATTTACAGGGTTAATTTCGGTCTCTTCATCAAAAATCTTGACAATGCCATTGTGTACCGTAATTTCTAAAGCTACGGCAACATCTTCCGGCACGATAATTTTAGTATTTCCTGCTGATTTTTTGATGCTCAAGCTGTTTCCTTCAGGCCTAAAATTGACATCGTAGAGATCAATTACATCATTTCCATTTGCCCGTGTGATGTCTTCCTGACTCTCCGCATAAGCTTGGCTATAAGAAGAATTTGGCATCGTGTAGGCTTGCCTTTTCCAAAAACTAATCCCAACCAAAAGAGGAAAGAGAAGAGCAAGCCAAAACCATCCAGCTGTCAAGAGCATTACTGCAAAGAAAATCCAGAGCACAGCTGTGACAGGACGGAGAAAGGTTATTTTACGTGACAATATACTGAAAGATATAGCTAAAGCAAGCAATACAAGAAAGTACGGTGATTTTATAATATGCAAAAGCAAAGCAACTATGATACAAAGCTCTATAACAATAAATGTTTTTATCCGTCTATTCATACCTCTATTCTACCAAAAAAAGACCGCTCCATGCTCGGTCTTTGGTCTTATTTTGAAATTTCTACTTAGCGAATACCTAAAGCGATCTTTTGAATAAGCTTGTCTTTGACTCCTCTTTATGAAAGCGTTACAATTATTATATAGAAAGGAAATTTTATGGTTCCACAATTAATCAAAGCAGAATTACTAGCAAATTTTAGAATAAAGTTAACTTTTGACAATAACGAAATTCGTTTTCTTGGAACAAAGAAGTCTAATAATTTTATTGAAGAAAACAATATCTTAAAAAATATGTCTGCCGCTTGGGGAGCTAGTCTGTCACCACTTGCAGGGCCCAGCCAGAAACTAGAAATAAATAAGGATGGAAGTTTATCGGATAAGTGTATCTAACCTGTCTGAACTTACACTTTAATTTGATTACTTTAGATACTTTTCCTCACTCAACTTCTGTCCAATATAGATAGAAGTTTTTTTAGTCATCTTGTTTGTACAATGCTAACAATGAATGATTTAAAAATAAAAATACTTTCCCTTTTTACAAAATAAAAGAGAATCCTAATGAATTCTCCTGTAATGCTTTTTTGAGTAGATTAGCGAATACCTAAAGCAATACGCGCATAGCGGCTCATTTTATCTACTGTCCACGCTGGAATATTTTTGAAATTCTATTTTCAATTGTTGTTATATCATTGATTATAGACCACTATACTTTCAAAGTCAAATGATAAATGGCTTGGACTGTGTACTAAATGTACTATAAAACCTTATAAAATGAATATAAATTTATATTTGAAAACTACTACTCTTTCCGTTAGTCATTAACAACTTCCCTTTAATATTTTGATGTCATTTTTATTTTATATTTCACATATATCTTAAATCTAAATTGAGTATTGCATACTTTTATTAAAAACTTATGCGTATCGCCGTGTATTTTTCCGCTTCCTAATAATAAATTAATTTTTCCCTATAATTGTTACTTCTAAAAAAAGGGATATGCTACTTATAATTTTTTTTAGTTCACTTTTTTATTTATATTCTTGATATAGTATAAAGTAAACTGATATATTGTTCTGCCCAAAGAAATTTCACTATTAAAATATGACAACAACTAAAACTAACTCCATCTTTCATAACTTCTTAATAAAGCGAGATTGTTCATTGATAAGAACACAGACTCTAAGGCATCAATATGATCTTTTTGCCTATTACGAAAACGAGAAGTACCAACTGGAATATAAACAGCTTTTTTAGCCCTTGTTAGCCCCACATAATGTAATCGTTTATCATCTTCAAAAGAATTATATTTTATACCGTGCTCTCTGGGAATTATGTATTTGTAGCAATCTAGCAAAAATACTAGATCAAATTCTAATCCCTTAGATTTATGATAAGTCATGACTTGGACTTCATTATTCTCTACATCCTTAAATGTATTTAATAAGTTCATATTTCGTAGAATATCATATAGCTCCTCTTTATCTTCTGTTGAAACATCTATACTATATAGCACAGAATATAAATAGATTATACTATTCATATGGTTCTTAATCTGAGTACTATCAACTAAAAATACTTCATTAATTTTTGTTTTAATTTGACGCTTTATGTTTTTATCAGTATTTACCTGTATTAACTCCTCAATGCATTCTGTTATCGTTATATCTTGTTTTTTATAACGAAAAAAATTAATTAGTAGTTTAGAACAGAATCTATTAAATTCATTGGTGTATTTAAATGCTTTAAGACTATAGTTTTTATTAGGAATTGATAAGATATCACAAATCCTATTAACTCCAGAGTTATCTCGACAGAAAAATGCAATATCTGAATAGTTTTCAATAGCATATTTCTCCATTAAATAGCTGAGTTTTCTCTCAATTGAATTAACTATATCCTCTTCATTACCATTTATATTAACTTTTACAACTCTATATTCTTCTGGTAGTATTGCTTTATAATCACTATCCTTAAATCTCATAGCATAATTTGTTATAGACTTGTGCGACCTATGATTAATAGTTAACTCAAAAGATGGATGTATACTATAAAAGTAGACAGAACTTTATGTGTTATAATCTGTTTTAAAAGACATGAAAACGAAAGGACATCCTATGTCAAAATCTAAACGCTACGATGAAGAATTCAAACAATCCCTTGTCAATCTTTATCAAACTGGAAAAACTCAGTCTGAACTCTGTAAAGACTATGGTGTATCTCAAACAGCACTTTCTAAATGGATCAAACAGTATTCTCAAGTTAAACTCGAAGATAATTCTGTACTTACTGCCAAACAAATACAAGACCTACAAAAACGTAATGCACAGCTTGAAGAGGAGAACCTCATCTTAAAAAAAGCAAGTGCCATATTCATGCAAAACTTAAAGTAAGACTCCTCGCTGTCTATCGGTTACGCTTTGAACACGCCACAACAACCTTGTGTCGTGTTTTACATGTCAATCGTTCTACTTACTATAAATTTTTAAAACATAAGCCCTCAAAAAGAGAACTGGATAATCAAATTTATAGAAAACAAATACTTCAAATTTATACCAAAGCAAACAAAAGACTTGGTGTGAAGTCTATCAAGGTCATTCTTCAAAGAGACTATGATACAAAAATCTCTGAAGGAAGAATTTACCGTCTCATGAAGAATATGGCGCTCCCTAAAATGGCAACCGTTAAGCCAAAACGCTCACTTAAAGAAGTTCAAAAAACGTACCCTCAGAACTTACTCAAGCAAGAATTTAATCCTGACCAACCAAATCAAGTATGGACAACAGACTTCACCTATATTTCTATCGGATATAAGAAACATGTCTATCTCTGCGCTATACTTGATCTCTACTCTAGAAAATGTATTGCTTGGAAACTCAGTCATCGTATCGATGCAAAGTTAGCATGTGACACTCTAGAATTAGCACTTAATAAAAGAAAGATTGAAGGAACACTTCTCTTCCATTCTGACCAAGGTTCACAATTTAAGGCCATTGAATTTAGAAAAATAATTGATGACAATAATATCATGCATTCTTTTTCTAAGCCTGGATATCCTTATGATAATGCCGTTACTGAAGCATTTTTCAAGTATTTGAAGCATAGACAAATCAACCGAAAAAATTATCAAAATATGAAACAGGTTCAATTAGATTGCTTTGAATATATTGAGAATTTTTATAACAATTACAACCCACATTCGGCTAATCTTGGACTCACTCCTAATCAGAAAGAAGAAAATTACTTTAATTCAATCAATTAACACTTTTTTCTGTCTACAAATTTGACATTAGTCCAAGCCCAGCCAAGTAACATAACAAGTGTAGGAACTGTTGTCATTGTTGTTCTGTTGTCTTTATCAAGATACCCAACCATTTGAGATTGTAATAACTTAACGTATACTAATTTTTCATCATTGTTTGTGTCCGCAAACATCTTGTTTGGGATTTGTACGAAATTTTCAACTGCCATCATGCTTAACCTAATTCTTTCTATTTTATATAACCTGCAAGAGCCTTATCTAATTCTTCTGTTTTAAAGTAAACCCAAAACTCTCTCTTTGTTTTTGGATGTAATGCACTAAACTCTGAATCAATTTCACATTCAAAGTAGAGATATTGTTTAACTCGTTTGTTGTAACAAAAGAACATTTTGTCTCGTAAAGTTGTTGTATTGTTTTCCATTTTGTTTATCTCCTATTAATTTCAACTATTTATTTCTTAAACTTATTTACCAGTGAGTTCTTTATACTCATCTGCTGTAATCTTTTCAAATGTAAATCCTTTATGTGTCTTATGACGACCAGTCAAACACTGACGAATTGCAGTGGATGAGAACCCACTATCTCGTTCAGCTTGAATTGAGTTTCTATAAACACCAATTACCTCACCACGATAATCAATCACTTTGAATGGATTTAAATTTTGTTTGCTACACTGTTCTTTTTGCTCATCTGTCCATGTACGACCTTGTTTTTTCACACGTTTTTATAAACCCAGTCATACCAAGGCTTCTCAGCCTTTCCTGCTTTAAAGTGCTTACATTTCTTTATTTGTGACGCGATTGTAACGTAAAATCAATATGAAAGAAATAAAAAAACATAAAATAAATGAAAATAATACGATATTTTTGAGACTCAGCAACCAAAGTATAGAACTCAGCCACGAATCTCTTATAAAGTATTTAATTTTGTTTATTTTATGTTTTTTATTATGTTTAAGTTTATTATTTTAAAATTGACAATTAGAAGTCAAATTATTTACTATATAACCATTATAACATATTAATATAATTTACGCAAACGAAATTATACTTTGGTAACATATCAATTGTACATTTAACACACATGTGTCTAATAACAATGTAATTAGTGGTTGCCCACGGCTTGATTAATTCCGTATGAAAAAAATGTAAAAAAAATTGACAGATATTTCATGCAGGTTATGAAAAAAGTGTCAAAAAAAAATACAAATATTTCAAACGGACTATGAAAAAAGCGTCATTTTTTTTACAAATATTTCAAAGTATAAAGAGAAGAAAAAGAAAGAAAAGAAAATAGAAAGAGAAGAAAACTATGCGCCTACGGCTTTCTCACCTGCGGTGCTGTTTCGCTAACGCTCGGAAAACCCTCTAAGGGCTAAAGCCCTCTTTCGCTATCGCTCAATTCACCCTCCTATCAACATATAAATTTTGATTGTTTTAATTCATGATAATAAAAAAAGCTCTTACAATTAAGTAAGAACTGTTTGTTTTGTTTATTCAGTGCATAGTGACTATTAATGTTGGAATTGTTATCTTATCTTAAAATTGATAAATCTACTGCTATCCAATTCATTACATTTAACAATAAGTTTTTTAACTTTATAACAGGGAACTCTTAGAATTTCATTCCAACAGCTTGAGAACTAGATAAAGCCTTAGTATCTAACTCACTTAATTTAGATGCACGAGTTGAATATGAACCAGATGGATTTATAGCTTCATCATTGAAATTAAAAACATTCTGAGCAAAATCTTCTAAATCATCCGCTCTATTTGATTTTTCTGGAAAATATTTTCTTATTAATTCCGAAAGGTCATGTGCAGAGTCAATATTATCCTGAAAGAAACTATTCAATTCACTAAACTCATTACTATACTGTGTTTGAAAAGCATTGACAGCATCTTTAAAATCAGTATAGTGTTTTCCATTTACAGTGGCATAATTTTCATAAATAGCATCTCTCCAGACTTTAGTGATTCTATTACCGTAAGACTCTGACTGGGATGCTTTAAGCATTGCTTGTATATATATATTGCTCCATTTGTTATTTACTTCATCTGTTATTGTTTTTTCATTTTTTTTAGCCTCGGACTCATCCTTAGAGAATTTTTTATCATATTCCCTAGTCATTTTTATCATTTGAAATAAGTTAGACTTGTTATTTGCATTTTTAGACAATACAATCCATTGACCATAATCGTTAACATGATTTTCTGGTGCAAATTTGTTTTCAGACAATTTTTCAACATTATCAATCTGTACAGCAATTTTAGAAGAATACCTGTTTACTGATTGACGGTATACTCCTAACAATATAGCGCCTAAGACAACTACTATTGCAATAATTATGGCTATTTTTTTATTTTTAATTATCGTTTTCATTTTTTCCTTTCAACCAATAATTATATTAAATTTCTTACATCTCAGCTATGTATTTGTTCTGATGACAAGCACTCAGTGATATCCCACATAAAGCAACCATTCCAATAATTGCAATCTTCTTCATAAATCTCTCCTTGTTAATAAAATTAAAATGAATACACAACTCCATTCATTCGCTTCAAGTATAGCAAATAATGAATTTTTATTCAAGATTTTTCAGTGGGCTAAATTTTAATGCCTTAGTTATTAATTGTTCATTGGTTAGAGACTGTATGTATGTTTGAGTTATTGATAAATTGCTGTGTCCTAATAACTTACTTATAGTAAATACATCTTGTCCTAGTTGAATATTTTTGACTATATAATAGTGTCTAAATATCTGAGTTAAACACCTCACAGAACCTCTCACATTCGCTTTTAAGCCTGTTTGAGTAATCATTAACTCAATGTTAGCTACTGACTTTATACGGTGTCCTGTCTTGCTTAAAAACAGGTTATCATCTAATTTCTTGCATTACCATTTCTATTTCTTAGTATATCTGTCCTATTTAATCTAAATTTTGCAAAGGACTATATTTAATCATCTTATTAATCTCATTTTCAATATTTAAGCTCCTAAGATAAAGCTCCGTTGTTTTAATGCTAGCGTGACCTAGTAGTTTTTGTATCATGTATATATCAACATTTTCTCTAACTAACTTCTGAGTAAAGTAGTGACGGAAAGTATGAGGTGAGATACGGATACTGTCACGAATGTTCACAGCTTTTCCTATTTTATAAATTTCTTTTTCTGCTAATCTATAATCATATTTTTTACCAAACTTAGTGACAAATACATTTTCGGTGGGAATTATTCCATTACTGGACAAATAATTATCTTTTGCTCTAGTGTATTTAAGATATTGTTTATATACAAGTGGTGAACAATGCACAATTCTATCTTTTTTACCTTTACCATTCTTAATAATAATTTGAGAATCGTTAATGTGTTCTAATTTTAAATTCAAAGCTTCATTTATCCTCAAACCATTATCCGTGAGTACAAGTATTAGCAAGTAATTCCTCTCATTCACAAATTTTGTACAAAATCCAGTTCTTCCTTTTCCCGTTTTCTTGATTTTATTGAAAGTTCTTTTTCTTGTATATCGGAGCATCATTTTAACTTCTTCATCTGTAAATGTATTAACAACAGTTCGTCTCTCTTTAATTCATTTAACACGGTGTATAGGCGCTTCCTCATACCTCATGTATTCTTCATTAACACAGTATGCAAACAATGCCCTGATAGCTCTCAAATGTGCATTAACGGACGTTTCCGAGTAGCCACATTCTAGTCTGTCAACTAAATATTGTTTTATATGAAGTGGTTTGATTTCGTTAATATTTAAAATCTCATTTTGGTACAAAAAAACAGAGAAAACCTTTAGTGTTTTTTCTCTGAATATAATTGTATTTTTCGACAATCCTCTTGCTTTATTATCAAAAAGCATTTCTTGAATTGCTGATTGAATTGAAATTTCCATGTTGTTTTCCTCTGTTTTTATTAGATTTAACAACAATAAATGTTTTTTCAAAAATGGCTTAGATACCGTACTAAATGTACTTTTAAAGGGTTAATATTTTTATCAAGAGCCTCTTAAATCCAGTTATACCAATATTAACGAATCCCTAAAGCGATACGCGCATAGCGGCTCATTTTATCTACTGTCCATGCTGGATACCAGACGAGGTTGACTTTGATTTCAGTTACTTCTTCAACTTCTTTGAGCGCATCATGAATTTGATCAGTCAAAACGTCTGCTAGCGGACAACCCATTGTTGTCAGTGTCATTTTAACTTCAGTAAACCCATTGTCTTCAAAGGAAATTTCATAGACCAAGCCCAAGTTAATGATATCAATACCTAGCTCAGGGTCAATAACAGTCTCCAAGGCTGCTAAAATCTTTGTTTTAATTTCTTCTATTTGTGTATCAGAATATTTGCTTTCTTCACTCATAAATTTCTCCACATTTTCATTGTAAAATCTATTTGACATTGTTATTCTACCATATTTTTAAAAATTTGACGAGAAGAGTAAAAGATAATTTATAAATCATTTTATAGACACAACGTCTAAAAATTGTTATAATTATAGTGATATAAAGTTTTAAGACAGCACTTGCTGTGTAGGGAAAAGGATACACTGTGGAGAATAGAAAAGAACGTACAAAAGCGCGACTTCGCGATGCAATGACTCAACTTTTACATGAAAAGCCATTTGATCAAATTACAACCACTGAGCTTGTCAAAGTTGCAAAGATTAGTCGGAGTGGATTTTATACGCATTATCAAGACAAGTATGAAATGATTGATCAATATCAAAAAACATTGATCAACACAATTCAATATGTCTTTGAAAAAAATGATGGAGACTTGCAAAAAACAATGCTTGAAACCTATGAATTTTTAGATAATAACGAAATCTACGCAGCCCTGCTTTCTGAGAACGGCAGCAAGGAAATCCATCAATTCATGCAAGCGAAGTTAAAAAGTATGATTGAAAACTCAATTATTCCAAGAGATTCAAGAAGAAATAACCTCGGTCGCTTAGGTAAAATTTATGCTGCAACTTATTATGCTAATGCTATGTTTGGTCTTACACAGGCCTGGATTCGTCGTAAGCGTAAAGAAACACCTGAAGAAATTACAAAAATACTCAGTAAGCTTATCAACTAATTAATTATCCCCAAAATATCCAAACCCTATGTTTGGATATTTTTTTATAAAGCTTGAATACTTTTAAGTAGTCTTTCGAGTCCATCTTTTACCTTGGCTCGTGAACAGCCAATGTTTAGTCGGAGAAAGTTCCTTCCTTCCTGACCGTATACTTCTCCATCCATAATAGCTACTTTTCCTATGTTGATTAATGCTTGTTGTAACTTATCCATAGGAACACCCTGTTCTGAAACATCAAGCCACAAAAGGTAAGTTGCTTCTGATTCGATAAGCTTTATTTTTGGCAAATACTCTTTTAAAAAAGTTCGCGTGAAGTCTACCGTATCGTCCAAATAGTTTTTCAATTCTTCCAGCCATATATCAGATGTCTGGTAAGCTGAAATCGTCGCTTCCATTCCTAAAATGCTGCAAGAAGAGAGTCCATCTTTTTCCTTTAAATGTTGACAAAATTCTTCACGAAGATTCTCATTTGGAATTAATAAATAGGAAAAAATCAATCCTGGAAAATTAAAGGTTTTGCTGGCAGATGTTAAAAGAGCAATATTTTCTGTACCGTATTGCAAAATCGGGTGGTGTTGCTTATCCTTGCGTAAAACATCCATGTGAATTTCATCTGAAATTAAGAAGACATCGTACTTTTGACAAAGCAATACCACTTGTTGTAGTTCTTCACTTGTCCACACACGTCCTGTAGGGTTATGGGGCGAACAAAAGAGAAGGATTTTGTTGTTCGGATGTGCGAGTTTTTCTTCTAAATCTATAAAATCAATCGTATACTTTCCTTCGTTAAAAATCAATGGATTTTCTACACACAAACGATTGTTGGCTGTAATGGTTTTAAAGAAAGCATCATAAGCTGGGGTCTGGACAACAACACCTTCTTGTGGCTGAGACTTGATTTCAATCAACTGAGAAAGTGAGTAAATCACACTTGGACTATACAAAATCCAGTCCTCCTCAATCGCAAAATCAAACTGTTTTTGATACCAAGCAGAGACAGCTGATTTGAAATGTTTGTGATTCCAACGTGTATAGCCATAAATCGGATGTTGAATCCTCTTTTGCAAGGCCTGATTAACCGTCTCTGGGATAGCAAAATCAGTATCTGAAATGGTAAAAGGCAATAAATCTTTTTGACCAAAACGATCTTCTACAAAATCCCACTGTGTACAAAACGTTCCTTTTCGCTCAATTATTTTATCAAATTCTGTCATATCAATAAATGGTAAAACAAGACGTTTGTCTTGTTTTACTGTTCTCCTTCTAAATCAAATT
This sequence comes from Lactococcus sp. LG1267, assembly GCF_017309545.1. NCBI lineage: Bacteria > Bacillati > Bacillota > Bacilli > Lactobacillales > Streptococcaceae > Lactococcus > Lactococcus sp. LG1267. The sequence goes on along the minus strand of NZ_CP071295.1, from coordinate 1,127,637 downwards.
ATCCAATGCGTTGCGGACAGTCGTTACTTTCGTTCCAATAATAACTTGAACACTTGTATCATCTAAATGTACGACTCCTAAAGCACCTAAATCTTTAAGCTTTTCATCTTCAACAAGGTCACCATCATTTAAAATCAAACGGAGACGTGTAATACAGTTGTCGAGTGTGACAATATTCTCTTTTCCACCCAATGCAGCTAAGATTGCTTCGGCATTATATCCAGATGTATTGCCACCATGTGCTATTTCTTGCTCTGAATATTCCGGTTCGAGTACAGCTTCACGTCCTGGTGTTTTCAAGTTTTTCCATAGGATAACCTTTTTAAATGTGAAGTAGTAAGCCGCAAACCAAAAGGCACCCACGAGAGGAATCAAGAACCATTGTGTATATGAGCCTTGCATTACCCCAAAGATAAGGAAGTCGAGCACGCCACCATCTGTATTACCAATTTTTACGCCTAATAGGCTGACAATCATTGCCCCTAGACCAGTCATAATCACGTGGAAAATCCAAAGGAAAGGACTGATAAACAAGAAGAGAAACTCAATTGGTTCTGTTATCCCTGTTACAAAAGTAGCAATCACACCCGAAATCAGGAGCCCTTTGACTTTTGCTCGATTTTCAGGTTTTGCTGTACGATACATGGCAAGAGCTGCTGCTGGGAGCCCAAACATAAACGTTGGCATTTTTCCTTGAGACAAGAAAGCTGTCGCAGAGCCGGAAATTGGTAAACGATTTGCTAATTCGGCATAGAAAATGTTTAAAGCACCGTAAACTTCATGTCCATCAATGAGTGCTGTTCCACCAGCCTGAGTAAAGCGAATGGTTGCAACAAGAATGTGATGCAAACCAAAGGGTAAAAGCAGACGTTCGCCAGAGAAAAAGAGAAATGGCCCAAAAATACCTGCACGTTGAATCAAGTTGCCGACTTGCTGGATAAGAAGGGCAAACAGTGGCCAAATGACAGGAATCGCGAGACCTACCAAAGCCATAACTAAGGCAGTAATAATTGGTACAAACCTTGATCCGCCAAAGAAAGCAAAACTATCTGAAAGTTGAATGTTGTAAAATTTCTTGTGGAGATTGTAAACAATAATACCAGTAATGATACCTCCAAGAACACCCATTTCGATAGTTTGGACACCCAAAGCCATACCTTGCCCAGCCTTTTGCATGAGTTCAGGATCAGCAAGCTGTCCACGTTCAGTCAAAAAGAAGTTGATAGAAAGATTCATAACCATATAGCCAACGAATCCTGAGAAAGCTGCTACACCTTTTTCTTTCTTAGCTAAACCGAGAGGAATAGCCATAGCAAACATCACGGGTAAATTACTGAATGCAAAACCACCAATGGCTGAAAAGAAACGAAAGACTACTTGCAGTACTTCGTTTCCTAAGAGAGGAAAAGCATCAATAGTAGATTGACTCGAAAACGAACTTCCTAGCCCTAAAAGAAGACCCATAAAAGCCATTAAGGCTACAGGGAGCATAAAAGTTTTACCTAATTCTTGGAAGAAACCACCTAGGGCAAATTTTTTCTTTTTCTTGGCTTGTGGCACTTTAGTTTTTATTTCGGTACCTTTAGCCAAAGCTTTTCCTATTGGTGAACCTCCTTTTACCTTTCCTGAGGCACTGATCGTCATACTCTTTAATTTTTCTGCTGTATTTGTAATAACAACAATGGCTGTTTTTTCAAGTCCCGCATCTTCGACTGCTTTCCAATTCACGCGCCCAATTACTTGGCCCGCTTTAACAGCTTCTTCTTCTTTGATGGTAAACTCAAATACTGCCTTATCCAGACTGACCGTATCAATACCAATATGAAGTAATACTTGCAAATCATCTGCAGTACTAAATCCAGCAGCATGTCCTTGAACCATTCTTACTGTACCAGAAACTGGTGCATAGATTGTTTCACCTGTTGGTTCTACAGCATACCCATCTCCCATTGTTTTTTCAGAGAAAATAGGGTCTTTAACATCCTGCAATGGGATAATTTCTCCCTCAAAAGGAGAATAGAGGTTTTTTTGGTTACTCATCTTTTAACCTACCTTTATATTTTTGTTGTAAGTTAATATTAACACAATGTAAAACGCTTTCACGAAAATTACTAAAAAAACACCTTCTCATTTGAAAGTATTTTTTTAAATGTGTAAAATTCCACGATAAGTGTAGTAAAGTGATTGCAAAACCAAAAGTAAAGGTGTCTTATCGGTCGTGTCATATCCATTTACTTCTTCCTTTTGTGTTAAGCAATAAAGAGGGATATCAGCTATTTGTACCAAACTATTTTCAGTTAAATTGGTAAGGCTAATCAATTTATGATTTCTGGATTTGGCCAGTTCTGCTAATTCCAAAACAGAAGGTGTTTCCCCAGATAAAGAAACAAAAAAGAATACTTCATGAGAAGAGCTTAAAATCTTCTTTTTCATTTCCTGCTGATATTCATAAAATTGAAATTTGTCATCGAGAGCAAAGAGACTTTTTACATACATCTTCGTCAGAAGGCCTGTTTGATCTAGCGCATAAAAATTTACACTCTTGGCTCTTTGCATTAGCTGCACAACCTTCATTTCTCTTTCTTTATCGATTAGATCAAAGTTTTTTAAAAGAATATGCTTATGTGCATTCATACTTTCAGGAGTTGTAAGCTCCTGTTTGAGGTTAATCTTAAATTCAGAGAAATTTTCATAGCCTAATTTTTTACAGAAACGAGTTATTGTATTGGGCACAGTGTAAAATTTCTGTGATAAAATAACAATCTTGGTCTGACTCACCGCTTCTTTATTTTTCAAGATGTAGTCTACCAAGTCTTCTTCCAACTCTGTTAACTTATTCTCTTTATTTTTTACGCGTTCCTGAAAACTCAGCATATTTATCCTCTTCTTTGACTTTTTAAGCCTTTCACTTATCTTTTATTCTACCATAGTTTCTTTTTAAAATAAAAACGCTTAAATATGTCAAATCATGCAGCATAATTTTCCACAAAAAAGAGCCTATCTTATAGACTCCTTTTATCTCATTATCTTATTTACTGTTTTTTTCGTTGATCCACTCAGTGGAGAGTGTCATCGCGGCACGTGTCGCATTAGTATCATTCATTGAATTCACCATAACAAAGTCATGGATAATGGCTTGGAAACGCACTTGAGTTACTTCCACTTCAGCTTCTCGCAATTTACGTGCATAAGCTTCACCTTCATCTCGCAAAACATCAGCTTCACCAGTAATAATCAAAGCAGCAGGTAAATCTGTCAAATCTTCTTTCGTCGAACGAAGCGGTGAAGCTGTGATTTGATTACGTTCTTCTTCGTTTGTCGTATATTGATTCCAGAACCAAATCATTCCTTCTTTAGTCAAAAAGTAGTTTTCCGCAAATTCATTGTAAGAATCCGTATCAAAATTGGCATCTGTTACGGGATAATACAAAACTTGTTGTCCAATCTTTTGACCGCCTCTTTTTTTAGTCAAAAGTGTCATCACAGTGGCCATATTCCCGCCAACAGAATCTCCAGCTACAGTGAGATGATTTACATCAAATTTCATATCGTTAGAAAAATCTTTTAGCTGTTGTAGGACAGCGTAGTTTTGCTCAATAGCTGTTGGGTATTTGGCTTCGGGTGACAGGGAGTATTCAGGAAAAACCACAACGGAGTTGGTCCGTACGGCAAGCTCACGAATTAGTTTATCATGTGTATGTGCATTGCCAAAAACCCAGCCTGCTCCGTGGATATAAAAGATTACAGGTAATTTCTTTTCTTGATTAAGGGGGCGAATAAATCTGACATTTATTTCCCCCCAGTCTCCTATATCAACAGCGATATCTTCAATATCGACGTCTTCCTTTGCGACTGGAGAATCCTGAACTTCATTTAATAAGCTTCTTCCCTCTTCTACTGGAAGTTCATAAATACGAGGATGGGGCGCATTTGCTTCACTAAATTCTAGCGCAGCTGTTTCTAAGGAAATTCTTTCTACCATTTTATACCTCCAAAAATACTTTTTATTATCTTTTCTTAAAAGATAATTTTTTATTGCAAGGACAAAATCCAGTAAAATCAAAAACTTCTTCATAATATTGAAGTAATTCTTCATAGTTCTTGAACTACGTTAATTTTCTGAATATTATTTTAATAACATTTTATAATTTAAAGTTAGAGAAAACAAGAAATTGATATCGGAAAATACTTTCGTTCTTATTCAGACGATTTGCTCGTAAGGTAAATAAAAAGGGGAACCCCCTTTTTATTTAACAGTCGTTTCCCCAGTTACTTTAACTTGTTCTTCGCTAGGAAGTTTGTTATAAGTATCCAACAATTCTTGATTTTTAAAGATAAGATTTCCATCAATCATTGCTTCTCCATCAACACCTTTCCCAGTTTGACCATGGAAGCCTTCAGCATTTACTTCAACATCTCCCTTAACTGTACCATTTGAAATATAGAACTGTGGAGAATTTACTTCAAGTTTTTTTACAGTAAGTGTATAGCGATCTGTAACCTTACGGTCTGCATCTTGCGTATAAAGGGCTAATTTACGTGCTTCTTCGCCCTCTTTATTTTTAAATTCGCCTTCAACATTCAAAGTTTTGTCTGATGCATCTAAGTCTTTATTAATGGCCGCAATCCAAGCGCCATCCTTCGAAAGTCCTTTAGAAAGGGTATCAAAATTATCTGTGCCTGCAGTTGCCCCAGCAAACACTTCAGCTGATTGTTCAGTTTTTGTTTCTTCTGATTTTTTTTCACCAGATCCACAAGCTGTCAAAACTCCCAATGACAAAGTTGATACAGCTAACAATGAGAGAAGTTTCTTATTCATAATATACCTCGCTTTTCTTTTTCTTCATTGTAGTATACACAATTGTTCCATTCAAGAAAACGCTTCCTTTATTTATGAGATTGTTTTGTTCAATTCATTTTTCTAAATAATTTAACTCCTCTTTTTTCCATAAAAATAAGGGCTATTAAGCCCTTAGAAATATATTTGCATGCCTTTATTATTACCAACATCTGCTCCATACTAAAGATGTATATTAAACTGAACGAGGCAAGACAAGTGCTAGGATTAATCCTAGAAACCAGAAACCAAATATCGTAGCCAAAAAAACTCCGAATATTTGTCCCCCAGATAAGCCCCGAGAACTGGCAATTTTGACGGGCAAAAAGAAAATGAGAATTGCGATGACTAACACAAAGAGAGCCAACCAAAAATTTGCTGGTGCACTGTTCCAAATCTCTTGTAGACTTGAGTTAATATTTTCAAAATTCATTTTTTCTCCACAGTTTGTTAACGCTTTTATTTCATTTTTTATACGATTAAGAATACATAAAATTTATGAATCCTTGTAGGCGTATTATAACAGCCGTTTCTATTATTTTCAAGCTTGTTTTACCGTTATTTAGAAAATTAAAAATTAGTGTAAAACTGTATAAACTGCTGTTAAGGCTTGCACAGCAAGTATGACCACTATTGGCGACATAATAACCAGAACAACAAGTCCTGGACCTGATAACCATTCTTTATCTTTATTTTTTCGCATATTCGTCTCCTTTATCATTCTATAAATCATTTGATACTGGATATCGTTAAATAACTTCAAACTTCATAGACATTAAATCCATATACCACTAGAGGCAATGAATATTATAGCATAAAATTTATCGTTTCTACTTTTGCAATAAAATAAAACAAAAAGAAAAACCGCTCAACAGAGCGGTTAGACAAGTCAAAATTATTTACGACGTTCTGGGATACGAGCCGCTTTACCTTGCAATGCACGCAAGTAGTAAAGTTTAGCACGACGCACACGACCGTGACGGATAACTTCGATTTTTTCAACACGTGGAGTGTGAAGTGGGAAGATACGTTCTACACCAACACCGTTTGAGATTTTACGAACAGTGTAAGTTTCTGAGATACCAGAACCTTTACGTGCAATAACAACACCTTCGAACATTTGGATACGTTCGCGAGTTCCTTCGACAACTTTAGCGTGAACACGTACAGTGTCTCCAGCGCGGAATTCAGGGATATCTGAACGAAGTTGACCTGCATTGATAGAATCGATCAATGAAATAGACATTTTTTTCTCCTTTTGCTCATCAATAAAGCCATTGGCCCAGCGGATAAACAGTTTTATTTATGCCAAATTGGCACTTATAACATTCTACCAAATTTATGCTTTCTTTTCAAGAGCTTTCTTTGGGTTTTTAGTAAAAGTCATTGTAAAAGTCGTTTGGTGTTCATCACTTTCAACAGATACCTCCCCTTGGTGTTGTTCGACTATCGTTTGGACAATCGCTAAACCAATTCCATGAACGCCACCAGCACCTTTATAAAAACGCTCGAAGATATGTGGCAAAGTCTCTGGATCAATTCCACTCCCATCATTAGCAACCGAAATCACCACTGCACCATCTTTTTTTGTACAGGTAAGTACAATTTCTGTTTTGACATACCGCATAGCATTGGAAACTAGATTACTTATTGCTCGTCGTAAAGCTTTATAATCACAAGTAAGCATCACCGCTTTTTTATCAAAAACTGTTGTAATTTTAATGCCTTTTTGCTCAGCAAATATCTCTTGCTCTTTCGCAATATCTTTCATGATTAGACGAACATCTTGGTAAACAAGCTCTTGATGCACACTTAGGCTGTCTAAGCGTGAGAGAGTTAGAAGATCTTCTACTAGCTCACTCATACGATCGGTCTCATAAAGTATTGTCTCACTTGCCTTTTTGGGATCCATCACCTCATAGGAAATCCCCTCAGCATAACTTTTTATTGCCATTAAAGGGGTCCGAAGTTCATGCGAGGCATTTTGAAAGAAGAGTTTTTGGTTTTTATCGTTATGATCCAATTGCCGAGCAGCAACATTCATATTATGTGCTAAAGTAGCCAACTCACGGTCCTGAAATGTTCCTTGATATTCAGTAAAATCTCCTTGGCCAATACGTGTCGCAAATTTCGCTAAAATTGATAAAGGCTTAATCAAGCGCTGCGTTACAAAAGTAACGGCTAGACTAAGGATGACAATGACAGCTAGGGCAACAGAGACCAAGAACAGGTTAACTGAGTTTGTAAAATTAATAATCCCGGTGATATCCACATATAGGACTTGATACTCTCCAGAACTTTGACGAATGGTTTCAATATAAAAGGTACTTCCTGACGTATCCAGACGATAATTTTTTACCTTACTCAGTGGAACTTTTTGATTTTTTAAAGCTTGTGCGATATTATTTGCTGTCTCTCTCTCAAAGTTACCAACTTTTTCCAAATCCTGTACTTCATAATTATCATTGATATTAAAAGCAACGGGGTGAGTATTAAAGCTTCCACGAGGTGCATCTTCTAAGTCCGCAGAGGTACTTCCTGAGGGTGGAGTAACTTGTGCTTGATAAATCCTGACTTGAGATAACTGCCGTGAGGCCGAATTGCTAATATAGCTGTTTATCAAGATATTAAAAATGAGGATAATCCACAGAAAAGCAAAGAAGACAAAACCAATATTTGTCAGAAGCAAGCGCGTCTTGATGCTGAGAGGTTTTCTCCTAATCATCATCGCTCCTTACTCTGCTTCTTCATTTTTTTGTTTTTCAAACTCGATTCGACGGAAAATAGCTTTAACACGCATCACCAACTCCATCGGACTGAAAGGCTTAGTGAAGTAATCATCACTGCCCAAATCCAATCCTGTCGCATAGTCTAAGTCACTGTCTCGAGCTGTCAACATAATAATGGGTACGATACTTTGTGCACGTAAAGCTTTCAAGATTGTAAATCCGTTAGAGCCAGGCATCATCACATCTAAAATAACAAAATCACTTGGCTCTTCATTAAAACGCTCTAAGAGATGATCACCAGTTGAGAAGTCCTCTACTTTAAAATCTTCTTTTTCCAAAAAAGCTTTGATTGCTAAGCGAATATTATCATCGTCATCCGCAATATATATTGTTTTACTCATTATATTTCCTCCTCATTAATCATGTCTACCAGTTCATGAATCAAATACATTCGATTATCTAATGCGTGAATCTGCTCAGCACATACTTGCAATTCATTACTTAAGTGATCTGGCATTTCACCGCCATATTTGTAGCGAACCTTATGTTCCAATGTCGCCCAAAAGTCCATTGCCGATGTGCGCAGTTGTATCTCGACACGACGAGCTTCATTATTAAAAAGCGGGCCAAGATTAACTTCTAGTATCATATGATAAGAACGATAACCACTCGGCTTTGGATGATTAAGATAATCTTTTTCACTGATCACATTGAAAGCTTCTTGATTTTTAATGATTTCTACGATTTCATAAATATTTTTGGCATAAGCACATATAATTCTTACACCGGCTATATCTGAAAGATTTTTTTCAGCTGCTTCTGCCGTTACAGGTAAGGCTTTTTTCTTCAACTTGCCTGCAATACTTTCTGGTGATTTAATTCTTTGCTTGATATGTTCTATCGGGTTAACAGGTTCATAAGCATTGTAATAAGCATTAAGATTAGAAAGCTCTGTCATGATGACTGCCAAAGCACATTCATATTTCACCAAATTTCGCTTGAGTTTCTCAAACTCTTCAACTTCAAAGCGGGTCGTTTTTATTTCTTTATTCATATTCATTTCCATTCTTGAAAGAGTTTTCACATATGTCTATTATACCAGAGGCTGCGAAATTTATCAGCTTTAGAAACTACTCTGTTCCCTTCCCACTTACGGTTGCAAATAAAATGAAAGGAGCCCATGCTCCTTTGAAGATAATTAAAATTATACAATTATAATCTTAAAATGCACTCAACTTAAATAGAGGACAAAAAAAGAGGAAATACCTCCCTCTTTTTTATATATTAAAATAAATGACTAAAGCTAAAATAGATAAAAGTGCTGTCACACACCAAAAGACAATATCAATCTTCCATTCACTCCAACCTTTTCCTTTACCAGAGAAGCCACCAAGTTCAAAATGATGGTGAATCGGCGTCATACGGAAAATACGTTTACCATGTGTTACTTTAAAGTACGAAACCTGCATCATAACAGAAACGGTTTCTAAGATATAGATAAAGCCAATCAAAAGGAGCGTCCATTCGACATGTAAAAGAATCGAAACGATGGCAATAAAACCTCCTAAACCAAGGCTTCCCACATCTCCCATAAAGATCTTTGCTGGTTTGTGGTTGAAGAAAAAGAAAGCAATCAAACCACCAATGACAGAAAGAATGATAAGTAGGACATCATATCGTCCTTGAGCAGCTGCAATTACAGCATATGCGCTGAGAGAGATAGCCACTGTGATACTGGCTAAGCCATCAATACCATCTGTAAGATTCACGGCATTTGACCAACCTACAAGCCAGAAGATAATGAAAACTGCAAAGAACCATCCTAAATCAATTTTCCACCCCAAGATATTAAGTACATTTGTACTATCCACCTGCATCAAGATAAGATAAGAAACAATACCTGTGGCTATTTGGGCTAAGAGTTTATGACTGGCTTTAAGCCCGCCATGATTTTTTTGGCTAAAGATTTTCATGAAGTCATCTAAGAAACCAATCAGAGAGTACATCGCTAATACCCACCATGCTGTGATGAACATAGGAGTAAATTGTGCAAAAATCAGAGCAAATACTGCTGAAACTAGGAGGGCTGCAACTACAAATACAAGGCCTCCCATGGTCGGTGTGCCTGACTTACTTGCATGTTGTTTTACTTCTTCAAGAGTGGGTTGTCCCCCAAGTTTTTTCTTATGAAAAAACATAATAAAGCGTGGTATTCCAATTGCGGTCAAAACCAACGCGACTAGAGCTGCTAAAATTGCAGTGATTAACATAGTGCCTCCGACTGTTACTTAGAAACTTTGTTTCCTTTATTTATAGAGCTTACTCAGCTCAAAATTGAAAGAGGCGAAAATTTTCGCCTAATTCATTGTGACTGTGATTGTTTGATTGTCTTTAAGTTTGGTTCCCATTCCCACACTTTGTGTGTTCACATGGTCGCCAGAACCTTGATATTCAATTTTCAGATTGTACCATTTTGCGAGTTGCTCAACTTGTTCTTTAGACCATTTAAACATATCTGGCATGATATGATCGCCATCAGTAAGAAGCATGACAGGTGTATTTGCCCCAACTTCTTGCCCTTTAGCTACAGATTGTTTGGTTACTTTTGTACCTTGACCAATCACAATCGGTGCTAAAAGATTACGACGTAGACTATCTGAAACGTTACCTGGAGATTTCCCTGTGTAATCTTCGAGAGTAACTTTTCCAGCCTTCAGACCTGAAGTATCTTGTGGAGCTGCTTCTTGGTTTTTAATTTGCTCTGCGCGCGTAATCAAAGAATTAGCAACATCTGAGATATAAGTCAATGACCAAGTGCTTGATGGAATTTTGATATTCATATAGAAAATGAAATCTGGATTCTCTGGTGGATACATGGCAACTGCAGAATAAATATTATCTTGCATTCCCTTCATATAGCCACCTGTATCCGATGCAATCTGTGCTGTACCTGTTTTGACAGCCATTGTATTGCCATTAACCATGAAGAGCGGGCCAGGTTCATGCCCTTGCGATTCTACTGTCAGATAAGAAGTTCCCCATGTTGGGTCAGTATTAACACCTACCATCAAATCTTTTGTTTTATTTATCGCATCTTCGGACACCGGACGTCCAACAACTTCTGCCTTACTTTCCAAATAGGTATTTTTATCTTTGTCTACAATTTTATTCACAACATGAGGTTCAAGCATTTCTCCTTTGTTTGCAAAGCTTGTCCACCCACGTAGAAGTTGAATTTGTGTTGTACTGATACCTTGCCCAAATGAAGATTGGATTTGAGATACTGGGTTATCGTCAGGAAGAGCACCAAACTGTTCTCCACCCATCCCAATACGGGTTGGAACACCGAATTTAAAGCGGCGCAAGTAGCTGTCCCAGAGGTCGCTACCCATATTTTGAACAATCCGTGTCATTCCAGCATTACTAGACATCTTGAATCCTTCAGCAAAAGTAACTGTTGATGGAAGTTTAAAAGTTCCATCTTCGCTTTCATTGGCATCCCAGTCATTAATAACGACATCATAGAGATTGACACGACGGTAGTAAGAGGCATTCAGATCCACTTTATTACTATCCAAAGCTGAAGCCATCAAGAAAGTTTTCATAACAGAACCAGGTTCAAATTGTGACTGGTAAAGCATGCTGTTCTCTGTGAAATGTGGCTGTTCCCGCGCTGCTTTATCATTAAAGTTATTGGCGGTAATTGTTGGACGCTGTGTTGTAGCCAAGATGTCACCTGTATGTGCATCCATCAGTGTGGCAGAAAGTTGCTGACCACCTGACTTTTCTACAGCTGTATCCATCAGTGATTCAAGATTACCTTGCAAACGGGCATCTAAGGTTGTATAAAGATCTTGACCATTTTTTACCTGCTTGCTTACTGTTGTTGTTCCTGGTAATGGGCGACCATAACGGTCTTTCTCATAAGTTTCTTCACCATTTGTACCGCTGAGAACATCATTAAACGAGGCTTCTAAGCCGTTGATTCCAACCAAACCAGAGGCAGAATCCCCAGGTGTTTTCAAAGAAGCTATACCTACAAATTGTGAAGCGTAATTTGGTTCTGGATAAGAACGTGTCAAGTTAGGTGTGAAACCAATACCTACTAATCCAGCATTCTCTGCATCTTTTTTTATCTTTTCCATTTTAGCGAGAGGAATCTTTGTTCCTGCCGAACCAAATTGGACTTGAGCTTTTCCAGAATTGAGTTGTTGCTCAATCAAATCCTTGTCAATTCCCAATTCTTTATTAAGAAATTCTGTAACTTTCGGAAAGTCAGCCTCATCAACATAAAGCTTATTATTGTTATTGTCGACTTGTGTCTTATCAAGCACAGCATAAATCGTGTAATCACTCGCATCAACTGCAAGTGGCACACCATTTCGGTCAAAAATTGTGCCTCGCTTAGCATAAACAGTCGTTGTGTTTAAATAGTTCGTCTTAGCCATTTCGGAGATGTTTACACCACCGATTTGATTCACTGTAATAATCCAGACAAAGCGAAATATAAAAATCGCAAACAGAGCAATAGCTACTACAAATAGACTTTTACCTACATGTTTACGATTTTGTTCAGGTCTTTGATGACTTTTTTTCGCTTTTTTCGAAATACGTCTGAAAGGGAGAGTAATTATTCGAAAAATATTTTTCATTTTGTCGCTTTCAATACATTATCAGAATTGTAGGAGATACCATACTTATCCGTAACTTTTTGTAATTTGTCTTGGGATGTTAACTCCTGAATTTTCTGGTCATACTCAGAATTTTTTTGCTCTTTAACAGTAATTTGACTGTTATAGTGCAAGGTACTACTTTCAATTTCTTGTGTTTTTGTTTGAATGAAGAGTTGAGTAACCGCAAGCATCAAGGCTACGACTACCATAGAAAGATAAAATACTTTTTCAACCCCAGAAAATCTTTTGAACTTTTTGGCCAAAACTTCTGGTGCTAATGAGTCTTTTGAAATCGCATAGCTGTCCTTTTTGGCCGCTGTTTCAATGTCAAAATATTCTTTAGGTTGCGCTGCCATATTTTTCTCTCCTCTCTCCTTTTTCATCAGTTTTAATCTTTTTGTTTTTCAGCCACACGAAGCTTAGCACTGTGCGCTCTATTGTTAAAAGCAAGTTCTTCTTCACTCGCAAGAACGGGCTTACGATTGACTAACTTGAGTTTTGCTTCCATATCTTTCGGAATCATAGGAAGTCCTTTCGGCACGTCAACTGTGCTGTATTCTTTAAAAATTGTTTTCGTTAAACGATCCTCTAAAGAATGGAAAGTAATCACACTTATTCGTCCAGAAACGTTAAGCAGATCAATCGCTTCTTCTATTGATTCTTCAGCTGCTCCTAGTTCGTCATTTACTTCGATTCGGATTGCTTGAAAAATACGCTTGGCAGGATGTCCTTTTTTCTTGAGCTCTTTTTGAGGAAGTGCTGACTTGATGATATCCGCCAGCTCTGTTGTCATTTCAATAGGTTGAAGCTTACGTGCTTGTTCAATCTTTCGAGCAATTTGCTTTGAAAACTTCTCTTCGCCATAGCGGTAAAAAATGCGTACCAAATCCTCATAAGGATAATCATTTACAACTTCATATGCAGAAAGTGCTTGAGATTGATCCATTCTCATATCTAATCGTGCTTCCTTCTTATAAGAAAAACCACGTTGGCTGTCATCAAACTGTGGGCTTGAGACACCTAAATCATAAAGAATACCATCAATTTTTGTAACTCCTAAGTCTGCAAGACTTGAACGTAAGTAGCGGAAGTTACTCTTTATCAATGTCACCTTGTTTTCTGCCAAAGCAGCTTTAAGACGAACCTTTGCATTTTCGTGGGCAGTATCATCTTGGTCAAATGCGTAGAGATGACCTGTTGTCAACTTACTCAAAAGATACTCACTGTGACCTGCACCACCAAGAGTTGCATCCACATAGATGCCATCAGGTTTCACCTCAAGCATATCAACAGTTTCGTGTAGCATTACAGTATCATGCTTGAATTCCATGTTTACAAGTTTACAGGCGAAAAACGCCATCCTTCCCTAATAGCTAATATTCATTATAACATTTTTCTCCAAAATGTATAGTGGTTTACAATATATTGTAAACTTTTTTTCTCTTGTTCTTAATGTTTGGTCTTTCGACGCATATACATGGCGTTTGCCATTTTATAAAGAAGTTTACTTACAGGGAGGTCAAACTCGCCTACATATTCCTCAATACGTGGATTGAAGTGCTTTTTAAACTTCAATAATCCATCTTTTTCGGAAAGGGAATTTTCAAGGCCACCCATATTCAAAGTATTTGCTCCATTTTCAAATGCATGTTGAATTGTTTCAAACCATACTAGATAAGAAGGATAATATTTTTGGAATGCTGTATCTGTCCCAGCATAAAGGGTTTCAGCAGCGCCAAAAGCATTGATAGATAAAGTTCCTGCTACCGGAATAATCTCTCCTTTTTCTGCGATAAACTGCGTAATGTCCGCAACGTTTTTCTCAGCAATAGCAAGTTCTTCAGTTAAAGTTTTTAAGCGTTTTTCATTTTTGGCTTTTGCTTGATTATCTTTAATCTTTTCAACATTTGCTTCCATATCTTTTTTTACCTTAGCCATATTAAATTTTACTAAAGTAATAAAAGCATGCGAGCCATAGGTGTCTAAAAGTTTTGTATAATAATCAGCATTACGAAGACTTACGTTTTTACGTGCTTCTGTCTTCTTCATCAATTCAGCAAAAACAGGAACTAACTCCTTTCCACCAAAAGTAACTTCTGGATAAGAATTGCGTGCTTTACGAATAAATTGACGTGTTTTTTTATCTAAATTTTCTTCTGAAAAATCTTCTTTATAAATGACAGCATTGTAGCGAGGCTGAATCGTATCATGCATTTCTGTAGTACGTCCAGTATACTCAACACCTGCACTTGTTAAATTCGTCAGAAGATCATATGCATCGTCAAATTTGTAAGCCGGATCAAACTTGATAAAAAGTGCTTTTTGACTTTTACCAAATTTTTTCAATTCTAACAGAACAAACTTTAATAAAGCTTTATCAGTATAATCCATCAAAATTCCGCGTGGGATATAAAGCATTGTGAATCCCAATGGAAGAGGGCGAATCAAGACCAAGCTACTTGCAACCAGCTTATCATCTTGATAAAATCCAATGATTTCCGATTTCCAACTGCTTTTGATGGTCGCCCATTTTGAGGTTTGTAAAAGGTTTGGCATACCAGAGGCAGCAACAAACTTGTCATGTAGTTGAGGATCGAGTCCAATTTTTACTGTGTACATATCTCTATTCTATCAAAAATTATTAAAAAAAACAGGCTCAGTTTGAACCTGTTTGACCAACTGGGGTAGCTGGATTCGAACCAACGCATGAGGGAGTCAAAGTCCCTTGCCTTACCGCTTGGCTATACCCCACTGTCTATCTTTCGACAACAGTAAATATTTTATCAAAATCATGAGAGGATTTCAAGGATTAACTCTAACCTCTGAGATATAAAATAAAATTAGGCGCCTAAATTATAGGCTTTGATTGCTTCTTCCATGGCATCTGCAAAATTTCGGGTAACCGCCAGTTCTTTACCAGAAGCCACAACAACAAAACTACCATTTTCTTCATTAATATCAGCGATGATTTTTTTACCTGATTTGACTTGAACACCTGTTTTTGTGTCAATAACTTCAATTTCTGTATCTTTTTTCTTCGACATCATCAGTCTCCTTTATCCTTCATATCTAGAGATTTCCATCTCAACTTTTCAATGATACCATTTTGCCGAGTTTTTGTCACGCTGTTTTTGTTCGTGTGAGTCTTCCATTTTAATTGCACTGTACCTTATTGTCAAACATATCCAATAATTTGAAATAAAAAAAGGAATACCCCAAGAGGCATTCTTTTTATTTTCTTATGAAAGTTCTGCTACAACTGCCTTCAATTGAGCTTTTGTTTGAACACCGACAACTTGTTTCACCATTTGACCGTCTTTAAAGAAGATCAAAGTTGGAATGCTCATAACACCAAAAGCTTGAGGTGTTTCAGGATTTTCATCAACGTCTAACTTACAAATTTTAAGTTCAGACTCGTCAAGTTCTTCTCCTAATTGTTCAAGAATTGGAGCTTGCATACGACATGGGCCACACCAAGTTGCCCAAAAATCTACTAGTACAAGTCCTTCTTTAATTTCTTCTTTAAATGTAGCATCAGTAATGTTATATTCCATTTTTCGTTCCTCGTTCTTTATTATGAGTACATTCTAGCGAATTTTTATCTACTTTACAAATATTATGATTGTTTTTATATTTTGAGTCATTTCAAGGTTGCAATTGTTGCGCCACTTCCGCCAGCGTTCACAGGAGCATACTCATAACTCTTAATATGCCGGTGTTTTTGCAGCTTCTTTTGTACCATTTCACGAATCACACCAGTTCCGATACCATGAACAATGGTAATTTGTAATAAGTTAGCAAGCAAGGCCTGATCAATATAATTATCCAATTCTAGCTCTGCTTCCTCATATCTCATACCACGTAAATCAAGCTGTGCTTTCACTTTGTTACTAACTTTACGGGTTATGGCTTTCGTTTTTGCTGGTTGGTTCTTAGCAAGCTCTTCCTCTGTTAACTCAAATTCATCTTCTTGCAGTTTGGTCATTATTGATCCCATTTGCACCTGCCAACGTCCATCTTTTTCAAGACGAATAAGTTTTCCACGTTGCCCATATGCTGTAACCACCACTTCAGCTCCTTGCTTCAACCCACGTTGTGCCTTAGCTTTCTTCAAAACTTTGTTTTTACTGTAATCAACAGATGGAACTAGGTTTTCAAGCTCGCTACGGGCTGCAATGATTTCGTGAGGTTTGAGCTGCGCTTTATCATTCAATGTTTTGAGAATTTCTTGAGCTTCTTGACTGGCCTTTTTCACAACTTCTTGGGCTTCTTGTTTTGCCTTCTCTAGCTCATGCTCACGCTCTCGATTAATCTGATCATAAACCTTGGTTAAATCTTTATGAAGATTTATATTTTCTCGTTCTAACTTCTTAATATTGGCTGCTGCTTCTGTTACTTCACGCGTTTTTTCCTCTAAGCTTGCGATCATATGATTGACATCGTGTTCCTCATCAGAAACCAAGTTACTAGCCTCCTGAATGATTTGGTCTGACAAACCTAAACGTCGTGAAATTTCTAAAGCATTTGAGCGACCTGGTACACCCAGCTGCAGACGAAAAACAGGGCGCATTTTATCGATATCAAACTCCATGCTCGCATTAAGAACTTCAGGTGTTTCAACACCATATGCTTTAAGTTCTGGATAGTGCGTACTCGCCATTGTCTTCACATGTTTACCACGTAAATATTCTAAAATTGCAATGGCCAAAGCGGCACCTTCTTTGGGATCCGTCCCTGCACCAAGTTCGTCAAAGAGCACCAATGCGTTATGATCTGCCTTGTCTAGAATAGCGACAATATTAGTCATGTGACTAGAGAAAGTCGAGAGACTTTGCTCAATTGACTGTTCATCCCCGATATCCGCAAAAATATCCTGGAAGACATGTGCACGACTGCCTGTACTGGTAAGAATAGGCAAACCAGATTGCGCCATAATAGTAAGCAGACCTACAGTTTTTAGGGTAATTGTTTTACCCCCAGTATTTGGTCCCGTAATTACAATTGTGTTTAAACTACTGTCAAATTTGATGTCATTGGCCACAACTACATTTGGATCAATCAAAGGATGACGTGCCTCATAAAAACAGATGTCTTTGTTTTGGGTTAATTCAGGAATACTAGCCTTATGCTTCAATAAGTAGTTGTACTTGGCTTTAATCAAGTCGAGATGACCTTGTAACCATGCATTTTGCCGAATATCCAAGCTGTAGGGTTTAAGTTCTTCACTGACTGCTCGAAAAATTCGAAGCATTTCATTTTTTTCTTCGATTTTCTTTTGGTTTAAATTATTGTTAAGCGAAACGGCAGCATTGGGTTCAATATAGAGTGTTTGTCCTGAGGCAGACATATCATGCACTACACCTGCTATTTTATTTTTACTGTCTGCCCGTACAGGCAACACTTGGCGATCATTACGAACCGTGATTAAATTTTCAGTGAGAGAACCTGCATTTTTAGACAAAAGTTCCTGCATCACTTTTTTAATGTCTGACTGATAGCGCTTAATGGCTGAACGAATGTGCATCAGTTCAGCAGATGCATTGTCGTAAAGTGCCCCAGAGTTATCAAAAATTTCAAGTGTTTTATGCACAGGAGAAAGATCAGAAAATTTTTGGATAAGTTCCTCAAGTGTTGGTATTTCAACATTCTCTGCTTCGTCAAAATAACGCAAAATATTAAGGCCTTGTTGGACAACTTTTTTTATTTCGACAAATTCTCGCCCACTCAATTGAGCATCTAATTCTAAGCGGCGCAAAATTTCACTGATATCGGCCGTTTTTGAAAGATGAAGCTGCCCATTTTCTTGAGCTAACTTTTCAAATTCTGCCAATTCATCAAATAAGTTTTGGATTTTAGTGGCATCAGAGAGGGGTTCTAATTCTTCCAACTCTTTTTTGCCTTGAGCGGTTGTTAAAAAGGCCAAGAATTGCTCTTTGACCTTGTCAAATTCTAAAATTTGGATAATTTTTTTATTCATAAATTCTAAATATTACCTATTATATTTTCAATAAATATATTTTTCAGCATCCCCGAAGAAATCGGAGTGTGGCTAACCATCAAGCGAACCAAAGCGGAAGCATTCAAATGGTTTTGAACAGTGGGCATGGGTACAAGCGCAAGTAAAGTAACAGCCATTTGTAGGCCGAAATAAGTTGCTCCGAGCGCAAGAACACCTGCGATAATTTTTCCAGTTTTTCCGAAGGGTTGCAAACGTGTAATGTGGACAAAAAGTCCGAGTAGACGTATCACCGCATAAGAAATAACGAAAATAATCATAAAAGCAAGACCAGCATAGAAGGCATCATCGATTTGGAAAAGCAAGTTATTATCAAAAAACAGTAATCGTGAATCTGCTGTTGCACTGGAGAAAGGTACCCACATCGTTAATTTTGAAGCAAGTTCCTTATAATTTAAGAAGGCAATAATTGCAGATATAATGATCCCCAAGCTATATAAAGCCTGTAAGACTAGACCTCTTGAATAGCCAACCAGAAAGGCCCATATAAGTAATATTAAGATAAGTAAGTTAATAAGCATAATGTTTTCCTAAATTTCTGTAAATCATTCGTTTACTACCCATTATACCTTATTTTCTCCTCATTTACCAAACAGGCTTGAAGAATGTCCTTTTTGTAAGCTATGGCTAAATTCAAGCTTTTGAGTCATATCATTGATTGCCAGTACAGCTTCTCCAAAACCAACTGACATTAAGGGAGCTTTCCCATCGTAATCACTGGCATCTCCCGCTACATAAAGACCTGCGAGATTTGTCTCTTGTTGGCGGTTAGCCGTTATTCTTCCTCTACGGCTTAGTTCGAGTTCTTCATTTAAATCAACATGGTTTGTCATCATTCCATAGTTTACGAGTATTTTATCTACTGCTAAATGATTGAGCTCATCGGATTTTACACGTTGCAACTTAAGACCTTCAGGTGATAGTTCCTGCGGAAGATAAGGGGTATGTATTTCAACGGTTGATTGTTCCAGCTCTGCCACTGTTAAAGCATGGGCTCGGAAAGAAGGTCGACGATGAATAAGGTGAACTTTGCTGGCAACTTTTTCCAACATCAGTGCCCAATCCAGTGCACTGTCGCCCCCACCAAGAACCGCAACTTCTTTTTCACGATATTCTTCTAAGTTTTGAATAAAGTAATTCAATTTCCCTAATGCATGAAGTTCTTCTTCTTGCTCGAGATTAAGCTTACGCGGACTGAGCAAGCCAGATCCTGTTGTTAACAATACTGCTTTCGAATGATGTGTACTTTTACTTGTTTGCAGTACAAAATGCTTATTTTCCTCTTCTTGGCTAATATTTTCAACTTTTTCATCTAAATATAGTTCATGTGGCACGCGAGCAAGTTGTGCCAAAAGGTTGGCCGTTAGATCTGCTCCTGAAATCTCAGGCAAACCTGCTATATCATATATCATTTTATCTGGATAAAGTGTTTGAGGTTGACCGCCAGCTTCTTCTAGAGCTTCGATTATCTTGACCGTCATCCCCCGCATCCCAGCATAAAACCCGGCATAAAGTCCAACAGGACCAGCACCGATAATTGTTAAATCGTATAAAGTTTCCATGCCTTCATTATAGCAAATTTGTCAAAAGTTTTTTACATTTTAAATTCCATCCATCTTTAACACAAAAAACCGACGAAACGATTTCGTCAGCTTTTTAAGTTAAACACGCCCTAATATTTTTTTCATTCCTTGAATAAGTTTATATTTTACAGGGTTTGGATAGTAGGAGAATTCTCCTACTTTTTGTGTGATATAGCCCCCAAAATTTTGCTTAAATTTCAAAACACCATCACTGCCATCAAAGTTTCCTGAGATACCATAAAAATTATAGGTTTTCATCTGACGCTCAATTGCATGAAGCATGGCTGTATGCTGCATAAGGAAAGGGCCACCTAACTTGCCATAAGCGCCGTCAGATCCACCATAAAGGTAAAGAAATTCTTGATTGACTTCAATAAAGACACCAGCTGCAATTGCGACTCCATCTTTATAAGTAATCAAAAATTCGATTTTATTGCCAAAAGCCTTATAAAGTTCTTGATAATAGGCCAAATCTTTGGTTGCAAAATGACGCTTTTCACCTGTGTTACCAATCAAACGTTCCACTTCAAAGAGTTCTTCATAAGTAGCTATTTTAACTGTTACTTCATTTTTTATCGCTTTTTTAACGTTACGTTTTGCGTTAGTGTTGTAACTCTTGAGAAGTTCTTCTTCACTGTGTATTTCAGAAAGATCTTTGATGTATTGCCATTCGGCAACGGCATCCTGCTCTTCATAACCCACATGTCGCCCATTGTAAGTTAAGCCAAGCTTTTTCATTTCTGAAATGAAAGACTCATTAGCTTCTTGAAGTTCTTGACCTTTGCTGTCATAAACCATATAGTCGACAGCTGGACGTATCTTCACTTCTAGAGCTTGCTGATTTTTCGCATATTTTTTTAATTCTTGAATAAAACAGTTATAGACCATCTGATCAAAATTGCCAATAGGGCCAAAGTTAATTTCCAACTTTGCACCGCCTGAAACAGAAACAGAAGTCATAAGTGCTGCCATTTTAATCTGATCATTGACTTTTACAGCAAGGAAAATCGGTTTATAACCACGTTTTTCTAACATTTCTGCCATTTGTGGGGTTTGTAAAAATGACTCCGTTTTTTCAGCTGCAAAAGCTGTAAATTGTTCTTGTGAGATTTCTAAGAATTCCATTATTTTCTACCTAAAAGTATCTTAACCATACTTAAAACTTTGTGTTTAACTGGTTTTGGATAATAATTGAAATAACCAACTTTACGTACAACATACCCTGCAAAGTTCTGTTTGAAGTGCAGAACGCCATCTGTACCGTCAAAAGTTCCAGCTACTCCAAAGAAATTATAACTTTTCACGCCTTTATCAAGGGTTTTCTTCATTACGTAATGCTGAATAGCAAACGGCGCATATAGCTTTTTAAAAGCTTCATATGATCCACTAAACAGATAGATAGTTTCACTTGCACCATAGATAAAGAGTGATCCCGCTAAGATAATATCCTCGCGCCCATGTTGAACAATAAATTCACGCGCTTCTGCTAAACGAACTTTTTGAGTTTCTAGCTGGCTTTCTAACTCTTTGCGTTTACCTTCTTTTTTCGTTTTTTCAATCTGTCCAGTAAGTTTATCCATTTGAGCTAAAATTGCCGCTTCATAGTCTGCGAAATTAATCTCAGCCACTAAAAACTCTGCCTTATCGCCAAAAGTTTTATAAAGACTTTGGTAGTAAGGCAAATCATGATCATCATAACCACGGCGTTCCGACGTTTCTGAAGTAATCTTTTTGAACTTATCAAGTTCTTCATAAGCTAAAGGACGCACTCGAATCCCAAACTGTTGGGTTTTCTTAACAGAGTATTGTCCATCTTTCGTATAAGATTTTAAAAGTTTTTTATCATCTGCGATATCAGAAAGATCTTTCACATAGTGCCATGTAGACTCGCCACGTTTGTTGTAACCAACTTCTAAGCCCGTATGTTCGTAATTTAACTCCTGCATTGATTGAATAAACTGCTTGTTTTCGGCAGTCAACGCATTACCTGTACTATCAAACTCTTGATAATTTGTATTAGGAATAACTAAAAGTTCCATGCCACCATGGTCTTTAACAAACTGACGTAATTCTTTGTAGAAAAACTTTTCTACGTCTTCTTGGTACTCTTGGTAAATTGGGCCATACTGGATTTCGTAGTGTTTTCCTCCAGTCATATTTTTTGCGCCCAAAAGAGCAGCCATTTCAATTTTATCTGATTGGACAGCCAACAAAGTTACTTCCCAGCCGTTTGCCATCATCAGCTCTGCCATTTCAGGAGTCTGTAAAAAACTCCCTTGGCTTACATTTTCATTGAATTGAGCGAATTCTTCAGCTGAAATTTCTCTTAATTTATAATTCAAAACATATCCTTATTTCTTTAGTGATTTTATTTATTATAGCAAAAAAGACTGAATATTTCAGCCTTTCCTTCTAAATAGAAGTGTTTTTTCCTTTTGTAAAAGTTGATCTTTGTCTTGAAGTAAAACAAAGAGGAGAGTAATAATGAAGACAAAGTCAGCAAGGAAGAGAAGATAATTGAGCAATGAAAAATCATGAATTCCAAAGCTAACAGCATCTACAGCGTGGCTTATATTGCTCAATAAGAACAAAGACAAAGCTACAAAAAAGATTAATCCAATCCCATAATTGGATAAGCCAGCATCGCGTAAGCGACGTGTAAATAATGCAAGTGTGGGTAACAAGAAGCCGACTGCGATAAGAAAGAGTAAGGCAAGCATCATCCAGGTCGCAATAAATGCACCTCCGAAGAGGATGTTTTCAAAGAAATGAATCCCCACAAACATTACTCCTAGCACTGCAAATACCAGAGCAAATATCAGTTGAACAAACCAAAAACTTAGGCGACTTGTTCTTCCTCTGAAGGAAACATAACCGAGAAAATAGTTTTTGATCGCTTGCAAAAAGTTCTCTTTACCATTTTCTTCTATCCGTGCTGGCCCATAAGTTGGTGCTGAAAATTCTGGTAAGTCCGCTGCAGCTTGAGCACCAGGCAGAGCATTCAAAATAAGAATACCGAAGAAACCACCAAAAGGAGCTAGAATTACAAAAATCAATTCCCAAGGAAGACTAACATCGCGTAAGCGACGTACGGCTATAGCCAAGAAAGGGCAGAAAGCCACTAGACCATAACATATCCATAAAGCAATGAAAAAATATGAAAATACAGACCACAAATCTGGTAAAACATCACTTGATAAAAGATGGAACAAAGTGGCAAAGGCAAGTAGGACAACTGTCACTAAAATATGGCCTAACATTGCGAGCCAATAGTCTTTTCGACTGGTTCTTTCTTTAAAAGAAATATAGCCTAACCAAAATTTTTGATAGGATTGTTTGAACTCTTTCAAATTAAACATAATCTCCTCATTTCATTAATAATCGTTTTGCTTGCGCGAGAGCTTCTACTGTTATGTCATCTCCAGCTAACATTTTTGCTACTTCTTCAACTCGCTCTTCCAGTTTCAATTTTCTTACTGTTGAAGTAGTGACATCATCTGTCGACGCCTTTTCAATATAAAATTGTGTATCCGCAATAGCCACCACCTGTGGTAAATGTGAGATAGCTAAAACTTGACCTGCTTGAGCGATTTTATAAATTTTTTGAGCAATAGCTTGGGCTACTCGTCCAGATACACCTGTATCAACCTCATCGAACACAATCGATGTTTTATTTTCACGTCTTGAAAAACTTGATTTAATAGCAAGCATCAAGCGTGAAAGTTCGCCTCCTGAAGCCGTTTTGGCCAAGGGTTTGAACCCCTCACCTGGATTAGTTTGAATATAAAACTCTACTTGTTCATTACCCTTGCTTGAGAATTTCCCACTCTCAAACTGTACAGAAAAATCAGCTTTTTCCATATACAAATCAGCAAGTTCCTTTTTAATATCTGTCTCTAATTCTTTCGCGATTGCATGACGTGCTGTGTTAAGATGTTCACTTGCAATTAGTAATTCTGCTTGCGCTTCTTTCAGTGCTTCTTCAAGGCTCTCACTATTTTCAGTTCCACCCATCAAATCTGAGAGTTCAAGTTGGATTTTTTCCAAGGTTTTCAATACGTCAGAAAGTTCTGGACCATATTTTTTACGTAAGGTATTCAAGGTGAGAATTCTCTCTTCGATTTGTAAAAGTTCTGTGGGATTAAACTCTATACCTTCAATTGCTGTTGATAACTTGGTTGAAACTTCCTCAAGCAAGTAATAAGCATCCATCGTTTTATCAGACAAATCTTGGTAATCTTGATCAAATTCTGCAACATTTTCGAGTTCTGCCATGGCTGTACGTATTCCGCTCAGACTTGAAAAATCACCCTCTTCATCGTCTAAAGCCAAATAGGCTGTATTTAAAGCATCTGCTATATTTTTAGCGTTGTTCAGCTTATCACGGCGAATCTGCAATTGCTCATCTTCTTTTAGATCAATCTCGGCTGCTTCAATTTCTTCAACTTGAAACTGCAAGATTTCGATACGTTGGGCAAATTCTTGTTCGTTCTTTTGACGTGTTTCAAGTGCTTGACGAATTTTTTTATAATGCTCAAACTTAACTTGGTATTCTGCCTTAATTTGTTCAAAATTTTCATCACCAAACTCATCAAGAAGTCGAAGATGATGTTTAGCATTCATCAATTCTTGATTGTCATGTTGCCCGTGAATATCAACTAAAAGCTCGCCGATTTCACGTAAGGTAGTCAGATTTACCATTTGCCCATTCACCCGACAAACAGAGCGCCCATTAGCAAAAATGTCACGTCGTAAAATGAGTTCAGTACTTCTTTCAAGGCCCAAGTTTTCTAACTTTTGATCCAGCTCTGCATTTTTCCCTGCAAAAAATAGACCTTCAATTTCGGCCTTATCCTTACCTGTACGGACAAAATCACTGGAACTCCGTCCACCGAGTAAAAGTCCCATAGCATCAATAATGATTGACTTACCAGCCCCTGTCTCCCCAGTCAAAATGGTCATCCCACTTTCAAAAGAAAGATGAATCTCTTCGATAATCGCAAAGTTCTTGATAGAAATTTCTTGTAGCATACTTTTTCCTTTTATAAACTTAATTCGTCATAAACGGTATTTGCTTGCCGTCTTGTTTCACAAATAATCAAAATACTATCATCGTCCGTCATAATAGAAAAAATCTTCTTATTGTAACGATTGATGAGGCTTTTTTTAATCACACTGGTCGTCCCTGGTTTAGCAGTGATTGAAATCATATTATCGTGCATCTTCAATTCTAAGATGGCCTCATTGGCTAACTCATTATGCAGCAGGTCCTTTTGTTCTTCATCATGTTGTTGGGGCAATGCGTAACGATAACCCCCACGACTTCCAGGAATTTTAATTAGGGCAAGTGACTTAATATCACGAGAGACTGTGGCTTGTGTCACATCAATATCATTAGCCAAAAGCTCTTGGACAAGCTCATCTTGTGTTTGTACTTCTTTAGTTGTGATGAGTCTTGAAATAAAATCAAGGCGTTCTTCTCTTCTCATACTAATGTTTCCTTTTCTGTTTGGAGTACAGCTTCAATATCAACAAGAGGCGCCACTGTAGCTGTCTCTTCTTTTTTTAAGTGTACTAGAAATTCAACATTTCCTGCGCCACCTTTAATTGGTGAAAAGGTGAGATTTTTGACTGAAAATCCAGTACTCAAAGCTTTTTGAATCACTTTGTCAATCGTTTGCTTATGAACCTTTGGATCTTTAATGATACCATTTTTCCCCACTTGCTCACGACCAGCTTCAAACTGTGGCTTGATCAAGGCAGCCACATCACCATCTTGAGCTAAAATATCAAACAAAGGCGGTAAAATCAAGTCAAGTGAGATAAAGCTCACATCAATCGAAGTAAACTCAGGTTGTCCTTGCGTAAAATCATCTAAGACAGCCTTGCGGAAGTTAAACTGTTCCATAACAACCACACGCTCGTCTTTACGAAGTTTCCATGCCAGTTGGTTTGTCCCGACATCGAGGGCATAGACACGTTTGGCGCCGTTTTGTAGCATAACATCTGTAAAACCACCAGTTGAAGCTCCAATATCCAAGCAAGTTTTATTTTCCACAGAAAGTCCAAACTCTAAAAGAGCTTTTTCTAATTTCAAGCCACCGCGACTCACATATTTAAGTTTTTCACCTTTGAGTCTTAGTTCTGTTGCTTCTTCTATCTTTTGTCCTGGTTTGTCAAAGCGTTCCCCTGACTTGGCATCTACTACTAAACCAGCCATAACTCCCCGTTTTGCTTGTTCTCGCGTTTCGAACAAGCCTTGATTTGCTGCTAAAACATCTACTCTTTCTTTCATTTTATTTCTAAACTTTCTATAATTTCGACAATTTCAGCACTTGAAGTTATTTGTGCCAAATCACTTTTCACAGCCGTTAATAATTCTTCTAAAGCTTCTTGAGCTCCTTTTAATCCGAGTAAGGCCACATAGGTTGACTTTTCTTCTGCTTGGTCCTTTCCAGGCGTTTTTCCTATTTCTTCAAATGTTCCCGTAACATCAATAATATCGTCACGTATTTGGAAAGCTAAGCCTAGATTTTGACCAATTTCTCTTAGTTTTGCGATTACTGCTTCAGACTGTTCAGCAATAATTCCAGCAGCAACAAAAGGAAAGGTTAACATTCTTCCTGTTTTCAAATGATGAATTTTCTTTACTTGCTCTAAAGATAATGTTTTTCCTTCGCCATCCATATCTAAAATTTGTCCAGCAACCATGCCCAAAGCACCGCTTGCAAAAGAAAGTTCTTTGACTAAGGAAACAACCATTGCAGCTGGTAAAGAAGCAGTAGCCAATAGATAGTAGGGATCTAAAAAGAGCGCATCTCCCGCCAATATCGCTGTTGCTTCATCAAACTTTTTATGATTGGTGAGCTGACCTCGGCGGTAATCATCATTATCCATAGCGGGTAGATCATCATGAATCAAGCTGCCCGCATGAATCATCTCAACAGTTGTCGCCACTTGATAATGTGCTGTTTCAAGTGTAACTCCTAGTGATTCTAACATCTTCAGAAACAAAAGTGGACGAATTCTTTTACCTCCTGCAGCAAGTGAGTAAGTCACAGCATCTGCAAGATGTTGAGGAACATCAGCTTTTTTATAAAATTTTATCAGCTCTTGATTGAGCCTATTCATATCGGTAATCATTAGTTATATTATCCCATTTCACAGAAATAATGTCCAATAGAAAATAGAGTACCTCACTCTTACATAATTTCTCAATACGAAAAAAACGTTCTTTAAAATAAGGAACGTTTACGTGCACTTCAGAATTATAGACCGAGTTTGCCTTTTAAGCCATCTACGAGCCCTTGAGCTTGTTCTTTCATATTTTCTGGAGTATATTTATCCACTTGCTCATCAATAACTTCTTCTGCTTTTTGCTTCATATCCTCTGGCACGTTTGAAGCCAAATCTTTTGCTTTATCTACAAGGTTATTTAAATCCATAATTTCTCCTTTTTTATAGTGTTATTATAACACAAGTGCTGACATACAAATCAATGATTCGTACTGAAGCGAGTTTTATTCAAACATGACCAAAATTCAGTGCCACAAGTCTTTATTGACAATCATTTTGTCCAGAACACCATGTTTTCAGGACATTTTTCGTTAATACTTCAATGTTTTTTAGCGTTACTTCGTTTTCCATTGCTTTTGCTAAAGGAAGCACCTTTCTCTGAATGCTATAACTTGCCAATAAGACCTGATTCATCTCTCCTAAATCCTCCGATAAACTGCCACAAAAAGCGATTGTAGGGACATGATATTTCGCTCCCAGCTTTGCCATTCCAAACGGAACTTTGCCCTTGGCTGTTTGGAAATCCATCTGCCCTTCGCCTGTAATAATCAAATCTGCCGTTTTGATTGCTTCTTCAATCTTTAAAAGCTCAGCTATTTTATTAAATCCAGGCTCAAGTGTACCCCCTAGTAGGATAAGAGCACCACCTAAACCACCAGCTGCACCTGTCCCTGGAATCTTTTGTAAATCAATCTTTCTCTCTTTTTTTATCTTTTGGACAAAAGCTTGCGCAGATCTATCCTGTTGTTCCAGAATTTCTGCTGTCCCGCCTTTTTGCTTTCCAAAAACTTTGGCATATCCTTCAGCGCCAGCATAAACATTAGTAACATCTGCTAAGCCTGTAATTTTTATCGCCGAAAAATCTTCAGCTTCTAAAGCTTCCAAAAGGCCCAACCCACCATCAGAGGTGCCACTCCCTCCCAGGCTTAGAATAATCTCAGTCGCTCCTCTTTTTTTAGCATCAAGAAATAAGGCACCAAGTCCGAAAGTTGTGGCTTCTTGGATTGTCTTTTCATTTGGTTTTATTTTATCGATACCGACCACCTTAGCTGCCTCAATTACAGCCAGACGCTCATCCATTAGTAAATAGGAGGCTTGCATGGGACGTTGCATTAAATTAACCGTTTTAACATTAATAAGTTTTCCCTCTAAACCAGATTGAAGAGCGGACACACTCCCTTCGCCCCCATCAGCAATTTCAAACCTCGCAACCTTGATTTTGGGAAATGTAGATAAAATCGCAGTTTTTACTGCCTGATTCAACTCAGCACTCGTGGCTGATCCCTTGAAAGAATCTATCGCTACTACTACTTTCATATTTTTTTCCTCCTAGTAACTTCTCTATTTTAAGCAAAACACCTTGTTCTTCACATGACGGAACAACTTCTAAAGCAATATTCTTTATATCTTCAACTGCATTTTTCGTTGCATAAGCTTGACCAACGGCCTTAAGCATCTCCAAATCATTTAGATTATCTCCAAACGCCACAATTTCATCAGCAGATACTTGAAAATATGAACATAAGACATTTATACCACTTTCTTTCGAAATTCCAGAACAAACAACATCAATAGATTGAAAACCGCTTGTAGTTGCGCGGACTTCAGGAAAGGCATTCAGAAAAGTTTCTAATTCTTTCACATCTTCATGCTCAAAATTCATTGTTATTTTGATAATTTCATCGTCAACACTATAGAAATCATTTACAACTTTTATATTTCTATAAAAGTTGTGCATTTTTTCTTTGTAAGACTTTTCGGCAGAGTTTAATACGTAAGCTCCTTTTTTACCCGATAATAATACCTTATCTCCCGACATTTTAGGATGATTTAAAATAGAATAAACAACTTGGCTCACTAGATTTGGAGGTAAACTATGTGAAGCGATTTGTTTACTTCCCACCCAAACTTGTGCTCCGTTTTCTGCAATATAAATGAGTTTATCTGCTATATCTTCAAAATATTCTCGAAGACGTAGATATTGGTTTCCACTTGCAATGACAAAATGTATTTTTTTCTTTTGTAGCTCCTCAAAAATTTTTTTAAAACGAGTGGTATCATAAGTCTTATCTTCCCTTAAAAAGGTGCCGTCCATGTCTGTTGCGATAATTTTCAAACTTTTACCTATACTTTCTTAATCCAAGCTACATCATAAGCTTGGAGATTTGTAATTTCTCGTCCAGAAATCAAATCAAATCCCGAGATTCCTCCCAAACTTTGTACTTCATTTGTTACATTCGTTACTGCATATACTTTATGTCCTTCAAATTCTCTTAGTAAGCCAAATAATCCATTCCCCAAGTCAAGCGTTTCTTGAGTTCCATAGGGGTTAAAAGCAACTTCTTTCTTTCGAACAGCAATCATCTTTTGAATTCCATGATAAATTGTTTGGCGATAGTCATTAGATTCCAACTCTTCAAAAAGTTTGGGCATGTCTAACTTTTCACGATTGATTCGACGATTAATACCTGAATTCTTTAGTCCTACATAATCATTTTTCGAACCAAAGATAGAATGGTAATAAATGGCAGGAACACCGATAATAGAAAGTAAAATATGATGAGCCGCAAGCATTTTTTTCGTTGTAAGTTCTTCTTGCCCTAGCGTTTTCAGAGCCTCGGAATAATTTATATTCATTTCATAAACTGACTTTGAACCATCTGGATTATTTTTATAGGACACACGCCCACCATTTTCCAAGACACGTTCTACCAGATTTTGACGTTCAGCATCACTCAATATACCTTCCGTAGGACGTAAACCAATCCCGTCATGGCTGGCTAAGAAATTAAAATATGTTGCTGTCTCACTTACACGATTGATACCGGCGGCCCAGTTCCTCAATCTTTCACTATTACCTGTGATAAATGTATGTAAGACTAATGGGGGCAATGGAAATTGGTAAACTTGTTGCGCTTCATTATTTCCATTGCCAAAGTAAGAAATATTGTCAGCATGTGGCACATTAGTTTCTGTTATAATTTGTGTATTTGGCGCTAATTCTTCTAATAAAATACGCCAGAGTTGAATAATTGAATGCGTTTGGGGAAGGTGCATACAAGTTGTTCCAGATTCTTTCCATAGAAAACCAATTGCATCCAGGCGTACACTTGTTGCACCTTTAATCGCATAGTCCAATAAGACTTTTGTCAGACGTACAATCATTTTAACATTTCTAGGATTTACATCAACTTGGTCCTCTGAAAACGTGGTCCATACCTTTTTGTTGTTAGAATAGGTATGGAACAAGGGAGAAACACGTGGTCGTGTTACATTTGAAGTATCAAAATCATTTTCAAACTCAACAAACGCCTCGGAAAATTCTGGATCATCAGATAAAAACTTCTTAAACCAATCACTTGATTTTGACATATGATTCGCGACAAAATCAAACATTAAACGATAATTTTCAGATAGTTTTTCAATATCGGACCAATCGCCCAGCTGAGGGTTAATTTTTTCATAGTCAGTTACTGAAAAGCCATCGTCACTGGTGTAAGGAAACATGGGTAACAGGTGGATATCCGTTACGCTTTCTGCCAATTTTTCATCGACAACATCTTTCAGGACAGCCAGCCCTTCACGGTTTCCGTCAGTAAAAGCATCACCATAGGTGATAAGGTAGATATTTTCTTCTGATAGCGTTTTCCGTTGCGCAAAGTTTTTGTTATAATATTCTTTCATGAGACTTTCAAAAGCTATTTGCGCTTCTCCTAAAGTCTCACCAGTGTAAATTTCAGAAAGTTTCTGATTAATTTTTTCTATCTGTTTCATGATTGAGGTCCTTTTATGTATTTTTATGATATCTTAAGAACAAACCGTAGTAAGTTGAATGCTCTTGAAGAAGAAATTTTAAAAGATTTGCTTGAATTACAAGCCAATCTAAAAGATTTAACGGTTAGGGAAATTGCGGCCAAGCATTATACAAGCCCAAACACAATTACACGCCTTGTTAAAAAATTAGGTTTTACAGGTTATACGAATTTTAAAGAGGCACTGAATATTGCTAACCAAGAGGGTGAAACTGTTCTCGAAACAACAAGTTTAGATGAACAAATCATTAAAACCAAGCAACTTCTCAATCAAGAAGTACTTCTCCAAGTGTTAGCACTCATTCATGCTTCAGATAAAATTTTAGTGGATGGTGTTGGTCTTTCACGCTTTCCTGCTGAAGAGTTTCATTATTATTTAAAAATTCTAGGGAAAAATTCTCAACTTTTTTTAGACCCGCATATGGTTCGTTACGCCGCAAAGAAACTTGATAAAAATGATTTACTGATAAGCTTTTCGGTTTCTGGTGAACCCGAAAATATTTTGGTGCCTGCAACTATTGCTAAAACAAATTTAGCAAAAGTCATTTCTATTACAGGTTTTTCACAAAATAGCTTATCTAAAATTTCCGATATACAGCTTTATGCTATGACAGATTCAACACTTGTTAATGGCATTGATATGGCTAGCCGTTTGTCTTTTACCTATTTGGTAAGTCTTATTTTTAGCGAATATTTGAAAACTTACGATGAAGAGTAGTATAAACTCTTTACTCCTCAGCTTTCCCAGAGGCTTCTTTAACTTTGAGTGCGATTCCTTCAACTTGTGGGCCATAAACCACTTGAACATTACTCTTATCAAGTTTAATGACTCCTGCAGCTCCAGTCGTTTTAAGAGCTGCTTCATCAATTTTTTCGCTATCTTTAAGCACCATGCGTAATCGAGTAAAGCAGTTATCAATAGCTTCAATATTTCCACCCCCACCAAGTGCTGCTACAATAGCCTGTCCCAGATTATTTGACTGCGAAACTTTAACTTCACTTACATCTCTTGCATCCAGTTCGAGTTCACGACCTGGTGTTTTTAAATTTTTCCAAAGAATAACTTTTTTGAAAACAAAATAATAAGCTGGAGCATAGATTGCACCGAGTAACACTTCAAAGAACCATCGTGTTTCTACGCCGCGTAAGATACCAAAGACTCCAAGATCGATAAACCCTCCCTGTACATTCCCGATAGAAACGCCAAGTAGATTTGTAAACATGAAAGAAAAGCCGGCCATAAGCGCATGGAAAACGAAAAGAATCGGAGACAAAAAGATAAATGAAAACTCTAATGGTTCAGTAATTCCTGTCATGAATGTTGCAAGAGCTGCAGCAAAGAGAAATCCTTTTACCTTTGTTTTATTCTCTGGTGCTGCAGTATGATACATCGCGAGTGCAGCAGCTGGTAAACCAAAAACCATGAAAGGAATCTTACCTTGTGAAAGCAACTTCGTTGCACTACGCATAATATCCATATCTGGAGTAGCCAAAGCGAGTTGTTCATTGAAAATGTTAAGCGCTCCAACAAACTGTTCCCCATCAATAGTTGCCACTCCTCCAATCGGCGTAAAGCGAACAAGTTGATTTAAGATATGGTGGAGACCTGTGGGTACTAAAAGACGTTCTAATGAGCCAAAAAGGAATGTCCCCAATAGTCCCGCATTCGCGATTACATTTCCTATGTTTTCGATTCCAGCACCAAGAAACGGCCAAATGAAGAATAGGAAAGCTCCTAAAATTGGAGAAAAAATGGTTGTCATGATTGGAACCAAACGCTTGCCACCAAAGAACGAAATGAAAACTGGTAATTCTGTTTTATAAAAGCGATTGTGAACCCAAGCAGTGAGAATCCCTGAAACTACACCTCCAAAAACATTCATCCGATAAGTAAAAATACCGAGAACACTCTCGTAAAGAGAAGCTTGTTTAGTTGCTTGAACGACTGATTTCCCAGCCTCTTGTAAAGCCTCTATGCTTGCTGTAGTAACATTAATACCTCGAAGATTAAGGAAATAACTAATCGTAACATGCATCAAGAGGAAACCAATGACTGCTGAAAAAGCTGCATTGGCTTTTTCTGTTTTTGCCAAACCGATGGTTACTGATATTGCAAATAATATAGGAAGATTCCCAAAAAGTGCTGCGACAATAGCCTTAATAAAACCTATAGAATTTTGAACAGCTAAGAGATTGACGAAGTTTTCTCCCACAATTGCGGGATTCTGAAGGACTGATGCTAATCCAAGAAAGATACCAGCTGCTGCAATGATGGAAATAGGCATCATGAGTGATTTACCTAATTTTTGGAGATAACCTTTTACTGGACTTTCTTTTTGATTTTTTATCTCTTTCTCTTTTATTTCAACTTGCGCAACAGGTTTGCCAGCCTCCGCCTGACCTTTTGTTAAGGCAATTTTTTCTAATTTTTCACTCGTGTTAGTGATAAGGACCATCGTAGTTTTTGGAACATTTGCTGACTCTATCTGTTCCCAGTCAACGGTTCCAAGAATTTGCCCTACCTTAATTTTTTCTCCTTCTTTAACACTTATTGTGAAGGGATGACCTTGAAGTTTGACTGTATCAATACCGATATGAATAAGGATTTCGAGACCGTTATCCGCAAGTATACCAATAGCATGGTTCTGTTGTACTGTAACAACTCCCGTCACTGGACTGACAATTTTTTCGCTGCTCGGTTCAATAGCAAAGCCATCTCCAAGCAACTTTCGAGAGAATGTCTCGTCAGGCACACTTTCTAAATTAACAACTCGTCCTGAAAATGGGGCACATATTGGATGAGAGTTCAGGTGTTTTTTTCTTGCTCCAAACATTATGAATTACTCCTTTATTTTAAAACCAGCTTCTTGGCTTCTTTTTATACTCTATTTTTATCAAAAATGCGCTTACATTTCAATAGAGTTACAGTGTTTTGACTATTAACTACAAGACTTGTTTTTGTACACATTTTTGTGTTAGAAAAAACACTGTTTCCTTAAAGACTAGATCTAATAAATTTAATCTTCCAAAAGAACAGTATTTCGCTGTAAGTTTTAATAAATAAAGTTTCACTTTTTATTTGAAGAAAAGTTTTACATATAAATTTTCGAAACTTTGGGGTTGAATTTCCGAGCATTCCGAAGCAGGTGCTTCTTCCAAAGATATGGTGTGATAAACTTCCCCTAAGCTAACCTTTTGTTTCTGAGGATTAAAAACTCTTATTATTCCATATTCATTCTGCTCCGCTTTCTTCATGCTACTTACAAATACATGTGACGGCAGAGTTAATAGGGTCATATCAGCTGGGAAATTTGTCATACTTTCTGGTTGTGGCAGCTCAAAGCGCTCTAATCGTTCTTCAAAACTATTCAATGTTTGAAGATGGTAAGTCAATTGATAGCTAGCAAATTCTTCTGCGCTTTCGTAATCTTCTAAAACATCCATTTTTTCGGCCCACTTATAGGCATATGAAAATACTAAATCTCCTTGCATTTGTGCATCTGGGGTTTCAACCACTTTATTATTAATACCAGATGCACGACCTGGGCGCCAAGATAAATCATCACGCCCCAAAAGACCAACAGAACGGAATAAAGTAAGATTCAAACTTTCACTCGTTGCTTCATATTCTTTCAAGCCTTTAGTATATAGGCTTACACTTCCGTCAGTTTCAGGAACGGCTACAAAACGCTCTAAAGGATAAATAGCTTGCGGACTTTCCGCAAATTTTTCCTCTCGCCAAGTATCCAGATGTGAATTAATATTTAATCGTTTTTGCAGACTATAACCTTGGTCAGCGTAACTGGCGCCTGCTTGAGTTTCACCATGAAAACGCACGCGTACCCGATGATCTTTCAATTTATTGTTAATGTGGTGTTCTATTTTTATCAGATTTGAGTCTGCTTCTAGGGTTAAAGTTGTCAAAATCTCTTGATCACGGAGGGTATTTTTCAAGAACATTCGGCTGATTAAAGCTGATGTTTCAGTTTTAATGAGTGTGAAGTCATTAGAAAATACTGGCGTGTTACCATCTGGAGAATAATCATAAGAGTCTCCTACATCATTGGTGTCTTCAAAATCAAACCAATTCGTCTTTCTTTGATCATCCGACAAACGAGTCAATATAATTCTTCCAGTATCGTATGTTATTTGGTAGTGATTATTAGTAATACTGCTTATTTGTGAGTTCTCAAGCTGCTGGACTTCATCTTCAACGATATCGAGACGCTTATACCCAAAACCTTCAAAAGTAATAGTTGCTAAGATTTCAGTCCTATAATAACCAGGAATTTCAACTTCTTTTTCACCTTCTGCAGTCACTTTTACTTGACGACCACCTGAAATGTAGTCTTGTTTGATAACAGTTTGTGATAAGCACTGATTATTTTCAACTAAAGCGACCGAAGGTTTTCTTGTGAAGACAACAAAATTTAGATTTTTCTTCACTGCTTTTGGCAAGAGATTAAAGGCGACTACAGCATTATCATTGTCAACTAAGCCACGGGCAATCTGTTTTTTCATAATATTAATGTAACCATCTACAGTACGCTCTATTTTCTTCAAGCGTTGTATGATAGCCAAATTGGTTTCATCAGAGTTGCAACCTCCCAATGAATCATGGGAATGCACATCAAAGAGCTCTTTTAAGAGTGCATTTATCCATGATTGTGGATACTGCCCACCCAATTTTGTAGTCAGTAGTCCCAAGGGTTCAAGTTGCTGATAGATTTTTTCTTCAACTTTTGAGTTCAATAGTTTAATGTCTACACGTTGTGAACGAATTGTATTGTGAATCCGTGATTTCTGGCTGGCTATTAGCTCTCCTTTGACAATATTTTCAGGATTAAAATTTGAAGCTGCCATGAAATTTTCATAATCAGACAATTCAAATTCATAAGCTAAATCCATCTGATTTAGGGCAGCGACTACTTTAGGAAAGTGTGTGCGCACCAAAACTTGATCGCCACCTGCTGGCAATAAAATTGGTCCTTCATTTGGTGTCATATCAGCCAATTTATCTAAAATAGGCAGCAAGGTCTGCTCTAAATACTTTTGATTATTTGCCAAAAATTTACCCGGTCCATAACCAAAGAAAATATTATTGGCTTCAACTGTGTCTCCATTTGGAGACTGCCAAATAAAGTTCATATCTCCTTCAATTTGTTCATTATAAAGTCCTCTTTGCAAAACAGCTTGTTCAATACCAAAGCCTTTAAATATACTTGGTAAATAGGAATTTTGACCAAAAATATCAGGTAGGTAACCTATTTTCATTGAATATCCCAGCTCTTCTGCACCAGATTTCCCCAACAAAATATTTCGGATTATAGATTCTGTTTGATTAAGTAATGTATCGCATTGTGTATACCAAGGACCGATTTGCAGACGTTTTTCAGTAATTAATTGCTGAGCCGATTGCCGTTTTTCAGGATTTTTTTCCAAAAAATCTGACATGATTGAGTATTGACCATCAAAGATATATGTTGGAAATTCTTGATGCTGGGATAGATAGTCCAGCAAAAAGTTCATATTTTGAGATAGAATAACATTTGAATCTTCTAAAGAAAAATACCATTCTCGATCCCAGTGACTGTGTGGAACCACCACTACTTTACGTTTATTCATTTTAGTTTCCTATAATAAAGGGCGATTTAGACTCGCCCCTTTCTTTTATTTTTTATTAAGACTTGTGTCAAAGCCAATTGCTTCGCCACGTGCTTCTTTACGCTTAATCAAGGCATAACGAACAAAAATATTCAAGAAAGCAATGATCAAAACACCCACAGTTAAGCCAACCAGATATGCTGGCAAGTTGGTTACCAGAGGCCAGCCCCAAACTGCTGGTAAAGGCAACCATTGGATAGCGCCCATCGCTGTCGCAATAACTGCTCCCGCAACTGCTCCAATCAAGTTAATTGGAATCGTAATAAGTGGATTACGGAGCATAAATGGTATGCCCCCTTCTGAAATAGCGATAAATCCAAGTAAGAAAGATGTCCCACCAGCGACACGTAAATCTTCAGGGTAAACACGACATTTAACAACAAAACGGTCAATAATCGTTGATAAACCAAGACCAATCGGTGGAATGACAATCGCTAAGACACGCGCAGTAAGTGGGAAAATTTCCTCTGCTGCTAAACCAATAGCGATAGCCCCTGCTGCTTTATTGAGCGGGCCACCCAAGTCAAAGGCAGTTGCTGCAGCGATGATTGATGCTAATACCAACTGACCTGAACCTGACATAGCTGTGATCCATTCTGTCATCAAATTATTCAAACCACCAAACACAGGTTGAACAATTAAATAATTTAGAATGAAAATGGCAAGTACAGAAATACCAGGAACCAAAAACATTGGTTTGATAGCTTGCAAGTTTTTAGAAACCTTTATTTTTGTATTCAAAAATTTAACAATAAAGCCTGCCAAAAGTCCTAAAACCAATGCACCCAAGAAGCCTGATGGAATACCGCCGTCGGTTATATTAAAGAAAGTATAATGTAATCCCCCTACAAAAAGACCACCAGCGAAACCTGCAATCAAGCCTGTACGATCTGCAATAGCATAAGCTGCAAACATACCAAAGATTGGATAAATAAACTTGAGTAACATGCTACCAAACAAGTTCAAATAGTGTGTATAGAGGGTTAAGCCTGTTGCTGTATGATAGTCAGGCGAAGCGATATCAGCTGCTGGAAGCCCCAAAGCATAAGTCCAAATCAATGTCGAAATACCAATCATGAGACCAGCTGCCACAAGCAATGGAATCATGTATGAAATACCTGTCATTGTTGATGCTGATAAAGTCTTCAAGAAGGAAGTTTTTTCTTCTGCTTCTTCGAACACAGCCACATTTTCATCTGCTACAAAGTTTTTTGCTTTTTCAAGAAGTTCATCAACTACAGGACCTGCATTTTTGATGGGTTCTGCTACTGGTACATCCACCTTAGGTAAATTTGCAAAACTCTGCATGTCTTTCAGAGCAATATCATGGGCAAAGATAACACCTACTGCCTGATTCACATCAGCTGTTGTAATACGATCTTCAATGCCATTCGCCCCTTGCTTTTCAATCTTTGCTCTATAACCAAGTTCAGCTGCTTTTTTACTGATGGCTTCTGCCGCCATATAGGTATGGGCAATACCAGCCGCACAGGCTGTAATTCCAAGAATTAAGCCATTATTTTCAGAAGATACGTTTGTTGCTGTTTTTTCTTCATGGTCCAGTAATCTCAAAATTTCAGTCTCTGAAGTCGCAGCTTTGATTTTTGCCAAATAATCTGCGTTGCCAAGCTTACCTGCCAAATCAGCCAAGAGGGTCAAATGCGTACTACCTGCCTCACTTTCAGGTATAGCCAGGACAAACACTGTATCTACCTGATTACTTGGATCCAGTGATGGATAGGCTTCACTGCTCAAGGGCTCTGCCAGACGAATCAAAACAAATCGTGCCTTTTGAACGCTGGATGATTTACCATGAGGAATGGCAAGACCATTTTCAAAACCTGTAACACCGTGGTTTTCACGTTCATAAAGTGCAGCCTTGAACGTCTCGCTACTTGAGACAATCCCCTGTTTCTCAAAAGTATCGGCTACAAATTCAAAGATTTCTGATTTACTTGTAAAGGACTGATTGAGGAAAATTAAATCCTTAGAAGTCGCTTGTGATAAGTTCATTTTCTCACCTCTATTTTTTAATAAATCCATCTTAACATGAATGAAGGCGTTTTCTTATCCATCTTCTGGATAATTATCCAAACTAAAACATTTTTGATACAATAATATCATGGGTATTTTAATTAATCATTACCAAAATCAAATGGACATACTGACTGAAGGTGAGTTATACGCCTTTACTTCCTTAGACAATCGTCCAGAACTACTTACAACTCTATCTTTATCCAAACTTGCTGAACATATCGCTTCTTCCAACTCCACAATTATCCGCTTAGCACAAAAACTAGGATTTGAAGGCTTTAGTGATTTTCGATACGCCATAAAAAATCTATTAAATACAATGGATAAAGCTGAAAACGACGGCTTGGTTCAACAATATCAGCATTTCTTTAATACGATTCTTCCAGCCATTTCACCAGATAAATTTCATTATTTTGCAGAAAAAATCCATCATGCAAAAAATATTTTTATTGTAGGACTAGGACTCACCAAGCCCATTTCAGAATATATGGCAAAGCACATCTATCAACTGGATTGTAATGCAGTCTATGTCTATGAAAGTCATATGCTAGACCTCTTACCCAATTTGTTGCAACGGGGAGATTTAGTTATTTTTATCTCTGAGTCAGGTGAAACTATGAGTTTAATTCATTGTGCTAAAAAAACCGCACATACTGGTGCAACCTTGCTTTCAATTACTAACAGTGCCCACAACACACTGAACCACAGTATGCAAATGAGCTTAACCACCCAAATGCCACGCTCTTTCCATCATAACTATGACACAACCAGTCGCGTTTTTCAGGCTGCAGTAATTGATGTCATCCTTGAAACATACGCTAACAAATATTTGAAACAATAATTGATAACAAGTTTCGCTTTTTAATGATTTAGGGAAAACGTGTTACATCAAAAAGGAGCATCAATTGAATGCTCCTTTCTCACTTTGTGCATCATAACTAATTATCATTTTGACTAATAACTTGTTAAAATCAAACAAAACAATATTTTTTGAAAATAGCTTCAGCCCTTTCCTCAGTAGTCATACCTATGACTAGTTTATCTGAATACTCATTCTCAGATAAACCATTATTCAGTTCAGAAGATACCGATCTCCAGAAATCTAAAGTTTATTCTGAATTAATTTTCATCCTTAGTGATAGCGATTTAATCGCTTTATAGAAACCTTTATCGTTCATGCTAGAAGTTGCCTATTAGTAAAAGGTATTGGAAAAATTTCCCCAAAGATGCTGGGATACATATGAAGCACTTCTTGCTATTAAAACAAATAATAGTCAAAAAGCTGATTTCGAAGATCTAATTGAGCTAAAAAGAATTGAAAATAATAAACTGATTGTAACTTCATTTTGCACTTTTGATGAACTCAAAAAAGAGTTATATGAAAAATACCCAGCTACGTTATGAGTGAAAGGTGAATCACGAATGAATGGTAATCCCGCTGAATTTAAATACATCCAAGCTGAATTGACTCGCTCTCCTCAATTTATGAACCTTGATTTCCTTAATAAAATTGTGAAGCATCACTTATGATCGGCGTGGCTATACCACACCCGAAGGAAAGTATTTGGATGGAACGCTTGGCGTATTAAAACAAAGCAAAGGCAGTTGCTACTTAGGGTACTGAAGAAATCGATTTACTTTCTTTATAACTTCACTTTCAGCGTCTGAATCTTAATCACAAATATGCATAATAAAAGAGTAGATAGTAATCCTGCTCTTTTATTATTATTCTCCATACAACTTGTTTCTTCAGTATAATTTAAAACGAAATAATAATCTCTTGTCAAAGTACAGTTTGGCTTTTTTAATCATTATTTATCCATTGTTTGCTTCATCATTTAATTAAAGAAATATTAGTAAACTTATTATTTCAAAATCAGACAAACATTTTTTGCAAAAATCCTTTTTTCTGCTCTTTCAATAAATCTAACTTACGCTGTTGAATGGTGATGTTATTGTCTAGTTGTTGGAAAAACGAGCCAATTTTGATTTGCTCTTTCACACTTGGCAAACTAAATTTTAAGGTTGAAAAATCAGTATAACTAATACTTCGACCATCACGAATACCATAAGTAACAGTTTCTAATCGCTTAATAAAGGTTGAACTAGTTAATACTTCTTTCCAAAACTTCGACACTTGTTTTTCTGGTTCTTTAAAGTCCAAAATCGTGTACGCTGGCGATGTTATACCCTCCACTTCTGACCAAGCGAAACCTCCTTGGAATGAACGAAGATGAATTACAAACTGACCTGGTTTTACCCGCTTATAGTTTTTCGTACTTTTCTCATCATACTTAATATCAATTCCTATTTCGTTCCGTCTAATCATTCCAAGTTCTTGTGAAGCAGACAAAACTGGTAAGTCTGAATATCCCTTATCTGAAACTGCTGAGAAAATATCAGTTGCCGCACACTGTTCCCAAGCGTCAGTAAATCCCTCAAACCTCAATTCAGGAACTGTCTCACCATTTTTAGGAAACATCTTTTGCAAGAATCCCTTTTTCTGCTCCTTTAACAAATCTAACTTACGCTGATGAAGGGTGATAAGATGGTCTAGATTAGCGAAGAATAAGCCGATTTTCTGTTGTTCCTTATTCTGCATAGGAACTTTAAATTCAAAAGAATCAATATCTCTTGAAGATACATTCGGTTGAGCTCCTGCAACTAAAACAGAATTAAGCTGATTAATGAATAAGTGAGAACGTACAAGTGTCGAAACAAATCCATAATCTGTACTGTCTTTTTTCGTGAAATAACCAACACGTTGATTTTGATAGATCTTTTTGTTTTGGGGATTATCAAGAATTGAAACTTTACCTGTTGTCGCCCCTGACATGGCTAATACTGCAGCCTTATTTGGTAACAAGTAATTTTCGTCCTTTACTTCTTCGTCATAAAAGACATAATCTCCACCAATTTCTCCAGTAGGTAAAATATTAGAAATTCGTACTATAGGAACACCCTTAGCTCGAAACTTCTCACTACTAAATGCAAAACCACCACGCAAACTAGATAGCTCTCCCAACGCACATAGTTTCCACTCATCCGTAAATCCTTTGAACCTCAATTCAGGAACTTTTTTGTGTTTATTTGTCATCACTACACCCCTAACTCATCAAAATAGGCTTGAAGTTGTTTATTCGCTTCTGCTATTTCTTGATCAATTGCTTGTAAGTCTTTTTTAACACGGTCTAAATCTATTTCTGGTTCTTCTTCAAACGTATCCACATAGCGAGGAATATTTAAGTTATAATCGTTCTCGATAATTTCATCAAGAGTTGCTAAGTGACTATATTTTTCAATTTCTTTTCGATGAATTACCGTATCTGTAATCTTCTCAATATCTTCAGGACGTAGTTTCTTTTGATTTTTCAGCTTCTCAAAGTCTTTACTTGCATCCACAAATAGAATATCAGAGTTAGAACGATTCTTCTTAAGGATTAAGACACATACTGGAATTCCAGTATTCAAAAAAAGTTTATCCGGAAAACCAATAACTGCTTCAATTTGATGTTTGTCAATCAAAGCTTTTCGGATACGTCCTTCTGCTGCTCCCCTAAACAAAACACCATGCGGAAGAATTATTGCTACTCGCCCGCTGTCTTTAGTGTGATATAAACAGTGCAATAAGAAAGAATAGTCCGCTTTTGTTTTTGGTGCAATTCCATATTCACGGAATCTAGGATCATCTTCCCGGTCTTTATTATTCCAATGGGCTGAATAAGGTGGATTGGCCATAACTGCATCAAACATTCGAGGAGTATCTTTACCTTCAATCACTCCATCTGGCCAGTCGCTTTCTAGAGTATCCCCATGATTAACCTGAATATCATTGTATTCAATGTTATGCATCATTAAATTCATTCGAGCAAGGCGATAAGGTGTGGCATCTTTTTCTTGACCAAAGTATTTAATTGCCCCCCGCTGATCTGAATGTTTCATATAGCTTGCTGTTGTTAACAAGAGTGAAGCTGAACCTACCGCTGGATCATAAATAGAGAAATTTTCTTCATTTTCTTTGCCAAAGGTTAAAATACGAGCCATGACATCTGAAATTTCTTTGGGCGTATAATACTGCCCCATATCTGAAGCCAACACTGTCGCAAATTTTTCCAACAAATACTCATAGATATCTGAGACTGTGTCTCCCTCTGTAGAAAAATCAAATTCAGGAGCAGAGAGTAATTCAATCATAGAAATCATCACACTAGCTCGAGCTTGCGCATTACTTCCTAAATCAGAACTATCAAAGCGCATCCCATCAAAGATTCCTTCAAAATCTCCTTTAGCTTCAAAAGCAATTTGCTGATTAAAATGGCCGAATGTATCCGAAATCATAGGGATATTAAATCGGTCTTCATGAATTGCGGTTTCCCAATCTTTAAAAAATTCGTTAGGCTGGATAGCATAACCTAACTTCTGCTTCATATACTCTAATGCTTTAGCGGGATCTTGTCTATAAACATTTTCCCAAGTATCTCCTCGTAAAACATCGTCAAGCCATCGTGTAGCCTTTTCTGATAAGTATTTATAAAATAATAAACCAAAAATATAATCTTTATATGCTGTTAACCCAATCTGTCCTCTAGTTTGATTCAAAAGGGCCCACATTTTATTTTTTTGTTCATTCGATAACGCCATGTTATTCGCTCCTTACATCTTGCGAGTTTTAATAATTCTTTTTTATAATGAATTGAAGAAGTCCATTAATGCCGTCTCAAATTCGGAAGCACCGAAAAAGGTTAATTCTTCCTCTTCTTCAATAATTTTAACAATCTCTGATAATTTAGGATTGTCTAACAGACTATGCCCTGGCAAAAATAGTTCAAAAGCTTCTACAATTCGATTGCCATTTACTTTTTGATTTGCCGCCCATCGACGTATTTTTAACTCTTGTCGATCAGATCGGTTTTTCTTTCTTGTTTCTTCCAAGCTTTGTTTCGTAAAATGTTGTTTAATCTCTCCAGATTCAATATCTACAATAATATCCTTAATCTCTTGTTGGCTGGCTTCATCCATAGGCAAGATATGCTTTTCAATTGTAGCTTTATTTTCAGGTGTTTTATTATCTATAAAGAGATTCAAGAGGTCAACCAACCAATCATAGTCAATAATTTCATGGTCATACAAAGCCAAACCAACTTTAATTTCAGTAAGATCTGGGCGCTCTTTTTCTGGTAACTTTTCTCTTGCATCATTAAGTCTAGCCTGCAAAGCTCCAAACTCCTCAAAGCTAGAAATATCGAGGCGAACTTTTTCACCAGTTGATTCTCCTTGAGAATCGAGTAGATCAATTTCAGTCCCTAATTCATAACCTTGTTGAACCAAACGTTGAATTTTGTTTTGTGTTTCTAATCCTAGCATTACAAACTTCTTCAAGTTCTTTTCACCACGAGGAATTTGACTAAAATCATCGCCAGCGAGTACTTTCAGTTCTTGAACAGCAGGCGTTAATTTTTTGATTTGATGACTTTGAGGTTCTGCTAAAATATTGTCGTCTTCTAATGATTCAACACCCTCATTTTTAGAATCTTCATCTGCTTCTTGAAGGGTATCATTCCCCCCACGAGTATAAATACGAAGCGCATTTTCTACAAAAGCCTTCATTTGTTCGCCCTGACGATAGAACCGGACTTTTCCATGAGGTTTACTATTCAAGTTGAAAGTTCGATTTGTCCGAGACATTGCTTGGATTAACATCCCCTCTTTGAGTTGCTTATCCATATAAATCGTATTAATAAATTTTGAGTCAAAACCTGTCAATAGCTGATCAGAAACAATTACCAAATCTAAACGCTCTTCATCCTTACCTTGATTATAAGGTTTTTTACGAGCCAGTCTTTTGGTAATATCAATCATATAAGCTCGTGCAGGGTCTTTTGCATTTAAAATACTAGGAACGTTGAAGAGTTCACTATACTCTTTTATTGCCTTTTTTAAGGCCTCGTTTTGTTCTTTAGTTCCAGGTTTATTGCTCTCATCACGTGAAAAAGTCATTGCGACTTTTAAATGAGGGGCCATTTCTTTGAAAAGATTATAGTAATGGACT
Source organism: Lactococcus sp. LG1267 (assembly GCF_017309545.1). Classification (NCBI taxonomy): domain Bacteria; kingdom Bacillati; phylum Bacillota; class Bacilli; order Lactobacillales; family Streptococcaceae; genus Lactococcus; species Lactococcus sp. LG1267. Next base: position 1,082,944 of record NZ_CP071295.1, on the reverse strand, counting down.
ACAGCTTGTTTTCCTGAAACAGCTAACATAGCTTGGAAAACATTTTTTTCACGCTTCCCAGCAGTCAAAGCTCCACTTGATGTCTTATCCCAATTATCCAAAATATCTTTTACAACTTGTTCACGATAAACATGACTTTGATAAACTTCTTTTTCATAGTCTTGTTCCGAATAATTTTCTTCAGGATGTTCAATTACAATTGTAGGATTAAAGTAAGTGATATCAAACCCTAAAACATTACCATCTCCAATCGCATCTTTGATGGTATATGTATGAAGCCTCTTGCCAAAAATATCGTGTGTGGAAATATCTCGAGTTGTTTGAACATCGTTGACATCGTCACTATAAAAATTAGGAGTACCCGTAAAACCAAACCAAGTCGTTTTTTGAAAAGCTTTTTTAATAAGCTGAACTGATTCTCCATTAGCACTTCTATGTGCTTCATCCATAATAATGACATTTCGATCAGCATTCTTTAACCCATTTTTTACTGCTTGTGTTAATCCTTGAACAGAAATTAATAAAATTTGTGAAGAACCTTTGCGTTTTAACTCACGTGCTAGTTCTCTACCGTTAACTTTTTTTATTCTATTTTTAAATTGAATATAAGCAAAGTCTTTAAAGTTTTCTAAAGTTTGGTCCACCAAATCAACACGGTCAACGATAAACAGAACATTTCTTACCTTAGGAGCTGATGCAAGTAATTGCGCAACTTTAAAAGAAGTAACAGTTTTCCCAGAACCTGTTGTATGCCAAATATAGCCTCCTTCTTTTTGAATAAGGTCATTACTTTCCATTTCTTTCATTCTTTGCAAAATGGCCCGTGTTGCTTGAATTTGATAGCTTCGCATCACCATTAAATTACTATTAGATGCATCTGGAATCATGTTCACAGTCACTAAGCGATGAAGCGCTGGGATGCCTAATACCTGATGCGTAAAGACAAATGCATCCGTAATATCCTTCTGATTCTCATCTCGCCAACCAAAGACAAAGGTTTTATTATAATTTTCAAGACTATTTGGACGAGCAAAATAATTGGCCGAATGCTGACTCATGATAAATTGAACTTGCACAAAAGCAAATAATCCTTCGTACAAACCATCACCATGATACCCTTTTAATTGTTCAAAAGCTCCCCACTGATTTTGTAAGTGTTCATCTTTTTCTTCAATGTGTGCAACAGGAATGCCATTGATTAGGAGAGCTACATCTATGATTCTTTTAGTTGTTAGACCTTGAGGTAAATCATCAAAAATTACTTGATTTACTACTTCATATCGTGATCGACCACCAGCAACATCATCTTCATAAAAAATTTCTACTTCTAAGTTTGAACCATCATCTCTTGTAATTGGAATAGATCCAACTCCCCCTGCACCAACTAAAAGAAGCTGAGCATCATAAGGTGTTTTTATTCGTTGAACTTCTTGTATCACTAATGAAAATTCAACATCAGACAAAGGTTTACCGTTTAATTTATAAGCATTAATTTCATCGAGTACTTCTCGCCAATGACTTTCTAACGTCTTAATCGGTACATTAGATAAATCTTTACGATATGTCCACCCTTCTGCTTCTAGCTTTTTGATTAGAGCCTCTTCAAACTTTGCTTCTGCCATTCCATACTCTCCCTAAAAATTATACTCAGTATTCATCTTTTTTATTTTACCTAATTATCGGTATTCTATGACAAATTTTGTTAACTTATGTTTTATTCATAACATCTTTTATTGCTAATATTCAAATAATTGGATGTATACTATAAAAGTAGACAGAACTTTATGTGTTATAATCTGTTTTAAAAGACATGAAAACGAAAGGACATCCTATGTCAAAATCTAAACGCTACGATGAAGAATTCAAACAATCCCTTGTCAATCTTTATCAAACTGGAAAAACTCAGTCTGAACTCTGTAAAGACTATGGTGTATCTCAAACAGCACTTTCTAAATGGATCAAACAGTATTCTCAAGTTAAACTCGAAGATAATTCTGTACTTACTGCCAAACAAATACAAGACCTACAAAAACGTAATGCACAGCTTGAAGAGGAGAACCTCATCTTAAAAAAAGCAAGTGCCATATTCATGCAAAACTTAAAGTAAGACTCCTCGCTGTCTATCGGTTACGCTTTGAACACGCCACAACAACCTTGTGTCGTGTTTTACATGTCAATCGTTCTACTTACTATAAATTTTTAAAACATAAGCCCTCAAAAAGAGAACTGGATAATCAAATTTATAGAAAACAAATACTTCAAATTTATACCAAAGCAAACAAAAGACTTGGTGTGAAGTCTATCAAGGTCATTCTTCAAAGAGACTATGATACAAAAATCTCTGAAGGAAGAATTTACCGTCTCATGAAGAATATGGCGCTCCCTAAAATGGCAACCGTTAAGCCAAAACGCTCACTTAAAGAAGTTCAAAAAACGTACCCTCAGAACTTACTCAAGCAAGAATTTAATCCTGACCAACCAAATCAAGTATGGACAACAGACTTCACCTATATTTCTATCGGATATAAGAAACATGTCTATCTCTGCGCTATACTTGATCTCTACTCTAGAAAATGTATTGCTTGGAAACTCAGTCATCGTATCGATGCAAAGTTAGCATGTGACACTCTAGAATTAGCACTTAATAAAAGAAAGATTGAAGGAACACTTCTCTTCCATTCTGACCAAGGTTCACAATTTAAGGCCATTGAATTTAGAAAAATAATTGATGACAATAATATCATGCATTCTTTTTCTAAGCCTGGATATCCTTATGATAATGCCGTTACTGAAGCATTTTTCAAGTATTTGAAGCATAGACAAATCAACCGAAAAAATTATCAAAATATGAAACAGGTTCAATTAGATTGCTTTGAATATATTGAGAATTTTTATAACAATTACAACCCACATTCGGCTAATCTTGGACTCACTCCTAATCAGAAAGAAGAAAATTACTTTAATTCAATCAATTAACACTTTTTTCTGTCTACAAATTTGACATTAGTCCAAATATTGTTCATTTATAAAGTTTATAATAACCTAAAAATATACTCAAAATAAGTATTTCAAAAAGAAAGAATTTTAAACAAGTGTTTTTATTTCTAATTAAAAATTTTTTATAATATTAAACTTTGTAATACATCCTTCTCAACATTCGAAAGTGGTAATTTATTTTTTATTTTTATTAAAAAGAGAAATTATGATTGGTGCAGCAGTTAAAACAGCACTAGCAGCAACAGCCAACGCATCTTTATTGGGAACTTTATCTTTTAATTTCCTTGAATGTTCTAGACAGAATAAAGAAGTTTCTGAATGTGTATTTTTATTACACTTTAGGTATTTACACTTTTTTACTTTTGCTTGTTTCATTATCACCCTCACTTATAGCTATGTTTTTATAATTATCAATCAATGTCTGGATTTTATTCGAAATTCCATTTGTGAACTCACAAATATTGCCGTCTTCTCCTGAATGACCATTATCAATTAACCATGCAATTGAATGACCTTCTTCATTCTTTTTTAACAAAACTTGGTTTAGAAAGGCACAATAGTTAGTCAATGTTGCAAACAAAGAGTCTTCTTCGTGAAGTACTGTATAGGCAATCAAATTTAATTGAACAGATGAATTTAAATATCCAAGAGATGATTGGATAAAATTTTCAATTCTCTTTGCATCTTTACTTTTTGTCTTAGGATCAACTAATGCCAACCCATCTTGATGGATAGAAAATGCAAGTTTAGCAATTGTGTTATTATTGCTTTGAATGGCGCTTAAAAGTAAACTTTTTTGGGTGAAATCATCTTTTGATGATATTGCCTCAATAATCAATTGCCTTGCAGAAAAAAATCCTGAGAATCTATCATTATATTGTCCAAGTTCAACACGCTGAATCATTTGATTTAGATTTTCAATTCCTTCGGATATTGAACTCAATTGACCCTGTATAGCAGACAATTCAGGTAAATTCCCTAAATCTTTTACTGTTCTTTTATCTAAGTTGAGGTAACCTCTATTTTCACCTGTTTTCGTATCTTTTATGACACCATATATTTTACCCGTCTTTTTTCTTATTCCTAATGCCCACTCTCCGCTTTTGATATTTTTCTTAGCCATATCAGATAGGTTCGCAACGTATTCTACTTCATTTTTTTTTGATAGCTTACTAACTAACTTAGCATTTGATACATTCGAAAGTACACTTCTTCGGATAGTATCTGTTATGTTTTTGGAAGCTTTCTGTTGTAGAGGAGCTAGTGAAAATGATGAAAAATCATAACTATATAAATTAATGTCAGTAGCAATCAAAGATAATTTATCATTATCAGGCAAATCAATTTCAAAGTCATTCAAAATTTTATCTCCTATTATTAATATTTCTTCTGTTTCAATTTTATTCCACACATCTATTTTAATATAAAATTAAAGAAAAAGTAGAGTTTAATCGTTGAAAAGCTATTTTTATTTTTCTGTATGATATACTGTATTACTTCGATCAAAAAGATATCCATCAATTAAGTAAATATATAATCAAATCAATCATAGTACTTTCAATTTTTTAAACAAAATTAATGTTTTACACCATGACATTTATAAAGTAAATGATTACTGATAATTAGAAATAAACAGCCTTTATATACATCTTATTTTATTTGCACGGTCAATTTCAAATTTAAATTTCTCAAATACATCTCTAATATAGGAATAGTCTTTAGTATACAGTCTTATTATATTAGAAAACAATTTATTTCCTGGTTACTCTTTGCAATTATAAATTATTCTTTTTTTCATAATAATTCTAGAAAAAATTTAAAAAAATCTACAATTTTCATTGAATTAAAATATATCTATAACCACGGTAATTAAAATATTCTAGGCATTTCAATTTTGAGTATGATAAAATATTAGAGTTGTCCTTTCATTAGTAGATAAAAATATATTAAAATAGGAGGAAAAATTGGACACTTTTAAATATATTAAACCAAAACTGTTTAGTGTTCTTAAAAATTATTCAAGAGAGCAATTTGCCAAAGATCTTATTGCTGGGATTATTGTCGCAATAATTGCTTTACCACTATCTATTGCTTTAGCAATTGCATCAGGAGTGAAGCCAGAACAGGGACTTTATACAGCTGTCGTTGCAGGTTTTTTTATTTCATTTTTAGGAGGAAGCCGTGTTCAAATCGGAGGACCGACTGCTGCATTTGTTGTTATTATTTATGGTATTATTGCTCAATATGGAATGAGTGGGTTAACAATTGCAACCTTTCTAGCAGGTATTATGATGATTCTGATGGGGGTTCTCCGCTTCGGAAACTTGATTAAATTTATTCCCAAAACAATTACCGTAGGATTTACACTGGGTATTGCAATAGGAATTTTTTCAGGACAGCTAAAAGATTTGTTCGGACTTGATATGGGAGCAGTTCCAGCTGAATTTGTTGAAAAATGGGTAAGCTATGTACAGCACTTCCATACAATTCAGTGGCCAACTTTAATGATTGGGATGCTTGCTTTACTTATTCAGATTTTTTGGCCACATGTGTCTCAAAAAATACCCGGTTCACTTGTTGCTATTATAGTGACAACAGCTATTGTCAGTTTCGGCCATTTATCAGTGGCTACGATTGGTGATTTGTATACCATCAAGGCAGGATTACCCACACTCACAATGCCAAACCTATCCTTTTCTTTAATTCGCCAAATGATTTCGCCTGCTTTTACTATTGCGATTTTAGCTTCTATTGAATCACTTCTTTCATGTGTGGTTTCGGATGGTATGATCGGGAGCCGGCATCGCTCAAATGCTGAATTGGTGGGGCAAGGAGTGGGAAATATGATGTCTGCGTTATTTGGCGGTATTCCTGCTACAGGTGCTATTGCACGTACAGCAGCTAATGTAAAAAATGGAGGACGTACACCAATAGCTGGCATAGTCCATGCATTAACTTTACTTTTAATTCTCTTATTCTTAATGCCTTATGCTTCACTTATCCCTATGAGTTGTTTAGCCTCAATTTTGGTTATAGTTGCTTATAATATGAGTGGTTGGTGCACCTTTATTTACATGCTGCGTAAAGCACCAAAGAGTGACATTGCAGTTTTATTAATTACACTTTTCTTAACGGTATTTTTTGATCTGGTTGTTGCCATTGAATTCGGAATGATTTTAGCAGCCTTCTTGTTTTTGAAACGTATGTCAGATGTTACTACAGTTCGTCAATGGGTAGATAAAGACAACCTAGACAACGAAGAAATTTCTGAAGATATTGATTTAAAACGGGTTCCCAAACATACCGTTGTCTATGAAATATTTGGTTCTTTATTTTTTGGCGCTACAACTGAATTTCTTAATTTTACACATGAGGAAGGAAAAAGGGTCTTGATCCTACGGATGCGTAATGTACCTGCGATGGATATTTCAGGACTTGAAGCTCTTGAAGAAACTTTTGAAATTTGTAAAAAGAAGAAAATGACATTGATCCTTTCTCATGTTAATGAACAACCCTATCATGTTATGGAAAAAGCTGGTTTTATTGAAAAAATAGGTCGAGACAACATTTGTAAAAATATTGATGCATCGCTTGAACGTGCAGAAAGCTTTGCTTAATTATTAAAAATAGTATGGGAAAAACAATAATATTTTACTACGATAGTTTGTTTTATGACTTTTTAATACAAATCAGCTTTTATTATAACGCAAATACATGCAGAAAAATCTCTCGAATAGAATTTCGAGGGATTTTTTCATCACCATCAAATTTACAAAGTAAAAGATTGCTGAAATCAAAAATCAGCAATACTTTATTTCTATGCCTTTTTTAGCCATAAATAACCTGAAATAATACAAATATTTAATATATATGACCATATGCAATTTTGTTTTTATCACATTCAGTATTATTGTGGCATTCAGTATGATTGTGGCATAATGTGCCTTTGTCTAACCAACGAAAAGTACTGTTTCTAAATTATTTCGGGAGTAGAACTTTCCCAGTAATAATATCCCCTTGTTTCTTATTCTGTTACTGGAGAAGTTTGTTATAGCACCAAACCTTTGTGTAAAAAATTAATTCAGGAAGCCATAACAAAAAAAGATTGCCTAAGCAATCTTTTTATTCTCCTAAAAATTCACTCTCAGATCCGTCTTTTCCGACGATTTTTACTAGTGTTTTTTCGGCTTCATTTAATGTTGTTTTGAGTTTTTCAGAAAGGAGCATTCCTTTTTGAAATTCAGAGATGGCATCTTCTAAAGCCACATCTCCGCTTTCTAGTTTTTTTACGATTGTTTCGAGTTCTGCTAAATTTTCTTCAAATTTTGCTTCTTTTTTTGTTGCCATATGTATCCTTTACTTTATTTCTGCATGAACGGTGCCATCACTCAAATCGATATTCACTGTCTCACCAGCTCGAACATCGTGAACACTCTTTATAATTTTACCATCATTCGCAGTTACCACTGAAAAACCACGCGCCTTGATCTTACTAATATCCATCAACAGAAGGGCCTGCACCAAGTTATCGACTTGATTTTTCTTTTGCTCATAGCTTTTTACAAAAGTGGGCACTAGTTTTCCTGATATTAGTTCATAGCGGTGTTTCTCACGACTCAGCTTGGTTTCAGTTAGATTTTGTAAACGGCTCGTGAGGTGATCGATTTTCTGAATATGTCCATCGTAGAGACGTTCCGGCTGACGAAAAACAACCGAATTGGATAACTTTTCCACCCGTTCTCTTTGGACCTTGATGAGATGTGTTACACGATTTCTCATACGAAGTTCTTGGTCATTTGACCACGCCAGCAAATCTAGTTTGGTATTAGGAGTTGCAAGTTCGGCAGCGGCTGTTGGTGTAGCTGCTCTGCGGTCTGCAACAAAATCCGCCAAGGTCGTGTCAGTCTCGTGACCAACCGAAGAAATAACGGGAATACGAGACTCAAAGATAGCACGAACGACAATCTCTTCATTAAAACACCAAAGGTCTTCGATCGATCCTCCTCCACGTCCAACGATAAGAATATCGATATCAGATCGATTATTCACTGCTTCAATATTTGCGGCGATTTCTTCCGCAGCGCCAGCGCCTTGAACTTTTGTCGGATAGAGTAATATCTGACTCATCGGAAAGCGGCGATTTACGGTAGTAATAATGTCTCGAATAACAGCTCCAGAAGGACTAGTAATTACTGCAATTTTTTTGGAAAAAAGCGGCAACTCTTGCTTCCATTGTGGATTAAATAATCCCTCCGCTGTTAGCTTTTTCTTCAACTGTTCAAACTTAACTGCCAAAGCGCCGATACCATCAGGTACAATATTTTCAATATTAATAGAATAAGAACCTGATGGAGCATAAAGACTGATACGCCCTGTTACAAGCACCTTCATTCCATCTTCAAGTTTAAAATCGAGCTTTTTAAATTGACCTGCCCACATCGTTGCTTGTATGACAGACTTTTCGTCTTTAATTGCAAAATATTGATGATTAGGTCGTTGGCGAAAGTTAGAAATTTCTCCGGTCAAATAAACGCGTTCCAAATATGGATCGCGGTCAAACTTTGCTTTTAAGTATTTTGTTAGAGTTGATACGGTTAAATACTCTGTCATGCCTTTAATCTTTCTAAATCCACTGCTTATCTACATGTACTGACTTGTAAATAAGTCTGGACGAAATTTTCTTTTTTATTTTACGGAGGCTTCTGCTGCACGTACAGTCTGTTCCATCAACATAGTGATTGTCATCGGACCCACGCCTCCAGGAACTGGCGTGATTAGTCCAGCAATTTCTTTCACCTGTTCAAAGTCAACATCTCCATGAAGTTTTCCATTCTCATCACGGTTCATACCGACATCAATAACTGTTGCCCCTTCTTTTACATCTTCTGCTTTGATAAAACGGTCTTGGCCAATGGCTACGACTAAAATATCTGCAGAACGTGTAAGTTCAGAAAGGTTTTCTGTGCGTGAATGCGCAATAGTGACAGTTGCATTAGCCATCATCATCAGTTGTGCCATCGGTTTTCCAACGATATTAGAGCGTCCCACAACAACAGCTTTTTTCCCTGCAAGTTCAACATTATAAGCACGGAACATTTCCATGATTCCTGCTGGTGTTGAAGGAATCATTAATGGCGCTCCGCTCCACAATTTACCCATGTTTATTGGATGAAAGCCATCTACATCTTTTTCAGGAGAAATCGCGAGTAAGACTTTTTCTTCTGATATATGTGAAGGCAGCGGCAACTGCACAAGAATTCCGTGCCAAGAGCGATCCTCGTTAAAGCTTTCAATAAGCTCTAACAGCTCCGCTTCAGACGTTGTTTCAGGAAGCCGAATCACTTCTGACTTAAATCCAAGCTTTGCAGCTACACGCTCTTTATTTCGCACATAAACTTGACTGGCTGGATTTTCTCCAATCAAAATGACAGCGAGTCCTGGCTGAATGCCTTGTTCTTTCAGTTTGATAACTCTATTTTTGAGTTCTTCTTGCATCTTTTCAGCAAGGGCTTTTCCATCAATTATTTTCATACTATTTATTATATCAGACTCCATAAATATGTGCCAATAGGTGTTTCGTGATTCGAAAAAATTTTTCGGGAACGTTCGTTTTCAGCTAAAGTACCAGAATCTGGCTATTATTTTTTGATAATTTTGATATTAGGATGATTTTTGATAATCCTTTTTAAGTTATAATACTTAAACTTGGTCGGTTTATTGCTAAGCCATTCCAATATTTTTTGACGATTAGTTGAGGGTTTATCAGCAACAAAAATATGCTTGAACCTCAATTCTTTCAAGTTAGGATTTTGATTGTCCGAAGAATCAACAAGCGGCATGAAATCCTTTTTAGCTGATAGTGTAAAGCTAAATGTGGAAACAACATCGGCTAGAAAAATAAGCACTAGTATAAATACAAGTGTATCGCCTGTTACTGTTAGTAATCCCCTCAAAAAATCTTGGATGACTGGATTAATAAGCTTGATCAATACCAAACCACCTATACCCCAAAATATAGAAATAGGAAGAGCTACCCTTCCTTGAAAATTTAAGGGAAGATTTGAATAATCCCATAACTTCATGTTAAATAACTTTTCCAATATCCAGCTGCCGATATATTCAATAAGCGTAACAATTAAGACGATAAATAAATAGAGTAGAAAAAGATGATTGGAATTTTGAATATCTTTTGTTAAAAGAAGAATCGTAGCGATACTGCAGCCATAGACTGGGCAATACGGGCCCAAGAGTACACCGCAGAAAACAAAACGTTTATATTTAACTAAACAATAGACTGTCTCCCAAAGCCAGCCAATAACCGAATAGATTATAAAGGTCATAAAAAGATTCATTTTCATCCTCCATTACATAAACTTTTCAAAATAATAATCAAATTGTCAGCTAAACCTCTGATTTAGTGATAGAATAAAAGTATAAATCAACCCGGAGTCCATAGTATATTTACCATGGACTCCTTTTTTGTTTAAATTTATCTGTTTTTATTATAGCAGTTTTATTATTTGAGTTAAATCTCTCCTCTAACTTTTATCTTACTTATCCCTTTCATGATGGCTGATAAAAATCAGCTTCGATGCTTATCTCTTTGCTGCTCATTTCATATCTCGCAAGTCTAGAACTTGACCTTAGGTAGCAAATGTGAAATAATGATAATATAATAAAGAAGGACTAAAGTATCACTCGCCGGAGCGATGCTTATCAGAGTCATGCCAACTAACCTTAGGCCTTGTGGTTAGTTGACATGACTCTTTTTATTTATCACTTGCTAGCTCTTTTCTGGTCCTTTAACGCTAGCTCAATAATCTTTTCGAAAGAGGTGTAATATGTCGTGGATTTTTTTATTTCTAGCGGGAATCTTTGAAGTTGTTTGGGCTTCAACAATGAAGTTAAGTCAAGGTTTTTCTATCATCAAGTATGATATTTTAACGATTATCGGAATGCTTGTTAGTTTTGGATTTTTGACCTTAGCTATGAAGAAACTTCCTTTAGGAATTGCTTATCCCATCTGGACAGGAATTGGAGCTGTCGGGGCTATCTTAGTGGGTGCCCTTATCTTTAAGGACAAGGTCCCTTCACTGACTTGGGTCTTTGTTCTGATGCTTGTTGTTGGACTAATCGGGATAAAAGTTACAAGTGGTCATTGATTTGTCTCGCTTTTCTAGAGGAAAACAAAAAACCTAGCTTTAAACTAGGCTTTTTTGTTTGCTCTTTTCCATACTGAAAAATATTTCCCATAGAGCGCTGTCGCCAAATAGAAGATGATGGTGAGAAGCATCGGCAATGCACTAGCAGAGTAGCCTTGTGCAAATGCTGTAGCCCATAATACAATGGTTACAATATTAGAAAGTAACCATAAAGAGTAACTGTCACCATACCCTTTGAAAACGAGTAATGAAGCTGTTGCGCCAATAATCAGCGTAATAGAATCCCATAAAGGGTTCGTATCCCCCAAATGTGCATAAACTTGCATCATTGGCCACCAAGCGATTAGCATTAAAGCTATTGCAATAAACCAACCTTTGACCGTCATAAACTTCACGCCATTTTCAATACGATGTCCCCAAGTTTTCCAAGTCAGGATTAAAGGAATATCAATAAAGGCGATAAAGACGATTTGATCTAAAACAGAAGCATAATGTCCTGCAGTCCAATTAATATAAATAAAGCCGAAAGCGCTAATTAATCCGAGTAAACCATTAATCGGCCGCCCAATCATCATATAGACCGTACAAGCCGAGCCTACAAGAGTCGCAAAAAGTGTAATCACAGACAATAAAGTTATTGGCGCCGTAAGAAAAAAAGCAAGCTGTACGCCTATGATAAAAGCCAGCATTACGCTGCCAGCTGTATTGATAGATTTGAGTTCATGTTTCAACCAAATAATATAGTTTTTCATTGTTCCCTCTTTTTAATTTGATTATTAAATTATAACACGGACGGGAATGAAAAAACGAATTTCTTTTACGAAATACACAAAAAAATGAAACAATTTCTGTTCCATTTTTCTCTTATGCTTGTTCTTCTAGTGCTCGTTCTATGTCTAACTGACGAATATTATGAGACGCCTCAAGCATTTCGACACGACGTACTGAACGTGGTAAAAACTTCCTAATGTCATCTTCATTGTAGCCCACTTGCAACCTTTTATCATCAAGGATTAAAGGGCGACGCAATAATGTACGATTTTCCTCGATTATCTTAACCAGCTCATGAAGGGAAAGGCGTTCAAAATCCAAAGATAAGCGTTTGTAAGCACGACTTCTTGTGGAAATAATCTCCTCTGTTCCATTTTCCGTTAAAGAGAAAATCTTAAGAAAGTCTTCGGGATCTATTTTGTCAGTTATCAAGTTGATTTCTTCGAATTCTAGTTCGTGATTCGTTAGCCATTCTTTGGCTTTTTTGCAAGAACTGCAAGCCATGACAGTATATACTTTAATCATATCCCTTCCCTCACTTTTCTTAATTTTATCTCATATGTATTTAATATAATTATATCATTTTTAAAGTCATTGTCAAATTACTCAACTTAGGACTTATTTTTAAATGAAAATGTAATGAAAAAAAGCCGCACAAAAGCAGCTTTTATTCTTCATAGACACGGTAAATTCTATCTGATAAAAGACAGATAACTTCGTAGCCAATCGTATGACGCCAGTTGGCAATATCTTGAACAGTAATCTCTTTATCACCATTTTTACCAATCAGTGTGACCTGTGTACCCATCTCATAGTTTTTCGGCAAACGTATCGTCATCTGGTCCATCGAAATCCGACCAATAATTTCACAGTATTGCCCATCCACAATGACTTTAAAGCCTTGCATATCACGGGTCCAACCATCCGCATAGCCAATAGACACAGTCCCTACATAAGTATCTTCTTCTGCACGGAAAGTTGCCCCATAACCCACAGTGTCTCCCTTGTGGATCTTTTTAACATGCGTCAACTCAGAATGCAAGCTCAAAGCAGGTTCCAACTCATAAGGGAGAGCAAGTTCATCACCACTTGGGTTTAAACCATACATTGCTAAACCAATACGTTCAATATCTTGCACTTCTTGATTTTGCCACAAGCCAGCCGCTGAATTTGTCGAATGGACATATTTTGGACGACGACTCAATTGACTAACTAAGGCATCAAATTTTGCCTTTTGTTCTTTAAACTGTGTCGTATCTTCTTCATCAGCAGTGGCATAGTGTGTAAAAATACCTCGCACACTAATATTATATTGGTCTGCTAGCTCGATAATTTGATTAGCTTCCTCGGCTGTTGTCACACCGATTCGGCCCATACCTGTATCGACAGCGATATGGATACGCAAACGTGAAAAGTGTTTATTTTTATTTGAATCAATGACTTGTTGGAGCCACTTTAAACTTGGTGCTGTTAAGGTAATATGCTGACTGGCTGCAATTTCTGCATGATCAGGTACAATACCGGATAGTACAAGTATAGGTTTAATAATCAATTGTTGACGTAACTCGATGGCTTCATCAAAGTTAGACACACAAAAACCATCTACAAGACCATCAATATGCTGCGCAACAGCAACTGCTCCGTGACCGTAAGCATTCGCTTTTACAACAGCCCAAAGTTCTGGTTTATCACCGATATGTTCGCGCATTTTTTTGACATTATTTTCAATTGCGGATAATTTAATAATCGCTGGTGTATGGCGATGTGGTGCTGCTTTCATATTATTTACCTTCTTTTTATACTCAATCTTTGCTTTCAAGAACAACCATAGCAACTGCTTCTAGATTACTATGTGAAATACTTAAATGTGCTTGTCCAGCAAAGGGATGTTCTAGAAAATAGGGTTTGCCTTTTTCATTTTTAGAAATTTCTATATGATGAAAGGAAAGCTGACTATCAAAGCCTGTTCCTAAAGCTTTTGAAAAGGCTTCTTTTGCTGCCCAACGTCCTGCTAAGAATTCCGCTTGACGTTTTTTTGAAGTAAAACTTGAAAAATGAGCAAACTCATTTATTGTCAAAACGCGCTGTGCAAATTTATCATTGCGTTCCAATGCTTGGACAATGCGCGATATCTCGACATTATCTGTTCCTATACCGTAGATCATTTTTCTATTATACCAAATTTTCAGATACTTTATTTAAAATCATTCTTCTTATTCTCAGCTTAAAGAGTTAAAAATAGGCTGAGCTTACACTCAACCTATTTTTTTATTCTGCAATGATGACTTGCTCACCAGAAACCGCTTCTTCAGGAGCTTCGATATAGATGTGCTTAAATTCATCAGAATTTGTAACAACAACTAAAGTTACTGGTGACAAGTTAGCATCTTCAATCATCTTTAAGTCTGCTTCTAAAAGCAAGTCGCCTTTAGTAACCTTGCTTCCGTCCGTTACTTTAGTGATGAAGGGTTTACCCTCTAATGACACTGTATCTAAGCCCACATGAATAAGCACTTCTACACCGGACTCACTAAGTAACCCAATCGCATGTTTAGTAGGGAAAACTGTCGTCACTGTACCATCAAATGGTGCAAAAACTTTCCCATCACGAGGCTGAATACCAAAACCTTGCCCAAGCATCCCTTTAGAAAAAACTTCATCTTCTACTTTCGCTAAAGGAATAATTTTCCCTGACATCGGTGAAGCAACTGTTTTTTCAAGATTTACAACAGCAGGTTGTGCTACTGTTGCTGCGTCTACATAGTTGTCTGCTTTATCTTTTTCAGATTGAGGAATGCCGAAGAAGTAGGTAGCAACAAAACCACCAACGTAACCACCAATTAAACCAAATACGTAAATCAACCAACGGTTATCTGCAATCAAAGGTATTAAAGCAATCCCACTTGGACCAATAGCAATGGCACCAACATGACCGAGTGACCCGATAATAGCACCGCCAATACCTCCACCAATACAAGCTGTAATAAATGGACGTCCCATCGGAAGTGTAACACCATAAATAAGAGGTTCACCAATGCCTAAGAAACCTACAGGTAAAGCACCTTTAACAATTTCGGCAAATTCTTTATTTTTACGTAAACGTACCCAGAGTGCCAAAGCCGCACCGACTTGACCAGCTCCGGCCATGGCAAGAATTGGAAGCAAGGTAGTTGAACCCGTTTTGTCAATCATTTCAATATGAATCGGTGTAAGAATTTGATGCAAGCCAAACATAACCATTGGCAGGAAGAGAGCACCTAAGAGGAAGCCAGCAAATCCACCACCAACATTAAGTACAGCGTTAATCCCGCCTACTAAAGATGTCGAAATTGTTCCCGCAACAGGCATGATGAAGAAAATCGTCAAAAGTCCGATAGCAAGGAGAGAAAGTGTAGGCGTAACGATAATGTCAATCGAATCCGGAATAACTTTCCGTAAATTCTTTTCCACAAGAGATAAAAGCCATACAGCAAAGATTACGCCAATAATCCCACCTTGTTGTGCAGATAACGGCTGCCCTGTAAAGATATTGTTAATTGGTGCTTCTGGTGTAATCCCAGTCAACATAGTCACAGCACCAATAACACCCCCAAGTGAAGGTGTTGCCCCAAACTCGGTCGCTGCATTAATCCCCACATAGATTACCAAATAAGCGAAGATACCCTTTTGAATCACACCTAAGACAGCAACAATCTGTGCAAAAGTCGCACCATCAATCGTGCCAGCGGTGATTAAGTTTGCAAGGATAGAAGCAATACCACCAATAAGTCCGGCACCTACAAAGGCAGGAATCAACGGTGTAAAAATACGTGAAATCGAGTTCAGTACTTCTTTTATCTTTGAAGGTTTATTGTATTTTTCCTTGGCTGCCTTTTTGGTTTGAGCTGCCCGATCTTCAAGACTGAGTCCTGCTGAGTGTGGAAACTGTTCGCCAAGCTTAACACCCACAGTATCAACCATTTTTTGGGCTACCTTGTTTACTGTCCCTGGTCCAACGATAACTTGTAGAGTTTCACCTTCAACAACTCCCATAACACCATCAATAGCTTTAAGTTTTTCAAGATTTACCTTTGTTTCGTCAATCATTGAAAGTCGAACGCGCGTCATACAATGAACTAAACTTTGAACGTTGTCTGGTCCACCAATTTCTTTGTAAATTTGCCGTGCAATACGTGTTACTTTATCTTCTGCCATCTTCATCTCCTAATTTTTATTTATTAGCTCAATGTATTTTTAATGAATCCTTTTGCCTGTACGAGTTTTTCCTGCGCCTCATCTTTTGCACTATTGGTTAAAATCATGACAATCGCCAGCTTAACATCTTCTCCCGCTTGGATAAAGGTTTTTTCTGCTGTTTCATAATCACAATCTGTTGCCTCCATAATGATACGTTTGCTGCGCTCCACTAATTTCTCATTTGTTGGACGCACATCAACCATTAAGTTGTTGTATACTTTTCCAATACCAATCATCGCTATTGTCGAAATCATATTCAAAATTAATTTTTGTGCTGTACCTGATTTGAGGCGGGTTGATCCTGTCAAAAATTCAGCGCCACAGTCTACTTCAATAGGAAATTCAGCATGTTGGCTAATTTCGGCATTCATATTACATGCTAGAGAACCTGTATGTGCACCAATACTCTTCGCATAATCAAGCGCACCAATCACATAAGGGGTACGTCCACTTGCGGCAATTCCAATCACCATGTCATTTTTGGTTAGCTGAAGGTCAATCAAGTCTTGTTTTCCAAGCTCAAGGTCATCCTCTGCGCCTTCCACAGCAAGAGTCATTGCTTTTTCTCCACCTGCAATGAGTCCCACAACCATGCTTGCTTCAACACCAAAAGTAGGCACACACTCTGCAGCATCAAGCACACCTAGACGTCCACTCGTCCCTGCACCGAGATAAATAAGTCGTCCCCCATGATTGAAACTTTCAATCGTTTTTTCAATAACTGGTTCAATCATCGGAAGTGCTTTTTCTACAGCTTCTGCAACTTTTTTATCCTCCTTATTCATCTTTTCTAGAGCAGTTGAGACCGACATTTCGTCCAATCCAAAAGTTTCTTCATTACGTCGTTCTGTTGTCAAATTTTCTAAATTCATTTTCTTTCCTTTTCTTTTAATTCAAACTTTTGCTTCGAGTAAATTACATCGATTAAATCTCTGTCTTTTTCGATAACATACGCTACAACGTTAATATTAGGGTGAGCTGGTAGTGATTTTTTACACACTTGTGTTTCACCCATGTAGCGTCCATAAAGTTCATTATCCAGTGTTACCGCCCCTTTGTTGCGCTTTTCTGTATGTTCTTTTTGAATTTGTTCAACCTTCTTAAAGCGGGCATTTGCACTTCTTATCAAGTCAGGAGATTGATCATTTCTATTGTCATGTTCTCCTAAAACTGACGTAAAATAAGCTGAATCATGGTTTTCTACATGTAAAACTATTTTATCCCACTGCATATAATTTTCAAACTGATCAATCGTTGTTGCTGCTAAATCTCCATCGCCAATATAAACTTCATCCGTCTCATACTTTAATAAATCAAGAGCCGCAGCCAGCGGATGTCTATCCCGATGCTTTTCGAGTGTCGGAAGTCCAAGTCTTAAAGGTAAACGTTTCTGAGCATCGCCAGCAACAAAACCAACTCGCTTAAGACCATATTTTTGCAACCATTGATTCTGCTTGAGCAAATATTCCGTATCCAGCCCAGTTTCAGGGCGAGGATAATAGTTGTGCCAAGCTTCTAAATTAGAGAAGTTAGCTCCTAATCTTCTTAGTTCCTCTATCTCATCTTCTACCAACGTGCTGGCATTTAAACTAATCTTCATTTTATGGCTGGCTTTGGCAATCTGTTTATTGTCAATATGATAATCCATCCGTAAACCTGCGACACCATGGTGAGTAAGTTCTTCTAAATGATCAAATGAGTAACCTGCACGTTCTAGAGCTTCACCTGAAATATCTACCATCAGCTCCAATTGGTTTGCTTTAGCACAAGCTCCTAATTTTTCTAAGCGCATTTTATACGCTTGAGCATCATCTTCAGGAATATGCATTGAAGTAAATATCCCCTTGAATCCTGCTTGTTTCATACTTTTTATATAATGAATATCTTTTGCAGTAAGATCTTCATTCATAAAAATTGAAAAGCCAAACATAAACACCTCTCTATCTCTGAAACTTTATTTCTTTTGTTAACGCATTCATTTTAACATATCCAAAACTTTATTTCAACAATTTACTTAAATTTTTCCACATTATTTTTAAATAAAAAAGATAAATCCTGTAAAACCGTTGTTTAACTGAATTTATCTTGAATCGTTTTTTAAATAATGGAATGAAATTTCATGTAAAAAATAATAAAAAAAATCCCCGATAAGGGGGATTTTAATTTTCTCATATTATTTAGCCAATTCGTAAATTGCTTCAGCATAGATAACTGCTGATTTGAAGAGAGCATCCAATGGTTTGTATTCATTTGCTTGGTGCATTGTATCTTCTTCACCTTCAAACATTGCGCCATAAGCAACACCACGTTTAAGGAGGCGACCAAATGTACCACCACCGATTACTGTTTCGTAACCTTTAAGGCCAGTGTGTTTTTCATAAACACTGATCAATGTAGAAACGAGTTCATCTTCCATTGGTACGTAGTGAGGTTCCATCACGTGATCGTTCATAGTCACTTCTTTTACGCCTTCAAGAGCTTCAAGAACTGCTTTGATTTTGTGTTGGTCAGTACCTTGTGGGAAACGGAAGTTCAATGCAATTGTACCTTCACCGTTTTCGTCAAAGTTCCAAACACCAGCGTTCATTGAAGTTGCACCCATAAGGTCATCATTGTAGGCTGTACCCAATTTTTCACCTTCATGGTCATCAATCAATGTTTCAGCAGCAAGTTTGATGTATGCAGCTGCACCTGCTTCAAAGTCAAATTGGTTAAGGAATTTAGCAAGGTAAGTTGCACCGTTAATCCCTTTAAATGGCATTGCACCGTGTGCAGATTTACCATAGACCGTTACTGTTGCTTTACCGTCAGATTCTTCAAGGTCAAAGCGTAAGTTTTTGTCTGCATTTTCAGCAACAAATGCTTCCAATTTTGCTTGGAGGTCTGTCGCACCTGAGATTACTGCAGTTGCAGATTCAGGGACCATATTTTCAGCCAAACCAGCTTTGAAAGAGTGGAGTACTACAGCACCAGCATTTTTTCCGTCAAAGTGAAGGTACTCTGTAACGTTACCTTTTTCACCATTGATGATTGGGAACTCAGCATCTGGAGAGAATCCGAAATCTGGCAATGGCAATTCACAGTGTTCAAAGTAGTAATCCATATCTTTCCAACCTGTTTCTTCGTTTGTACCAACGATGAAGCGGATTTTTTTAGATAATGGCACACCAAGGTCTTTCAAGATTTTCAAACCATAGTAACAAGCCATAGTTGGGCCTTTATCGTCTGAAGCTCCACGTGCGTAAAGGTTTCCATTACGGATTTCAGGTTCAAATGGGTTTGAATCCCAACCAGAACCGGCAGGTACAACATCCAAGTGACCGAAGATGCCTAAAACTTCATCACCTTCTCCGTATTCAAAGTGACCAACATAGTTATCATAGTTTTTAGTTTGGTAGCCATCACGTTCAGCCAATTCCAAAAATTTGTCAAGGGCTTTACGAGGTCCAGGGCCAAATGGGTTTTCTTTGTCCGCATTGTCCATGTCCATTGCTGAATCGATACGAAGAAGTTCAAACAAATCTTCGAGCATTGCGTCTTTGCGCTTTTCTACTTCTGCAGTAAAATCAATAGTTGTCATGATTGCCTCCATTATTTTGACTTCTTGATAATATATTCACAAAAAGTCGGTTTTCTAAACTCCTATAATTATACCAAAAAAGTAAAACGTTTGCATTTATAAAGTGAAAACTAGTCTTTAAAAAACTTAAACATTTTGACTTGTGGTGTAGGCAGAGCGACTTTTGAAAGGTCCGTCAATTTTACCCAAAGTTGATTTTCATCCAGTTTTTCTTCTTGAACAATAAAATTTTCCTCAGGGATACATTCAATAATTTGAACAAACCACTTCAAGTGAGAAAAAACATGTGTGATTTCTCCAACTTTTGTCATGCGTGAGATGCTATCTGGCACATTTGTTGGCGGCGCTAACCTATCATTATTGAATTCTTCTTTAGATATCTCCTGCATAGGGAAAGTCCACATATTAGCAAGTAAACCTGTGCTAGGACGTCTTTGTAGATAGTATTCGCCTTGCGAATTTTTTAATGCATAAGCATTGTAGTAAATATGCTGCTGCTTAATCTTTTTACTTTTGACAGGATACTTCAGTTGCGTACCTTTAGGTCTGGCTTGGCAATACGCAGCTAAGGGGCAAATCTCACACTTGGCAATTTTGGGCGTACAAACCATGGAACCTATGTCCATGAGTGCTTGGTTAAAATCTCCGGGATTTTCTTCCGAGATTAGCTCTCTCAGCTTTTCATCAAATATTTTCCGCGAAGCAGCCTTAGAAATATCTGATTCAATCTCAAATAATCGACTGGTCACGCGCATCAAATTTCCATCAATGGCCGGTTCAGGTAAGCCAAAAGAAATCGAAGCGATAGCCGCTGCTGTGTAAGGACCAATCCCCTGCAAACTTTGAATGTCTTTTAGCTGTTTAGGAAATTGCCCATCAAATTCTGTCATGACTTGCTGAGCTGCAATTTTTAAATTACGAGCGCGCGAGTAATAACCCAACCCTTCCCAAAGTTTCAGCAGCTCATCATCATCTGCGGCTGCCAAATCCTCAATCTGAGGATACTTCTCCATGAAGCGCAGATAATAGGGCATTACTGTTTCAACCTGTGTTTGTTGAGACATGATTTCAGAAATCCAAACAGAATAAGCCTCTGTATTTTTACGCCACGGCAAAGGCTTTTTGTGAATATTGTACCATCCTAATAAATCCTGCTGGAACTTTTCTATTTCGGTTTTATTCATAAGCTCTATTATTAAATTTATATAAAACAAAGTCAAATAGTAAGCTCTTAAAGAGGACTTTATCTGGGGAACAAAAAAACCTGTCCTAAACAGGCTTGCTAATTAAATATTATTCAATGCTTTTTGGGGCACATCTTTTCTTTGAACTTCTTCCCATTTAGTCACACCATTCTTATTATTATAAGTAACTTTCAAATAAGCATCATGCTTGAGATTATGAATTGAAGTAAATTCTAGATCCTTTTCTTTGCCAGAATCTGCATAACCTTTTTGTTTATAGTTAAATCCCTGCCAAGTTCCACCATCAGTAGTTTTGCTCGAAATTTTATCCCCATCTGTGCGTATCTGAACATAATATTCTTGACCGCCATATTCGTAATTATACCAAGTATAGCCGCCACCAATAATCAACAATGCTCCAGCAATAAGAGTCACCAATATTTTTTTCATTTATTTATACCTCAATTTTTATTTTCAAAACTATTTTACTCCTAATTTAAAGCAAATTTCTTACACTTTTGTAATAAAAAAATCCCTCGTTGAGAGAATTTTTTCTGAAAGAATTAATAATTTTCTTTTCCCAAAACTTCCTTTACCCTTTCAGCGACCTCATAAGGTACACCTGCTTCAGCGACTTGAGCAACATCAGCCTCAGAAATGGCTTTAAGTGACTTGAAGGTCGTCATTAATTTTTGCTTACGTTTTGGTCCAAGACCTGTAATACCATCCAGTTTTGAAGAAAAGGTATTTTTCCCACGTACTTGCCGATGGAAAGTAATCGCAAATCGGTGAACTTCATCTTGAATGCGTTGAAGGAGAAAGAATTCTTGCGATTGTCGACTCAATGGCACAACTTCCAAAGGATCACCAAAAAGTAACTCACTGGTTTGGTGTTTATCATTTTTAGCCATACCTGCAACAGGAATATCTAACCCTATCTCTTGCAGAATGGCCTTGGCTGCATTGACTTGACCTGCACCACCATCCATTGCAATCAAGTCAGGTAAAGCAGTCCCTTCACGCATGGCTCGACTATAACGTCTTGTAATCACTTCACGCATTGATGCGTAATCATCGGCACCTTCGACAGTTTTGATCTTATATTTCCGATAATCTTTCTTTGAGGGCTTGCCATTAATAAAGACAACCATTGCCGAGACAGGTGAGGTCCCCATTATGTTAGAGTTATCGAACGATTCGATTCTAACTGGTGTAGGAATGTTGAGAATTTTACCGAGATTTTCGATAGCACCTTGAGTTTTAATCAGGTCTTTTTCAAGGAGGTCAAATTTTAATTGTAATTGTGTGCGTGCATTCTTAGTCGCCATTGCTACAAGTTGCTTCTTCTCTCCACGACTTGGTTTGAGAACTTTTGTTTGAGTTACCGCTTCAACAGCCTCTACATCAATTCCTGAGGGTACTAAAATTTCTTTAGGTACCATGTGTTCAGCTTCTTGATAAAACTGTCCGATATAAGTTAAGAAATCATCTTCTGCATCATTGTAATAAGGGAACATATTGACATCACGTTGAATCATTTTACCTTGTCGTACAAAGAAAACCTGCACACACATCCAACCTTTATCTACATAGTAACCAAAAACATCACGATCTTTTAAATCGTGGTTCATGACACGTTGTTTTGTTCTCAAAGTACCGATAGAATTAATCACATCACGGTATTCTGCAGCTTGCTCGAATTCCATTTTTTCCGAAGCTGCAAACATTCTTGCTTTAAGTTCATTGATGATTTTTTTATCATCACCCGTTAAAAAATGCTTCACTTCCTGAGCCATATCTTTATAAACTTGAGGGTCTACATGATTAACGACTGGACAAAGACACTGATGGATATGATAGTAGAAACAAACTTTCTTTTCATGCAAACCACATTTTCTAAAAGGAAAGATGCGGTCTAAGAGGCGCTTAACTTCATTGGCTGCTTTAACATCGGGATAAGGTCCAAAATACATTGCCCCATCTTTTTTGACACGACGTGTAATCATCAAACGTGGATATTTTTCATTTGTAATCATGAGAAAAGGATAATATTTATCATCCTTAAGCATGATATTATATTTGGGCTTGTAACGTTGAATTAAGTTAATTTCAAGAACCAAAGACTCAATGTTTGATTCAACAACAATCCATTCTAAATCTTCTATCTCACTGACTAAAAGCTCAGTTTTTGTATTGTGGGAGCCATGAAAATAGGAGCGTACGCGGTTTTTCAGATTTTTCGCCTTCCCTACATAGATAACTGTCCCATTTTTATCTTTATGTAAGTAGCATCCTGGACTATCCGGTAAGAGCTCCAGCTTTGCTTTAATCGTGTTATTCATGGTCTTATTATAGCATATTCTGGAGGGGCTAATCATGAATTGGAACTGTCTGTCGTGAAGGGAATTGTTTCTTTTTATGATTGCGGCATTGTGCAATGTTTTATAAACCTTCCTACTTAAACAAAAAAGACAAGTTTTACCTTGTCTTTTTTATTAACTTATTTTCTCTCGATGACTGCTTTAATTTGAGATTAACGACTAAAACAATACTGACAATGACCAGTAAAAACCATGAAGACATTTTCCCAAATCCTACGAGATGCCAGGTTTCTGCTTGATTAGGATACCGGTAAGCATTAAAAAATGAAGCAATATTTTCAGCTATGTAGATAAAGAAGCCAATCAAAGCAAAAGAGAAGAGTGCCTTCATTTTATATCTTTTTCTTCCATTAATACAAAAAGTGAACTGAGTGCGCCAAAAGATTAAGACAATAGCCAGAATAATAAAATACCGTAAATCATGGAAGAAATAATTGGTAAAAAAGTTCAGATACAAAACTGTGGATAAGCCAAAACTAAGCCCTAATGGCGGCCAATATTCCACATTTAGCTGCAACTTTTTCCACGATTGAACAACATAACTCCCGACACTGGCATACATAAACCCCGAGTAAAAAGGGACATTCCAAATTTTTAAGTAAGCCGGCTCAGGGTAGGTCCAACTATGGCTGATATTGACTTTAAAAATCTCTAAAATTAACCCTAAGATATGAAACAAGCAAATAATTTTTAACTCTTCAAGTGTTTCAAATTTTAATTTAACCATCAAAACTTGAAACACAAGTAAAATCACAAAGATTAAATCATAACGTGGGATATTGGGAAAAGTCAATCCACGTGTTATTGCTAAGGTAGCAAAAACGGCAAGTGGAAAGAGACAACAAGCGGCTTGGATTTTTGCAAAGTTGAAAAGCAAGATCACACCGTTTTTTAAACCATTCATGTCCTTATTTTAGCATATTTTCATCTGATAAAAGCAAGCGCAAAAAACTCCCATCTTGGGAGTTTCATCTTATTTTAAGAGTCTTAAAACATTCAATATAGCGATGAGTGTTACTCCAACATCTGCGATAACTGCTTCCCACATCGTGGCAATACCAAAGACCGCAAGGACGAGGAAAACGGCTTTTACACCAAGAGCTAAAACGATATTTTGGACCACAAGTCGTTTAGTTTTCTTGGCGATTTTAACAGACTTCGCGATACTTGATGGTTTATCTGTCATTAAAACCACGTCAGCTGTTTCAATCGCAGCATCAGAGCCTAATCCCCCCATCGCAAAACCGATATCAGCACGCGCAATAACTGGTGCATCGTTAATTCCATCACCAACAAAAGCGGTAAGACCATCACCTTTATCAAGTACTTTCTCTAATAAAGTAACTTTATCCTCCGGTAAAAGATTGGCATGATAATCCGTGATGTTCAGTTTCCCAGCAACCTGAGCGGCAACTTTTTCACTATCGCCTGTCAGCATCGTTTGGGAAATGTGAAGCTGGTTCAAAGCCGCAATTGCTTCTTCACCATCTTCTTTAAGGACATCCGCTACAAGGATAACGCCTTGATATATACCATTTTTAGCAACATAAATCAAAGAACCTAAGGCGTCGCTTTCGGTAAAGTTAACGTTGTACATTTTCATCAGTTTTGCATTTCCGACAAGAATCTCATCACTCTCATAGATTGTACGTGTACCATGACCTGAAATTTCTTCCGACTCTGTTACATTTACTGTATCTAAGTTTTGATTTTCTTTAAGCGCAAGTCCCAAGGGATGGGTGGAGTTAAGTTCACCGATAGCTCCCAGATAGAGTAAATCTTCTCGTGCAACATCTTCTGCTGGAAAAACTTGAGTAACTTTAAAGTTCCCTTGTGTCAACGTACCTGTTTTATCAAAGAGCACGTGTTTTATCTTGGTCATAGCTTCAAGGTGATTACCCCCTTTAACTAAAATACCGTTTTTGGATGCGGCGCCAATCCCAGCAAAGAATCCAAGGGGAATGGAAACGACCATCGCACAAGGACACGAAATAATTAAAAACGTAAAGGCGCGTGTTAACCAGTCTGACCAATCTTGCCGGAAGAAAAGTGGGGGTACTAGAGCGATTATTGCTGCTGCAAATACCACAACTGGAGTATAGTAACGTGCAAATTTTGAAATGAATTGTTCAGTCGGTGCTTTATTTTCTTGAGCATTCTCAACGAGATTTAAAATTTTAGATACTGATGATTCCCCAAACGTTTTTTCAACTTTGATCTCCAGCAGACTATTAATATTCAAAAAACCTGAAAGAACTTCTTCTCCCTTGCTCACCTCACGTGGCAGTGATTCACCAGTCAAAGCTGCTGTATTAACGCTTGATTTTCCCGATAATACAAGACCATCAAGTGGTACTTTTTCTCCAGGCTTCACTTGTATAACTTCACCGATATTGACTTCTTCTGGAGACATATCAATAAGTTTTCCTTGTCGCTTAACAGTCGCAACTTCTGGTCGAAGGTCCATCAAAGCTGTGATTGACTTTTTACTGTTCCCAATCGCACGATCTTGGAAATATTCTCCGACTTGATAAAAAAGCATAACAGCGACTGCTTCAGCATATTCTCCTAAAGCAAATGCCCCGACAGTTGCAATACTCATGAGGAAGAATTCGTTAAAAATATCTCCTTTAAGCAATTGTTTGATTGCTTTGAGCAAAACACTGTGCCCAATCAACAAGTACGTTAAAATGAAAAGTGGGGTTTTAAACTGTGGTGTAAAGTCTAAAAAGCTTAAGGCCGCCAATAATAAAGCGGTGATAATAATGATCAACAGCTCATATTTGCCTTCTTCTTCACTTTCATCTAAACTCGTATTTAGATGTATTGTTGTGTTGCAACAGGCAGGGTCTGAATCGTCAGAACTCCCTGTGACTTCTGAGCTACTTGAGCCCTCACTCTCTTCAGCAGTAGTAAGAGCTGCTTTGGCTTTGTGATTGAGGCAATTACATGTACCTTTTACACAGCGTGCATCATGTGTTGCCTTGTTTTGAGTAGATTTAAACATATGAAACTCCTTTTATTTTATATATGTATCACAATGGATATCTTCTGTTGGGGACCAGTGCATTGACTCAACTGTAGCATCAATGACTTCTAGTAAATGGTTAAGCTCAGGGGTTGTCAAGGAATAATAAATATATTTTCCTTCTTTGCGACTTGTGATTAACCCACAATCACGCAAACATGATAAATGTTGCGAGAGATTAGATTGTCCTGATTTAGTTTTATTAAGTAGTTCTGTGACTGTCATTTCCTTTTCACGTAATGCTTCAAGGACATTAAGCCTTGTCGTATTAGATAAGGCATGAATCACTTTTTGACGTTTTTCGGTTAAATTCATTATTCATCTCTTTATATTAGTTTGTACTAATATATTATCAAACTTACTCATATTAGTCAATACTGAATTGTTTAAATCTATTCAAATCTAAATTTTTTGTACAAAAAAATCCTAAACGAAAGTGTTAGGATCTTATTATTTTTACAAACCAAGACGTTCAAAGATGACATCTACACG
Organism: Lactococcus sp. LG1267; assembly: GCF_017309545.1. Lineage (NCBI taxonomy): Bacteria > Bacillati > Bacillota > Bacilli > Lactobacillales > Streptococcaceae > Lactococcus > Lactococcus sp. LG1267. The sequence goes on along the minus strand of NZ_CP071295.1, from coordinate 1,056,113 downwards.
TGACAAATGATAATTATAATCAAAAGCTGCATCAATATCTTCATCTGTCAGTTTTTCACGGATTTTTTCATTGCTTTCTACCAGTGGGCGGAACATGATTTGTTCATCCCAAGCTTTTGCTGTCAATGGTTGAACCAAATCGTAAGCTTCTTCACGTGTCATGCCTTTTTCAATAAGCATAAGCATAACATGTTGACTATAGATCAATCCAAAAGTTGCATCCATATTACGCTTCATATTTTCTGGGAATACAGTCAGATTTTTAACAATATTACCAAAACGATTTAACATATAGTTGATTAATTCAGTTGTATCTGGGGTAATGATACGCTCTGCCGAGCTGTGTGAAATGTCACGTTCATGCCACAAAACAACATCTTCCATGGCTGTCACAACATGTCCACGAATAACACGCGCCAAGCCAGTCATATTTTCAGAACCAATTGGATTACGTTTGTGTGGCATTGCTGAGCTACCTTTTTGACCTTTAGCGAAGAACTCTTCTACTTCACGTTGTTCTGATTTTTGAAGACCACGAATCTCTGTCGCCATACGCTCAATCGAAGTCGCAATCAGTGCCAGTGTACTAAAGTATTCTGCATGTAAATCACGGGGTAATACTTGTGTCGAAATCTCTTGTGGACGAATTCCAAGTTTGCCACATACATATTCTTCAACAAAAGGCGGGATATTGGCAAATGTACCTACAGCACCAGAAATTTTACCCGCTTCAACTCCTTTAGCTACATGTTCGAAACGCTCGATATTACGCTTCATTTCAGAATACCAAGTTGCTAATTTAAGGCCAAAAGTTGTTGGTTCTGCATGGACACCGTGCGTACGTCCCATACATACAGTATACTTGTGCTCACGCGCTTTATCAGCAATAATTTCCAAAAAGTTAGCCAAATCACGGCGGATAATATCATTAGCCTGCTTGTAGAGATAGCCATAAGCTGTATCTACAACATCGGTTGAAGTAAGTCCATAGTGTACCCACTTACTTTCCTCGCCAAGTGTTTCAGAAACAGCACGCGTAAAGGCAACCACATCGTGGCGCGTTTCTTTTTCAATCTCCAAGATACGCTCAACATCAAAACTTGCTTTTTCACGAATTTTTTTTACATCTTCTGCTGGAATTTCTCCGAGTTCAGCCCAAGCTTCATCCGCAAGAATTTCGACTTCAAGCCACGCTTTATATTTGTTTTCATCCGACCAGATTGCCGCCATTTCTGGGCGACTGTAACGATTGATAACCATAGTTCCTCCAAATTTCTAACTTACTATAAATTATACCATTTTGGAGAAATTTTTTCGGGAATTTCTCTAATATTCTCAATTTATTGACGGAATATGTGGAAAAGACGAATGTTAACCTTCTAAGGCATCAAGAACATCCAGCGTCTGAGGTAATGTCAATTGCCCGGGAGCACTTCCTTCTTCCTTATCGAGTGCCACAAAAGTCCATACAGATCCGGTCAAACCTCCGGCAACGCGGGAAATTTTACCCAGTTCTCCCATTGCAATACCGATAAATTTTGGTCCATATTCCATCGTAAAATCACGTGTAATCTGTAGCAAATCCAAAACATCACACTCGCGTTGTGCCATAATCGCCACTTTTACAAAGCCTGTTTCTTCTCTTTGCATTTTCATCATTCGAGCAGTTAAATCTGTAGGTGACTCGAAAAAGTTATGATAAGACAAGACAATTTTTTCTTTAAATTCAAGTAGCTGTGGTAAGGCTTTTCGATAGGAAAAATATTCGATATCAATATAATCTGGGCCCAATTTGGCTACTTTTTTTAAAAGAGTGACATAATCTTTTTTAGAAATGGAGATATTGCCGCCTTCATTGGCTGTGCGTACAGTAAAAAGAAGGGAAAAATCTTTAAATTTCTCAAAGATAAAAGGCGCAGCCTGAAGAATGCTTTCTATATCTCCCAAAAAATCCGCCCGCCATTCAATAATGTCAGCCTTTCTGTACTTTTCTACGTTTAATTCCTGTACTTCCGCCACTGTTGTCGGAAGAACGGGTACTACAATTTTCGTTTTCCTCATATTTTAAGTTTAGCACACATTTGCATGCGTACCAAACATAATCCTGAACGTCACTGAAGATATTTTTTCAATTGAAATAAATAAAAAATCCCTGAAAAACAGGAATCTATATCTCAATTGCGGGAGCAGGATTTGAACCTACGACCTTCGGGTTATGAGCCCGACGAGCTACCTAGCTGCTCCATCCCGCGCTAATAAAAATGGAAGAAATTTGAACTATCCCAAAGTCACGCTATAACTGAGTGGACGAGATCTTCCATTATGGATGTATCCAAATGGTACACCTATTGTAACACACTTTTAGCTAAAGTCCTAATCTTGCACTTTAAAATAAAAAAAGCACTCCCAAGAGTGCCTTATCATTATGCTTTAGTAATGTTTGATGCTTGAGGGCCACGTTGACCTTGTTCAATATCAAATGTAACTTTTTCGCCTTCTTCAAGTTTACGGAAGCCATCGCTTTGAATTTGAGTGAAGTGTGCAAACACATCAGTACCATCTTCAGCAGTGATGAAACCAAAACCTTTAGAGTCGTTAAACCATTTTACAGTTCCTTTTGTCATAGTATATATTTTCCTTTCGTCATATTTGTAAATCATTATGTGAAAGAAAACATTAAAAATATATAACTTAGACTAAATTTACCTCTTAATAGTATCATGCTTTGTCCAGAAAGTCAAATCGCTTCTCCTCTTCATGGTTAAAACCAAGCTATAACTTACTCTTAGAGACCATAAAAAAAGATACATCACTGTATCTTTTGTTTTTTATTTTGTCGAACCACGATTAATGATTTGATGAGCGAGGATCAATTGGTTTTCCTCAACTTCTTCCTTGTGCATAAGTTTTGTCAACAAACGCATTGAAACTGCACCCAAGTCATAAAGCGGTTGATTGACAGAAGTCAAGCCTGGGTAAGTGTATGCTGTAATCGGGCTGTTTGAACCTGCGATAATTTCGAAATCTTCAGGTACTTTGATACCTTTTGAGAGCAAAGCATTGAGTAAGCCAACTGCTACAGTATCATAAGACACGATGGCAGCATTAATTTTCTTGGCAAGCATTTGTTCTGCTAAAGCTTGTCCATTTTCAAAAGTGTAATTACCTTCAAACACAAGTGATTCGTCAAAATCAATGCCAGCTTCATTCAAAGCTTCTTGATAACCAACCATACGTTCTGTATTTTCAACTTCTTCTAAAGAACCTGACACAAAAGCAATACGTTTATTGTTTTTTGCCAGTTCAGCAGTTGTTTGGTGTGCTGCAAGATGATAATCGATATTTACAGATGACATTTGTTTGTCAACATCAATCATTCCAGCAAGAACAATCGGTGTACGGGTTGATTTAAGCTGTTTACGAACTTTTTCTGTCATGAAGCTGCCCATATAAACAATACCATCAACTTGCTTAGAAAAGAGACTTTCAATAACTTTAAGTTCTTTTTCTTCATCACCATCACTATTTGCGAGAATGACATTATACTTGTACATTGAAGCAATATCATCAATGCCTCGAGCGATTTCAGCAAAATATGGCGACGTGATTGTTGGGAGAACAACCCCAACTGTCGTTGTACGTTTGCTTGCCAATCCACGTGCAACCGCATTTGGACGGTAGTCCAATTCTTCAATTGCATCAAGGACTTTTTGACGTGTTTTCTCTTTGACGTTGGCGTTACCATTGACTACACGACTTACGGTAGCCATTGACACGCCCGCAACTCGAGCAACGTCATAAATTGTTGTTGTTGATTCTTCCATTCTTTTTAAACCTCAATTATAATAATCTTTGTCTGTTTTTTATATCTTTTAATATTTATGAAAAGTTTTTCCAAATTTAATTATATCACTTTTTGAAAACCGTTTCAATAATTTTTGGTAGTATATTGTAGATATTGTCGCACATGATTTTTTTCAGAATTTAGCGTACAATAGAGATAATAATTATAGAAAGGTGGATACTATGAGCAAACTCGAACGTATCTCTAATTTTCTGAACGAAAATGAAGTCGACATGACTTTCATCACCAATCCTACGACCTTGAATTATTTAACAGGTCTTGCCATTGACCCGCATGAACGTATTGCTGGTTTGATGGTTTTCCCGGATAAAGCGCCATCTCTCTTCACTCCAGCTTTGGAGGTAGAAAAAGCCAAAGAAAACACTACTGGCTTTGATATTTTTGGCTATGAAGATTCACAAAATCCGTGGGCTGTTGTAAAAGAACATTTGGGATCAAAAAATATCCAAAAAATTGCAGTCGAATTTTCTGACATCCCTTTGTCAAAAACTGAAGGGCTCAAATCTCAATTTTCTGGTGTTGAATTTGTCAACTTGACACCATTGGTAGAACGTATGCGTTTGATCAAATCTGCCGATGAAATCGAAAAAATGAAAATTTCTGGGGATTACGCAGATAAATGTTTCGAAATTGGTTTTGAATATGCAAATTCAGATCGTACAGAAACAGATGTTGTTGCAAAAATCGAATACGAAATGAAGCGTATGGGCGTACCTCAGATGAGTTTTGAAACAATCGTACTCTCAGGCGCTCGTGCAGCTAATCCTCACGGTATGCCAGAAGATGTCAAAATTCAAGATAATAAACTCTTGCTCTTTGACCTCGGTGTGATGAAAAATGGCTACGCTTCTGATGCTACACGTACTATCTCAATCGGTAAACCTTCTGATTTTGATGCCGATATCCACAAAATCGTACTTGAAGCACAAATGGCTGCTATGGACTTCGTAAAACCTGGTGTATCTGCACTTGAAATTGATAAAGTAGCCCGCGATGTAATTACTAAAGCTGGTTATGGCGAATACTTTGTCCACCGCCTTGGACACGGTATCGGTATGGATGTCCATGAATTCCCATCTATTGGTGGTTCTGAGGACATCATCATCGAAGAAGGCATGTGCTTCTCTGATGAACCAGGAATTTATATCCCAGGTAAAGTTGGCGTACGTATCGAGGACTGTCTCTATGTTACTGAAACAGGATGTGAGCCTTTAACTAAAACAAATAAAGAATTGATGATTTTCTAAAATCATCAGAAATGAAAAAGCACTGAATCAGTGCTTTTTTTATTAACCAAAGTCTCGTTTTCTTAAAGCAAGTACTTTCGTTTCAATTTGCTGGATGATATCCTTAAAGACTGCATCACTTTGACCTGTTGGATCTTCTAAGCCCCAGTCTTCCCTATATTGACAAGGAAGATAAGGACAGCCAACGTTACATCCCATCGTAATCACAATATCCACAGGTGGAATATCCTGTAAGAGCTTTGAACTTTGTGTTTTTTCCATGTCTATGTCATAGATTTCTTTCATCAAACGGACAGCATCTTGATTAATTTGTGGCTTTATCTCAGTACCCGCAGAGTAAAACTCAAACTTATCCCCAGCTAATTTTTTCCCCAAAGCTTCTGCAATTTGTGAACGGCAAGAATTATGCACACAGATAAATGCGATTTTGAGCATAGTAACTCTCCTCAACTATTTTTACATATTATACATTATTTTTCTCAGGTCCTCGCTCAAACTGTACGGAGCTTATGAAAATTCTTGCTGGTATTTAGCTATTTCGGCATAGCTTTTCGCAAACTCTTGTGTTAAATTTTTGAAGAGAGGGTATAAAGCGCGGTAGTATTTAAAATTTTCTGGCTGAGGCTTATAAACTATTTCCATCGTTCCACTAGCAACATCTTCAATACTATCAATCATCCCCAAAGCTTTTTGAGCCATGATCTGTGCTGCAAAGCATCCCGCCTCATGGTCTTTTTGAACCGTTATTGGTAACTCAAAAATGTCCGCAAGAATTTGCAACCAAAGCTCCGACTGAGAAAAACCTCCCGTAACTTTTATTATTTTAGGGCATGCTGAATTTTCTGTGAGTGTCTCTTCTAACATACGTAAGTTAAAGGAAATGCCCTCAAGAACTGCACGCGCCATGTGGCTTGTTGTATGACGATAGCTAAGTCCAAAAAAAGAAGCCCTAGCTGCTGCATTCCACAATGGTGCTCGTTCTCCACCTAGATAAGGATGAAAGATTAATCCATCCGAACCTGGAGACACACCTCTTGCTAAGTCAGTAATCGCTGCAAAGTCATAAGACTTCTCAAGTACGTTGTCTTTTAACCACCGAAAAACATTGCCTCCAGAATTTACCGCTCCACCATTTACCCAATGGTCTTCATCAAGTGCGTAACTAAAAATTCTCGCTGCTTCATCTAGCTGAGGTACATCACTTACCATGCGAAGGGCGCCTGAAGTACCTACTGTAATTGCCAATTCACCTTTTTTAATTGCCCCAACACCTAAGTTTGACATAGGACCATCGCCAGCGCCATATACAAAAACGGTATCTGGTGAAAGCCCCATCTTTCGTATCCATTTTTCTGGTAAACCTTTCTCTATTGCATAAGGTGATACGATTTTAGGAAGTTGTGTTTTTGAAATACCTAACAGATTTAAAATATCATCGTCCCAGGTCATTTTCTGATTGTTAAAAAAACCTGTACCTGTAGCAATTGATAGATCCATCGTATTACTTTGGAAAATGCGTTGAAAGATTGCGCCTTTGAGATCCATAAAATGCGCTGCATTTTTGAAAATCTCTTTTCTTTCATTCTTGAGCCATAATAGTTTAGCAAGAGGCGACATCGGATGTAAAGGTGTTCCTGTTTTATGATATATAGCATTTGAAGTATCTTCACTTTTTAAATCGTTACTGTATTTTTCAGCTCTAGTATCTGCCCAAGTTAAGACACGCGTTAAAGGCTGCCATTCCTGATCAAAGGCAATCAAGGCATGCATTTGGGTGCTGAAAGAACATGCTAAAATAGAATCTCCTGTTTTTATTTGGCGTGTTATTTTTTCAACAACACTTATCATCGCAGTAAATATCTCCTCTAAATCTTCTTCTGCCATTCCTTGGGCATCACGATAAAGTGGGTAAGACTGAGAACTTGTGGCGATCTGAATCCCTGATTGATCAAAGAGAACTGCTTTTGTCGCAGTGGTACCTAAATCTATACCTATTAAATAATCCATGTGTTTCCTTTCAAAAAAAGGCAAGTCTCCATTGCCTTTTTATTTTATAAATCATTTCCATTTAATGCAATAACAGACTTATACCAATCAAACGACTTTTTCTTCATCCGTGCAAGCGAGCCTGATCCATCATTTTTTCTATCCACATAAATCATACCATATCTTTTACTCATCTCGCCTGTGGAAGCTGCAACTAAGTCAATGACTCCCCAAACGATATAACCCATCAAGGGGATTCCATCGGAAATACCGTCTGCCATCGCTTTGATATGCTCTTTTAAATACGCAATACGGTAATCATCATTGATTTTTCCATCAACAATCTTATCCGACGCTCCCAATCCATTTTCAACTATAAAAATAGGTTTTTGATAGCGATCATAAATTTGATTCATGGTAATCCTTAACCCAAGTGGATCAACAGCCCACCCCCACTGACTTGTTTTTAGATATGGATTTTTCACCGACTTGACCACATTTCCTACATTAACTTCTAAATCATCAAAACTTGCAACTGAACAACGCGAAGCGTAGTAACTAAAAGAAACGAAGTCCACAGTGTGCTTCAAGATGTCTTCGTCACCAACTTCCATCTTTAACTCGATATTTTTTTCGCGGAAAATCCTCTGTGTGTAAGAAGGATAATACCCTCGAGCTTGAATATCCGTAAAAAATGTATTCATCTGTTCATCTTGCAAGGCTTGCCAGACATCCTCAGGTTTACAGGAATAGGGATAAAAAGCACCTCCAGCAATCATACACCCGATTTGTAAATCCTTATCCAATTTATGTGCAGCTTTCACAGCCAAACTACTTGCAAGGAGCATATGATGGGCAGCCTGATAGATTACTTGCGCTTTATTTTCACCTGTTTGAAAGGCCAATCCTGCTCCTGAAAAGGGGCTATGTAGAATGATATTTATTTCATTAAAAGTAATCCAGTACTTTACATCGTCTCCAAACTCATCAAAACATGTCCGAGCATATCTTTCGAAAAAGCTAATCATTTTACGGTCGCGCCAAGAGCCATATTTTTCAACTAATCTCATCGGAACGTCAAAATGTCCTAAGGTTACCAAAAGTTCCATGTCATACTTTTTACACTCTGCAAACATTTGACGATAGTAGGCTATCCCCTCTTTGTTAGGCTCACTTTCATCACCATTGGGAAAAAGACGAGACCAAGAGATTGATGTGCGGAATATTTTTAATCCCATTTCTGCGAGCAGTGCAATATCTTGTTTATAGCGGTGATAAAAATCAATGCCTTGATGACTGGGGTAAAATTCTGATTCCTCTAAGATTGGATGAGAAATTTCACCTAATTTAACGGGCAAGCGTTTTTCACCTAAAGGCAGCATATCAATATTACTGGCTCCTCTCCCCCCTTCTAACCATGCTCCTTCAGCTTGGTTGGCCGCAATGGCTCCGCCCCAAAGAAAATCTTTAGGAAATTTTCCTGCTTCTTTTTTATTTTTCAACGTCTAAAATTACCTCTCCCTCACTGACTTCATCCTTTTCTAAAAGCGTAAAATTCGAATATTCCGCAGAATTTGTCACAACAACTATCGTATCTGTGGCAAGTCCTGCTGCTTCAATCAGTGCTAAATCAACTTCTACTATTGGAGTTCCTTGGTAAATTTTATCGCCCATTTTGATGTTTGAAGTAAAACCTTTGCCTTCTAAAGTTACTGTATCGATACCAATATGGACCAAAACTTCTAATCCTTTATCACTGGTAATTCCAATGGCATGTTTTGTTGGAAAAACAGCTGTAACCGTCCCTGTGATTGGTGAAACAATTTGTCCATTATTTGGTACAACCGCAAAGCCTTTACCCAATACTTCTTTTGAAAAGACCTCATCTGCAACTTCTGAAAGTTTTTTAACTTTTCCAGAAACTGGAGATTTAATACTTATAGTCTGAGCAACTTGATCACGATGGATTTCTTCTAAGTTTTCTTCTTCCACAGGCAAATCCTCAAACCCGATAACCAAGGTTAAGACAAATGACAATACAATGGAGAGAATCATCACGATAGCTACCCAAGCAATGGTCATTGGATTATCACGGTCAATAAATTGAACACTCGTAAACAAACCAGGAGCGGCCATTGAGTGGCTGGCAAGTCCTGCCATTCCAGCTACAGCTCCGGCAACAAAACCTGTAATCACTGAGGCAATCATCGGTCGTTTCAAACGTACAGCTACACCATAAAGTGCGGGCTCAGTAATCCCTGCAATGATAGCTGAAGATGCTGCAGCTAAAGCTGTTTGCCGTAATTCTCTATTTTTTGTTTTCAAAGCAACTGCTAGAGAAACACCGCCTAATGAGAGGTTGGCACCAATTTCTGATGGCATAACCATTCCCTCAACACCTGTATCCGCAATAGTCTGTACAATTGTCGGAGTGAAGACGCGGTGCATTCCTGTCATGACAAGCAACGGCCACAGTGCGCCAACAATTGCTACTGCTAACCACCCTAGTTTATCATGAATAAAGAACACACCATTAGAAATAGCTGTCCCTAACCAAACTCCTGCTGGACCTACTAAAAGTATAGCGATTGGTGCTGCTACAAGTAGGATAAGCATTGGCTTCAAAAAGTTTTTCGTTACCACAGGCGTGATTTTATCAACATAATTTTCAATATATTTAAGGAGCCATGTCATCACGATAGCGGGAATAATAGTATAAGTATACTTTACAGATGTCATAGGGATCATCGCAAAAGTTACAGTAGTACCCTCAGCAGCCTTTGCCATCCATTCCATAAAGACCGGATGTACCATTAGACCAGCGATAGCCATCGCTAAGTAAGTGTTTGAGCCAAATTTTTTAGAAGCAGAAACAGCGACTAATAGTGGTAAAAAGAAAAATGAAGCATCCCCAATGGTATTCAAGATGTTATAGGTTGAACCATCAATACTTAGAAGCCCCGTCATTTCCAAAAGCATCGCGAGCAACTTAATCATTGAACCGCCAATAATAGCTGGTATCAAAGGAGACATAGTTCCAATAATGGCATCAAGGATGTTTGTTCCTATTTTTTTCAAGGTTAATTTTTCTTTCGGTTTACCTGACTCGTTCGTCACAGCACCGCCAGCAACACCCTTTTTTAAGATAGCTGCGTAAGCTGCGGCTACATTGTTCCCAACAATAATTTGGTATTGCCCACCTTGCTTGACAAGCCCCATTACCCCAATGATGTTTTTTACTTTATCATCATCTGCTTTGCTTTCATCTTTTAAGATAAAACGTAGTCGTGTCATACAATGTGTTAAATTTTCAACATTTTCGACTCCACCTATTGCTTGCAGGATAGTCTCCGCCATTATATTAAAATCTTGCGCCATTTTCTCTTACTCCTTAGTTTTATTTTCCACAGCATGTCCACCAAAGCCATTTCTGAGGGCTGCGACTACTTTTCCACTCATGCTATCTTCCTGTAAGGAACGATTACGCATCATTAAAGACATGGCAATTACAGGTGCAGGAACTTCTAAGTCTAGACTCTCTTCGACTGTCCACTTTCCTTCTCCCGAGGCTTGGACTCGCCCTATAATTTGATCTAATTTTGCATCCTTTGCAAATTGTTCTTCCGCAAGCTCCATAAGCCACGAACGGATAACTGACCCATGATTCCATAATTTGGCTACTGCTTCATAGTCGTATTCAAAGGCAGAAGCTTCTAAAATCTCAAAGCCTTCTGCAATAGCTTGCATCATGCCATACTCAATGCCATTATGAATCATTTTAAGATAATGGCCACTTCCAAGCGGACCTGTATAAAGATAGCCATCTTTTTGGGCCAATTTTTGAAAGAGGGGTTCCAATTTTTCCCAAGATTTTTTGCTATCACCACCAATCATAAAGTTCCCCCCCGAACGTGCACCAGCCATTCCTCCTGAAGTACCAACATCAAAGAAATCAATTTTCTTAGCTTTTAGCTTTTCATTTTGTTGAAGATTATCTTTATAATATGAATTTCCTCCCTCAATAAGGATGTCTCCAGCGGATAACTTTTGGGTCAACTCCTCAACGATACTATTTGTTATACTTCCTGCAGGTAACATAAGCCAAACAATCCGTGGCTGTGGTATGACTTCAATGAATTCTTCTAAAGTAGAGCAGCTCATCACTTGCTCAGAATATAGTTCTGCTTTTCTGATTTGTGTTTCGTCGTTGTCTAAGACAGTCACTTTCATACCCTTATCAACTGCATTTTTTACAAGGTTAAGTCCCATTTTACCAATCCCGATAAGTCCAAAATTCATATTCTCTCCTATTTGATATGGCTATTATAAGAAAAACATTATATTTATCTTCCTTACTTCTTAAATATTATAACACGGAAAAAGTAACCGCTTTCTCCAAAAAACGGAGAATTCTCCACAATCATGTTATAATAATTTTATGGGAATATTTATTGACAATTATCAGAGTACACAGCTCTCCAACACAGAACAATCCATATTGTTAAAGCTGGATAGCCAGCCAGAGCTTTTAGATAATAATCTAACACAACTTGCAGTAGAGCTCCATTCTTCAGGAACTTCAATCATACGACTTTGCCAAAAATTAGGATTTTCAGGATTTTCGGAGTTTAAATTTGAAACAAAGAAACTGCTCAGTTTGACAAGTAATAAACATGAGATTTCCTTTTTAGAGGAGCTTACAAACTTTTGCAATTTTTTATCCACAGATATTACCACAGACAAAGTGCGGTTATTTGCGCAAGAAATATCTAAATCGAAAACCATTTATATCGCCGGGGTTGAAGCTTCTAAATCTCTTGCTGCTTACTTCAGCCATAAGTTAAATCAATTTGACTATGCTGCCGTTCATGTTTCGGATGATATCCTCCTAGATTTATTGCCTAATATTCTTAATCGCCATAGTCTGGTTATTTACGTCTCCATATCAGGACAGACGAAACGGCTGACGAATTCTGCTCAAAAAGCCAATCATACTGGTGCCACAGTTCTTTCTCTAACAAATGCTAAAAGTAGTCCCCTAGGGCGTTTAAGCAAAATAAATATCTCTACTAATACTTCGACTGCTAGCTACCACAACTATGATGTTACCCCTCGAACTTTTCAGGTCGCAGTTATTGATTTAATTCTATCCAGAATTGTGCAAAATCTTGAAAAGCAATAGATATAATTTTAGACATAAAAAAACTTCTTTGTTATCCACAAAGAAGTTTTTATTTTATCCAAAGTCGGTAGGTAAACCTTTACCATTTCCGAAGAAATATCCCGTTTTATTATTTATTGTTAATAGGTAACTGCCGTCTGGACGATACAAGTTGAAATAACCTGCAACTTGACCAGCCATGAAACCGGAAGTCATTGTATGAATAGCGACTGGTAAAAGAATAAAATCATTACCTGAGATATAACCACGCTGACGCGCAATATTCAATACTTTATCTCTGATTCCAGGATTCCAAGTGAAAGCTGGATCTTGTGGATTAAGATTAGCTTGGGGTTGAACACGCGCATTGGAATTATCTGGCGTAGCACCTGTCGGATTTTGGGCACCATCAGCCGCTACGGCTGTGGCAGATGAAGCTACACCTTGTGCTGCATTTTTATCTGTTTGTTGTTGTGTTGTGGCTCCTGTTGTTCCATTTGATGTATCAGTAGAAGCTGATGTTCCTGCAGTTTGATCTGAGGTTTGATTGCCAGGTTGAGTAGCTGCATTATTTTGCGTAGCCGTCGCTGCTTGCTCTTCTTTAGCTTTAGCCTCTGATTGCTGTGTTTTTGCTAAGTTAATTGCTTGAGCCAATACTTTATTCAGTTTCTCATTTTCAGTATTTGGAACCGCTGGTATACTTACTGCCTCTTTTACTTGAGCTTCCTTATTAAGTTCACCATCTACAATAGCTGATTTATTAAAGAGAGCGTTAACTTTTTCAACTGCTTTTATTTGTGCTTCAAGCGCATTTACCTTTGTTTCTGCGGTATCAAAATCGCTTCCTTTTAAAGTTTTGAGCTTATTTTTCAAAGCTGACAATTGATCAAAATTAGAATTCTTCAGTACTTGATGATCTGAGTCAGTAAAAAATTCGTCGTAAGCTTTATTAAAAGCATTTAAGTTAGCTTTGTTTTCCACAGCTGCTTGATTGACTGCTTTTTCATTATTATTATGATTATAGAGTGCATAACCAGCGCCTCCTGCAGCCAAAAGGACCAATGCACAAAGTCCAATAATCAAAGGTTTCTTATTTTTCTTTTTCTCTGATTGCTCTTCTTGCGCAGAAGCTTCCGACTCAACTACGGGTGTAACAGGTAAGGGTGTTGGCACAGTTTCACCGGCAACCGGTGCTTTTTCTAGAGGCACAACAACTTCTTCTTGTGGAAGCTGTGCCTCTTCGATAGGTGCACTTTCTTTTTCCTCATCTTGTACATTTTCATTTGCTTCTATTGAGTTTTCCAGCTCCTTGTCTACAGTCGAAACTGGCTCTTCTGTAGGGCTTGTTTCCGCAACTTCTTCTTTTGAGTCAGGAATTTGATTGGAAAGCTCTGGGAAATCTTGTGCTGTACTTTCTGTTTCTTCCGCTTGTTCAGCTGCACTTTCCTTATCGACAAGTTCTACCGGTACAGGAACAACAGGAGGTACATCATCAGCAATTTCTACTTCATCAAACTCTGACTTATTTTTTTCTTTGAAGTTTGGTTCCTTAGATGGAGTAACTGCTTCTGCTTCTTGAGTGCCAGTTTCTGAATCTTGTGTCTCTGACGCCTCAGCTAACTTTTCTTCAGCTTCTTCTTTAGCCACAATCACTTCTTCATTAGGATCAACAGTTTCTTCTTGATCCATTTTCTTACGCTCAGTTTGGATATATTTTTCTAAGGCTTGATTTTTAACAGCTTCAATCTCTCCACGATGTTGACGAATGTATTTGTCAAGTACGCTTTCGCTTTCACTATTTTCTTTATCTACCCTTTGTGCTTTTTTTACAATTTCGCCTACAGTGAAATCTGAGACATCGCCCAGTTTTAAGACTTTTTCGCCAGAATTTTTGATATCTTTATCTTTTTCTTCTGTCATTTAGATCTCCATAGCATTTGCTTATTTTTTTATTCTTTTTCCAAAATATTGATACAAGTCTGTACGCAATGTTCCGTTATAGAGCTTACGCTTCTTCGTTGCTTTAGCTCCGTAATGTGTTTCAAAAGCAATATCACTTGTCAGAATATATTTGCTCCAAGTTTCGAGGGGCGCAAAAGTTGCACCCATCTCTTTATAGAGCCCTGCAACTGAATCTTCATCTCCCAAACGTTCTCCGTATGGCGGGTTCGATACAATAACCCCATCAAGGGCATCTGTATGAAAATCTTGCAGACGCATCTGTTTATATTTTATCACATGGTCAAGTCCAGCTGCAAGTGCATTTCCTTTTGCAATTTCAATCATTCGACCATCGATATCGAAGCCTTGAATATCAAGCTCTAAATCTTTACGTATAGCTTGTTTTGCGGCTTGGCGTACTTCTTCAAAAACATCTGGCTTCATCCATGACCATGCTTCACAGGCAAACTTGCGATTAAGACCGGGTGCCATATTAAGTGCCAACATCGCAGCTTCAATCGTAAATGTTCCTGAACCACATGTCGGGTCAACAAACATACGTTTTGGATTTGCCAGCCAGTTTGTCAACATAATAATCGCTGCTGCCATGTTTTCCTTTAATGGAGCATCACCTTTTTCAACACGATAGCCACGTTTGAAGAGTGAATCGCCGGTGGTATCAATCATTACCGTCGCATTATCTTTATGAATCGCAATCTCGATGGAAAAGCCCGCACCATTTTCTGGGATAGGTACGCCCTCTGGACGATGATAGGCTTTTTGCAATTTCTTCACAATAGCTTTTTTAGTAATCCCTTGAACACTTGGCTCATTATGTAAAGTTGATTTCACAGACTTTGCTTTACTTACAGGAAAGGCTGAACCAAAAGGAATATAATCTTCCCAATCAAGCGCATATACATTTTCAAAGAGTTCATCAAAAGTACGTGCCTTAAATTCACCCACAACAATCTTTACACGATCTGCTGTACGAAGCCAAGTATTTGCTTGAGCGATTGTTCTTGTATCTCCTGTAAAAAAAACACGAGAACGATCGTCAATCGTAACATTTTCGACTTCCATATTGCGTAATTCACGAGCCACTAAACTCTCAAGACCTGCTGCAGCAGTCGCTATCAGCTTAAAATTATTTTTCATTTGTTCCTTTGTTTCTTTCTAAAAAAAGCTGGGACTAGCCCAGCGTGTCATACAGTTTTCTATAAGCCATGTTTTGTTCAGGTCTTGCGACCGTCGATAACCATCTGTCTGGGGAAGATAGTCTTCCCCCTCGACCACGCCTTCAATTCGGCTAGTCAAGTGCCCCGACCATAAGTTTGGGTTGCTCGCTTGAGGGGTTTACCACGTTCCAATCTTACCGTTTCCAGCAAGCCTCGTCTCTTTGGCACTTTTACAGAATACTCATGCATATCAAAAGACTTAGCACTTTCTTCAGCCGTTAGGCATGACACTCCTACCTTGGTTTATTGTTTCACCAAGCACAAACACTACGGGCATCGCAGCCCGTGCGAGCATGGACTTTCCTCATGATACCAAAGGTATCACGCAGTTATCCAAAAACTGTTTTTTCTTTTTCATTAAATTATGAAGTCAGCTTTATGCTTCTTCACTTGAAGCACTTCCTGGACCAAAAACAGCTTGTTCCAAACGGTTAATACGTTTAAGAAGCTCAAAGTTACTTGGTTGACCAATTTCTGTTTTTGGTTTATTGATTCGGCTTGAAACCACGCGGCTCATGTTATCCAAACGTTGTGTTTCTTCCAAATTTGCTTGGTTAGGACGACTTGCTTGAGATTCAAGTTCTACGATTTTTTTCTTCAAAAACTCGTTTTCTTCTTGCAAGCGCAATACTTCTGCTTGAAAAGCTTCGTAATCTTGAATGACGTCATCGAGGAGCTCGTCAACTTCTTCTTTATCATAACCACGCATTTTTGTTCTAAAGTCAGCTTCATAGATATCTTTAGGTGTAAATTTAAATGTTGCCATATCGTCCTCTTTTATCATTTCATATCAAAGTTTTATCATCTTTAATCATAGCAGAATTTTTTTAATTTTTCAAGTCAATTATCCACTGGAAAATATCCGGATAAATGGCTTGTTATAAGTCTTTCAAAGCTAACTTAATCAAGGCTAAATCAAACAAATAATTTGCATCTACTCCTGAGCTTTTTATTTTATAATCAAGTTCAATGAGGGACAATGTAGCTTGTGCCAGAAAGTTTTCCTGCATATTACGTACTTGCTGGTTTGCTAACTTGACACGATAGGGGTGAATTTTAAGATAAGAAGTTTGTTTCTGTTCATTCCAACCTTTATTTTGCATCAGTTTTACCTGATAATAAAGCCGGAAGGAATTTGTCAAAATAACCAATATTTTGATTAACTCCTCACCTTGCAAAGTCAAATCATGAACTAAATCACGTGCTTGATTCACATCACCCTTCAAAATCAAGTCGGTCAACAAAAAAATATTATCTTGGAGAGATTTAGGAACAACTTTTTCGACATCCGCAAGAGTAATTGTTCGTTCTCCCACATATGTTTTTAACAAGGAGATGTTTTGTTTGATTACTGGAAAAGAAAAATTTGATTTTTCAAATATCCTTTGGAGAATAGTTCCAGAAAGGCCTGTATCGGCAAAAACTCGACTTAACTCTTGAGGTTTTAGTTCTTGTGCTTCGAGCAGAGTGGCTTGTGTTTTTAGCTTTTTCGTGAGTTTCAGTCGACTGTCTAACTTACCATGTAAAATAAGAATCAGCTGTGTAGTTTCGACTGGATCATTCAAAAAATTTTCAAAACGCACTGTCTGTTTTTCATCAAAAACCGCTTTTTTTACTGTTGTAAGATTTGTGAGATTTTCTAAAATAACCAGCTTTTGCTCAACAAAGAAAGGCAAACTCTCTAGCTCTTCTAAGGCAAGATTTGCATTGGCATTATTCAGGTCAAAATATGCTTGCCCTAAGTCCGTACTGTCAAAATGGACATACTCTAAAAGTCGACTTTTTAGTTCTTGAACAAGATCTTCTTCCTCTCCGTAAAGTACCAATATTTGAGGCAGACCTGCTTTTTTTATTTTTTCTAATTCTTCAAAAGCGCTCATGCTTCGTCAAACTCCTGTCCTTCTAAAAATTCTCCATCTTTTGTAACGAGAACTTTTCGTGGTGTTGTACCTTTGGCTGGGCCGACAATACCTGCTGCCTCCAGTTCATTCATCAGATCGGAAGCGCGGTTGAAACCGACTTTAAGCGCACGTTGCAACTGGGCCGTCGAGGCTTTTTGAGCAGAAATAACCATATTGCGCGCTTCTTCAAACAAGGGATCAGCTGAATTTGATGGTGCTGCTGTGCCACGGCTGCTGTCTTCTTCAGCTTCACCAGGATCAAAGCTTTCATCATAGTCAGCTTGGGATTGATTTTTAATAAAGTTCACGACTGACTCAACATCAGAATCTGATAAGAAGGCGCCTTGTAAACGTACAGGATGATTTTCATCAATGGGTTTAAAAAGCATATCCCCCCGTCCTAAAAGTTTCTCTGCACCATTTGTATCAATGATTGTGCGAGAATCTGTCCCGCTGGATACAGCAAAAGCGACACGTGAAGGAACATTTGCCTTAATCAAGCCAGAGATGACATCAACGGATGGACGTTGCGTTGCTAAAATCATATGGATACCAGCTGCACGCGCTTTTTGTCCAAGACGGATAATCGCGTCTTCAACTTCCTTACTAGCTACCATCATCAAGTCAGAGAGCTCATCGACAATAACGACGATTAATGGTAAGGTTTGATATTTTTCATTCGACTGTGCATTGTATTTTTCTATTTTTTCATTATAACCTGCAATATTACGTACCCCTGCTTGACTAAAGAGTTCATAGCGGTTTTCCATTTCATCTACCACCTTTTGTAAGGCACGTGATGCTTTACGAGGGTTCGTTACCACAGGAATAAGAAGATGAGGAATATCGTTATAAACAGAAAGTTCAACCATTTTAGGATCGACCATCAAGAATTTCACCTCACTAGGCAAGGCTTTCATCAGGATAGACGTGATAATACCGTTCACAGCAACAGACTTACCTGAACCTGTAGAACCTGCTACAAGTAAGTGAGGCATCCGTGTCATATCAAAGGTGCGAATCGTACCGTCTAAAGCTTTTCCTAAAGGCAACTCGAGCAAACTGTTCGTTTTGGGTTGAGCATTTTCCCAAAGTTCTCGGAAACCAACGGTTGCAACTT
This sequence comes from Lactococcus sp. LG1267, assembly GCF_017309545.1. Lineage (NCBI taxonomy): Bacteria > Bacillati > Bacillota > Bacilli > Lactobacillales > Streptococcaceae > Lactococcus > Lactococcus sp. LG1267. The sequence goes on along the minus strand of NZ_CP071295.1, from coordinate 1,037,654 downwards.
CACTGTTAGGAATTTCGATACCGATAAGGGATTTCCCAGGTATTGGTGCCTCAATCCGTACATCCTTTGCTGCCAGCGCTAAAGCTAGATCATCTGATAAGTTGACAACACGCGAAACTTTCACCCCGGTAGCTAATTTAATTTCGTACTTGGTAACGGATGGGCCTACAACAGCAGATTCAACTGATGCCGAAATCTTGAAGGATTCTAATGTTCGCTCTAGGATTTGAATATTTTTGCGGACATTTTCTCGTTCTCCCGCTTGATTTTTTGTTGGAATTTCTTCCAATAAATCAATCGTCGGAAGTTGATAAAACTCGTTGTCAACAGAACGTTCAAAACTGATTGGCTCTTGGTCATCCTCTACTTCCTCTTGCGGTTGTATAGCCCCCATTTCTTTTGTAGGTGATACTGGCGTATCAGGAATAGCTATAGGAATTTCGGAAAAGTCGGAAGTTGTATTTTCTTCAAACATGGGCTCGCTTGGGAGAGGAACTTCTTCTGCTTCCATCGCCCGTAAGTTTCTTTCAGCTTCTTCTTGAGCTTTGGCTTTTTCTTCTAAGAGTGCTGCTGCACGTTTTGCTTCAGCACGATCTGCCATACGCGTACGTGTTTCGCTTATATTTCTTTTAAGAAAAATACGTAGCCGTGCAATCAAAGCGGGTGCCATAAGACACAATGCGACAAGCCACAGAATTCCCACAATAATATAAACACCTATTACGGAAAAGAGGGCTTTAGCTGGACCAAAAAACAAGTCTCCTAAAAAACCACCGCCAAGAAAATGCGTCACCTGTCCTTTTTTCAGATCAGACATTGCTAAAACTAAAGCATTTTTATTGGGCGACAGGACATCATATTTTGCATGAAAAACAAGAAGAAGTCCAAAGAAAAAGAGAGCTAACCCTGGTAAAAAGCGTTTGTTTTCACGAAAGAAATCCTTTTTGAAAACCGTCATAAACATGACGAATAAAACGATTAATAAGAAAGTGATTGCTAATGATCCTACAGCCAGTCGGGTGACATTATATAAAAAGACACCAAATAAGCCCAAACGTGCTAAAGCAAATAAAATGATAATAAAGCTCCCAAAAAAAGCCGCCATTTTTTTATTAGCCGTCCAAAATTTAGTATTTGACTTTTTAGTCGATGGTTTCTTTGCTGTTGAACGCTTCGCTTTTGGTTTTGATTTACTTTTTGTTGTTCTTTTTGCGGGCATATTATTTCTCTGTTCTAAAACTTAATATTACTCTTTATTGTAACATTTTACAGGCTTATCTTTCAATACTGACTTTTAAGACATTAAAAAGCCGAAAGCTTGTGCTTTCGACTTTTATCTTGCTTCATTATTTTACAACCATAACATTACATGGTGCATGGTTAACAACATAACTTGCAGTTGATCCCACAAGTACACGGTCAATAGCACCTTTACCTGTTGAACCCATAACAATCAAGTCAATATCATTTTCCTCAGCAAAATCAACGATTTCTTTTTTAGGAGAACCACTCACTTGAAAAGCTTTGTACTCAACTTTGTCACCAATAAGTTTTCCTGCTTCATCAAGAATTTCTGTTGATTGTTTTTCCGCTTCTTCCAAAACAGCTGGCATGATGTAAGCTGTGCCATACAGCTGCGCAACGTCTTTAGCATGTACTACAAATAAAGATGCTTGGTTTCTTTTAGAAATCTCAATAGCTTCTTGGATAGCTTGATTTGCTTGATCAGATCCATCTACTGCGACTAAAATATTTTTGTAATTTTCTCTCATTGTAAACGCCTCCTTTTTCTTTATTATAAGATATTTTCATATCAAAGTCCAATAAAAAGTTTAAAATTTTTATTTTTTATCACTTTTTTCTCATTGAATTGGTTTATATCCATGTTATTTAACTTAATAAGTTAATCATACCTGAATATCCGAGGTGTTTGGCATAATCTAAGGCCGTTAAATTATTGTTATCACGTAATTCAGTGTTTGCTTTATATTGCAAGAGGGTCTTCACGATTTCTTGATAGTGTGCTGAACCATCTCTCAATGCCACTGCTTCAATCAATGCTGTATATCCATAATTATTTTGATGATCAATATCCACTTGACCGTCTTCCAGTAACATTTTTACATTTTCCAAATGTCCTTTTTCAGCTGCTGGAATCAAAGCATTTCCTCCAAAGCGGTTATAAACTTTTTGGTTAGGTTTACTGTGTTGCAAAATATATCGCAGGATTTCGGTTTTACCTTGAGCCGCTGCGTAAAGGTAAGGCGAATCTTGAATGTGATCTTGTGAATTAACATCTGCCCCATTATCTATCAATAGCTGAGCTAGGGCAATATTATTTTCATGAGTCACGATAAGTAAAGGTGATTCTCCTTGTGCATTTCTCTCATTAATATCTGACTGATTAGCTTTGATACTTTTTTCAATTTCAGATAAGCTCTTCTTTTCTGTTACAGCCTCTAAAACTTTCATCGGTTTGACCTCCTCTTTTTTCGAAGTTGCCTTTTCGTTGGTGGATGCTGCCTTTTGTGAAGTCGAAATCGTAGTGCTTTGTTTAACTTCGCCTTCATGAGAACTTTGATTATCTTGTTTGGAACAGCCTACTAAAAGAACAAAGGCTAGTCCAGAGAGAATCAAATATTTCCTCAAAACAACCACATCCTCTCGTTTCATTCTATGCTATAAGTTCATCTTAACATTTATCGTATATTATTTAAAAAATTCTGACTTATAACTTTTAGAGTGGTTTTGAAATAATCCAGGATAGATAATACTAAAAGAAGATTATTAACAATAAAATAAACTATTGTGATACAATGAACTTATGGAAAATATAAACGCTTACAAGGCTTTAGCCTTTTTTGACCTTGACGGAACTTTACTTAACGGACAGAGTCAGCTAGACCCTGATGTCATCGATGCTATCCATGAAATTCGCCGTAATGGTGTCCTTCCCTTTATTGCCACAGGACGTGGACATTTTGAGCTTGACAATATTATGGCAGCCACTGGCATCACCGGTGCTGTTGCTATGAATGGACAATATATCGTTTTAGATGGCCAAACGATATATAAAGATCCTATTTCAATTGAAAACATCGAAAAATTACACACGTTAGCTATCGAGCAAGACGAAGCACTTGCCTTTTATGGCAAAGAGGGCTATTGGGTAGATCGTCATACGGATTTTGTCCGTCAAGCTTATGCTTATACACATATGCCACTTCCCGAGATTGACCCCGAAGGTTACAAATCAGAAGAAGTCAATATGCTCTTATTATTGACTGATAAACTGTCACAAGTGGATTATTACAAAGCACAGATGCCCGAACTTAATTTCTTTATGAATGCTCCTACTTCTATCGATATTACAAACATCTCGACCAATAAAGGTACTGGGATTACACATGTGAAGGACGTCCTCAACTTTAAGGGGGAAACCTATGCTTTCGGTGATGGACGAAATGATCTCCATCTTTTAGCTGCTGCAGACCATGGTACAGCTATGGGTAACGCGGTACCTGAACTCAAAGAAATCGCTGATTTTATAAGCAGTAAAAATACAGAAAAAGGTATTGTGAATGCCTTTAAACATTGGAACTTTATTTAGACACCCAAAAAGCAGAGCGTCCTCTAGACACACTGCTTTTTTTATTCTCTTATTTTATCTGGTCAAATCAATCCGCTTGCCCAGTTTATCCATAATAATTGCACCAATAAGCAAACTTGCAAATTCACCCACAGCTAATGTAAACCAGGTCCAGAAGAAAGGCATTCCGAAAAGAAAATGCATTTCCAAAGCGATAGTTACCATACTGATTGAGAAAAATATTGCAAAGTAGAAAAAGGCTTTATTGAGCTGACCATTGAAAAAGTACTGTTTCATATAGCGTTCAAAAAGTAGCACTCCTAAAGTCAAGAAGATAAGCGTTGACAGACCACCCACGATAACATCAACCCAAGTAAAGCTGAGGAAATTTGAAATCATACATCCAATAGTCACAGCAATAATATATTTTTTATTAAAGAAAGCTGTAAAGTTGAGCATTTCTGAAATCCTAAATTGCATAGGACCATAAGAAATAGCATTGAGTGGTGGTGTCATCGTAAGGACAACGTAAAGAGCAGCAACAATGGCAATCGTCACCATGTCGTAAACAGTAGATTTTTTCAATTTTTTCTCCTTTAGCGGCTGAATACCGCCTATAATATGCTCAGGCAAAGGTTAAAAGTCCTGAGGATTGCTGATAATTTGCAACTTTTATATTATATCAATTTTCTTGAAAAATGAAAAGACTTCTCTGAGGTATAAAAAAGCTCAGCCTTAAAGACTGAGTTTTTATTTGATTGTCCAGCCGCCATCGATAGGAACCACTGCCCCCGTCAAATAGGAACTTTCTGGACTGGCTAGAAATAGGGTCAAATCTGCAACTTCTTGAGGTTTTGCCCAGCGTTTTGCAGGAGTTTCTTTTGCTACCCATTTTGCCATTTCTCCATTGTTTTCAGTAAAGTCCTTAGCGTTCATCGGTGTATCGATGGCGCCAGGAGCAATACCGGCAACTTGGATACCATGCTGCGCTTCATCTAAGGCAAGTTGCTTTGTAAAACCAACAATAGCATGCTTACTTGCAGTATAGGCAATACCTCCACCACCGGCAACTAGACCAGCAACTGAAGCCATATTGATGATTACACCAGACTTTTGCTTTTTCATTTGAGGCAAAAAGGCAGAGGTCACGAGAAACATACTGTCAAGATTAGTTGCTAGGATTTTTTTCCAAAGTGAAAAGTCCGTATCTTCCATCGTCCGATAGTCATCGAGCTGACCTGCTGTATTGAGCAAGATATCAATTTCACCTACCTGTGCGGCTAATTGTGCTACCTTTTCAGGAGAGGAAACATCACAGACGATAGTCCTAAAATCTGCAGTGAATTCTTGTAAGTCCACGCCAATAACTTCTGCACCTGCTTGTATAAAAGCCTGCGCTTGGGCTTGACCAATTCCGCTGGCTGCTCCTGTTACTAGAACCTTTTTCCCTTTAAATTTTTGATTAGTCATTCACTAAAATCCAGTCTGTCGCCAATACGTCACAAGGTGTAGGCGCCCACATGCTAAAACCTTCACCTTCTCCTGTGACATTAATCAGAAAGTAAGGTGTAACTTGCAGTTTTTCACCGTTATCAAGTGTAATACTGTCATATAAGGCAACATAGTTTTCTGCGCCTCCCCAGCCTGTGCGTACTATTTTTTTCCCAGCTTTAAGTTCTGGAAGAATTTCTTCAAATGTCATCTTTAATTCCTTTCTGAAACTGCATCACTCTTCTTATATTAGTAGTGTTTTAATTAGTGTTTTAATTTTAACATTTTGTGCTTTATTTTGTCATTTTTTGTTTCAGCTTGACAAGATGATTTGCTTCAACTAGAATGAAGCTATGAAAAATACAGAAAATAATCAAAAAATTGTTATCATCACCGGTGCATCAAACGGCATGGGTTATGAAGCTGCCAAAACTTTTGCTCAACGCGGTTGGCAGGTTTATGCTGGCGCACGTCGTGTTGAAAAAATCCCCACTGATGAGGGAATTATCCCACTAAAACTTGATGTTACAGACAGCAAAAGTAACCAAAACTTTATCCAACATATCATTAATCATGCAGGACGAATTGATGTGTTAATCAATAATGCCGGCTACGGTGAGTATGGTCCCGCTGAAGAAATTCCCATGGAAAATGTTCGCAAACAATTTGAGACAAATTTCTTTGGAGCTGTAGAATTGACACAACTGGTCCTTCCCATCATGCGTCAACAACACTTTGGACGAATCGTTAACATTTCAAGTATCGGTGGTGATGTCTACATGCCGCTAGGTGCTTTTTATCATGCGACAAAAGCTGCAATGCAACAATGGTCTGATGTTCTTGATACGGAAGTTAAAGCTTTTGGCATTCGATCAATCGTTGTACAACCAGGCGGTACTGCTTCCAACTGGAGTACCATCGCTATGGAAAATGCCGAAAAAAATCTTCATCCAGATAGTCCTTACCAGCCTTTAGTTCAAACTGTACGCGCAGCACTCAGTGGTAACTTTGGGAGTTCAGCGACTTCTGCGGATTTGGCACAAGTTTTTTATAAAGCATCAACAGATAAGAAAGCTCAAGCTCGTTATTACAACTCCTTTTTGGACCGTATGATGGTACATACAGCGCGTGCGCATCCTAAACTTTATATTAAATTTTTTAATCTCGGATTGAAACAAATGGGCAAGCGTAAAAAATAAAAATAGAGAGCACTTCTTGCTCTCTATTTTTATTACCCGATTAATGATCCGGCAGGTACGTCAGCAGGCGCTTCAAGCACACGCAACTTACCATCAAATTCAGCAGAGAGAATCATCCCTTGACTGACATATTTCTTCATCATTTTACGTGGTTTTAAATTCGCCACGATTTGTAATTTTTTACCGACAAAGTCTTGTTCGTTAGGATAAAATTCGGCAATTCCTGACAAGATTTGACGTGGTTCTTCATCACCTGCATCTAACTTAAAGCGAAGCAAACGATCTGAACCTTCAACACGGCTGACTTCCAGAACTTCAGCGACTTTCAACTCAATCTTTTCAAAATCATCAAACTTAATTTCTGGTAAAGTAAGATTGAGTTTAACATCCTCTGGCACCCATTCTTTTTCAGGAAGTTTTCCACCAGCCATTTGTAACTTGATGTATTCTACTTCTTCTTCCTTATCCAAACGAGGGAAGACAGGTTCACCTTTTTCTACAACTTTATGCGTAAATTCGTAACCAAAAGCTAAATCTTCTAAAGAGAACTCTTCTTCAGTTAAACCTAATTGACCAAAAATCTTCTTGCTTGTTGCACGCATGAAAGGTTGCAAGAGTGCCGCAACAATACGAAGATTTTCTGCTAAATGATAAAGCACATTATTAAGTTTATCTTTGTCATCTTCAGATTTCGCAAGGACCCAAGGCGCTGTTTCATCGATATATTTGTTTGTACGTGAGATAAGAACCCAAACTTCATTTAAAGCAACATTGAATTCAAACTTATCCATAGCTGTGTGGAATTTTTCCAAAGTTTCAGCAAGGACTGTTTCCAAGGCAGCATCAAATTCTGTTGTTGCGTCATTCTTAACCAAAACACCACCATTATATTTGTTGACCATAGCAACTGTACGATTGAGTAAGTTTCCAAGATCATTTGCCAAATCATAGTTGATACGGTCAATAAAGTCTTCTGGTGAAAAGACACCATCAGAACCAAAAGGTAATGCGCGCATGAGATAATAACGCACTGTGTCTAAACCATAGCGATTCACCAACATATCAGGATAAACGACATTTCCTTTAGATTTTGACATTTTACCGTCTTTCATCACCAACCATCCATGACCAAAGACTTGTTTTGGTGGTTGCATACCTAAAGCATGAAGCATGATTGGCCAGTAAATAGTGTGGAAACGTACGATTTCTTTTCCGACCATATTCACACCGGGCCAGAATTTATCCAGTTTGCTGGTATCATCTGAACCATAACCTAAAGCAGTTACATAGTTAAGCAAGGCATCAAGCCAAACATAAACCACGTGTTTCGGATTGGATTTTACAGGAATCCCCCAAGTGAAGGTCGTACGACTCACAGCCAAGTCTTCCAAGCCCGGTTTAATGAAATTGTTGATCATCTCATTTTTGCGAATCTCAGGTTGGATAAAATCTGGATGTGATTCATAATAACTTAAGAGCCAGTCCGCATACTTGCTCATACGGAAGAAATATGACTCTTCTTCGATCCATTCTACTTCGTGCCCTGATGGTGCTTTACCACCAATGACTTTACCATCTGCATCATGGTAAACTTCTTCCAACTGTGTCTCCGTAAAGAACTCTTCATCAGAAACAGAATACCAACCCGAATATTTATCCAAGTAGATATCGTCTTGTGCTAGAAGTTGTTCAAATGCCTTTTGAACGGCTTCTTCATGATATTTATCTGTAGTACGGATAAATTTGTCATAAGAAATATCCAGCATTTTCCACAGTTCTTTAACATCTTCCGCCATTGGGTCCAAATATTCTTTAGGTGTCATTCCCAACTCTTCAGCCTTACGTTGAATTTTCATGCCGTGTTCATCAAGGCCTGTTAAATAAAACGTATCAAAGCCCATCAAACGTTTGTAACGTGCGAGAACATCACAAGCAATCGTTGTGTAGCTTGAACCGAGATGTAATTTCCCTGAGGGATAATAAATCGGCGTTGTGATATAAAAGTTTTTGTTTTCAGTCATTTTTTTCTCCTAATTCGTGCCCTAATGAAAGCCACTTGATTAGTATTTTTCCAATTGTAGATTGAAAAAAGCCTTGTTTCTATTATAGCATATCCTTTTCAAGTAAATCTTATTCTAAATAAGTTTTACTGATTTTTCGCTAAAATAAATTTACTCTCAGTTTCCCGTGTTATTTGCCAACCGATAAGGTATGTTATAATTAACCTAATAAAGACAAAAGGATTTTATTATGACTTACAAATTTATCTCATGGAATATTGATTCGTTAAACGCAGCATTGACCGGTACGAGTGATCGTGCAGCTCTATCAATGGCTGTGGTTGACCAACTTGCCACATCTGAAGCCGATGTTATCGCTATTCAAGAAACAAAGCTCAATGGTGACCTCAAAAAAACAAACAAAGTATTTGATGTTTTAGCCAGCCATTTCCCAGAATATGAAATTGTTCACCGTATCAGTACACCACCTGCACGTAAAGGTTACTCGGGAACGATGTTTCTTTATAAGAAAAGTTTGCCTGAACCAATCATCACCATGCCTGAGATTGGAGCGCCAGAGCCCATGGATAGCGAAGGTCGTATCATCACCTTAGAATTCCCCGAGTTTTTCATCACAACAGTTTACACACCAAATGCGGGTGATGGTCTTAACCGTTTGGACTTACGTGGACAATGGGATGATCAATATCGCGCCTACTTACAAATGCTTGACCTCCAAAAACCTGTCTTAGCATGTGGTGATTTTAATGCTGCTTACACAGAAATCGACCTTGCCAATCCTAAAGGAAACCGTAATTCTGCCGGATTTACTGATCAAGAACGTGAAAAGTTTGGACTTTTATTAGATGCTGGATTTACAGACAGCTTCCGTAAAATTCATGGCAATGTAGAAAGTTACTATGCGCCAGAACGTAGTATCTACACATGGTTTGCTCAACGCTCTCGTACAGCTAAAATCAATAATTCTGGCTGGAGAATCGATTATTGGCTGGTTTCTGACCGCATTGCCGAGCAGATTACACGCGCAGAACCTTTAGATTCAGGTGCTCGTCAAGATCATGTTCCCATCGTTTTAGAAATCAATATCTAAAAAGCACGACTTTTGTCGTGCTTTTCTTTCTTAATGTGCAAGCTCTTGATACGCTTCTTCTTTAAAACCTATCAAAATAATTTTATCATCTTTAACAATCAGTGGGCGCTTAACCAACATCCCATTGGAAGCTAAGAGTTCCGCTGCTTCGTGCTCGCTCAAGTCTGCTAACTTGTCTTTTAAGCCCATCTCACGATAAACCAAGCCACTGGTGTTGAAAAACTTTTTAACAGGAACCTCTGCAAACCATTTTTCAAATTGCTCAGCTGTTGGTGGGGTTAGCTTAATATCGATAGCATTATAATCAATATCTAGATTATCCAAAGTCGCCTTTGCCTTACGGCAAGTTGAACATTTAGGATATTCATAAAAGTCGTACATTTGTCATCCTCCCTTGTTCTCTATTTTAACAAAAACTAGGGCAAAGCTGCTCGTTTTTATTACTTTTACAGGGGGATGCAATTTTAAAGAAAATAAAGATTATGTTAAAATAAGATAAGAATATAAATTAAGGAGATTATTTTATGATTTGGTCACTTATAGTTGGTGCTCTCATTGGTATGGCTGCTGGAGCAATCACATCAAAAGGCTCAAGTATGGGCTGTATTGCAAATATTGTGGCGGGTCTTTTAGGCTCATTTGTTGGACAAAAGCTTTTAGGAAACTGGGGACCACAATTGGCTGGAATGTCACTCATCCCTTCAATCGTTGGTGCAATTATTGTCGTACTTGTAGCTTCCGCTTTATTTGGTAAAAAGGATAATTAAAACGTTCATAGAGCGTTTTTTTTTTTAACAAAAAAACAAGCAATTATCTCTTGCTTGTATAAAATTAATATTTTCTAAAACGTTGGTAGCGGCTTTCTTGAAGTTCTTCTTCTGAAAGTTGTACCAAGCTGTTGAGATCTTTTTCAATAATCGTTTTCAAGTTTTCCATAAGGTTTTCTTCTTGAACAACACCCTCAACGATCCCCATTTCAAGCTGATCTTCAGCTTTTATTTTCATCAAATCGGCTGCTTCATCACGACGTGAGCCATCTTTCCACAAGATTGTTGCAAAACCTTCTGGAGAAAGAACCGAATACATGGCATTTTCCAACATATAAACCTTGTTTGCGACTGCTAAAGCTAAGGCTCCACCAGAACCACCCTCACCAGTGATAAAAGTTAAAACAGGAACTTTCAAATCGGACATCTCAAAAAGGTTGCGCGCAATCGCTTCACCCTGCCCACGTTCTTCTGCTTCAATCCCTGGATAAGCCCCGGCAGTGTTGACAAAAGTAATGATTGGACGCTTAAACTTCTCTGCTTGCTTCATTAATCGCAAGGCTTTTCGGTAACCATTAGGACTAGGTTGACCAAAATTTGTTGCTAAATTTTCTTCGAGATTTTTTCCTTTTTGAATACCAATGACGGTGACAGCTCTGTCTTGAAAAGTTGCAATCCCTCCAACAATGGCTTCGTCATCTGTAAACTGACGATCGCCATGAAGTTCAAAAAAGTCCGTAAAAATTTCTGAAATAATTTCCCGTACTGAAACGCGATCGTTAGCACGTGCTTTGTTAATAATTTCTGCTATATCAGACATTTTTTACACCTCCGTGAAATTTCAAGAGTAAGGCTAATTTCTCACGCATTTCTTGACGTTTAACAATCGCATCGACAAAGCCATGTTTCAACAGAAATTCTGCTTTTTGGAAGTCATCAGGTAGCGTTTGACGCACTGTCTGTTCAATCACACGACGTCCCGCAAAACCAATCAAAGATTGTGGCTCAGCCAAGATAATATCGCCAAGCATGGCAAAAGAAGCTGTTACCCCGCCTGTTGTCGGATCTGTTAAGACTGTAATGTAGAGCAAACCTGCATTAGAATGTTTCTTGACAGCTGCTGAGATTTTCGCCATCTGCATCAAAGACATAATTCCTTCTTGCATCCGTGCACCACCAGAAGCCGTAAAAATAACCACTGGAAGTTTTTCAGCAGTTGCCATTTCAAAAAGTCGTGTGATTTTTTCACCGACAACAGTCCCCATAGAAGCCATAATAAAAGTTGAATCCATGATTGCTAAAGCCACTTTTTGGCCTTTAATCATCGCTGTACCAGTCATTACAGCTTCATCCAGTCCGGTCTTCTCCTTAGTCGCCGTAAGCTTTTCAGCATAGTTCGGAAAGTTTAACGGATTTTTGCTTTCAATTCCAGTGAACATTTCTGTAAATGAGTCTGAATCAACTAAAAGTTTCAAACGTTCTGGCGCAGTAATTCTGAAGTTATAGCTACAATGTGGACAGATTTTACTTGCGCCAAGGTCTTGGCTGTAAATACTGTGTTTGCAGGCCGGGCATTTAGCAAAAAGCTCGTCAGGCACTTCAGGCTTCGTCATTTCTCCCTGAACAGTTGAACGATTAGGGTTAATTTTAATATATTTTTTCTTTTGAAAGAGAGCCAATTATTTCTCCTTTGTATCAAAAATTTTTACATCTTGATAACGAACGTCTTTAAGCAGATTTTTATCTGCTTACGTTCTTTTTATTTTAATTGTCTAATTATATAATTATACACGCAAAAATTAAATTCGTCAAGAACTAGATAAGTGTCCAAAAATGGCGGAATTATATAAGAACACACACGTATTTATTTCGCCGAAACTTCGTCATAACTTCCTTTACCTCTTTCAAACTATGTTATAATATGAAGAGTTTAATTCTATTAAAATACAAGGTTTATGTATATATTTCTCATCAAGAAGAAGGGAGTTTTTCATGAAAAATAAAACTTTATCGATTATCGTTCCTGCTTATAACGAGGAAGAAACGATTGAACTCTTTTTTGATGAAGTTAATGCCCAAACTTTAGACTTACCACTTGATAAAACCTTTTATTTTATTAATGATGGTTCTTCTGATCGTACACTTGATGTGATAAAAACGCTGAGTCAAAAGCATTCCAATGTTAAATATATTAGCTTTTCGAGAAATTTCGGTAAAGAGGCAGCACTTTTGGCTGGTCTTCGTGCCGCTTCAGGTGATTTTGTAACTGTTATGGACGCTGACCTTCAAGATCCACCAAATATGCTCAACGAGATGTATGATAAGCTTCAAGAAGGTTACGATATTGTGGGAACACGAAGAGTTTCACGGAAAGATGAGCCCTTTATTCGTTCAATTTTTGCTCGAGCTTTTTATAAGATTATGAACACAATCTCAAGCACTCAAATGGTGGATGGAGCGCGAGACTATCGCTTGATGACACGGCAAGTCGTTGATAGTATCCTCGAGCTCCCTGAACACAATCGTTTTTCTAAGGGTCTCTTTTCTTGGGTGGGTTACGATGTTTTCTATTTGGAATACAATAATGTCGAGCGGGTAGCTGGCAAAACCTCTTGGAGCTTTTGGGGCTTGTTGCACTACTCGATTGACGGTATCATTAACTTTTCAGATGCCCCACTTAGCCTAGCTACCTTTATCGGTTTTATTAGCTTCCTTATCTCACTTTGTATGAGCCTTTTTTATGCTTTGAAAACCATCATCTGGGGCGAAATTGTACAAGGTTTTCCTACTCTGATTATTCTTATTCTTATGCTTGGTGGATTACAACTTTTATCTCTCGGTATCATTGGAAAATATCTTTCTAAGGTCTTCCTCGAAACCAAACAACGTCCAAATTACTTTGTGAAAGAGGATAATATTGATAAATAAAAAAACAGAAAGTGGGAACTTTCTGTTTTTTGTATTTTCACGATGAAAAATGGAATTAGGGTTGCTGATGAAGGATAGGAGTTTGCTCTCAAATTTTACTAATTCTTTGTGAGTATTGTAAGCCATTTATGGCCTATTTTAGTTGGTTTTCGTGTGATATAATAATGAAAGCAGAAGTTTATGGACGGTAGCCCAACTGGGAGGTGATACTTATGAAAAATTGTAGGTGATAACCTCACAATGCAGAAAGGCGACAATTTTTCTTGTCAACTTATGAAACCTTGACACTCATGATTGCATTTGCATTATTAGTGCTCAAAGTTTATGATAAAGACAATAAAAAATAACGTCCAACTTTAGCCCGTTGACGTTATTTATAACAAAAAATCGGCTACCGTTCTTAATACGGCTACTTGGGACTTGTTAGCGCAAGTCCTTTTTATTTACTCTTATTATAACATCGCACCAAGGTAATAGCAAGAGCCTTAAAACTGCGAGACATGTATTCCCTAGCAGTCAACATAACCTTACAAGGATAAAAAAACTTGATGATTTACTCATCAAGTTACTTCATGCTTTTATTTTTCCAAATACTCCGGCAAAAATGTATTGGCTAAAAAGCTAGTATCATAATCCCCGGCAATAACATTATCATCTGAAATTAATTCCAGCTGGAAGTCAATATTGGTTGTTAAACCTTCCACATCGAATTCCATCAAAGCACGCTGCATTTTCATCAAGGCTTCAAAACGATTTTCGCCATGAACGATGACTTTTGCAATCATTGAATCATAATAAGGTGGAATAGTATATCCCGTATACATAGCGGAATCCACACGTAGGCCTACACCACCACTTGGTAGAAACAGATTGGTGATTTTACCTGGGCTTGGGGCAAAGTTAAATTTTGGATTTTCTGCATTGATACGGCACTCAATAGCATGTCCTTTGAACTCAATATCTTCTTGTTTCACAGACAGTTCTTGACCATCTGCAATTCGAATTTGTTCCTTAACAATATCCACACCTGAAACAAACTCGGTTACGGGATGTTCAACTTGTACACGTGTATTCATTTCCATGAAGAAGAAATCGCCTGAAGCTTCGTCCAAGAGAAACTCAATTGTTCCTGCGTTTTCATAGTTCACATGCGCTGCTGCTTTGACAGCTGCTTGGCAGATACGTTCGCGTAAAGTATGTCCAATCGCGACAGATGGGCTTTCTTCAAGAACTTTCTGGTTATTACGTTGGAGGGAACAATCACGTTCTCCTAAGTGAATAACATTACCATGTTGGTCTGCTAAGATTTGGACCTCAATATGACGTGCAGGGAAAATCATTCGTTCGATAAACATTGCACCATTGCCAAAAGCTGCTTTGGCTTCAGCGGTAGCTGCTTCGAAAGCGGGGACGAGTTCTTCAGCATTGCTGACTTTACGGATACCTTTTCCGCCACCACCGGCTGATGCTTTCAGCATGACAGGATAACCAATCTTATTGGCTAAATCCAGTGCTTCTTCACTCGTATACACTTCACCTTCAGAACCTGGCGTAACAGGAACGCCTGCTTTGACCATTTCTGCACGCGCGTTAATTTTATCTCCCATCATATCCATGACCTGAGCTGAGGGACCGATAAATTTGATATTCATTTCTTCACAAAGACGTGCAAACTTTGAATTTTCACTCAAAAAACCAAAACCTGGATGAATGGCTTGGGCTCCAGTAGCAACAGCGGCTTCTAGAATATTATTCATATTCAGATAAGACTCTGTTGCACGGGCTGGGCCAATACAAATAGCTTCATCTGCCAGTGCTACATGTAATGCATCACGGTCAGCTTCTGAATATACGGCAACAGTAGCGACACCGAGTTCGCGTGCCGCACGAATAATACGTACAGCAATTTCACCACGATTGGCGATTAAAATTTTATTAAACATAGATTGATAACTCCTACCAATTTCTCTTTTATCCTCTGTTTCTGGTATAAAAGAGTGTCACCAGGCCTTGAGCTCGGTGCATTATTTGGGATTATAGTGGCAAAAGCCACGATCAGTAAACTCAAAGCTTTTAAACTTCAAAGTATACTTACTTTTAAAAGTTGCCACAGACTAACTGTGGCATTGATTATTTTTTTATTTTCCTAAAGCAAAAGTTAGTGTGCCTTTTGCAGCTAATTTACCATCAACCTTAGCTTCCGCTTCAACAACAGCAATTGGACCACGACGCTTGATAAACTTTGCATGCAAGATCAATTGATCGCCAGGTACAACTTGTTTTTTATACTTTACATTGTCCATTCCTGCATAAAATACGAGTTTTCCTTTGTTTTCAGGTTTTGAAAGTTCCAAAACACCTGCAGCTTGCGCCAAGGCTTCCATAATCAAAACACCCGGCATTACTGGATATTGGGGAAAATGCCCTTGGAAAAATTCCTCGTTAATCGTCACATTCTTAATGGCGGTAATTTCATCATCCGCGATATCAATAACACGATCCACTAAAAGGAAAGGATAACGGTGAGGCAATGCCTCCATAATTTTTGTGACGTCAATATTTACTTCTGCCATTTTTACCGCTCCTTTACTTAATGCGTACTAATTCTTGACCGAATTCAACTACATCTTCAGCATTAACCATGATTTCAGTGATAACACCGTCTTTAGGTGCTGGAATTTCGTTCATAACTTTCATTGCTTCAATGATGAGTAAGGTTTGACCTTTTTTAACTGAATCTCCTACACTAACGAACTCAGGTTTACCTGGAGCTGGTTGCAAGTAAGCTACACCAACTAAAGGACTTGTTACTGCTTCACCTTCTACTGTAGCAACTTCTTCTACAAGTTCTGTTTCTACTGCAAGTTCTGTAGAGCTTTCGCTTACAGGCATTGGTGCACTTACTTTTGTTTCTGGAAGTGCTGTTCCTGTGGGCGCTGCAAGAATTTTATTTTCGTTTTTTGAGAAAGACAGTTCTCCTTCTGCTGTGCGCCAAGAAAATTCACGCAAGCTCGAACCGTCAAACTGTGTCATCAAATCTTTTACTTCATTAATATTCATTTTTATATCCCGCTCGCTTTCTTTTCCACAATCTAAGTTAAAGTGCACTTAGACTCTGAGAAAGAAAGCAGAGTGCTTATCTTTCTTTTAAACTAATCTGTGAATTTTTTAAAGGCCAATACGGCATTGTGTCCACCAAACCCAAAGTCTTGTGACAATGCATAATTGATTTCAGCATCTTGACCTTGGCCAAGAACGACATTAATTGTCATGCCTTCGTCCAATTCTTTTGTTCCAGCGTTAACTGGTGCAAACTGATTTAAAATGGCTTGTACAGTTGCTACTGCTTCAATAGCTCCTGTCGCTCCGAGAGCATGCCCGTGCAAAGCTTTTGTTGATGAAACCAAAGCTTTATCCCCAATAACATTGTGGATAGCTTTTGCTTCCGTCTCTTCATTAGCATGTGTTGATGTACCATGTGCATTGATATAATCAACATCTGCTCCAGAAATCCCTGCTTCTTCTAAAGCAAGCTTCATCGCATTTTCAGCACCAACACCTGATGGAGTTGTCATATGGTAAGCATCGTTTGTGTTACCATAACCAACAATTTCAGCTAAGATATTTGCACCACGTGCTTGAGCATGTTCAAGACTTTCCAAAATCAAGACACCTGCACCTTCACCCATCACAAAGCCCGAACGGTCTTTATCGAATGGACGACAAGCAATTGAAGGATCTGCCTCTTTTGTCAAAGCAGTCAAGTTGGCAAACCCAGCAATACCAAGTTCACAAATTGCAGCTTCAGCACCACCAGCGATAATAGCATCTGCATAACCGTGTTTGATTTCACGGAAAGCTGAACCAATAGAATTTGCACCTGCTGCACATGCTGTTACTTCAGCACGCGATACACCACGAGCACCTGTGCGCAAGGCAACATTACCTGTCGCCATGTTGGCAATTGCCAGTGGTACATAAAGTGGTGTTACTTTACGTGGACCTTTAAGAAGTGCTTGTGAGTTCTTTTGTGTTTGCTCCAAGCCACCGATACCTGAAGCCATGATACAACCTAAGCGATCGTAATTTGTGTTCTCTGGAGTTATGCCTGACATTTCCATAGCTTCAAGAGCCGCATAAACAGCATAAAGTGAGAAAGTATCCATACGACGGGCATCTTTTTTCTCGAAATGCTTCTCAAATGGAAAATCTTTAACTTCAGCTGCTACACTGATTCCTGTCGCTTCAGCATCAAAGCGCGTAATTGGACCGATACCTGTTTGACCAGATTTTAGGCCATTCCAAAATTCTTCTGGTGTATTACCGATAGCACTGGTTACACCGTAACCTGTAATGACTACACGATTCATATTTTTTCTCCTTTGGAGTTTGTTACAAACTTCTTTTTAGTCTAATCTGATATAAGGCTACATTGCCATACCACCGTCAATAGACAATACTTGCCCTGTCATGTATTCTTGCTCTGCAAGGAATTTCACAACTGTGGCAACTTCTTCTGGTTGACCAAATCGTTTCATTGGGATTTGACCCTTCATTGTATCCTTGACTTTATCCGAAAGAACTTCAGTCATGTCAGAATCAATAAAGCCAGGAGCAACAGCGTTGACGCGGACATTGCGCCCAGCAACTTCACGTGCAATTGATTTTGTCAAACCAATCAATCCCGCTTTGGAAGCTGCATAATTAGCTTGGCCGGCATTCCCAATTAAACCGACAACAGAAGTAATATTAATAATTGCCCCTTCTCTCGCACGCGTCATTGGTTTTAGAACTGCCTGTGTCATATTGAAGGCACCTGTGAGATTTATTTTTAAAACAGCTTCGAAATCTTCTTCGCTCATTTTCAATGATAAACCATCACGAGTTATTCCCGCATTATTAACCAAAACATCAACCGACCCCAAAGCATCTACTGCCTCAGCAACCATACGTTTAGCATCTTCCGACTGGGAAATATCACCAGATACGCCAACAGCCTTAACACCAAAAGAAGTGAACTCTGACAAAAGTTCTTCAGAAATGGCAGAACGTCCATTGATAACTACGTTTGCCCCAGCTTGAGCAAACTGTAAAGCAATCGCCTTACCAATACCACGTGTTGAGCCCGTCACAAAGACATTTTTATTTTTAATTTCCATTATTTTTTCCTGTTCTTATGATTTTTAATTGCTCTCAAACCAAGTTCTACAGTGACAACTTTTACTCATTGAATAAGTTTAAGCTTCTTCTGTCACCAAAGCCTTGAATGAAGTAAGATCTTCAACATTCGTAAAGCTTGCTTCTTTGTCGATTTTTTTTATAAAACCAGAAAGAACTTTACCAGGTCCAACTTCAATAAAGCGCTGTACACCAAGTGCTTTCATTGTTTCAATGGATTCGTAGAAACGTACTGGCTCCATAACTTGACGCGTGAGGAGTTCTTTTACTTCTGAGTCTTTCATAACTTTCGCTGTCGTATTTGAAATCAGCTCCAACTTAAAGCTATTAAAATTAACCTGTTCAAGTTCTTTGGCTAACTTTTCGCTCGCGGGTTTTAAGATGGCTGTATGGAAAGGACCAGATACTTTCAGCTCAATCAGACGTTTTACGCCAGCTTCTTTTAGAAGTTCAACGGCGTAATCAACGGCTTCAGCTTGACCACCAATAACAATTTGAGCCGGAGTATTATAGTTTGCTGGGCTTACAATTCCACGTTCCGCTGCTTGTTCACAAATTTCTTCGATCAAAGCAGCTTCTGTATTCATCACAGCAACCATTTTACCTGATCCTGTTGGTGCAGCTTCAGTCATGTATTGACCACGTTTTGCTACTAAAGCAACAGCTTCCGCAAAATCAAGTGCACCACTGGCTACCAATGCAGAGTACTCGCCTAAAGAAAGTCCAGCCACAAGATCTGGCTTAATACCTTGTTCTGAAAGCAAACGAAGGATTGCTACAGATGTTGTTAAAATAGCTGGTTGTGTATATTGTGTCTCGTTGAGTTTTGTTTCATCATTATCGATTAACTCCCGAAGATTATAACCCAAGACTTGACTTGCTTGATCAAAAGTTTCTCTGACAATGTCAAATTCATCATAAAGGTCTTTAGCCATACCCAATTTTTGAGCGCCTTGACCAGAAAAAAGAAATGCTGTTTTCATATTTTTAAGATTTCACAAAATTTAGATTTTTGTGACACTTTCCTAATTTTCAAAATTTATTATAAGTGAAAAACGGGGCTTTCACCCCATTAATTCTCTTATTGTTGAGCTTCAACATATTTAACGAGATCAGAAACAGTTTTCATGTCCGCTTCTGTATCTACTTCAACATCGAATTCGTCTTCGATATCGTTAATGATTTGGAAAAGGTCAAGTGAGTCAGCATCGAGTTCTTCAAATGAAGTTTCGAGTGTTACTTCTTCTTTTTCTTTGCCGAGTTCGTCAGCGATGATGTCTTGTACTTTTTCAAATACTGCCATGTTATTTCTCCTTTAATGTGTAGAAAGTATATATATTATAGCGTGATAAATCACTCATATAACCAAATTTAAATGTTATCAATCTTATCAAAGATTAATAATGAGCGTACCCCATGTGAGGCCGCCACCGAAACCTGTCTGGACAATTTTATAATTTTCGTCCAAAGAAAGTTTACCATTTTTTATCGATTCTGACAAGAGAATAGGTATCGAAGCTGCACTTGTATTGCCATATTCTTGCATATTTTGCAGGAATTTACTGCGTACAGCACCTAATTTCTTGGCCATTTTATCAAGTATTCGAGAATTTGCTTGATGCAATAAAAAATAGTCAATATCTTCAGGTTTCAGATTTGCTTTTTCCAAGGTTTCTTGGATATTTTTTGGAACGTCACGTGTCGCAAAGTCAAAGACCGCCCGTCCGTCCATTTTTATGAACTCTGTAACATGGTTAACTTGACCACTAAGTTCAGGATTAAGTGCCAAATAATTTGAGGTAAGGGAATCGCCTCGAGAGCCATCTGTTCTTAGATTTTCTGCGATAATCAAAGGTTGTGTACCTGTGTCTTCCAAAAGAACACCACCTGCACCATCTCCAAAAAGAACAGCGGTAGAACGATCCGACCAATCCAAAGATTTAGACAAAACTTCTGCACCAATAACCATACCACGTTTGTAGCCACCGGCAATCAGCTTCTCAGCCGTTGATAAAGCGAAAACAAAACCAGAACAAGCAGCTGTTAAATCATAAGCAAAGGCACGATGTGCGCCAATTTTTGCTTGGACCAAGGCTGCCGTACTTGGCATACTGCTATCAGGTGAGATAGTCGCCACGATAATAAAATCAATCTGGTCTGCTGACAAATCAGCTTGAGCTAAGAGTTGTTCACCAACCTTAGCAGCCAGATCACTGGTATTTTCGTCAACTGTAATGTGTCGCTGCTTAATACCCGTCCGTGAATAAATCCACTCGTCACTCGTGTCCATGATTTTTGCCAAATCATCGTTTGACACAATATTTTCGGGCACATAGTGTGCCACCTGGGTAATTTTAGCGAAAGGCATTATTTCATATTCTCCAATGACTTATGTAATTCTTCAAGTTCGCCTGCAAGTTTGTTTTCGGTAGTCCCGTAAACACTTAACATAAGTTTTTCTGAAATGCTACGGAAAAATTCGCTGTGCGATGCACAGAGAGCCATACCTTTTTCAGTCAATACGATATAAGCCACACGACGGTCACGATCTGATCGTTCGCGCTTGATATATCCCTTAGTTTCCAAGCGATTGAGTGTAATGGTGATTGTTGAAAGGGCTAATTTTTGATTCCTTGCAATGTCTGTAGCGCGGCAAGTTCCCAAAGTATGGATAAGTGTCATTTGTTGAAGTTCTTTCACAGTTACATCTGGGTAATCAGAATCCTTCAAGAACTGTTCTTCTAAGTTCATGCAGTCGTGGAAAAGTTGAATCAACCATTCATTAATTTTGTCAAAATCTGTTTTCATTTGTACTTCCTGATATTTTGATGATACAAACCATTTACAATACAAAATTGTACCATAATAAAAATAATTTGCAAGTGCTAAGTAGATTTGAAAAATGCCTCTGATGGCTTGGATAACCTCTTTATCCTGCTTCATAAAGAAAATTTCCAAATGTAGTCGACAGCAAAAAGATGAAATCATGGTATTTCATCTTTTTTTTATGAAAAAATTCCTTTTTAAAAAGGATCGCAAAATCCTTTTTATTTTTAACATTTGAGACTTTAACACATCTACTATATGCTTATTTTCATTATAGCAAAATAAAAGTCTAAAATTTTCTGTTTTTCTTGTTTTCTTGTGAATTTGGCTCAAAAAAGGAGTTTTAAATAACACTATCCCCCTTTTTGTCTAAAAAAACTCTCGAAAAAGCTTCCAAGAGTTTATGTATCCAAATTTTTATTTCGTTTGTTTTAATAGTGCATCTGTATAATCAGTCAACTGCGCCATTGAAGCTGTGGGACCGCCAAAGAAATAGACCTTCTCATAATCCATTGTGATGACATGCCCTTCTTTAACTGCCTTGAGATTTTTCCACACGGGATTTTTTTGAAGTGCCTCATATTGTGCTTTATCTGCATTTTTAAAATCGATAAAAATATAGTCTGCATCAAAATCTTTGAGGCTTTCAGCGTTGACTTCTGCATATCCTGTTCCTTCGGATAATTCCGACATTTTTGGCGATTCTTGGAATCCGAGACCACGCGTAAGTGCTTGACCACCACGCGCAAAGTTATCGCCATAAGCGTAAATTTTATCGCCTTGGAGCTCTAGCAAGGAAATGCTTGATTGTGCAGTATCTATGCCTTGAGCTTTTAGCTTTGTTTTTTGCTCTTCAGCTTTTTTGTCAAAAGTTTTGAGAAACTCTTTCTTTTCATCTTCACGGTTCAACAATTTGGCAAAGAAATCCAAAGATTTATCCATATCATTCAAATCTTGATAGTTAACAAGTACAGTAGGTGCTACTTTTTCATAATCAGAAACTTGAGTTTTATCCACTGTCACAATCAAATCAGGCTTTTGACCAATAAGTTTTTCAATATTAAAGCTTGGCGAACCAAGATCAACCATATTTTCCTTTTGTTTATCTGACAAATAAGGATTAGGAAAAGCCCAAGAATCCGTCCCAATTACATTTCCACCTAAGGTTGCAACATCATCCGGATAATTCTGTACTGCAATACGTTCCGGATGCGCAGGAACTTCTACTTCACCATTCAAGGCAGTGAAGGTTACTTTTTCCTCTTTTTGGGATTGTGATACATCTGAGTTTGAACATGCAGAAAGGCCCAAAAGGCCAACTGCTGCTAAAGCTATAGAATATAATTTAAGGTGTTTCATGAAATCCTCTTTCAAATTTTTTGTATTAAGTATATATAGTAGGGCGCACCTATAAGAGCAACCACAAAACCAAGCGGTAAGCTTGACGGTGCAATAATAATTTGCGATAAACTATCTGCTAAAAGTAAAATAATCATTGAGACCAAAGCTGTCATCAAAGCACGCTTTTTACTTTCAAATCCCACCAGTTCGCGGGCTATGTGTGGTGCAATCAAGCCAATAAAGGCAAGACCGCCAACTAATAAAACGCCAATTGATGCAAAAAGTAGTGCCAATATATAAAATTGCATTTTACTCTGTTTCACATTTAAGCCAAGGTTTGTTGCCATTTCTTGACCCAAACTTAGTAAGTCTAGCTCTTTTCGGAAAAAAATGAAAATAACCAGACCAATTATCAACAGGACAAGATTCACACTAATAAAGATTTTATCTGTTTGCCAGATGTCTCCGGATAACCAAACTGCTACTTGCTGAAAATCAAACCGATTAATGGAAAGTTGAGCTAAGGTAATCAAGGCCTGAAATAGAGCGGTAATTCCTAACCCAATCAGAAGGACTTGGATATTACTTACATTTTTCTTTAGCGCAAGATGATAGAGCAAGGTAAAGGAAAAAAGTCCTCCCAACAAGGCAAATAAAGGATACATAAAGATCCAAGAGCCCGAAAGTTTCAACCACTGACTAAGAAAAAGGAACAGTACTGCACCTGCACTGGCCCCACTTGTAATTCCAAGTGTACCCGCATCTGCTAAAGGATTATCCACTACTGTCTGAATAATATAGCCAGCCATAGCCAAAGCAGTTCCTGCAATAAGTACCACAAGTGTCCTTGGCATTCTAAACTGAGGAATCAATATGGATAGTAAATCCCAATCTGTCGAAAAGTGCGTCAAGTCGATAATAATAAAGGCAACCAAGAGGAATATTAAAAATAAAAATTTCTTTTTCATTTTTCCTCCTTACTCATCATATAAATGAAGAAAATTGCGCCAAATAAAAGAGTTAAGCTGCCTGCTGGGAATTCATAAGGCTTGAACAAATTACGGGCCAACACATCTGCTACAAGTAATAGCATCACGCCTAATAAATTGCTCATAAAGAACCTTTTTAAAAAATGTCCTCCTACCAGTCGCCTTGCCAAATGTGGCGCCATGAGTCCGACAAAACTAATCACACCGACACTCGAAACTGTCACCCCACTTGCCAGAGCCACCATAGCCATAATCAACAATCTGAGACGATTTACAGAAATACCTAGACTGGTTGCCATCTCTTCACCAAAGGATAACACTTTTATCTGATTTGCAAATAAGAGAACCATTGATACAAACAGTACAGTCACAACCATTAAAATTTCCAATTTTAGTGGAGTGATTCCAGAAAAGGAACCCACAATCCATAAAAAATAAGACTGCATATTTTTACTATAAAAGGTCAAAATACTTGCAAGACTTGTCGCAAAAAGGCCAACAGAAGTTCCCACAAGAACAACTTTCATCGGTTGAAATTTACTTTTCACGGTAAGGACAGCTACAGTAACAAGAGCAATAAATGCTCCTAAGCTTGCTACAGCAGTGCCCAACCAACCACCTGTGGAAAGATTGAACACTAAAAGCAAAGCAAGTGCAAAACTTGCACCACCTGATATCCCCAATGTGGATATCTCGGCAATAGGATTACCTGTCATACTTTGAACCAGAAGTCCGCTACTGGAGAGGAGAATTCCTACAAACATTAAGGCCAATAAGCGCGGTAAACGCAAGTGCAAGACGACACTCTCGTGCCAAATCTGGCTGAAACTATAGTTTTGATCACCGAGCATGAGATATAGGAAAGACAAGACCATAATCGTCACCAAAGCCAGTGCAACTTGATAAGAAAACTTCCTAATCTTCATTTTTAACCCCTGTAATCATAAGAGTTTGGCAGAAAAGATCACGACCTAATCGAACATGTAATCCAAAGCTCTCATGAATAATTTCCTCTGTAAATAATTCTTCCACCGGGCCTGAAGTAAAGATTTCACCCTCTTTTACAATAACTAAATTATCCGCAAAACGCGCAGCGTGGTTTAAATCGTGGATGACATAAACTACTGTTTTGTTCATCTTTTTCGCAAAAGTTTTTAACAGTTTTAAAATATCAAGTTGGTGCAAAAGATCGAGATACGTTGTCGGCTCATCCAAAAGAATAATTTCACTGTCTTGCGCTAAAATCATCGTGATAAAAGCACGCTGACGCTGTCCACCAGAAAGTTGGGAAACTTTTTGGTTACGTAACTCCCAAATCTCAGTTTCCTTCATGACTTGCTCCACAAAGTGCTTGTCTGCTTCAGATAAGTTCTGTTGAGTGAGCTTTTGATGTGGAAAGCGGCCAAGACTAACCAGCTCATACACAGTTATATCACTCGGGGCTTGCATGGCTTGTGGGAGCAAGGTCAATATTTTAGCGATTTCTAGATTTTTACGATTAGAAAGACGTTCATCTTTATAGATAACTTCCCCTTCATACTTGATTAAACGTCCCAGGGCTTTGAGTAATGTCGACTTCCCTGAGCCATTTATTCCGATAATCGCTGTCGTTTTTCCCTGCTCAATTTCCAAAGATACGTCTCTTAGAACCTGCTTTTTACCGTAATATACATTTAAATTTTTTGCCCCAAAATACATGAGTTCTTCCTTTTTAGCTCTAGTCACTCGAAGATGCCAATAATGTCAAATACTTTTTACATATTTAATTAAAGCATACTTTATAAAAGTTAACAAGTACTTTCTAAATTATTTTAAGTCAGATATTTTCCCTATCTTGATCTTTTATCGTTTTACTTATAATGTAAGAATTACAAGAGTAAAACCCCCAAGCCCAATGACTTGAAGGTTGTCCTGTTTACTTATTTTAATTATGGATTTATTTAAATCTGTCTTGGAAATTCATCCTCACCTATGATTATAACAAATTTTTCAAGATTTCTTCTTTTTGTCCTCAGGTGTCTCGTAATTTCTTCGCAAGGAAAACTTATCAGGTACCAAGTCATAACCTGGTTTACAAAATGGATGACATCGTAAAAGCCTTGAGGTTCCCATTGCAATTCCCTTGGCCGCTCCGTGCTTCTCAATAGCTTGAATCATATAATTCGAACAAGTTGGATAATAACGACAAGCCGGCGGTAACAGAGGGGAAATAAATCTCTGATAACCATGTACAGTTTTGACTAAAACTTTTTTCATTTTTTCCTTTTATTTTAGGGCTTCTAGAATATCTGCAATCATCAGTTCTGGCGTCAAATGATAACGATCATAAAGTTCATCCACAGCAACGGAGTCATTAAACTCTTTATCTGCACCATAATTCAATGTTTTCACACCAAATTGTCCAAGATAACCAGCAACTTTTTGACCAAAACCGCCATCAAGAATACCATCCTCGATGGTCACAAAGACTTTATGGTCCCCAGTCAATTCTTTCAAGGTTTTCTTATCAAGTTCTGCAACGAACATTGGATTAACTAGCGTAGCATTGATCTGTAATTTCTCCAGTTCTTCTGCTACTTTTTGACCGTGACTAAAAAGACCGCCCAAGGCCAGAATGGCAACTTCTTCACCTTTACGCACAATTCCATACTGTGCTTTACTGAAATCAGTCAACACGGTTGAACGATTTTCAACACCATGCTCAGGAATTTGTAGTACCACTGGATGGTCTTTTTGTGTCAGTGCCCAATCCAACATCGCTACAAGCTCTTCTTCACTCGTTGGCGCCAAGTAGACCAAATCCGGAATGTTAGAGAGCATACCTATTGCAAAGTTCCCTTGGTGAGTTTTATCCGAACCCGAGATAGAGGCTGATTTTACAATAACGACCGCTGGTTCCTTGTTGATTGCCAAGTCATGTAAAAATTGATCATAAGCACGTTGCATGAAGGTCGAATTGTGAAAAATCATTGCACGTGCTCCACCTGCTGCAACCGCTCCGCCAAAGGTCGTCACATATTGTTCAGCAATCCCAGCATCAACATAGTTTTCTGGATGCTTTTCAGCAAATTCCTTTAGGTTATTCACCATTGGAATTCCACCATTGACTGCGACTAAAGGCATACCCTCAGCAACTTTTTCTTCCATATAATCAAGAATAATACGGGAATAATTTTTCGCTGAACTTATATTTTTCAAAGAACCGTCTGCTAAATTGAAGGGAGAGCGCCAGTGGAAGGCTTCCTTCATGTCAACAGCAGGTTGATAACCATGTCCTTTTTCGGTATTGACATGTAAAACAATCGGATGGTCAATATCCTTTACTTCTTCAAAAAGAGAAATGAGCGCCTCAAGATTATTACCATCTGCTAAATACTTATAATCTAATCCAAATGCTTTAAACAGATTATTGGGTGATTGACCATCTGTTGCGCGTAATTCAGCTAATCCTTTATAAATCCCACCATGATTTTCAGCGATTGACATTTGGTTATCATTGAGAATCAGGATGAAATTTTTATCATAAGCACCAGCATTGCTGATTGCCTCCAATGCTAAGCCACCAGAAAGTGAACCATCACCTAAAATAGCAATAATATTACCTTTTTGCGCTGTTAAATCACGTGCTTTAGCCAGTCCCATCGCATTTGCAACAGACGTTGAGGTGTGTCCAACAGTGAAAAAATCATGTTCTGATTCATGTTGACTTGTATAACCCGTGATGTCATGAAAATGCCCATCTTGAAAACCGTGTTTACGTCCTGTTAGAATTTTATGTGGATAAGTTTGGTGGCTAACATCCCAAACGAATTTATCCACAGGCGATTGAAAGACTTTGTGCAAGGCAATGGTTAATTCTACGACACCCAGATTTGGTCCTGTATGTCCCCCAATCTGACTGACTTTATTGAGCACTGCTCCTCGAACATCTTGAGCAAGTTCGGTTAATTCAGCAGCGCTTAGCTTTTTTAAATCTGCTGGCGCATTTACTTTATCTAAAATAGTCATCTTTGCCTCTTTCCACTCATTTTTCACTTTTATTCATAGTGCATAAGTTTACAATCTATTCTATTACTTTTTGTTCACTTTTGCTGATTTGGGAGATGGACTTGTCCGTAAACGGACAGTAAATTTTGTACCACGCGGTTGATTATCTTCAACCGTGATTCGGCCATTATGTGCCTCAGCTATTTGCTGTGCAAGGGATAAGCCAAGACCTAAGCCACCTTTTTGTCGTGTTCTTGCTTTATCCACACGGTAAAATCGGTCAAATATTTTTTTCTTATCAGCTGCTGTAATTCCTTCTCCATTATCAGACACACTCAGTAGAAGGGTTGCTCCATTTTTTTGAACATCAACTTGAATTTCACCATCTTCGCCTGTATATTTCATGGCATTATCAAACAAAATCGTTAAAAGTTGCTTCACTAAGCTTTGATCTAAACTTAAAGCTCCTTCAAATTTTAAGGTAGTTTTTAAAGACTTATCAGAACTTTCTGCCAAGAGCTGATAATTGCTAAAGATGGCTTCAAAGAATTCCTTATCTGTTGGCTCAGGATTTGTTTTAATGTTATTGTCCTGTCGCGCCATGTTCAACAGATTAGTCGTCAAAAGTCGCATATTACGTACTTCCGAAAGACTCTCTGAGATATTTTCAGATTCTTCAATTATTGTTGCATTCGGATTTTGGAAAAGTAATTCTAAGCGATTTTGTAAAATAGCGAGAGGCGTTCTTAGCTCATGGCTTGCATTTTCAACAAAAGCTTTCTGCTTTTCATAGGCAACCATAACAGGACGCAGCGTCCAGTTGGCAAGATACAAGCTAATAATCACGGAAATAAACCAGAACATAACCATTGTTGTAATGATAATAAAATTACTCCGGCTCAAGCTATCTTGAAGTTGATCCACGTTACTAAAAACTTGAATATAAGCAATGTTACTTGCACCATAGGTTGTGTCCAGGTTTGATTGTGGCATCGCCAAGGTAACATATCGATAATGCCAATCAGGACCATAAGGATTCCGAATAGAAATCGACTTGATTTGTCCAAGGGCGTCCTTGTCTAACTTGGCTGTCTTCTCAAGTTGATAACGTACGAGGTCGACACGTATGATTTGTTGCTGACTGCTGCTTCCTGGTTTCGTTGTTGCATCAACACTGCCTGTTGGTCCTAAGACATTGCCCTTTTCATCGTACATGACGATACTGTTTGTTGGACTGTAATTGCCTTGATTAATTTCAAATGTCCCTTGATTGACTCCCGCCTGATCAAGTGCCAGCGCTCTTAAAATATCTGGATTAGCTGCTAAATCTCGTAAATTTTGGTCAGTAGACTTATAGACCCCGCTTGTGAGCACTTGCAAAATAATTACTGTGAGTGCAAAGAAGATGATCGTGAAATCTAGAAAAAAATGAAGGAAATTTTTCCCATCATTTTTCACAATTGGCATCGATTTTATTTTTTCAATTATCTTTTTCATAAAACTTACCGTAAAATATAGCCGACATTACGCAATGTAGCTAGATTTTGGGCAAAGTCTGTATCTTTAAGTTTTTTACGGATTTTACTCATATAAACTTCAACTACAGTTACTGTCGTGTCACTGTCAAAGCCCCAAATGCGGTCAAAGATTTGTTCTTTAGGCAAGATGACATTTTGGTTTTGCATCAAATAAACTACAAGATCAAACTCTTTACCGATTAATTCCACTGGTGTGTCATTCACAAATGCTGACTTATTGGTCAAATTCAAGCGCACATTGCCATAAGAAAGACCGTTAGCATCTTCCAGTTTTCCTGTACGTTTTAAGAGCGCCTGAATGCGCGCTTTCAACTCATCAAGATAGAAAGGTTTCGTCAAATAATCATCTGCTCCAA
Source organism: Lactococcus sp. LG1267 (assembly GCF_017309545.1). NCBI lineage: Bacteria > Bacillati > Bacillota > Bacilli > Lactobacillales > Streptococcaceae > Lactococcus > Lactococcus sp. LG1267. The sequence continues at coordinate 1,008,354 of NZ_CP071295.1, read as the reverse complement.
CATCAAAACCGTGCATCTTATCATCTAAAGACTCTTTTGCAGTCATAATTAAAACTGGTGTATCAATATTCTGATCACGTAATTCTTTGAGTACTTCGAATCCGTTTTTCTCAGGCAACATTAAGTCTAAGAGGATTAAATCATAAATCCCCATTTCTGCTTCATAAAGCCCTTCTTCGCCATCAAAAACTTGCTTTACCTCAGCAAAAGATTTCAAGAAATCGTAAACTGATTTTGACAAAGAGAGGTCATCTTCAACTAATAATATTTTAATCATCGCATCCATCTTTCTTACACTAACGGGAAAATTTACACGAGAAATTTACCCATCCTTCCCTTTATTTTACACTATTATGACCTTTTTTTCTTATTTAAAGCTAAAAGAAGGTGAAAGCCAATCTTTTTTGAAATTTACTCATTACAAAACAGTGAAGGGGTTTCTTCACTGTTTTTCTTTACTCTTTTTCTTTAGGCGCTGTCGTTTCTCTTAAGATAAGCTCAAAAGGAATAATTGTTTTATCATGGAAGGCTTCCTTATTTTGCGTCAGCCCAAGAAACTTCTCTACGGTTGCTGCTCCAAGACGTACGATATTGATGTCAAAGGTTGTCAGATAAGGGTGAACAAGTGTTGAGAAGGCAGAGTTGTTGTAAGTAATCACGCTAACATCTTCTGGTACTTTTACACCTTGCTCTGACAAGCGAGAGATTACTTTCAAAGCTAAGACTTCATCCATAACAACAAGGCCTGTTTCTTCTTTCAAGGTCATGTTTTCTTCAAAAACGAGTAAATTCGGCTTGCTTTGTTTTTTCAGCATCTCATCTTGATAGCCTTGATAGCGTTCCTCAAAGACTTCACCATCTTTCGTATCGGTCACAAAAGAAATCTCCGAATGCCCCAAATCCATCAAATATCTGGTCGCCTCATGCCCCATCAAAACATTGTCGTTATCCACATGTGTAATTTCATTTTGCTTTTCTGTTGGCGTGCCTAAAAGAACGAAAGGAATCTTGTTATCGAAAAGATAATTGCGAACACTATCTGCTTTCCCCGCATAAAGGACAATAAAACCATCCACGCGCTTCTCGGAATACATCAACTCAACTTGTTGTTTCAGCTCACTCTCTTGATAACCAGTCACAACAGCAATTGAAACATCGTATTTGCGTGCTGTTTCATTAATCGAAGTCAAAACTTTCATATAAAAAGGTTGGTTTGATTTGTCTTCGACAGGAGGAAAGACGACTCCAATCGTATTAGATTTCCCTGATGCTAGAATCTGAGCCGCCACATTGCGCGTGTAGCCGAGTTCTTGCATTGCTTTTCTTACTTTAACTTTTGTCTTCTCACTGATTTCCGAACTATCTTTGAGAACACGGCTAACTGTTGAAGCATTCACACCCGCTTTTTTTGCTACATCTTTTATCGTAACGGCCATATACTATCTCCTGATTCTACTCTCTTCTACTTATTTTCCCAAACTTTTGTTAATAATTCAAGAGACAGACTGTTTGTATTTGAAACTAAAGCAATATCCGTTCCTAAGTCTTCAGCAGAACCCACACCTAAAGGTAATGCGCCTGCTGCTTTTATCGCTGCAATACCAGCCTGGGCGTCTTCAATTCCTATACATGAAGTAATAGGAACATCAACACCGGCTGCAGCAGCCAAAAAGATATCTGGTGCAGGTTTTGAAGCTGCAACTTTTGCCGGATCAGCAATGGCATCAAAATACGTGCTCAACTCCATCGCTTCAAGAAGGAATGGACCATTTTTTGAGGCAGAAGCCAAAGCAATCTTGATATTTTGGGCGCGTAAATCTTTCAGCAAATCTAATATGCCAGGATAAATATCCTCTGGTCCTACCTTTTGAATCATTTGGACATAGTTATCATTTTTTTGCTTAGCAAGCTGAGCAAAACTTTCGGCATCATATGTTTCACTCTTTCCACCAAGCTCCAATATTTTTTTCAAAGAATCTTCGCGGGATACACCTTTGAGCTGTTCATTAAAAGTTCTATCTACTCCAGCTATTCCTAATTCTTCAGCCAAAGCTTTCCAGGCTTGAAAATGATACTCTGCGGTATCGGTAATTACTCCGTCAAGATCAAATAATACTGCTTTAAACATGCTTCACCTCTGCTTCATAAGTACCTTCCAATTGGACTGATTCACCATAAACTTCTAAGGCAATCGGTTCACCTTTGAGCAATTTTATCTGAAGCTTTTCTCCTACACTGACTTTGAGCAGACGCCCACGATAATTAATACGGAAACTATAAGCATCCCAAGCATTTGGAATGAAAGGCGCAAAACTTAACTGACCGTTCCACGTTTTCATTTGGGCAAAACCTTGCACAATCGCCAACCAGGAACCCGTCATTGAGGTAATATGCAAACCGTCTTCTGTATCATTATTGTAGTTGTCAAGGTCCAAACGTGCAGTCCGTTCATACATTTCAACTGCTTTATCTTCCATTCCAAGTTCGGCAGCTAAAATTGCGTGAATGGATGGAGAAAGTGAACTTTCATGAACAGTTAATGGCTCATAAAAGTTAAAGTTACGACGTTTTTCTTCCAAGCTATATTGGTTGCCAAAGAAATAAATCCCTTGCAAAACATCTGCCTGCTTAATATATGGTGAGCGCAAAATACGATCCCATGACCAGTTTTGATTCAAAGGCAAGTGCTTGGGATCTAAATCCGCAACTGGCGTCAAATCCTTGTCTAAAAAGCCATCATGCTGGACAAAAATCCCTAACTCTTCATCTGTCGGATAATACATATGGGTAGTGATATCAGTCCACTGCGATAATTCTTCTGTCGAAACCTGTAAATCTGGCCGAGGGTATTTTTTCAAACCTTCCATTGTATAATTCAAAACCCAAGTTGCCAATGTGTTGGTATACCAGTTATTATTGATATTATTTTCATATTCATTTGGTCCTGTAACCCCATGAATCATGTAAGCTTTTTGTCTCTCCGAATAGTGAACACGGTCTGCCCAGAAGCGTGAAATTTCTACAAGTACTTCAAGACCTTCCTGAGCCAAATAGGTTTCATCGCCAGTATAATTGCTGTAATTATAAATAGCATAAGCTATAGCACCGTTACGATGAATTTCCTCAAAAGTGATTTCCCATTCATTATGGCACTCAATACCTGTAAAAGTCACCATTGGATAAAGCGCTCCAGCCAAACCTTGTTGTCTTGCATTATGTTGTGCTTGGGGCAATTGTTTATGACGGTAGCGTAATAAGTTTTGCGTCACTTGCTGATCTGCTAAAGAAAGATAAAGCGGAACTGCATAGGCTTCAGTATCCCAATAAGTTGCTCCGCCATATTTCTCCCCAGTAAAGCCCTTAGGACCAATATTGAGGCGCTCGTCTTCACCATAATAAGTTGCAAAAAGTTGGAAGAGATTGAAACGAATACCTTGTTGTGCTTGATCAGAACCTTTAATTTCCACATCCGCAAGTTCCCAACGTTCGCCCCAAGCTTCTGTATGCTCTTGTAAAAGTTGTGTATAAGATTTCACTTGAATTACTTCTTCTAGGCTTGCTAAGGCTTCATGCATTGCAGCTAAATTACTATAATCACGGCTCGTCAGAACAAGCACACGTTTTTCAAAATGTAGTGTTTCCTGTTCCACAGTTGCTTCATGGTAATTAATAACTTTTTCTTCTTGAGTTTCTTGCCCTTGAGCTTGAAAATCTCCCTTAAAACTTTGCCCTGCCAGTACGGTAAATTGCTCTACGCCAAAGGGGTTAGCAATCGTTTGATTGGCAATGTAAGTTCCTTCTTTGTCGCCTCCTTTATCTAAAACAGTCCAGAATTTTTCTTCGTAATTGGAATCTTCATTGTGCACATCAGCATCAATAAATGAAACAGTACGTACTTTGTGCGATTGACCATCCACACTAGAGAATTTGAAGGAGAAGACAGCTAATTCTGGATGAACGATCGACATAAAACGCTCAACGGAAACAGCAACGCCAGCTTTTTCATAAGAATAAGAGAGAACTGCTTTTTGCATATCTAAGGAAAGGTGGAAATTAGTGATACTATCAGTATAAAGGTCAACTTCTTCATCATCGATAAAAAGTGAAACTCCCGAGAAGTTCAAAGCATTGATTGCCTTACCAAAATATTCTGGGTAACCATTTTTCCACCACCCCACACGCGTTTTATCTGGAAACCAGACACCTGCAATATATGTACCTTGGTGGTGATCGCCTGAGTACTTTTCTGAAAAATTTCCGCGCATTCCCATGTAACCATTCCCGATTGAGGTTAAAGATTCCTGAAGACGGCGTTCTTCCTTTTCTAATTTACTGGATTGGATATGCCAAGGCTCAATTTCCATAATTCTGCTGATTTTTTTCATCTTTTTTCCTATCTTTTTCTTTTCTTACTTTTTCTTAAACACTTGATATTCCCAAGGAAGGAAAGTCATCTTCTTTTCCAACTTTCTTGGGCGGCTTCCTAAAATATGCTGGTAATCTTCTATTTCTACTTGGTTAAAGTCCAGATGTGCTTTTTTAGTACCTAAATTCGTAATAATCAAAAATGAGTCACGTTCGTAAACAAAGGCTGTCAGATGTTGCTCAAACCAAAACTTTATTGACCCACGCGCAATGTCTTCTTCCTCATGGCGAAGATGAATTAAGACTTTATAAAGCTCTATAAGCTCCTGTGATTTTTCTGTGTTTACTTCCTTATAATCTGGATGAATAGGCATCCAAGGTTTGCCACTGGTAAATCCTGCGTTTGGGCTCGTGTCCCATTGCATTGGTGTACGAGAGTGATCTCTGCTGTTTGCCATCACTGTATCCAAAGCTTCACTTTTAGTCATCCCCTGAAAAATTAACGCTTCATAAGCCTGCTTGATTTCAGTTGCATCTGTCTGGGTGATATCTGTAAAAGGAAAATTACTCATTCCAATTTCTTGTCCCTGATAGATAAATGGAGTCCCTCGAAGAAGCATATAAGATACGGCTAAAGCTTTAGCCGACGCGATGCTGCCATCACCAAAACAACTGATTGCTCGTGGTTGGTCATGATTTTCTAAATAAAGTGCATTCCAACCTCGTGCAAGCATATCCTTTTGCCAACGTATAATTGTCTTTTTGTAACCATACATCCAGCCACGTCCTGCGTAATTCTTCTGACGTACATTGTGTTCCAATTCAAAAATCATCTTAAGGTAGCCAAACCTTGCATCCGTCCAATCAGGCGCCTCAGTTGAAGTCACACCTGAAGCTTCCCCAACTGTTAAAGCATCATATTGGTCAAATATTTCTTTTAAATCAGCCATATAATTTTCAATACCTGACACATTCATAAAAGGCTGCCAAGGGTCATTCCCTCTTAGAGACTTGATATTAAAAGACCAGTCTTCCTTTTGAATATGAGAAATCGCATCCAAACGAAAACCATCTATACCTAATTCCAACCACCATTTAATCATCGTATAGATTTCCTGACGCACTTGGGGATTCTTCCAGTTCAAGTCAGGCTGTTCTTTCGCAAAGACATGAAAATAAGCTTGTTGCGTCTGCTCATCATAAGTCCAAGTAGAGCCACCAAAGAAAGATTGCCAATCATTCGGCATTTTTTCGGGTGTTGCATCTGCCCAGTGATAGTAATCTCGATAGGGATTATCCTTTGATTTTTGACTTTCAATAAACCAAGGATGCTGATCGGAAGTATGATTCACAACCAAATCCATAATCACTTTCAAGCCGTTATCATGCGCTTTTTGCAGAAGTTCTTTTAAGTCTTCCAAGCTACCAAAGCGAGCATCAATACTATAAAAATCAGCTATATCGTAGCCGCCATCGACTTGTGGACTTGTGTAAATGGGGTTAAGCCAAATAAAATCTATCCCCAAATCTTTCAAGTAAGGCAGCTTTTCGATAATTCCCTGTAAATCCCCCATACCATCACCATTACTGTCTTTAAAAGACTTGGGATAAATCTGGTAACCTGTCCAATTCGCAAAATCGTCTTTTTTCATTTTTTTCATTTTGATTATCTCTCTTGAAATTAAAGCCAGTCCTTCGCAAACAATAAATAGAGTCAGAAAGACATTTGTCTATAATTCTGCTTAAATATTTTACTCTAGGTGTCTCTGCAACCACTCACTCGAAACCGAGGGGCTTTTTCTCTATTATGTCAAAATTTTTCCATATAAGAAGCAATATCTGGGCAAAGTTATCTTTTAGAAGAATGAGCTAACGTTTCATCTCTATCTCTTGTTTAATTTCTACTATTTATAGATTATAAATCCGTTTTTCTGAACATGATTGTCTTCAGCCAAATGGGCCAAGACTATTTCTCCCTCTTCAACACTAACTGGCTGTTCACCTTTGTTAAAGACTGCCTTAAGTGCGCCACGTTCCAGTTTCACCACTCCTTGAGTGTCATCAACACTCTGCCATTCTAAATCAGATTGACTAAGTGTCTCTGCGTAGTCTCTACGGAAAGCTACCAAGGCTTTGAAGAAAGCAAACATTTCTAAGTCTTGATGTTCTTCAGTCCAAGGCATGCATTTGCGGCAATCTGGATCAGCGCCACCATCTAGCCCATATTCGTCACCGTAATAGATACATGGAACACCGGGTTGGAGGTACATAAAGGCTTGAACTTGTTTGACTAAGTCTTTACTTCCTTTGGCTTGTGTTAAAAGACGTGGTGTATCATGTGAATCCAAGATGTTAAACATAACTTGATTCGTCTGTTGACGATAAAGCATAAGCTGCGCATTAATTGCCGAAACCATTTGTTCCAAACTTAGATCTTCTTTCACAAAAGTATCAATGATTGCATTGGTATAAGCATAGTTCATAACTGCTGAAAATTCATCGCCAACGAGCCAAGGTTGTGCTGAGTGCCAAACTTCTCCTAAGATATAGAAATCTTCTTTCGCTGCATCACATGTTGTACGGAATTTCTTCCAGAAGGCATGATCGACCTCGTCTGCTACATCTAAACGCCACGCATCAATATCACATTCCTTAATCCAGTATTCTGCAATATTGAGCAAATACTCTTGAACTTCTGGATTAGCAGTATTTAGTTTCGGCATATGTGGTGTAAAAGCAAATGTATCGTAAGTTGCTGTTTCAGAAACTTCAAAATCCTCGGTTGGTGTGTAGGTTGCTGGCCATTCGTTAACATGGAACCAATCTGCATATTTTGAATTTTCTTGATGCTTGAGAACGTCTTGCCACTGCGGGCTAGTATCACCGATATGATTAAAGACAGCATCAAGCATTACTTTAATCCCTCGTTGGTGTGCCTCTTTCACTAATGTTTTGAAAACTTCTAAATCACCAAAATACTGATCAATTTTCAAATAATCTTCCGTATCATACTTATGGTTAGAATAGGCTTGGAAAACAGGAGTAAAGTAAATGCCATTTACGCCTAAGTCTGTCAGATGATCCAAATGATCAATTACTCCTTGGAGATCGCCGCCATACAAGTCTTGACGATTGGGAGATTCAGTTGGATCCCATTCTTTCACTCTAACTGGATTAATGGCTGGATTTCCATTAGCAAAGCGTTCTGGGAATATTTGATACCAAACTGTATTTTTAACCCATTCAGGAGCCTTAAAACGATCTACCTCGTGGAAGAAAGGCATACGAAATGCTGCATATTTTTTTTTGAGTAATTTTGCTTCGTAAGGAAGAATACCAGAGTCGCTATAGACAACCTTTTCCCCATCGTAATCCGTAATCACGAACAAGTAGTCCATACGCTTATGTGGAACGCCGACCTCTGTCACATAGAAATCACTTTCTGCTGTGGATAAACCATGTTTCATTTCTACTTCTTGATAATCCCAAACCATTTCTGATTCATCATCGCGTTTTACAAACATATAAGGGTCACCATAGATCAATGCAACACTTTGAATGTCGTCACGTGCAACACGTAAACGGATATGAATTGTTTCCTCTGTATAGAGATAAGCAAATTCTGATTCTGGACGGTGATAAATGGCTGCTTTATTCATGAATAAATACCTCTTTTTTTCTTGTTTTTTTCATTTTAGCATAAGCTCATCTTTTGCGCAACCGTTTGCAGTATATTTTTTTATCGAAAATAAAAACTATTGTAAAACTTTCTATTATATGCAGCTATAACATGTATATACCAACACATACAGTAATCAAATTGTAATAAGTTTGCACTTGACAAAACGGAAGCGTTTGCATAAAATAGAATTACAAATTAGAATAATTATTTTCATTAGGAGGAAATATTTTATGAACACATGGAAAAAAATCGCTCTGAGTAGCGTTTCTCTGATTGCTCTTGCTAGCCTCGCTGCTTGTGGGAATAGTAAGGGTAGTGAAAGCACAACTTCTTCATCTTCAGATGCTAAAGACCATAAAGGAGCCGTTACTCTCTGGGTCGATCCAGCAAATGTTGCTTCTTATAAAGATTTAATTAAAAACTTCAACAAAGAATATCCAAACATTAAAGTTACAGTCACACAGTCTCCAAATGGTTCTGCAAATGCAAAACAAGATGTGAGTAAAGACCCCGGACAAGCCGCAGATGTCTTTAAAGTGCCCAACGACCAGTTGGGGGCCATGGCTGAAGCGGGCTACATCAATCCTCTTTCACCTTCAGCAACAGATTGGGTGAAATCAAATGATATTTCTATCGCTGTTGATGCTGTCTCTTGGAAAGGTAAACTCTACGCTTATCCACAAGATGAACAGTCAAATATTGTTTACTACAACAAGGCAAAATTTAGTGAAGCTCCAAAAGATTGGGCTGACTTTACAGCAGAAACACCAATTGGAACAGATTTTACAAACTCCTACAACTGGTATCCTGTATTCCTAGCTAATGGAACACAGCTCTTCGGTAAAGATGGTGAAACGGTTGACGGTACAGATGCAAATACTAAAGCTGGCGTTCAAGCTATGACTTGGTTTGCGCAACAAAAAGCAAATCCTGGTGTTAAACAGTCAGGTACAGCCCTTCTGGCCGACCTCAAATCTGGTAAAACACAAGCAATCCTCGATGGCCCATGGGACGGTAGCACAGTGAAGGAAATCCTTGGCGACAACTTTGGTGCAACAACCTTACCAACTGCTGATTTTGGATCAGGATCTAAACAAATGCAAGCCTTCTCCGGTGTCGGTACACTGGCTGTGAATTCACAATCAGAAGATCCTGTTGCTGCTTCTGCTTTAGCTCAGTATCTATCAAATACTGAATCACAATTAGCACTCTATAAAGCTAATAATGCAATTCCAGTTTCAAAAGAAGCCCAAAAAGATTCTGAAGTTGCAAAAGATCCCGTAGCTCTTGCAGTTATCAAACAAGTAGAAAACGATACATTGATGCCTAAGATGCCACAAATGGCAACATTCTGGAACTTGGCTGCCCCACTTATTGAGAATGCCTACACAGGTAAGACTCCGGCTACACAATACCAAGCACAACTTGATAATTTCGTAAAATCAATCTCATCAGCTACTGAATAATTTTTGATTAACTTAAGGGGATTGGGCTCATCCTAATCCTCTTATTTTTTATATACAAAAGGGTAAAATATATGTTTAAAAAGAAAATTAAACCATCTCCTGAAGCAACATACAAAGAGGTGTGGCATGAAGGTGATATTTTCACAAAACTCAGCTTCTTTATCATGGGTTTAGCGCAACTAAAAAATAAACAATGGCTCAAGGGCCTTAGCTTCCTCATTATCGAAATTGTCTTCCTTTTCTGGCTCATCTTCAATGGCATTAGCTCCATCAGTCTTTTGAGTAGCCTTGGACATGTCAAGACTAAGCAAGTCGTTTTTGATGAAGCTCGACAAATTTATGTCACTCAACAACCTGACAACTCCATGCTCATCCTCCTTTTTGGTGTCATGTCCTTAGTGCTCATTGCAATGGTTGCAGTCATCTATATCACAAGCCTTCGTTCCACACGTCATCTCTATGTCTTGAATCGTGACGGAGAACATATCCCTACGACTATGGAGGATTTGGCTACACTCTTAGACAGTCGCCTCCATTACACACTGATGGCGATTCCCTTACTCGGCATTTTAGTTTTCACGATTGCTCCTTTGCTTTTCATGATTACCATTGCTTTTACCAATTTTAATCAAGATCATCCTATTGGATTTTCTTGGACGGGGTTCGCTTCATTTGGTGAGATTCTGACCGGTAACATCGCTGGAACTTTCTTCCCTGTCTTAGGCTGGACTCTCGTTTGGGCTGTAGCTGCAACAGCGACAACTTTCTTCTTTGGTGTTTTACTTGCTCTTTTGATTGAATCATCTGGAATTAAATTTAAAGCTTTCTGGCGGACACTCTTTGTTATCGTTATGGCTGTTCCTTCTTTTGTTTCACTCTTAATGATGAATATGTTCCTAGACAACAATGGGCCGCTCAACAGTTGGCTCCAAAGTATCGGTCTTATTGATCATCCTATTCCATTTTTAATGGATCCTTTGTTAGCGAAGTTTTCTGTTATCGGAGTTAACATGTGGATTGGTATTCCTGTCTCTATGTTAATTTCAACAGCGATTATCCAAAACTTGCCATCAGATCAGATTGAAGCAGCTAAAATTGATGGTGCCAACAGTTTTGATATTTTCCGCTCTATTACCTTCCCTCAAATTTTGTTCGTTATGACCCCTGCCTTGATTCAACAATTTATCGGGAATATTAACAATTTCAACGTTATTTTCCTTTTGACTGGTGGTGGACCACTGAACGCCGAATACTTCCAAGCGGGTTCCACTGACTTATTAATTACCTGGCTTTATAGCTTAACCATGAAGTCGATTCCAAGTTATAACATCGCTTCAGCTATTGGTATCGTTATCTTTATCATCTCAGCTACAGCTTCATTGTTTGCTTACCGCCGTACAAATGCTTTTAAGGAGGGCTAAAATGAAATCATATAAACGCCAACGTCAAGCTTCATTAGTACTCAGATACTTGCTCTTGACCTTACTTGCAATCATCTGGATTTTCCCAATTGTATGGATTATCCTTACCAGCTTTTCTAAAAATAACACTGGTTTTGTTTCGACATTCATTCCCCAGCAGTGGACCCTGGATAATTTTACTGGTATTTTCAATAACCCGGTTTATCCTTACGGACATTGGCTCCTTAATACTTTTGTCATCGCTGTTATCTGTGCAGTTGTTAACACGCTGATTACTACTGTTATGTCTTATGTATTGTCACGTTTACGCTTCAAATTGCGCAAACCATTCTTACAGTTAGCACTTATCATTGGAATGTTCCCAGGTATCATGGCGATGATTGCTCTTTATTACATCCTCAAATCATTCAATATGACCAACTTAGTGGGACTGACTTTGATTTATATAGGTGGCTCTGGTTTAGGCTTCTATATCTTTAAAGGTTTCCTTGATACAATCCCTGCATCAATTGATGAAGCCGCTGTGATTGACGGTGCAACCAAATGGCAAATTTTCACCAAAATTACCTTGCCTTTGTCAAAACCAATGATTGTTTACACATCCCTAACTGCTTTTATTGCACCTTGGCTTGATTTCCTCTTTGCGAGTGTCATCTTAGGTGGTGGCGATCCTAAATCACGGACCATTGCCTATGGCTTGCAAAACATGATGACCAACTCCAGAGGTTCCTCTGCAACAAACTTTACCCAATTTGTTGCAGGATGTGTGATTATCGCCATTCCTATCACTATTCTCTTCATTGTTATGCAAAAATTCTATGTTAAAGGAATCACTGCTGGTGCAGATAAAGGATAACAAACTAAAAAAGCACTCAACCTATAGTTGAATGCTTTTTTTATTGTCCTAAAAGTTCTTGTGCTTTTGCACTATACTTGTCCATATCAATGAGGATACCTGAACCTCCGTACATATCATAGGCAGATTGCCAATCATTGTCGGATGGGATGGTTGTGTTTTCTATACCGCCAAACATTGCCGGTAAAGCTTTTGTGATCAGGAATGTGTTAGAAAGATTAGTCATTGTAACAGCTCGAGCTGTACCCAAGGCACTTGCACCAGTAAAGAGTGTCAACGGATTTTTAACTTTCGATGTGAGAGTTTGCATCACTTGTTGTTGACGTTGCACACGTCCAAAGTCTCCTTGATCATCGTGGCGGAAACGTGCATAGTTCAAAAGTGTACGTCCATCCATTCGTTGTGGGCCTTGCTTAATCATCATAAAGATTCCACCACCATCAGGATAGCCCAAGGCCGCGGCTTCTTCTGCACTCAGTTCCTTATCGTTTTTAGCCATCCCTTCAGTTTCTGCTAAATCATCCGGTACAGGGACTTCATCAAACTTTTGACCATTAATTGTGGCGAATTTGGCATCAATCTTTACTCCACCAGGGAACATTGAGTCAATCACTGTTGCAAAACTTGAGAAATCAACCACAGCGTAATATTTGGCATTTATACCAAAATTTTGTTGCAAAGTTTGACGCACAAGTTCAACACCTTGATTCTCATTTTGCTCACCAATCGTGAAGGCTGCATTAAGCTTCATGTTAGGTCCTTGGCTTGCATCACCAACTCCTGGAATGTTGACCAAAGTATCACGCATAAAGCTCACCAATTGCATTTTGCCGCTTTTGCCAATATTCAAAACCATAATACTGTCTGAATGGGCCACTCCTGAGCTTTGTCCTGGTCGTTGATCAGCACCTAAGAGAAGGATATTGACTGAGCCATCCGCATTGGCAGCACCATTGAATTGTTCGGCTTTGATCGCGCCACCTTCTCGACTAATCCCACGCTGATAACCATAAATGAAGAAACCAATCATAATCAAAATCAAGGCGATTAAGATAAAGAAAATCCGTTTTATCCAACTTTTCTTTTTCCTTGGCTTTTTACTTGCTGCTTCCTCAGGCCTTTCATCATCAATGCTCTCTTCCGCACGACGGTTATCTTTCTTTTTCCCACGTTTGGATAAAAAGGGCGCTGGTGCTGAATCTAAAGAACGGCTGGATCTACTCCGTCTCTCAGAAGAAGAACTTTCAGACTGTGCGCGCTCTTCTTCTATGTCAGCCGCATATTCTTCTTCAAGGGCCTGCCACCCTTCTATTTCTTCTACTAGTTCATAATATTCTTGCTTTTCGCGTTCACTTAAGTAAGCTTTATTTGCTCTTAAGTATTCAAAACGTTTTTGTTTATTATCTTTCATTATCTGTCTATTATATCATGATTTTTTATTTTTGATAAAAGCCTTTCATAATTCTCAGCAAAATACAGATCCTTTTCTTAAGCTTTTTTGCCAAAAAATTTATTTCTGAAGCGTTTAACTTTCAGAAACTGTTCACGTGCCTTGTGCATCTGTTTATATCTTTTAGGGTTCTTTTTATAAAAATCTTGGTGATAATCTTCAGCTGGCCAAAATGTTTGCGCATTTTCTATAGGGACTATGATTGGTTTATCCCAAAGCCCCGACTCCGACAATTCCTGCTTGCTTTTCTCAGCAGTTTGACGTTGCTCATCATTCTCAACGTAGATAACTGGTCTATAATTACTGCCTCGATCGTAAAATTGACCTTCTCCATCCGTCGGATCAATAAGACTCCAGTAAATTCCCAGCAAGGTCTCGTAAGAAATAACGGTATTTTCAAAAATTATCTCCACAGCTTCAGCGTGTCCCGTATATTTACCCGATACCTCATCATATGTCGGGTCATCGACATGCCCCCCGGTAACAGACAGTATACCTGGACGAGTTTCAAAAGGTTCAACCATACACCAAAAACATCCACCCGCAAAAATTGCAATTTCTTTACTCATAGCTCTTCCTCCAAGCACATTATAGCACAATGAAAAGGCTTGCATGCTATAATTTAACTATGAAAAAACCGTTAAATCAGACTGAAATATTGAACGAAATGTATAATTTAATCTTGAGTAAACATATTCGTGAGTGGGAACGTGCTTTAATATTAGAAGCTAAAAATCGCATTGAAAGTCAGGGTAATCTTGAAGAAGCCTTAACCCAATTAGAGGCTCAATTACGTCCACTAGCTCTTCGCTATAATTTAACGCCTATGACAACCGAATTTTATAACAAAATATCCACTTCGGGTTTATTTGGCCGCGGTGTCGGGCATCGTTTATAAATAATCATCTTTTTAGTAAAAAAAACGTTAGACCTACTAACGTTTTTTTATTTCAAATTTCTTTTGCACTTAACTCTGTTTGACTCAAGCGTTCATACCACAACTTTCGTGTACGGGAAAGTGTGGCAAAGAGAATATCTAATAGAGGTAACAGAAGAAGAATGAAAGAAAGGAGTACCATTAAGAAATTTTGTCCCAATTCTTTTTGTGGAATATAGCCTGAACGTTGTAAGAAATAAGACAAGAGACCAATCATCCCAAAATTAACGAAAGATAAGAGTTGTCGACTTAAAATCTTCCAACGACTTCCTTCTATCCTTATCTTAAGAAGTTTTTGGCCAAAAGTGACACCAAAAATGACTGGAATCCCCACAAATGTAATAAGCATTGCTATATAGAAATGAGGTACAATGTTTGCAATAATATTTGCTAAAACAAAATCTACGCCAAAGGCAATACTTCGACGTATCATCCCAATCTGAGCAGGAATGGCTTGTTTGGCATCCAAATCTGGTAAAACCTTAACAAGTAGGCAAGCAATCCCAAAACCAAGCAAACTTCCTAGCGTATTAATCATTAAATCATCAACATCAAAAAGACGATAAGGACGAGGATAAAGACCAAAAAGAGCCGAACGCTGTAAAAGTTCAAACGATAAGGTGAGCATGAAACTCCATATTAAGGTTTGCGAAAAATTACGCTTAAAGAGGTAACGCAAATATATCCCAAATGGCAACGTCAAAAGAAGATTAAAAAAAGGTTGGATGAAACTTGGCGCTTTCAAAGCCATTAGCCATGTAGAAGGCTCGTTAAGTACCAGCGGGTTGTAAGCGATGAACTGACGTACAAATTCAAAGGGAACAAGATTTTGCTTAGGACCTGTCATCTGTGCAACCTGTGCCACATCAGGCAAAGGAAAAATAGTCATCGCATAAGCACAAACTATATAAAGGACAAAAGAAAAATTGACAATAAACCGCCAAGGGTTAACACGTCCATATTTACGATATTGAACAATCATATAAGGAATAAGGCTCAGCAAGAAAAAAACAAAGAAGAGCAATACACCTATTTGAATAGCATGGAGATAAGTAAGCATAGAAATCCTTTTTTAAAATTTTATCTTTATTATAACAAAATTTATAAATGGAGATTGTGAGCCAGTTTAAAGAAATAGCTTAAATCAAGTGGAAGTTGATATTATTACTGCTGCTCACACCCTGTTTATACATCAAAGGCTTGCGCATATTTGATACATCCCGAAATATTTTTTAGTGCATTGGGTTGTAAAGGACGAATCATAAAAGCTTCTGCTGGAACGTCAAATGGTGCCGTAACCTTATATTTTTCAGCAGATACATAACCAAAACGAGAATAATATTGGGGATGCCCCAGAATACTTATAAAAGGGAAATCTTGTTGAACGGCACGCTTTTCCAACTCTTTCAGCAAATTTTCTCCCACTTTTTTACCTTGCCAAGAAGGTAAAACAGCTAATGGCGCAAGAACCAGCCCTGTAAAACTTTCTTTATCGTTGATAATCTCGACTTCACTTAGTAAACCATAACCAATAATTTTTTCTCCTTCAGCGGCGACAACTTCTAAACCATCGACATAGCTACAATCTGTCCGAATCTTTTCCACGAGCTCTGCTTCATTACCATAACCATGTTCGGACCTGCTAAATGATTGACGAATTAACTGCTCAACTTCTCTATAGTCTTTTCGCCCAATACTTCTTATTTCCAAAGTTGACCTCCTTTATTTATAGAAAAACAAACGGAATACCTTTACTCCGTTTGTTCCTTTAAAAATTGATTGATTACAAGAGTTCTCGTGCTTTTTCTTCGATGAAACCTGCCACTTGATCAATCGTTTTTCCTGTACTGTCTAGTAAAATTGCATCCTCTGCTTGTTTTAGAGGGGAAACTGCTCGTGTACTATCCTTACGATCACGTTCGGCGATTTCCACTTTGAGTTTTTCCAAATCAGTAGGAATATTTTTTTGTAAATTTTCTTTATAACGACGCTCTGCTCGTTCATCCACAGAAGCCACGAGGAAAATCTTCAAATCTGCATGAGGTAGGACAACCGTACCAATATCACGTCCATCCATGATAATGCCACCTTCGTCAGCAATGCGCTGTTGCTCAGCAACTAAAAATTCCCGTACTGGAGCTAAAGCAGAGATTTTTGAAACATTCTGTGTTACTTCGTTTGTACGAATAATCTTAGTAATATCCTCTGTTCCTAAAAATACAAGTTGTCCATCAGCCGTATTTTTAAAGAAAATTGGTTTTTTCTTGATCACATCAATAATTTTTTGAGGATCCTCCGTTTTGTTTTGGAGGGCAACCAAAGTTGCAGCACGGTACATCGCACCTGTATCTAAATAGATAATCCCAAGATTTTGTGCAACGATTTTAGCGACAGTTGATTTTCCGCTTGAGGCGGGACCATCAACAGCAATTTGTAACTTTATCATGTTTCTTTCCTATATATGAATACTTTTTATTATTTTAATTTTAATACTTGCCCAGGTGATATTGGTGAACCATCGGCATTGTATCCTGTTGCTGAGATATTATTAAGGCTGGCAATTACAGACCATGCAACGCCTGTCTTCGCTGATATCTTACTTGGATCGTCTCCAGCTACAATAACATAAGTTCCACCCTCTTCAGTGGAAGATTCTTCAGTGGTTGGCGGTGGAGCTACAGTACTTTCTTCTGGTTTCACTTCTTCAGTAGTCTGTTCTGTTTGTTGCTCCGTGGTTTGCTCTACAGTTTTTTCTGGATTTTCCTGAGCAAATCCACCGCTATGTTGCGTTTGATTATTCCAAAGAATAAAGGCAATCATGAAACCAACCAGTAAAAACATCGTCACGACAGTAAAGGTTAAAGCACGTGAAGTTAATGACTTGTTATTGTGTTTTTTTCTTGGCTTGCTGCCCGAACGACTTTTTTCGGAATCTGCTTTCATGGCCTTATAGATTTCTTTATCCCACGGTTCTTTTTCTGCCACATCTTTTTCCTTTCCTTTTTTATTTTTTTATATTATCATCATTGTATGAAAGTAAACATAATACCAGAAAATTGTATTGCATGTGGCCTTTGTTATTTACATGCTCCAGATGTCTTCGATTACCATGATAACGGTATCGTTAAATTTAATAATTCCGATAAACTGGAAAAAGAATATTTTTCTGATGATAAAATAATAAGTGCAGCCAAGGCTTGCCCAACAGCTGCGATAAAGATTACCAAATCTTAAAACCTTAAACTCTGATATTTATTTTACCATAAAATTACTTCTTTATCTAACTATTTCGTGATTTTTAATTAGGTATTTTCATTATATATACAGCTTGTTTTTGATTGACAAGTTGTTTTTATTTTCGTCAGTTAAATTAAAAAATCAGATTTATGAAACCAGTTTCACAAATTTTTGCAAATGTTTTCAATTTGTAGTATACTAGGACAGTAATAATTATATTATATAAAAACTTATAAGGAGGTTACTCAATTGAGTATCGGAATTGTTATTGCGAGCCACGGTGAATTCGCTGCGGGCATCAAGCAATCTGGTTCAATGATCTTCGGTGAGCAAGAGAAAGTACAAGCTGTTACTTTCATGCCTAACGAAGGACCAGACGACTTACGCGCCAAAATCGAAGCCGCTATCGCAACATTTGATGCTGAAGATGAAGTCCTTGTCCTTGCTGACTTGTGGAGCGGTTCTCCATTTAACCAAGCAAGTGCTGTTATGGGTGCCAATCCAGAACGCAAGGTAGCTATCATCACAGGCCTCAACTTGCCAATGCTTATTCAAGCCTACACAGAACGTATGATGGATGCTTCTGCTGGTGTTGAACAAGTTGCTGCAAACATTATTAAGGAAGCTAAAGCTGGTATCAAAGCATTGCCAGAAGAGCTTAATCCTGCTGAAGAAAGCGCTACACCAGCTGAAGCTGGCGTAAACGCTGCCGCTATCCCAGAAGGTACTGTTGTTGGTGATGGTAAGATTAAAATTAATCTTGCACGTATTGACTCACGTCTTCTCCACGGTCAAGTTGCTACTGCTTGGACTCCAGATTCAAAAGCAAACCGTATCATCGTTGTTTCTGACGCTGTTGCCAAAGATGAGATGCGTAAAACACTTATCACACAAGCTGCACCTCCAGGTGTTAAAGCCAACGTTGTCCCTATCAAGAAAATGATTGAAGTTGCTAAAGATCCACGTTTTGGTGAAACTAAAGCCCTTCTCTTGTTTGAAACTCCTCAAGACGCACTTGCTGCTATTGAAGGTGGCGTACCTGTAGAAACACTTAACGTGGGTTCTATGGCACACAGTACAGGTAAAACAATGCTTAACTCAGTATTGTCTGTAAACAAAGATGATGTTGCCGCTTTTGAAAAGTTACGTGATCTCGGCGTTAAATTTGACGTTCGTAAAGTCCCTAACGATTCTAAATCTGACTTGTTTGCTTTGATTAACAAAGCAGACGTTAAGTAAAATTAAATATTATTAGGAGAAATTTATAAAATGAGTATTATTTCAATCATTTTAGTTCTTATCTTCGCGTTCTTAGCTGGACTTGAAGGTATCTTGGACCAATGGCAATTTCACCAACCAATTATCGCCTGCTCATTGATCGGTATCGCTACTGGTCACATGGCTGCAGGGATCATCTTGGGTGGTTCATTGCAAATGATCGCCCTTGGTTGGGCTAACGTTGGTGCCGCTGTCGCACCTGACGCTGCACTTGCTTCTGTCGCTTCTGCTATCTTGATGGTTCAAGGTGGTAACTTTGACTTGACACACATCACTGGTGTTATCGTACCTGCTGCTATCTTGTTGGCAACTGCTGGTCTCGTACTTACTACATTGGTTCGTTTCCTTTCAGTTGGTATCGTTCACTTAGCTGATGCTGCTGCTGAAAAAGGTTCTTACTCAGGTGTTGCTGGTTGGCACATGTTCGCACTCCTTCTTCAAGGTTTGCGTATTGCTATCCCTGCTGCAATCATCCTTGCTATCCCTGCTGAAACAGTAACTGCTGCCTTGAACTCAATTCCTGATTGGGTTTCTAAGGGTCTTGCTGTTGGTGGTGGTATGGTTGTTGTTGTTGGTTACGCAATGGTTATCAACCTCATGGCAACTAAAGAGCTATGGCCATTCTTCTTCCTCGGATTTGTACTCGCACCACTTTCTTCAATCACTTTGATTGGTATGGGTATCCTTGGTGTTGTTATCGCTCTTATCTACCTCAATCTTTCTAATACTGCTGGTAACGGTGGAACTGCTTCTTCAAGTGGTGACCCAATCGGCGATATTCTCAACGATTATTAATTAGGAAGGAGATTTTATAAAAATGGAAAATACAAATAAAAAGTTTAGCCTTTCTAAAAACACACGCTTGAGCGTTATGTTCCGTTCAATGTTCCTTCAAGGTTCTTGGAACTACGAACGTATGCAAAACCTTGGTTTCCTCTATTCAATCATCCCTGCATTGAAACAGTTCTACAAACCAGGTTCTGAAGAAGCTAAAGAAGCTTTGAAACGCCACATGGAGTTCTTCAATACTCACCCATATGTAGCCGCACCTATCGTCGGTGTTACATTGGCCCTTGAAGAAGAAATCGCTAACGGTGTTGAAATCGATGAAGCAGCTATCCAAGGTGTGAAAGTCGGTATGATGGGACCTCTCGCTGGTATCGGTGACCCAGTCTTCTGGTTCACAGTACGTCCTATCGTTGGTGCCATCGCTGCCTCACTTGCAACTGGTGGTTCTATTATCGCTCCAATCTTCTTCTTCGTTGTTTGGAATGCAATCCGTATCGCTTTCTTGTGGTATACACAAGAGTTTGGTTACAAACAAGGTACTGCAATTACAAGCGACCTCGGTGGAGGAATGCTTCAACAAATTACTAAAGGTGCATCTATCCTTGGTATGTTCATCCTTGGTGTATTGATCCAACGTTGGGTTAACATCAGCTTCACTGGTCCTAACGCTATGCTCCCATCTAAACCTTTGGCAGATGGTGCTTACGTTGGTGAATGGATCGACAAAGCAGGTAAAGTCGTTGTTCAAGGTGCCCAAACAGGTACTACTGGCGACGGTGTTGCTAAGTTTGATTGGTTAGACCAAGCAGGTAACGTTGTTGGTAACGGTGTTGCTGGTCAAGACGGTTTCGCACATTACGTAACTGTTGATCAACTTAACACAGTTGACGGTTCTACATTGCACAACATCTTAGGTCAAGTATCATCTGGTCTTGGCTTGAGTCCGGAACAAACACAATCACTTCAAGACGTGTTCAATTCATTAATTCCTGGATTTATCGCATTGCTCTTGACTTTCCTTGTGCTTTGGATCTTGCGCAAATGGAAAAACAAAAACGCACCATTGTTCATCATCATTGGTATGTTCGTTCTTGGTATCGTACTTCACGTTGCAGGTCTTGCTTAATAAGATTTTAAAACAAGAACAAAATCGTCGTGTACTCGCGGCGATTTTTTATTAAGATTATTTTTGCTATAATAAATATATTATAATATCGTTAGGAGCACTAAATTGGCACAATCACTGAATACTAAAGTCGACTTTACCACTGCTGGTATTGCTTATCTTGGCTTTGCTGAATATGGTAAAATTATGATTGGAGACCGAGCTTTCGAGTTTTTCAATGATACTAATGTTGAAAAGAACATGCAATTCCCTTGGGCCTCTATTAAACGTGTGGAAGGTGATGTTTCTGTTTCCAAAAACGGAAAAGTAAAAATTGGACGTCAGTTTATCATCGTCTTTCGTAATGAGCAAAAAGTTCGTTTTGCTGCCAAAGAGTCTGGAACTGTCTTAAAATACATCCGACAATATATTGGAAATGAAAAAGTCGTCCGTCAAAAAGGATTCTTTGATAAATTCTTTAGCCTCTTCCGCCGTAAAAAGAAATAAGAAATAGCCTCCATCGGGGGCTATTTCTTATAAAAAAAAACATACTGCACATGCACCATGATTTTCTTGATTAAGTATCTGTTCCGTTTCGTTCACGTCTAAATAAATTAAAATATAGACGATCTAAAATCTTGTCACGGTAGTCCTTTCGTCCAATAAAGCGTGTGACTTTACTGAAAATATAACATGACAAGAGAGTGACAGCAAAGTTTGGAAAGGCCAGATAAGTCGCTAAAGATAGTGCCATCACGACGATATCAATTCCAAACAAGACACGGTCAATCGTAAATTGCCAGCGATCTTCCATAATTCGACTCAAGAGGATTGAACCGCCAAAAGTCCCGTTGGATACTACAACAAGTCCTGCACCTATTCCTGATAAAATACCGTCAGAAATACCAGCGAAAATAATTTGATTAAATTGAAAACCGTTAATTCCCATCGCCTCATAAGCCAGCATCCATAAACTCATCACAGCTGCACCAGGAACACTCAGCAAAAGCTCTCTTCGGCTCAACAATTTCCACCCAAAGAGAAACAAGGGAATATTAACTACAAAGAAAGTCAGTGCTGGGTTGATTCCAAAAACAAAATCAACAAATACTGAAAAACCTGCAATCCCATTACTTGCTAAGTAATTAGGAATAACAAAAAGTCTTACCGATAAAATATAAAAACCCACTCCTACAATAAGAACAATTAAATCTTTTATAAACTGCTTATCTATCTTTACTCCAATGATCGACATAGGACCCCCTTTATTCTATAATACCATTTAGGAATTTAAAGAACTAATGATTTATGAGGCGCTTGCAAAGTTTTAAATTTTCTGATAGAATGACATTAGAAGTCAGTTTTGAGACTATCTTTTTCAAGAGAGCTTGTGGGTGGTGAAAACAAGTAAAGATTCTTTAAACATTCTGCTTCTTGTTTGATTTTATCCTATGAAAATAGGAACGTGTTTCTCGCGATAAGGGAACTAAAGTCCTATCCTTATGATAGGAAATTTAGGTGGAACCGTGCTTATAGCGCCCTAATTCTTCTTTCAGGAGAATTAGGGCTTTTTATTTTATATTAAAAGGAGATTTTATGCTTGATATCAAAAAAATCCGTGCAGACTTTGACGGAGTAGCCGCAAAATTGGAAACACGTGGTGTTAAAAAAGAAACACTGCAAGAACTCCATGAACTTGATGTACGCCGTCGTGAACTGATCGTACAATCTGAGAACTTAAAAAAAGAACGTAATGCCGTATCTGATGAAATCGCGTTGGTTAAACGTGAAAAAGGCGATGCATCTGAAAAAATCACTGCCATGAAACAAGTTTCTGCTGATATTAAAGTTATTGATGCTGAACTTGCTGATATTGAAGAAAAGTTGACCACTTACACAACAACGCTTCCCAACTTGCCACATGATGATGTGCCTGTAGGTGCTGATGAAGATGATAATGTTGAAATTCGTCGTCATGGTCAAACGCCTGAATTCAGCTTTGAACCTAAACCTCATTGGGACTTAGGAGAGTCTCTTGGTATCCTTGATTGGGAACGTGGCGGTAAAGTTACCGGTTCTCGTTTCCTCTTCTATAAAGGCGCTGGAGCACGTTTAGAGCGCGCCTTGTATAACTTTATGTTGGACGAACATGCTAAAGAAGGTTATACTGAAATGATTACGCCTTATATGGTCAATCAAGATTCTATGTTCGGTACAGGTCAATATCCAAAATTCAAAGAAGATACTTTTGAAGTAAATGATGACCGTGGTTTTGTGCTCATTCCTACTGCTGAAGTACCTTTGACCAACTACTACCGTGGTGAAATCTTGGATAATGCTGAACTCCCAATCTACTTCACAGCAATGTCTCCTTCATTCCGTTCTGAAGCTGGTTCAGCTGGCCGTGATACACGTGGCTTGATTCGTTTGCATCAATTCCATAAAGTTGAGATGGTCAAATTTGCACGCCCTGAGGAATCTTACAATGAACTAGAAAAAATGGTTGTCAATGCCGAAAACATTCTCCAAAAACTCGGTTTAGCTTATCGTGTAATCGCACTTTCTACAGGCGATATGGGCTTCTCTGCCGCTAAAACTTATGACTTGGAAGTTTGGATCCCTGCCCAAAATACTTACCGTGAAATTTCAAGTTGTTCAAACTGTGAAGATTTCCAAGCACGTCGCGCCCAAATTCGCTATCGTGATGAAGACGGCAAAGTTAACCTGCTTCACACTTTAAATGGTTCTGGACTTGCTGTTGGCCGTACAGTTGCTGCAATCCTTGAAAACTATCAAAACGAAGACGGCTCAGTAACTATCCCTGAAGTTCTTCGTCCATACATGGGTGGTTTAGAAGTTATTAAATAAAACAAAAAAACTTGCAAATGCAAGTTTTTTATTTTACAACTCAACGATATTCCCAGATTTCAAGTAAACGATCCATTCACAAAGGTTAACCGCATAGCCGGTAATGCGTTCCAAGAATACAAGAGTCATCAAGTAATCTTTACCTGTCGTGATTGTTTCTGTATTTTCTTTCATTGCTTCCAAGATTTTTTCTTGGATTTCACCGCTCATATTTTTAACCGTTTGGTATTGGTCTGCGATTTCACGCGCACGTTTATCATTGCCTTGAATATAAGCATTCAAGGAAGCATCAACCACTGATTTCACTTTTTCACCTAACAGGGAAATGTCTTCTTCGACTTCATGGATACGCTCTTCACCTTTAAGGTTGATTGCCGCCTTAGCGATTGAAGTTACATGATCGCCCATACGTTCCAAGTCACTTGAGGCTTTAAGCACTGTGATAATCGTACGTAAGTCTCCTGACACTGGTTGTTGTAAAGCAATCATTTCCAGTGATTTTGTTTCTAATTTTGTTTCCAATTGGTTAATCATTTCATCACTTGTAATGACATCTTCTGCCAACTCACGATCATGACTCACAAAGGCACGAACTGCTTTATTCAATTGTGCAGATACTTGTGTTCCCATTGAATAAAATTGGTTGTGAAGTTTATTGAGTTCTTCTTCGAATTGTGTACGTAACATTTTTTCTCCTCTTAACTAAGCTCAGAGCAATAGGTGCTCCTTACATCATACCATATTATCCAAACTTACCAGCAATATAATCTTCTGTTTCCTGTTTTTCAGGGTTAAGGAAGATTTTTTTCGTATTGTCCATTTCAACCAAGTCACCATTAAGCATGAAGGCAGTACGATCAGAGATACGTGAAGCCTGTTGCATGCTGTGCGTAACAATAGCCAAAGTATAATCTTCTTTAAGTTCTAAAAGTGTCTCTTCTACATGCCCTGCCGAAATTGGATCTAGAGCTGACGTTGGTTCATCAAGCAAGATGATTTTAGGATTGACAGCAAGCACACGGGCGATACACACACGTTGTTGTTGTCCGCCAGATAACCCAAGCGCTGAAGTATGAAGAATATCTTTTACTTCATCCCAAATATTTGCAGCCTTAAGTGAATTTTCAACGACCTCATCGAGCAAAGCTTTGTCTTTTACACCTTTGAGACGCAAACCATAAACAACATTTTCATAAATCGAAAATGGAAAAGGATTTGGTTGCTGAAAGACCATGCCGATTTCTTTACGAAGATCTACGGTATCCACTTTTGGACTGTAGATGTTATGTCCTTTGTACATAATTGCGCCCGTAATTGTTACTGTTGGAATTAAATCGTTCATGCGGTTAATTGAACGCAAAAGCGTTGATTTTCCACATCCAGAAGGGCCAATAAGTGCTGTAATCTCATTAGGATAGAATTCCATATTGATTTGATTGAGCGCTTTTTTCTTACTATAATACAGCGAAAGGTCGCTGACTGTTAAAATTGCTTCTTTTGTCATATTGTCCTCTCGATTATCCAAAGTGTCCTGAAACATAATCTTCTGTCGCTTTAAGATTTGGCTGTGTGAAGATTTTGCTTGTCTCATCGTATTCAATTAAGTCGCCTGAATAGAAGAATGCTGTATAGTCAGAAACACGACTGGCTTGTTGCATGTTGTGCGTAACGATAATGATCGTATAGTCTTTCTTAAGTTCGGTCATTGTTTCTTCAATTTGCATTGTAGAGATAGGATCCAAAGCTGAAGCTGGCTCATCCATTAAGATAATTTCCGGTTTAACCGAAAGGGCACGTGCAATACATAAACGCTGTGCTTGACCACCAGAAAGTGCCAAGGCTGACTTGTTCAAGTTGTCCTTGACTTGCTCCCATAAAGCTGCTTGCTTAAGCGATGTTTCCACGATTTCATCTAATTTTTTCTTATCTTTTATGCCTTCACGACGATGGATAAAAGCGATATTTTCATAGATTGATTTTGGGAAAGGATTTGGTCTTTGGAAAACCATACCGATTTGCTTACGGACTTCGTAAACATTGACTTTAGGGTCACTGATATTGACACCTTCATACATGATTTCACCTGTAACTCGTGCACCATCAATCGTATCATTCATACGGTTAAGCGCGCGGAGATAAGTTGATTTACCAGAACCTGAAGGGCCAATTAAAGCCGTCACTTGATTTTTAGGAAATTGCATAGAGACACCATGAATTGCTTCTTTTGTGCCATTATAGAAAACCCGCAAATCGTTTGTTGAAAGAGCGATATTTTTGTCGAAAGTCAAAATGTGACGTTCGTTCCAATCATAAGTTGCCATATTTTTCTATATTCCTTACTAATTTCCAGATGTGAGTTTCTTGTGGAGGCGATTTCCGAGGAAACGTGCCCCAAGGTTGAACAGCAATACAAAGATAATCAGTACTGCAGAAGCTCCTGCAGAAATCTGAGTTGCTGTTGCGATTGTTCCTTCAGTGTTCAAAGCCCAAATATGTACGGCCAATGTTTCAGCAGGACGGAAGAGTGACAATGGGCTTGTCAATGACATAGGATTCCAGTTGGCCCAGTTGATTGGCAAGTTGGTTTGACCCGCAGTATAAATCAAAGCTGCCGCTTCACCGAATACACGTCCTGAAGATAAGATAACCCCTGTTAAAATCCCCGGTACTGCTGCTGGTAAAATGACTTTAGTGGCTGTTTCCCATTTTGATAAACCGAGAGCCAAGCCACCTTCACGTTGCATTGTCGGAATGGCACGGAGTGATTCCTCAACATTACGTGTCATCAAAGGTAGGTTGAAGACTGTAAGAGCAAGGGCACCGGATAAGACAGAGAAACCAAGGCCAAACTGAATAACGAAGAGCAACATACCGAAGAGACCCACAACGATTGAAGGAAGTGATGACAATACCTCAATTGCTGAGCGAACTGCACCAGTCAACCAATGTTTTTGATTGGCGTATTCTGAAAGGTAAATTCCCGCACCCAATGAAAGTGGAATTGAGATAATTAAAGTCACAACTAATAAGTAAACTGAGTTAAAAAGTTGAATAGCGATACCGCCGCCAGTCAATGGATTTGAAGGTGTTGTTAAGAATTCCCAAGATACAAAAGGTAAACCTTTAACTAAAATATAAATCAAGAGAAAAGCGAGTATTGCAACAATGATACCTGAAAGTGCATAGAGCACGCCAGTGGCAATTTTATCTGTGCGTTTTGCATTCATTATTTAAGGCTCCCTTTCTTAGCGATAGCACGCATCGCAATATTAAATACCAATGACATAAGGAGAAGGAGGAGGCCAAGTGACCAAAGGGCATTCAATTGAATACCTGGTGTAGCATTTGGAATACCTGATGTCAAAATTGAAGTTAGAGTTGAAGCCGGAGAAACCAAATCTTGTGGCATTGTTACGGCATTACCAACAACCATTTGGATGGCCAAGGCTTCACCAAAGGCACGCGCCATACCAAAGATTACTGCAGTTAAAATCCCAGGTGCTGCGGCACGCAGTAAGACACGCCAAATGGTTTGCCAACGTGTTGCCCCTAAACCAAGGGAAGCTTCACGATAATGAGGTGGGATGGCTTTAAGCGCATCGACAGTCATTGAAGTAACTGTTGGTAAAATCATAACAAAGAGTACGAACACCCCCGCAAGCAAGCCAAGGCCTGTTCCACCAAATGTATTACGGATAATAGGTACAACAACAGTCAAACCGATAAATCCATAAACAACTGAAGGGATACCTACCAAAAGTTCAATAACCGGTTGCAAAATTTTCGCACCATATTTTGGCGAAATTTCTGTCATATAGATTCCTGCTCCGATGGCAAAAGGAGTTGCCACCAAAGCTGAAAGCACAGTAACGATTAAAGAGCCCGCAAACATTGGTAAAGCACCAACTGCAGGTTTCCCGTCAGGGCCGATTGCTCCAGGCTCCCAATGTGTTCCAAAGAGGAAACGGAACGGATTCACACCATCCACAAAGAAAGTTGAAAGACCTTTTTGAGCGACAAAGACCAGAATAAGTCCAACGACAAAAACGATAATTGCGATACACAAGAATGTCAATGTCCTACCAAATTTTTCCAAGCGTGAATCTTTTGAACTTGAAAGTAATTTTTCTTTAATTTTTGAGTTTTCCATAACTACCTTACTAATTATTTAATTGGTGTAACTTTACCTTTATAATCACGATCAATTTTCATCTCCGTTACAGGGATGTAGCCGAGTTTTCTCAGTGTTACTTTGTCATTTTTAACATAGTTGATAAAGCGATTTTCTACAAAGTTCTCATTTTTATTATTGGTATACATATGTTCGTAAGACCAAATTTTCCACTTGTTAGTTGTTACATTTGTATCTGTAGGTTCAACCCCATCTAAGTTCAGTGGTTTAATCCCTGGCTTGTGGATATAAGGGAACGAAACATAAGAAATTGCACCTGGTGTTTGACCAACCAATTGTACAACCGAACCAGAAGCATCTTGAGTAGGGCCGTCAATTTCCCGCGCACCATTCAAGGCAAGGTTATCAAAATTGACACGTGTTCCTGAACCTGCCGTCCGTCCGATAACCGTAATTTCTTGATCTGGACCGCCAACTTCTTTCCAGTTTTTTACTTTTCCGGTGAAAATATCAATAAGTTGATCTTGAGTGACATTTGATAAATCCAAATTTCGATTCACGATTGGTGCAAAACCGACAACTGCAACCTTATTTCCTGTAATTTTAGAAGCATCAATTCCTGATTTTTCCTCTGCAAAGATATCTGAGTTACCAATTTGGAAAGAGCCTGCGACCACTTGTGCAAGTCCAACACCTGAGCCTCCACCTTGAACCATAATAATATCTTCTGGATATTTCTTCATATAGTCCAAGGAAACTTGTTCAACCAGTGGTTTCATTGCCGTTGAGCCACCTACTGTGACTTGATTTGAGTTGGGCGCACATGCCGCTAAAGTCACAAGACTCATTGCTGCAAATAAAGCCATTAAAATTTTCTTTTTCATATCCTTATTTTAGCATAAATCAACCATAAATAAGCAAAAGCTTACCGCTTACAATGTAAACAGTTTGTAAATGGAACGGCAAAGAGAGCACCTGAGACACGGCCCAAGTACTCTTGCTCTTTGCATCATCATTAAGAACAAGGATTTTCTAAAAGAATAAGTTTTTGTAAAGTAAAACCAAAGGTATGAAAAGAAAATTTTAATGCTTTACTCTGCTCACTCTTATTTCTTATTTATTTGTGATTTTTCCTTGAGCGTCACGTTCAACTTTCATATCAGAAACCGGGATATAGCCAAGTTCCTTGATTGTTTTTGTATCTTCAGTCACGTATTTGATAAAATCTGTTTCGGCTGCTGTTTCTTTTTCTTTATTAGTATACATGTGTTCGTATGACCAAACTTTGTAGCTATTGTCTGCAACATTTTCATCTGTTGGTTTTACATTATCAATACTGACTGCTTTGATATCTTTACTCTTATCAAGGTAAGAAAAGGCAACATAGGAGATTGCACCAGGTGTTTGAGAGACCATAGTTACTGCCGTACCTGAGGCATCTTGCGTCGGACCTTCTACTTCTTTTTCGCCCCCAAGAGCTAAATTATCAAAGTTCACACGTGTACCTGAACCTGCTGCACGCCCAATTACTGTGATTTTTTCATCCGGACCTCCAACTTCCTTCCAGTTCTTCACTTTTCCTGTGAAGACATCTTTAAGTTGTTGTGTTGAGAGATTATCAATGTTAATATCTTTATTTACAATTGGAGCAAAACCAACGACAGCTACTTTATGGTCGTTCAATTTAGAAGCATCAATTCCTGATTTTTCTTCTGCAAAGATGTCAGAGTTGCCGATTTGGAAGGTTCCTGTTGAGACCTGAGTCAAACCTACACCGGATCCACCACCTTGTACAGTGATTTGAACTTCTGGTTTTTTAGCTGTGTACTCAGTTGAAGCTTGTTGTACCATAGGTTGCAAGGCTGTTGAACCTCCAGCGATGATTTTACCTGAAGCTGGCGTTGAGCTTCCTGAGCTGCTATTAGACGATGAATTGCCATTTCCACAAGCTGCAAGCGTCAACAGAGCTGCACCAGCGATAATTCCAGAAAGTAACTTTTTATTCATGAGATTTTCTCCAATAATTTTCTATGTTCTCCGTAAGCTCTTTCGCTTACAATACTATCTTAACACTGTTGGTAACCTCTAATTGTAAATGCTTAGTAAATACTAGGTAAACGCTAAGTAAACGGTTTTACTTTTTATTATTGCTACAAAAAAAGCAAGAAACAATTGTCTCTTACTTTTTAGCGATTGTAGGCCTTGATTTGACGAGCAATATCACGATTTTGCTCTTTACGTTTGAGTGTTTCACGCTTGTCGTACTGTTTTTTTCCTCGTGCGAGTCCCATTAAAACCTTGGCAAAACCATTCTTCAGATAAACTTTTAAAGGAATAAAAGTAATTCCGGTTCCTGTCAACTCCTTCTCAATCTTCACGATTTCTTTTTTCTTAAGTAAAAGTTTACGCGTGCGAAGTTCATCCACATTAAAGATGTTTCCTTGCTCGAAAGGTGCAATATGAACATTTGAAAGCCAAACTTCACCATCTCGTACCCGAGCAAAACCATCTTTAAGTTGAATTTTTGCTTGACGAACCGATTTGATTTCTGTTCCTGTTAGAACAATCCCTGCCTCAAACGTTTCAAAAATTTCATAATCATGCCGGGCCTTTTTATTTTGGGCCAGGGGCTTATCTACTGTATTTTTTACCATAATTTTATTATAGCAAAAAAGTAGGGATGTTGCTTTTCTTTCAAAAGTTTAGCTTCAAATTTTTCGATTAGTTATTGCTTAAATCTTGCCCATTTGAAGTAATCACTTTTTTATACCAGTCAAATGATTTCTTCGGTGTACGTTTTAGGGTTCCATTTCCCTGGTCATCACGATCAACATAGATAAAACCATAACGTTTAGACATCTCGCCTGTTCCAGCCGATACCAAGTCAATACAGCCCCATGAAGTATAGCCCAGAAGCTCGATTCCGTCCAGCTCGACTGCTTTAATCATTTCAGAAATGTGTTCAGCCATATAAGCGATACGATAATCATCTGCTACATAACCCGTTTCATCTGGTTTATCTATAGCTCCTAAACCATTTTCAACAATGAAAAGTGGTTTTTGGTAGCGATCGTAAAGTGTATTCATGGTTGTGCGTAGCCCCACAGGATCAATCTGCCAGACCCATTCAGATGCTTTGAGATAAGGGTTTTTAACTGAGGCGAAGATATTACCTGATGTTTCTTCATCCCCTTCTTCCTGAACTTTCGCAACGCGGCTTGAATAGTAAGAGAAGGATACAAAATCAACAGTATTATGAGCAAGAAGTTCCTCATCACCTTCCAGTATAGGCAAAGTAAGGCCCTCACGTTCCAGCTGTTTCAAGAAATAATTTGGATATTTGCCACGTGCTTGTACATCAATCAAGAATAGGTTTTCACGATTTTTATCGAGCGCTTCACGAACATTTTCTGGTTTAGAATCCCAAGGATAGTAATCTCCAGCAGCTACCATACAGCCAATCTTATTTTCCGGATCTATTTGGTGGCCAATTTTTGTCGCCAAGGCTGAGGCAACAAGTTCATGGTGTGCCGCAGTAAAGAGGACTTGGTCACGATTCTCTCCTTCTTCAATATAAACACCTGCGCCCATAAACGGAGCGTGCAAGAGCACATTGATTTCATTAAAGGTAAGCCAATATTTGACCAGACCTTTGTAGCGTGTAAAGAGGACAGTGACTAAGTTTTCATAAAAACCAACCAGCTTACGATTACGCCAGCCCCCATATTCTGTTACCAAGTGCATTGGAATATCAAAGTGCGTAATGGTCACTAAAGGCTCGATATCATACTTACGTAGCTCTTTAAAGACCTTTTCATAAAACATTAATCCTTCTTCGTTAGGTTGAGTTTCATCACCTTTTGGGAAAATCCGCGACCAAGCAATGGACATACGGAAAGTTTTGAATCCCATTTGAGCAAACAAGGCAATATCTTCTTGCCAGTGATTGTAAAAATCAATAGCTTCATGTCCAGGATAGAAAAGTCCTTCTTCTGGCTGCAAATGCTTTTCAAGTCCTAAAATAATAGCTTCACGGCGTGAGCCATGTGGGGCCAAATCCACATTGGCAAGTCCGCGGCCACCTTGATCCCAGCCGCCTTCATATTGGTTGGCAGCTGTTGCACCGCCCCAGAGAAAATCTTTAGATAATGGCATTATATGCTCCTTTGTATAATTTAGATTATTGTAGATACATCAATGTAATGTATGCGTTATCAATATTTTCATTATAGCAAAAATTATCAGAGCAATCTGTCGGAAATACGGAAAGTCTGTTACTATTTCTCGAAACAAAAGGCTAAAAAACAACCCATATTATTTTGTTAACTTCTCTTAAATATACATATCACGCTGTTCCAACCAATTCCTTAATAATACGAAAGAACTCCTGAGAGCGTTTGCTTCCATTTTTTGAAAAAGGTATAATAAATGCACAAATAAACAACTGGAGAGCTCTTAATGAAAGAATTGTATTTAATGCGCCACGCTCAAACTCTATTTAATGTGCAAGGGCGCACGCAAGGTTGGAGTGATTCGCCACTGACACCAAAAGGAATCGATGATACGCTTAAGGCAGGAGAACGACTTCGAGCAAAACGACTTTGCTTTGATGCCTTCTACTCTTCCACACAAGAGCGGGCTTCTGACACTCTAGAATTGTTATTTCCCAATCAAGAATATAGCCGCCTGAAAGGTCTTAAAGAAATGAATTTTGGAGCCTATGAGGGGCATAGTGATTACTTGGAGCCTATAGATAAAACGACATACTTCAAAAATTTTGGTGGTGAAAGCAGTCATCAGGTCTCTGAGCGGATGTACCAAAGTTTATCAGAATGTTTAAACAAGCACGATAAGGTTTTCGCCCTTTCTCACGGTGCAGCAATGCATTTTTTTACCCAGGAGAAAGTTTTTAACTTTGAGAGTCAACCTCCTGTGCCACTCGGTAACTTGGCTTGTCTTCATTTTACTTATGATGAAGGAATCTTTACCTTTATCGAATCAATCTCATTGTTATAAAAGGTATCTTCCTCATCGAGCATAGCCGATGCCTTTTGAACTTTCTAGAAAATTTTAAGGATATAAAAATGATAGGGGACAGCACTTCTTGTTCTGGCTGTATTAGCTGTGGGACAAAGCGAACTTCCTTCAGGAGTAAGTACTGGTTTTAGCGCCGTTATTATCATTTCTTTAGGCTTATCTTTAGGTTCAACAACAGGTTTTGCAGTTAATCCTGCACGAGATTTAGGTCCTCGTCTTGTGCATACACTCTTACCACTTAAACATAAGGGGACTTCTGATTGGGCATATGCTTGGATTCCGGCAATTGCACCTCTTGTTGGCGCTGTTCTGGCCGCTTTATTATTCAAGCAACTGATTTATTAAACAAATAAAAAGCAACTTTAAACAAAGTTGCTTTTAAATGTGTCATCAATCAGTTTATTTTTCTTATTTTGGCGTATTTCCTGTGTCTTATGCGCTAATTGTTCTAAAATAGCCATCACAGGAAGTTGTGTCGTTAAATTCCCCAATGCGTGTACCTTTGAACCCTCATGTGCCACATTATAGGGGATAGAAATATCGGCCATATTAGCCATTGTGTTATTTACTTCATTAGTGATTGCAATAACCTTAACGCCATCTCTTTTATAGGCAACAATCTGAGCAATAATAAAGTTGGTCTTCCCAGAAATAGAGAGTGCTACAACTGTCATTGTTTTGGCATTATTTGTCATTAGTGGTTGATAAGGATCAATGACTTCAAAAGCAGGTAATCCGGCATTATTAAAATATTTTGTGCCATAATCCGCTAAGGCACCTGAAGTTCCAACACCCATAAAAACCGTATACTCGGTTTCTTCTAGGAGCTTTGCAGCCTCATCAATAAGGGCAGTATATTCAGGACTCAATAAACGTTTAGTAAAGAGCTCGAAGGCAAGAAGATTATCATACTTTGGATCTTCTGCTTTCAGCGAAATTTGGTGTTTTTGTTTTTGCAAATAAGTCTTGAGTTCATTCCAGCCTGAAAAACCTAACTTATGTGTCATACGTACAATTGTCGTAGGCGAAGCATGGACAGTCGAAGCAAATTCACGAATGGTCATGTTCATGATAATTTCTGGTGCTTTAACAACTTCCTCAAAAATTTTACTTTCCAAATCATTGAGCGCATTAAGCTTATTATCTTCAAGCATCTTTTTCTCTCCCTCTACCGTATTCCTTACTCTTGCATCCAGTATAGCACATTTTTTATTACAAAATACAGGAGCAAATAAAAACTATCAACTATAAATACAGCTCGTTTCTCCTTATAATCAGGCATTTAGACGGGATGTTTAAAACATCTCATTCATGTAATAGAACATGATGATAATGAAAAATGGAAACTAAATTTATCAAAAAGTTCCTATACAGATCACTTTTTCACATTACATTTTTTTATTTCTTCGAAATAGTAATATTGAGATGTACCTCTATATAAAAAAACTTCCAGTTAGACTTAATCAGCTACTAAAAGTTTTTTTATTTTATTATTAAGAAAGTTTTGAACCTACATTTTCGATAAGTTCTGGAATTCCAGCGGCTTTCGATCCACCGGCCATGGCCATATCTGGTTTACCACCTCCACGGCCGTCAATGTAAGGTGCAAGCTCTTTAATCAAGTTTCCAGCTTTAACATCAGCTGTTTTACTTGCCACTAACAGGCTCACTTTTTCACCAATCTTTGCAACAAGGACAAGAACATCGGACAACTCTTTTTGTTTCCAGATGTCTGCAAGATTACGTAGACCATTTACATCTGGTACTGCAACTTCACTAGCAATATAACTTGTACCTGCTGCTTTAAGAACATTTTTAAAGACTTCATCAGATTGACTTGCAGCTAATTTACCTGCTAATGCATCATTTTCTTTTTGAGCCGCTTTAAGCTCTTCTTGCATAGCTGTTACTTTCGACACAACTTGAGCAGCTTGTGGTGCTTTCACAACTGCTGCGACTTCATTGAGCGTATTTTCAGCATCTTTAAATGCTTCATAAGCTTTTTGGCCTGTTACGGCAACAATACGGCGAACGCCTGATCCGATACCTTCTTCTTTGATAATCTTGAAGAGACCAATTTCACTTGTTGTTGCTGTATGTGTACCACCACAAAGTTCGACAGAGTAATCACCAATTTTAACGACACGGACATTTTTACCATATTTTTCGCCAAAGAGAGCCATTGCACCCATTTCTTTAGCAGTTTCAATATCAGTTTCTACCGTTTCCACAGCTAATGATTGCCAAATCACTTCGTTAACTTGACGTTCGATATCAGCCAATTCTTCCTTGCTTACAGGAGCAAAGTGTGTAAAGTCAAAGCGAAGGAACTCTACTTCGTTAAGTGATCCTGCTTGAAGTGCATGTTCACCTACAATATTGTGCAATGCTGCATGGAGCAAGTGAGTTGCTGTGTGGTTTTTAATGATACCATGACGGCGTTCTGCATCAATTTCAAGTGTGTAAGTTTCACCGACTACAAGAGTAGAGAGAATGTCAACCATATGAAGATTTTGACCATTTGGTGCATGTTGAACATCCTTAACTTCTGCAACAACTTTGCCTGCAGCATTTTTGATTACACCGTGGTCAGAAACTTGTCCACCCATTTCTGCGTAGAATGGTGTTTTATCGAAAATAAGTTGCGCTTCACCGCTGACGGTATCCACTTTTTCATCATCTTTAACTGCCACAAGAAGTTTGCCATCATATTTTTCAACATCATAAAGGAATTCAGATTCTTCTTTGATGGATTGAAGTGTTTCGTTTTGTGCGCTCATTGAACCACCTTTAACGACAGCAGCACGTGCACGATCTTGTTGTTCTTTCATCGCTGCTTTGAAACCTTCATGGTCAATCTTGAAACCAGC
Source organism: Lactococcus sp. LG1267 (assembly GCF_017309545.1). Classification (NCBI taxonomy): domain Bacteria; kingdom Bacillati; phylum Bacillota; class Bacilli; order Lactobacillales; family Streptococcaceae; genus Lactococcus; species Lactococcus sp. LG1267. The sequence continues at coordinate 972,861 of NZ_CP071295.1, read as the reverse complement.
ATCTTCAGCTAATTCTTCAGTTAACTCTACTGGGAAACCATAAGTATCGTAAAGACGGAAGATATCTTGCCCTTCAAGCATTGTCTTGCCTTCTTCTTTAAGTTTGGCAAGCAATTCATCTAAGAGTTTGCTTCCGCCATCAATTGTACGGCCAAAAGCTTCTTCTTCACGGTCAATAATTTGTATGATAAAATCTTGTTTTTCAAGGACTTCTGGGTAGTATGACTCCATAATTTTACCTACAACGGGAACAAATTGAGCCAAGAATTTACCTTCAATGCCTAATTTTTTACCGTGCATAACAGCACGACGAAGGAGACGACGAAGAACATAGCCACGTCCTTCATTTCCTGGCAAAGCACCGTCACCGATAGCAAAGCTAAGTGCACGGATATGATCCGCAATAACTTTAAAACTCATGTTGTCGCCATCTGGATCGTAAGTTTTACCAGAAATACGTTCAATTTCACGAATGATAGGGAGGAAAAGATCCGTATCAAAGTTTGTTTTACCACCTTGGATGATACAAACCATACGTTCAAGTCCCATTCCCGTATCAATATTTTTCTGTGGCAACTCTTTATATTCGCTACGTGGAATAGCTGGATCAGCATTAAATTGTGACAAAACGATATTGTAGATTTCGATGTAACGGTCATTCTCGATATCTTCAGCCAAGAGTTTCAAACCAATGTTTTCAGGATCGTAAGCTTCACCACGATCAAAGAAAATTTCTGTATCTGGTCCTGAAGGTCCTGCACCAATTTCCCAGAAGTTGTCCTCGATTGGAACTAAATGACTTGCATCAACACCGAGCTCCACCCAACGGTTAAATGTATCTTTATCATCAGGGTAGTAAGTAATGTAAAGTTTTTCTGCTGGAAAATCAAAATATTCACTACTTGTAAGCATCTCCCACGCATAAGCTAGAGCTTCTTCACGGAAATAATCACCAATTGAGAAATTTCCAAGCATTTCAAACATTGTATGGTGACGCGCTGTTTTACCTACGTTCTCGATATCATTTGTACGAATCGATTTTTGCGCATTTGTAATACGTGGATTTTCTGGCACAACTGAACCGTCAAAATATTGTTTCAATGTCGCAACACCAGAGTTGATCCAGAGTAAAGTTGGGTCGTTCACTGGTACTAAAGATTGTGAAGGTTCGATAGAATGCCCTTTTGATTTGAAGAAATCAAGGAACATTTGACGTACTTCTGTTGAAGTCATTTTTTTCATAGCTATTCTCCTAATAAAATAATTTTCATTTACTTTCGATTTGTGAATAAAAACACAATATAAAAACAAAAAATTCATCGTAAACGAGGGGCGTCACTCACGCGGTACCACCCTCATTCACGATGAATCCATCGTCTCTTTTTGCTTGGTAAAGCAGTTTCCCTGCTATTTGAAAACCTTGAGGTTTTCAGCACGTTGACTTATCGACTTTCACCACATGTCGACTCTCTGTAAAGTCATTTCATTCATTTATTTAGATGATGAACTTGATGTAAATTGTGAGAAGATTGTTGAGAAGGCTTCTTCTTTCACAGTGACATTATGTGCTTTAAGGTATTCACCAATCACACCAGCAACATAAGTTGTATCTGCCATTTTTTCTGCCTTGATTACATCTTTAAGTTTATCTTTATACTTGTTCATGTCTGAACCTTTATCTGAAGTTTTAATCATTTTCACAACATAGTAGCTTGTTGCACCAGTTGAGGCATTTGCTGATTCGATAACATCAGAAACTTCACCATTTTTCAATTTGAAGGCTGCAGTTTGAACTTCTTTTGGAATTGTAGTACTTGTTGAATCAAATTTTTGCTTGTTGCTTGCATTGTCTTTCTCAAACTTAGCTGCATCTGATTTCGCAGATTTTACTGCCTTAGTTGCTGCATCTTTAGTTGTTTCTGGAACAACAATCGCTTCAACTTCTGGATGGAAATCTGCCCAAGCTGCCTTCAAGTTAGCATCTGTAAATTGTGTGTCTGAGATTTTTTTCTCAATGGCATATTCTTGTAAGAGTTGAAGACGAACGTAAGATTTATAACTCTTTTCAGTAAATCCTTGTTGTTGCAAAGCTGCTGCAAACTGTTCGCCCATTTGTTTTTTAGTATCGTCAAACTTCGCTTGAACATCTTTATCTGAAACCTTATCGCCAAAATCTTTTTCAAACATTTTTGACATTGTCAAATTTTGTAAAAGAGATGTGGCAGGCATATTTGGAAAAGTTTTAGCTTCACTGTAGAAATCTCCTACATTGATTGTGTCACCCTTCATTGTGATAATATTAGCTCCAGTAGAGTTATTATTTCCACAAGCTGAAAGTGTGACAAGTCCTAAAGCCGCAACAGCTGTTGCGAGTAAGATGTTCAATTTTTTAAATTTCAAAGTTTTCTCCTTGTTGGGTATATTCCCTTGATACATTTGTTTCTTGTAACAATATTATAACACAAAACATTAAATAAACCTAAACTGATTTACAATGTCAAACTTTCTTAATCATTAATATTCCATCTCCTAAAGGAACCATACTTGCGCGGTATTTAGGGTTGTCTAAAACTTCATCAAAGAGACGACGAAGCCCACGTTCAAGTGCACGCTGCGTCCGTTTAATTTCCATAATTGGAATAAGTATTTCTCCGCCTTGGAAAATATCATCCATGATAATCACACCATTTTCCGAAAGCAACTCCATGGCACGAGGCAGAAATTCTACATATTTTGATTTCGCTGAATCCATGAAGATAAAATCAAATTCCCCTTGCAAATCTGCCAAAAGATCGGCAGCATCACCTTCTAAGAGAGTGATCTGTTTTCTTGAATCATAGGTAGCTAGATTTTCCTTAGCCAAGGCAATCATTTCTGGGTTACGATCGATAGTAATTATTTCAGCATCTGGTGCTGCTTCTGCCATCATAAGTGCAGAAAAACCAATAGCAGTTCCTATCTCCAAAACTCTTTGGGGCTTCATTAAATCCAAAAGCATTTGGAAATACACTACTGTTTCATGAGGTATAATCGGGATATTGTTCTCATGAGCAAAGGTCTCAACATTCTTTAGTGGACCAGTAATTTGCGTTTGACGCTCGCGCATGAAGTCAACAATTTCCTCCTTGACTACGGGACGATTCATCATCGGATTACTTGTTCTCTTGTATGTTAAAACCATTATAAATGGGCTCCTTTTTCGACTAATTTTTCTAGCTCAATTAAACGTTTTTCAAAAACAGCAAATGCTGATTCTAAATATGTTGTTTCTTCCATATCCACACCTGCTTGAGCAATCACAGCCAGCGGATAATCACTTGATCCTGCTTTGAGATAAGTGAGGTATTTTTCACGCGCATCTGGGCCACCATTAACGATAGCCTCAGCAAGATAAGTTGCTGCGGCAAATCCTGTTGCGTATTGGAAGACATAAAAATTATAATAGAAGTGCGGAATGCGAGCCCACTCATATTGAATTTCAGGATTTTCCTGAGCAGCTAAACCGTAGTATTTTTCATTCAGCCCCGCATAAAGCTGGTTCATGAATTCGCTAGTCAGAACTTTTCCTTCTTGATCAGCTTTATGAATCTCATGTTCAAATTCAGCAAATTGGCTTTGACGGAAAACAGTGCCACGGAAACCATCAAGCCAGTGGTTTAAAATAGCAAATCGCACTTTTTCATCTGTCGACTCCGCAAGTAAACTTTCAGTCAAGATATTCTCATTGGTTGTTGAAGCAATTTCTGCAAGAAAGATTGGATAGTCCCCATAAACATAAGGTTGATTTTCTCGTGTAAATGTGGAATGCATACTGTGGCCCATTTCATGTACTAAGGTGAACAAATCATCCAAAGTTTCTTGCCAGTTTAACAGCATAAAAGCATTTGTATCATAGCATCCCCCTGAATAAGCACCCGAACGTTTACCGCTATTTTCAGCTACATCAATCCACCGCTCTTCAAAGGCTTTTTTAACATGGTTAGCATATTCAGGTCCAAAAATTTGAAGAACTTCTTCCGCTTTCTCCACTGCCTCGGAGTAGTTAAACTTATAATCCAAGTCCGATAAGGGTGTATAGACATCATACATCTTTAAATCGTTCTCTAACCCTAAAATTTGCTCACGCAATTTAATATAACGATGTAAAAGATGCAAATATTTATTAACCGACTCCAAAAGCTTATCGTAAACTTCTTCCGGAATAAAATTACTTGATAAAGCTGCTTGACGGGCTGAATGGTAGCCACGCATCTTCGCCTTAAAATTATGGACTTTTACATTTGTTTGTAGCGTTTTAGCATAAGTGTGCTGATACTGTTCATAGTTGCTATAAAGGGCTTGATAAGCTGCCTTTCGCACCTGACGTTCCTTACTTTCCATGAGCGAGATATAATTACCGTGTGTCAGCTGTACTTCCTGCCCTTTTTCATCTTTAATCATCGGAAGCTCAATATCAGCATTGTCAAAAATTTCGAAAGTTTCGGCGGCTGCACCAAAAATCTCACTAGCACTGGCTAAGAGTTTTTCCTCTTTTGGACTTAAGATATGCTCCTTTTTAGCAAAAAGGCGGTCAAACATATGAGAATATTGCTCCAGTTTGGGTTCTTCTCTTCTAAAGCTTGCATAACGTTCTGGCGTTAAAGCTAAGAATTCCGGCTCGTAAAAAGCAAAGGTTTCTCCAAGCTTGGCATATAAATTTGTGGCTTTGGCTTCGTATTCTTGGTAACGACTCACTTGCGTATCTTGGTCATGTTTCATTGAGGCATAGACATAAACCTTCTCCACAGCACGCGAGATTTCCAGCTCAATTTCCGTGATTTCTAATAAGCTTTGAGCGCTATCTAGAAGATGTCCTTCGTAGTGCTTTACCGTCCCTAATCTTTCCGAAACTCTTTTAAGTTCTAGTTCCCAGGCGGCATCGTTTTCAAACACAGTTGACAAATCCCAAGTTAAGTTTTCAGCTATTTCATCACGTTTTTTTGCCATTCCATTCTCCGTTTTTCACTTTATTTTTATCTTTAATTATAGCATAGAAGCTTGGTGTATGCAGTTTTTCGTGTTCTTGTAACTGAAAACTTTCATAGAAGCTGTGATAATATTTTTCCAAGGGAGTATCTACTTGAAAAAAGCTTTCTGGCGTATCATCGGAAAAGTCAAAGGTCAATAAGTTTAAGCCTGGAGGACTCCAGTAGCTCTTATTCCAATTGAGGTCTAGCAAATTTTTTCCTTGTTCATAATATTTTTCTTGCATTTTAAGCCATTTTGGCACTTGATAATACAGTTGTTTCTGAACAAACAACTGTAACTCTTCCTGTTTTGGAGCATCTAAACTAAGATCTTCTCCTTCTCGAAAGGGTTGGCGTAAGAGCTCTAAGAGACTCTCTTGAAAGAAGTCAAACTCTTCAGTAAGATAAATCGGTCGTCCTTTCAAATCTTGATAAACCAATGATTTCAACCGTAGTTTTTTTCTGTTCCAGTCTAATTCCCAAAAATAAAAACCTCTCACTGCTGAATAATAGAGCAAATTTTTCTGCAAAGATGATAGGTTATTCTTAAGCCATAAGTCCCTTCCTTGAAGCCAAAGGACATAATATCCTTTTTCTTTGTAACTTACCGTTCTCTCTTCTAAACGTTGCAAAGAAAGCGGCGAACACTGTATTTCAATAGCAAGTTTATCATTTACTAACAAATCAGCCGTTTGCTTAATTTCTGGCACATACTTTTCCAACTCAACTTTCTCTTTTTTCTTAAACCATTGATACAAACTGAGTTTTAAGCCCAAGTGTTGTGCAGATTCATTTTCGCTCCAAGAGTCACAATTTTTTACGGATATGTGAGCAAAGTGAGGAATTTTTATCTTCCCTTTTTTTAAACGAAGGGGCGACTTACAGGCTGGGCAATAAAAAGGGCCACTAATTGAAGAATTGTCAAGGAGATTAATTGTTTTTCCGTCTTTATCCAAAGCTATTAACATATCAAATAGTACGAAGAATAGCTCTAAAAGTCACAAGGCAAACAAAAAAACTCGGAAAATCCGAGTCTTTATATCTTAACGGTTAAGTACAAAGTGATCCATAAAAAGAATAAAAAGAGCAAATGCTATGAATACACCTGTGATTAAGCCAACCCAAAAAATATGTTTACGTCTTTGACTGTTCATCACTGCGATAAACTCACGAATAAATGCTGGAAGACGGAAGTACAAAGGTGTTTTTCCTCCAATCCCTCCTTGCGCATTTAATCCTTGTTGAGCAGCAAAGAGAGCCGCTCGGAAAACGTGATAGTCTGAAGAGAAAAAGAGAAATTCTTCATTGGCTTTCTGTTCATTTTTTTCAATCAACTGAGATGAAAATTTTAAATTTTCAAAAGTTGTTTTTGATTGATCTTCAACCAAGGTTCGTTCTTTGGGAAATCCCAGTTCTTCGACAGCGTATTTTTGCATCGCTAGTGCTTCCGCAAGTTGTTCATCACTACCTTGTCCCCCAGAGAAAACCATTATAGTTTTATCATTTGCAGCCTTTATTCCTGCACGGATACGGTTAGCTAAAAGGGGGCTAACAAACTGGCCATTAATCAGTCCAGAGCCTAGAACCACGTGATATTTTGAAGACTTTTTACGGAAACGACGTCCATATGTCCAGCTAGCAAAAAAGAAAACCGTGAATTGCCAGACAAGATAAAAGGCCAACACAGGATAAACGTAGCTCAAGAGCTGTAGCCAAAGCCAACCTTCAGATAAAGTAGAAACGCGAATATAGAGCCAATCGACTAGAAAAAAGACAAACATAATGGCCGGCAAAATCAAATTCGCTAAACTATGTGATTCACGGCGCCACATTTTAATCGTTAAAACCACAATCCCCACAGGTACGACAAAACTAATCATAAAAGTAGGAATCAAAAAGAGGGCAAGCTCAATAATAATTATGGCTAAAATGATATTGGAATGTGAATTATAATTAGCCGAAAAAAGAATCCCCATAATACCGTTAAACAGTACAAAAAGACTGGCTAAAAAACCAATAGTAAGTCGTCCTAAACGTAAAGTTCTCATATCCTTCAAACGATGCGACTTTGTGTAAAAAATGACGGTCGGGATTAAAGCTAAAAAACTAATCACCGAAAATGCAATAATAAGTGGTGTCTCCATGTCTTTATTTTAACATAAAAATCCGCTGATAAAAGCGGATTTCTCTCATGATAGTGTACAAATTATAGTGGTGTTTTTTAGAGAATAGCAAGTACTGCAAAGTTTAATGCAAATGCGATTGCCACAACCCAAATAATTGGTTTTACTTCTTTAATCTTACCTGTAAAGAGTTTTGAGAAGATATAAGTGATAAAGCCAGCAGCAATACCATATGAGATGGAGTAGCCAAGACCCATAAATACTGAAGCAAAGAAGGCTGGAATAGCTTCACTCAATTCAGACCAGTTGATTTCCTTGAATGATGACAACATCATCATACCTACAATGATCAAAATTGGAGCCGTTGCTTGCGTTGGAACAATGGCAAGTAATGGTAAGAAAAGACTTGAGATCGCAAACATCACAGCAACGACAATCGAAGTCAATCCTGTACGTCCGCCTGCTCCAATACCAGCTGCTGATTCTACATAAACAGTTGTATTTGAAGTTCCGAAAATCGCACCAATTGGTGTAGCAATCATGTCAGCAAAGAGTGCTTTGTCCATTTTAGATGAGAAACCTTTGCTATTTGCCATATCCACAAAATCTTGATCTGTAAAGATTCCTGTGCTACGACCTGTACCAATGAACGTACCAATCGGATCAAAGATTGAGGTTAACGAGAAGGCCAAAATTGTCATCAAAACTTCAATAATTCGAGATGAATCAGAAAATAAACTACCAAAACCTTTAGGACCAAAAGCAGCACCAAAAGTTGTTCCCATCTCGTTGATTGCTGTCCCGAGATTGTTGTCTGCAAAAAGTGTAGACATATCAACTTTTGTAACACCTGTTAAAAGTGCAAGTACAGTCGTTACTGCGATTGACAAGAGAATCCCTGCTTTCCATTTACGGAGAACAAAGAACATTGTTACTAAAATACCAACTAAAGCAACAAGAACACCAGGATCATCAAATTTAACTAAGCCAGGAACAATTGTTGAATCTGCAGTGATAGTGCCGTGGTTATCCGTATAAGTACCTGGTGATGCAATAAATTCAAGAATACCAGCGTTTTTAATACCAATATAAGCGATGAAAATACCGATACCACCACCAATAGCGTGTTGTAAGCTCTCAGGAATTCCTAAAACAATTGCTTTACGAATTGAAGTAAATGTAATAATAATATTGACAATACCACAAATGAAGACCATTGCTAAAGCTTCTTGCCAAGTGTAGCCTAATGAAAGAACAACAGTATAAGCAAAGAAGGCGTTAATTCCCATACCTGGTGCAAGGGCATAAGGAACATTGGCGATTAAACCAATAGCTACCGAACCCACAATTGAAGCTAAGATAGTAGCTAAGAAAACTGCCTGAACGGGCATCCCTGTTGATCCTAAAACATCAGGATTGACAAACAAGATGTAGCTCATAGCAAAGAAGGTAGTAATACCTGCCATAATTTCACGGCCCACAGTAGTGCCGTTTTCTTCAAGTTTAAAGAACTTGTTCACGAATAAATTCTCCTTTTAATAAAAAGTTGCATGCCACATTCGTTTTTCGTGACACACGTCATAAAATGATACATGTTCAGTATAAATAAATTTTAAGTTTGAAACAAGGAATTTCGAGTCATTTAAAAAAACAAGTCCGTATATGTTCGTAAATACCGAACTAAAGACTTATAAATATTTATAAAAGTTCGTCCATTTTAATAATTGTTGTCAAAAACATAAATTTTATTTTTCATAGTGTCTTGTAGATTACTTAATAATGAACACTCCACATCTTATTTTTTAAAAAGTAACCTAGACCAAAAGCAGCTTTACTGCTTTTCTGGTATAATAAAAAATAAGAAATATTTTAAAGGATTAAATATGGAAAACAAAGATAGAAAATTGATTGCCATTGATCTTGACGGCACAACGCTTCATAGCGACGGGCGTACAATCAGTCGCTATACAAAATATATTTTTAAACGTATTGAGGAGCAAGGCCACATCATCTGCATCTCCACGGGTCGTCCTTTCCGTATGGCTGTTGATATTTATCGCGAACTCGAACTTAAAAGTCCGATGATCAACTTCAATGGTGCTTTGATTTCCAAGCCAGACAATCGTAATTGGGAGTACACCAAAGGTCATTATATTGATCGTTCATTCGTCTTTGACTTTTTACGCCATCAACAAAACTTTGATTTAGAATTTTTTGCGGTTGAATATCGCCGTAAATTTTTCCTTAATAACTTCAGGAACGTAACCCCTAAACTTTTTGGTGTCGAACAGTTCCATCCCTACAATCGTTTACGCGCAGATCGTCTCGATGACAATCCGCATGCAGTACTCCTTTCTACACGAGTAAAAGATAAATTTCGTCTGGCCAAGCAAATCCAAGATCATTATAACGGTAAAATCAGTGTGAGTGGCTGGGGCGGTCCTAATGGCGTTTTAGAAATTGTCCCCAAAGGTGTCAGCAAAGCTTCTGGTCTCAAGCATCTTCTTCGTGTTCTCGAAATTCCAAAAGAAAACCTTATAGCATTTGGTGACGAGCATAACGATATCGAAATGTTTAAATTTGCTGAGGAGGCCTATGCTATGAAAAATGCCTCTACTCGACTCACACCACATGCCACTGAAATTCTTCCGTGGACAAATGATGAGGACGGGGTTGCCCATAAATTAGAAGAACTCTTTTTGAAGTAGTTGCTTATCTCTCCCCCCAAAAAAATAAAAAACTTCATCAATTGATGAAGTTTTTTATTAATCACGACTGTTTCCCATAAATCCGAAGATTCTCAAGAGTGAAAGGAAAAGGTTGATAAAGTCAAGATAGAGTGATAGCGCCATGCTAATCGCCCAGCCATTATTTACTTTACCGTTATTTTGACGGTAAACATGCTCAATCTTTTGATTGTCCCAAGCGATCAGCCCACTAAAAACGAGGACACTAATGATTGAAGAAACAAAGACGACCATTGGGCTTCTTAAGAAGATGTTAATAACCCCTGCGATGATTAAACCAATCAGCATCCCCATCATTGCACGCCCCATACCTGTCAAATCACGTTTAGTTGTACGTCCATAAACTGAAAGCCCAAAGAACATTCCAGCAGTTGACACAAAGGCCAAAGTGACATCAGAAGCCGTATAAGCTGCAATTGTAAAACTCATGATAAAGCCCATTAAAACTGAGAAACCAACAAACATTGGCAAAGCTGTGGGTTTATTTTTCATGGCTGCATTTTGCATAGGGAAGACGAGAACCAGTGGCAAGAATAAGAGGATAATCATTCCAAAACCTGCACGATTAACAAAATTCTGAGTTGCTTCCCAGAAGAAATTTATTGTTAAAAAAGATGTGAGTGCTGAAACAGCAACTCCAATCCCGACAATCCCATAAATGCGAGCAAAAAATTGATTCAGCGATACTTGACTTCTATTATTATTTATAAATGGATTTTCCATAGTATCTCCTTTTCTAATATACCTTTAAGACTATTTTACCAAAAATTTACAATGCTGTCATCAGACTTGAGTCCTAGTTTGGGGTTCTTTCTTCATAATTTTCTTATTTTGACCAATCTATCCCTTTTTGTCCTGTTTTTTCTAAAAAGGTATTAGCTTTCGAAAATGGCTGTGAGCCAAAGAAGCCACGAGAAGCAGAAAGAGGTGAAGGATGTGCAGATTCAAGTATTAAATGCTTAGAAGAATCAATCAGCTTCGCTTTCTTACGTGCATCACCACCCCATAAGAGAAAGACTTTTGGACGATCATCATCCGAAGCAATTTTTATTATCTCATCTGTCAAAGGTTCCCAAATTTTTCCTTTATGAGCATTAGACTTCATCTCAGGGACGGTAAGTACAGCATTGAGCAATAAAACCCCTTGCTCAGCCCAATGTGTTAAATCTGAATCGTCTTTATCAAAGCCCTCGCTTTTAAGTTCTTTCCGAATATTGACAATAGAGTCTGGTCGATTCACCACGAAGGAAGCTGGATAGGAAAAACTTAGTCCCTGAGCTTTACCCGGCTGTGGATAAGGATCCTGTCCAACTAGTACAACTTTGACATCAGCTAAAGCAGTCAATTCAATCGCTCGAAATATCTTATCCTCAGGCGGGTAAACATTACCTTGTGAATAAACGTCATTGATAAAATCAACAAGGGTTGAAAAGTATTCCTGAGGCAATCGTTCTCTTAAAGGTTCACTCCAATCCGTTTTTTTCATTGTCCTTCCTTCTCCTTCGTTTTAATTTGTGCATATTGGCGCAATACGGTTTTTAACTTTTCTGGGGCAGTTTTCCGGAAATCGCTAAGATAAATCTCACGATGATGGAATTCTTTGTGGATAAGTTCATAGCCCTCTGCAGCGGCAAATTCCTCCATCAAAGTAAAAGTTTCAGCTTCATCGTCAAAACTCCCCTTATGCATGGCTTGAATACAAAGTCCGTCTGTAATCTTTTCATATTTTACTTGAGAAAAATCTTGTTTTTTCTTTGAAGCTGTGTCTTTTTTCGCCCACTCAACAATTTCCTCAGTTACAAATTCTGGCATCCGAATCATAACTTTCCAAATCAGTTCTTCTTTACGTAGAGGCTCATTAGCCTTTGGAGCTGTCTTACTTGTCCACAAACCCTCCAAGGGAGGCACAACAAAACGATAAAAATGAGGAATGACTATGTCTTCTCTTTTGTAGGACATTGAAATAGCATATGCTATAGGATAAAGTGAAGCAATCGCTTCTTGGAAAGCTGTACCAGCTGGTGCACCTTGACCAGAAACAGTCAAATAAGACATCTCAGGTACAGTAATTACTTCAATTTTTTTAGGAAAATAAAACTCTTTTTCAGTCTTTTTAAAATCTACTTTTATAGAATCTGTCATTGTTTGGTATCGGAAATAAGCAGAAAATTATTTCTTTTTTCTACTTTCCTCTCCTTTCTTTGTCGCTGGCGACTCCCTGCCCATGCCACCTATAAATTCAACGTTGTTAATAACTTTATTATAACATTTATCTTACATGTTTTATTTCTATCATCAGCTTCATCCAAAGTTCTCCCATTTTTAGAGTAAAAAAAAATCCTATCAGCAGACAGGAATATTTTTTTGCAATTAAGAATTAGCCCAATTTAGCTGCCAAACGTGATTTGTCACGTGAAGCTTTGTTAGCGTGGATAAGACCTTTTGATGCAGCTTTGTCGATTGCAGAGCTTGCAGCTTTGAATGTGTCTTCGCTTGGTGCAGTTTCAAATTTTTTGATTGCAGTACGCATTGCAGATTTTTGTTGTGAGTTGCGTTCGTTATCAACAACGTTCAATTCAGCGCGTTTGATTGCAGATTTGATATTAGCCATTATTTCCTCCAAATTTTTGTAATACCTATAAATTATACAGGATTTTTAGCTTTTTAGCAACTGTTTGTCAAAAGAAAATTGAAATAATTTTCTTTTTTCTTGTGTCAAATTGCATATCGCTATTTACATTTTATAGAATGGTGCTATAATATGAATATGAAATTAGATGAAAATCCATGGTTGACAGATGCCGAGTTTATGAGTTATGTTGGTCACTTTCTTGAAATGCCGGAACTGAAACAGCTTGATGAAATCACACATCACTATACTTCAACACGTTTGATTCATTCAATCAAGGTAAGTTATGTGAGCTATTTAGCTTGTAAAAAGATGGGCTGGAATGCAAAATCTGCTGCCCGTGCAGGTCTCTTACACGACCTTTTCTACTACGATTGGCGCGACACTAAATTTAACAAAAGTCATGCCTATGTTCATCCTCGTATCGCTGCCCGTAATGCAGCAAAAATTACTACCCTTTCTGATCTTGAGTACGACTGCATCGTCAAACATATGTGGGGGGCTACAATAGCACCGCCACGTTATAAAGAAAGCTGGGTTGTTACCTTAGCAGACGATTATGTCGCAATGACTGAGGGCGTAGAAACTGCACGTTTCAAATGGAAAACGCGCAAATACTTTAAACGTCACCTTCCAATTTGAACTATTAGCATAACAATAGTTCATGAGAAACATCTAACCAATGGTTAGATGCTTCTTTTTTTAGTTTTTTAAATGTACAAGAGTTCTAACAGCTTTTTAACCCCAAGTTGGCAGAAATGTGAAATTATAAAGCGTACTATATAAAATTTATAATGTTATTTTATCATTGTAGACTAAAAGAAGGTATAAATTCTACTTCATATTTATACTTTCTAAAATTTTCAGAAGTAAAAAAATGATGAATGTACCACTTTGTACTATTTTTTTCCTTGCTCAAAAATTAATGACTTCAATATCACAAGGGAAAGCTATTAAATCCTTAAAAATCAGAGCAATTTTAACTTTTCTTAACCGCTACCATGTTATAATATTGATAAGCTTATCGTTCGTAATTATTTACTCAACTTTATGGAAAGGGGCTTAATATTATGAGTCTTTCAAAAGAACAACGCGTGCATGATTTGGCCTTGTGCATACTAAATAATGTCAATATGACTGAAGGTTTGTTCTCTGCTTTAGAGAAAGCAAACGAACTATCCGTCAGCGATGCTTACCCTAAAAAATATGCTGTAGCTTATACAGTACTAACACAAAAGCTCCAAGATGAACTCACTGATTTTGATGATTTAACTTTTTGAGGCTAAAAATACAAATAAAAAAAGACTGGTTTTAAACCGTCTTTTTTTATTTAAAAATTGCAAAATCAGCTTCCGTAAGCCCAATCAATGGATCAAAATCACCAGAATTAACCAAATCCGCTGTTAAAAAAGGTTCAGTCGAATATGATGCAGAAGTAAAATTTTCTTCAGGAAAAAGCGAAATTTCCTCTGTTTGAGATTGACTAACTTTCACAGTTGTTTCACTCTTGTCATCATCCAAAGTTTGCTTTATTTCTTCTACAGGCTCTGCTTTGCCAGTAAATCGCTCCTTTAAGAAAGTTTTTCGATTGGCACTTTCTTTTTGAACAGCTTGGGCAAAGGCTTTTTGTTCTCCAATAAGAATTAGACTTTGTTTGGCTCGCGTAATTGCTGTATACAAGAGATTACGTTCCAGCATCCTTGAATAGGACGAAACCATTGGAACAACAACTGTTGAAAACTCACTCCCTTGCGACTTATGAATAGACATTGCGTAAGCTAAGGTAATTTTATACCACTCTGCGCGAGGATAGCTCACTTCCTGACCATCAAAATCCATCACAATTTCGTCTTGCTTGCTTTCTGTATGTTTTGCTGGAATAAGCTCAACAATCCTCCCTAAATCGCCATTAAAAACATTGTTTTCTGCATCATTGACTAAATGGAGAACTTTATCATCCTCTCGAAAATGAATATCCTGATAATTAAACTCTTGTCGCTCATCAAGAGGGTTGAACAATTCTTGCAACAAACCATTTAAGGTGTTTATACCAGCTACACCTTTATACATCGGTGCTAAAATCTGCAATTCAAAAGGATTATTTCCTCTTTTTTTCCACGCAGTCGCCACTTGTTTCACAAGATGAGCAACTTGTCCTGTTCCAGCTTCAAAATAAGAACGATCGGGATGACGGCTAGTAAAATCTTGTGGCAAACGGCCTTCCTTAATCTCATGAGCAAGGTCAATAATCGTCGATTCAGCTCCTTGACGGAAGATTTTATCCAAGCGAACTGAAGGAATCTCTGGAAGCTTCAGCAAGTCTGCAAAGACTTGCCCAGGACCAACTGACGGCAGCTGATCTGCATCGCCTACAAAGAGTACTTTCATGGAAGGAGGAATGGCTTGTAAAAGTTTATTTGCTAACCAGGTATCTACCATTGAAAATTCATCTACAATTAAAAGTGAACCCGCAAGATCATTACTTTCCATATCCATTGCTTCATCAGTGTTTAAACCTAAATGGCGATGAAGCGTTGCTGCTGGTAAGCCAGTAAGTTCATTCATTCGGCGACTCGCTCTTCCTGTTGGTGCTGCCAGGAGAATAGGGAAAACATCATCATGATAATGCCCAGGATCTAAATCAATGTCATGAAGCTGTGCATAAGTTTCGATAAAACCATTGATAATCGTTGTTTTACCTGTTCCTGGGCCACCGGTTAAAATGAAGAACTGACTATTTAAAGCTTGAAAAATAGCTTCTTTCTGCAGTTTATCGTAGCGAATACCGAGCTTAGTTTCCACTTGCTCAATATTTTTCAAGATTTTTTCATCTGAGAAGGTCTGAGTACTACGTCCAATAAGTTTTTTGAGGTATTCACTAATGCCTTGCTCAGCAAAATAAAGGGAATTTTCAAATATTTTAGTTTCTTCTTGTTGCATTTTACCGTCTTCAAGCAGATGGTTGATTTCTTCAGCCACAGTCTCTGGGCTAACTTCTATCTGGCGTGCTTCTTCCAAAACTTGGATCGTTTGTTGCAAAAGATCACGCGCTTCAATATAAGTATCGCCCGTAATTAAAGGGTGTGTTTTAACCACATGCATCAATCCCGCTCTAAAGCGGTCACTACTATCTGCTGCAATTCCCAATTCTTGAGCAATTTGGTCCGCTGTTTTAAAGCCAATTCCTTTGATATCTTCAACCAACTGGTAAGGATTCTTGGCGATAATATCCAAGGTTTGATCTTTGTAAAGCTCATGAATTTGAAATTGGAGCTTACTGGGGATACCATATTCTGCAAGCTTTGATAAAATCTTTTCCACACCATGATTGTCACGAAGTCTTTTAATAAAGGAATTTTTCTTTGCTAAAGGAAGGATATCGTCTAATTCTTCCGGCTTACTTAAGATACTGTCAACTGTATCATCAGGAAAAAGAGCCACGATTCTTTCTGCCGTCTTTTTACCAATCCCAGGAAATTTATCAGAAGAAAAGTATTTAATTAGTCCTGCAGCACTGGTCGGTACAGCTTTTTCATAAGTTTCAACTTGAAGCTGCTCCCCATATTTTGGATGTGTCGTAAGTTTACCATAGAAGGTATAACTGTCCCCTTCGATCAACTCCCCAATTGTTCCGGTTACAACAATTTCATAATCTTCATAATCGCTATTGGTATCATCCACTTCTACTAAAAGTACTTTATAAAAATTACTAGGATTACTAAAGAAAATCGCTTCAATTGTTCCGGTAAAATATATTTTTTCTGTCATAACACTTTATTCCAGTGCAACAGCTCAAAACGTTGACCTTTCGTTTCTAAAACAGTTACACTATTATTGGCTAAGCCACCAGCTGTACGTAACTCTTGTAGCGGAAAGCCCGCTAAATGTCGCATTCCCGCTGTCCCTGAAGCACCATGACCGACCAATAATATATTTTCAGCCTCTTGCTTTTTGAGGTCATTTGCTAAACTATCAAAACGTGCTAAAACATTAGCTACTGTTTCCGCTCCAAAATGGCGCCCATCAAAATTTTGCAATTCATTCCGAGAAGCAAACATTTCATCTGGATACTTCAAGAGTGCATTTGCGACCAACTGGCCTTCCAGCTGACCAAAGTTCCATTCTGAAAGGCGAGTATCTGTATTTACTGGCAAAGCAGTTAACAACTTTGCGGTTGTCACAGCACGCGGCTGCGGACTAGAAATCACTTTATCAAATTGGACAATTTGTCCCAGTCTTTCATTTACTCGGGCTATCGCCTCATAGGATTCCGGCAAAAGAGGCGAGTCCCCTTTTTGACCTTGGAGCCTTTTTTCGAGGTTCCATTGCGTTTTACCATGTCTTACAAAATAGATTTTCATTTTAATTCCTGAATTTCTTTAATTATTTCTTCTGGTTTTTTGTCCTTGGTTTCAATAATAATATCCGCTACTTCTTCGTAGAATTTTTCACGCTGCATAAACAATTGTTCTACGTCTTGTACGGGTTGTGTAGCCAATGGTCGTTTATTCTTTTGATCAGTAAGAATACGTTCATAGAGCGTTTCAAAATCTGCCTTGAGATAAACGACATTTTTCAGCTTTTTCAGACAGTCCCGATTTTCTACAAGTTGAACAATGCCGCCACCTGTGGCAACATTAAATCCTGAGAGCACCGCTGCCTCAAGTGTTTCTCTTTCAATTTGTCGAAATTTAGCTTCGCCATATTCCTGAAAAAATTGTATAATGGGCATTCCAATCTCTTGTTCAATGGCTTGATCAAGGTCAATAAAGTTTTCCTTATTTAGAGCCCTTGCAATCGTTGATTTCCCCGCGCCCATAAACCCAATCAACACTACTGCCATTCTCGTTCCTCCTTGCTTGGCCCAAGTAAACCTTTCAGATCGTCAAAGAAAGTTGGATAACTTGTTTTAATGGCTTGACTTCCTTCTAAAACAACTTCTCCTTCTTGTACAAGAAGTGCCGCAATTGCTGTCATCATACCGATACGATGATCACCGTGAGTATTGATGTCTTTATGAGGCGCATGAAGGTTTGTCTTCCCTCTAATCTTCATCCCATCCGCTGTAGGTGTAACATCAGCTCCCATCGCTTTTAAGATGCCCGATACAACTGAGATACGATCCGTTTCTTTGACACGAAGCTCTTCCGCATCTGCAATAACCGTTTCACCCTCAGCTTGTGTAGCTAAAAGAGCAATAATCGGCAGCTCATCAATCAACCTTGGTATCAAATCGCCCGATATCTGGGTTGCAGTCAATGTGCTATAACGAATTTTGAGTGTAGCAGCTATCGCAGTTTGGTTGGTAATTTCAACTTTTCCTCCCATAGCAGTAACAACATCAATTATTCCTGTTCGCGTGGCATTGATACCAACATTTTGCAGCTCAATACTACTTCCTGGAATAATTAAAGCAGCAACAATCCAAAAAGCTGCTGAGGAAATATCTCCAGGCACTGTAATTTCTTGGCCTTCTAACTTTTGTCCACCTCTTATTCGGATATGCTTTCCCGATACTGTAAGTTCTCCACCAAACTGTTTAAGCATTTCTTCGGTATGATTTCGTGTCACCGCTTTTTCCACAATTTCTGATATTTGATTACTCTTTGTTTGTAGTGCGGCAAAAATCAAAGCTGATTTTACTTGTGCAGAGGCTACAGGCAGTTGATAGTTGATAGACTGCAGTTGTCTCCCTTGAATTTCTAAAGGTGGCAGACAAGCTTCTCCTTGACCAGAGATTTTTGCTCCCATTAATTTTAATGGGTGAGCAATACGATCCATTGGGCGACGCGAGAGCGAAGCATCACCAATTAATTTTGTTTCAAAGTCTAAACCAGCGAGAATCCCTGACATTAATCGCATCGATGTTCCTGAATTTCCCATATCCAAGGGCTTATTCGCTGGCTGTAAGCCTTCAAAGCCCTTACCTTGAATATAGATTATCCCCTCTTTATCTTCAATTTTAACACCCAAGTCTTGGAAAGCTTGCATTGTAGCTGTGACATCCTCAGCTCGCAAAATATGCTTTACCCTTGTTTGACCATGTGAAATCGCCCCAAACATTATGGAGCGGTGAGAAATTGATTTATCCCCAGGAACAGTAAGTTTACCTGTGAGTGATTTTGCCTTTATTTCGAGTTTCATTGCGTTTCAAACTTTCTTCTCTACGATTTATCTTCTATTATAGCACAAGTCAAGAGCTGTAATATTGTATTGTTTTTCTTGACCTTATATCAAAAAAACCACTACGCGCAAGTGGTTTTTAGTTTTTTGTTTTTAAATATTCTTCTTTCGTCAAGATCCAATAGTCACACAGGACAGAACGTCCCTCTTTTGCCATATATGTATAGACTTGACCCGTTTTTCGCATGCCAATCTTTTCCATTACACGTCCTGACTTTGGATTTTCTGCATCATGTTCTGCTACAATAATTTTTACATCAAGCTGGTTAAAAGCCAAATCTCTAAGGGAAGCGGCAGCCTCTGGCATTAGCCCTCTCCCCCAAAAGTTACGATTAAGCACCCAACCAAATACAGCTTGATCTCCGTCGAGCCTTAAATCAATAGTTCCAATCATTTTTTCGCTCTGCTTATCCACAATTGCCCAGCAAAATAAGCGATGTGGTATAAAATACTCCACAATACTTTCTTCGGTCATAGCTAAATCTTTATGTGCGGGAAATGAAACATAACGTACAACTTCTGGATCACTTGCATATTCAAAAAGGTCTTCTTTGTCCGCAAGTTCTACTTTTCTAAAAATTAAACGTTCTGTTTCAAAATTTTGATGTTGTGCAAGTATTACTTGTTTATTGTTCATTTTTTTTCACCTCAACGGTTGTTCCTTCGCCTAGCTCTGAGCTTATCTTAATACAAAAGTCAAGTCGATCCAAAATGAGTTTTGTTAAGTACAAGCCTAAACCCGATGCTTTATAATAGCTGCGACCGTTATAGCCTGTGAAACCATGCTCAAATATGCGTGGCAAATCTTCGGGTAAAATCCCTATTCCTGTATCACTTAAAATAATTTTATTTTCTTCGATACTAATTGTTAAACTGCCTTCATTTGTATATTTTATAGCATTATTGAGCAACTGTTCTATTGCCAAGCTGAACCATTTGCGATCTGTAGTAATTTCCCAGTCACCTGAAATAGTGACGGATAAATTTTTCTGGATGAAAAAACTACTGTATTTTTTGAGCAGTTCTCGCAAAAGGGCAGCGACAGAAAACTTCTCAAAATGAAAATCTGTTGAAATATTGGCTATACGTTGGTATTCCAATAACATTTTTAAGTAATTATCTAAAGCGAAAGTTTGATTTTTTAATTCGATTGGATTAATTTCTGTTTGTGCCATTAAATCGATTGCGGCCAAAGGGATTTTCATTTGATGGGACCAGACTTTGATAATATCTTCTGTTTCTTTAATGTGTTTTTCTTTTGCACGCAGGTTTTCTTCCAAATCCAAAAGCTCATGTTTCAAGTCATATAAGAGTGCTTCTCTATTCGCCCATCGAAAATATGAGGAAACCAAGTAGATCACAAATACAATCAAAGCAAGAATAGTTGCATTGATAAGGGATTCAATCGGAAGATGCCAGAGTAAAAAGTTGCTCACAAAGATAAAGAGCATCACCAGAAACACTCCGATTTGTGCAATTTTTATCTGCAAAAACCGCTTTATTTTACTCCAAGGCATAGCCTACACCTCGTTTCGTTACCAAATGTGCAAATCCAATTTCTGCTAGTTTTTTACGTAAACGTGTCATTTTTACATTTAAAGTATTACTGTCGATAAATTCATCTGTTTGCCAAAGTTCTTGAAGAATAGCTTCTTTGCTTACAACAGCTCCGTTAGCTCTAAAAAGAACACTCAAGATTTTGTTTTCGGAAGGTGTAAGGTCAATCTGACTTTCTCCTGATTTTACCATGTTGTCAGATAAAATAAAGCCGGCAAATTCTAATTTCTCAGGGCCAGAAAAGTTGTAAGAACGACGAAGTAATGCCTTTATTTTGGCCTGCAAGATATCCAAGGAGAAAGGTTTTGTAACAAAATCATCAGCTCCTTGATTCATGGCTGTGACTTGGTTCATATCATCACTCATCGACGAGATAAAAATAATCGGAATTTGTGAGACTTTGCGTAATTCTGTTGTCCAGTAAAAACCGTTATAAAAGGGTAAACCAATATCCATTAAGACTAAGTCCGGATCTGCTTCCAATATTTCCTGCTTGACTGCCCGAAAATTTAAAACAGAATAGACCTGAAAGTCACTTTTCAAGGCATTAGTCAACATTTTAACAATCGTTTTATCGTCTTCAACAATAAAAATTTTGGGCATTTTTTCCTCCCGAACTTGCGGATCTGTTATCACTTGTTCTTTTTTCACTATCAATTTTTTCTTTCTCCTATTATAACATATAAAAAAATCAGATGATTCCATCTGATTTTTAGAAAAATGTTGTAAAGCCATAATAGCCTAAACCAACAATAATGAGAAGTGAAAGGATATGCAAACTAAGCGTTAAAGACTGTAAAAGTTTGATATCCTTGCAGTTCTTAATCTTTCTTTGAACAAATTGAATGATGCCCCAAACATACCAGGCACAGAAAGTAAGAACAGTAAGTGAGCCACCAAGGACCAGTAAGTAATAGGGTATTTTTTCCATTTATTTTTTCTCCACAATATTGTAATACACAAGGCTTGTTCCTTTATAGATTAACCAATAAATAAAGGCTAAAGCAGCAATGGTTCCTAAGCTAATCCAAAGAATTAACTGGCTATCCATGATTCCAAAGATACCAATAAGTTTACTAATCATAATGTAAGCAAAGCTGAAATGTACAATCGTCATTGCGATTGGCAATAAGAAAATCATGCTCACTTGTGACTTGATGGTCTTAGACACTTGCTCTTTTGATAAACCTACTTCTTGTA
Source organism: Lactococcus sp. LG1267 (assembly GCF_017309545.1). Classification (NCBI taxonomy): domain Bacteria; kingdom Bacillati; phylum Bacillota; class Bacilli; order Lactobacillales; family Streptococcaceae; genus Lactococcus; species Lactococcus sp. LG1267. The sequence goes on along the minus strand of NZ_CP071295.1, from coordinate 951,416 downwards.
GAATCTTGAATGAACGTTTGTCTTGCACACCTTCTGACAACTGTTTGTAATAGATAATCAAGGCAGCACCTAAAATGAAGCTAATGCCAAGAACCAAACCGATAAAGACAAAGGCACCGATTCCAGTTCTAACTTCTTTCATCTCAGCTGAACGGAAGCTGAGCATATGATCTCCATCATTATTACCTAACGCATTTGTTAATCTTTCTTGATCTTTTTCTGCAATATCAAAGTTAACTGTCACAGATGGACTCACTTGATAAGCTTGTTCACCATCATTGTTTGCTTTATTATAAACCTCAAGAGCTTGATGTAATGCTGCATCATTTGGGAAGATAAGAAGCATTGGCGTAGTTATATTCATCATGATAGGATACTTGGTCAAATCCTGAGTGGCCATGATGTCTTTCACTTCATATTTTGTGCCAAACCAATTAAACTCCTTAATTTTTGGATAAGCACCAAAGTAATCCAGGATATTAATTTGGTTACCAGAAATATCAGCAACATTTTCATCTAAATTTTTCAACGTTTGTAAAGTTGTCATTGAAAATTGAATGGCTGTTTTTTGGTCCCCTGTCGGAGTAATATTTAGCGTTTTTTCTCCTTCTTTTTGACCGTTACCCATTAAGTAGTCTGCACTTAAAGCTGTTGTGACATTTGATATTTTTACACCCGCTTGGTCTGCTTTTTCTTGTAAATCTTGGGCCAGCTGATTACCTGTTTTTTCTTGTGAATAAACAGTGTATTGTCCTTCTTTTGGAAAAGCACGTTCAACAGTTTGGGTTGAGCCTAAGAAGATACCGATTGTAACTACTAAAGTTACTAAAGTCATCGACAAGAGAATGGTAATATTGGCCAAGCCAACCGCATTTGCTTTCATTCGGTAAAGCATTGAGCTGATCGTAATAAAGTTTTGCGGTTTATAGTAAGAATTACGTTTTTTACGCCATTTCAAATACCAAACGGTAAAACTGATATAGAAAAAGTAAGTTCCCAAAATAACTGCTAGAACTGCAAGGAAGAAAGTTGAGAGTGCTTTAACGGGATTATCAACATTTAGTGCTAAGCCATAGCCAACTACCAGTAAAACAATACCAATCAAGGCCATGAAAATGTTTGACTTAGGCTCTTTTTCACCTTTAGATGCTTCTCTTAACAAATCGAGACTTGAAGATTTCCAAATGATAAATGTTCCAATAATAAGAAGCAAAGCAAAGAAGAGCAAGAATATTGCTGCGACTGTTAGAATAGAAGCTGGTGTAATCGCTAAGTTAAAGTTACTTTCACCAATCATATTGATAAAAATCAGGAAAAGAAACTTAGAAAAAGCAATCCCAACAATTGTACCGATGATGACAGTCGCAATATAACTCATTACGAGTTCAAAGAAAGAAACAAGGGCGATTTTCTTTTTCCCTAGTCCGAGAATGTCATAAAGCCCAAATTCACGTGAGCGTTGCAACTGTAGGAAACGATAACTATAAATGAGAATAATCCCACCAAAGATAGCCAAAATCCACATCGCAAAGGACATCATTTGCCCAACTGCTGCGCCACCCTTCATTTTTTCAAGGGATGGAGATTGTGCAATTGCAGCAGTAACAAAAAGCAAGACAAACATTGTTACACTCGCTACGATGAAAGGCGCAAATGATTTCAACCCTTTTTTCAGATTTTGTACTGCCAGTTTAAAACTAAGCATTATCGGCTACCTCCGTTTCGCTTGAGTCAGCTGAAGCTCCCAAGAATGAAGTCATTGACAAGGTAATTTCTTTTGCAAACTCTGTTGATGACTTATCGCCACGATAAAGTTGATGATAGAGCATTCCGTCTTTAATGAAGAGGACACGTTTTGCGTGACTTGCAGCTAAGCTTGAGTGAGTAACCATGATGATTGTTTGACCAGCATCATTGATATTTTCGAAAAGTTCAAGCAGACTCTCTGAGTTTTTATAGTCCAAAGCTGCTGTTGGCTCATCTGCCAAAACAAGATCCGGTTGAGAAATCAGAGCACGCGCAACAGCCACACGTTGCTTTTGCCCCCCTGATAATTCAAAAGGTTGCTTTTCTAAAAGTGTGTCGATATTCAACTTAGGTGCTAAGTTTTCAAGACGTGCTTTCATTTTCTTTACTGGTGCTTTAGAAAGTACCATGGGAAGATAAATATTGTCCCTTACTGATAAAGTATCCAAGAGGTTGAAATCTTGGAAGACAAAACCGAGATGTTCACGGCGGAATGCTGAGATATCCTTGTCTTTAATGGCTGTAATATCACGTCCTGAAAGTAAAACTTGACCAGCTGTGGGTTTTTCCAAAGTTGATAAGATATTCAAGAGTGTTGTTTTACCTGAACCTGACTCACCCATAATAGCAATGTATTCACCTTCTTCGACAGAAAAATCAATGTCAGCAAGAGCCGTTGTTTCTTCTTTTGAAAAGCGTGTTTTGAAAACTTTTTTGATATGTTTAACTTCTAATAGCATTTTTTCTCCCTTGTCACCTTTAAATGATTAATTTAATTTATCTTTTGCTTTACTTGGCAAGTCATTTTTTTGAACTTCTTCCCAGTTTGTTACACCTTTTGCTTTATTATCTGTCACTTTAAGATAAGCATCTTTACGTAAGTTGTGTGTAGCTGTAAAGGAAATATCTTTTTCTTCGCCATTTTTATCATAAGAAGGTAGATTGTATACATAATCAACATAACGTTCGCCTGAATCACTTTTGCCGGCTTTCTTTGTTCCATCTTGTGTAATTTTTACGTAACGCTCCGTGCCCCCATAGCTTGATTTGTACCAGCCATATCCTAGGCCACCAATCACTACTGCTAGAGCAAGTAAGCCAAATAATACTTTTTTCATATTGTTACCTCTTTCTTACTAGGTTTTGTTTTTCTTAACCCTACACTTTTATTCTAACAAATTATATTTTCTGCAAACTTACACTTTTGTAATAAAAAAACTAGCCTTATTTTTGAGACTAGTTTTTATTTCATCAGAAGTTTTTTAAGCGTTCCTTATAGTTTTGAAAAGCCTCTTGTAGCTCTCTAAAACTATCGCTTGAAAACTTATCACAGATTTCTTGGGCTAGGACTGTAGCAACAACATTTTCCATTACTACTCCAGCCGCTGGAAGAGCGGTTGGATCAGAACGTTCAACGCTCGCTTTATAAGGTTCATGCGTTTCAGTATTGACAGACATGAGAGGCTTATATAGGGTCGGTATCGGTTTCATGACACCGCGAATAATAAGGTCCTCACCATTAGTCATGCCACCTTCAAAACCACCAAGATTATTACTTTTTCGGTTATAGCCTGTTTGCTTTTCCCAAAGGATTTCATCCATAACTTGACTGCCTTGACGTCGCCCGGCCTCAAAACCAAGACCAAACTCCACACCCTTAAAGGCATTGATAGAAACGACAGCTGCTGCGATTTTTGCATCTAATTTACGATCAAAATGTACGTAAGATCCTAAACCAGCCGGAACATTTGTAGCACGTACCTCTACAATTCCACCGATGGTGTCGCCAGCTTTCTTTATTTTATCAATATATGAACGAATTTCCTCAGCTCTTGAAATATCCACAATAGACAAATCATTTGTACCAGCTTTGGCTTTGATTTCCCTAACAGTGAGTTCTGGAAGTTGAGCAACAACATCTTTGCCTCCAAAATTAACCACATGATAAGCCAGCTCCATATCAAGCTGCTTGAGCAAAGCCTTGGCAACTGCTCCTACAGCTACTCTCATCGTTGTTTCACGAGCAGAGGAGCGCTCAAGTGTATTTCGCAAATCCTCAAATTCATACTTCATCCCCCCTACCAAGTCAGCATGTCCTGGTCGAGGTTTTGTCAATTTACGTTGTCTCTTAACGGCATCATCAACTTCTTCTGAAGCCATAATTTCCGTCCAATGTGAGAAGTCACGATTGGTTACATTAAGAGTAAGTGGACTTCCCAAAGTTTTACCATGACGCAAACCACTGGTGATTTCGACCTGATCAGATTCTATCTTCATGCGACCACCTCGTCCGTATCCTCCTTGACGGCGCTTCAATTCAACATTGATGTCAGAAGCTTGAAGTGGAAGTCCTGCTGGCAAACCTTCAATGATTGCTGTCAAACGTGGCCCATGTGATTCACCTGCTGTAAAAAAGCGCATCTTAATCCTCCATTATTTTTTGGTAAATTGGTAGTAAATCATCGATAGTTTCGAGCATTTCCTGTAATATCATATCATCTTGTTGACCATCAAAACGGTCAGCTTTCCAAATTCTACCCATCTCTAACTCTGATTTTTTTATATTTTTCAACCGAGTAACAAATTCTTCAAGATGGCTACTTCCATAAAAATCAGACTTGGTATGATCTTTAGATAGAACAAAATCCTTGGGTAATGAGAGATCCGAACTCAACTTCTGAGCGTAATCTGCTTGTCCTTTGGGTTGATCAATAATTGAAAGGTAGATGAACACGTAATCTTGCCAAATCCCTAATTGGAAATGCGGCTCCATTTTATAACCACGCTTTTGTGTGCCAATAGCAGACCACGTGTTTTCAGGTGCATTGCTTGTCCGCCGACGATGCTGTGCAATATGCAGGTAAAACTCCTGTTCAGGGAACGACTGCTTTATTCTTTCTTTTAGCTGTTCTCCTATTTCCATAAAAATCGGTTGAATTTCAGCACGCACTCCCTGCATACGCATTTCCAATCCTTCTATATCAAAGACTTCAAATGATTCTTTTTTAAACATATTTCCTCACAAAAATTTTATACAAATAATCCCTACCAACATTACTGCAACACCTGCAACTTGGATAAGACGTATCGGATAGCGATCTGAACGCCACCAACCAAACTGTTGCACCAACATTGAACCAATGATTTGTCCAAGTAATGCCATCATTATATTTAAGCCAGCCCCTATTTTTGGCACTGCTAAAACGGCGCCAAGAACAAAGAAGGCTCCCCAGATACCTCCCAATATATTCCATTTTTTTATCTTACCTAATTCAACTTTTGTAATTAAGCGACGTTCAATCACTAAAGTCACACAGACAATGGCAATCAGTCCAATGAAGAAAGACATAAATGAAGCTTGAAACGGCCGATGCAACAAGGTGCCCAAATGTCCATTAATAGCCTGTTGAACCGCAGTGAATGAACCTGATATTATCGCCCAAAGGCGCCAAAGCATCAAATTGGGCTCGGCTTCAACTTGTCCTGCTTTTTCACGTAAGCTAGGTAAAACAACGGCAATGAAAAGTCCAAGTATAGTAACAATAATCCCCAATATACGAATAGGACTCATCGGAATTTGGACCGCGTAAAACCAACCAAAGCTGTCAATAACAACTCCAGTTAAAATTTGTCCCAAAATAGGCAAGATAACAGTCTGCACAGCACCTAGTCGTGGAAAAAGAAAGACATTCGATGTAACATATACTGGACCGAGTAATCCACCAATCCATATCCAAGCAGGATGAGACTGGACAAATTCAGTAGAGGGGAACAAATCACCGGTCAAAAGTAATGAGATTGTACCTAAGAAAACAACCCCAATAATTTGAGAAATTGTTGATGCCCAAAAAGGCGAATTAACATTTTTGCGAAGATCGGCATTAATCGGGTTTTGGTTTGCTAGTAAAAAACCCGCAAAAAGTGCTATTCCAAGATAGACAAACATTATAATTTTTTAATTATTCTCTCCATTGTATTGATATTACGACTTGTAAAAAGGTATTTATAGACTGTTTTACCTAAGACTTTACCAAAAGCTGTTGTTAGAGTCGCGTCCTTTGGCCCCTTCCAATAAAAAGTATTCGCTTGGACAAGCCCTTCTTCCCTACTTGTTTTCAGAGCATTAAACTCGCTTTGAGCAATTTGAGAAAAGGTTTATTTTTAACAAGCTTTCTTATTTCTTGTTCGGTTTTTATAAAACTATGCACAGGTAAAAAAGATAGATCAGGCAAGGTTTCGCTGCTAAAAATGACATTCCCTGTAGCTAAAACAGTGAAACATCTGTAAGACCAGCTGCTTCAAACTCTTTTTTTAAGTCTGTCATTTTGAGTTTACTACCACCCACATTTATTCCACGAAGAATGCATAGTATCTCATTTCAAATATTCCTTCATTTCTTGAAGGCTTATCTCATGAATTTTGGCCTGTCCAATTTCGGGAACAAGTACGGTCTTAATCATCTTGCCTCGCGCTTTTTTATCATGGGTTAGGATTTCAAACAAAGCTGACTCATCCCATGGTTCATAAGTTTGAGGAAGTTGAAACTTTTGGAGTACCGCTTTAATTTGAGCAGTTAGTCCTTTAGGCATCAGCCCCTTACTTTCCGCCACTTTACTTATTTGGATCATTCCAATAGCTACAGCCTCCCCATGCATGACCTGCCCATAGCCAGCATAAGCTTCCATAGCATGACCAATTGTGTGTCCAAAGTTCAAATAAAGTCGCGTTCCCTGATCAAACTCATCTTCCACAACAAGTTTCCGTTTCACATCGCAGGCTGCCCGAATAAAATACTCTGCTTCTTGCAAAAGTTCATCGGCATCCTGTATCTCATTTAAGCGGACCCAGAGTTGTTTATCGGCAATCAAGGCACACTTGACGATTTCACCAATTCCCTCACGAAAATCACGTTTCTCTAAGGTTTTCAATACCTCAGGATCAATCAGAACACCATCTGGCTGAGCAAAAGTTCCAATCATATTTTTAGCATAATCACTATTGATTCCTGTTTTTCCACCGATGGAACTGTCGACCTGAGCTGTTAAACTTGTTGGTATTTGGAGAAAGTGAATGCCCCTCATATATGTACTGGCGGCAAAAGCTGCTAAATCCCCAACAACGCCTCCACCTAAAGCAATCACTCCATCGGAGCGTGTCAAACCATGTAAGGCACAAAATTCCCATAGTTTCTCTACAGTAGACAAGTTTTTACTTGCTTCACCTGCTGGAAAAGTAAAAGTAAAAACTTCAAATCCTTCATTTCTTAACTGTGAAACTGCCTCTCTTCCATAGAGAGGTTCAACATTGTCATCGGTGACAAGCACAACTTTTTGTTGTTGCCAGAGTTGTGCAACCCATAGTCCCACTTGTGACAAGCTTCCCTTCTTAATAATGATATCATAAGGGTGCTCTGGAAGATTAACATTTAACCTCATCTTTTTCCTCCAATTCCTGTCTAATCTGCTCAACAGGCATTTTTTTTCCTGTCCATAATTCAAAAGAAGCGGCAGCTTGATGAATAAGCATACCAACTCCATTCATCGTTGTTCTACCTTGGTTTTTCGCCCATTTCATCATTGGTGTTTCACGGACCTTGTAAATCGTGTCTACCACCAGAATTCCTGGGGGCAAAAGAATTGAAGTAGGGAGCGGCATTGCTTCGCCAGACATCCCTACTGGTGTTGCATTAACGAGTAAGTCTGATGTCATAATTTCTTTTTGCAATCGTGAATGATCAGCTAGGTCATAAAGTTTTATGGTAATTTTTGTCTGATGTGACAATTTGTCCAAACGTTGTTCTAAACGTGCATAGGAGGCTGAATGTCTAGCAAAAACCGTGATTTCGTGCATTTCAAGCAAAGCAGCCTGAACAATTATGGAAATCGCAGCACCACCACCACCAATTAGCGTGATTTTTTTATGACACGGTTTAAACTTTAACGCCCTGAAGAAACCTTGACCATCCGTATTGTAACCTATTAATTTCCCCTTCTGATTGACAATCGTGTTGACTGCTCCAATCAACTGTGCTTCTTCGGATAATTCATCAATAAATTCCACCGCTTTTTTCTTGTAAGGCATCGAAATATTCAAACCATACATGTCCAATGTTCTGACATTGTTAATTGTCTGTTCGAGAATTTTTTCATCTTCCAAATCCCAAGCCAAGTAGATAGCATTTTCATTGGTCAGCTCAAAAGCGCGATTATGAATAAAAGGAGAAAGACTGTGCTTAATGGGATGTGCTAACACAGCAGCCATCCGAGTGTATCCATTTATTTCCATCGTTCACCTGTATTCCCTTTGTTTTTGACATAAAAAAATAGTATTAGTTTCCTAATACTATTATAACTTATTTTAAGCGGCTTTGCGCCCTGCGAAATACCGTTTGGCAACGCCAATCACTGCTGGAAGTAAGGATACAGCAACGATTGCTAGCATGACGAGTTCAAAGTTTTTCTTGATGAAAGGTACTTGTCCAAAGAGGAAACCTGCCCCTAAAGCGACGATAACCCAAGCAAAACCACCTAAAAAATTATAAAGCACGAATTTTTTATGCGGCATGCGGCTTGTTCCTGCTGTAAAAGGAACAACCGTACGAATGATTGGCATAAAGCGCCCGAGGAAGATAGCCCACGAACCCCATTTAGCAAAGAACTGCTCTGCTTCTTCAATGTACTCTGGCTTTAAAAATTTAGATAGCGTTTTATGTTTTGGAATTACATCTCCAAATTTACGCCCAATTTCATAATTCAGAAGATTGGCCAGAAAAGCTAAACTCCCCATAATCAAAATCAGAAGAGGCATTGATAATTTATCTGGATACATGGCGGCCATCGATCCTACAAAAAAGAGAATTGAATCCCCCGGTAAGAACGGAAAAATAACCAGCCCTGTTTCAATAAAGATGATAGCTCCTAAAAGAACATAGACCCAAACGTGTGCGCCTGGTGCATTCAAAAAACCAGAAATCCAGTCATTGAAGAAGCCAAACATCGAAAGTGTTGTAAACATATTTTTATATTTTCCTTTTGTTATGCTGTTACTGCATTTTTTATTTTACACTAAAAGCTTGCCTTTATCAAATTCTCATTCGTCTATTTTTTTAGACAAAATTATTATTTTTATTTATTCGGACTGATTTTCATGTCACATTTTATGACACAATTTATTTTTTTCAGCCTTGTTTTATGGTATACTGACAAGTATATAATTGTTTATATAATTAATGAAACTTAGGAGAAATAATGAAATGAAGAAATTATTCCTTACATTGTCTTTAATATTCGCCACGATTACTGGAATGTCCTTTGCAACTGCTCATAATGTTAGCGCTCAGGAAACCGTACGTATCGCGAGTGATAATGCTTATGCCCCTTTTGAATTCCAAGATTCAGATAAAAATTGGGTAGGTATCGATGTCGATATCATGAAGGAAGTCGCTAAAATCAATGACTGGAAGCTTGAGATGTCTTTCCCTGGATTTGATGCTGCTCTTCAAAACTTAAAAGCTGGAAAAGCTGATGCGGTCATCGCTGGGATGACGATCACAGACGAACGTAAACAAGTTTTTGATGTTTCAGATCCTTATTATACTTCAGCCATTACTTTAGCTACAACAAAGTCTTCTACACTTAAGAGCTATGATGAACTTAAAGGCAAAGCTGTTGGTGCTAAAAAAGGAACAGCTTCATATGACTGGTTGCAAAAAAACCAAGATAAATACGGCTATACAATCAAAACTTACTCTGACGGTGTTCACATGTTTGCCTCACTGGCTGCAGGAAACATCGTAGGTGCGATGGATGAAGCTCCTGTCATCTCTTATGCCATCAATCAAGGGCAAGACTTGGCAATCAATCTTCCTTCCTTCTCACTTCCTGGGGGTTACGGTTTTGCTGTAATGAAAGGTGAAAATTCTAAACTCATCGATGGTTTCAACAAAGCTTTGACTCAAATGAAAGCCAATGGCGAGTATGACAAAATCGTTCAAAAATATACTGGTGGTAAGAAAGCAACTCCTAAAAAAGATGTTTACACTATTGCCTCAGATAATAGCTTCGCCCCATTTGAATTCCAAAACACAGATAAAAAATTCACAGGTATTGATGTAGACTTACTTAATGCTATTGCTAAGCAACAAGGCTTCAAAATCAAATGGAACCACGTTGGTTTCCAACCTGCGGTAGATGCAGTTCAAGCAGGACATGCTGACGCTATGATGGCGGGTATGTCAATCACTGATGCACGTAAAAAAGTCTTTGACTTTGGTGATGCCTATTATGATTCGAATTTGACACTTGCTGTTTCTAAGTCAAATGAAGACATCAAGAAATGGGAAGACCTAAAAGGAAAACAAGTTGGTGCCAAGAACGGGACAGCTTCTTATGACTATTTAACGAAAAACGAAAGCAAATACGGCTATACTTTAAAAACATTTACTGATGCTACTTCAATGTATTCTTCATTGAACAATGGTTCAATTCAAGCCTTTATGGACGATGAGCCTGTAGTAAAATATGCCATTAAACAAGGACAAGAATTTAAAACTCCTTTTGAAGGTATCCCAACTGGTCAGTACGGTTTTGCTGTGAAAAAAGGAACGAACCCAGAGCTTATCGAAATGTTTAACAACGGTCTTTCTTCACTACGTGCTAGCGGTCAATATCAAGAAATTGTTGATAAATATTTAGCTTCAAAAACTGAATCAGCAACAGAGTCAGATACGGAAAGTACAATGCTTGGCATCTTGAAAAACAACTGGAAACAGTTAGGTAAAGGTCTCTGGATCACTATCCAATTGGCTTTAGTTTCCTTTGTTTTAGCAATGATTGTCGGTGTAATCTTCGGCCTTTTCTCAGCAAGTCCATCACCAGCTCTCCGTACAATTTCACGTATTTATGTCGATCTTAACCGTTCAATTCCTCTTTTGGTATTAACAATTTTCATTTTCTATGGTATCCCAAATATGTTGCAACTCCTCACAGGTCATCAAAGTCCTTTGAATGAGTTTACAGCCGGTGTTATTGCCTTAACTCTTAACGAATCAGCCTACATTGCTGAAATCGTTCGAGGCGGTATTGCTGCTGTTCCAACTGGCCAAATGGAGGCCAGCCGCTCTCTTGGTATTCCTTATGTGAAAACAATGCGAAAAGTAATCTTGCCACAAGCTGTTAAGATTACCATTCCTAGCTTGATTAACCAATTTATTATTACGCTGAAAGATACAACCTTGGTATCTGTTATCGGATTGGTTGAACTCTTGCAAGCAGGTCAAATTATCGTTGCACGTAACTTCCAAGCTTTCCGTGTCTACGGTTTGATTGGTTTGATTTACATGGTTGTGCTGCTTCTCTTAATGTGGGCAGGACGTCGCATCGAACAAAAAATGAAATAAGGAGATTAAAGATATGTCTGTACAAATCGAAGTTACTGATCTTCACAAAACATATGGTAAAAACGAGGTTCTCAAAGGAATCTCTGCAAAATTTAACAAAGGAGATGTTGTTTGTATTATTGGTCCTTCAGGTTCTGGTAAATCAACATTCCTTCGTACACTAAATGGTTTAGAAGACGCAACAAGTGGCGATGTTATTATCAATGGGTACAACCTTACAGATAAAAACACTGATATTAACTTGGTTCGCCAACATGTCGGAATGGTTTTCCAACACTTCAACCTCTTTCCTAACATGACCGTTTTAGAAAATATTATGTATGCGCCCGTTGAGCTTAAAAAGCTTACAAAAACTGAAGCAAAAGAAAAAGCTCTGCGCTTGCTTGAAGCTGTTGGTCTAGAAGAGAAAAAAGATACAATGCCTGAGATGCTTTCAGGTGGTCAAAAACAACGTGTAGCCATTGCCCGTGCCTTGGCTATGGACCCTGATGTTATGCTCTTTGATGAGCCAACTTCAGCACTTGACCCTGAGATGGTTGGGGATGTTCTTGACCTGATGCGTCGTATCGCAGACGATGGCATGACAATGCTTATCGTAACACACGAGATGGGCTTTGCACGTAAAGTTGCTAACCGTGTCATGTTTACAGATGCTGGTGTTATCCTTGAAGATGGTAAACCAGAAGACCTCTTTGAAAACCCTCAGCATCCACGTTTACAAGACTTCTTATCTAAAGTATTGAATGCGTAAAGCCAAAAACGTTTGTCTCTTTAAAAGAAACAAACGTTTTTCTTTTTCTGCAAGATAATATAATAAAACTGAAAGGATATCCCCTTTCAGTTTTATTATTGAGTTGCGGTAATTTCAGTTGTATTTTCTGAGTTCTTCTTATTTCCTTCAGGATTTTTTAGGTCAGCCAGATAATCTTCTTTTGGCTTTGCATAAATTCCTGCTTCCATATCAATCACTTGTGGCGCTTGAAGTTGCTTCGCAATACTTGGATAGTAAGGAACCTTCTCGGTAATTTGACTGAGAGAAACACGTACTTGATTACCATCTGACATATCCAAAGCGATAAAGTCTTTAGTTGCTTTAGTCGGTGTTTTCGTAACCGTCGTAATCAAACCACGTATTTCAGGCTTCAATTTCATATAGGCTGTAATAAACTTTTCGACTTCTTCATCGGAAAAGTTTTTTAGTACCGGAAGTTTCGAAAGTTTATCCTTAGCTGTTTCTTGATCCTTGAGGATATGACCACTTTCTAACACTTGGTAAGTTTTACCCTTTTGTTCTACATAAGCAACTTTTTCGAACTCCGTGACTTTAGCCTCGATATTATTGGGAAAACTTACGTGTAAGTTGACAGATTTAACACGTGGAAATTGTTGAACAATACTGTTTTCAATAGCTCTTTTATTTCTGAGCACACCATAAATCCTATCCGTTGGCTTCAAACGTGAAGCCTGTACGATAGATTCAAAAGACTCATTTTTATTACCTGAAACCGTAAACGTCCCAATTTTGCTTATCGGGGACACCGCGTAAATCGAAGTTAAAAACAATAAGATTGCCAAGAATAAGACGGGCCACATCTTTTTGAACACTTCGAAACTTCCTTCAAAAAAAGAATGTTCCGGTTCTTGTTCTTCAAAATCCTCAACAAAATCATCTGAGTATCCTTGCTCAGACTCTTCTGCTTCTACAAAAGATTCTTGTTGCTCGATTTCTTCCTGAACTTCAGGAGAATCTGCTTCAATATCTTCTTTTTTCTTAAAAAACTTCCGTTTTTTGGGTTCTTCAGACTTCTCTTGATTTTCAGCTGCTTTGCGGCGCTGATATTCAAGATGTTTCTTTTGCCAAGGCGTAAGGTTTTCTTCACTCATTATTTTTTAATTTCTTTCACAAGTTGATATAGTCGATCGCTAGCATCAGGTACTCCTGCTTTTTCACTGGCTACAGACATAGCTTGGTAAAGCTCTTCGTCAGAAAAGATTTCAGAAATGCTGGCAAGCATTGTATCTGCTGTAAGATTGACATCTTTAATCATCTTAGCAGCACCGATATCTACAAGAGCTTGAGCATTCTTTGTTTGATGGTCTGCTGTGACATTTGGACTAGGCACAAAAATCGTTGGCAAACCAAGTGCAGTAATTTCAGCAATCGTTGTCGCACCTGCTCGACATAATATTAAATCTGATGACGCAAGAACTTCGAGCATATTTGAAATATATGGACGGATAGCTATATTTGCAGCATCGGCATATTTTGCAAACTCTTCATGATCTTCATCAAAGTAGATTTGTCCTGAGGCATAGACGATTTGGTAATCCGCTTCTGCAAACTTTGGTAGAGCAGCTTTTACCGCCTCGTTAATTGTTTGAGCGCCTCGTGACCCTCCAAAAATAACTACCGTTTTCTTACTTTTTTGAAGTTGATATTCTGTTTCCAGAATATCGGTAGCTTTTAAAGTTGCAACTTCCTGAGCACGTGGATTACCAGCAAAAACTGTTTTGGATTCTGGGAAGAAGGGTTTGGCTGCTTCAAAGGCGACCGCAACTTTGTCCACATATTTACTCAAGAACTTATTTGTAATTCCTGGAATTGAATTTTGTTCATGAACGATAGTCGGCACATTGAGCTTAGCTGCTGCGTAAAGTACCGGTCCAGCCACATAGCCTCCTGTTCCAATAACCACATCAGGTTTAAAATCCTTAACAATTTTCTTCGCATCTGATGTAGATTTCAGGAACTTGTAGATTGTCTTAAAGTTATTTAAAGAAAGGCTACGACGAAAACCTTGTACATCCACAGTTTTAAAGGGCACGCCTGCGGCAGGCACAATCTTACTCTCCAAGCCGCGTTCTGTACCTACATAGAGGATCTCCGAGTCTGGCTCTATAGTTTTCAGATGCTTTATAAAGGCCAGCGCAGGATAGATATGACCTCCCGTTCCGCCTCCAGTTACAATAATTTTCATACTATTTCCATTCACCTTTCAATTCTTCGAAAGCTTTAATAAACATATCCCCACGTTCTTCAAAGGTCTTGTACTGATCCCAGCTGGCACAAGCAGGACTAAGTAAAATAGTGTCCCCCTCTTCCGTCTTATTAAAGATTGCTTTAAGAGCTGTTGCGACATTTTCACTGTGGAGTGTTGGAATCTGCAAGCGATCTGCAAGCTCTTGCAGCTTTGGTGCAGTCTCCCCAAAAAGAACCATACCTTTAATCCCTGTTACAGAATCCGCGAGGTCTTCAAAACCATTACCACGGTCTAGTCCGCCAGCTAAGAGCCATAAGCGACTGTTTTCAAAACCTGACAAAGCTTTTTCTGTTGCCAGTATATTTGTGGCTTTGCTATCATTGTAGACTTTACGTCCTGCAAGTTCACCAAGATACTGCAAGCGATGTTTCACACCTGAAAAGCTTGTCAGCACTTCAATAATTGCATGATTTTTAGCACCCGAAAGCTTGGCAACAGCTATTGCTGCCAGAGCATTCTCTAAATTATGTTCCCCAGGCAAAGCTAGGTCAGCTGCATCCATGATGAATTCATCTCGGAAATAAAGTTTACCTTCCAGCGCATAAGCGCCATCAACTTTATTTTCAGTTGCAAATGGCACAACTTGAGCTGCTGTGTGCTCTGCTAGAGCTCGACATTTTTCCTGATTAAAGTTGAGAATGAGGTATTGCTCGGAAGTTAAGTTTTCTTGAATCCGCCATTTGGCAGCTTCATAAGCTTCTTGAGAGCCATGGTAATCTAAATGCGATGAAAATATATTGGTAATGAGAGCGATTTGAGGCTTGAAATCTACAATTCCCATCAGTTGAAAACTTGAGAGTTCCATCACCAAAGTATCTTGAGCACTCGCATGGGCAGCTACTTCAGAGGCGGGAAAACCAATATTTCCTGCTAATTTTGCAGACTGACCATCCGCATTTAAAATATCTGCTATCAGCGTTGTTGTTGTTGTCTTACCATTGGTTCCAGTAATCCCAATAATTGGAGCTTCCGAAACAAGATAAGCAAGTTCAACTTCTGTAACAATTGGAATCTTTTTATCCAATGCTTTCTTTATCATTGGGTTATCATAACGAATACCTGGATTTTTTACCATAAAATCAAAATCTTCGTCTAAAAGTTCAAGGGGATGGCTGCCACAGATAACTTCAATGCCTTCTTCCAAGAGGGCTTGCGCGGCAGGGTTTTCTTCAAAAGCCTTTCCGTCATTTACAGTTACGTGTGCACCTAGAGTATGAAGCAAGCGTGCTGCAGCTTCTCCTGATTTTGCTAATCCGAGGATGAGTACTTTTTTTTCTTCAAAAGTTTTGATTTTTTTCATTGTTCCTATTCTTTCTACTTCCCTCTATTTTACCGCTATTTACCTATTTTTTCAATATAGAGTTTGTATTTGAAAGTTTTACTGTGAAAATAAGAGGTCTTTTGCAAAGAAAAAAAGAGCATAAGCTTGCTCTTTTTATTTAAGCTTTCAAGAAGCGTGAAAGGAAAGCGCGCGTCCGTTCTTCTTTCGGAGCTCCGAAGATTTCCGCTGGCCGTCCTTCTTCAGCAATAACCCCTTTATCCATGAAAATTACACGATCACTTACATCACGCGCGAATTCCATTTCATGTGTAACGATAACCATTGTTAAGCCTGTTTCAGCCAGTCCTTTCATTGTCTGTAAGACTTCGCCTACCATTTCGGGATCAAGCGCTGAAGTCGGCTCGTCAAATAATATCACATCTGGATTCATAGAAATTGCACGAGCAATCGCCACACGTTGTTTTTGTCCGCCGGAGAGTTGTGCAGGTTTGGCATTAGCAAAGCTTGCCATGCCCACTTTTTCCAGATTCTCGAGCGCAATAGTCCGAGCTTCTTCTTGGCTTTTTTTCAATACTGTAACTTGCCCAGCCATAACATTTTCGATAACATTCATATTGTTAAACAAGTTGAAGCTTTGGAAAACCATGCCCAGATGCGTGCGATATTTAGGAATATCGAAGCCTTTTGCTAAAACATTTTCACCTTTATAAATTATTTCTCCACCAGATGGCTTCTCCAATAAATTGATTGAACGAAGTAATGTCGATTTACCACTTCCAGATGAACCAATAATCGAAATAACTTCGCCTTGATTTACCGTTAAGTGAATGTCTTTTAACACTTCATTACTGCCAAATGATTTTTTTAAATGATTGATTTCTAAGATTGCTGTCATTTAAGCGTCCCCCGGTTCTTGTACTTGCATTTGATTTTGGATTGGGACGTAAGCGTCTGGTCCATCCATTTTTCTTTCTACAAAGCGTAGAATACGTGTTACTGTAAATGTTAAGACAAAGTAAATTGCACAGATGACAGCAAAGGTTTGGAAATACATAAAGTTTTGTTGCGCCACTGTTGTCCCTTGGAAAAAGAGCTCAGTTACTGAAATTACAGATAAGACTGATGTATCTTTGATATTAATGACAAATTCATTTCCTGTTGCTGGAAGAATATTTCGCAAGACTTGTGGTAAAACAACCTTGCGCATAGTTTGCCCATGCGTCATTCCGATAGCTTGCGCGGCTTCAAATTGCCCTTGATCCACAGAGAAAATACCGCCACGTACAATCTCCGACATATAAGCACCTGTATTGATGGACACAATAATTAGCGCAGCTAAGGTCCGATCCAAACTCAAGCCAAAAGCTAGAGCTGTTCCATAGTAAAGCACCATTGCTTGAACAATCATTGGTGTACCACGGAAAATTTCAATATAAGCTGAAATAAGCCAGCCAAATACTTTATGTAAAAAGGCTAAAAATTTATTACTAATTTCTGGAATAGTACGATAAACGCCAATAAGAAGACCTAAAACCGTACCAATAATCGTACCAATCAAAGAGATGAATAAGGTCATCCCTGTACCATTAAGAAACTGTTTGCCGTTATCTCTTACAATACTGATAATTTGATCATACCAAGCGCCTTGTGTTTTAGCTTCTGGTTGAGCAGCAATCATTTCATCCATCAGTTCTTTTTGGTCTTGAGGTGTAAAACCTGTCAAAAAGCTATTAATTACAGGTAAGTTGGGATCATTTTTACGTAAACCTACTGCGACTGTTGTATCATCAGAGTTTGTGACAAAACCTTTTCCTTCGCCAAATTCAATCATTTTGAAGTCTGGATTTGCTTTCTCTGCTGTCACTCCTTCGGGACGTTCAGCTACATAACCATCGATGGCTCCACTTTGTAAAGCCACACGCATGCTTGAAAAATCTTTCATTGCTGTTTGCTTGTTAACACTTTCAATCTGGTCAATCATGTTATAGTGAAAAGTTCCCAGCTGAGCAGTGATTTTTGCACCAGAGAAGTCTGCTAAACTCGATGCTTGAGCAAAGGGACCGCCACTTTTGACCATCATTACAAGGTTAGATGTGTAATACGGTTCTGAAAAGGCAATTTGCTCTCTACGTTCCGCAGTTGGCGACATTCCTGCAATAATGCCATCGATTTTTCCGGATTTTAGAGCTGGCAGCAAGCCATCCCAACTTGATTTGACGATTACTAATTCTTTATTTAACTTATCAGCAAGTTTTTTTGCAACTTGTACATCGTAACCATTAGCCCATTGACCATCTACACCATCAATAGGGACAGCACCGTTGCTATCATCATATTGTGTCCAGTTAAAAGGGGCATATGCAGCTTCCATTCCGACACGGAACTGTTCTGCACTCACTTTTGAACTACCGATAAATAATACCGTAAACAACGTCGCGACAAGTAAGAATAAGTTTGTTCTTCTCATAATACTCTCTCTTTCATTTTTCCAAATAAAAAGCAACCTTTACACAGAGAGGTTGCTAAACGTTGTACGTGATTCATATTATCAGTAAGTAACGAATAGCACTCCGCAAAACTGCGACAGTTCAGCAAGTATCCCTTGCTGCCCCAACAAACTCACTTGGACGAGTGAATTCATTTCGGCAATGTCTCCTCCGTTTTACTTCAACGCTTGTCCAGCTCAGTAAAACTTCCTATTCATTGCGACCTCTATCATTTTATTTGTATATTGTATTTTAAATCTTAACCTTTTTTTAAACGAATGTCAACAATTTTCTCGAATTATCAAAAAACTCAAGAAATAAGATTAAGATTAAAAGCCCAATAAGTACTTTTATATAATCACTAGATTTTTTATGTTTATTTAATCTTAGGAATTTTTAAAGTAAATTTCGATCCTTCGCCTACAATGGAAGTCACACTGACATCCCCGTCATAGTTTTCCACTATGCGTTGGATAATAGACAGACCAAGACCTGTTCCACCTATATCTCGATTTCGTGCTTTATCGGCACGGAAAAAGCGCTCAAAGACATGTTTTAAATCTTCTTGACTAATGCCATAGCCACGATCCTCAACTGTTGTAATAATGTATTTGTCATCTTCTTCTAGATGGATTTTCACTTCTTGGCGATCTTTAGGCGAGTATTTTATCGCATTATCAATCAAAATTTTTAAGCCTTGTTCATAATGGTTGGGATAAATATGAGCCAAACTACCCGGCGTCAAGTAATTCTCAACAGTTAAATTTAAATCAGGATGAATAAGGAGAAAGTTTTTCTTAAGAAAATTAGAAACTTCTGTTGGATCACAGATCAGATCTTCATCTTGAAAATCAATGCTTTCAAGACGGGCCAATGCAAGCATCTCCTCTAACATCGTTCTCATCGTGCTAACTTCTTCTATACTGGCCTGTAAAGACTCCTCAAGCACTTCAGGATCATTTTTCCCCCATCGATTCAAGAGATTCAAATGACCATCTAAAACTGCAAGTGGCGTACGTAGCTCGTGACTGACATCAGAAACAAAACGTTTCTGCTGATCAACGTAATCGTTAAGCTTAATCATCATGTCGTTATAAACAGTCGCCAGTTCTTCAATTTCATCGCCTGTTTGAATCACTACAGGTTTGAAATCCGCCTTCAAATTATTGGCACGTGTAGTAATCGCATCGTGCAAACGCTCTAGAGGCTTGATATAGCGACTTGCCATAAAATAACCGACAAACTGAGCAATAAAGAGAGCAATAATTTCTAAGATAATCAAGGCAATCAGCAGCTTTGTTCGCACGCTGTAATAATAACTCATATCATAGAAAGCCTGCACATAGCCAATCAGTTTCCCTGTTTTCTTAGAATGAACGGGTCGTTCAACCAAATAACCAGAATATTCACCAAATGTACGTACAGCATGAGTAGAATCCCCCACATCTTTCCTTAGCGGGAAACCATACGAATTGGTCGAATAAATCAAATTTTCACCGACATCAAAGACATAAAAAGACTTCCTAGAACCAATCATACTTCCAAGTGTTTCTAGCTCATTTTCTTTTCCCTGACTGGATGCTGTGTAGTCTTTGGCATAAGCCAAATAATTCGCAAGATTGTCCTCCGACAGTTTGCTTTCCGATTGGGACAAACTTTGCTCAACATTGTCCAGAGCTTTCATCATGTCCTCTTTTTCAGAATTGATGAAGGTTGTTATGGTCAGTTGATAAACTAATACTGTAAAAATAGTGAAGGTTATAAAACAAAAAATCGTATTTGCAAAGGCCCAACGTAGCATGATGCTTCGCTTACGCTCGGGCAGATTTTCTGCTTTTTTCTTCTTCGAATCAAAAAATTTTACCATGTCGCATTTTTCTATTTCTTTACATCGCCATAAAAGGAATAAATCTAGTGGCAAAACCACTAGAAATCTTCTTATATATTCCCTATATTATTTGCGGTCACGCATGACATATCCCATACCACGAACCGTTTGAATATAACTTTCGCGGCCTTCCACGTCAATTTTGTTACGCAAATAGCGGATATAAACGTCAACAACGTTTGTTTCTGTACCTTCTTCGTAACCCCATACTTCAGAAACCAAGTATTCGCGTGTTACGACATCACCCACATTTTGCATCAGGGTCAAAAGCAAATCGTATTCACGACGTGTAAGGTCAATAACTTTTTTTCCGCGATGTACAGTGCGGTTTGTTTTATCAATTACCAAATCACGGAATGAAGTATTGTCTGATTTTTCAATCGTATGGATATGGTCTTCACGACGGAAGATTGAACGGACACGCGCTAACAATTCTTCAATTGCGAATGGTTTTGTAATATAGTCATCCGCTCCAATATCAAGACCTGCTACACGGTCCATTGTTGAATCACGTGCAGTCATCATAATAATATGTGTATCTTTTTCACGACGTAAGCGTCGTGCAACTTCAAAGCCATCCAGCTCTGGGAGCATTAAGTCGAGCAAAATCAAATCATAATCTTTTGACATTGCTTCTTCAAGACCTTTACGACCATTGTCTTGAACCGCAGTTTGATATCCTTCGTGTTCAAGCTCAAGTGAAACAAATCTCGCAATGTTTTTATCGTCTTCGATAATCAAAATACGTTTAGATGAATTCATAGTTTAGCCTCATTAATATCTTTTCTTTTTAATTTTATTTCCTCTATAATGAAATTATAATATAATTGTAATTTTGTTGCAAGTGTTTTATGAGATTTTTCTTAATTTTTTTCTTCGGAAAAGAAATCTGCCAATCCTGCAAAAGGTGATTTATTTTCTTTATCTGCTTCTTCTTCTTTTTGTTTCTGATAGTCTGCTTCAGACAAGACAGACCAGTTCTTGCCAGAAGGTAAACTTGTGGCTCCAGCTTTCTCATCTTCTGCTAAAATTTGCAAGGGAATTTCTAAAAGAATATTATCAGCTACCGATTCTGATAGACTAATCCAATCTGCTTCCAATGTAAATATCATGTCACTGTCCAGTAAATCTTCATTCTTTTTAAGAAACTCATCTGTGGTGAAGGCTTCATTCACAGTGATTGACATAAGATACTCTACTGGCTTCAAGCTCCGTGATGATGGTAAAGTCAAATCCACTTCAAGTGCATAATCCAAGTAATAGATGCCATCGTCATAGGCGATTTGTCCTTGAACATTTACAGGTTTTGCATCAAGAATTTCTTCTGAGCGTTGCTTAAGTTCTTGCGTTAAATCAAGCGCTTCTTCGAATTTAATTATTTTCTTTTTTGATACTTCTAAAATAGACCATTTCATATTTTATTTTTCCTTTATCTTTATAGTGAGTTTAAAAGAAGGCATATTCACGCATGCCTTTAATTTTATATGTGTATACTATCTGTTTCTATTATATGATATTTTTTTTAATTTTTATAGCCCAATGAACTAAAAGATGTTCAGAATTTGCTTACAGTTGGACTTGATTTACCATAGCAAATTAGAGCGATAATAAAAAAGCGCCGAAGCACTTTTTTATTTTCCATATTTCTTGTTGAAACGAGCGATACGTCCGTCCGCTGCTTGGAATTTTTGACGGCCAGTGTAGAATGGATGTGAGTCAGAAGAGATTTCCACACGAATCAATGGATAAGTGTTTCCGTCTTCCCATTCAACAGTTTCTTTCGAACCTTTAGTTGAACCGCTCAAGAATTTAAAACCAGTAGTTGTATCCAAGAACACAACAGGTTGGTAATTAGGATGGATGTCTTTTTTCATTTTGCAAAATTTCCTTTCTGCCTTGGACTGTTTGCCAGACCAAAGTTTGTTAGACCTTAATATTCTAACAGATTTGTTGCTGAAATTCAAGCTTTTTTGTTATTTAAAATACTATTTTTCTTTTTTCAAATAACCGAACATCAAACCAGAAACAAGAGCACCAATCAAAACAAAGAGAAGGTATAAAAGTGGGCCATTTGTTAGAGCTAAGACGAAGATACCCCCGTGTGGTGCCATCAATTTAAGACCTGCCGCACCAACGAGTCCACCTGCTAAGGCTGAACCAACAACAAATGAAGGAATAGCACGTGCTGGGTCAGCAGCACCAAATGGGATGGAACCTTCTGTAATAAATGAAAGTCCCATAACAATATTTGTTAAACCTGATTGACGTTCTTCTTTTGTAAATTTATTTTTGAAGAAGAGGACGGCAACTGTAGTTGCAAGAGGTGGAACCATACCACCAGCCATAACTGCTGCCATAACGACTGAGCCACCAGTAGCAACACTTGCGGCCAATGTTCCTGTACCGAAGATATAAGCAGCTTTGTTAATTGGTCCACCAAGGTCAACTGCCATCATACCACCAACGATAATACCAAGAACTAAAGCTGATGCTCCATTAAGGCTGTTCAAGAAGTTTGAAAGGCCTGTATTGATTGCTGCCATCGGAATATTGATGAAAAGCATGAGCAATCCTGTGATGAATGTCCCTAAAAGTGGGAAAATCAAGATTGCTTTAATCCCATCTAACGATTTAGGCAAGACAGTCAAGAGCTTACGCAAGAGGATAATGACACCACCAGCAATGAAACCACCAACTAAAGCGCCAAGGAAACCTGATGGAATCATTGTAGCTGGATCAAGTTTGCCAAAGGCAAGACCAGAGGCAGCCATTGAACCCGCAACGAAACCTGCAACTAAACCAGGTTTATCTGCAATTGAGTTGGCGATAAAACCAGCTAGGACTGGGAGCATAAAGGCAAAGGCTGCGCCCCCGATATTTTTAAAGTAAGCCGCAATCGGATGATAAGAACCAAGGTTGGCCAATTGATCTTTAGGCACACCCATTGATTGGTCTATCAAGAAGGCAAGAGCAATCAAGATACCACCACCAACAACGAATGGTAACATTGCAGATACACCACCCATAAGGTGTTTGTAGAAGGCTTTACCAATACCGCCAGAGCTTTCTTCTTTTGCCTCATCAGCGGCATCAGCTTCAAATTTTGGTGCATTACCAGAAACTGCCTTATTAATGAGTTCTTCGGGTTGACGAATAGCGGCAGCGACAGGAACTTGCACCATCGGTTTCCCTGCAAAGCGATTCATTTCCACTTTCTTATCCGCTGCAACGATGATACCGTCAGCTTTTTGAATATCTTCAGCAGTCAGCTTGTGGTCAATCCCACGCGCCCCATTTGTTTCAACTTTGATGGCGATGCCCATTTCAGCAGCTTGTTTTTTAAGTGCTTCTTCAGCCATATAAGTGTGTGCAATACCTGTCGTACATGCTGTTACGGCTAAAACATAATGCTCGCTATCAGTGACTTGCTCAATTTCTTCTGTATCTTCAGAGAAAAGCTCTAACACTTGACGCGGATATTTTGCTTCTTTTACTTTGTCTGTAAATCCAGCTTGCAAGAGGAACTTAGAAAGTTGTGCTAAAGCTTCCAAGTGTGTGTCATTTGCGCCTTCTGGTGCTGCAATCATGAAGAAAAGATTAACAGGTTGTCCGTCTAGGGCTGCATAATCCACACCTGCATTTGATTTTGCAAACAGGACAACAGCTTCGTCAACCGCTTTATTCTTGCTGTGTGGCATGGCAATACCATCACCCAAACCAGTTGAAGTTTGCGCTTCACGAGCCATAATTCCAGCTTTAAATGTATCAAAATCACTGACGTAACCTTCTGCGACTAACTTGTTTACCATTTCATCCACGGCAGCTTCTTTAGTCGTTGCTTGAAGGTCCAAAATCATGACTTCTGTTTTGAGTAAATCTTTGATTTCCATAATCTTCCTCTTTTCTAATCTTCGTTTATTTTTTCGATTGTTACTTTTTCAAAGCATTCTTTTAAGAAGCTTTCACTCGGCATGTCTTCTGAGAAGACCTTAGCTGTACCACAGGCAACACCTTGTTTAAAGGCTGCTAAAGTATCCTGGCTGCGGCTCCATTCCGCAAGGAAACCTGCAACTGTTGAATCTCCTGCACCGATAGAGTTTTTCAACTCTCCTTTGATTGGAGCGGCAAAATAAGTTTCCTTACCTGTGAAGAGTAAAGCACCATCACCTGCCATAGAAATCATGACATTTTGTGCCCCTTCTGCTAAAAGTTTTTGACCATAAGGGATAATATCTTCTTTGGATTTAAACTTAACAGAATAGATTTCTTCCAATTCTTCACGATTAGGTTTGATGATGAGTGGCTCATGTTTCAATGTTTTCAGCAACTTTTGTCCGTCAACATCAATAGCAAACTGTGCGCCTCTGGCTTTTACTTTCTCAATCAAGACTTCATAGAAGTCTTCTCCTAAAGCTTTAGGGATAGTACCAGCAAAAACAACAATGTCATCACTTTGCAAGGCGTCAAATTTACTTAGGAAGGCCTGAATTTCAGCATCTGTTAAGTCTGGTCCAGCAGCATCAAAGGAGGTTTCCTCTTGCGCATTGACTTTGATTTTTGTATTAATGCGTGTTGTTCCTGCAATTGGAGTGAAATCGGATTGGCTTCCGATATTTTCAAGATAATCTTGAATAAATTTCCCAGGGAAACCACCAAGAAAACCAAGGGCCGTATTTTCTACCTTTAAAAGGGACATCATGCGACTTTCAACAATTCCTTTACCACCAGGAAGCATACGCGTTTCTGTCGCTCGGTTGACTTGTCCAAGTTTAGCCTGATCAAAATCCATGAAATAATCTAATGCTGGATTTAGTGTTACTGTGTATATCATAATTTCTCCGTTATAAGTTTTATTTGGTCACTTTCTGCAAACTTAACAAAGCTTGTTTGACCGATTTTACTACTGTCCAGGAGGAGATAGCTTGTCCGGCTTTGACGAATGGCCTGTGACTTAATCGCTGCTTCTTCACTGTCCGGTGTCATAGCCCCCAGCTCTTCATCAAAAGCATTGGCTCCGATAAAAGCAAGATTAAAACGGTAAGTACTAAGTTGAGCTATGGCCGAACTGCCAATGATGGCATCAGTTTGACGTTTCACTCGACCACCAAGCAAATAAACGATGAGGTTTTCACTGGTTAATTTTGGTAAATGGCTAATCGAATTAGTCACGATAGTGACACGCTTGCCCGACTGATTAAGCAAATGGCAAAGTGGCGCAACTGTAGTTCCAGCATCCAAGTAAATAATGTCGCCTTCTTTTATCTTTTCAAAAGCTATAGTTGCGATTTTTTCTTTTTCTTGAACGTTTTTGGAAGATTTCTCAAAGATAGATAACTCTTCTGAAAGATCTTGTTGGAGTTCTGCGCCTCCATGAACACGACGTAAGGCATTTTCTTCTTCAAGCTCATTGAGATCTCTCCTTAAAGTCGAGACAGAAGCTTGAGTTATTGTTGAAAGTTCTTCTAAAGTCGCTGTTCTTTGCTCTTTGAGCAAGCTCATTATTTTTTCCTTGCGTTCCGTCGCGAGCATATGACCCTCCTCCTGAATTCGTTTACATTTATATTATACACCATTTTCTTTCAAAGTCAATCAAAAACTTCCAAAAACTACAAAAAAAGAAAAAATTTATATAGATTTCCTTCATGTACTATCCTTAAATAAAAAAAGAGCCAGGAATTACGCTTCCTTTGCTCTTTAGAGAACCTAGCCTGTTTGCATTTTTTGCTGTTCTATGTCAGTAACTTTTTTACTTGGCTTTTCTAAAAACCTTTGCATCTTATCTTCATCAAAACCGATTTGAAGTTGTTTTTCATCCAACATAAGTGGAACTTTCAATAGAGTAGCATTTTCTTCTAACAGCTCCATAAAATCTTCTAACTTCAAGTCATTGAAATTAAGGTTCAAACGTGTGTAAGCCCGTGTTTCTGTTGCGATAATCTCTTCAACGCCATGTTCAGTTAAAGAAACAATTCGGAGAATTTCCTCAGTCGAAACCAGTTCTTTGAGAAGATCAACTTCGACAAACTTGACTTTATGGGCATAGAGCCAGCTCTCTACTGCTTTCGTCTCCTGATTAGAGGAGATGGTATAAATCTTAAGCATGCCAACCTCCTTTCTATCACATCCAGGTTCTCTTTCCTATTTTCATTATCCTATTTTATAATATTGAAAACAAATAAAATGGTTTTCACAAAAACAAAAAAAGTCGAGAAACAAAGTCTCGAACTTTTTTATTTTATGAACTCACTTTTTATTTAACTTCTTCAAAGTCGCCATCAACAGTATTGTCATCTTTAGGACCTTCTTCTGATCCAGCTTCTTGACCTTCTGCTGCTGCTTGTTCAGCACTTGCTTGTTCGTAAAGTTTTACTGCAAGGTTTTGAGCGATTTCGCTAAGTGCTTCTGATTTAGCTTTGATATCGGCAATATCTTCACCTTCAAGAGCTTTTTTCAACTCTTCTTTAGCATCTTCTGCTTTTTTAACTTCTGCTTCGTCAACTTTACCTTTAAGTTCTTTGATTGTTTTTTCAGTTTGGAAAACAAGAGCATCCGCTTCGTTACGTGTATCTACTTCTTCTTTACGTTTTGCGTCAGCATCAGCATTTGCTTCAGCATCTTTCATCATTTTATCGATTTCTTCGTCAGAAAGACCTGAGTTAGATTTGATAACGATTGTTTGTTCTTTTTGCGTACCCAAATCTTTTGCTTTAACAGATACGATACCGTTTTTGTCGATGTCGAATGTGACTTCGATTTGTGGTACACCACGTGGTGCGGCAGGAATATCTGTCAATTGGAAGCGACCCAATGATTTGTTATCTGCTGCCATTGGACGTTCACCTTGAAGGACGTGGATATCTACTGCTGGTTGATTATCTGCTGCAGTTGAGAAGACTTGTGATTTAGATGTTGGAATTGTTGTATTACGTTCGATAAGTTTTGTAAATACAGAACCCATTGTTTCAATACCAAGTGAAAGTGGAGTTACGTCAAGAAGGACAACGTCTTTAACGTCACCAGTGATGACACCACCTTGGATTGCTGCACCCATAGCAACAACTTCGTCTGGGTTAACAGATTTGTTTGGTGTTTTACCTGTTTCTTTTTGAACAAGATCAACAACTGCTGGGATACGAGTTGAACCACCAACAAGAAGAACTTCATCGATATCAGAAGTTGAAAGACCAGCATCAGAAAGGGCTTGACGTACAGGTTCGCGTGTTGCTTCAACCAATGAAGCAGTCAATTCGTCAAATTTAGCACGTGTAAGTGTCATTTCCAAGTGAAGTGGACCAGCAGCGCCAGCTGTGATGAACGGCAATGAAATTTGAGTAGAAGTTACACCTGAAAGGTCTTTTTTCGCTTTTTCAGCTGCATCTTTCAAACGTTGAAGGGCCATTTTATCTTGTGAAAGGTCAATGCCGTTTTCTTTCTTGAATTCTGCGACCATGTAATCAATGATAGCTTGGTCAAAGTCATCACCACCAAGTTTGTTGTTACCTGCTGTTGACAATACATCGAAGACACCATCACCTAGTTCAAGGATTGAAACGTCAAATGTACCACCACCAAGGTCAAAGACAAGAATTTTTTCATCTTTGTCTTGTTTGTCCATACCGTAAGCAAGAGCTGCTGCTGTTGGTTCGTTAACGATACGTTCTACTTCAAGACCAGCGATTTTACCAGCATCTTTTGTTGCTTGACGTTGTGCATCGTTGAAGTATGCTGGGACTGTAATAACTGCTTTTTCAACTTTTTCGCCCAAGTATGCTTCAGCTGTTGCTTTCAAGTTTTGAAGAATCATTGCTGAAATTTCTTGAGGTGTGTACTCTTTACCACCGGCAGAAACTTTTTCACTTGTACCCATTTTAGATTTGATTGAGATGATTGTATCTGGGTTTGTTACGGCTTGGCGTTTTGCAGCATCACCAACTTGAATTTCACCATTTTTAAAAGCGACAACAGATGGTGTTGTACGATTTCCTTCTGGATTTGGAATAATTTTTGCTTCAGTTCCTTCGAGAACTGCTACTGCTGAGTTTGTTGTACCAAGGTCAATACCAATAATTTTAGACATATGCTTTACCTCTTTTTTTATTTTATTGTTTTTATCTATTCTTATAGTTTAAGGACATTTCGGTCACTTCTTGTTTCTTATTGTGCAACAACGACCATTGCTGGACGAAGGATACGATCATGGATTTGGTAGCCTTTTTGGAAGACTTGAACGACATGATCTGCAGGATGCTCATCATCAGCTGGGACAGTTTGCACAGCCATATGGAAGTTTGGATCAAAGGCTCCGTCTGCTTTGACTTCTGTAACGCCTTCTTCTTTAAGTGCGTTGATCAAGCTTTCTCGCGTCATTTCTAAACCTTTTTTGACATCTTCTGTTAATCCTTCAACAGCAAGTGCACGCTCCAAGTTATCTAAGCTTGGCAAAATCTTTTTCGCCAAATCTTGTGAGCGATATTTCAAGATACTAGAACGTTCTTCGTTGGCACGGCGTTGAATATTTTGGATTTCTGCGCTAATACGGAGAAATTTATTTTCCCATTCTTCAGCCTTTGCTACAGCTGCATCAAGCTCAGAAACTTCTTCTTCGACGATATCTTCAAGTGCTTCTTCAGTAAGCTCTTCGACAACTTCTTCTTCCTGATCTTTTTTCTTTAATTCTTCTTTATTTTCTTCAGCCATATTGTTTCCTTTTCTTTTAAATAATTTCATATATTAACTTATCTCATAATGGTTACCATCAAGGTAACGATAATAGTCCATGAGTTTCATACTTAAGACTTTCGCAAGTAAGTCCAGTGTACTCAAGGTTTTCTGATAATCTTGTTCTACAGGACCAATGACTGTCAGCGTTCCTAAACCACGATATGGAATAACAAACTTTTGACTGATCAACGTTAGGTTAGCAAAATAAGACATATTGTCAATGACAACCGAACGCATCTCATCTGTACTTGTTAATTCTCGTATTTCTTGAGCCATACGTGTATCATCGCTTAAAATTTTATAAAGCTCAGAAAGATTGTCTGTGGCAAAATCAAAGACATATTCACGTCCGCTACTTGTCAAATGCTCTGTGAACAAATCTGCAAAGACGGATTCAAAGAGCTCCAAGACATCACCAGTTGTTTTAAAGTACCGCTGTACTATCTGTGGGATATCCGTCCTCAACGCATAATGCACATCAAGAACTTTCTTACCTACTAAACGTTCTTTAATCAACCGTGTAAAGACTTGCAAGTCATGTTCACTCATACTTTTGGGGAGTACAAACTGATTTGTCCGAAGTTCGCCTGTCGCTAAGGTCATCACTGTCAACATCGAGTGATTATCTAAAGTGACAAGTTCAAAGGACTGTAAGACTTGCTCTTTCTGAGGAACATTAAGTACGAAAGAAGTTAAGCCGGTCAATCTTGAGAGAACTTCACTTGCTCTTTCAAATAAATCCGATAAGCGATAAAACTCACCATCAAAGGATTTCATAATTTGAAAAAGATCATTTTGTGTAAATTCTTCCAAGCGCAATACATTTTCTACAAAGTATTTGTAACCTGAAATACTAGGAACACGCCCACTTGACGTATGTTCTTTTTGAATGAGTCCAAGATTTTCCAAGGCTTTCATATCATTTCTGATTGTCGCACTTGATGCTTTAATCTGTTCCAATAAAGCTTTAGAACCAACGGGTGTGTGCTCTTTCGCGTAAAGTGAGACAATCAAATCCAAAATCTGTTGTTGCCGTTCTGTAATCATCTTTGTCTCCTTTCTTCGCTTTTAGCACTCACCATCCTCAAGTGCTAACAATATTATTATAACCCTTATCTCCTATCTTGTCAAGCAAAAAAACCAAAAATTAGCACTCTTTTTTATAGAGTGCTAATTTTTGGTTTTTTAAATAAATCCTACTTCTTTAGCAATGAAACGGATGCTAAAGAGACTAACAAGCATGACAGCTAGTGGAAATAATAGCGCTAGATTTTGCTGATGCATGAGATATTGATAGCCCCAATCAACAATTACCAGCACAGCCGCTATCTCTAAAATCCATAGTCCCACATTGAAAAAGCGGAGTATGAGTAAGATGAGAAGGAAAACCAAGAGTATTTCTATTATATTTTGCCATTGGGCTACTGGAGCCAGAGTTTTATTGATAAATCCCGTTATTGTGCGGCTTGTATTTTGAAAAACCGTCGTAAAGGTATTGGGTGATGCTAAAAGCCGTTGTGCAATAATCATTAAAGTATAGAGAAATAAGGCAATATTAGCATATAAAATCAAGTAGGCTTTATTCAACATTGTTGTGCGACTCCTTTTAACGCCCTTTATTTTACTGGGGCAATAACTTCAAATATTCTTCAAGTGTAAGGTTGTGTTTTGTCATATATTTGGCATTATCCACACCTACATAACGAAAATGCCAATCCTCATAATCCACACCAGTGGATGCTTTCCCACCTTCCGGGAAACGTAGTACAAAACCGTACTCAGGCGCAATTTTCTTCACTTGTGCGACTACATCTTCAGGGCTTTGGTTCAAAGCATCTACTGTCGACATATCAACAGCTAAGCCTGTTTGGTGCTCTGAGCTACCTGCAGGCTGTGAATAAGTCTTAACATTAGTTTCAGCTTGCTCACGAGATATAGGTTGCCCTGTGTTATTGACTGATCCTGCAGCACCAACCATTTCATTTTCCACATAAGTATTGAAGAGTTGTTCTTGATAAGCCACTGAGCGATATGCCGAAATCAAGTGTTCTGAGGGATCAATAGCCTGCGCTGCTGCTAAAAATTTAACAAGAGCATCTGCGATACGTTGATCAACCTGCACAGTGCCAACAGTTGTAAGCTCTGGGGAGAGTTCCTCTTTTGGATTTTCCCTGTTTACCAGAACAAGATTCCAGTCAGAACGATGAGCTTCCGGTAAATCAGTTGCCTTACTTTCAGCTGGCGAACTTGAAGATGAAGTTTGTCTTGGTTCAGCCGTTTTTTTCGTGACTTGTGTCTTGAGTTTACTTACAGCAAATACACATAGTCCAATGAAGACCAAGAGAATAATGAAACTTCCGATTACTCTACTTTTTTTGAGTTTTCTTTTTTTAGTTCTTCTTTGCATTTTTTATGATTTCTGCTCCAAGTTTGCGATACTCCATCGATCCGATATCTCCTACTTCAAATTTTCCATTTTCAAAAGTCAGATGTGTCACGGAACCATTATCCAAATTATGCGGACGTTCTTTATCTGGACGAAGCATTTTGATATAGCTTGCAATCGTCATCCCATGACTAACTATGACGATATTTTTCGCTCCCGCTGCTTCTGCTTCAGTTGCCATATCAGAAAAGCCATTCATAATACGTCCAGAGAGTTCTTCCCAAGTTTCCGCCCATCCTGCAGTATCGACTTCATAAATAGCACGCGCTAGTTCTTCATCTGAAGGGAACTTCCCTGTCTCTTGCATACCTTTTTCAGCAAAGATAATAGGAAGAACCCCATCAAAGAGTTCGCCATCATATCCCCCATCAAAAGAACCAAAACACCATTCACGAATACGCTTGTCCATCTTATAAGGAATATCTTTATTCTCGGAGTATTCCAAGATAAAGCCCATCGTTTGTATTGTTCTGCCAGAGTCAGAAGAATAAGCACGATCAAACTTCAACCCTTTAGCTTTGAAGCCCAGCCCCAACTCCATAGCTCCACGTTCACCTTCAGCAGTGAGCGGTGTGTCCGACCAACCTTGGGCTCTGCCGATTGTATTAAACATTGTTTTTCCGTGTCTTACCAAATAAATCTCAACCATGAACTCACCTTATCTTCTATTATATATATATCTTTAATTATACTTTATTTCAAAGCAATTGAACAGAGAAAAAAACCTCTTCTTATATAAGAGATTTTCTATCTATAGGCTATTTTTAGCTAAATTTTTTGATTTTTTCTTGAATCTCACGTGCTGAGTCTTTCAATTTATCCGCTTCTTCTTTGCTGATGCTTTCGATAAATCCAGGATAAGCTTGTGCACCATCGCGTCCAACAAGTGCTGGTGTTGACAAATACGCATCAAGTTCAGCATCGTAATGCGAGCAGACCACAGCTGCTTTGGCATCAGATAAAATGAGATTCATTAGACTCACTGAAGCTGCAGCAATAGCAAAGTTCGTATAGCCCTTTCCTTCATATACGACAAAACCGCCATGGCGTGCTGAATCTTCGATTTTTTCAAGGTCAAAATTGTTTGTCACTGCTGTTTTTTCAAATGGTACGCCACCAATATTTACTGTTGACCACGCTGCAAATTGCGAATCACCATGTTCACCAAGCATATAGCCGCTCACACTTCTCGCATCTACACCTGCTTCTTCAGCAATATAACGGTGTAAACGAGCCGAATCTAAATATGTTCCCGTTCCAAAAACTTGGTTTTTGGGAAGGTTAAGAGCTTGTGAATAAAGCTGTGCAATCACATCATTAGGGTTGGTTACGATTAAGAAAACACCATTAAAGCCTGAAGCATTAATTTCATCTGCTACTGCTTTGACCATGGGTGTATTAATTTTCAACTCTTGGAAACGATCTTGGGCATCAAGAGCTTTGATATGGCCCAAAGCAGAAATAACGACTTCTGCATCAGAAAGGTCTGGATAATCGCCGACAGTAATCTTTGTATGACTATTGAGTAGGCTAGCTGCATCAAGCATGTCAAAAGCTTCCGCTTTAGATTTTGCAGTATTTTTATCAATAAGGACTAATTCATCAACATAGCCTGCTTGAACAATCATTTGAGCAATCATTGCTCCGACATTCCCTAACCCAATTATACCTACTTTACGCATCTGAATCTCCTTTAAATTTTAGAGGATTTCTCCTCATTGTTTGTTTCATTGTATCAAAAAAAATCCCTTTTTTCAGAGATTTTTTCTTTTATTTACCAAAGATTTGTTTTAGCCAACTGGCTTTCTTGAGGATTCCGAGAAGGAGTACAGAGGTCCCTATTCCTGTAACTACTCCTCCTGTCCCAGCTGCATGCACAGCTATGGCATGTTTACGCGTTACAGCATCCTTATCCGCATCATCAAGTGAATTGATAGAGGTATGTTGTGACATCAGTGGGATATTTGCTTCCCCCCAGGTATAAGGAAGTTCTCCTTTGGTAGAAACTTGAGTAGTTGTATTCTTATTTTCTATTTCTTGTGGCTTTATAGTTTCTGCTGGGGTAACTTCTGTTGTATCCTTTTTATCTTGATTATGTGCTTCCAGATTTTTAAGAGGTTGATCTCTTTCTGTATCCGACTCCGGGTTCTGTACCTCTACTTTTTCTGGTGTTGTGAGTGAAATTGAAGGTAAACTATTATCCGGCTGCTCTGGTACAATTGGAGGTGCTGTAGGTGTAATCGGCACAGGTTCGCCTACAGGTACCAAAGGAAGAGTATTATCCGGAATTATGGGGACTGTTGGTGTGATAGGAACAGGTTCACCTATGGTTACTGGCGGAAGTGTAATATCTGGTGTTTCTGGAACGATCGGAGGCATTGTCGGCGTAATAGGCTGAGGGTTTTCAGGTGTTGTCGATCCACCGCCTGTATTTGCTTCCTCGGTTAACGAATTATTGGCACTTTTGTCCTGCAGTTCTTCAGCTTGGACACGTGAAACTGATGCAGAATAAGCTTGGCTCGGGTTCAGAATGATTGTTTGCCCTAATACTATGGTGGTTGCTAAAATTATACAATATCTTTTCTTTCTCATTCGCTTTTTGCCTCCTTTCTCATTATTTCTACTATACACCTTGTTTGAACGTATGCTGGGTTGCTATCGCTTCTTGCGCTCGACGGATACTTGGCTCAGCCAGTAAACTTTGCTCAACACGAGAATTTTTTATTTCTAGCTCTAATAGTTCAACTGCTTCATGCAAAGTTTGAACATCTTCTACACTTAAGACCTCAATAATATAGTTCAAGCTCTTGACATTCAGATACTTTTCAGGGAGTTCAGTACTTATTAATGTCTCAGATCCCAACGATCCCTCTAGACTATCAATCAGACATTGACTTTTTTGATTGTATTTAGGAAAAAGTTGCTTAACAAGAGCTTTTCGCCCAATGGGAAGTGTGTTACTTCCAAATATCTTTTTGAAAATATCATTTAGAAAAATTCCCAGAGCCCATAAGGCAAAGCTCAACATAAACGTGATTAAGAAGGTTTCTAAAGCGGAACGATCCAGTTGCCCATGACCATGTATAAAAGAAAAATCGTTTATAATATAAAAAGCTAAAATAAGGACAGGAAAGCTGAACGCAAGTAAAGACGAGCGGTAATTAATTTTGTACTGAATTTCTTGACGAAATTCGATCTTTATAACTTCAAGTTGATGGAGTTTGTCTTCTATTGTTTCGACTATTTCCATCAGTTCTTGGCAATGATCCAATGCCACACTTTCCTCCTTTCCCATAATTCCCTCTCTCTTCTCAATACTACATTTCTAAATTGTTCCAAAAATCCATCATCCGTAACTATTTATTCATCAAACAGTAAAAAAAGACTTATTATTTACATTTTAACATTTTAATTTGCTGTTTTTTGTTACATTTATATTAAATAACAAAAAAACATCCTAAGGATGTTTTTTATTCTTTTATTAATTGTGTTTCGATACATTCAATCGGTTAATCGCGCGATGAAGTGCTACTTCGGCACGTTTAGCTTCATCAGTCTTATGTGCCGCTTTAGCTTCTTCAAGCTCTTTTTCAGCACGAAGTTTTGCACGTTCGGCACGTGGAACATCGATATCACGATTACGCTCAGCAGAGTCTGCGATCACTGTAATCATACTATCCTTCACTTCAATAATACCGCCATTAACAGCAATATAATCAACGTGCTTCACATCATCAGGACGGCGCACCTTAAGTTCACTGATTTGTAAACCAGCGATTGTGGAAATCATGTTGGGTAAAATCCCCATATCTCCACCAATCGTATGCGCAAGAATGTAGGTTGCATGGTGATCATAAACGACACCCGCAGGAGTGATGACTTGAATAGCCATGACATTTTCACTCATTTCAGCAACCTCCTATCTTAATAACCCATTTTTTTAGCTTTTTCAAGAACGTCTTCGATTGGACCTACACCACGGAAAGCATCTTCTGGAATTGAATCGTATTTACCGTCAAGAATCGCTTTGAAATCTTCAACAGTTTTTTCAATTGGTACATATGATCCTGGTACACCAGTAAATGTTTCGGCAACGTTAAAGTTTTGTGAGAGGAAGAATTGGATACGACGTGCACGGTTAACCAATACTTTTTCATCATCAGACAATTCATCCATACCAAGAATAGCAATGATATCTTGTAATTCTTTATAACGTTGGAGCACACGTTGTACTTCCATAGCTACTGCATAGTGTTCTTCACCAACAATTTCAGGTGTAAGCGCACGTGATGAAGAAGCCAATGGATCAACGGCTGGGTAGATACCCATTTGTGTCAAACGACGTTCCAAGTTTGTTGTTGCATCCAAGTGAGCGAAGGCTGTTGCTGGCGCAGGGTCAGTATAGTCATCGGCTGGGACATAAATCGCTTGGATAGAAGTTACAGAACCTTGTTTTGTTGAAGTGATACGTTCTTGAAGTTGACCCATTTCAGTTGCAAGCGTAGGTTGGTAACCAACGGCTGATGGCATACGTCCTAAGAGGGCAGATACTTCTGAACCGGCTTGGGTGAAACGGAAGATATTATCAATGAAAAGCAAAACGTCTTGTTTTTCTACATCACGGAAATATTCAGCAATTGTCAAACCAGTAAGAGCAACACGCATACGTGCTCCAGGTGGCTCATTCATTTGACCGAAGACCATGGCTGTTTTTTCAATAACGCCTGATTCTTTCATTTCCCAGTAAAGGTCATTCCCTTCACGAGTACGTTCCCCAACACCAGTAAATACGGAAATACCACCGTGTTCTTGGGCAATATTGTGAATCAATTCTTGGATAAGAACGGTTTTACCAACTCCGGCCCCCCCGAACAAGCCAATCTTACCACCTTTAAGGTATGGGGCAAGTAAGTCAATAACTTTAATCCCTGTAACAAGAATTTCATTTGCTGTTGAAAGTTCATCAAAAGATGGCGCTTTTTTATGGATAGGACTGCGTTCTGCATTTTCAGCAAACGCTTCGCCACCATCGATAGCATCTCCAAGTACATTGAAGACACGTCCAAGTGTTTCTTGACCGACAGGTACGCTGATTGCTTTACCTGTATCGAGAACTTCAAGTCCACGTGTTAAGCCATCAGTTGATTCCATAGCGATGGTACGTACGGCACCATCACCAAGTTCCAACGCCACTTCAAGGACGATTTTAGTTTTAACGCCGTCTACATCTTTATAAACGATGAGTGCGTTATTAATCTCAGGAAGAGTCGCGCCTGACGCAAATTCAACGTCGACAACGGGACCAATGACCTGAGTAATTTTACCAGAACTCAATATTTTTCCTCCTAGTTTATTTTTCTGTCTTTAATTCTTTAAGAAAGGTTACCACATGCTTAAAGCGCTGAGGCTCCTGCAACAATTTCCGTAATTTCTTGTGTAATTGCTGCTTGACGCGCGCGGTTATATTGTATTGTCAGATCGTTAATCACTGTTTTAGCATTATCTGTAGCTGTACGCATTGCGGACATACCAGCAGCATGTTCAGCTGTTTTAGCATCAACAATCGCACCATAGATCATGCTTTCAGCATATTGAGGTAAAAGTTGATCTAAAATAGCTTCGCGGCTTGGTTCCAGTTCGAAACTCACCAATGATACTGGTGCTTCATCTTCTGGTTCCTCTGATTCATCAAATGTAATCGGAAGCATTTTTTGCATGCGTGCTTCACTTGTCAATGAATTGATATGGTGATTGTAGCAAACATAGAGTTGATCAAACTCTTCATTTTGATAGCGAGATACAGCTTGACGTACAATTTCACGAACTTCTTCAAAACTTGGTTGGTCAGTCAAACCACGTAATTCGTAAGATAATTCTACGTTACGAGAGCGGAAAAAATCTGCTCCTGTTCCACCTAAAGCAAGAATACAATATTCTTCTGGTCCCTGGTGTTTTTCACGTAATTTATTCATGACTGACTTCAAGATATTAGAGTTGTAACCTCCTACAAGGCCACGATCTGAAGTGATAACTAAATATCCTGTTTTCTTAACGGGACGTTTAGTCATCATCGGATTTTTAGAAGGGCCACGATCTGCAGCAACCAAGTCGGTTGTCACTTGACGCACCTTATCTGCATAAACCTGATAAGTTTTCGCAATCTTTTCTGATTTTTGCAATTTCGCTGCAGATACCATTTGCATGGCACCAGTGATATGACTTGTTTTTTCGGTTGAAGCAATTTTTGATTTAATTTCGCTAAGTGAAGCGCCCATAATGAACCTCCTTATTTAACGTAATTTGTAGTTTTCTTGAAGGCTTTGATTGCATCGTCAAGTTTTGCTTCATCTGGCAAATCTTTAGTATCTGTAATGACTTGTAAAAGTTCAGCATAGTTGACATCGAAGAAATCAAACATTTTTTCTTCAAAATCGAGAATATCTTCTACGGGAACATCATCAAGATGGCCATGTGTCAATGCATAAAGAATAAGAACTTGTTTTTCAACAGCCAATGGTTTGTGTAACGGCTGTTTCAAGACTTCAACTGTACGACGACCACGGTTCAATTTAGCTTGTGTTGCTTCATCAAGGTCAGAACCGAACTGTGTAAATGCTTCAAGTTCACGGAATGATGCCAAGTCCAAACGGAGTGTTCCGGCAACTTTTTTCATTGCCTTGATTTGAGCGGCACCACCAACACGTGATACAGAAGATCCGGCATCGATGGCTGGACGAATACCTGAATAGAAAAGGTCGTTTTCGAGGAAGATTTGTCCATCTGTGATTGAGATAACGTTTGTAGCGATGTAGGCAGAGATATCTCCGGCTTGTGTCTCAATGAAAGGCAAGGCTGTCATTGAACCACCACCTAAGTCATCGCTCAATTGTGCCGCACGTTCCAAAAGACGTGAGTGGAGGTAGAATACATCCCCTGGGTAAGCTTCACGACCTGGTGGACGACGGAGCAAGAGTGAAAGTTCACGGTAAGCCACGGCTTGTTTAGATAAATCATCATAAACAACCAGAACGTGTTTACCATTGTACATGAATTCCTCACCCATAGCTGCACCCGCATAAGGTGCAATATAAAGTAATGGTGAAGGTTGTGATGCTGAAGCTGTTACAACGATTGTATAATCCATTGCTCCAAGTTTACGGAGTGCTTCAACTTGTGTACGAACTGTCGATTCTTTTTGACCAATGGCAACGTAAATACAGATAATGTCTTTACCTTTTTGGTTAAGAATTGCATCGATAGCTACAGATGTTTTACCTGTTTGACGGTCACCGATAATCAACTCACGTTGACCACGACCGATTGGTACAAGTGCATCAATAGCTTTAAGTCCAGTTTGGAGTGGTTCTGAAACAGATTTACGTTGCATAACACCTGAAGCTGGAGCCTCAACAGGACGTGTTTTACCTGTATTGATATCGCCTAAGCCATCAACGGGTTGTCCAAGTGCATTTACAACACGGCCGATGAGTTCTTCACCGACTTGAATTTCCATGATTTTACCTGTACGTTTTACTGTATCTCCTTCGCGGATGCTAAGGAAATCACCAAGTACGATAATACCAACGTCTGTACTGTCTAAGTTTTGCGCCATACCATATACGCCGTTGTCAAACTCGACAAGCTCACCGCTCATCGCATTTTCAAGGCCGTAAGCACGGGCGATACCGTCACCAACATAAGTGACGACACCAGTTTCAGCAACTTCAAAATCTGGTGTAAAATTTTCAATTTGTTGTTTAATCAGTGAGCTGATTTCATTCGCTTTGATTGCCAAATGTATTTTGCTCCTTTCTGAGTTTTCATGTTAAATGGCTGAGAATTTTTTCTCAAAGGAGATTCTTAGAGAATCTCTTTGGCAATTTTTGCCAATTGTGATTTGACAGAAGCATCAATGATTTTTCCACGTGAATTTACAATAAATCCACCGACAATCTTTTCATCTACTGTGTTCACGATTGTTACTTCGTTCAAATCAAATTTCGATTTAGCGAGAGCAACAAATTTTTCGATTTGTGTTTCGGTTAATTTCACGCTTGAAATGACCTCTACATCAGCAATTCTAAACATATCATCTGCTGTATTTTTAATTTCAGCAAGAATTTCTGCTAAATCAGCTAATCGTCCGTTTGCACGAACAGTATCAAGGAAATTTTTCATCAAAGGTGATGAATTTTCTTTGATACTGTCAATAACTTCTGATTTTGCTGCTGTAGAATATACTTCCGTTCCGAAGAAAGAAGCAAGATCATCTTCTTTAAAAAGTTGTGTCAGTTCGTTAACCTCAGAAAGAATAACTTCTAATTGAGATTGTTCCTCTGCAACTTCAAGCAAGGCTTTACTGTAT
The DNA here is from genome assembly GCF_017309545.1 of Lactococcus sp. LG1267. Taxonomy (NCBI): domain Bacteria; kingdom Bacillati; phylum Bacillota; class Bacilli; order Lactobacillales; family Streptococcaceae; genus Lactococcus; species Lactococcus sp. LG1267. The sequence goes on along the minus strand of NZ_CP071295.1, from coordinate 912,044 downwards.
TTTTGAGAATTGACTGTTGTCATTTTCAACCAACCCCCTATTCGCCAAGCTTAGCAATATAGCTGTCAATAAGTTCTGATTGTGCTTGTGAATCCAAAGATTGACCGATGAGTTTTTCAGCAATTTGTACTGAAATATCAGCAACATCCCCTTTAACTGAACTGAGCGCTTCTTTGCGTTCTTGCTCAATATCTTCTTGGGCACGTTTTTTCACATTCGCAGCTTCTTCATTGGCTGTTGCCAAGATATTTGCACGATTTTGTTTAGCTGTATCATTGGCAGTTTGGATAATGTTGGCAGCTTCTTCTTTAGAACCTGCAAGTTCATTTTCACGTTGCGCTAATAATGTTTCTGCTTCTTTTTTTGACAGTTCTGCAGTTGTAATATCGTTGTTGATTTTATTTGCACGTTCTTCAAAGATACCTGTAATAGCACCCCACGCAAATTTACGAACCAAGATCAGCAAGATGATGAATGCACCGCTGACAACGATAATATTACCAAGAACTGTATTCGGAGCAGTTTCTAATAATGTAGTAAGCATTTCTACTCCTTTCCTAGTGTTCTGCTAAAATTTTGTGGCTAATGTAAAGATTTGTCAAAAGAACAAATACATAAGCCTGAAGAGATGAAATAAAGATTGAGAATGCTATCCAAGCCATTGCTAAAATCCATGTCACAGGAAGAATAAACCAACCAGAATCGATCATTCCAGCAATAATCCCTAGAAGAACTTCTCCGGCAAAGATATTACCGTAAAGACGAAGTCCCATAGAAAGGGCATTTGTAAACTCTTCCATAATAGTCATCGGAAGCATTGCTTTAGGTTCTTTCCAAAAGGCATTTTTAATATAGCCTTTAAAGCCAAACTGTTTCACACCAAGGGTATTGGCGAGTACAATGACTAAGACTGCTAAAGTCAAGTCAACTGTTGAGTTTGCTGTTGGAGAGCGCCATAAGCTGATGTCACCCGGTGCAGTGATTTTAGTAACTAGCCCAATAATATTCGAAATCAAAAGGAAAGAAAAGAGTGTAAAACTCATGAGGGCATACTTTGGTGACTCTTTAGCACCTAGATTTTCACGTCCGATGCCGTTAATAAAGTCAACTACCCACTCAAGGACGTTTTGCTTACCTGTAGGCTTCAGTTGCATATTGCGACTTGCCCAATAAATCAGACCAAAGACAATTAAAACGGTCAAAGCTGTCATATATAGAATGACTCCGTCAAAAGTTACTGGTCCAACATTAAAAGTCCATGTTGATTCCATAGCTAGTCTTCCTTTCTAAATAATTGTTGAGTATAAAAGTTAAATCAACGATTTTTAGAACAAGAAAGCCATAGCTAAGGCGATGAAGAATGTACCTTCGGCAAAGGCAACACCAAGGAACATACTTCCGCGGAGTTTGCCTTCCATTTCTGGTTGGCGTGCAACAGCATTAATAAATGCTGAAACAATAAGTCCATCACCGATAGCGGCACCAAGTGCACTAATACCAATAGCTACTGCTTTAAGAGCTTCAATTGAGATTGTTGTCATTTAATGACCTCTTTCTATGTGCGATTTTTCGCAAATTTTTATTACTATGAAATTATAGTCCTATTCAATCCGTTTGTCAAAACTTAACCTAAGATTATCAAACATTTTTCTATAAATCGTTCGGCCTTTTTTGAGCAAACGTTTTCTTTAGGATTTATTTAAGTTTCAAGGTTTTACATTTTAATTTTAAGCTGTTTAACTTAGACGTTCTTCTTCCTTATAATCAATAGGAAGCCATTTTAAAACGGTCTCGATTTGTTTGGTCCAATAGTACCATTCATGTGTACCCGGCGATTTTTCATAACGAAGGTCAAAGCCTTTTTCCTCAAGAAGTTGAGCCGCTCTATTATTTCCAGAGATAAGATAATCTTGTTCCCCACACCAACTGTAAAGCTTGGGCTTTTCACCTTCATGATGTTCTGCAAGATAGAGAATGCTGTTTTCACTATCATTAAAGTGATCAAGGTCACCAAAAATTCCGGTCCAATAAGCTTCATTCTCAGCACTTTGTTCTTTTAGGTCAGTCATATCTAACGCTCCTGATAAACTTGCTGCATAACTGAAATTTTTCGTAGCCAAAGCCAGCTTGAATGCGCCATAACCTCCCATCGACAAACCTGCGATAAAATTCTTTTCTCTCTTGCTGCTCAAGTTAGGAAAGAAATTATGTACCACTTGTGGCAATTCCTTTGCAATTGCATCAAAATATCTCATACCATAATTAGTATTAGTATAGAAGCCCAAATCAGTTGAAGGCATGACAATGGCAAGTTGAGAATGACGAATCAAACGATCAATCCCCGTTCTTATAAGCCATGAATCTTCATTTCCAGACATCCCATGCAATAGATAAAGCACTGGAATATCTTTTCCATCTTTTACACCTGTTTTACTAGCTTCTGGATAAATCACATTAAACTTACGATTCATCCCCAGTACTTCGGAGTAATATTCAATATTTATAATAGCCATTTTTCCTCCCATCCCGTTTACTTTTATGATTCAAGTAAACGTTTCCTACTATTATAACATAAGAATTATTACATATCGCCTTATTCTCATTGCTATTCAATCAAAAAGCAACGCTGTTTTGTCATATAGTATGTAACATTTTTTGTACCCAAACTTACTTTACTGTTTGAATTTGCCAAGTGCCTTTTTTATAAAGGAAACGGATTGCTCCTTGCTGGTCTGTCCGATAAATTTTTATTCCTCGTGCAGTTAATTGGTGAAGCGTTTCTTGACTCGGATGTTTATATCGATTATTCTTTCCAGCAGAAATAAGAGCAACCTTAGGCTTAATCGCTTCTAAAAAACCTTCCTTTGTAGAAGTCTTACTGCCATGATGTCCAACTTTTAGGATATCAACTTCTAAATGTGGATATTCTTTCTGGAGTTTAACCTCTCCCTCTTCTTCTAAGTCACCTGTAAAAAGAAATTTCTTCCCATAAAATTCACCAAACGTCACTAAAGAATTATCATTATCGCTTTTTCCTTCACCTCCTGTCGTTAGAAACCGGAGATAACTGTTAAATATGGGGAGCTTGTCTCCCTCTTGCACAATGTGAATCTGACTTTTTAAGCTGCTTAGTTTTTTAACAAAATTTTTCTTCTCTAATGCACTAGCTGATACATAAATATTTTTTATTGGTACTTTCTGAGCTACACTCTCCAAGTCGCCAATATGATCCTCATCTGGATGTGTCACAATCAGAACATCTACTTTGCTCACTCCACTCGCTCTCAGATAAGGTAGAAGTGTACTTTCAGCATTGCTCTTATAAATTCCCTCCTTCCACTGCTCATCAGCTCTTATTTTTAATCTACCGCCAGTATCAATTAAGATATTTTGACTGTTCCACCTGTCTTGCAAGAGAATGCTGTCTCCTTGGCCCACATCTACCATTGTAATATTTGGGTGTTTAGGATTTTTAACAAGGAAAAAAAGAAAGAAAAGGACAATTATTACAACTAAGTTCCAGTTCCTTTTTCTGTAAAAATCGAGTGCAAGTCCACTTAGCATAAAAAGCAAAAGTAAAAAAATAAGATTTGGTTTGCCAAATACAATCGGTTTATCAAATAAACTGCCAACCAGTCTTTCTATTGATTCTAAAATAATAAAAAAAAGGATTAAGTAATGTAAGATCAATGCCGAATAAAGAAAGGAGAAAGACAAAAAGTAAACCTGGCAAAAGTAAAAAATCAAAAATCAGACTAAATAATAAAGTCAATATAATCGATAATGGTTGGAAAGAATGGAAGTGAAAAATCAAAAGTGGAAGTACCCCAACAGCTAGAACAGTAGAATCAAGTAATGCTCTTTTTAATCCTTTTAGTTCATTGAATTTTTGTGAAAAAAATGTGATTAAGAAAGAATAGAGCATCGTCAGTTGTCCTCCTGTTGTCAGTAGGAAATATGGACTGAATATCATTAAAAGAAGAAAAGTGATAGAAAATCTATCGCTTGAATTTTTAATAGGTATATTTTTTTGAAGAAGCGCACGTAAGATTGAGAGAGATAAGCCAGTAAGAAAAGCATAAAATATCGAAAAGGGAATTTGGATAAAATAGACCAACTTTCTTGATAAACCTAGCCTTAATAAAATATTTCGAAGAAGTTCAATAAAAAAATTTACCTGCATCCCTGACAGGGCAAATAAATGGATAATACCGAGGCTAGTATAAAGTTCCCCCATTTCTTCAAAGTCTTTATCCAACCAACCAAAAAGAAGCCCTGTCATATAGGACGACATGGGAGAAGGAAAATGTTCTTGTGTCCAAAGAATAGCTTTTCGGCGTACCAGCCGTAAATCAAAGTCATGTTTTTCTTCAAATCCTTCAATTTTTTCTATTTTAAGAAGTCGGGAAATACCTTGCGTCCTTAAATACTTTCTGTAATCAAAACCTGAAAAGTTTCTTTGCTCTTCTGGTATCTCTAATGTGCCTTCAATGTAAAAAATCCCCTTTATCCTAAGATTTTTAAAGTATTCTTTTTCTTTTTCCGAAGTCAATGTGTAAAAAGCTTGGAAATCTCTTCCGTTCACTTCTCCCCTGAAACTGAGTCTGTTTCCATTCACTTGAAGAGTATCCATATAAGGGGTAATCTTCGAAATTTTTTCTGGTTGTTGTATTTCCTGTACTTCTGTCTCTTTTTTTACCATGAGTAAGAAGAAATTAAAGCACAGTAAAAGGGCTAACAAACTATAGTATTGACGATAAAAAGCGATGAAGAGACTAAACAAACTAAGAATAAGTAAAGGCCATGAAAAACTGAAAATAAGAAAATAAACAAAAACTAAGAGATATACTAAATAGATAAGCGTAAATTTTTGTTTCATCTAACTGCCAGAGCCTTTCTTAATCTACAGTGATTGCTTCTTTTAACTTTTCTAATGTTTTAGGACCAAAGCCACTTACCTTGGTCAATTCTTCCACTGACTCAAAAGAACCATTTTCAGAACGGTAATCCAGAATATCTTGCGCTTTTTTTGCTCCTACACCACTAAGCTGCTGCAATTCAGTTAAATCAGCTGTATTAATATTAATTTTAGTTTTTTCAGCTGTTTTACTGGTATTATCTTTGGTTTCTAACAAGTGATTTGTATCTGCTTCTCCTCTCACTGGAACATAGACCTCTGCTTCATCTTGTAATTTTTTTGCCAGATTTATTCCCTTCCTTTCTGCTTCTTCTGTAAAGCCCCCAGCACTTGCTACTGCATCAGATACACGCTTTTTGGAGGATAACTTGTAGATGCCTGGCTTTTTGACAGCGCCTTTGACATCAACGACGATTTCATTCTCATCTGCTTCTTTTTCTTCTTTTTTCTTTCCTGTAGCTTCTTTTTCCTTGCTCAGCTCCGCCCACTCGGAATGCTTTTCTTCTTGCTTTGGGATATCTAAAACTTTTTTATTCCAATAAAAAGCCCCTAAAATAGTCAATGCCAAAACAATTCCAACAGCGATTTTCCAATTTTCTTTTACATATTCTGATATTTTTTTCATAGTTCTAAATACGAAAAAACATGCAGTTTTTCACTGCATGTTTTTATAAAAACTTTTTTAAATTCCAAAACTCACGATAATCAAACCTACAACTACTAAAACAGCAAGAAAACCAGCATTTACTAAGGCAAAGTATTTTACAAATCCTGCCGTTTCACCACGTGCTTGAACGCGAATGATTTTATAGGCAATCAACGTTGCCATTGAAGCTACCATCGTCCCTATACCACCAATATCTGCTCCGATAACGACAGAAACGGCATGAGGAGTAAAAGGTGATATAAGAATTGGTGCTGCGATATTAGAGATAATCTGGCTCATAAAGACTGTGCCTAAGAAGGACATCTGTGGGCCAACAAAGGTATTGCTAATAAAGTCCGTAAGTACTTGAATATTTGCGATATTTCCTACAATCAAGAAGAAGAAAACAAAGGTAAGAAGTAAATGGTAATCAACACCCTTAAAAAGTTCGGGGCGATAGAAAAGAACAATTACAGCAACAATAGCTACAGCAAGATAAAAGTTAACATAACCAAATACAGCTGCGGCCATTAAAATCATTAAAGCAATAAAGATTGAGGTTTCTAATCGATTAAACTTGTTTACTTTTGTTTCAATGACCAAGGGTTCGTTGTCAATAAATTGGCAAGCCAAGTTCAAGAGCAGAAAGCCTGCGAGCCATAGTAATCCTGTTCCTTTAAAAAATTCTAAATTTGTCAATGACTGCCCCAAATGATGTGCTGGGTTTTGATAAAAAGAATATAAATAAAGATTGTGAGGATTACCTTGCGGTAAAAGACTTGAGCCTGTATGACAAGCAGGTACAATCATCGCGGCTCCAATGTAAACAGACTTACGATTTTTTATTTCTCGAGTAATCGTCAAGTAAAGCGGTAAAATCGTCAATATAGTGAGATCATTAGTAAAAAATACGGCAAAAAAGAAGGCCAGCATTGTGGTGAATCGTACAAGCTGACGCGTTGTTTTACTTCTTTTAACCAATGTTTGGCCCATATAGGACAAAATACCAGTAGATCGAAAACCAGCAATAACTAACATTAAACCAAAAACAGTTACAATGACTTTGTTATCAAAAAATTCAGTCTGTATTCCGCCCATACTCACTGAAATAACGGCGATAATAAACGATACAAGAAAGACCTTATCAACAATAAAAAACTGGGTCAACTTTTTGAAAGCATTGTCTGGCTTTCTTGTGATTTGCTGTTCCATGTTTTCTCCTTAAAAAACTGATTGATTGCACTCCTACAATTATACAACTTTTTTCCATGAAATTACGAAAAAGATTATAAAAAAACGGATTTTTTTTTAGAAGAAAAAATACAGCAAGGATTATCGGTTCTAAAAAAGTTACTTTAAATAAATAAAAAGTACTGTTTACAGTACTTTTGTCGTCCAAGATTCACAATTCCAAGTCTCAGTTGCAACATCTTGGTAGAATTCTGGTTCATGTGAAATTAAAAGAATTGTTCCCTTATATTCTTGTAAGGCACGTTTGAGTTCATCCTTGGCATCCACATCCAAATGATTGGTTGGCTCATCAAGGACAAGAACGTTACTTTCAGCATTCATTAATTTACACAAGCGAACTTTAGCTTTTTCACCACCACTTAAAACCGCAACTTTACTTTCAATATGTTTTTTTGTTAAGCCACAACGTGCCAATGCAGCCCGAACTTCCGCTTGGTTCATTGCCGGGAAAGTATCCCAAATCTCTTCCAAACATGTTTTCCCATTGTCACTTTTCACTTCTTGTTCAAAATAACCAATTTCTAATTTTTCACCACGTTGAACTTCTCCGTCAATGGCTTGTATTTCTCCCAAAATGCTGCGCAAGAGAGTTGTTTTACCAATCCCGTTTGCCCCTGTAAAAACTATCTTCTGGCCGCGCTCAGCCCGTAAGTTGAGTGGGCGTGACAAAGGCTCCGTATATCCAATAACTAAATCTTTAGTCTCAAAAATAAGTTTACTTGAAGTTGCACCTTTTTTGAAATCAAATTGCGGTTTTGGTCGCTCTGCACTTAATTCAATCATGTCCATTTTATCTAGTTTTTTCTGACGGGACATTGCCATATTTCGTGTCGCAACACGTGCTTTATTTCGTGCAACAAAATCTTTAAGATCTGCAATTTCTGATTGCTGGCGTTTATATGCGGCCAATTCTTGTTTTTTCTTCATTTCATAGACAGACTGGAAGGCTTCATAATTGCCAACATAACGATCTAAGGAACCATTTTCCATATGGTAAATGATGTTAATAACAGAACTTAAGAAAGGAATGTCATGCGAAATCAAGATAAAGGCATTTTCATATTCTAAGAGATACTGCTTAAGCCATGCAATATGCTCTTCATCCAAATAGTTTGTTGGCTCATCCAACATCAGGATTTCGGGTTTCGTCAGCAAGAGTTTTGCCAAAAGAACCTTGGTACGTTGGCCACCAGACAGATCTTCAACATCTCGCTCAAAGCCGATTTCATGAAGACCAAGTCCGCGTCCGATTTCCTCCACTTTAGAGTTAATTTGATAAAAGTCACTTTGCTCTAGAATATCTTGTAGTTCGCCGACTTCTTCCAAAAGTTGATCCATTTCTTCTGGAGTCACATCTCCCATTTTCAAATACAGATCATTAATTTCCGCTTCAATATCAAAAAGATACTGAAAGGCACTTGAAAGAACATCACGGATTGTTTGCCCTTTTTGTAAGACTGCATGTTGATCTAAGTAACCCACGCGAACTTTTTTTGACCATTCTACTTTACCTTCATCGGGTTGTAAAGCTCCTGTGATGATATTCATAAAGGTGGATTTACCTTCACCATTCGCACCGACCAGCCCGACATGTTCGCCTTTAAGAAGACGGAAAGACACATTTTCAAAAATCACGCGCTCACCAAAGCCATGCGATAAATTTTTTACATTGATAATACTCATATTACAGCTCTTTCTTTTTTACATACTGTTTAATAGTTTAACACAAAAAGTTAAAAGTAGGAAGTTGAGTATACCCTTAAGTAAAGATTATTCCTCATTTATTATTTTGTTCAGATAAGTAAAAACTGATCCAGAGGATCAGCTTACTATTTCTGTAAAAAAAGAGGTACTGTTAACATAACAATATCAAAGATAAGATGCACTGTCCAAGAAGTCCAGATTGATTTTGTTTTCAGATAAGCATAGTTAAATATCAAACGGGCAGCTCCCTGCACGAGTAAGATTTGAACAATTGTTCTTAGTACATCCCCGCCAAAATAAGTTTGAAAATGAACCATACCGAAAATAAAAGCTGTCAGCAAGGTACTAATCCATGTCGGCCAAGCAAATTTTTTACGAAAAGTTTCCAGAAGAGTTATCGAAAAAAGTTCTTCTCCCATCAGCATAAAAGGTACAAAAGGTAGGAGCGCTAGATTTCCAATGGCCTCGTTGCCATGATTTCCGGCTAAGCCAAAGATTATCTGCACCAAAGCTCCACCAATAAATGACCAAATAACATTTGCAAAAAAGCAAAGAATAATTATTTTAAGATACTTACCTTCTGGCTTTCTAAACCATTCCAGTGCGGAGTTTTTAAAGATAAGTGCAGCAGCTAAAAGGCTAAATACTAGCAATGTCAACTCTTGAAAAAGACCGATATGTAAATTTACAGATCCCATAAGATAAAATCCGATATAAAGAAGACCGAAGCCAATTAGTGCTTTTATTATCTCCTTGCTTTTTACTTCCATAGTTCTACTCCTAATTTTCATAAATATTGATGGACTTATTTTATAAGATTAATTATCGATTGTCAATATATTTTTATTGATATAAGATGTTTTTGTATTGAAATTATATAAAAATTCTAAAAAAACTCCTTATATAAGGGGTTTTTAGTTTGATATTGAGATTGTTTCAGACAAGGTGTCTGAGAGCTGATTCAATCGGGAAAAAGCTTTACTTTTTCTTTAACCGATACGAGTGATGATTTTCTTATGAAAATCTCTATCTGCTGATTCAATCGGGAAAAAGCTTTGCTTTTTCTTTAACCGATTGAACCCTCCAATCTAATTTTTCTACTATTATAATAGTAGAAAGTTATAAAAGTTGATTATATAAAGCTCTGTAAATATCAAACTTTTTCTACAAGTTGTGGAAAATATACTAAAGTTTTATACTTATGCCCCTTTTTTGCCCCCTAAATTAAAATCCCCACAGAGTGTAGGGATAAAGTGAAATAACTAAATTGTGTACCTAAAGTATAACAGAAAAATCCCTATTATCATAGAGATTTACCTATTAAGAACAGACGTTTATTATAGCATAAACCTTATTTTTTATGGTTCGGAAAAAATGACCGAATCAAAACAGTTATTAAAATAACGACCAGTATTATACGACTTACAGATTTATATTCTGTAAAATACTGAAGAAATATCGCTAATACAATAAGCAAAGTCGCAAGTAATTTATAAATAAATTCAAATCTTTTCATATGGTTCCTGCTGGATTCGAACCAGCGATAACTCCGTTATGAGCGGAGAACTTTAACCAGCTAAGATAAAGAACCAAAGCTCCCCGTAATATGAAAGGGAGCTATACCAAGCTCTTTGATTAAGTGTTATGAGCTTATAAATAGTTTGTATTTTTATCGAGCTTGGCATACGTTCATTATAGCATATTAAAACGCCTGCATAAAGCAGACGTCTTAGATAAATATCCGTTATAAGTAAATTAGGACAAGTACACCCCTAGTTTTCTAACCTCAATACTGTGAAATTTTATCCCTCTTAAAAGTTAAAGGGAACAAAAAATTATATATTAGTTTCTTTCACAATATAATTAGGTCTTTTCTTAGTTTCTACAAAAATTTTTGCAAGGTATTTGCCAATAATTCCCAAAGAAAGAAGCTGCAACCCTCCGAGTAATAGCACAAGAATTACAAGAGTAGGGAATCCATCAACTGGATCACCCCAAATTAGAGTTCTGACAAAGTAAAATAATCCCATCACTATTGATGCTAAGAAACTTAAAAATCCAACAAATGTTGCAAGATTAAGCGGAACTTCTGAAAAATTTACAATGCCATCAACTGAATACTTAACCAGCCCCCAAAAATTCCAAGAAGTAGAACCTGCAACACGTTCGTGATTTTCGTATGGAAGATAAGTGGTATCAAAACCAACCCAACTAAACAATCCTTTTGAAAAACGATTGCGTTCTTCTAGTTCTAAAATATTATCAACAACCTGACGAGTCATCAATCGAAAATCACGTGCTCCATCAACCATCTCTGTATCGGATATTTTATTAATAATTTTATAAAAATTTTTAGCAAAGAATGAACGAATAGGGGGTTCCCCATCTCGTGAAACACGGCGTGTTCCCACTATATCATAACCTTCTTTTATCTTCATATACATTTCATTTAACATTTGTGGTGGATCTTGTAAGTCTGCATCCATCACTGTGATAAAATCTCCATCTGCAGCTTTTAATCCTGCTAATAATGCCGCTTCTTTACCAAAATTTCTTGAAAACGAAATATACTTAATATCTTCCCTTACAGCAAGTTTTTTCAAAACTTCTAGAGTTTTATCCCGTGAACCATCATTAATAAAGTAAAAAGTCTTTTCTAAAGGTAAACTTTCCGTTTGCTTATCCACTTCATCGACGAACATTTCGAGTACTTCTTCTTCGTTGTATGCGGGAACGATTATTGAGAGTTTTGGCACGATTTTTTCCTTTCGTAATCTTACTTATTGAAATTCCCGCAAGGAAAATAATCCAGGAGAAAATCGAAATAATAATACTAGCCTTATGTGCAATTGTTTTTTCGTATGTAACTTTGACAATATCTGAACCATTTGGTTCAATTTCTAAAAAACCATCACTATTCTTATATGAAACTAATTTATTCCCTTTACTATCGAAGGCTTTAAATCCTTTAAGATATGTGATAGGTGCTTGTACGGTATCAATGTTAGTTGGCAAATTATTAATCATTAAATCCTCTCCCTGTACGGAAGCTATATTTTCATGTAGTTTGCCATCAAACTTCACCAAGGAATTTGCATAAACTTTTTGATTATTTTTAAATTGTCCTTTAATTCTATAATCATTAAACGCTAGTGATGAATATGTTAAATCATTATTTTTCTGCCCCAGCTCTTTTCGAGTTGCAAAATTACTATTTAAAATAACATCAATATTCTGAGGGTTTACTCTAAAGTATAATCTCCAACGTAAATTTTTGTTAGTTGGTTCAAAAGACTCATTTTTGATTCCGTTTTTTGCTTTAGTTGGGCCAACTTGACTAGCAGGTAAAACTGGAAAATAAGTAAAAATAGTATTACCATACATGCCTAAGATAGCAAAAATTAGCATAATTGAAGATGCAATTGGAATTATTCGTGGTTTTTCTTCCGTCAAGTCTATCAAACCCATTGCAACAAAAATACTTCCTAATAATTTGGGAATGAAATCCAAACGTGAAGTATACTGAATTGTCTCTGAAAAGAAATTTTGTATAAGCCACCATGGGAAAACCGATGAGTGAAGAAAGAGAAGAGAAATGAGATAGCCTAAAGCTATACACTTATATTTTTTATCTAATTTTTTATTTATAAAAAGTAAGGCAAATATTACTATAACTAAAAGTGAAAGTACATCAGAAAAATCAAATATATGTTTTACCACATTGTCAAAAAAACTCTTACCCCATTGCGTTTGACTATTAGGTAGAGGTGCCCAGGTACTTCCAAGACGCTGCTCCAAAAATGGAATTGTGAATATAGCAGATAATGCAATTGTAGCAATGGTCGTTCCAAATAGAATATTAATATTTTTTATATTGATTTTCTTCTTCAACAACCCTACAATAAAAATCAAGAGAATGGTAAGCACAAGAGCAAAAGTTTCAGGTATAGATAACATTACCGCTAACGCACTAAATCCAGCTGCACTCTTCCAAAATCTCTTATCACTCTTAAAAATAATCTTATAGAAACTAATAAGTATGACTGGAGCAAATAAAAAAACAATATTAGAAGTATATTGATTTATCCATACTAACCTTGTTAATGATGGATTTGTTCCTATACCTGCACTTGCAGTTAATATATAAGTTATTGAAAATATAAAAGCCTGTAAAATGTTATTTGTTGCTTTTTTAAAGACTGAATAATTCATTACTAAAGCAAAATAAACTATGAATATATCAAATAATATGAAAGCTAAAACAGGATTATTAAGTAAACGCCAAAGTAACGTTAAGGGAAGCAAGCCATACGAGGGATAAAATAGATTAAGTCCATACCCCCAATTCTGAATTCCTGAATATTGTACAATATCTGGAAAAAATTGACCGTGTTGTTGTAGTTTTACAATCTCATAAAGACGTGTAATGTGGAAATTGGAGTCAACATAAGTTATTAATTCTCCATTAATTAAAAAAGGTAAGAACAGAATTAATGAAATAAAGAAGAAAATTAAATTCCTTATCCAACGTTTCTCAATATACCTGTTTAGTTTTTGTTTCACGGTAAGAATTCCCTCATATAAAATAGTATTTGTGCTCGAAACACACGCTTCTTTAATAATAGCGAAATTATTATTTTTAATCAACCTTCAAATAAAAAAACCTAGTCATGTTGACTAGGTAAGTTTTCTATTTAGTAATTTATAGTTTGACCTGCATAAATCAAGTCAGGATTTTGAATCCCATTACTTGAAACAAGGTGCTGCACAGTTGTGCCTAAACGTTGTGCAATAACGGAGAGATTATCTCCATATTGTACTGTATAAGTTCCGCCTGCTGCCGCATTTGAGCCACCTGAGTAGCTGATTGCTTGACCTGCATAAATAAGGTTAGGATTACTCAAAGCGTTCTGACGGGCCAATTCTTGCCAGCTTGTACCCCAACTGTAAGCAATGCTGCTCAAAGTGTCGCCATATTGTACAATGTGAGTTTTCTTGCTCGGACTTGGTGCTGGAGTAGGCTCTGGAGTTGGATTTGGTGTAGGTAGAGGATCTGGTACTTTTCCATCATATCCATTGTCTGTGATACCTGTAAGGTCAATATTACCATCTAATCCACCTGCCACATAAGTAGAAGTAAATTGGAAAATACCAATATCATCCATGCTTGGGAAGAAATTCCAGTTTGGTGTTGGAGTTACTTCATAGTTTGGATATTCCGCAATCCAAAGTGATCCAGGAAACTCTTTAATAATGCGTTTGTAATCAACGTGGGCTAATGTATAAGGCTTGTAGCTGTAATACATTGGTGTATATCCTGCTTCTTTCACACGTCGCATTCCATAAAGAATAGCATCTGTGTTCGCCTGCTTACTTCCACTCGCACCACTCTCATAATCAAGAGCGACAATAGAGCCCTTTGGTGTTGCAATTTGTGGCAAGTATCGGTCAAGCACGCCTTTTGAAAGTTCAATAGACCCGCCTACTTGATACCAAATATAAGTGTGCGCACGTTTTCCTTGTGCCATTGTATTTTGAACTTGACTGTTATAAGTCAACTGGTCTACGTAATAACCACCATAAGTTCCCCCAATCTGAGCAATTGAGAACTTGTCATTGGCATAACCAAAGTTTCCTTGATAGCCGTTATATTTCGACCAGTCTGGATGTATACTATAAAAGTAGACAGAACTTTATGTGTTATAATCTGTTTTAAAAGACATGAAAACGAAAGGACATCCTATGTCAAAATCTAAACGCTACGATGAAGAATTCAAACAATCCCTTGTCAATCTTTATCAAACTGGAAAAACTCAGTCTGAACTCTGTAAAGACTATGGTGTATCTCAAACAGCACTTTCTAAATGGATCAAACAGTATTCTCAAGTTAAACTCGAAGATAATTCTGTACTTACTGCCAAACAAATACAAGACCTACAAAAACGTAATGCACAGCTTGAAGAGGAGAACCTCATCTTAAAAAAAGCAAGTGCCATATTCATGCAAAACTTAAAGTAAGACTCCTCGCTGTCTATCGGTTACGCTTTGAACACGCCACAACAACCTTGTGTCGTGTTTTACATGTCAATCGTTCTACTTACTATAAATTTTTAAAACATAAGCCCTCAAAAAGAGAACTGGATAATCAAATTTATAGAAAACAAATACTTCAAATTTATACCAAAGCAAACAAAAGACTTGGTGTGAAGTCTATCAAGGTCATTCTTCAAAGAGACTATGATACAAAAATCTCTGAAGGAAGAATTTACCGTCTCATGAAGAATATGGCGCTCCCTAAAATGGCAACCGTTAAGCCAAAACGCTCACTTAAAGAAGTTCAAAAAACGTACCCTCAGAACTTACTCAAGCAAGAATTTAATCCTGACCAACCAAATCAAGTATGGACAACAGACTTCACCTATATTTCTATCGGATATAAGAAACATGTCTATCTCTGCGCTATACTTGATCTCTACTCTAGAAAATGTATTGCTTGGAAACTCAGTCATCGTATCGATGCAAAGTTAGCATGTGACACTCTAGAATTAGCACTTAATAAAAGAAAGATTGAAGGAACACTTCTCTTCCATTCTGACCAAGGTTCACAATTTAAGGCCATTGAATTTAGAAAAATAATTGATGACAATAATATCATGCATTCTTTTTCTAAGCCTGGATATCCTTATGATAATGCCGTTACTGAAGCATTTTTCAAGTATTTGAAGCATAGACAAATCAACCGAAAAAATTATCAAAATATGAAACAGGTTCAATTAGATTGCTTTGAATATATTGAGAATTTTTATAACAATTACAACCCACATTCGGCTAATCTTGGACTCACTCCTAATCAGAAAGAAGAAAATTACTTTAATTCAATCAATTAACACTTTTTTCTGTCTACAAATTTGACATTAGTCCACTCATCAAAGTCAGATTCTGCAAATGTCATACTTAGTCCCTCTTGTGAGTAAGACTGCATCCCCTCTTGACCAATTCTATTGAATCGTTTTAAAACAACGTCCATAACAATATAATCAAGCTCTGGATAAACTTCTTTTTCGCTAGAACCAATGATGATAAGCAGTCGTTCGCGAGTTCTTTTTTCAATGATTTTTAAACGGTCATCTGGTGTTCCACTAAGTAGGCTTTTTATATCCTCGGTTAATGACATATACACCTCCCTATCCTGCAGGAGTTACTGTGACTTCACAAGTTGCTGTTTTACCATTTGATGTTGTAACTGTAATTGTCGCTGTACCTTCTGCAACTGCTGTAACTTTTCCTTGAATTGGTGTTACTGTTGCAATCGATGTATCACTTGATGCAAATTGAACCGACTTATCTTCTGCATTTTCTGGTGTTATTGTTGCTGTTAACGTTTCGTTTGCCCCAACTGCGAGTGATAATGTTGTTTTATTCAACGTTACACCCGTAGGGGCTATGCTTTTTTTACTACAGCAAATGCTTCATCTTTAACAGTCATGAACCCAAGCTCAAACGTAGCTTTAATTGCAGCCATATCACGTTCTGCTAAGTTAATAGGTTTATCATTTTCATCCACAACGGTTGTAAGAGTAGCTTCAGTAAGAATTTCATATTCAATACCTTTTAGAATTCCGTAGTATGCATAGTTCCAGTCAGCAATCAATTCCAATGGAGCAGTGTCCCCTGTTCCAAATGACCCTTTAGGAGTATAAGCAATAGGCAAACCAAGGATATCATCAACACCGTTAGAGTTAGCAGTATTGAAGATTGGAAGTTTATTTTCATCTTTGGTTGCACGATATTTACGACGTTGTGAACGAGTTGTGGCAATACCATTTGGCTCCAAATCGTTATCTTCAATTGATGCGATTGCTTCGTTGAAGTCGTCATATTTATTTGCTGTTTCTGTGATTATGTTTCCTGCATCAGTTGCAGCTTTTAATACACTGAATTTATATGGTGTTTCAATTCCACCAAATACAGCTTGGTCAAATTTCTTATAGAAAGCTTCTGCGATTTCTGCTTTCATCAATTCAAAGAAGTTTGTTACTGAGTAGTTCAGATTTTCTTTAGTCGTTGGGATGATTACAGCCATCTTTTTAGAAGCAAGTTCAGCTTTTACAAAAGATGGTTTGCTTGTTTCAATACGCTCGCCTTCGCCAACCCAGTAAGCACCGACACCAGTCATGAAAGTAAATTCTTCGACTGGTTTTGTCATTGGCACAGCCTTAGCTAAGCGCATAGCTGCAGAGTCATTCTTCACTGATGTGATAATTTCTGTAGATTGATTTTTAGGAATTGACCCTGTCTTGGCAGATTGCATTGTCACATTGTCTGGATCAAATGCAAAGTGTTGTAAATTAAGATTAAGTAATTGTTTTTTCATTTTTATTCTCCTATTTAATAATTCGGTGTTCGTTAAGTGCTTTTTGAGCTTCCGCAATACTTGAAGTTCCTGTATTGTTTGGGACTTTATTAGGCGTTTTACCTGTATTGCGTTCTACTTCCCAAAGTTTGCGCTCTTCTTTGATATAATCCGCAAATTCTTTGACTGCTGCTTTCGTTTTGTCCGCATCTTCTGAAACTAAGATATTCAACACAGCTTCAGTGGTACGGATTTCTTGCTCTTTCAGCATAGTTCCAGCTACTTTAGACATTTCCCGCAAGTTTTCCTTGCGCTCATATTCTGCAATACGAGCTTCAAGTTTTTTGCGTTCATGTTCTTCTTTTTCGTCTTTGTTCATTTTTGCTAGTTTTTCTGCTTCTTGCTTCTCAGCTTCAGCTTCTTTTTGCCAGCGTGAACGTTTAGACTTCACAATAGAATCAACATCATTATCATCTTTAAGTCCAAATTTTTCTTTGACTGCTGCTAATTGTTCATCGGTTAGATTTTCTAGTTTAAATTCTGGTGGAGTGGCTTGGCCAGTTCCCGTTCCACCTTCACCTCCATCTTGACCCTCTGCGAACAATTGCAAGTTTAAAGGCAATAATTGTTTGTTTTTCATAGCGATGCTCCTTCCATATCTTTTAACGTGGATAAATGCTTGCACTTCCGAAGCTTTTAATGTCATCACGCTTGGACATAAGAAAAAACCGACTGTAACCCAGACGGTTTTTTCACTTTTACTTTATAAATGATCGAAAGTCATTTATGCTTTCATATTCTTCTATATCATCTATCTTTTCTAGCTTTTCTTCATACTGTTTTCTCCTCATTATATTATTTCCTTCTTTATCATTAACAAATATCGATAAAAACTCTAATGTAACTAGTCCTTCAGGAATATCAAAATGCTGATTAACTTTAAAATCTCTTTCATCTCCAAATAAATTTGTTCCAATTAATTCAATCCCTAGTCCTAATCCTCGCTTTATAAATAGACTGTTTACGAGTATCACAACAAGTTCAACAGAAGATAGCTGCGCTCTTAAAATCCCAATATAATTTCGATACTCCCCTTTACCTATCTGTTCTTCATCAAGTCTTCTATTTAAATTTTTCAAAATTCTATGAACTATTTTAAAATAGGAGCTTGTTATTTTATAGTTTTCAGTATAACGCTTTATAATAATACCAATATCTTGAAACTCTTCCGACTTTTTATCCTTTACGGTTTCAAATATTCTTTCTATAGAGTCTTTTGTTTCCGTCTTTTCCTGTTCTTTTTTAAATAGATCTAACAAACTATAAAATTCTCTATTTGCATCATCAAGTTTTCTTCTTTTCTCATCTTCTTTTTTATCATTTGTTCTATCATTTTTAGCCTGTTCTTGAATACTAACAGTATTATTAAAAACCAGATATGTCAGATATGGACCGATTAATGATAAAAATATCTTTAAAAGCTCTAATCTATTTAAATTAATCATTTTTGGATTTACTTTATATTGTACTAAAAGTGCATATACATCAGATAGGACAGGTAAAAATAAAATCAACAATACCATTGCTATTACCACCAGACAGAACCATAGTTTCTTAAAAATATTTTTTCCTTTTTTATTGTCCATTTTTTCTCCTCACTAAAATATAATAGCAAAATAAGATAAAAATAACATCTGATGATTTATTATTTCACTCAATTTAGTAAGAGAAACCGTCACCTTTCTTCCTTTTCAATTGTAATTTCTTAATTGCTCTATCAGCTTCTGCCCTATCCTCAAAAGCTTGTTTATAATCATCTTGGTTGATTACTCCACGCTTTAGTAAACTGTCCCAGAAAGACTTATCATCGACGTGTGGAGCAGTACTACATTTGCACCACGGATGCATATTTGGTGCATTAATTCCTGGACTCATGTCGGTTAGCTTAAATATTTTGCCATTTAAGGCACCACAAACAGGACATGCATCAGGCTCCGCAATATATTCATATTCTTCAATAGAAGCTCTTTTATAACTTTCTTCTTGAATAGCTGTTTGAATACGTGTAGTCTCTGAAACGAGTAAACGATTTGCGTTATATGTTGCATTCTCTCGTCCTGCTTCAGTCATCAATTTCTTAAGTTGTGGAGATAATTCTTTAGGATTAATACCACTTGTTACGGATCTAATGAGAAGTTTTTCAATATCTGCTTTTAATTCAAATTGATATTGCCATAGCTTATCCGAAAAACTAGCAAAGCCCTCCACATTAAAACTTCCCTTAAGCACTGTTTCTATTAAGGTAGTATATCCATCTTTTGGGACGGTTAAACCAAGAATGCCTGCTTGTCTTTCAAACTCGTTTAATGCTACTCCAGTCAACTTGTTAGAGAAGTACTTATCAAGTTCATCAAAGACAGCAATAAGCTCTAATCCTATGTTTGCTTTTAATAACTCCAATCGGTTCACTCGCATTGTAAGATTGTAAAGTTTTAAAACTTGATTTGCTTTGTGTGAGAAGTCTTTTTCTTCCACATACTTCTTAGCTTTTCTCCCAAAAGATTGAACATCCATTTTGTCTGCACGTTTCATAGCTTCACTTACTGAGATACCTTGGCTATTCGCAAAGTTCTGCCAATTCGCATTGATTTCTTTTTGAATGGCTTCTTGTGCATCAAAAAGTTTATCCATGATTTGTGTCATACGTTTTTTATCATCTTTAATCTGTTGAGCTTGCCACGCTTTTTCACGCTTTATCCAAT
The DNA here is from genome assembly GCF_017309545.1 of Lactococcus sp. LG1267. Taxonomy (NCBI): domain Bacteria; kingdom Bacillati; phylum Bacillota; class Bacilli; order Lactobacillales; family Streptococcaceae; genus Lactococcus; species Lactococcus sp. LG1267. The sequence goes on along the minus strand of NZ_CP071295.1, from coordinate 892,410 downwards.
AATCTGGAGTTTTCATAAATTACTCCTTTATGATTTGACCTTACAGTGAAAATATTTTTTGAAATTTTTTCCAATATCGTCTAAAAGTTTTTCTGTCATTTTAGCTGCCAATCGTTTGTTGAAAAGTGATACGATTCTAATCTTTAAAATATTTAATTTATAGATTAAACGCTGTTTAACAATAGCTTCCACTTTAATTTTGCTCATCACTTGCCTCCGTCACTTTTTTATCAGTATCAAACACTGGTTTATCAGCTTTTTCTTTATTAATTCGCTCTATTTCTGTCTTCACATCAGGAACAACAGATAAAACGCTTAAATCAGTTTCTTCACTTGCCACTCCCATAAGCAGTGTAGCTGTCTCAGCTTGTTCTTTGATATCTTTAGGCTCATTACGAGTAAACGAGTACTCAATATCTTTCCATGAGTCTTTCCCAGCTTCATTAGTCGTTAGACTACAAAATAATTTATAACGCTTATTGAGTGAAGACTGAAACTTCCGTTGAAAAGATAAAGCAAGGTTACTCATAGCTTGCAACTTATAAGCCAATGCAACACCACTTGATGATCCAAAAGATTCATCTGAGATATTTGCAACCATACTTGTAAGGAAAACTAATTTTTCTAATCGATTCAATAGATTTTCTGTTTGAGCATCGCTATCAGGCTTTTCAAGAAACTTAACATCAACCTTATTTGCTCCTTCAGGATCTCGTGCATAGTAATTAATGACTCGGTTGCTTCGAATATTTTTTAAATCTTCTATGTCTACCTCAGCGCCAAGAAAAGCCATGTATTGGTCACTAAAATATTCCACATCATTTGCTTTCTCACTAATAGCTTTGTTAAAAGCGTTAACTAGAGAGATTACAGATTCAAAGATACTCATTCTCTCTTCGTTAAAATAAAACTCAACAACAGGCAGTTCTGGATAAGGATTGTAAGTTCTATCTCCAAAACTTAAATCGCTAGCCTCCCCATTAATTTCAATCGTCTCAAGTAATGTATAAACTTCTCCTTGAATTTTTCCGTCATCATCAATACCATATCTCACCGCAAACAAAGGTTCTTCTTTGATTGAGTCATCATATACCATAAACATATTTTCAGGAGTGTTATAAATAACGTTTGTTTGTGTAGCTTCATCTTGATAAAGTAACTCATAAGCCCGGCCATAAATACATGCCACCTTAGCAAGTTCTGATTCTTCATCTTCCATATCATTTAAATTATCAAATGACTGCAGCTTTTCTAGCACTTTAGAATCTTTATGTGATTTCTTAACAGGTATCCCATTAAAATAACCTGTAAAAGTATCAACAATATATTTTGGAAAATTCACAGCTAAGCGGTTGTCAGGCTTCCAATCATCCTTCTTTTTCTGAGAAGCGATATCCATAATGCCTTTATACATATTTATTAAATACTGATAGCGTGCAATTTCTTCTTTATGTTTTTCTATAAACTCTTTCACCACCTCAGGAGTAATTTCTCCATCTTTTGAAAAAGTCATGAGTTTAATTGGTTTAATGTCCAACTATAATCCTCCTTGGAATGATTTTAATTTGGCTTTTTGCTTACCATTCATAGACTCAGCAATACCCGTTGTTGCATCTGGTGCATCATCATGTTTGTTTTTACCTTCTTTTTGGTAAGTTGTCATAGCTTGGTAGTATTCTGGAAAACGTGTACGCCAGTCACTCGGAAAACGTACGTGCTGCTCAATCCAATAGCTGTTTGAATAAATGCGGGCTTCTTTGTTATTTCCTTGATAGAAGTCCTCTACTGCACAAGCTACATTTCCTTGTATCTTTTCTCGTACTGAACGAGCAAAAGACCGACCACCATTGTTGCGCTCGATCCTTGATACATTTACTTTATGAGTGATTAACTGTTGAGCTACTGCTTTTTCTGTGTACTCCATTGGTTTTTGTGTGTAAACAACATCCAGGACATCCGCAAAGCCGTCTGAGGTTTCTCCCCATACAATAGAGCAAAGATAGTCTTTACCAGTGTCTGCAGTATCACAGTAATTCCAAATCTTAATGTAGTTTGAGCGTGATTGATAAGTTTTAAACTCTCCATACAAGCGACCTTTAATATCAATTGGTTCTTGTTGGTAGTTGGCACTTGCAATATCTGGGCCCATTGTCTTTACTTTTCGTTTATAATCTTCCAAAGTAAGTACATCATCACAGAGCATTTCGTTTGTTTGTTCGTTATAGGCTTTAAGATTAACATGCTTCACTCTGTAACCATTTTGAGGTAACTCTCTCAAAGCTCGTCCTGCCAAGTCTTCACTGTGCCAACGTGTCATGTTAATAATTATCTTACCGCCTGATTCCAAACGTGAAAGCATGGTATTAACAAACCATTCCCAGTGCTTATCTAAGACTGCTACGTTGTTTGCCTCCTCAGCATTTTTGATAACATCATCAATGATAATAATATCAGCACCAAAACCTGTCGCAGTACCTGTTGGAGAAGTTGCGAGATAGTTATTATAACCATCTTCCAAACTCCAAAGGTTCATTGCACCATCACCAAATTTTATTTTGGCATCAAATATATCTGAATAAACAATCTTATTCACATCTGCTTTAGTCTCTTGAATAGTGTTACGTACATTTTTAGAAAAAACTGTGGATAAGGTTTCGTTATATGATCCAGTCATAATTTTCTTTGAATGGTCATTCCCCAGAATCCATTCAACAAAGCGGCCAAGCGAAAGAGACTTTCCGTGACGTGGTGGCATATTTAAAACTAATACATCGTGTTCATCATCATTTAAAAAGGATTGAAATTCATTACACACAGAGACCAAATATGCTCTGTCTCGCTTATAAAAGCTGGGCATAATCAAATTACAATAGTCAAAGAAAAAGCGCCTAGCCAGCTCAATTTTAGCCCCTAGCGCAATCTTATCCATCTCTACTTGCCAACTTTCTAAGCTCGTCCACACTTAATTCAGCAAAAGGATTAGTTTTTACTTCCCCAGATAGCTCTACCTTACTAGTATAGTCACCATCCATCTTATTAAGTGTGTCTATTGCTTTAATCATATCAGCTTCTTTTTCAGCGTTTTGTGCTATGTTCGATAAAGCTACCATTCGCTCTTTACGTGTCATAATCGCAGCATCTTGAGCTTCTTCTTGAAGTTCTTTATACCTTGTCTGAACCTTGCCTGTCTTAAACAAATTTGAAGCTTTAGAATCTACTGTTTCATCTTTCCATCTTGACGATTGTTTAAATGCTTCTCTATATGATTTCCGTTGGCTCATGCCAGCAATCAGGCATTGAACAAATTTTTCGTGTCTTGCATTTTCTAATATTGGCATAAGTCTCCTTTCATCAATATAAAAAGCCGCCATTTCTGACAGCTTTAACAGGATAGTGTTTATAAGTATTTTCTAGAGTCAGGCACTCCCTGTAAGTACCTGCTATAGGGATTAGCGGATTCGAACCACTAACCGTTCGCTTAGAAGGCGAATGCTCTATCCAACTGAGCTAAATCCCCAAATAAAAAACTGAACACGAGATTGATTTCATCATGTTCAGTTTTTTCACGAATAGCTTGAAGCTTCAAGTTATTCGACTAAAATATTGGATCAATATTTCAATTAAGAAATCTTGCCCAAAATAACATTCAAAGTATCAAGTTGAGCACGTTCAATTGTTGGCTCATCTTTAAGGAATGCACGTAAAGCTGCAGCTCCTGTACCATCTACTGCAATTGATTTACCTGTAGCAGTATTCATAACACGAAGTGATTTATGTCCTTCATTAACTCTAAATAATTTAAGCATTTCTATTTCCTCCTCTGGATCTGGATCAGGTTTTGGAGTAGAATCTCCTAAACGTAATCCGTATGCAAACGACAAGCCATAGTAATCTGACCATGCAAAACTGTCACGTGTTACATATTGTCGTCCATTGATATTTTGTTGAACAAGTGTTGGGTGTGTAGGTTCTTCGACGATTGCAACGTGACCGTAACCTCCATCTGAAAAGACTACAATGTCTCCTCGTTGAAGTTGGCTACGATTTGTAATACGTTGAACTTTTACTCCTGCATTTTGCAAAGCAGCAATATTACTTGCGCTCCCTGTATCAATAGCGTTACCGCCCATATGAACACCATATGCAGTCTGAACAACGTAGACAATCAAGTCCATACATTGACCACCATACATGCCATCCATGTCTACAGTTTGACCAAGCTTAGCTGATGCTAATGCCAATAAGTCTGCCATTTCCTACCTCCTTTATTTTTTATTCTTTTAAGATAAAATAGAGGCCTCTGAGTTATCTTGGTATGAAACAATTTCAGTACTCTTAATTCAACCGAACATGTTATTTGTGTTTTACCGAATTGTTCATGTTACTATTATCGCATTAAAATATAAGTAAAAAGTCGCAAGTTTGTTGCATAAAAGTCGCATACATTTTCACTTTATTTTATTTACCAAATAATATAAGGACTTAATCTGCTCTTCAACTCATCCAGCCTTCTAAAGATGGTTGAACGATCTGTACCTATATCAAGAGCAACTCCATTCCACGTCCATTTCTTTTTATAATATATAGACAATGCTTTTTTAACAAGCTCATCTTCTGAAGGCCACCACCTATCAAATTCTCTTTTATTGGATAAAAGAGTATTTAATTCTTCATCTTCATCTAAAGCTTTATCTAATTTTTCTTGAATTAAAAGCGCACTCTGGATGTATACTATAAAAGTAGACAGAACTTTATGTGTTATAATCTGTTTTAAAAGACATGAAAACGAAAGGACATCCTATGTCAAAATCTAAACGCTACGATGAAGAATTCAAACAATCCCTTGTCAATCTTTATCAAACTGGAAAAACTCAGTCTGAACTCTGTAAAGACTATGGTGTATCTCAAACAGCACTTTCTAAATGGATCAAACAGTATTCTCAAGTTAAACTCGAAGATAATTCTGTACTTACTGCCAAACAAATACAAGACCTACAAAAACGTAATGCACAGCTTGAAGAGGAGAACCTCATCTTAAAAAAAGCAAGTGCCATATTCATGCAAAACTTAAAGTAAGACTCCTCGCTGTCTATCGGTTACGCTTTGAACACGCCACAACAACCTTGTGTCGTGTTTTACATGTCAATCGTTCTACTTACTATAAATTTTTAAAACATAAGCCCTCAAAAAGAGAACTGGATAATCAAATTTATAGAAAACAAATACTTCAAATTTATACCAAAGCAAACAAAAGACTTGGTGTGAAGTCTATCAAGGTCATTCTTCAAAGAGACTATGATACAAAAATCTCTGAAGGAAGAATTTACCGTCTCATGAAGAATATGGCGCTCCCTAAAATGGCAACCGTTAAGCCAAAACGCTCACTTAAAGAAGTTCAAAAAACGTACCCTCAGAACTTACTCAAGCAAGAATTTAATCCTGACCAACCAAATCAAGTATGGACAACAGACTTCACCTATATTTCTATCGGATATAAGAAACATGTCTATCTCTGCGCTATACTTGATCTCTACTCTAGAAAATGTATTGCTTGGAAACTCAGTCATCGTATCGATGCAAAGTTAGCATGTGACACTCTAGAATTAGCACTTAATAAAAGAAAGATTGAAGGAACACTTCTCTTCCATTCTGACCAAGGTTCACAATTTAAGGCCATTGAATTTAGAAAAATAATTGATGACAATAATATCATGCATTCTTTTTCTAAGCCTGGATATCCTTATGATAATGCCGTTACTGAAGCATTTTTCAAGTATTTGAAGCATAGACAAATCAACCGAAAAAATTATCAAAATATGAAACAGGTTCAATTAGATTGCTTTGAATATATTGAGAATTTTTATAACAATTACAACCCACATTCGGCTAATCTTGGACTCACTCCTAATCAGAAAGAAGAAAATTACTTTAATTCAATCAATTAACACTTTTTTCTGTCTACAAATTTGACATTAGTCCAGACATACGGCTTGCAGGAATTTTTGAATCTGCTTTTTCAGAAGCAATACTTGCTAGAAAAGCATTTGTATAACCTTTCTTCTTTTTCAATTCCTCTACGGCTTTACGATAGCGCTCAAATTTTTCTTGTGTCATAATCCCTCCTTTTTATCTAAATAAAGTTTTTATAAAGAATTTTTATATTATTATATGTTTACGCTTGACTTTTTTCTCACGAACGAGTAAAATAAAGGAATAGTTAAAGAGCCTATTAAACACTTAATAAAACTTGCTTGCCGGCTGTGTTCATTAAGTATTTTAGGTTTTCTTTATCAGAAATATAATTTATCTTTACAAAAACTATTTTACTCTTTCGAGTTATATTTGTCAAGCGAAATATCACGAAAAAGTGAATTATTTTTTGTCATACCTTTGAAAGGCTTGATATGACTACATTTGATAGAATAAAAGAACTTGCTGATAGACAAGGCAAATCACTCCAAAAAGTTGCAAGTGATCTTGGATTTAGTCCAAATTACTTTTACAACTTAAAAAGTAAAAAATCTCCTTCAGCAGAACACTTAGCAAAAGTAGCAGATTATTTTCATGTTTCAGTTGATTATCTTCTAGGTCGTGAAGAAAACGCAGGAAATAAAGAACCTGTAGATCTTGCTGATCTAGTAGATGAAAGTAAAGTTGATTGGGATGAATGGGTATCTTTTGATGGTAAACCACTTACTGATGAGGTGAAATCTGCATTAAAACTTATTTTAGGTAAACGTCTTGAAGACTAATCGGGGGCTCTATGAACGAACAGGAACTAATAGAGCGTATAATCCTTGAAATAGAAAAATTTGGAATTGAAGTTATCGGAGACAACTCTTTTCCTTTGGACGCTGTAACTAACAATAGAAAAAAGATAACAATTTTTAATCCCAGTACGGTTAAAGCATTTAAGCTATGCCATGAATTAATACATATTAAGAACAATGATTCTTATCGCCTAGGAGAATGTGACACTACAAGTCCTCAAGAAAAAAGGACTAATAAAGAAGCTATTCTCTTTCTATGGGATATATTCATAACTGAAGGTGGGAGCTTTAATCTTTTTCAAAGGTTCATCGAAATATCTGGCTGCCCTTGCGATACTTCTTTTTCTCTTCTTTGTAAAGTAAACGCAGAAGTTATAAAAGAATTAAACAAAGAGGATAGCCAGGTAAAAGACTATAGCAAAATGTCCCTCAAGGAATGTGTTATTGACTATATCTCGCATTTTGATGTTGTGGAACAAATCAATACTTATCAATTTCTTGAAGCATATAATTTGCCATACGAAGAGTATGATGCAGCCGTTAAAATATTTAAAACTGTTTTGCATCTAGATTATGCCTGTTAAAAGGAGTGACTATGAAATTCGGAATGAGAACACCCAGTATTAAAAAAAGCATCAAAGCTCAAACGACTGGGAAGGTTAAAAGGCAAATAAAAAAAGCTCCAGTTCCCACTTATGGCAAAAAAGGAACTGGAGCAATTAAAAATCCTAAAAAAGCAGTTTATAATAAAGCTTATAAAAAAACTACATTTTCTTTTTGGAATTTGTTTAAATAAAGAATATATGTGCTATCAAGCTAAAAAGTAGGGAGATAAAATGACCGGAGAACTTTCAAAAAAACTAGTTGATAAAAGTATTGAAGCATTTATCATGGGTCTTGAGATTTACAATAAACCCACAATTAATTATAGATTGAAGGGTTCTCCTTCTTTATTTGTAACGCATGGGAACTGATGCTTAAAGCAAAAATGTTGGACGATGGAAAGAGCATTTACTTTAAAGATAATCCTGATAGAACTTTAAGTTTAGAAAACGTGATAAATCAAGTTTATCCAAATAAAACACAACCATTAAGAATCAATTTAGAAAAACTGGTTATTTTGAGAAATACGAGCACTCATTTTATTACTGAAGACTATGAAGTGATATATGCTCCACTTTTTCAATCAAATGTTCTTTCATTTTCTGAGCAACTTCTTCGTTTCCACGACAGAGACATTACAAAACACGTTCCACAAAATTTTTTAACTCTATCAGCAACTATGGAGCCACTAACAAATGAGCAAATAAAATTGAAATATTCTCCTGAAGTCGCCCAAAGATTTATTTTTCAAAAAAATGATATTGAAACAACCACCGAACTTTATCCATCAGATAAATTTTCTATAGCAATTCAGCATAACTTTTACCAAGTTAAGTCGAAAGAAAAAGCGGATTTCACTTTTAAGATTGATAAAAATTCTACACAATCTGTAAATACTATTACAAAATATAAAGACCCTAGCGAGACGCATAAGTATTCTTTTGAAAATTTAGTAAAAGAAGTTCAAGTCCGTTTGCAAAAGCGTAAAATACCCTTTACATATAAAACTAGCTCTGGAAGTAAAAATATCTTCAGTAGTTACACTCTTGGATTGTTTATAAAATTTTATGATATAAAAAATAACGAACAATATTCTTTCAAGCACATTGTTGGAAAAAATGAGACCTATTCATATTCTCAACAAGCTGCTGAATTTATAATTTCAGAAATAAAAAAAGATCCTCAAAATATTATTGAGAATCTAAAGAAGGCAAATAAAAAGAGATAACCCCAGGCACATAGGACTGCTCAATGCTTCAATAAAGCACTTACCCCATTTTGGGACCCAGCGGATATCCTTCACAAGTTATCTTTAAAGCTATTATAAACAATTTACAAATAAAAAGCAAATAAAAAAACCGCCCTAAACTTTGGCGAGTCGCAGGACGGATTTAAAAAATTAGTATGTGAAAACCACGTTATTCGTGAAGTTTTCTTGTACTCTATTTTACAGAAAAAAGGAGTAGAAATCAAATGTGGGTAGAAGCTTTACAAAATGGTAAATATAAATATTTTGAGAGATATCGGGACCCTTTAACCGAAAAGTTAAAGAAAGTGTCAATTACACTCGACAAAAACACTTCAAGGGCACAAAAGGAGGCACAACGTCTTCTCCAGGAAAAGATTGATAAGCACGTAAAAGATGATGATGTAAGTAACATTACTTTTTGGGAACTATATGAAGAGTATTTCAAGAACTGGTCCCCAACAGTTAAAGATTCTTCAAAGCGTGGTCTAATTGCTCACGATAATAGAATAAAGGATAATATCCCTAAGTCTACCCCCGCAAGAAATATTACACGCAGAACAATTCAAAAGTTAGTTAACGAAATGATGGATGAGGGCTATGCTTATAGTTACTATAATGGTTTCAAAAAACGATTCCATTCTATTCTTGATTTTGGTGTACGTATGGGATATCTTGATAAAAACGAAGCAAGTTATGTTAAATCTCCAAAAAAAGTAAAATCATTTGAAGAAGTCCAAGAAAAAAGAGAGAGTTACCTTGAATTAAGCGAAATAAAACAATTATTAAAAATACTTAGGATTACTCCAAGAGTAGATCATTTAGCAAACTTCGTAGAATTTATGGCCTATACTGGAGCAAGATATGGAGAAACTGCTGCTTTAACTACTAAAGATATTGATTTAGAGAATGGTCTAATAACAATAAATGGAACATATGATCGAGCATTGAAGATAAAAACAACTCCAAAGACAGATTTTTCCTACAGGACAATAACGATTCCAGATAATATTATTAAAATAATTGAATCACAACTGGAGTTACTGGAACTTAATAGATCAGTCAAAGGGAAAGATTTCAATAAAAATAATTATATATTCTTTAGTGTTAATGGTTCAGCAATTGATTTAGATACTTTAAATGTAGTGATACGGCGAGCAGCAGAAAAAGCAAAAATCAATAAACATTTAACTTCGCATATTTTTCGTCACTCACATGTTGCCCTACTTGCAGAATTAGGTATCCCGCTGAATGCTGCAATGGAAAGAGTAGGACACACAGATTATAAAACTACTCTAAGCATTTACTCACACGTTACCAAATCTGTCAAAGTTGATATAGTTAAAAAGTTAAATGAATTAAAATAAAAAGTGCCCCTCATAAAATTAAAGGGGCACTTTTTATTATTGTTGGATTTATTGGTAGCACTGTATTTTACGATTTTTATTTTTATGCCCCTTCTGTGCCCCATTGTCTTCTTGTAACAAAGCAAAATAACCGTAAAGCCTGTTATAAAGGCACTAAGAAACAATTAACCGATTGAACCCTCCATGCTGTAAGAAATCAATCGGTTGAGTTCTACTGCGTACTCCATTGGGAGTTCTTTAGTAAAGGGTTCAATAAAGCCCATCACAATCATATCTGTGGCTTCTTTTTCTGTTAAACCACGGCTCATCAAATAGTATAACTGTTCTTCTGAGATTTTAGATACTTTGGCTTCATGTTCCAAGGCAACTTGTGAGTTATGAATCTCATTAAATGGAATTGTATCTGATTTTGAAATATCATCCATAATAATCGTGTCACATTCAATATGTGATTTAGAATGTGCAGAGTTTTTGTTGAAGGTTACTTGTCCACGATAATTTACAGCTCCACCAGATTTAGAAATGGATTTAGAAATAATCGATGAGCTTGTATTTGGTGCATTATGAATCATTTTGGCACCTGTATCTTGCTCTTGATTTGCGTTAGCAAAGGCGATTGAAAGCATTGTACCACGTGCGCCAGGACCGTCTAAATAGACAGCTGGATACTTCATAGAGACACGTGAGCCTAAGTTACCATCAATCCATTCCACAGTTGCATTTGCCTCTGCTTTGGCTCGTTTTGTTACCAAGTTATAGACATTATCTGACCAGTTTTGAATGGTTGAATAACGCATATATCCGCCTTCTTCACAGAAGATTTCAACAACAGCAGCATGCAAGCTGGCTGATGAATATGTTGGTGCAGTACAACCTTCCACATATTGGATAGAAGCACCTTCATCAACAATGATTAAAGTACGTTCAAACTGACCAGACTTTTCGTTATTAATACGGAAATAGGCTTGGATAGGAATTTCACATTTTACCCCTTTAGGCACATAAACGAAACTTCCTCCAGACCAAACTGCTGAATTCAAAGCAGCTAATTTATTGTCTGTTGGTGGCACGAGCTTTGCAAAGTATTTTTTGAAAAGCTCCGGATATTCTTTCAGAGCAGAATCGGTATCGGTAAAGACGATACCAAGTTTTTCAAATTCTTCCTTCATGTTGTGATAAACAACTTCTGACTCATACTGTGCTGATGCTCCTGCTAGGTAAGCACGCTCTGCTTCTGGGATACCAATTTTTTCAAAGGTTTCCTTAATTTCATCAGGAACTTCTTCCCAAGTACGGGCAGGTTTATCGGTAGGTTTTTGGTAATAAACCACATCATCAAAATCAATGTCTGATAAATCAGGCCCCCATTCTGGGAGATCTAATTTTTTGAAGGCTTCGAAGGACTTGAGGCGGAAATCCAGCATCCATTCTGGTTCTTCTTTTGCGGCCGACATTGTACGTATCACATCTTCTGTCAGACCTGTTCCTGTAGACATGACTAATTCAGCATTATCATGAAAACCAAATTTATATTCTTCTAATACTGGAACTTCTTCTGTCATTATTTTCCTCTCTTTATTTGCATTTTAGTGAGATTCAGATACAGTCGCGGTACCATCTGTCTCAATCGCTTTTTTCAGGGCATTCCAGGCTAGCGTTGAACATTTTACTCGCTGCGGAAATTTCGACACTCCTGCAAGGAATTGTGCATCTCCTAAACGCTCCTGCGCTTCTTCAACGTGTCCTGTCACCATTTCTGAAAAAATCTTTGCCAATTCCAAAGCTTCGGCTTTTGTCTTGCCAATCACAGCTTCCGTCATCATTGAGGCAGATGCTGTTGAAATTGTACAACCGTGCCCGCTAAAGGCAATATCGCTAATCTTATCTTCTGTAAACGCAACAGTCAAGCGAATGACGTCTCCACAGGTTGGATTATTTAAATCAACAACACAAGCCTGTTGTAATTCACCTGCATGACGTGGCGCAGAAGAGTGATCAAGAATTACTGCACGGTATAAATTATCTAATTTTGAAAGTGCCATTCTTTTTCTCCGTTTTTTTGAATACTATAAGCCGAAAAACTCTTTTGTCTTCAAAAGAGCATCCACCAGTTTATCGCAGTCTGCTTTTGTATTATAAATATAAAAACTTGCGCGTGCTGTTGAAGCTTGACCAAGGTAATTAAGCAAAGGCTGTGCGCAATGATGCCCAGCGCGTACAGCCACACCTTCCATATCCAAAGCTGTCGCCAAATCGTGAGGATGAAGTCCTCGGATATTAAAGGCAATCACACCACTGCGCTCTTCAACAGCTTCTGGACCATAAACTTCCAAACCTTCAATCGCTTTTAGTTTAGGCATCACATAAGCTACAAGCTCTTGCTCATACCGATGAATATTGTCCATTCCTATTGCCTCAAGGTAGTCAATAGCTGCCCCGAGTGCGATAGCTCCCGCAATATTTGGTGTGCCCGCTTCAAACTTCCATGGCAACTCCGTCCATGTCGAGTGACTTTCATAAACGAAGTCAATCATTTCCCCACCAAATTCGATAGGATTCATTTGATTAAGCAAAGTCTCTTTTCCATAAAGAACACCAATTCCTGTTGGACCACACATTTTATGCCCCGAAAAAGCAAAGAAATCTACATCCAACTCTTGGACATTAATTTTCATATGCGGAACAGACTGCGCACCATCAACGACAAAATAGGCACCGTGATGATGAACTAGCTCTGCAATTTCCTTAATCGGAGTGATTGAACCTAGGACATTTGAGGCATGTGTTAAGCTTACAAATTTTGTTCTGGTCGTCAGTTTTTCTTTTAAGTCATCAACGTCTAAAGCACCGTCTTTCAGATAGACAATTTTTAGAATTGCTCCCGTTTTTTCAGCAACTTGTTGCCAAGGGACAAAGTTTGAGTGGTGCTCCGCAACGGAAATAATAATCTCATCACCTGCTGTTAAGGTTTGCTCCGCAAATTTTGAGACCCAGTTTAAACTCGTTGTTGTTCCACGAGTGAACAATACTTCTTTCGTAGACGCAGCATGAATAAACTTTCGAACCTTTTCACGTGCTGCCTCATAATCTGCAGTTGCACGCTCTGCAAGGGTATGAACCCCGCGATGAACATTGGCATTATCATGCTCATAATAGTTTGTCAAAACATCCAACACCTGTTGTGGCTTTTGGGTGGTGGCTGCATTGTCCAAGTAGACTAATGGTTCGTCATTAACTTTTTGATTAAGAATTTTAAAGTCTTTTGTTAAGTCAATCATTAGATTGCCAACTTTCTCTCGATAATTGAGATAAATTCATCACGAACGGCTTTAATTGGAATTTCAGTTACAACTGCACCGAGGAAGCCTCGAATAACAAGACGTTTGGCTGTTGTTTCATCTAAGCCTCGACTCATAAGGTAGTACATATCCTCAGGATCAACCTGACCAATAGAAGCTGCGTGTCCTGCAGTTACGTCATTTTCCTCAATGAGCAAAATAGGATTGGCATCACTACGAGCACGGTCTGAAAGCATCAATACTCGGCTTTCTTGTTGCGCATCCGCCCCTTTAGCCCCGCGCATGATTTGACCAATTCCATTAAAAGTTAATGTGCCTCGATCAAGAATAACACCATGTTGCAAGATATGCCCTACTGAATTACGGCCAAAGTTTGTCACACGAGTATCAATCCCTTGGATTTGTTTACCCATAGATAATCCAACAACTTTGATTTGTGAGTGGCTTCCATCACCTTTTAAATCGCTGTCAAAATCACAAATAACATTGCCATCATTCATTGTTCCGATAGACCAATCAATTGTAGCATTATTTGCTAAATGCCCGCGACGACTGATATAAGCTGTGACATGTTCTCCTAAACGGTCAATAGCCGCAAATTTCACTTGCGCACCTTCAAGGGCAATAACTTCGATAGAAAGATTACCTGTGACCTTAACGTTGCCATCACCGATACTTTCCAAACGTTCCAAATAATCAAGCTTACTGTTACGACCAGCAATAATTAAGATGTGTTTATTGAAAGGCAAATCTGACTCAGAATCCTGATAGAACTTTGCTTCTACAGGCATGTCAATTTCAACATTGTCCGGAATATAAAGAACCGCGCCAGAGTTGAAACTGGCAACATTGCTTGCTGCTAAACGATCTTCTGTATAGCTCACAGCTTTGCCGAAATAATTTTCGACTATCTCAGGAATTTCTTCCATCGCTGAAGCAAAATCAGTGAAAACAACACCTTTTTCAGCCAAATCTGGACGCATTTGCTCCATAACATTTTGGCTGCCTACTTGTACCAAAAGTGGGTGATTTGGTAGTTCTGTAAAGCTTGGAACGTTTCCACTTGGCTCAGAATCCCCTATTTCTGTATTATCCAAGCCCCAACGATTGAATTTCACACGCTCAATATTGGGCATCTCTAACTCTGTCATAGCCTCAAAGGCGGTTTGACGAAGCTCTGATAACCAGTTTGGTTCAGCATGCATGAGCGAGAAATTTTTTATTTTTTCATTCATTTAATTGTATCTCCATGATGTATTTGGTGATGTATGACTTTCTGTCCCTTAACACCTCATACGACCTCAACCTATGCTTCTTCCTTATATTGAATCCCTAATTCTTCAGAGATTTTAGCATATCCTTCTTTTTCAAGACGTTTCGCAAGTTCGGCTCCGCCTGTCATAACAACGCGGCCTTCCATCATGATGTGAACGACATCTGGGGTAATATAGTCGAGTAAACGTTGATAGTGGGTAATGATAAGGGCACCAAAACTATCGCCACGCATAGCGTTCACCCCTTTTGAGACTACTTTAAGCGCATCGATATCAAGCCCAGAGTCAATTTCATCCAAAATAGCAAAAGTTGGTTCTAACATCAAGAGTTGGAGGATTTCATTACGTTTCTTCTCCCCACCAGAGAAGCCTTCATTGAGGTAACGCTCTGCCATCTCTTCTTTCATGTTAAGTAATTCCATATTTTTATCCAATTTTTTGATGAAATCCATAACAGAAATTTTGTCATCTTCTGCACGTTTAGCATTAATGGCTGCACGCATAAATTCAGCGTTTGTAATCCCTGGAATTTCAGAAGGGTACTGCATCGCAAGGAATAATCCAAGTCGAGCGCGTTCATCGACTTCTAATTCAAGGACATTTTCACCATCAAATAGAATTTCTCCTTCAGTGACTGTGTAACTTGGATTTCCCATAATTGCTGCTGACAAGGTTGATTTCCCTGTACCGTTTGGACCCATGATTGCATGTACTTCATTGGTATTAATAGTAAGGTTTACACCTTTAAGGATTTCTTTGTCTTCAATGCTCACATGAAGATTTTTAATTTCTAAAGTTGCCATTCTAACTCCTTCAATTCATAAGTAAAATATCTTTTACACTTCACCCTCCATTATAACAAAAAAAACAGACGAAAAGCTCATTTCCGTTCTGTTTTGTCGTGTTTATATTTTCTTTTACGTTTCTTACTTATAACTTGCTCTCGATACTCCGAACTGCCAATGAACCTCAAAACATTGAGGAAAGGTTGGCGGTCTTTACCAAGTATACCGACCAAGTCAATAAACAGCCCCAGTCCAAGCAGCAAAGCAATAATTAAGAATATACCACCGATCCGGCTGGAAACTTGTAGGATCAAGGAAATAAAGGCAAAAATTCCAGCTATGCCATAAATAACTAATACAGCGCCTCGATGAGTGAAGCCAATGTACATTAAACGGTGGTGCAGGTGCATTTTATCCGCACTAGAAATTCTTTGATTATTCAGTTTTCGCCGCACCATTGCCACGATTGTATCTGTTAATGGAACACCTAAAATCAAAAGTGGTGTTAGAACAGCTACTGCCGTTGCATTCTTTAAACCTTGCAGGGACACAACCGATATCATAAATCCCAAAAACAGTGCACCAGTATCTCCTAGATAGATAATTGCTGGATGATAGTTATATGGGAAGAAGCCCATAATGGCGGCAACTAAGGTAAAAATGGTAATAGGCAAGAAGATACTTGAACCTGGTAAAAAGAAGTAAGACACAATCCCCATGGTAAAGAGTGAAATCACGGAGACACCACTGGCTAAACCATCTAGGCCATCGATCAGATTAACCGCATTTGTAATCGACACAATCCAAAAAACGGTAAAAATAAAGGATAACCAAGCGGGAAACTCAAGAAAAGGACCACCGAAAGGAATTTTAAGATTGTCAAAGCGTGCATGGGTAAAAAACCATGTGATTGAAGCAGCGAGAAGCAACCCAGCCATCTTCATCTTAGGGGAGATTTCTTTGATGTCATCAATCAATCCCGTAAGGACAACAATACCACCTGCTACAATAAAAGGTGCAATGTAGTTGATATAAGTCACAAAATGTGGCTTAATTCCTTCCGCCAACTGTTTGGGGCTCATCAGGGGAAGTTGTGGATAAACAATCATCGGGAGGATAAAAAGTGTCGCAATTGCAAAGGATGCAAAAATAGCTACTCCCCCTGCCGAGGGCATTATTTTAGTATTGACACGTCGCTTGTTAGGCTTATCTACAGCTCCAATTCGGCGTGAAACAAAGGTCATTAATGGGGTGAAAATCAAGGACATTCCAAATGTCACGAAGAGCACAATGAAGAACTCTACTGTGAAGGGAATCCCCTTAATTGGGATTTCTTTTATGGTATCTATCATATCTTAAATTTTTGAGAGAACTTCCAAAGCACGTGTATTGATTAGTATCTCGCCGTATTCTTGTAGTGTTTCGCGACTGTTGATCGTTTCCTGTCCGTATTCTAACATTCGGGCACGCATCGAACTTACGGCTGTCTTTCCTTTTGACTTTTGATTGTCCAAAATAATCAAATAAAACTTATCTTCATAGCTATAAAGTTCAGATTCCTCTGCATCAATTTTAACATTTTTTACTGCTGTTAAAAGTTGAGACATGTTTTCAAATTCTAGAGAATAGAAGACAAAATCTGGATCTGGTTTATTTTCTACTTTTGTTTCTTTTGTTTCAGTTGTACTTGTATCTGCCATTGTTCCGCCATTTTGTTTTAAATCTTCCACACGTCCAAAGAAATCCGTCATAAGTTGCTCAAATTCTTCGGGATCATCTGGGAGATTATTGGGATCAATATCAATATTTTCTTCAGTAACAATAATATTCACCCCTTTAGGGAAAGGTTGAATTTGGAAAGTTAAAAGTCCTGATGAGAACCTTTCCTCAAGTCCTAGTTCTTCTACTAATTCATAAAAAAGATTTTCAACCATTGACTGATTTGTAAAAAAATCAGAGAGTTTGACATCATGATCAACCAAATCTTGAAAGGTTAGGCTAATCTTTATCGTTTTTTCGTTTATTTCTTCGTATTGCATATTTTTAACCTATTATTCTTCATTAACCTGCATGAGAACCATAACTTTTAGTTTTCATTGCAGAAATATTTTTTCTTATATTTAACTGTTTCTTCTAATTATAACATATAAAAGGCTGTTCGCGTTTTTTGCCATTCACTCGAAAACTTTCTTTTTTTACTTTGTTACTCTTACGAAATTTTTTGTATCATTGGAAATTGTTATGTTATTTACCTCTAAAATATATTTTTTTGATAAAATAGTTCTATGATTTATTACATTCTTGCCAATCCCAATGCCGGTTCACGCAAAGGGGAGCGTTCATTGAAACTTTTACTGCCCTATCTTGAAAAAGAGGGCCTCTCTTACAAACTCTTTGCGACCGAACATACTGGGCAAGAAGCAGCTTTTATCCAAAAAATCCTGGAAGATAAATCAGCAGAGGACCGGATTGTCATCTTAGGTGGTGACGGTACCATTTCTTTGACTCTCAATGCTTTACCGGATGATCTGTCCTTTGGTTACATTCCTTCTGGTTCAGGTAATGATTTTGCCCGGAGTTTGGGGCTTTCTTTTGATCCTATCCAAGCCTTCGAAAATATTCGCCAAGATAAGACCAAAGACTTTTATGTTATCCATTATAAATCGCAATCGTTTTCTGGCTACGCGCTCAATAATGTAGGAATCGGTTTAGATGCAGCCATTGTCAAAGCAACTAACAGTGGACGTATGAAAAGCATACTTAATGCACTCAAGTTAGGCAGGCTTTCTTACTTTCTGACTGCCCTTCATGTTTTATTTAGCAAAAAACCGTTTGAGCTTAGCGTTTATAACATGAAAAATGCTTTTAAGTTTGATAATGCCTTTCTCTTGACCTTTACTAAGCATCCCTATTTTGGCGGTGGTATTCAAATTGCACCTGAAGCGACTAATCTCAGCCAGGAAATTCATTTGGTTGAGTTGGACAGATATAGTATCCCGAAAATATTTTCGTTAATTCCTAGTCTGCTTAAAGGAAAACATTTAGACAATAACCTTTTCCATCATAGTGTTTCCACAGCAGCTGCAGTAACATCGCAGTCCGTTCAACCCGTTCAAATCGATGGAGAGTCTTTTACTATCCAAGCCAATGACACTTTGACTCTAACTTCTGAAAAAAGAAAGATTATTTGTTAATAATAAAACGGAAGACTATCTTTTCAATAAGAGTTCATCTTCCGTTTTTCTTTTACAAAAAAATAGCGATATAATCATCGCTATTTTTTATTTTATTTTACTTCTTCAATTTCAGTTTCTGAAACAGTGACTTCAGGAGCATTTGACAAATCTGACAATGGCTCAAGATTACGGTAACGGAACATACCTGTACCGGCAGGAATAATCTTACCGATAATGACATTTTCCTTAAGACCAAGTAAGTGGTCTTCTTTACCATGGATTGCAGCATCAGTCAAGACACGTGTCGTTTCTTGGAAGGATGCAGCAGACAAGAATGAATTTGTTTCCAATGATGCTTTGGTAATACCCATAAGAACAGGACGTGCTGTCGCTGGTGTTTTACCTGAAAGGAGAGCTTCTTCATTGATTTTTTCAAAGTCAGAAATATCCATAAGTCCACCAGGCAAGATATCAACATCACCAGTATCCATTACGCGGACTTTACGAAGCATTTGGCGAACCATAACCTCGATGTGTTTATCCCCGATTTCAACCCCTTGTGAACGATAAGTTTTTTGAACTTCACCGAGCAAGTAAGTTTCAACAGATAAAGCATCACGTACTTGGAGCAAGTGCTTAGGTTCAATTGAACCTTGGATCAATTGGTGACCACGGTGGATAAATTCACCTTCTTCAACCATGAGCACATCGGCCATTGATACTATGTATGAACGTGTATCTGTTTTACCTTTAACTGTGATTTCACGTGTACGTGTCGCAGCGTCTTCCACAATAGATTCAACCGTACCAGTAACTTCGGTAATGATTGCTTCCCCTTTAGGATTACGTGCTTCAAAGATTTCTTGTACACGAGGCAAACCTTGAGTGATATCTGAGCTTGACGCAACACCACCCGTGTGGAATGTACGCATTGTCAACTGTGTACCAGGTTCACCGATTGATTGAGCGGCGATTGTACCAACAGCTTCACCAACTTCAACGGCTTCACCTGTTGCCAAGTTTTTACCGTAACAGTGTTTACATACACCATGTGGTGTTTTACATGTAAATACTGAACGGATTGTAACTTCTTTGATACCTGCAGCAACGATTTGCTTCGCGATATCTTCTGTAATCAATTGATCATCGCCAATAATTACTTCACCAGTTTCTGGATGTACAACTGTTTTACGTGTGTAACGTCCTTCGAGACGTTCAACCAACGGTTCTACCATTTCTTTACCAGTGGCAATATCAGAAATCAAGAGTCCACGGTCTGTACCACAATCCACTTCACGGATGATAACATCTTGAGCGACGTCAACCAAACGACGTGTAAGGTAACCAGAATCGGCAGTCTTAAGGGCTGTATCGGTCATACCTTTACGCGCACCGTGAGTTGAGAAGAACATTTCCAAGACAGAAAGACCTTCACGGAAGTTAGAAATGATAGGCAATTCCATGATACGACCATTAGGAGCAGCCATCAAACCACGCATACCGGCCAATTGCGAGAAGTTGGAAATGTTACCACGGGCACCAGAGTCCATCATCATAACGATTGGGTTAGTCAAATCTTGTTCTTCAATCAAGCGTTTTTCAAGTGTATCTTTTGCACCACGCCAAACATCAGTAACCGCATTGTAGCGCTCATCATCAGTAATCAAACCACGACGGAATTGTTTAGTAATTTGTTCTACACGTTTGTGTGCTGCACCAATGATTTCTGCTTTTTCAGGAACCACTGGGATATCCGCAATACCAACTGTTAAACCAGCCAATGTTGATTGATGGTAACCTAAGTTCTTGAGCAAGTCAAGGAACTCAGAAGTTGTTGTTGTACGGTAACGTTTGAAGACTTCAGCGATAATATTACCCAAGTGTTTTTTCTTGAATGGCAATACTGTATCAATTTCAGCTAAACGTTTATGGATATCTTCACCAGGTTCCATGAAGAAACGATCATCTGTTTGAGTTGTGATGTTCTCATCGGTATTTTCATTCAAGTAAGGCATACCTTCTGGATAAATTTCATTTCCTTCAGGCATGATTGAGTTGAACATTACTTTACCGACAGTTGTAATCAAGATTTTACCTTTTTGGAATTCTGTCCAAGGTTTATTCATTGATTGTGTTGCAATACCGATACGTGTATGCAAGTGGACATATCCGTTACGCATTGCAATTTCAACTTCTTCAGGATTAGAGAAGATCATACCTTCTCCTTCACGTCCTTTTGCTTCCATTGTCAAGTAGTAGTTACCCAAGACCATATCTTGAGAAGGTGTAACGACTGGTTTACCATCTTTAGGGTTAAGGATGTGTTCAGCAGCAAGCATAAGCAAACGTGCTTCGGCTTGCGCTTCTTCTGACAATGGCACGTGAATCGCCATTTGGTCACCGTCAAAGTCGGCATTGTAGGCTTCACAAGCCAATGGGTGCAAACGCATTGCACGTCCATCAATAAGTACTGGCTCGAACGCTTGAATACCTAAGCGGTGAAGCGTAGGTGCGCGGTTAAGAAGGACAGGGTGTTCTTTAACAACTTCTTCAAGGACATCCCAAACTTCAGCATCTTGACGTTCAACTTTACGTTTAGCCGCACGGATGTTGGCAGCCATTTCACGTTTAACCAATTCGGACATTACGAATGGTTTGAAGAGTTCGATAGCCATTTCACGTGGGACACCACATTGGTACATTTTAAGTGTTGGACCAACTGCAATAACTGAACGACCTGAGTAGTCAACACGTTTACCCAACAAGTTTTGACGGAAACGCCCTTGTTTACCTTTCAGCATATGGCTAAGAGATTTAAGCGGACGATTACCGGCACCTGTGATTGGACGACCACGACGACCGTTGTCAATCAATGTATCAACAGCTTCTTGCAACATACGTTTTTCATTTTGGACGATAATATTAGGGGCGTTAAGCTCCATCAAACGTTTCAAACGATTGTTACGGTTGATAACACGACGATAAAGGTCATTCAAATCAGATGTGGCAAAACGTCCACCATCTAATTGAACCATTGGACGAAGATCTGGTGGAATAACTGGAAGCACATTAAGCACCATCCAAGCTAATTTGTTACCAGATTTTTTGAAGGCTGTTAATACGTCTAAACGACGAATGATTTTCACACGACGTTGTCCGCTAACATTTTTCAATTCTTCTTTAAGTTCAGCAACTTCTGCATCAATATCAACATCGTTAAGCAAATCTTGGATAGCTTCAGCACCCATTTTCGCAACAAATGAACCAAAACCATTTTTCAAAAGTTGTTCACGATATTCACGCTCTGTCAAAAGTTGTTTCTTTTCAAGATCTGTTTCCTTAGGATCAATAACGACATAACTTGCGAAGTAAATAACTTCTTCAAGAGCACGTGGGCTCATATCAAGTGCAAGCCCCATACGTGATGGAATCCCTTTGAAATACCAGATGTGTGAAGTTGGTGCTGCCAACTCGATGTGCCCCATACGTTCACGACGTGATTTAGCTGTCGTTACTTGAACACCACAGAGTTCGCAGACTTGGTTTTTGTAGAAAACGCCTTTAAGCTTACCACAAGCACATTCCCAGTCCTTTTGTGGACCAAAGATACGCTCATCGAAGAGACCTTCGCGTTCAGGTTTTTGCGTACGATAGTTGATGGTTTCTGGTTTTTTGACTTCACCAAATGACCAGTAACGAATTTTTTGTGGAGATGCGATACCAATTCGCATACTCTCAAATTTATTTACATCGACCAATGTTTTCTCCACTTTCTTTGTATTTATTTCTTTTCTGTTGAATGTTTGGCTCTTGACAAACATTTCTGTGAAGACCGCTAGCTGTATCTTTTAAAACACAATCTTGCCCGAAAATCTTCAATCTAACGGATCAAAGCTCATGTGCTAGGCAGCAATGTAGAACTTATTTTTAAAATAGAAGTTATCCATCCAAATACAGTTCTACATTACCGCCTAGCACACTTGCACAGCGGTTTACCTTAAAAGGTTTTTATCTTAAATTTATTACGAAAAGCTATTTCTTATTCCTAATAAACTTCTTGTTCACAGAAAAGAACAATTATTTTTCTTCTTTTGCTTCGCTAATCAATGCTTGTTCAGTTTCCACTGCTT
Organism: Lactococcus sp. LG1267; assembly: GCF_017309545.1. Lineage (NCBI taxonomy): Bacteria > Bacillati > Bacillota > Bacilli > Lactobacillales > Streptococcaceae > Lactococcus > Lactococcus sp. LG1267. Next base: position 869,760 of record NZ_CP071295.1, on the reverse strand, counting down.
CAGTAACAATTTGCTCCTGAGCTTCAAGCATTTCTGGCGTAATGTCAATATTTTCTTGACGAACTTCGATTTCATCATCAAGTTCACGAAGATCAAGGACATTTTTCTCACCATCAAGGACTTTAAGATCCATACCAAGTGCTTGCAATTCTTTTACAAGGACACGGAATGATTCAGGAAGACCTGGTTTAGGAATACGTTCACCCTTAACGATAGCTTCATAAGCACGTGTACGTCCAATAACATCATCTGACTTGTAAGTCAAAATTTCTTGGAGAACATTTGCCGCACCATAAGCTTCAAGGGCCCAAACTTCCATTTCCCCGAAACGTTGTCCACCGAACTGCGCTTTACCACCGAGCGGTTGTTGTGTAACGAGTGAGTAAGGACCAACACTACGTGCGTGAAGTTTATCATCAACCATGTGGTGAAGTTTGATCATATACATGACACCGACAGAAATACGGTTATCAAAAGCTTCACCTGTACGTCCATCATAAAGTACTGTTTTGGCATCATCAGCCATTCCAGCTTCCTTAACGGTATCCCAGATATCTTCATCACTTGCACCATCGAAGACCGGTGATGCAATGTGAATACCCAATGTACGTGCAGCCATACCTAAGTGAAGTTCCATAACTTGTCCGATATTCATACGAGAAGGGACACCCAATGGATTCAACATGATATCGATTGGTGTACCATCCGGCAAGTAAGGCATATCCTCTACAGGAACGATATTTGAAACGACACCTTTGTTACCGTGACGTCCGGCCATCTTATCCCCAACGTGGATTTTACGTTTTTGTGAGATGAAGACACGAACCAACTTGTTCACACCTGATGGCAATTCATCACCATTTTCACGTGTGAATACACGTACATCGTGAACGATACCGCCACCACCGTGAGGAACACGGAGTGATGTATCACGAACTTCACGTGCTTTTTCACCAAAGATAGCACGAAGAAGACGTTCTTCAGGTGTAGGATCAGTTTCACCTTTTGGTGTTACTTTACCAACGAGCAAGTCCCCATCTTCAACCTCAGCACCAATACGGATAATACCGTCTTCGTCCAAGTTTTTGAGGGCTTCATCACCAATATTTGGAATTTCGCGTGTAATTTCTTCAGGGCCAAGCTTTGTATCGCGTGTTTCTGATTCATACTCTTCGATAGCAATAGATGTATAAACGTCATCTTTAATCAAACGTTCAGACATGATAATGGCATCCTCGAAGTTATAACCTTCCCAAGTCATATAAGCAACGAGTGGGTTTTGGCCAAGCGCCATTTCCCCATTTTCCATTGATGGTCCATCACCAATGATGTCGCCGGCTTCAACTTTATCACCAAGTTCAGCAAGTGGACGTTGGTTATATGAAGTTCCTGAGTTTGAACGACGGTACTTCATAATGTTATAGATATCAAGTTCACCTGATGTTCGACGTACACGGATTTCGTCAGCATCTACATATTCAACGGTACCATCATGTTTAGCAATCACAGCAGCACCTGAATCACGTGCTGTTTGATGTTCCATACCTGTACCAATCCAAGGTGCATGTGGATCAATCAATGGAACGGCTTGACGTTGCATGTTGGCACCCATAAGGGCACGGTTGGAGTCATCGTTTTCCAAGAAAGGAATACAAGCAGCTGCTACGGCGATAACCTGTTTAGGAGAAACGTCCATATAGTCTGCAGTTGAAGCATCAACTTCAATATTGTTACCAACGTGACGGGCCATTACTGTTTCGTTGACAAATTTGTTGTCATCAGTCAATGGTGAGTTAGCTTGGGCAACAGTGTAGTTGTCCTCTTCGTCAGCTGTTAAATACTCTACTTCATCCGTAACTGTTCCCGTTGCACGATCAATACGACGGTATGGTGACATGATGAAACCATATTCATTGATTTTGGCATAAGAAGACAAGTTATTGATCAACCCGATATTTGGACCCTCAGGTGTTTCAATCGGACACATACGGCCATAGTGAGTGTAGTGAACGTCACGTACTTCATATGAAGCACGGTCACGTGAGATACCACCAGGACCTAAGGCAGAGAAACGACGTTTGTGTGAAAGCTCTGACAAAGGATTGTGTTGGTCCATAAATTGTGACAACTGTGAAGAACCAAAGAATTCTTTGATTGCAGCAGTTACAGGACGGATGTTAATCAATCCTTGAGGTGTCATATTTTCATTTTCAGAAGATGACATACGTTCACGGATAACACGTTCCATACGTGAAAGACCGATACGGACTTGGTTTTGAAGCAATTCACCAACTGAACGGATACGACGGTTTCCTAAGTGGTCAATATCGTCTACTTTACCAATACCTTCAGAAAGACCTAACCAGTAGTTGATGTTAGCAATCACATCAGCTGGCATCAACACACGATTTTCTGCAGGAATTTGACCATTAGAAATCAATGTCACGACACGTTCTGGATCTTTTGGAGAGTAAACTTTCAATGTTTGAAGTTCAATTGGCTCAGGAATAACAGCATCGTCAGATGGTTGATAAACTGTTGTATTGAGACCATTATCCAAAAGGTTTTCGATAGAATCTAAAACATCACGTGTTACAAGAGTATCAGATTCAACGAGAATTTCTCCTGTTTCAGGATCAACGATTGGCTCTGCCAAAGTCAAACCGAGAATACGGTTTTTAAGCGCAAGCTTTTTATTAAATTTATAACGACCTACAGGTGCAAAGTCGTAACGACGTGGGTCGAAGAAACGTGCAATTAAAAGTCCACGAGAGCTGTCCGCTGTTTTAGGTTCACCAGGACGGAGGCGGTCATAGATGTCTTTAAGCGCTTCTTCAACACGTGTGTCTGATGGGTTTTTGTGAACATCTTTGCCCAATGTTGTATTGAGGAGTTCACTTGGTCCCATAAGTTCAAGGATTTCATCGTCACTACCAAAACCAAGAGCACGCAACATTGTTGTAAATGTTAACTTACGTGTACGGTCAATACGTACATAACCAACACCTTTAGCGTCTGTATCTAATTCAAACCACGCACCACGGTTAGGAATAGTTGTATGACCATAAGATTCCAAACCATTTTTATCTGTTTTAAGGTGGAAGTATGAACCTGGGCTACGTACCAACTGGCTGACGATCAAACGTTCAGAACCGTTGTTGATGAATGTACCCATTTCAGTCATAAGTGGGAAATCACCGAAGAAAACTTCTTGTGTTTTTAATTCGCCTGTTTCTTTATTTACAAGGCGGAAAGTCACATGAATCGGTGCAGAATAGTTTGCATCGTGAGCACGGGCTTCATCCACAGTGTATTTAGGGGCTTTCATTTCATATCCAACAAATTCAAGCTCCATTGTGCCCGCAAAGTTGTCAATTGGAAACATTTCTTTGAAGACGTTAGCCAAACCTTCGTCAAGGAAGTTTTGATAACTTGCTGTTTGAACTTCGATCAAGTTCGGCAAACCAATTACTTCTTTGATTCGTGAAAAACTGCGTCTTGTACGGTGTTTACCGTATTTTACGTCATGTCCTGCCAAGTTGATTCTCCTCATTCTATTTTTCCAGTTTTTCTGGATGTGTTATACAAGATTTGTCGATTTTAAGTTTCTTATGAAAAATTCTGAAAAGTCAGTAGTTTGTCTTTTTCATTACTTTTTAGATTTTTTACAGCTCAGAAACGGCAAAAAAGCAACGAAAACTTGACGTTTCGTTGCTTACAAAACCCGTGGGGACAATATTTCCCACAGAATTTGTCGACAAACCATTACCCTATATTATATCATTTATCGACTGTCTTTACAAGGTCTAAATGCCCTTGAATTACTTTTCTTTCAGCTTAACTTTACCTCTATCCGTCACTTCAACACCTTCTAATTTTAACAAACGAATTTGTTCTAGACGCCCTTCACCGTGCATCCCTATAGTGCCATCAGATCTGATGATTCGCCACCAAGGTAAATGATGACTTCCCGATAGACCGTGAAGCGCTCTGGCGACTTGCCGCGCACCATTTATAAGGCCTGCCCGTAGTGCAATATCTCTGTATGAACTCACTTGTCCATAGGGTACCGCTTTGATTTCCTTAAGTATCCGCTGCGTTTCCGGCTTAAGATCTTCAAAGTCCTTTACCATATTTTCACACGTTGCTCAGGCGCGCGATACATCCCGTCGCTTTCTTGCACCTCAAAAGTCTGATAAAATTCTTCTAAGTTTGTCGGTGGAATATTGGCGCGCAATTTCGCTGGGGCATGAACATCCATTGAAAGAAGCATTTGCTGGAATTCCATGCTGGCTTTCATACGCCAAATTTTCCCCCATTGGCTAAAGAAATCTGTAAGATTAACATCCTCTTCTTTTTGCGCAGCAGTCATCGCTACCGTGATTCCTCCTTGGTCGGCAATATTTTCCGAAACAATCAACTTGCCGTTTGCTGGACCAGCTTCAGTTGCTCGTCCATCAAAAGCTGCAATCATTTCTTCTTGTTTCTTCTCAAAAGCTTCATAGTCTTCGTCTGTCCACCATTTATTGAGATTGCCATACTTGTCAAACTGCGCTCCATTATTGTCAAAAGCATGTGAAATTTCATGGGCAATTACTGCACCAATACCACCGTAATTTTGACTAGCTGACTGTTCAAGACTGTAGAAGGGTGCCTGTAAGATAGCTGCTGGAAAAACAATCGTATTGCTGTCGGGACTATAATAAGCATTAACCATATGAGCCGGCATATGCCACAAGCTCTTATCAACTTCTTCGCTAAATTTTTCATAGTGACGTGCAGTGAGCAATTCATCAAAATGACAGGCATCTTCGTAGAGAGTTCCATTTCCAACTTTAAAACGACTATATATTTCTGGAAGTTTGTCCGGGTAGCCTATGAACACAGTAATTGCACTCAATTTTTCAATAGCCTTATCAATCGTTGCACGACTGAGCCATTCATTTTTATCTAAGCGTTCTTGATAAACTTTAATCATCTCAGAAGTCATGTGCTTAACGTCGGATTTAGCTTCTTCTCCAAAATATTTTAGACCGTAATAAAGGCCAATCACTTGACTGAAATAACTCTCCGTTATATCGAGTTGATGTTTTTCTTGACTCCTTGCCTCTAATACATTCGATAAAAAACGTCCATATGCAGACCCTAAAAGTCGTAATTCATCTGAAAGTAAGCCGGTTGCCTTACGCGCGATTTTCACCAACATCCACGCTTTAATTAAAGGCCAGTTTTCTTCGTTGATGATATGGTCAAAAGAGTCATAAAAACGATTTTCAAAGACAACGATTTTCTCCGGTTCAGTGCTAACCAAACCCTTAATAAATGAGTCAAAATCTATATTTTTAAAATGTCTTACAAACTCCTTAAAAGGAACCGGATTATAAAGCTCCGCATATTTAGCCCACTCTTCCGCAGTATTTGCTGATTCCACCAAAAGGCCATCAAAAGCCACTGCTTTAGCCGCGATTTCTTGGGCATCTTTTTGTCCAAAATGCTCTAATATTTCTTTGGAGTTTTCCTGCCAAAAACTCAAAAGTTCAGCTTTACGAGGATGACTTTCCTCATAGTAAGTAGTGTCAGGCAAAATAAGTCCAGGACCAGTGAAGCCTAGAGAGTGGTGCACTGCATCTTTCATATCTGCATCAACGCTGATTGAGAAAGGTAATGGGGCTTGAGAATGAAAAATCAAATCAAGTAAATGCGTACGAAAATCCTCGAATGAGTTAAGATTTGTTACCTTATCCATCTCTCTAATAACGGCCGAGAAATCGTTTTTATTACGACTTTTCCAATCTCCTGCCTTATTGTAAAACTTTATAGCCTCTAGCAGTTCAGGATTATCTTCTGGAAGTTCCACAGACATGCGCTGCAAATCGGCTGTTAAGTTTTTTTCATTTTCCAATACCAATTCGTCAAAAGCAGAGATACGAGGTTTATCATCTGGTATCTGTACCTGTTCAAGCCATTCGGCATTTACTGTTGCAAATAAATCATCTTGTATTCGTGTCATTATAACCTCCTGAAAACGTTTTTTATATTATAACATAAAAGAAAAAGCAAACTTCCGAACAGCTCTGCATTCTGAAATTCGCTTTATCTATTTTTTTAAATATGAAGTTTTTGACGAAGTCTTGTGCCTCGGCTCCCCATTAATTTTTCAAGTAAGCCAGCTTTGGCTGCAATATAAATGTAGGTGAAGAATCCACCGCCACCAGCCACAGCTACCACGAGCAAGGCTTTGAAATGACCTGGAGAAAGTGGCATCAAAATCAACGAAATCAACCCATAAAGAACCAGAGTCACAACGGCCATAATAGCCGTAATAATTGAGATTCCAATAATTCCTTTCAAAGTACTCTTAACTCGGAAACCCGTAACTTCATGAATTTTGCGAATAATAATCCATGTGCCATATCCAAAAGCAATAGTTGTCGCCACAAGCGGACCATAAGAGTGGAAAATCATAATTGACGGCACTTGCAAAATCAATTTGATCACTAAAGTAATAATGAAGTAACGCATCGCTACTTTAGAATAGTGCAAAGCTTGCAAGATTGGGGCAACCATCGTGTACAAAGCCAGCAAGAAGCTTTGGAGGACAGCCCAGATAAACAGTGCAAGCTGCAAGCTATTTACTGAACCATAAAACAGTGTATAGATTGGTGCAGCTAAAATTGTCATGCCTAGGACCGCAGGCAACATAAAGGCCACAAACAGTTGAAAATCGTAAGAAATCAAATGCGCTGTTTCTTTATAATTCTTCTTAACAAAGTTAGAGGCAATAAGTGGCAGAGCCACAGCTCCTAAAGTCATCGCTTCACCAATGAGAATCATTGTCAATTTGTCGGTATTAGCAGAAAAGTATGAGAAGAAAACTAAAAGCTGTGTATCACTATAGTCAGATACCCACCGCATGACCGTAACAAAGGTCGCTTGGTCCACAATTTTAAAAATTTGAATAGCTGAGCCAATAACGACAAACGGGATAGCTTGATAGATGGTTTGTGAAAGCAGGCGCCAAGCACTAATTTTTGTAATACTTGGGCCTGGGTTAATAATCTTGCCAAGCATATTGTTTTTGATCAAATACCAGAGCAAGACAGCACATGAGCCCAACATACCGATAAAGGCTGCTGTTGTGGATTGGACAACTGCTTGTGTCCAATCTCCACCTGAGAAGCCAAGCTTCATAATCATAAACGTAAATACTAACATCCAAATTACACGGACAACTTGTTCATAAATTTGGCTCAAAGCTATCGGCTTCATATCATTAAGCCCTTGGAAATATCCTCGAATAACTGACATAGCCGGGAAAATCAGAATGGCGAGCGAAAGCGAGCGCATCACCTCTGTTAGGTTTTCTCCTCCACCTGACATAGCTGCTAATGCGGGCGCACCGATATACATCACACCAGCTGCTACAATACCAAGCCCAACCATAAAAATAAAGATATGACGAACTAAACGATTGCTTAGATTTTCATCTCCCATCGCATTATAATGGGCTACCTCACGCGCAATAGCTACAGGAAGACCTGCAGTTGAAATCAAGAGAAAGAGCGCATAAATATTATACCCCATTGAAAAAAGGGCATTGGCTTCATTATTGTGTTCTCCCATCCACGCAAACCACGGAATGATGTAAATCGCACCCAGAAGACGTGATAAAATATCCGCTAAAGTAAACCACAAGGTCCCGCGCATCATTGTATCCTGCTGTGCTGCTTTATTGTCTCGAATCTCTTTACGCTTGGTTTCCGCATCCATTTGCTGGAGCTTTTCTTCCATGCTGAGATTATCAGTCATTTCTGTACTATTCATTTTTCTATTTTACCATGAAGTAGGGATTTTTGACAATAAAAGTTTATAACACTCCTTGGACAAAATAAGTTCTATTTCGAACTACAAATTCTAGATGGATGAGTTTAGTTCCTTTATTTACTAGAACCGTGAGATATAATTAACTTGAAATTCCAGAACGTTTGACATAAAAGTAGCACAGAAAAAAATGTCACGGTATAAAAATTAAAATAAGTTATAAGCAGGATGAAAGCTAAGCCCAGAAGTCCTCTAAAAAAATGCTCCTTTATCTGTCGTTGGATATACATTAACTTTAAGATGCGCATACTGATAAAATAAGCCCGGATTACTGTATTCATCATTATTAAGAAGACCGTTGCCAAGACTACAGTTAAATTCATGGACGAAGCTACAGTAAAAAAAGATAGAGCCATCAGGTAAGAAAGAGCCTGAATTTTTGGCAGTTGTTTTTTGTAATAGCTTAGCTCCACTGTTCTTTCCATGAATGCCACGTTTTGGAAGATGAATATACCAATGTAATTCAGAATGAAACTGCTCTGAATTACCACAAGAAGACCTAAAAGTGAATCAAAACCCGTGAATACACTTTCCTCTGAAACAAAGATAAGAAAACTACCACCAAGGAAAATCAGAGCGCTAAAAATATAAGTTTGGTTATTTTTATTCATAAGGATGATTAATAAAAAAGCCGGAAATTTCCCATTGTATAGATAGCTGCTCCTGCTGAAACACCAATAACAGCGCCAACGGCCCAGTTCCAAGCTGCAACTGTTGCTATTTTAGCCGCAATGACTCTATAGCTATAGACATATACGCCACGCGCGATAGCCTTAATTTGTGTCCAACCAAACCAAACCCTACCGCAGTTAAAGCCCTGCGCATCCCTGCTGAACGATGCCACAAGCCTTCCAAATTCCTTCCGACCATTCGGATAGAAAAAGCACGCGGTGCCAATAATGGCACATTTTGACTTGCCATCAATTCTTTTTCTTTTTGTTGTAAAAAAGCCAAGTCAGATTCATCAAATGTAACCTGTTCAAGCGAATCCCAATTTTCACTTTGTTGTTGATTTACTTGAATATCATTCGCTTGTACTAGCCCTGTCACAGACGGCCCAACTGTCGAAAATAAGAGAGTGAGCGCAATCATACCAACTATCCCTTTTTTAGTTTGTCTTTTCATTAAATTTTCCTTCCTGTGATTATGATTTTTTATGTGTGAATTTTTCAGCAAAGATACGAATAATACTTGAAGTACTTGATTAACCCTACCCATTTATATCGCTTATAGTTAGTCTATAACAACATTACAGCTAAAGACAGTTATAACTTAGGCTTAAATTACTACTTAAATTACTATATATTGACAGTTCTTTGTCGACTTAGTTAATAGAAAAATTGCCATAAACAAGCTTTTTCTTGCTCTTTTACCACAGTTTCAAAGCATAAAGATATTAAAAATATAGGAGTCTTTTATGAAAAAAACACTGCCCATCGGAGAAATATATCGTTATTTTCGTACCTCTAAAAATTTCGCCCTTAAGGAAGCGGCGAAGGACTGCATCTCCACTTCCCAACTTTCTAATTTTGAAAATGGACGCAGTTATGTTTCTTGCATTGTTTTGCTCTATCTCTTGAATAATATAAATGTAGCACCTCACGAATTTTTCCATCATCTTAATACCCAACTCAATCCTTTGGACTGGTTTGAAGAACGTGATATGGCTCATCTAAACAGTAATACGCTCCATCTTCAAAAAATTATCCAAAAATATGAAAAATCACTTATACAAAGCTCATCTTCCACTCAAAGATTAAACTTGGATAAATTTCGCTTAGAGGCAACCATGAAGCAGATAGATCCCCATTATCACCTCTCTTCTAAAAGTCTTACTGTCATTAAACACTACTTAATTAACATCAAAATATGGGGCGAATATGAATTTGATTTGTTGAGTGACATAGCTGGATTTCTAGACTTAGGTACCTTATCAAAGTTTAGCCATAAAATACTCAAAACAGCACGATGCAGAAACATTCATCCTCTTACCCAAAAAGCTCAAATAAAAACTGGAATAATCTTCCTCGAGATTTTTATTAAAAATAGACAGAAATATTTAGCAGAAGAGTTACTTGATTTTATTGCTTCTTTAAACATTCCAGAAATCGATCTTTTTGAAAGAGTAAATTTCATATATCAAAAAGCGCATTTTGAAGTGGTTTTTGGAGATACGAGCGCTATAGAAACAATGAAAAAATGTCAATATATTTTTGAACGATGTGAATCCTATCAAATTGCTCTGAAACTTGAACAGGAAATTAAAAGCTTAGAGACTGTGGTAAAAACAAGATAAACGCTTCCTATAGCACTATCCTCTCTTGTTCACGAAACATAAAGCGATTATCAAGTTACAAAAATATAAGTGAAAATGGTATAATTAAGCCTACGAATAAGAAAAAAGCACCTATCCACATTTAAGTGAAGTGCCTTATAATTTAGCTCTCTTCCGGAGTTAAATGGTATAAATAAAGGAGGCAGAAAAACCCATGCTCAAAATACAAGATGTTTTAGAAATTCTGAAAAAAGACGAAAACTTTCACGAAATTGTCTTTAAAAAGGAATATTACTATAACTGGGAAGAAGATTTCACCTTCGATCAATTAAGCTATGATAGCCGAAACACTTCTGCATCAACCCTATTTTTTGCGAAAGGTCTAAATTTTAAAGCAGAATATCTAGAAAACATAGCAGCACCTTTCTACATTTCTGAAATAGATTATGAAGTGGAAATACCTGCAATCATTGTTTCAAATGTGAAGCATGCAATGAGTCTCTTAGCTCAATCATTTTATGATTATCCACAAAATGAACTCCAAATATTAGCTTTGACCGGAACAAAAGGAAAAACAACTTCTGCTTACTTCGCTAAATCAATCTTAGATGAAATGAACGGACAAAAAACAGCCTTACTTTCTACAGCAGAAACAACTCTTGATGGGAAAAATTTCTTCAAATCTGAGTTAACTACACCCGAAAGTCTTGACTTACTCAAAATGATGCGCCAAGCTGCGGATAATGGAATGACACACCTTGTGATGGAAGTAAGCTCACAAGCTTATAAAACTGAACGTGTCTATGCTATTAACTTCGATGTTGGTGTCTTCCTTAATATCTCTCCCGATCACATCGGACCTGTCGAACATCCTACACTTGAAGATTATTTTTACTGCAAGCGACAACTTTTACATCATTCCGGTTACTTTGTAGCCAACAGTGAAATGACCCATTTTAATGTAATTAAGCAAGAGTTAGCAGATCTTAAAATCCCGCATGATTTTTACGGTGAAAAATCTGACAATCAAATCATCGAATCTCATGCACACGATTTTACAACAAGTGGTAAAATAGCTGACCATTTTGACATTCGTTTACTTGGAAAATTTAACCAAGAAAACGCCTTAGCAACAGCTTTAGCAACCCAACATCTAGGAGCCACAATCGAACAAATTAAAAACGGCTTAGCAAAAGCCGTAGTACCTGGACGCATGGAGATGTTAACTACAAAAAATGGTGCAAGAATTTATGTTGATTACGCCCATAACGGTATTAGTTTGCAAAACTTAGTGTCTGTTGTTGAACCTCATCATAACGGTAAAATCGTCTTGGTTTTAGGAGCTACGGGTAATAAAGGTGAAAGTCGTCGTAAGGATTTTGGCCAAGTTATCGAAGCACACGAACGCTTAGAAGTCATTCTCACTCAAGATGATTCTAACCACGAAGATCCTAAAGCCATTGCTGATGAAATTGCAAGTTATGTTTCACGCTCCTGTGATTTTGAAGCAGATCGTGCAGAGGCAATAAAACAAGCCATTCAACGTGTGACAGATCAAAATGATGCTGTTATTATTGCTGGAAAGGGTGCAGACAAGTTCCAGTTAGTCAATGATAAACGTGAACCTTATCCTGGTGATAGAGCCGTAGCAGAAAAATTTATTTAAAAATTGCCTCATCGGCATTTTATGTTTTGGAATAAAAAAAAGCAGCCTAAGCTGCTATTTTTTATTTAGCATTATGTAATTCATCTTCAGAAAGTTCTGTTAATGAGGCATATTCTGCAGGGTAACGTTTTTTGTAGCGATTCATCATAAAGAAGGCTACCAAACCAAAGATAACTGGACCAGCAATCATTGATACAACTGTTTGGATTGTATCTCCAAGGACTGCAGAGCGTTCAGCAACTGGCAAAGCAAAGTAATCTGTGATAGGTTGGATTACTGTGAAGGCATTTGCAAAAGCAACAACAAGAAATGTTACCGTTACAGCCGCCATCGCTACACCTTTAGATTTATAAAGCGTAAATGGTTTTTCAATATTATCATTGAGTTTGAATTTTGCATAGGCAATAACGATAAAGAGGTAAGGCAATGTCATCGCAACGTTGGCCATGTTTGTCAAGATTGCAAAGAATTTCGCCGCTGCTTCTGCACCACCACCAAGGTTGATGAGCATGTTCAGCAAGATGATAACAAAGACAATTACGAATTGGATAACCATGGCAAATTTTGGCATACCTGATTCTTTATCAAGTTGTCCATAGCGACCAGGCCAAAGTTTATCTGGTGTACCAGAAATAATTTGTTTAACTGGGCTGTAGATCAATGTAAAGAAAGCACCCATTAATGAAAGCAACATTGCAAGACCCATGTAACGGGCAAGAATTGAACCGATAACTACCGCACCTGAATGACTCATACCAAAAGCAGCACCAAGCGCTTCACCAAGGTATTGCATTGTTACATAACCTGCATTACCAAGGTTAATTGTTCCAGCTTTTACGCCTTCGTAAAATGCACCGCCTGTTTGGTAATTCATGAAGAAACCAACACAGAGAATCATTACAGAATAACCGATTGCAATGATAAGCGCTGACGTTACAACACCACGAGGGAAATTTTTCTCAGGTTGGTCTGTTTCATCAACCAAACCACCAACTGCTTCAACACCACCATAAGCAAAGATAGCAAATACCATGAAGGCAATAAAGCCAATTGCAGAACTGTTATTGAAGTTAGGATTAAGGCTGGTTACAAAAGCTTCAGCAGTAATTGGCGTTGTTGGATGTCCATTAAGAATAAGGACTAAGAGTGCGCAAATCAAGAGAATCGCATTCAATGAAAGAACAGCAATACCACCAAGTGTAGCGAATTTTTTGACTGCATCCAAACCACGAAGTGCAAAGAAAGTGATTGCAGCAACCCAAATCATAGCAATGATTGAGAGAATCCATGGATCTGGCACATGAAGCGAGTTACCAAAAATCATGTTTGTGATTGGTACCATGATACCATTTGAAACGTTGACCATCCATACCAAATATGAAGCGTACCACATAAATGTTCCGACGAAGGCGAAAGTTGGACCAACTGCTTTCTCCATCCAAGAATAGATCCCACCTTTTTCTTCTTTGAAAGCTGAACCAAGTTCAGTTACCATGAAGGCAAAGGGCAGGAAGAAGAATAATCCACCCACGATATACCATGGAATTGCAGCATAACCCATCATGTAGAATGCACGTGGGATGTTGTTAAATCCATATACTGATGTGAAGATCATCAGGCATAAGCCGACAAGAGAAAGTTTCCCTTTTGCTTTATCAGACATCAAATGTCCTCCTTTTTTTATAATCAGATTGACTGATTGAAAATATTTGTAAATCAAGTAACTTAAAGTACTTGTATAATTACCATAAGTAAAGGCGAGTGGGAAGTTTGACCAGAACTCTCAACAGTGAGTTATATTGTCTTTTATAAAAGATAGAATAGAACAATCATAACTAGAATTCGTTATAATTGTGCGACAATTCTAAGAAAAACCTAAAACAGGTCGCCCAAAGGCGACTTGTTTATTGGTTTATTTAATTAAGAAAAGTAAATTCTCTCGAAAAAATCACTGTTGGAAAGCTATTCCTCCCAACCTTAAGAACTATTTTAGCTTATTATGCTTTATTTTTCAACTTTATTATTGAGTTTAAGCATTTCGAGCAGTACATCTACCGCTTTTTCCATTGTTTGTAAGCTTACAAACTCGAAACGCCCGTGCATGTTTTCACCACCGGCAAAGATGTTTGGTGTTGGCAAGCCCATAAATGAAATCTTAGAACCATCTGTCCCACCGCGAACAGGTTCGATTTTTGGCTCGATATCCAAGTTTTTCATTGCTTCTTCGGCTAAATCAATGATTGACATGTCTTTCTCAATAACTTGAGCCATGTTGTAATATTGATCTTTGATTGTGGCTTTTACGCGTTCAGAGCCAAGTTCAGCATTCATTTTATCAGCAATTTCTTGCATCAAGGCTTTGCGCTCATTAAATTTATCTTCTGCATGGTCACGAATAATATATTGTGCGCGTGCTTCTTCGACAGTTCCGTCTAATTTCAAAAGGTGGAAGAAACCTTCACGTCCTTCTGTTTTTTCGGGACGATCAAATTCTGGCAATTGCGCATGGTAATCCATTGCTAATTGCAAAGCGTTAACCATTGTATTTTTGGCTGTACCTGGGTGAACATTTTTACCTTGAAACTCTAAAACAGCACCGGCAGCTGAGAATGTTTCGTATTCTAATTCACCAAGGGGTCCACCGTCAACTGTATAAGCAAAGTCAACATTGAAATCTTCAACATCAAAACGGTCAGCCCCTGTACCGATTTCTTCGTCTGGACCAAAACCAATACGGATTTCACCATGTTCAAAATCAGGATTGATATTGATTAAATAATCAGCCAAAGTCATGATTTCAGCAATACCAGACTTGTCATCAGCCCCCAAAAGTGTTGTACCATCTGTATGAATCAAAGTTTGACCTTTGTAGTTTTTCAAGTTTGGGAATTCTGCTGGATCAAGACTGAAACCAGAATCACCAAGTTTAATCACAGACTCTCCATCATAGTTCTCAAGAATTTGCGGATTGATACCTTCTGCATTAAAGTCTGCTGTATCCATGTGAGAAATCAGACCGATTTTACGGACATTTTTGTCTGTAGTTGCTGGGATAGTCCCTACAACATAACCGTTTGATTCAAGATAGTGTACATCTTGAATACCAATTTCGCGCATCTCATCTGCCATTTTATGAGCAAAATCAACAAGAGCAGGAACAGATGGTACAGTTGTTGAATTTTCATCTGAACGTGTGTTTACTTTAACATAATCAAGGAAACGGGGTAACAATTTTTCGTATTTCATTTTTATCCTCCTATGGAAATGAAGTTCTTTAATACCTTTGTTTGTTGGATTTGGGCAGAGATGAAGTCTTGAGGAGAATCATAATGAATTTCTTCAAGTTGAAGTGTATCGTCAAACGCAAGATTTGACGTAAACTCTCGTTCACCTACTGCGGAGATGTAGCCATATTTTTCTAAGGCTCTGATGAAAATATCTGGACGTGCTTTGACAATATCTTTACGCGTAAATTTGAGCAAAAAACTGGTCATGTATTTCAGAGCATACTCTGGATCAACATCGCCCATAAGATGATATACTTCTTGTTCAAGTATTGTAAGCGGTAAGTGATGCGCCACCTTGTAAAAATAGTTAAATAAGCTATCTGTGGTCAAATCATACCGACTTGAAAAATGTAGCGTGATTGTATTGGTTTTATTTTGAAGTTTTTGCTGGACAATAGACTGCTCCAGTCTCTGCTCCACTTGACTTCCAACTGCCACAAAAAATGGTTTCTCATAGATATTAACAGCTACAGGCATTGTTTTTGAAGAAAGATCAAAGTCAGCATCAGTAAAAACTTTAAAATTATTGCCATAACGTTTATCCTTGCGCCAGATAAAACCAGCAGCAATAAAGCTATCAAGCTGGCGATCTAAGTTTTTCTCTTGTTCAAAAACTTTATGAATTTGGCGTAAGGTTACCTCTTCATGCACGTGCAGGTAATTAATCAGTTTTAAGAAAAAAGGCTGACAAGTCAGCCTATTTTCATTAAAAACGCGAATAGGCATTATTTGTTAAACTCTTCAGTAAGTTGTGGTACAACTTGCTTTTTACGTGAAACGGCACCAGCTAAGAAAGCATGGTCGTCTTCTAACGTAAAGTGGAAAGCTGCTTCAACTTTATCTTTGTGGCTACCGATTTCGACAATTTCTGAGTTAGAATTTACGATATCTGTAATCATGAAGACAAAGTCATCATAATGTTCAACTTCCATTGCTTTCTTGATGGCTACTTTGACATCGTGTAAGCGTGAAAGTACATCTTGAATTTCAACTGTATTTACCTGAGCGATACGGATACGACTGCCATTAAGTTCAAATGTTTTTGCATCAATATCAATGAGTTCATCTGCTGACTTGTTGTCCAAGTTTGTGCCAGCTTTAAGCATAGCCATACCATATTCTTGGAGATCAACACCAGCAATTTTTGCCAATTCTTCTGCAACTTTATGGTCAGTTGCATGTGTTGTTGGTGATTTCAAAAGCAAGGTATCTGAAATCAAACCTGAAAGCAAGAGACCTGCTACTTCACGGGGAATCTCAACACCCGCTTCAAGGAATTTGCGGTAAACAATTGAAGAAGCTGAGCCAACAGGTTCAATTGTCATGAACAAAGGAGAAGCAGTATTGAAGTTAGCCACACGGTGGTGGTCCACCACACCAAAGATATTTAATGAAGCAATATCTGCGATTGATTGTTGGAACTCATTGTGATCCGTCAAGATAACTGTATCCACGCCTTCAGCTGCTGCTGATGTTACAACACGTGGTGCTTCTACACCAAAATAGTCCAACGCAAATTGCGTTTCTTCATTAGGTGTACCTAATGCAACACACTCTGTATTCAAAGCGCCAACTGGACGATGGTTGCTCAAATATGAGAAACCATAAGATGATGCGATTGCGTCTGTATCTGGTTTTTGATGACCAAAGACAAAAATTTTATCTGACATTTCTTTTACCTCATTTATATATTTATATTCACTTCATTATATCAAAAAAAGAGGATTTACGCACGCTTTCAATCTATTACTGGAAGTGTTCTTGCCTTAATCTTGGCACCGAAAAAACTTGAAAGCCAAATGCGGCCTTCAAGTTCTATCTAATTCTCTCTAAATATTCTTGATAAGTTTCTGTACCCATGATTGATTTTGCATTGGACACACGTTCTTTTGTCGGCGGTTTAACACCTGCAAGTGGATATTTCCAGCCTAGTTCGCGCCATTTGAATTCTCCCATCGTATGGTAAGGTAAGATTTCAAATTTTAGCACATTATCCAAGGTTTTAACAAATTCCCCTAGCTTTTCTAAATCTTCATCAATATCCGTTTCACCTGGTACAAGCACGTGACGGATCCACATGGCTTGCCCCTTATCAGAAAGGTAGCGGGCAAATTCTAAAATATTTTCATTAGGGTGTCCCGTCAAGGCCTTATGACGTTTTGAATCAATTTCTTTCAAGTCCAGTAAAACAAGATCTGTGACTTCAAGAAGTTCATCAATACGAGAGGTGATATATTCATCTGTTCTAAATGGCCGTGCTGAAGTGTCTAATGTGGTATGGATACCCAAACTTTTAGCGTATTGGAAAAGAGCGATGACGAAGTCAATTTGCAACATGGCTTCCCCACCAGATACAGTGATACCTCCTTTTTCGCCCCAAAAACCACGGAAACGAAGTGCTTCGTCCATCACATCTTCTACCGTACGTGTCGTTGCTTTTTCGTTTTTCAACGCCCAAGTATCTGGGTTATGACAATATTTGCAGCGCATTTGACAACCTTGCATAAAAACAATGAAACGTACTCCTGGACCATCTACAGATCCAAAGGATTCGGTAGAGTGAATCAGGCCGGTTACTTTTTTGGCTTCTTCAATATATGTATCAGTCATAAGCTTTTCCTCTTCTTCAGTATGCTTTTATCATACCTCAAATCTCTCTTATTATCAAATCCTTTTCTAGGCTCTTAATTTTCCATCATCAAACAGGTTAACCACAAAAGTAATCACGCAGAGAAGCAAGGCCAAGAAGAAAACATTATGCAAAGCTCCAAGAACGATTTGTTCTAATTGACCATGAATTTTCTCGGGAACGACTACGTTGGAAGCTGTACTAATAAATTCGTTGACATTCTTAAAGCTGACTTCTGGAAATTTACTGAGCCCCGCATTGATACCTAAGGAAAAAGCTAGCCCCAATATCCCGGTCATCATTGCCTGACCCAAAGTTCGTCCTAGCACAACGAGAGAACTTGCTTGACCAACCATTTCAGCAGGAACCATTTTTTGTGCCAAAAGTGTCGTTGTTGAAAGTATAACCCCCATCACACTTCCTGTAAAAGCAGAAATAATGTAAAAACCTTCGATTGGGAAAGCAACACTTGAAAGAACCAAGGGAATGTAGACAAGGATAAGAATACCCACTAAAACGGCATAAAGTCTCTTCGGCGCAAAACGTCGTAAAAGAAAACCAACAAAGAAACTGGTTACCATCCAAAACAATGATGTAGGTGTTAATGCAAGACCTGCAACAAAGGCTGGAACGCGGTAAATGGCTTGTAGCCAAATAGGAAAATAAATATTGAAAGCAATCAAGCAGCCACTTAAAAGCATTGAAATAATAATCTGAATACTGAAAGTCCTTGTTTTAAACATTTCTAAATTAAATAAAGGATCGACTGCTTTTTTCTCTGTACGAATAAAAATGATGCTGGCCGCAACAATCAAGAAGAGGAGCACAACTTCTAATAGCCAATTGATTGTGGAAGCTGACATTTCTTGAAACATCAGTAATAATGAAACTAAAAGTACAGATAGAGAGACAATACCTGCCCAGTCCATCGGTTGTTTTGCTGTTTTTTCGTGTACATCCTTATAACCAAAAATTGTAAGTAAAAGTGTGATCAATCCCAAGGGCACATTGATGAAGAAAACCCAGTGCCAGCCCAACGTATCAACAATCCATCCGCCAAGCAACGGGCCTACTAAAGCCGAAATCGCCCAAGCTGTATTATTCAACGCCATAATTTTTGCACGCTCTTCAAAATCAAATAAATCAGCAATAATTGTGAAGGTTAAAGGCATCACAGCTCCTGCACCGATACCTTGAATCGCTCGAAAAATAATGAGGAACAGCATGTTGGGGGCAATACCACAAAGTATCGAACCAATCACAAAAGAGACAAGTCCAAAGATAAAAATATTTTTTCGCCCCAGATTATCCGCAAGTTTTCCATAGATTGGTGTTGCAATAGCCGAAATAAGTAAATAAATAGCAAATACCCAGCTTTGGAGTTCTAGTCCTTTCAACTGAGAAATGATGGTTGGCATAGCTGTGGTCACAATCGTAACCTCAACAGATGTCATAAATGTTGCAATAAAAATAGCTATAACAATAGCCAAATGTTCTTTTCTTTTCATATTCCCTCCTCTGTTCTATATCTTCATTTCTTTTACATTTTATCATAGTTTTTTTCAGAAAGTCAGGACAGTAAAATAAAAAGATAGATTAATTTTAATCTATCTTTTACTTTTATTCAGGAAGCTCTACATCGAACTCCACACGAAGTTTTAATATACGATTTCCATCTACTTCCAGACTTGTGAGTGAGAAATGATCTTCTAAGTTGTCAATCTTACACATCACTTGTTGTCCTTTTTCTGGAATTTGTCCTGTTTCTGAGAGGAAGAAACCAGCCATTGTGTCTACATCCTTGTTGACCAAATGTGTGCCAAACTCGTCATTAAAGTCATTGATGGTCATTTTACCTTGAACCACATACATGTTCTCACCGATCTTATGAACTTCTGCTTCTGCAATATCCGTTTCGTCTTCAATCTCTCCGACGATTTCTTCAATCAAATCTTCAAGTGTGACGATACCTTCAACGCCCCCATATTCATTCAGCAAAATAGCCATTTGATTTTGGGTGTTACGCATCTGGAGCATCAAGTCATCCACAAAGACTGTTTCAGGAACAAAGAGTGGTTCTTGCAACATCTCACGGAAATCAATGTTATCAAAACCGTCAGCAAAGCCTCGAGCTAAGATACGTTTGGTGTGAATAATCCCTAAGATGTTGTCTTTATCATCATCATAAACAGGCACACGAGAGTATGACTCGCTGAGCATTTTCTCAATATTTTCACGCGGATCATCATTGATATCAATCATGAAGGCATCCGTACGTGGAACCATAATTTCACGTGCTACAAGTTCATCAAGACTGAAAACACCTGTAATCATTTCACGTTCAGAATCATCTAAGGCCGTTTCATCCGTGTGCACGAGATACTCAATCTCATCACGTGTCATGTCATCATCACTGCTGTCAAACTTGATTGGGAAAATTCTTGCCAGCCCATTAATCGTAATGGTCAACAACCAAATGAAAGGTTTTAAAACTACACCAATCGCCATCAAGGGACGAACCATTTTCAAAGCTGCTTTTTCTTTAAGAGCCTGAGCGATACGTTTAGGGAAAAGCTCACCAAATACAATCGTAAAGAAAGTCAAAATAACCAAGATAATGATTTTACTTAAGGTTTGGGCAAAGCTTGTATCACCAAACAACGGTGCCAGCTGTGCAGCTAATGTATCAGCCAAACTTGCCCCCGCTACGATATTCAAGAAGGTAATCCCAACTTGAACGGTGGACAGGAAGTGTGTCGGATTATCGATTACACTAAGCAAATATTGATACTGCTCATCGCCTTCACTCGCCTTTTGCTCTACACGCGATCGCGATAGAGAAACGAGTGCCATCTCACTTGCTGAGAAGAATGCATTCAAAGCAGTAAGAAAAACAAGTAATAAAATCTGTAAAATTATCGAGGTGCTCTCGGGGTCAGGGTGTGCCATTTTTACTCCTATTTTTTAGTAATATGAAAACTATTATATCATAGTTTAATCGTTTTGAAATATTTTTTTCTTTTCTTGCTCACGATGATTATGCCATAAGCCAGCAAGGAACTTCACAATTTCTTTAACTAATGAGTAGACAGGTACGGCAATAATCATACCTAGAATCCCATATAAACTTCCTGAAACCAACATCAAAACCATAACCGTCACAGGGTGAACGCGCACAGCATTCCCCACGATTTTAGGATAAACAAGGTTCCCGTCAATCTGTTGTAGGATTAAAACATAAGCGACAGCGAGTACAGCTGTCCAAGGTTGAGTAAATGCCAAAGTAAAAATTACCGGCAAAACTCCGATATAGGGTCCTGCATAAGGAATTAAGTTGGTAATAGCCGAAAAGCTGGCAAACAAGAAGGCGTAAGGAATGCCGAACAACATGTAACCTACAAAGACAAAGATGAAAACCAAAAGCGAGTCCAAAGCCACGCCCGAAATATAACGAGAAATTGTGGCATTCATCTTCTCGAGGAGCTCAACAAAACCAAGTGGATCTTCACGAAAAATTGTACGTTTTAAAGAAGGAAGTAATTTTTCACCATCTTTTAGCATATAGTAAAGTAGGATAGGAACTAAGATAGCAACCATAACCACAGAGGAAATGATACTTACGATGCTTCCAACACTGTCCGTTAAATTTTTAAGCAAATTATTCAGAATATCAGTATAAGATAAATTAATATTACTAATCATGCCATTAATGTCCAGCTGACGGTAAATGTGAGCAAAACGTGGATCATTTTGTAAAGATTCAATCCAATGACGAAACTCAGGAAATGCTTTCGTACTGGCATCAATCAAGCTACTTAACTGCGAAACGATATTAGGGATGATAGACGCAATACTCCAAACCACAAGCCCAAGCAAAGTAATCAAAACAATCAAAATCGCAAAGAAACGTTTAATTTTCCAACGGGTTTCCATATAAGTCACTACGGGTTTGAAGATGTAGTAAAGAAAACCCGCGATGATGAAGGGAATAAAGAGCAGGGCCAAAAGAGTTTTGACCGGTTGGAAGAGAAATTCCAGTTGCATGAGCATAAAAATAAGCAGGGTCGCTGCTAAAATTTCTACTGTCCAAAAAAATAATCTACTGTTTTTAAACATAATATCCTACTAATAAGGGCAAACGAAGCCCTTTCTTTTTTTTTAAAGCTATTTATATTATAATTGAAATAAGATTTTTACGCAAATTCAAGATTTCGGGAGGAAATTTATGCAAATCAAGCAAACCCGTGACACCATGTCGGAAATATACTGTGATGCATTACGTATTCGTAATACGGTTTTTGTAAAGGAGCAAGGTGTTCCTTTTGATTTAGAAGTTGGCAGTCCTATTGATGAGGCACATTCCGTGCACTTTGTAGGTTACGAGGATGGTAAAGCCTTAGCGACTGTTCGTCTTTTGGTGGATAGCGAAGATAAGAAACATGCTGTGGTCCAACGAATGGCTGTTCTAAAAGAGGAACGTGGCAAAGGTTATGCAAATGTCCTATTACAAAGTCTTCTTGATTTTTGCAATCAAGCAGGAATTACCCTTTTAACTTTGCATGCACAACTTAGCGCCAAAGGCCTCTATGAAAAATTCGGCTTTCAAGCGCAAGGCAAAACCTTTACAGAAGCTGGAATCGAACATGTTACCATGTCTTTTGAAATTAAATAAAAAAATAAGCGCTCACCTATTCACCGTTGGAGAGCGCTTTCCTTTATTTATATGCATTATATTAGCAATTCCTTAAACAAAACTAAACCTCCTTGCTTCAAGCAAGGAGATTTTTTACTCTTATTTTTAACTCCGGCAAGACCTGTGCCTCAAACCATGGATTTTTCCGTAACCAAATATTATTACGTGGTGAAGGATGCACAAGTGGAAAATATTCCGGTAGATAATTCTCAAAATCACGTACAACATCAGTAATACGTGTTTTCTTCGGCACATTAAGATAGTAAGGAATCGCGTAAGAACCAATGAGGACAATAAGCTCCAACTGCGGCATTTCTTTAATCAATAAAGGATGCCATTTTTCCGCAAAGCCTTTACGGGGCGGTAAATCACCAGATTTTCCTTTACCTGGAAAGTAAAAGTCCATAGGCAAGATGGCGAGCTTAGATGAGCTGTAAAATTCTTCATAAGAAATCCCTAGCCATTCACGAAGACGATCCCCGGAAGGATCATTCCAAAAAAGACGACTCTCCTGTGCTCGAATCCCCGGTGCCTGACCTACGATAAGGATTTTTGCTTCCTGGTGTGCAGAGTAGAGCGGGTCAATACCTTGTGCAGTATACAAAGTATTTTGCGGATCTTCTTTTATGGCTTGAAAAATTTTTGACAGCTTATCCATTTATTCTCCTTCTTTGAGAGGAAGTAGAGCATCAGCTAATCGTGCGAATTCTGGTATTGAAAGTGCTTCGGCACGAATGGTAGGCGAAATATCCGCCTGGGCCAAAAGTTCAGTTATTTCTGGTTTTTTATCCTTACCAAAAGCAGATTGTAAGTTGTTCATCAAGGTTTTACGACGGTGAACAAAGGTTGAGTGCATGGTTTTAAAGAAGAAATCTTCATCCTTCACAGCAACCAAAGGCTGCTCGCGGCGTGTCATCTTCAATATAGCTGAATCTACATTAGGCGCTGGAACAAAAACTGTGCGCGGCACAGTGAAAGCGACTTGTGCTTCCATATAATATTGCACCGCTATCGAAAGCGAGCCATAAGCCTTTGTGCTTGGTTTAGCTGCAATACGATCCGCAACCTCTTTTTGCATCATCACTACAAACTCAGTAAAGGGAATCTTAGATTCAATCAAGTGCATGAGAATTGGTGTTGTAATGTAATAAGGAAGATTTGCTACGACTTTTATAGGCAAGTCAGGATTTTTGAAATTCTTGATGTGCTCACGCATATCAACTTTCAAAACATCAGCATTTACAAGTTGAAAGTTATCATACGGCGCCAAAGTTTCTTCCAAAATTGGAATCAAAGTTTTGTCAATTTCAAAAGCCATTACTTCTGCTGCCTCTTCAAGTAAATACTGTGTGAGTGAACCAATACCTGGTCCAATCTCAATCACGTTTACTTGATCTGAAAGGTCAGCAGTTGCCGTAATTTTTGTCAAAATATTATGGTCCGTCAAAAAGTTTTGACCAAATTTTTTCTTAAAGTTAAAGTCATGCCGACGAAGAATATCCTGTGTGCGAATGACATTTGAGATACGATCTATATTTGAAGTTGTCATAGCTTTATTATAGCAGAAAAGCCGACGAACTGCTTTTAAAGAAAAAACAGAAATCAAAGAATTTCCGTTTTTTTCTTTTTATAACCGTAAATGCAAATAAGCTAAGCAAAACATACTTTTTCTCCTTAACTTTAGCTTGTGAGCCACGAATAATATTTTAGGAAGCCCAACATCTCACTCCACAAGCTCTAAGGCTACTTTACCTAAAGCAAAATTCCCAAGGGTTGCGGAGCCATTTTCCGAAACACTCGGCAGTCGCAAATATTCATCTATCGGACATGGGAGAGCAACGTAATGATTCAGAAGTTTCACAAATTCTTTTTGAACATATGCGAGCATATTGGGCTGCTCCATAATCCCACCGCCTAGTATAATAGCATCAGGTGCTAATGTTAAAGTTGCATTAAGCACGCCTTGCGCGATATAGTAGGCCAAGATTTCCCACTCAGGGCTGTCTGCAGGAAGTTCTTCACCCGAAATCCCTGTTCTGGCTTCAAGACTTGGACCTGAAGCCAGTCCTTCCAAACAATCACCATGAAACGGACAAATACCTTTAAAATAAAGATCGTTTGGATGACGTTTAACCATTTGATGGCCCATTTCAGCATGGCTTGTAGCACCAATAAAGTGACCGCCTTGAATAGCGCCGCCGCCAATCCCTGTACCAATAGTAAAGTAGACTAGATTTTCAAGAGCAGTATTCATCATTTCACCATAAGCCGATGCATTTACATCAGTAGTAAAAGCTATGGGAACATGAAGCGCGTCTTCTAAAAGTCCAACCAAATCCGTATTTGCCCAACCAGCCTTAGGTGTTGAAGTAATAAAGCCGTAAGTTTTACTTTTACTGTTAATATCGATAGGACCAAACGATCCTAAGCCAATTGCCGCAACATTTTTTGATTTAAAGTAATCGACGGTAGCAGCAATTGTTTCCTCGGGTGTTGTGGTAGATATTCTAATTTTATCTACAAGCTCGAACTGCTCATCCGCAACGGCGAGCACAAATTTTGTCCCACCAGCTTCTATAGATCCATAATACATTGTCAACTTCTACTCCTTTTCTTCAAATTAATGAAAGAATTTTTTCCTGTTTTACTACTTCTGCATATTCCTTTAACACTAAAATATCGTTATAATCAGACGAATTTGTAATCATCATCATTACCATATCCTCTAACCCAGCTTCCTTGATAGTCTTTCTGTTAAATGTTCCAAGCAAGTCACCTTTTTTAACTTTTTGGCCTGCCTTCACATTTTGGCTAAACCCTTTGCCCTTCATCGTGACCGTATCAATACCAATGTGAATCAAGATTTCTGCTCCACTTTCGGTTTTCATACCATAGGCATGACCCGTTTCGTAAGCAATCACAATTTCTCCATCTGCTGGCGCAAAGACATGATCATCTGCAGGTTGGATAGCGACACCTTTGCCCATTTTTTCTGTGGAGAATACAGGATCATTGACCTGCGAGAGTGGAAAAGCTGTGCCATTGATTGGTACGAAAATTGCTTCCTTTTCAGAGTTTTCTATATCTTGCATTTCAGAAGTGGGCTTCTCTACCTGAGGCTCCTCAATTTTTTTGTTTTCAACTTGTCGTCCGTAAATCAAAGTAACAATGAATGCAAGGATAAAGCTAATCAAAATAGCGAACATAAACTGCAGATTGTAGCCTGCTTTAATGGAGATAAAGCCAATCAAACCGGCAGAACCTAGGCTTACACCCAGCACATGAAAAAGCCCCATAAATAATGAACCAACAGCGGAAGCACCAAGTGCAATAAAGAATGGATATTTAAGTTTTAGGTTGACCCCAAAGAGAGCAGGCTCAGTTATCCCTAAAAGGGCGGAAAAACCAGCTGGAGCTGCGAGCGCCTTTGTTTTAATATTTTTTGTCAAGAAGAAGATCGCGAAGGTTGCACCTGCTTGTGCCATATTGGCTGCGGCTGCAACCGGAAAAATAAAGTCCCCACCAATACCCGAATGCTGATAGTTAGTGATAAGCATGGTTTCAATTGCTGAAAAGCTTTGGTGTAAACCTGTCAAAACAATCAGTGAGTAAAAGCCGCCAAATATGAACATTCCTAAGGCACCTAAGGTGTCATAAAGGCCAACCAAGCCATCTGTTAAACCATTTGATACAAAACGAAGTGCAGGACCAATTATGGTAAAAGTGAGAAATCCTGTAATAATTACCGAAAGCAATGGTGTGAAAGTGAAGTCAACTGCGTTGTTCAAATGTTTATGGAAAAAGTTTTCCAGCTTTGCAAGGACAAAAGATACCCCAATAACAGGAAGTACTTGACCTTGATAACCTGCCTGAGCAACATTTAAACCAAATATATTCCAGTAGGTCATTTCATTGTTTGCAATAGCTGTGGCCACCGCATAACCATTGACAAGCGATGGCATCACCATAATCATCCCGATAACCGCACCAAGATAGGGATTTCCTCCGAAACGTTTGGTAGCCGAAAATCCTATAAGAACAGGCATAAAGGCAAATGGTGCTGCACTCATAGCATTGACAATGTCTGCAAATCCTTTCCAAGCTGGAAACATTTCAACAACTGATTTTGCTGCAAAAAGATTCTCAGCGGTAAGAGCGTTATTGAGTGCCATCAATAAACCACCTGCAACAAGAGCGGGAATCAAAGGAACAAAGATATCTGAAAGAAGTTTGACTAATGCCATCACAGGATTTGGTTTGCTTTGGCTGTTTACAATCTCTTTTAAATCAGCTGTCGACGCCTCTTTTACTCCTGTAAGTTTGACAAATCCCTCATAGACTTTATTGACATCACCAGGTCCCACAATGATTTGATATTGTCCCGCCGTCTCAAAAGTTCCTTTGAGATCTGGGTCATTGTCTAAGGCTTCTTGATGAATCAATGAGCTGTCTTTCAGTACAAGGCGCAAGCGGGTTGCGCAATGTGCTGCTGCTTGAATATTCTCTTCTCCCACAGCAGAAATAATCCGTTCAGCAACTTGTTTGTGGTTCATAGTTTTCTCCTAAAATTTATTTTGGTGTCGCTTACATAACACATTTAATCACTTTACAAAAAATATGTCAAGCGTTTAACACAAAATAAAACATAACTTAAAATAATCAAGTTTATAAATTGACTTTTACATGAAAAACGTTTATCATAAAAATAAAATATGACGATAAGGAAATACAAGAAATGACATGGACTACCACTGAACGATACCGTGCTTATGAAAGCTATTCTGAGGATGAATTAAAGACCTTACGCGAACGTGTTGCTCAATCCCCTTGGCCCTCAACTTTTCATATTGAGCCAGAAACCGGTCTTCTCAATGACCCCAATGGTTTTTCATTTTTTAATGGCAAATGGCATCTCTTTTACCAACATTTTCCATTTGGCGCTGTGCATGGTTTGAAGTCATGGGTACATTTGACTTCTACAGATTTGGTGCACTTTGAAAAATCAGGACTCATTCTCTACCCTGATACGAAATTTGAGAACGCTGGTGCTTTTTCTGGTTCTGCTTTTCCTCTTGATGATGCACTTTTTATCATGTACACAGGAAATCATCGTAAAGAGGATTGGACACGCATACCTTATCAACTTGGTGCTAAGTTGGATAAAGAAAATCAGCTAGAAAAGTTGCCAGAGCCTATAATCTATCCCAATTTCTCAGAAACAACTGATCACTTTCGAGATCCACAAATTTTTCAACACCAAAAGAAACACTATATGCTGATTGGTGCACAATCTGTCGCCGAAGAAGGAAAAATAAAGATTTATCGCTCTAAAAATGAGCAATTAACAGCTTGGGAGGACTTAGGATTTTTGAATTTTACTTCAGAAAAGATGGGCTATATGATCGAATGTCCCAATCTTATCTTTATAAATAACACACCGGTCCTCATCTTCTGCCCCCAAGGCTTGGATCAATCAATCTGCTCTTATGGCAATATTTATCCCAATACCTATCTTATTGCCGATTCTTTTTCTGTTGATAAAGAAGTCCGGTTAATGGGCGACAATAGGATAGAAAATCTTGATTATGGCTTTGACTGTTATGCCACACAGGCTTTTAATGCTCCTGACGGCTCTGCTTATGCTATTTCTTGGTTAGGTTTACCAGATACAACTTATCCGACAGATCAGTTTGGCGTGCAAGGCGCCTTGTCTATGGTCAAAAAACTAAGTGTTAAAGACGGAAAGCTTTATCAAACTCCTGTAGATGAAATGAAAACTCTACGCAAAAAGAAAAAAGAGTTTTTACTCAAAGAAGAGCTGATTTCGACTCATAATGTTTTTGAAATGGAAATTGACCTCAAGTCTGAAGAATCACACCATTTGAATATCATGGCAAACGCTTCTCATGAAAGTGCACTGGAAATCCATATTGACAAGGAAAATGATTGTTTCACGGTTAAAAGAAATTATGAAAAAAGGACAGTAAATGTTAAAATAGAAAAAGTTAATCTATTTATAGATAAATCTATTTTTGAAATTTTTATTAATGATGGAGAGAAAGTCTTATCGGGGCGTGTATTTCCTAACAAAGAACAGTATTTTATACAAAGTGAAAAACCGATAAATATTAAAATGTGGGAACTGAATTAGTGGTTAAACTTGAAGATGTTGCAAAAAAAGCGGGTGTAAGTTTGACAACCGCTTCGCGTGTGATTAATAACAAAGGGTACTTAAGCGACACAACTATTGCTAAGGTTGAGGCCGCAATGCGTGACTTACATTATGTCCCAAATGCTGCAGCCCGCTCTTTACAAGGGAAATCTTTAAAATTAATTGGACTCGTTTTTCCTAATATCCAGAATGTATTCTATGCAGAATTAATCGAAAAAATTGAACAGGCGCTCTTTCGAAGAGGTTATAAAGCCATGCTGGCAACAACTGAGCACGACGAAAGGAAAGAAAGAGATTATTTAACTTTACTTCTTTCTAACCAAGTGGATGGCATCATTTATGGAAGTCATAATTTAAGTACTAACGATTATACTGCAATCCACGCACCTATCGTATCTTTTGACCGCATCCTCACTGCACAAACTACTATCGTTAGTTCAGATAATTTGCAAGGCGGTCGTTTAGCAACAGAAACTTTGATAAAAAACGGGAACAAAAAAATTGCTATTTTTACCGGCAGTGACAATACTAATTCGCCCACGCGCCTCAGACGCGAAGGCTATCTCTCTGTGATGAAAAAGCATGACTTAGAACCTCATGTGATTAAAATCCCAACAAGTTTAACTTTTCTGAATAAAAAAGAAGAAATCAAGAGAATTTTAAAAAAATCTGACTTTGACGGGATTTTCTGCACAGATGACTTAACAGCACTTCTTGTGAAAAATCTAGCGGCGGCAATGAACAAAGATATAAGTATCATTGGCTTTGACGGCACAGAGTTTATCAGGGAATATCATCCAGACTTGACGACAGTGAAGCAACCCATTACAGATTTGGCGGAGCTTTTAGTCGACTTAGTTATTCGTAAAATCCAAGGAGAAACAGTCGAAAACTCATATAAACTTCCTATAACTTTACATCAAGGACGAAAGCCTTTCGAAGAAGAATAAAAAAAGCGAAAACCAATCGGTTTTCGCTTTTTTATTCTAACTTTCTTTATCTTACTTTCAAGATCTCAAACCACGACCACGTTCAATAAAGTAATAGCAAACGGCATAGAGAGCAATGACAAAACCAAGTAGCACAAGCAAGCTAATCCACAGGGCAACATCTTGCACACCTAAAAAGCCATAACGGAAACCTGAAATCATATATACGATCGGGTTGACTTTCGAAATGTCCTGCCAAATTGGGGGTAACATAGAGATAGCATAGAAGACACCACCGAGATAAGTCAAAGGTTGTAAGACAAATGTTGGCACGATCGAAACATCATCAAAAGAACGCGCAAAGACACCATTAAGAAGCCCAGCCAAGGAAAAGAGGAAAGCCGTCAACAACAGAGTTACAATAATTACGAGCCAAGACTTCACAACTAAAGGAACAAAAAGCAACGAAATGATAGTCACTAACGTCCCAACGAAAATACCTCGAAGACTTCCGCCGGCCACAAAGCCTAAAATAATCACATGTGTAGGCACTGGAGCGACGAGTAATTCTTCAATATTTTTTTGAAATTTTTGCGAAAAGAAACTCGAAGAAACGTTCGCATAAGAGCTAGTAATAACAGACATCATGATAAGTCCGGGCACGATAAATTGCATATAAGAAAAGCCATGCATATCACCGATTCGTGAACCAATCATTTTACCAAAGATAATAAAATAAAGTGTGGTCGTAATCACTGGTGGCACAAGAGTTTGCACCCAAATACGCATAAAACGTGTGACTTCCTTAATAGCAAGAGATTTTCCTGCGGTCCAGTAGAGTTTAAACATTTTTTTCCTCCTCATGAGTAAGCTTAACAAAAAGCTCTTCTAGACGATTTGATTTATTGCGCATGGAAAGAACTTGAATGCCTTGGGCAGTCAGTTGCTCAAAAGCAGCATTGATGCCCTGATTGCGTTCAATCTTAAGCTCCAAGGTCTGGGAATCCACCAATTTCATCTCATATCCAATAAGCTCTGGTGCTTGCCCTTCCGCTTTAATATCGAGAATAAATGTTTCCGACTGTAATTTCGATAGTAAGTTTTTCATACTTGTATCTTCAATCACTTGTCCAGACTGGATAATTCCAATATTTCGGCAAAGCATTTCTGCTTCTTCCAAATAGTGTGTCGTCAGAATAATTGTTGTACCTGAAGCATTGAGTTGTGCGAGAAATTCCCACATTGAGCGGCGCACATCAATATCAACACCCGCTGTTGGCTCATCCAAAATCAAGAGCTTAGGCTCATGCATCAAGGCACGCGCAATCATCAAACGACGTTTCATCCCACCAGAAAGACGTCCTGCACGATCATTACGCTTTTCCCAAAGTTCCAACTGTGTGAGATATTTTTCTGAGCGTTTGAGCGCTTCCTTACGAGGTACACCATAGTATCCGGCTTGATTGACTAAGATTTGTTGAACCGTTTCAAACTGATTAAAGTTAAACTCTTGGGGCACAAGTCCGAGTTGTTGCTTAGCCTGCACTAGATTTTTATCAATATCATAGTCAAAGACTTTAACTGTTCCAGACGTTTTATTCACGAGTGAAGTAATAATACCGATAGTAGTTGATTTCCCTGCCCCATTAGGACCAAGCAAGGCATAAAAATCTCCTTCTTCAACTGCTAAATCAATACCTTTTAAGGCTTCCGTACCGGAATCATATACTTTTCTTAAGTTTTTTATTTCAAGTGCTTTTTTCATTTATAGCCCTTCATTATTTCTTCTATTTGTTGAAGCTCAATCCCAAACATGTTAAGTCTTTTGAGGATTTGCTTGCCATTAGCATAACCTATGCGGAGTTCTTCACAGAGATATTCCCGACGTTGGCGACTATCAGAGCGGAGGACAAGACCAAAGTTAATAAGATCTGCTTGAACCACAGTCGGCTCGATATTCGCGCCTCCTGTCAAGTGTCCCAAAGCTTTTTGCAAATCTTCATACTTGGCATGTTCTACTCCGAGAGAACCTTTACCTTTAGGTCGTGCTTCTTCACGTTTCAAAAAGGCATGCTGCGCCTCAGGAATAGCTTGCATAATAATCTTACGGATGCGTTCCCCTTGAAAATCTGGATCAGTAAAAACAACAAGCCCTCGTTTCTCTTGGAGGACCTTTAACCGCTCGATATCAGTCGCGTCTATACTACTTCCACCAGTTTCATAGGTATCCAGATCATAAAAGCGCTTCAGGTTTCTTGTGTCATCTCGCCCTTCAACGACGATAACTTTTTCGATTTTTTCTTTCATGAGGTCAAACCAAAAACTTTCAGTGCATTTGCATAGGTTTGCTCAGCCACTTCTTCCAAGCTAAGTCCACGAAGTTCCGCAATTTTCTCTGCTGTATAACGTGTGTAGCCTGGCTGATTTTCCTTACCGCGATAAGGCATTGGTGAAAGATAAGGGGCATCAGTTTCCACAAGTATGCGATCTAAAGGAAGCTTTGTAGCTGCTTCTTGGACATCAAGAGCCTTTTTAAATGTCACAACACCTGAGAAAGAAAGCATTAGACCAAGCTCCAGAAACTGTCGGGCCTCTTCATAGGTACCAGAAAAGCTGTGCATGATTCCTCCACGAGAGCCAACGCCTTCAGACTTTATAATTTCATAAGTATCAGCTAAAGCATCACGTGTGTGTACCACAAAAGGAACATCTGCTTCTTTTGAAATTTGAATTTGGCGCCGAAAACTTTGTTCTTGCAGTTCTTTTGATTCGACCATCCAATGATAATCTAAGCCAATTTCGCCCACTGCAAGCACCTTATTTTTTTGCAAATTTTCCAGCAGATACTGCTCTGCAGCTTGATCAAAGCTTCCACATTCATCTGGATGCCAACCAATCGTAGCATAGCATTCTTCATGTTCTGTAGCAAGCTTTATCGCCCAATCATTTGTTTTACGATCCACTCCGACAATATTCATGCGATGAACCCCTAGCTCATGTGCCTGAGTAATAATTTCCTTTTCTCTACCAATAAATTCATCTGAATTGAGGTGTGTGTGCGTGTCAAAAATATCCATTCTTCTATTATAACCCAAAATAAAGCAAATCTTATCTTAGAAAAACCGCTCTATTTTAAAAAGAAAATTTTCCTTTACTAAAAGCATGCAGCAAAAAACACCCGCTCGGGGTGTTTATAATAATTGCATTTGCTTTTAGATGGCATTGCGCAAACGAGCGCCGCCATTTTCTAAAATACGTACTGTACGCGGTAAAAAAGCACGGATTTCTTCTTCGTTGTATCCCACATGTAGACGTTTTTCATCCATAATGATTGGACGGCGCATGATTTGCGGATTTTCTGAAATGATTTTGATGGCTGCTGAAAGCGACAAGTCTTCAAAATCAACGCCTAAGGTCTTCACAAAGCGATTACGGCTAGAAATAAGCCCTTCCACACCATCATCACACTTTTCAAGAATACGACTAATTTCTTCTGCTGAAAGTGGGTCGCCAATGAGGTTACGTTCTTGAAATGGAATATTGTGATAAGTAAGCCAAGTTTTAGCTTTTTTACAACTCGTACAAGATGGGGCCGTATAAATAGTAAGCATCCCTCTCTCCTTTATATTAATATGGAACAATCCATGATCTTATTTATAATACCTAGCGGTATTAGCATTTGCTATTATAGCACAATTGACAGACAAAAAAAAGACCCTTTCCCTTTTTATTCTAAAAAAATCTGTCCTATTGGACAGATTAAAAAAAGTATTTAAATGTTATAATACTGGCGTTTTAACATAGATGGATAAATGTTCTTTGCTTCTTCCAGTTCTTTTTTCTTATTCTCAATATCTTCCGTAATTTCGACCGAAAAATTTTCAAAAATAGGACGTGCTTCTTTGAAAATATAGCCGCCATTTTTCAAATCTTGTTCATCTTCGAAAACAGCCAAATGGTGGGATAGATTTTTAAAGAAAGTACTTAAGAAATAAGCGGGGATGTACAAATTATACATTGAAGTATAATTTTTCAAAAAATTATAGTCGTAAAACGGCACTTTTACATCACTACGGGGATTAACGATTTCTTCATCATCTCCAATAATCGGACGGTTCAAGATTTCGATAATTTTTTGATTCAAGGTGTTTCTGACTTCAATTTCGCGTAAAAGTTTCTCAATGGCTAAGCGCTTCTTATAGCGATTTTCGTCAAAACGTTTGTAGATATACATGCCCGCAATAAAAAGCCAAGCACCCGCAATCATAGCAATAATCATAGAAATAATAAGTTCTGAATTCATACTATTATTATAACAAAATGACTAATGTTTTAAAACTCATTTCTCCAGAATTTATATAGCTAAGCTGTTATTTCGATCTTATTTCCCTCAGGATCGAGAATAACGGCTTCATAATAGCCATCGCCAGTTCTCCGTGGTCCAGATAAAACTTCAAAACCTTGTTCTAAAAATTCTTGAGCCCGCTTGTCTACCTCGGCTTCATCTCCCACCTGTAAAGCAAGATGAGCAAAACCCAGACCTTCAGGCATTATCTTTTCAATATCTGCACGATGCATGAGCTCTACACGTGCCCCTTCTTCAAAACTCATAAAATAGGAAGTAAAGCCTGTTTTAGAGTTGTGATATTGCTGACCCGCCCTTGCAGAAAAAAAGGTTTCATAAAAATTCCTCATCTTCCCTAAGTCTCTTACCCAAATTCCGATATGTTCAACTTTCATCTTTTTATCTCCTTGACTCTATTATAATATACTCCGACAGATAAAAGTGTTCCTTTCTTTGAAACATTTTACTTTTGAAAAGATATCTTCATTTCCTCCTTTTTAATCGTACTTATTTTTTGACCTTTTTTGACCTTTGATTTATAATAGAATAAAACATTGAAAAAGGAGACTTATCTATGGGATATTTAGTACCTACTGTCATCGAGCAATCAAGCCGTGGTGAACGCGCATATGACATTTATAGCCGTCTACTGAAAGACCGTATCATCATGTTGACAGGCCAAGTTGAGGATGGTATGGCCAACTCAATCATCGCACAACTCCTCTTCTTGGATGCCCAAGACAGCACAAAGGATATTTACCTCTACATTAACACACCTGGTGGTTCTGTTTCTGCTGGACTTGCAATTGTTGATACTATGAACTTCATCAAATCTGACGTTCAAACAATTGTTATGGGTATTGCTGCATCTATGGGTACAATCATTGCTTCTAGTGGTACAAAAGGCAAACGTTTCATGTTGCCGCATGCTGAATACATGATCCACCAACCTATGGGCGGTACTGGTGGTGGTACACAACAAACCGATATGGCTATCGCAGCAGAACACTTGCTCAAAACACGTCGTACTTTAGAAAAGATTTTGGCCGAAAACTCTGGTCAGTCTATGGAAAAAGTACATGCTGATGCAGAACGTGACAACTGGATGACAGCCCAAGAAACATTGGATTATGGTTTCATTGACGAAATCATGGAAGCCAACAGCTTAAAGTAAAGTAAAACAAAAAAACGTTCAACCTAAGAGTTGAACGTTTTTCTTTTATTGCTCACGTAGTTCGATAAGAAGATCTTTCGTCTGAATCGCTTCTCCTGCTACGGCATGAATTTCTTCAATCGTAGCATCAAACGGTGCTTCGATGGTCGTCTCCATCTTCATTGCTTCTGTAACCATCAGTGCTTGTCCTTTTTTGACCTGATCTCCTTTTTTCACTAGGATATCCAAAACAGATCCCGGCATGGTTGCACCAATTTGTTGTGGATCGGTGCTGTCAGCCTTACGCTTCGCAACAATTTGTGTTTTGATCGATTGATCATTTACACTAATTTCACGTCTTTGACCATTAAGGTTAAAGAAGAGCACACGATTTCCTAAAACATCTGGCTCACCAATCTCATCAAGACGAATAATCAGAGTTTTACCTTTCTCAATCTGCACCTCGATTTGCTCACCCATACGCATACCATGAAGGAAGGTTTCCGTATCAAGCAAGGTTACTGAGCCAAAAGCATCTTGCATTTTTTGATAATCCAAGAAGACTTGTGGGTACATAATGTAGCTTAAAACTTCATGTTCTTCAGCTGGGTAACCTAATATGTCTGAGAGTTCCTTTTCCACTTGTGCAAAGTCAACGGCTGGCGCGTGAAGACCAGGACGATCTGTTAATGCTTGTTTACCTTTGAGAACCAGCGATTGAAGTTTCTCTGGGAAACCACCTACAGGTTGACCTAAATCTCCTTGGAAGAAGGAAACAACTGACTCTGGGAAGTTTAATTCTGCGCCTTTTGCATAAACATCTTCTTCTGTGAGATCATTTTGCACCATAAAGAGTGCCATGTCGCCCACAACTTTCGAACTTGGAGTCACTTTAATAATGTCACCAAACATCATGTTCACTTTGCTATACATAGCTTTGACTTCATCAAAACGAGCATCTAAGCCAACTGCAGCAGATTGTGCTTTAAGATTGGTATATTGCCCCCCTGGCATCTCATGTCTGTAAACTTCTGTTTGCGGGCTCGTAATTCCAGCTTCAAAAGGTGCATAATAACGACGCGTATCTTCCCAATAATGGTCAATTTGTTCCGCGTTAGCAATATTCAAAGCCGCATGACGTCCACCATGCTCCAAGGCATAATAGAGTGACTGCATAGAAGGCTGCGATGTGCCACCAGCAAGTGATGCGGTCGCCACATCGACGATATCTACACCTGCCTTAATCGCACCTGAATAGGTAATAATACCATTACCTGCCGTATCATGTGTATGCAAATGAATCGGCAAATCAACTGTTTCTTTCAGTGCTGTTATCAGTACATAGGCAGCTTGTGGCTTCAGAAGACCAGCCATATCCTTAATTGCAAGAATATGAGCACCGCTAGCTTCCAATTCTTTAGCTAGGTCTTTATAATACTTCAAGTCATATTTTTGACGTGTTTTATCTAAGATATCGCCAGTATAACAAATCGTTGCTTCAGCAATTTTACCCGTGTCACGTACAGTTTGGATAGATTTTTCCATTTGCGGCAGCCAGTTAAGACTATCAAAAATACGGAAAACATCGATTCCCTCAGCTGCTGCTTTTTGAATAAACTCCTGAATAACATTATCAGGATAATTTTGATAACCTACTGCATTTGAGCCGCGGAACAGCATTTGGAAAAGTGTATTGGGCATCTGTTCACGCAATTTTCTTAAGCGATACCAAGGTGATTCATTTAAGAAACGGTAGGCGACATCGAAAGTTGCCCCGCCCCACATCTCTACAGAGAATAGGTCAGAAAGACCTTGATCTACAGAGGTTGCAATCCCCTTCATATCTTGTAGACGCAAGCGTGTGGCTAAAAGACTTTGGTGTGCATCACGAAAAGTTGTATCTGTGAGCAAAACTTCATGTGAACCTTTAACAAAGTCTACTACGGCTGCAGCACCTTCTTGATCAAGGATATTCTTTGTTGTTGTTTTCTGGAGAAGCTCAATTTCAGGTTGACGAGCAGGTTCAAAATAACGCTTCTCTGTTTTGTCAATCCCTGGGAATCCATTCACGGTAATATTCGAAATATATTTCAAGATTTTTGTACCGCGATTACGTTTGCGAGAAAACTTGAAGAGTTGCGGTGTATTGTCAATAAAGGTTGTCGTTGCTTGACCACTGGTAAACTGCTCGTCCTCAATAACGTTTTCCAAAAACGGAATATTCGTTTTTACCCCACGAATGCGGAATTCACGCAAGACACGCTGCATCTTATGCACCGCCTCTTCAAAATCTGTCGCATGAGTACAAACCTTGACTAAAAGACTATCGAAATAAGGCGTCACTTCATATCCTGCATAAGCATTACCTACATCAAGACGTACACCAAATCCGCCTGGTGAGCGGTATGTGTTAATTTTTCCTGTATCTGGAAGGAAATTATTTTCGGGATCTTCAGTCGTGATACGGCACTGGATGGCTGCACCTAGACATGGAATTTCATCCTGTGCAGGAATTTTGATATCTTGATGCAAATCCTGGCCTTGAGCAATAAGAATTTGTGCTGTAACAATATCTACACCAGTAATCATCTCCGTAATCGTATGTTCTACTTGGACCCGTGGGTTAACTTCAATAAAGTAAAATTGGTTATCTTTAACTAAAAACTCAACTGTCCCTGCATTAACATAACCCACAGCTTGGCAAAGTTGGACAGCTGCTTGACAGATTTCATTTCTAAATTCTGGTTCTAAGCCTACAGCTGGTGCAATTTCGATGACTTTTTGATTACGGCGTTGCACAGAACAATCTCGCTCATGAAGATGAACAATATTGCCATGTGTATCTCCCAAAATCTGTACTTCGATATGTTTTGGATTTTCAATATATTTTTCAACGTAAATTTCTGCTGAACCAAAAGCTGTTTGTGCTTCAGACTTGGCACGCGCATAACCATCACGCATCTCTTCGTCATTGCGAGCAACACGCATTCCACGTCCGCCGCCACCGAGAGCTGCTTTTATCATAACAGGGTAACCATAAGTTTCAGCAAAGGCAAGAGCCCCATCCAAATCGACAGCTCCATCCGTTCCTGGAATACCTTGAATTTGCGCTAAATCCGCTGCTTTCTTAGCTTTAATTTTATCGCCAAAAATATCCAAATGTTTTAAATCTGGCCCTACAAAAACTAAGCCAGCTTCACGGACCTTAGTCGCAAATTCTAAGTTTTCAGAAAGCAAACCATATCCCGGGTGAATTGCATCCGCTCCTGCATCTAGAGCAATACGAATAATATCATCCGCATCAAGGTAAGCATCTATCGGTTTTTTACCTTGTCCGACTAAGTATGCTTCGTCTGCTTTGAAACGGTGTACTGAGTACTCATCTTCTTTTGCATAGATGGCTACAGTGGACAAACCCAATTCATTACAGGCACGAAAAACACGAATGGCAATTTCACCACGGTTGGCAACGAGCAGTTTTTTCATACAATCCCCTATCTTTATTCCCTAAATATGTTGTGTAATATGGTTGACGATACCTTATAATTCAATTCCCTTCTTGCTTTAGCAAGATAGAGGCATTGAGTATTACGACTTGACGCAGTAAAAACATTTTTTGCGGAGAAAGTAGTAAGACTCTAGCAAATCTCCATAAGAGTTTGCGTTTGGCTCTCCTTGCTTTAGCAAGATAGAGGCATTGAGTATTAGAAAGCATCAGCAACCAAATTATGAATTTTCACAACATACAAACTTTATAAAAAAAGCTAATTTGATTAGCTTTTTCTTAACTTTAGCATTTAATATTAAACATTTCTAGCATATGTACTTGAAAGCTCTCTGACTTCTCTACGTTTTTCATCTGCCGAAATGTTGAGTACGAAAGCAATCCCCAAAGACAACACAAGGAATGATGATCCTCCTTGCGATAGGAATGGGAATGTTACCCCTGTTTCCGGAATAATCCCAAAGGCTCCCCCAATATTGATAAATACTGAAATCAAAAGGGTAGAACCAATACCGATACAGATCATCGAATTAAACGCACTTTTTGCACGGATACCGACCATTAAGATACGAACAATCATAAAGAACAATACGCCGAGAACAAGAATCCCTCCGATTAGACCCAGCTCCTCAATGACAATCGAGAAGATAAAGTCCGTGTGCGCTTCAGGTAGAAAACCGTTTTTCTCAATAGAGTTTCCGAGTCCACGACCAAACCATCCGCCATTACTTACGGCGTAATAGGAGTTGGCCATTTGGTGACCATATGTTGACAAGCCTCCGAAAGGATTAACCATTGCCTTAAAACGTGCATTGACATAGTGTCCCGGGATAACATCGCCACCTACGGCATAAAGGTAGGCAATAAAGGCAACCATAGCTCCCA
Organism: Lactococcus sp. LG1267; assembly: GCF_017309545.1. Lineage (NCBI taxonomy): Bacteria > Bacillati > Bacillota > Bacilli > Lactobacillales > Streptococcaceae > Lactococcus > Lactococcus sp. LG1267. Next base: position 830,340 of record NZ_CP071295.1, on the reverse strand, counting down.
AAATTATCTTGCCATAGCCACTAAACCAACGCCAAGAGATTCCACTCGAAGCAATCATTACTCCTGTAATCATCGCCATAATAGAAGCATTACCCAAGTCTGGCATGATAACCAAAATCCCTAACATTACGAGAATCGCAGAGCGCCATCCACCAAATAGTTTTTGCCAAATGGTTTTCCCTTTGAAAATTGCTGCGATATCTTTTTCATATATTTCATCCTGCTTTTCGGAAAAGACAGAAGCCAGATACCACACAACGAAAAATTTTGCATATTCAGCAGGTTGAATCGTTCCCACACCTGGGATGGGAATCCAGCCGTGTGCGCCATTTGCAGAAGTATTTGGACCGACACGCGAATAAATCATGGCTGAGATCAAAAGAAATAAAACCCAGCCAATCATTTTTTTACTCTTAAGAGCTCGGAGTTTCATCCGATAAATCACTGCAATAGCAACAAAACTCAGCAACATGAACGCGCCTTGGTTGATTGCCATTTTATAAGGTGAAAGTCCCTTCGCCAGCTGATATGGGACTGTTGCTGAAAAAACCATCACGATACCTACAGCTGACATTATCAGGTAGGGAATCAAAATAGAATAGTTCAGGAAGTTTGCTTTCTTCAATCCATCATTCATTTTATGTTATCATTTCATTTCTATTATTTTTTAACATTTTTTATTATACCATTTTTTCAGTTTCATTTTTACAGATGTGCAATTATTTTAAAAATAAATGGTTTTTCTAGAATGAAAAATACTTCATAGCACTTAAACTTCTCGGTGTAATGTAACCATGCGCTCTTTTGGACAAAACTTCATCGTTTCGACTTTATCAGGGTTGCTGCTTTTATTCTTACTGCTAATATAATTTTTACTCTTACAACTTGTGCAAGCTAAAGTTATTTTCACTCTCATTCTACGATGCTCCGTTTTCTTAAATACTTCCGGAAATTAGCCAAGGACCAAAAGAAATTAACAACTACGAAAAGACTTGTCACAATAAACGCCATCCGATAGGAAACCCAACCTGCAATTGCTGAGCCAACGATCGGACCTACAACAACACCAAAGTTAGAAAACATTTGGTTATAGGCGAAGATCCGTGACACACCTTCCTTAGGGGTGATTTTAGCCAAAAGGGAATTGACGGAAGGCATCAGAGCACCCGTGCCGAACCCCAGCATAAATCTTAAGATTCCTAATTGAAGAGGGGTTTCTACAAAAGCCATCGGTAAATACATAGCGAAACTAAAAGCTAAACCGATTAAAATCAGCCGATGTGCGCCATATTTGTCTCCTAATTTACCCAATGTACTAGAAGACATCATTGCAGATAAGCCAACTGCAGATACAATAAGACCTGAGATAAACATTAAGTTATTTGTATTTGTAGTCAATGTTTTGATGTAAAGGGTCACAAATGGCTCTATTGATTGTGTGGTGACTTGGATAATGAAGCTGGTAATAAGTAAGCCAAAAAGGATATGCTTGTTACTTACACGACTGATAATTTCCTTTGTAGATAACATATTATCTTTCGTTACAGGTTCAAAGTTTTCATGGACAAAAAAGACCGTTAGAATTGTTGCAAGAGCTAGCAGACTCCCAACGATAAGGAAGACATTCGCCATCCCAAACCATTGTGCCAATAAACCACCGATAGAAGGGCCAATCAAAGTTCCCGTAATCATTGCAGTGGATAAGACACCCAGGGCATAACCTGAACGTTCTTTCGGTGCTTGAGAAGCGATCATTGCTGTCGAGTTGGGAATAAATCCTGAAAAGAAGCCCATAAGACTGCGCATGAGCAGTAGCCACCAATAGCCACCCATATGATGAGAAAAAGCAATCGCAGACATGGTAAAGGTCATGGCAAAAGAAGCTCTGACCATCATGGGTTTCCGGCCGTATTTGTCCGCTAATTTTCCCCACATAGGAGCAACTAAGCCTGAGACCAAAGCTGTCGAAGCAAAAGCAATACCAGAAAACAGCTCTACATTAGAACCTGTCACTCCTAGGCTTTGAATATAAAGGGGCAAAAATGGCATCACCAGTGAAAAAGATGAGCCCACAATAAAACAGCCAATCCATGTGATCCACAAATTTTGTTTCCAATTAACTTTTCTGTTTTTTGTTGATTTACTCGTTTTAATCCCTCTTTTCTACTGCTTTTAACAGTTCTGTGATTTTTTCATAAGTTTCAGGAATTGTTCCTGAACTGTCAATAATACGTGTGGCATACTTCTTCTTTTCTGACAAAGGCATTTGAGCTTTGATACGCGCTTCTGCCTCTTCTTTTGTCATATTATCCCGACTCATGATACGCTCAATTTGGATGCTTTCTGGAACAGCGACTAACCATATTTCATCAAAACCATCATAAGCCTGTTCGATGAGTAAGGGAATATCCATAATTATGGCCTTTTGAACCTTATCATCCTTCAAAAGTGCTTCACGTCTCTTATAGAGTTCTTGGCGAATAATATGATTTTGGAGCAATGCTAGTTTTTCTCGCGCTTCATCATTTGAGAAAATTAAGTCGCCCAACTTTCGCCGAACCAAAAGTCCTTTCTCATCAAAGTAGGCAGGGCCAAATTCTTGTAGAATCGCCTGATATAAGGAGCCACCTGGGGCTTGTAATTCACGAACCACTTGATCCGCATCAATGATCGGATAGCCCTGAGAACGCAAAAAATCAACCGCCGTTGATTTCCCAGAAGCTATTCCACCTGTCAAACCGATTACTTTCTTCATAGCTTTATTATAGCACAACTCATGATACGATATTCAGTAATTACGCCCCCATGAAGCAAAAACGATATTTTTCCAGTCCAGAAAGGGCTTCGGACTGTTGTAATTGTCCATTCACTACCTCTTCCACTGCAGAAAGTAAGTATTATCGTTAAAAAAAAACAGAATTTGCTTAATTTATATAAATAAGCAAAAAACAACCTTCCCAAAGGAGAGATTGTTTCTACATTTCAATAGATATTAAATGTTTGATGTGTGCATTACTTCATCATCATCTTGTGAAAGAACTTCGTGGAACACACGTTCAGTCAATTCTTGTTTTTGTTCTGGTGTGAGGTATTTCGTGTTTACACAGTAACCAGAGATACGTACGATAACGTCTTCGCCAGCCATAATTTTGCTGTAAACATCTTTAAGGTCCATAACGTTAAGGTTAACGTGTTGTCCACCTTGTCCGAAGTAACCGTCAAGGATTTGAACCAAGTTATCTACTTGTTCGTCACGTGTTTTACCAAGTGCACGTGGAGAAACTTGAGTTGTCAATGAGATACCGTCATTTGCATGAGCAAATTCAAGTTTCGCCAAAGAGTTCAAGTTTTGGAGCCATCCACCGCGCGCTTTGTTTGATGGGTTAGCACCTGGTGAGAAGAATTCTACTTTAGATTTGTTCACTGAACCATCTTCATTGAGGAATACACCTTTATGAACTGGTGAGTTACCTGTTTGTTTAGAGTAAGCCACGTTTGAAGTGATTGTCAAGAGTGAAACTGTAGCTTCAGCATTTTTGTAAAGTTTGTGTGAAGCTAGTTTTTCGTAGTACATCTTCATCAAAAGTTTAGCGATATCGTCTACACGGTCATCATCTTCACCGTAACGTGGGAAGTCGCCTTCAACTTCGTAGTCATAGATGTAGCCGTTTTCATCACGAATAGTTTTAACTTTCGCATATTTGATTGCTGAAAGTGAGTCAACTGTATTGGCGAAACCACAGATACCGAAGCCCATGTTCGCACGAACACGTGTTGGCAAGAAGGCCATTTGTACAGCTTCATAGTTGTATTTATCAGTCATATAGTGGATGATGTTCATTGCATCCACATAAGTATCAGTCAACCAAGTCAATGATTTGTCAAAGTTTTCCATAACTGTATCATAGTCAAGAATTTCGTCAGTTACAGGTTCGATGTCGAACACTTTGTAGTCTTTATGAACATCGTCATATCCACCGTTCAAACCAGTAAGCATCGCTTTCAGAACGTTAACACGCGCTCCGAAGTATTGGAGGTTGTGACGTTCGTTTTCATTTTCTGGGTCAAGTGGTGATACACAACATGAGATACAAGACATTTCGCCGTAGCCTTCTTTAGCCATTGTTTCTACACCTTCATATTGAATAGAAGAGTGTTTATGAGACATTGACATTGCATAACGTTTGAAGGCATGCGGTAATTTATCAGACCAAAGTACTGTCAAGTTTGGTTCTGGAGCGTTACCGATTGTATCCAATGTGTTAAGGAAACGGTAGTCCATTTTTGTAACACGGTGACGACCGTCATTACCCATACCTGCCATTGATGTTGTGATGAATGTTGGGTCACCAGAGTAAAGTTCATCATAAGCAGCAGCACGCGCGAATTTCATTGTACGAAGTTTCAATACGAAATCATCAACGAATTCTTGAATTTCTTGTTCAGTGAAAGTACCACGTTCAAGGTCACGTTCAGCAAAGATATCAAGAACGATTGGCACACGTCCAAGTGATGTAGCCGCACCATTGATAACACGACATACAGCCATGTAAGCAATGTTGATCCATTGGATAGCTTCTTTAGTGTTCAGGGCTGGGCGACGAACGTCAAGTCCATAAAGATCACCAAATTTAGCAACTTGATCAAGTGCTTGGTATTGCATGTTGATTTCTTCTTTAAGACGGATAGTTTCTTCTGTAATTTCAGTGATTGCATCCCATTCGCGTGCTTTTTCTTTCATCAAGTAGTCTGCACCGTAAAGTGCAAGACGTGCGTAAACACCGATGATACGTCCACGTGAATAAGCATCTGGCAAACCAGTTACTGTGTGTGCGTGACGTGCTTTACGGATAGCTGATGTATAGGCACGGAAGATACCATCATTTACAGAAGTCATTGTTGTATCCAACACTTCGTGCAATTCAGGATCAACGCTGAGTCCGTGTTCTGTCAAGATTTTTTCTGCTACACGAAGACCACCTTTTGGCATGAAGTTCAAACGGAAAAGTTCGCTGTTTTGCATACCGTAGATTAATTCGAGATCTTTGTTTTCAGGATCGATGTAACCAGCAGGAATTTTGTGAATAGAAGTCACACGATCAGTATCGAATGGGAATCCTACTTCTTCATAGTGCGCTTTTGTTGTTTCGATAATATCTTTTACTTTAAGCGTACGTTCTGTTGGTCCTTCGAGGAAACTTTCGTCTCCATCATAAGGTTTGTAGTTGGCTTGAACAAAGCGCGTAACGCTTGCTTTATCTTGCCAGTCTGATCCTTTGAAACCTTCCCAGGCTTGCTCAAAGATTTCTTTAGTTTCTGTTTTCATGTAGAAAATCTCCTTTGGTCTTTCTGTTTCAGATTACGCTTTTATTATATCATACAGTTTACTAATTTCAAGGGATATATGGGAATGTTTGCACTTTCTTTACTAGTACAGTTTGAATTTTAAGTTAAACTGTTATATTTACGGTAAACGATTACAGATGCAAAATGTCACAGAAGTACAGAGATAACAAAAAAAGCCAAGCTTTTTTGCTTGACTTTTTTCTTGATACAGTTTCTGTACTTAAATCTTATTTGGTTTCGATTAAACCAATGTTGCCATCTTCACGGCGGTAAACGACATTAGTACTGTCTGTATCTGCATCTGTAAAGATATAGAAATCATGTCCTAACATGTCCATTTGAAGGACTGCTTCTTCAGCATCCATTGGTTTCAAGGAAACATGTTTTGTACGAACAATCTTTACTTGATCTTCATTTACTTCTTCAGCTTCATCAAGTGGTGCAAACTCGTCTCCGAAAGCTTGTCCGGTAGGAACATTAATCTTAGATTTACGGTTTACACGTGTTTTATACTTGCGAATTTGACGTTCTAGTTTTTCTTCAACAAAGTCAATAGCTGCATACATGTCAGCTGCTGTATCTTCTGCACGCAAAGTTACATTTTTAGCAGGAACTGTAACTTCTGCTTTGTAACGTTTGTCGGAGTAAACTTTAAGATTTACATAGGCTGTTACTTCATGACCATCGTTAAAGTATTTTTCAAGTTTTCCAACCTTATCTTCAACATATGAGCGGATTGAATCTGTTAACTCAAAATTTTCACCACGGATATTATATTTGATCATAGAGTCTACCTTAACGGCTCTTGTATTGAACCTTCACTGTTTTGCAGGCGCTGGACAGTCAAGTTTTAAGAACCGTCCTTTCTTTATTTCTAATTTAATTATAATATATAATCGCTTACAAGTCAATCAATAACACTTATTCTAATCTTTTTATTAGAAGAACCAATCGAAATCGTATCCCCTGGATGAATTTCGCCGGCAAGCAATTGTTCACTGAGCGTGTCTTCAACCTCACGTTGCAGAGCTTTACGCAATGGGCGGGCACCGTATTCAGGATCAAATCCTTTATCAGCAATAACTTTCAAAGCAGCAGGTGTAAATTTTACTTTGATATTTTGATCTTTCAAACGCGATACAAGAGATTTACTCATGATTTTCACGACTTGTTCAATCTCTTTTTCTGTCAGTGAATGGAAAACGATAGTTTCATCGATACGATTGAGAAATTCTGGACGGTACTGTTTCTTCAGCTCTTCCATGATTCTTGCTTTCATAGCTGGATAATCCGTTGAAATTGATTTAGCCCCAAAACCAACCGTTTTATCATCACGAATAGCCGTTGCACCCAAGTTAGATGTCATAATGATGATCGTATTTCTGAAATCAACTTTACGTCCTTTGGTATCTGTAACGAAACCATCATCCAAAATTTGTAACATGATATTGAAAATATCAGGGTGGGCCTTTTCGACTTCATCAAGGAGAATAACAGAATAAGGCTTATTACGGACTTGCTCTGTCAATTGCCCACCTTCATCGTAACCTACATATCCAGGAGGTGCTCCGATAAGACGCGATGTCGAGAATTTTTCCATAAATTCACTCATGTCTACACGAATCATATTTTCTTCACTGCCAAAAACACTTTCCGCTAAAGCCTTAGCAAGCTCTGTCTTCCCAACTCCTGTCGGACCAAGGAACATAAATGAGCCCAAAGGACGTCTCGTATCGGCAATCCCTGAACGTGCACGTCTAATGGCACGAGAAACAGCAGAAATCGCTTCTTCCTGTCCAACCACACGTTTATGTAACTCTTTTTCTAAGTTAATCAGACGTTCACTTTCTGTCTTCGTCATCTGTTGGAGTGGGATTCCTGTAAGGTTAGAAACGACAGCATAAACATCGCTTTCCTCCACCAAAGGATTATCATTTTCCGATACTGTAAAATTATCAATCTTGTGCGTTAATTTTTCAATATCTTTTTCAATCCCTTGCGCTTCAACAATATCAAGAGCAACAACTGCTTTTTGTAATCTCAGTTCTTCCGCTTTTAATTCTGCTTTTAACTCGTCTAACTTGGTATAATTTGTTTTACTCGTGATTTTAACTTTGGCTGCTGCTTCATCAAGAAGATCAATAGCTTTGTCTGGGAGACGACGACTAGGCATATAGCGATTACTCAAGCTGACAGCACGCTCCAAAGCCCCTTCTTCAAATTTGACTGTATGGTAAGCCTCAAATTTTTCTTTCAAGCCTTGTAAAATCGCAACCGTTTCCTCTTCTGAGGGTTCTTCGACATTGACACGGGCAAAACGGCGTTCTAGGGCTTCATCTTTTTCAATATATTTTTGATATTCTTGATAAGTGGTAGCACCAATGAGTTGGAACTCGCCCCGTGCTAATGCTGGTTTTAAAATGTTTGAGGCATCGTTGACCGAGTCCATGCCGCCACCAGCACCAATAATGGTATGGAGTTCATCGATAAAGACGATAACATCTTTATCATGTGTCACTTCATCAACAATAGCCGTCAAACGATCTTCAAATTCACCACGGAATTTTGTCCCCGCTACGACCATCGCCATATTTAAAGCCATAATGCGGCTGCCGCGTAAACCTACAGGAACATTTCCTGCAGCCACACGTGTCGCAAAACCTTCAATAATCGCTGACTTACCAACACCTGGCTCACCAACAAGAACGGGATTATTTTTTGTTCGACGGCTCAAAATGTGGATAAGACGTTCAACTTCACGCTCTCTTCCAATCATGGGATCAAGCTTGCCTTCACGGGCTGCTTTTGTCAAATCTGTTGATACCGTGTCTAAAGTAGGCGTTGTCGTTGTTTCGGACACTTTCCCCGACAGGTTTCTTTTCGAAGCTGGTGTCACCGCTTTACGGCGCTCTGGTACACGTAGATATGCTTTTTGCTCTAGCTTTTTGCGGAGGTTAACGATATTGATGTCTTGCTCACGTAAAAGTTGTCCTGCAAAGCTGGCTTCATTTGCCAACAGCATATATAAGAGATGCTCGGTCCCGATGCGGTTTTTATCATTATTTTGAGCCAGTGCTCGTGCTTGCTCAATAATCGTTTCCACTCTTGGACTAAGCTTTATTTCTGATTTTTTTGTCTTCACTTGACTTGAAAAATCTTCGATGTCGATTAACATTTCTTCCAAATCAATCTTTTCTGAATTAAGTAGCGTAAATGCCAATGAAGCCGGGACCTCAGCCAAGGCAGCCAATAAGTGCGAGCTTTCAACCCAAGCGTAGTTAAACTTGTGCGCATAGTCGACAGACTTCTCAAGCACTTTTATGACTTGTGGTGTAAAGTCCTTTTCATTAAATTTCATCATCACGATCCAATCTCTGTAGTATTTTTATCATCATTTGTGCTCGACAACTGTTAGAAATATCACTATCAGCTAAAAGCAAAAGGAGAAGATTTCCTTCTCGTTCAGTCAAAATGTTTTCATCAAATAAAAGTTGCAAGACATCTTGTGCCATACTTTCGGTCAAGTTGGCAGGCAACTTCTGTGCTAAATCAAGCAAGAATTCATGCTTTGCCGAATAATGGTATTTGAATATTTTAATATAGCCGCCACCACCACGCTTTGACTCAACATCAAAGCCTTTAGATGGGGTGAAACGGGTTTTAATCACATAGTTAATTTGCGAAGGAACCACGTCAAATTGACTGGCTAAATCTGCACGTTTAATCTCAATCTCACGTGCCTCTTCTAGCAGTTTTCGCAAATAAGCTTCGATAATATCTGAAGTATTTTGGACAGACATAGAACCTCCAATCTTTGACCTTTATTGACTATTATATCGAAAATTTTAATTTTTTACCAAAAATAGTGGCTGAAACGTCTCTAAAATAAAAAAATCCGCTAAAAGCAGATTTTTTTATTTTATTTTACATCAACAATCTTAACTTCGATTTCACCCATAGGCAACGGAATTTTCACAACATCGCCAACTTTACGGCCAATCAAGGCTTGAGCGATTGGAGATTCATTTGAAATTTTGCCTGAAAATGGATCAGCTTCAGCAGTACCGACGATTTCGTACTCTTCTTCTTCGTCATCTCCAACTTCTTGGAAAACAACTGATTTACCAAGAGCAACTTCATTTTTGTCAATATTAGCATTGTCTACGATTTCAGCATAACGAATCATTGTTTCCACAGTTGAGATACGACCTTCAATAAAGGCTTGTTCATCTTTTGCTGCTTCGTATTCTGAGTTTTCTGAAAGGTCACCGTAGCTACGTGCAATTTTGATGCGTTCAATAACTTCAGGGCGTTTAACCAATTTAAGGTTATCTAATTCTTGTTCTAATTTTTCCAGACCTTCTTTGGTCATGGGGAAAGTTTTTTCTACCATTTTTTATCCTTTTTAAATTTCTAATTAATTACCCGACGCAATCGCATCATTGACATACTTTTGAACATTGATGTTTTGTTCTTCAAGTGTTTGCGCAAAGTAAATCTTACCTTCAACGTCTGCTACGAAATAAAGATAATCATTCGCAGTCGGGTTAAGCACTGCTTTGATTGACGACAAGCTTGGACTCACGATTGGTCCAGGACCAAAACCTGGGTACAAATAAGTATTGAAAGGTGAGTCTAATTGTGTATTAATTGCAGCTTGCTGATCAAGCGACGTATCCTTACCTAGCTTACCTTCAGCATAAAAGATTCCTGTATTAGAATCCATCGTCATCCCTAAATCTTTACGGTTAAAGAAGACCTGTGCAACGTTACGGCGATCATCATCGCTATTCGCTTCTTTTTCGACAATGGCAGCCAAACTCAAGGTTTCATTGACCGTAAGTCCGTTCGCTTGTATTTGTTCATACAAAGGTTCCAGCTGTGTATTAGTTGTTGAAAGCATGGTCTCAATTAAGCTTTCAACAGTTGTCTTTTTCGTATACTCATAAGTTGCTGGGAAGAGGTAACCTTCAAGTTGATACTTCACACCACTGTCTTTACTTGGTAAGCTTGCAAGAAGTTTTGGAAACTTCTCTTTCATTTTTTCGATGAACGCTTGATCCTGTACAGTCTTCATAAACTCATCTTTAGTAAAAGGTGTTTTTTCATCTTTATCCGCAGAATTCACTGTAACAGCTTGAGCAATTTGTTCCAATGTATAACCTTCAGGAATCAAAATTTTGCCCAGAGTTGGTTCCACAGGATGTTCGGTTCCTCCTTGCTCCAAAAGACTTGCAATATCCGACAAGTTCATGCTAGGCGCCAAGTTGTAGTAGCCGCTCTTAAAGCCACTGAAATTTTTAAATTTAGTATAGTATTGGAAAACCATACCATTTTTGATAATACCTTCTCGTTGTAAGATATCTCCGATTTGTTTACTGCTTGCTCCCGCTGGAATGTTAATGGCGCGTTTGGTTGTATTTGCAGTATTGAGCGGTTGTACACCTTCTTTGATGAAATTATAACCGTAAAAACCAGTCCCTGCCGCAGCCAGAATTAAAACAGCTACGATAACAGCAATAATCTTTCCAGAAGAAACTTTCTTCTTCGATTTTTTCGCTTTCGACTTGGGCTGCATTTCTTCAGCTTCCGCATCCGATTTTACTGCTGCACGACGACTTCTTTGTCTGTGAGTCGTCTCTTCGCCAAGAGGCTCTGCAGCATCACTTGCTTGTGCTTCAGGTTGCTCATATTCATCAACAACTTCTTTATCAGACTCTTTTGTCTTGCGTCTAAGTCGTGAATAACTTTGTCCTTGGCTCGCTTGGAGCATTTGCTCGCGAACACTTGCAAAGTCTGGACGTTCTTCATGTGCTGATGCTTCTGTTTTCACTTGATCAGAAACAGCTTTTTCAGGAAATTCTACATCTTCGGAAATTTTAGCTTGTCCCTCTACTTCTGGATTTTCCAGTTCTTCTGTCAACTTAAATGGAGTTGGACGTTGAATATCCGAAAAATCAGCACGTTCTCGCCGAGTATGTCTACTCGGGGTTGAAGAAAGTTCTTTGTTGGATTCACGGGCATAGTTTTCAAAAGTCCCATCCGTGTTGGCTCGATTTCCTTCTTCAAGTTCACGCAAGATTTTATCTTTGAAACTTTCTCTCGAAAACTTCTCCGTATCTTTTTCTACCAAGGTTAATCCTCCTTATCACGCCACCCTCTTTTTTTAAACAGTGAAGCGTAAGTTTGTTGGGTAATATTCACAAAAGCGAGGTCAGGGACCTCACTCTTTTAGATTTTAATTCTCTTCTGAGTCGCTGTCGTCATCATCGTCGTCCTCTTCATCGAGTTCAACGTCTTCATCCACGTTATCCAGTTCAACTTCAGCAAGTTCAGCATCATAAGCTTGAACCTCATCTTTTTCATCATCTGGATTCTCATCATCATAAGTCATGTCATCTGCATCGTTTCCTTTGTCGATGTGTTCATCTTCAGGATCCACTTCATCTTCGATACCGAATGCATTAACTTTTGTACGTTTTTTAGTTGTTTTTTCTTCTTCGTCGTCAATTTCATCAAGAGCAATTACTTCCTCATCGATTTCGTCGATCGCGTACCATGAGCGCAGTGCCCAAATGTTATTTCCTAATGGAATAAAGCTTCCATCTGTATTCATTTCTGTGTAAAAACGTGCAATTGTGGCTTTGATTTCATTGTCCGACTTTTTCAAGTAGTCTTGAACGGCGTTCAAGATTTCTGCAAAAGCCATTTCCTTACCATTTTGTTCCAAAATTGCATGAGCAACTTCAATCATTGAAAGTTCTTCGATATTTTGTCCTTCTAATGCTTCAATTTTCAAACTTTTTTGCTCTCTTTCAGATTTTCTTTTTCTATATTATATTAAATTCGCTTCATTGTCAATATGTAAACGGATTTAAACTGTTTCATTATGTGTCGTTTTCCGTCTTGCTTGGTAGGATGAAATTAATAATGCATCAATACCTTATAATCATAGTTACCGAGTTTTTCACGCCCTTTAAGGTCATCAAGTTCAATAAAGAAGGCACACCCAACAACGATACCACCCAAACGCTCAATCATCTCAATAGTAGCTTTTACTGTTCCACCTGTTGCCAAGAGATCATCTACAATCAGAACACGTTGTCCTGGCTTAATAGAGTCAGCATGCATTGTCAATGTATCTGTACCATACTCTTTTTCATAGTCTGCTGAAATAACTTCACGTGGTAATTTTCCTGGTTTACGCACAGGAGCAAAACCAACACCAAGTGCAAAAGCAACAGGACATCCAACGATGAATCCACGCGCTTCTGGGCCAACAATCACATCAATTTCTTTATCGCGTGCATATTGCACAATTTCAGTAACTGCATAGTTGTAGGCATTTCCATCAGCCATAAGTGGTGAGATATCGCGGAAAACGATACCTTCTGTTGGGTAATTTTCAATCGTTGCAATGTAATCTTTAAGTTGCATGTGCATCTTCCTCTTTTAATTTTTTATAAATTTCTTTGACAGGGGATAAGGCGAAAAGTTCTTGAAAAGCAACAATTTCTTGAAGCTCTCGGTAAATATTACTTTCAGAAATATCACGCTTTTCGGCGGCTTTATTCACACTCATCATGCCATTGTCAATAGTGACAAAATTCAGTTCTTCAAATATTTGAATCATCTTTATCAGTAAAATATCGGGTATCTTCAAATAATTTGCTAAGTCTTTCAATTTAAAACGTATGTCAAACTCAGGATACTGATAAATTGCTTTATAGAAGCGCGCAAACTGCTCACGCGTCCCCGCTCCCGTCAAATAATAATTTTTCTTGATTGTATTTTTGAAATAAATCAATTCAAATTCCTGCTCATGTATTAATTCCGCCAAAGCAGATAAGGCTTCCTTATCAGTTGGGGCTTCCTCAATAATAAGCACTTCTTCTATTGTACCATTTTTCACTTCATTATGGACAAAACGTATTGTATTTTTAGGCAATTCAACTTGTCGACTTCGAATATCCAGAAGCTCAACACCATTTACTCTAGCATCAGCCACCATAAGCTGAACAGTTGTTGTACCATTCCAAGTATTGCTAGATAAGGTACCGACAAGTTCTGTATCACTTTGTTCAAATTCTAGGCTTTCAGCTCCATGCCCAAAGTAAACCGCATCTAAAGCTTGTCCATTTTGTACTAATTTAAGTTTGAGATGACTGTTGTCTTTTCCCATACTACGTGCTTGCTCAACCTGATAATCCGTAAGGAGAAAATGAGGCTTCGGATTGTCCATACCATAAGGAGATAACTTTTCTAAACTCCTAATCGTCTCTAAGCTAATCTCGTCAAACTGCAAACTGCCCTGAACTTCTAGTGAACTTTTTCCTGACATATCGATATCGTTTTCTTGAATAAAGTCGAGCATCACTTGCTTGATTGCTTCCACATTCTCCAAGGCAAAAGTCATCCCAGCAGCTTGTTTGTGGCCACCAAAAGCCATAAAAAGTTCACGGTGTTCGTTGAGTGCTTCAAATATATTAAAGTTTTCAATCGAACGTGCTGATCCTCGAAGAATCCCCTCTTCTTCTGCCAACATAATGATAGGTTTGTGAAATTGCTCAAGTAAACGTCCGGCAACAATACCTAAAACACCTTTATGCCAATCCTTATGATACAGAATTTGTACGGGCTCGTCCGTTATCATTGTGAGGGCTTGATTGAAGATATTTTCTACAATTACTTTACGCTTGCTATTTTTTTCATCAATCATCTGCGCAATTTCAGCAGCCACTTCTTCATCCCAGCCTGTTAATAGTTCAATCGCTGGGTTTGGGTCATCTAAGCGCCCCAGAGCATTCAAACGAGGGGCAATTTGAAAACCAATCGTTTCCTCATTCACCTTTTCAAAATCAGTTCCTGAGAGACGCATGAGTTCCATCAAGCCTGCACGCTCAGTATTCGCTAATACTTTTAGTCCATGACTCACCAAGATACGATTTTCATCAGTAAGACTAACCATATCCGCAATTGTTCCGATTGCCACCAAATCAAGCATATCTGAAGGAATATAGTCTAAAAGAGCTGTTGCGACTTTAAAAGCTACTCCTACTCCAGCCAAATACTTAAAAGGATAGTTTGATTCTGGGTGTTCAGGATGCACAATTGCAAAAGCTTCTGGCAGTACTTCTGGCATGCTGTGATGGTCAGTTACGATAACATCAACATTTTGACTTTGTGCATAGGCGATGGCTTCATGACCAGCCACACCATTATCCACGGTAATAATCAAATCAATGTCTTCATTTTGAATGAAATATTTATAGACATCAAGATTTGGTCCGTAACCATCAGTAAAGCGGTTAGGAAGATAGACCTGAACTTCCGCTCCTAATTCATCTAGAGCTGATTTCATGACGGAACTTGCCGTCATACCATCCGCATCATAATCACCGTATATTAAGATATTTTGCCCATTTTCAATTGCAGTCAAAATTCTTTGAACGGCTTTTTCCATATCGTGCAACAAAAACGGATCATGTAATTGCTGAAGATCAGGATTCAAGTAAGCTTGAATCTCCTCTTCTGCCCTTATGCCGCGTTGCCACAAAATTTGCGCTGCCAGTGTATCTAATTTATATTTTTTACTTAACTTAAGAAACTCATCCGGTAAGTCTGACTCAGTTAACTTCCATATATATTTTGATTTAATCAAGTTTCCTCCACTTCGACTGCTTATTTGAAGATTTATTTATAATTAAAAAACCTATTTCCTATATTATCTACAAGACTTGGGAAAAGCGCACGGACTTTCGCAACGAAAGCCAGCTGGACAGGTAAGTTCAATTCTCTTTTATTTTTCCCTAAAACTTGCTCAATCTTATCCGCAACATATTCTGCACTGACCGCGTTTTCGCCCACTTTTTCCAAATAGTCCATATTGTCTTTGTGAAATTTTGTGCGGACCGGCCCTGTGTTGACTGTTGTCACAATAAGATCTGGTTTTTCTAAACGTAAAGCATCAGAAAAAGCGAGAACAGCGGCTTTGGAAGCTGCATATACTGTCGATTTCGCTGTAGGTAACTTCCCTGCTATGGATGCAATATTAATTACTTGCAACTGTGGTTGCAAATCACGCGTCCGCTTAATCAGATCTAACGTATTCACCTTGAACATTTCATCAATTTGCTCATCCGATAAGTTACTTAACTCTGTAAACTCTCCAAAGCCCGCATTATTAATGAGGATATCTACTTTTTCAGGCATGTCTGGCTGTGGAAGCGAGCGACTGATCAAGATAAGGTTATGATCTTCTAAACGCTGAACAAGTGCTTGTGCTATATCACCGCTAGCGCCTGTAATTACAATATTCTTTTTACTCAACTTTTTCTTCATAAAAATCTTTCGCCACATACGAATTAGGATGAACATCTCGTGCTTCTTGCGCAAGCTGAGCTACAAGTGGGCCAACATAGCGTGCACTAATATGCGTGAGCACCAAACGCTTTACGCCAGCTTCCTGAGCAACATCTGCTGCTTGTTTTGAGGTCGAATGTCCGTGTCGGCGGGCCATTTTTGCTTCTTTTGCTTCATAAGTTGCTTCATGAACTAAAAGATCTGCCCCAACCGCTAAACGAACAGCGCTTGGTGTACGTCGGGTATCTCCAAGAATAGTGACCACTTTCCCCTGCTTGTCTGCGCCAATATAATCCTCTGGATGAAAAACTTTCCCATCATGTTCTACTGTTTCACCCTTCTTTATTTTGCCAAAGAGGGGACCGAAAGGTAGACCTGATGCTTTCAAAGCCGCTGCATCTAGTTCTCCAGGACGGTCTTTTTCGACTACACGATAGCCGAGACAAAAAATTGTATGATCTAAGGTATCAACATATACTTCAAAGGTTTGATCTTCAAATATCTTACCAGGCGTTTCAATTTCATGAAAGTGAATCTTGTATCCAAGACGCGAACCCGACATGCGTAGAGCCGTCATCACAAAGTCTTTCAGACCTTTTGGTCCATATAATTCCAAGTCCGTATGTTCCTCATCTTTACTTGAACCTTGGAAAGAACGACTAGATAGAAAACCCGGTAGACCAAAAATATGATCGCCATGCAAATGTGTAATAAAAATCTTGGTGATTTTTCTTGGTTTAATTGACGTTTCCAAAATTTGATGTTGGGTCGCTTCGCCACAATCGAATAGCCATATTTCGTTACGTTCATCGAGTAACTTCAAAGCAATAGCCTGTGTTTTTCGCGTTCGTGATGGCTGGCCCGCGCCCGTCCCTAAAAATTGAATATCCATATCTTCCTCAATATTCTAATTATGTTCTTTCCTATCCATTATTGGAATCAAATAAAAAACATTTTCTACTTTGATGCTTGTCTCTCATAGTTTCCACCTGTTCATTAAGTCAGAAAAGAGAATATCAAAATGTAAAAAACATTGTGCTTCTCACAATGTCTTACAGCGCTCAAAATAAAAAATTTATCCGTCTGGAGGGAATCGAACCCCCATCGCAAGAACCGGAATCTTGCGTGATATCCATTACACTACAGACGGCACTGATAACTCTATCATTTTACAGGAAAACAAAGGAAATTTCAAGTTTCTTTATTTCAAAAAATCTTCAAGGAAATCTTCGATGCTTTCATAGGTTTTATCTGCGATTTCCTTATCGTCATGTCCTATGTAAGCAGTGGCTAAACCAAGTTTTTGTGCTGGAAGAATGTCATGTTCAAGGAGATCTCCAACCATAAGTGTTGCTTCACGATCGAAGCCTTCCTTATCTAAAATATTATAAAAAGCTGCTTGATCAGGTTTGGTTAAGCCAGTTTCGGCCGAAATATAAACTGGAAACAGATTTTCAAAGCCAAAACGTTTAATTTTTTCTCTTTGCTCTCCACTCTCCCCATTGCTTAAAATAGCAATATTATAATTTTGAGAGAGTTCTAGCATTTTAGATAATAAATTCTGATCAACTTCTATCTCTTCAAGTAAAGCTGTCAAAAAAATGTCAAAGAACAGGCGCACAAAGTTTTCTTTATAGTGAATTGCGTAGTAATCCAAGACCTGGCGCACACGCTCTTCGCGCAGCTGCTCAATCGTCATTTTCCCTTCGTGAACTAAAGGCCAGAGTTGCTCATCCACTTCACGATACTTTGCCATAAAATCATCTATAGAAAATTCATCCTGAAAATCAATCAAGTCCAAAAAAACTTTCCGGTGTGCTGTTTCCCAATATTTTTTAAAAGGAAAGAGTGTATTGTCCCAGTCAAAAATAATATTTTTTATCTCTTTCATACTTCTCAATCCCTTTCCTCTTTCTTTAAAAGTTTATCATTTTGCCTTCTGGATATCAAATGAATTAAGACGATCCATCAGGAAGTTTTTCATAAGGCTATTTCTCTAAAAGCACCTGTTTTACACCTGCTTCAAAGCTTGTTACTTCAAGCTCTGGAAAATGTTTTTTAAACTTGTCTGAATTAAATACATTGTCCTCTGCATAACGCGGAAGAAGCTCTTGCAATTCTTTCGCTTTTTGGCTGAAAAGGGCCGCCAATTTGAATTGCCACATCTTAATTATTGTGTATTGAAGTTTTTTTCCTGTGATTTCTTCTGAAAGTGTAATGATGTCCTGATAAGTCAAGCTTGGTGCGCATGGCAAATGCCAAGTTTGACCATAAGCATCCGCATCATTCCCTATGAGAGCCATTGCACGGCTAGCATCGGGTGTCCAAATCAAGGTTCTCAAACGAGTAGCACTCAAGGGAATTTTTATTTTTCTATTCTCTTTAATTGCATTGAAGACCATTGTATTTGTTATACTCTGCGTCTGACCTGGGCCATAAAACTCCGGCGCGCGGCAGATTACAGCTTCGAGCGAATGGTGCTCTATCTCCTCAATTATCATTTCTGCTAATCGGGCACGTACCGTGGATTTTCTTCCCGTCGGTTCAAATTTAGTGTCTTCATATTGTATTTCCGCATTTTTAGGGTACATATAGGTATTATCAAAGAAAACCAATTTACTTTGGTGCAGCTTACAAGCGTCAATGACATTTTTCATCATCAGAGGAAATTGTTCTTCCCAAAGCTCAGAATTCATCGGTAAACCGGCTGTAAAATAAACAATCTCACTGCCAGCAATCGCTGCATGCGCTTCCTCAGCCTTCAGTAAATCAGCCGAAAACAAGCTATCTGTTGGGTTTACTTTACGTGGTTTTCTACTCACAAGCCTAATATCTTTTGTATATTTTTTAAAAAGTTCCTTGGCCAGCTCTTGACCAATCTGTCCATTACTTCCTAGTATTGTTTGCATTATGCAATCTCCTTTATAAGCATTTTAGCGACTGACCTTACAGAAAACGGATTTTGTCCCGTGATAAGTTGCCCATCTTGGAGGGCAAAATCTTTATAGAATCTTTTTTTGCACCATGTTGCCCCACGGCTTTTGGCTACCTCTTCATTGAGAAAAGGAACGATTTTTTTCTTGCCTGCAAGAACTTCTTCAGCTGTTGTAAAACCCGTTATCTTTTTCCCTGAAATGATGTATTGACCTTCTTGGTTCTTAAGATTAAGTAAACCAGCGATACCATGACAAACGGAAGTGAGATAACCACCATGCGCATAAATAGCTTGGGCGATACCTTTTATTTCTGGATTATCTGGAAAGTCCCACATCACACCGTGGCCACCTGTGAAATATATGGCACGATAGTCTTGCGAGATTACTTCCTCAGGTTTCAAAGTCTTTTTTAAAGCTCTTTCGACAAAGTCTTGCCGCTCATAAATGTTCCAAATGGCTTCATCCATATATTTCATACTCCGTGGGTCAAGTGGAACATAGCCACCATTTGGGCTAACAAAGTCATAAGCAATACCATGTTTTTGGAGTTCATCAACAAATTCTGCACTTTCGCCCAGCCAAAGCCCTGTCGCTTCATCGGTATTCTTATAACGCTTAATATTTGTTTCGACAATCAAAACTTTATTCATTTTTCTTGCTTTCCTTTCATTATCCTTGTTACTTCATCCAGAAAATGTTGTAATTTCATAATTTCTGATGTATCGTGTTCAAGATAGTAAAAGTTTCTTGTTCCTTCTGAACGATAATTGACTATCTTTGCTTGTCTTAAGATTTTCAAATGATGTGAAATAGCGGGGCGCGATAAGCCTGTAGCTTCGATTAAATCTCCAACTTGTATGCCTTTGCAATCACTCTTCTCCAATAACTTAATAATAATTGCTTGTCTCTTTTCATCACCTAAAGCAATTAAAAAGTCGCTGACTTCACTTAGTTCATGTTTTAAATGTTCAAATTTCATTATTACTCCTTATTGGTTTATGTTTTTAAATCATTAAACCATTATCTAACCTTACTGTCAAAAAATTGGATTGACAACCTATTCGTTTTTTTTTAAGAAAATAAAAAAACTCACAGCACCAAAGGCTATGAGTTTTTATTTTTATATAAAACAATTATTTAACTTTAACTGAATCTGTAATTGCTTCAACAGCCTTCTTCATTGCGATATCGTGTTGGAGCATGTCAACTGGAAGAAGTTTTTCAACTTGTTCAACAGGCATGTTATATTGTGCAGCCAAGTCAGCAATCTCAGCTTTAACTTCTTCATCTGTAGTTTCGAAGTTTTCTGCTTTAGCAATTGCTTCAATAACAAGGTTTGTACGCACACGTTTACCAGCATCTTCTTGGTATTGTTCGTGCAATTGCTCTTCAGTAGTACCTGTGATTTGGAAGTACATTTCTGGAGAGATACCTTGTTGTTGCATTCCACCAAGGAATTCGTTCATTGCGCGGTGAACTTCTTCGTGAATCATTTCTTCAGGAATTTCTTTGATTTCAGCATTTGCTACAGCTGTTTCGATAGCTGCAGTTTCAACAGCATCGTTGTAAGCTTCAGCTTTAGCATCTTCAAGTTCTTTACGGAATTTAGCTTTGAGCTCATCCAAAGTTTCAACTTCTTCGTCAATATCTTTTGCTAATTCATCATCAAGTTCTGGAACTTCTTTTGCTTTAACTTCGTTAACTTTAGTTGCGAATACTGCTTCTTTACCCGCAAGATCTGTAGCTTGGTAGTCTTCTGGGAAAGTCACTTTCACGTCGATTTCTTCGCCAGCTGAAGTGCCAACAAGTTGTTCTTCAAAGCCAGGGATAAATTGACCTGAACCAAGTTCTAAACTGTGGTTCGCACCTTTTCCGCCTTCAAATTCAACACCATCGATAGAACCAACAAAATCGATAACTACTGTATCTCCGTTTTCAGCTTTACCTTCTTTAACAGTCAATTCAGCAAGGTTGTTTTGTTCTTGTGTCAAACGTGCTTCAACTTCTTCATCAGCAACATCTTTAGTTGCTTCTACTGAAACTTCCAAGTTTTTGTAGTCACCAAGTTCTACTTCAGGCTTAACAGTTACTTCAGCTGTCAATTCCCAGTCAGAACCTTTTTCCATTTTAGTGACATCAATTTTTGGTTGAGCAACAGGTTCGATACCTGCTTCTTTTACAGCTGCATCATAAGCAGTTGGCAATACGGCATTCAAAGCTTCTTCGAAAAGAGCTTCTTCACCATACATGCGGTTAAACATTTGACGGCTGATTTTACCTTTACGGAAACCAGGCACTGAGATATTACCTTTTACTTTATTGAAAGCTTTGTCAAGACCGTTTTTGATTGTTTCTTGGTCGATTGAAAATGAGAGTGTACCAGTGTTAACACCAGTTTTTTCAAAACTTGCAGTCATTAATTATTTCTCCTTATTTATGAGCCTTGAGCTCAGAAATTTCATACCTTTCTAGAATAGCATAAAAACTGAGTGAATTCAACTTTTTGAACAATTATTTTTCGCGCTTTTCTTTGAGTTTAAATCAAAAAAAAAGCTTGCAAAAGCAAACTTTTATGGATTTAAACGTTGCATGACTTCTTGCCATAGGTCGCCACTAAAAACACGGGACGCTTGTCCGCCGCCTAGTACACCATAGCCTAACATCAAGCCCGCTGCACCTGCTATAAGGACAAGTACAAGAACTAAAAAGACTAATGAAAGGCGAACGCCTAATACTTTAATCGTTTTTTTAATCATCAATTTCCTCAAGTTCTGGAACACGTTCAATATCTGCTCCAAGTGATTTTAATTTTTCATGGAAGCGGTAATAACCACGATCAAGGTGACTTAATTTACGTACTGTAGTTTGACCTTGCGCAACCATACCAAGCAAAATTAATGCTGCACTTGCACGTAAATCTGTTGATTTAACTTGTGCACCTTGTAATTTTCGTGTGCCTTGGATGATGGCTGTGTTACGTGTAATATCGACCGTTAAGCCCATACGACGCATTTCTTCTAAATGTTGGAAACGATTTTCAAAAACCGTTTCAATCATTGTTGATTCACCCTTAGCGATAGCTTGAGCCGCAGTCATTTGCGATTGCATGTCTGTTGGGAAACCAGGATGTGGTAAAGTTTTTACATTTGTTGCTTTTAAGATTTCAGGACCTAGAACACGAAGTCCTTCATCTTCTTGGACAAACTCCACACCCATCTCAATCAATTTAGAAATTAAGGGACGGTTGTGCTCACGAACCGCATCTTTGATTAACACATCGCCTTGTGTCATTGCCGCTGCTACCATGAAGGTTCCAGCTTCGATACGGTCTTGTACAACTGCGTGGTTAGCTCCATGCATTTTTTCAACACCTTTGATAATAATTGTATCTGTACCAGCACCTTTGACATTTGCACCCATCTTATTGAGCCAATTTGCAAGGTCAACAATTTCAGGCTCGCGTGCTGCATTTTCTAAAGTTGTTGTTCCTTCTGCTAGAGTTGCAGCCATCATCAAGTTTTGTGTGGCACCTACTGATGGGAAGTCCAAATAGATATGTGCACCACGTAGCTTTTCAGCCTTAGCTTCAATGTAACCCGCTTCTTGAGTAATTTCCGCCCCCATCAATTCAAAGCCACGCAAGTGGAGATCGATAGGACGCGAACCAATTGAGCAACCTCCGGGCATTGAGACACGAGCATGCCCGTTTCGAGCTAAAATTGGACCCATTACAACGATAGAGGCACGCATTTTGCTTACAAATTCGTAGGGTGCTTTTGTTTTTACTTTAGAAGCTGCTTGTGCGTGAACCGTCTTGCTTTCTTCTGAAAACTCTAAGTCAACTCCAAGATGATCCACTAAATTGTTCATCATGTAAACATCGCTCAAGATAGGAACATTACGAAGAATAATTTCTCCCTCGCTTGGCAAAAGTGTCGCTGCAAGCAAAGGCAAAACAGCATTTTTTGCTCCTTCAATTTCTACAGTTCCTTTAAGGCGGGTATTTCCACCCTTGACAATTATTTTATCCATTTATACATTCCTATAATTTCTTTATTCTGAAAGACACCCTAAATTATAGCACAATGAATCTTTTCGTCAACTTTACAGGATTATGTCTGTCCTTTGTATTAGTTGTTCAACTAAATGTGCAGGCAGGCTATAAACGTACTGACGGTCTATAAGATTGGGTTTTGCTCCCTCAAAGGTTTTGGTCACAAAACCGAGTTTTTCGGTCAAAATACCTCCTGCGGCATAATCCCAAGGTTGTAAAAGGCTAAAATAAGCGACAGTTTTTCCTTCAAGAAGGTCCGCATAGGCCATTCCTGCGCTGCCTAACATCCTTACTCCTAAAGTAGTTAAACTAAAGTCCGTTAGTTTATATAAGTTTTTACGATAAATCATTGAATTGATTGAAAGTAGACTTTTTTCAAATGCTTGCGGTTTATAGAAAAGCCTTCTATCATTGCAAAATACTTCTTGCGCGTTATTCCAATAAAGTTTGTCCGCCATTACATCAAGAATTAATCCAAATTGGGGCTGACCTTTTTCATAATAAGCCAGCATCACAGCAAAGTTATCTTGCTGCACCACGAAATTTATCGTACCATCAATAGGATCTAAAATCCAAAAATTGTCTTGACTACGGTCAAAAGCTGCTGTATTTCGTCCGGCTTCTTCGGCTAGAATTTTATCCTGAGGATAATTCTTCCTAATTTCTTCAATGATGATTTCTTGAACCTGCTGATCAAAATTTGTCACCAAATCACTAAAATTACTTTTTTGCGAAACTTCCAAAGTTTGATGAATATTATCACGAAGAAAAGCTCCGGCTTCTCTCACCCAAGTTTTTGCTTGTTTAAGCTTTTTCAAAGCGAACAAATTGTCTTTCACTCGCTTGTACCTCCTTGACGGCACGATAAAGCGAATAACCACTGTTTTCTTCGAATTCTCGCCCCAGCTGTTTTTCTTGCATCTTGGAAGGTACAATCTTCTTGAATGTTTTATAAGCCTCCAAGAATTCTTCTTTGTTCACTTTACTCTCATAAAAATTTTCCACTTGATTGAAAAAAGAGAGCACTGCAGTCATTTCAGCAGTACTCCAACTTAAATCAAGTGGATATTGATAATTAGCTTTCATTATTCCCACTCTCCCTTATTCAGTTAGAAGTCGTTTACGGCACGTTTCATTTCCGCACGACGATAATGACGAGGTAAGAAAGCACGAATCTCGTCTTCATTAAAACCAATTTGTAACAAACGATCATCTGTGATAATCGGACGACGTAAAAGGTTTGGATACTCTGTTACAAGATTAATCAACTCGTTAATGGTCAACTCATCAAGATCCAAAGCAAGCTTTTGAAATATTTTTGACCGAATTGAAATAATATCTTCCGTTCCGTTTTCTGTTTTTGACAAAATTTTACGTAAGTCATCATTTGTCATCGGCTGTGTCAAAATGTTGTGCTCCGTATAAGGGACACTGTGTTTGTCCAACCATGCACGTGCCTTACGGCAACTTGTACATGAAGGCGATAAGTATAAATCAACCACTTTCTTTCCCCATTCTATCTAGGCTGTAACCAATTATTAAACTTGAGCAGCGCTATTATTTGTTACTTATTATACCAAAAATTATAGATTAAAAAAAGTGCGTTTTTTTACTATTGTGTAAGAATTTGTGTCTATGTTACATATTGTTCATATCGTCACAAATTTCTTGTAAATCTTCAAATCTAATCAATTCCATATTATAATTTGATGTCTTTTGCATCCTATCCGTAATAAAATGGAGCTTAGTTTCGTTTTCTTCGTCATATAAAACTAAAGAACCATCTGAATTTTCGAGCAAAAAATCGTTATACTGACGAAATTGACTTGGATTTTCGTAATCTTCGTAAGCATATTTAACATAATCTACATCTTTAAATTCACGCAATTTTGCTTGATTCGCCTCGTTCCAGTTTTTTCCCTGCGTTTCAAAGGGAAAAATACTTGCAATATGGAACTCGTATTCTGTTTGTAATTCTTTAGAAACTTGTAATGCCCAATATTCAAAGCCTAAATTACCCGTGAAAATAACCCATTTCAATCCTTTGTCCAGATACGCTTCCAATCTTCTTTTAAAGGCTTTTTTGATAATTTTAATTTTGATATCCTTCTCATCAAAAATCCCTAAATCAAAAGCTGTGTAACCTGTAATAAGCAATGTTTTCATAACGGATCCTTCCTTGCACAATATAAGGCATCATATTTTTTCTTTTCTTGATTATCCAAAAACATCTTTTCTCCTCGTTTATACTTTTTATACGACTTACGCAAAAATAAAGGAGCTATTTTTATTGCTGTTATTAAAATTTGAAAGTAAAGAAACTAATCGCAAACTCTACAATAAGATACCATTTTAACTGTAATAATCCAAAAGACAAATAATTTGCTATAATTACATTATACAATAGAAGTAACAATTTAATATATGGAAAAACACACATGCTAAAATATCCTCAAGGATTAAATAAACAAAGAAAAAATTTTTCAGGAAAACAAACAGAGAAAAAAGTGGTGCATAACGCTGCGAAAAGTACTCCGAATATGGTAAAATCTAAATCGGCAGTAAAATTTGGTAAACGTGGTATGAACTTTGAAGCAGAGATCAATGCGACTAATGATTATTATCTTGCACATGATATCGCTGTGATTCATAAAAAACCCACTCCTATCCAAATTGTAAAGGTTGACTATCCCCAACGTAGCCGTGCTAAAATTACCGAAGCCTACTTTAGACAGGCTTCAACTACAGATTATTCTGGCGTCTATCAGGGAAGATATATTGATTTTGAAGCTAAGGAAACCCATCAGAAGACAAGTTTTCCTCTGAAAAATTTTCATGAGCATCAAATCGTCCATATGTCCAAAGTTCTTGAACAAAAAGGCATTGCCTTTGTGCTCTTACACTTTGCCTCTTTGGACGAAACTTACTACTTGCCATCTGAGAATTTGATTCGTTTTTATCAAGAAAAAAAAGGCTTAAAGTCTATTCCTCTTGATTATATTAAGCAACATGCTTATCAAATCCCATCAAATCAGATTCCTAGAATCCCTTACTTGGATATCGTTAATCAACTTTGCGAGGTGAATTAAAATTCCTACTAACAAACGAAAAAAATCAAAAATGAATCGAAATAAAAACACTGCAGTTAAAAGATCTCTCATTTCAACATTGAAATGGGCTTTAATTCTGATTTTTTCAACAATTATTCTGACTTTTGTTGCTGCTGGTGCGCTCTTTATTTATTACGCAAAAGATGCACCAAAATTAGATATGAGCAAATTGGAGTCACCCCCATCAACGGTCGTTTATGACAAGGATGAGAAAGTAATTGCTACTCTTGGTGCGGAACAACGTGATTTAGTACAGACTGATAATATACCTGTCATGCTTGTTAATGCTGTAACCTCGATTGAGGACCGCCGCTTTTTCAATACACGCGGTGTTGACCCAATACGTATTGCTGGTTCTTTAGTCAATAACTTACGTGGTGGACATATGCAAGGTGGTTCTACCTTAGATATGCAGTTGATTAAACTGTCTTTCTTCTCTACTGACTCAGCTGACCAAAACATGAAAGTCAAAATT
The DNA here is from genome assembly GCF_017309545.1 of Lactococcus sp. LG1267. Lineage (NCBI taxonomy): Bacteria > Bacillati > Bacillota > Bacilli > Lactobacillales > Streptococcaceae > Lactococcus > Lactococcus sp. LG1267. Next base: position 804,057 of record NZ_CP071295.1, on the reverse strand, counting down.
CAAGAAGCTTGGCTTGCCTTACAGCTGGACCAAAAATGGTCAAAAGAGCAAATCTTTACTGCTTATGTCAATAAAGTCAATATGGCAAACGGTTATTACGGTATGGGGACAGCTTCTCAAGCTTACTATAATAAACCGTTAACAGACTTGTCTATCGCACAGTTAGCCCTACTTGCGGGTATGCCACAAGCACCAAATACTTATAATCCTTATAAAAACCCAGAAGCTGCGAAGTATCGTCGCGATTTGGTAATCAATGCGATGTACCGCAATGGTAAAATCACTGAGAAACAAAGAGATGAAGCCATCAATACACCAATCGATGACGGTCTTCAAGACTTGAAGAGCGGTGTGAACATTCCTGAATATGCCAATGACTTCATCACCGAAGCCATCAAGCAAGCCAATCAAGAAACAGGAACAGATGCGCCAAATGCTGGCTTAAAGATTTATACTACGCTTGACAGCAAAGCGCAGGAAAATCTATTCAACATTGTCAATACCAATGATTCTGTACCATTCACTGATGACGAACTTCAAGTTGCTTCAACTTTGATTAATACACAGACAGGTGGCGTTGCGGCCCAAATCGGTGGACGTAAGCAAGAAATTGCGGTGTTTGGTTCAAATCCTGCAACAGAATCTACTCGTGACTGGGGCTCAACGATGAAGCCACTCATCGACTACGCACCTGCCTTTGAAAATGGCATTTATACAAGCACTGCCCAAACTATTTCCGACTCTGGTCCTTACTTCTATCCCGATGCTCAAAATATTCAACTGAACAACTGGGACAATCAGTATCTAGGAAATATCTCCGTACGACAGGCTTTAGCTCTTTCACGTAATATCCCGGCTATTAAAACTTTGGATGCTGTTGGACTGGACAATGCGACTGCTTTTGCCAACAAACTCGGATTTAAGTATCCTGTAGAAACAGGAAAATATGATGACAAAGGTAACCCTATTTTTGAACCAGGAACTATGACTTTCGCTAATGGGATTTCAAGTAACTCAAGAAGTAGTGATTCTCAATATGGTGCAAGCTCTGAACGTATGGCTGCTGCATATGCTGCTTTTTCGAACGATGGTATTTACACAAAACCTTACTATGTTTCGAAAATTGTAATGCCTGACGGCTCAACAAAAACTTATGAGCCAGAGCGCACGCGTGCGATGAAGTCTTCAACTGCTTATCTTATTACTGATATTCTCAAAGATGTTATCAAAGGAAACGACGGAACAATACCTGCTCTTTCTACAGGGCTTTATGCACAAACTCCTGGTCTTCCTGAAGCAGGGAAAACAGGAACTTCCAACTACGATGATGCTGAATATCCTAAAGCTCTTGAAACAGCTGGAATCACGCAAGCTCAGCTCCAAGGTGGTTCAATGGCACCAGACGAAAACTTTGTTGGTTACACACCACAATATTCTATGGCTGTATGGACAGGTTACAAAAATAGACTACAACCTGTCTATGGCGAAAATATGTATATCGCTGCTAAAGTTTTCAAAGCAATGATGACAGATTTATATCCTGATCCAACATCTGTTGCAGACTGGCAAATGCCAAGCGATGTCGTAAAACAAGGTTCTGACCTTAGTGTAACAGGAAATTAATTTATGAAAATCGAGAAAATCGTTAGTGAAATTGCTCAGGAAAATGCTTATATCCTGAGCAATTCTGCTTTTAGTATACTTATTGATCCTGGCAGTCAACCAGAAAAAATTATTGCAAAACTCCAAGAGATTGGCAAGCCTTTAAGTGCTATTCTCTTGACTCATGCACATTTTGACCATATTATGGGACTTGACACCCTCAAGCAAGCCTATCCTAATGCTCAAGTTTATCTACATGAAAATGAAAAAGAGTGGCTCAAAAACCCCGAGCTTAATGCTTCAGCTTTAATGCTCCCCTTTCCTGTCACTTGTAAGACTAATATAGATGAATATTATGTCTGTGATACACCTTATAATCTCTCTGGGCTAAAATTCCACGTGCGCCACACACCCGGACATTCTATTGGAGGAATTAGTCTTGTTTTCGAAGAAGAGAGGCTTATTTTTTCCGGTGATGCACTTTTTGCTGGTGCGATTGGAAGAACAGATCTTCCAAGTGGGAATCACACACAATTACTACAGTCCATTGAGGCAGAACTTTTTAGCCTTCCCGATGATTATACGGTTTATCCAGGGCACGGTCCAAGCACAACGATTGGAAAAGAAAAACTTTATAATCCATTTTTCTAATATAAAAAGCCCCAATGGGCTTTTTTATATTCAGCTTAGTAAGCTTCCAGAAATTTCCCTCAAAAAAAACATCTCTATATTAATATAGAGATGTTTTTTATTATACAGATAATGTTTGGCCAGGATAGATATTTCCTGTAATACCGTTCATTGCGGCAAGTTCATCTGCTGTTCTTCCATAAACAGAGGCAATTGACGTTAAAGTATCACCTGATTGAACAGTATAAGAACTAGAAACGGTGCTTGTTGCCATCGTTGAAGCACTTGTAGTTGAAGTTGTCGTCGTTGCACTAGTCCCAGCTGTTGGTATCTGGAGAACTTGGCCTTGCATGATGTGTTCTGTAGCTGAGAGACCATTTTGGGAAAGAATTGCATCCATTGATACACCATAGTGTGCTGCAATATCATAGACTGTATCACCTTCTTGAACAGTATAAGTTTGTGTACCGTATGAACTTGTATCTGTAGAAGTTGTAGTTGTCACATAGCTTGTTGTTGAAGTTGTAGCGACTTCTCCGCCATCATAAGCTGTTAAACCATATTGCGCAATAACAGCATTTAATTTTGAGGCATAATTTGGATCTGTAGCATAGCGTCCTTGCAACCAAGCGGTTGCATCTTGATAAGAGCTTGTATTTTCACGCCAAACACCTGAATACAAGAAAGAGCCACGTAATAAACGTGCTTGTGCAGCACAAGCCTCTGCAACTGAAGCATAAGCTTGGAAAGGTTCCACGACATTATGCATTTGTCCGTCAAGAAATTCTTGTGTAGGCAAATAAACTGGATTTCCTGAAGTGTATTTCACACCGAAAATATTATTATAATTTACAGCTAGTGCACTTTGTCCAGCACTGCTTTCCAAAATACCTTGGGCAATCATAACAGAGGGGTAAAGACCATATTCGTTTGCGACTGGAGTTGCTGCTTCAGCCAACTCTTGTACTGACATTGCTTGTGCTTTCACAGCCCCAAGACTTGTAAGGGCTACAGCAGCTGCGCCAAATAAAAATTTGTGTTTTGTATTCATCTTATAAAAACTCCATAAATAAAATATTCATTATTTCTAAGTATATACTATTTATTATCTAATGTAAAACTATATAATCCTTGATATTATATTTTTATAGCGCTTATTCGCTTTTTTTATGTAAAACTGATAAAGTAGGTTTTATAATAAGAAGCAGGATCATCAAAGATAAAAGGAGAACTCTATGTCTAAAATTTATGAAAACATTACTGAACTCATTGGGCAAACACCCATTATCAAGCTTCGCAATCTTCCTGAAGACAGTGCTGAGGTTTACGTTAAACTTGAGGCATTTAATCCTGGAGGATCAGTAAAAGACCGTATTGCCCTCAATATGATTCGGCAAGCAGAGCGGGATGGACTACTAAAAGAAGGTGGGACTATTATTGAACCAACTTCTGGAAATACTGGAATCGGACTTGCTTTTGTCGGAGCTGCTTTAGGCTACAAAGTTGTGATTGTCATGCCTGAAACCTTCTCACTTGAACGCCGTAAATTAATTCAAGCTTACGGTGCTGAACTTATTTTAACTCCAGCTGCTGGAGGAATGAATGAAGCTATTGCTACAGCAGAGCATCTTGCAGAAGAAAAAGGATGGTTCCTTCCACTTCAATTTGACAACCCGGCTAACCCAGCTGCTCACGAAGCCACAACAGCTGTAGAAATACTGGACGTTTTTGGTGAAACAGGTTTGGATGCTTTTGTGGCTGGTGCGGGAACCGGTGGAACTATTTCTGGGGTTTCCCATGTACTGAAAAAAGCAAATCCTAATCTCAAAAGTTATGCGGTAGAACCTGCAAGTTCTCCTGTCTTAACAGGCGGGCAACCACAGCCCCATAAACTTCAAGGGATTGGTGTTCCTTTTATCCCTAAAGCTTTGGACACTTCTTCTTATGATGAAGTAATTGATGTCCCTGTGGAAGAAGCTTTTACTACTGCTCGCGAAATTGGTTTTAGCCAGGGCTTCCTTGTAGGGATTTCAAGTGGTGCAGCAATTTGGGCTGCTCTTGAAGTTGCGAAAAAATTAGGTAAAGGAAAGAAAGTATTGACCTTGTCTGCCGACAATGGCGAGCGCTACCTCTCTACAGAACTCTATGATTTTTAATTCTTAAACTCTTAACTTAAGAGAAACATCAATAGTTGTAATTTAGCCACGTCTTTACTTAAACAACAGATAAAAAAGCTCCGACACTTAATCGGGGCTTTTATTCTTTTATCAATTCGCTACTTTAAGCATTTCTTGATAAATATTGCGGAAGATTGTAAGAAAGGCTTCAATCTCTAACATATTATTTGTATGGTCCAGACTAACACGTACAGCGCTGGTTGCAAGATCAGGTTTGACATGCATAGCCATGAGTGTGCCGGCAGCAGCATTTTTCTTCGAAGAACATGCAGATGTTGTTGAGATGAAAATCTCATGTTTTTCAAAAGCATGAACAACAACTTCTCCTCTAACTCCACGAATTCCAAAGGTCAATATATTGGGAGCAAAGTCATCCATTTCTGAAAAAAGGATAATTTTTTCTTGCTTAGAGAGTTCCTCAAAGATGATTGCTTTCATTTGACGAATTTTCTCAACTTTATGATCAAAATCAGATAGTGCAAGACGAAGAGCCTTAGCTGTAGCAGCGATACCAGCAACATTTTCAGTCGTCGAACGCTTGTTATTTTCCTGACCACCGCCATGTAAAAGAGGGGCTAAGCGTTTCCCTGATTTAATATAAAGAAAACCGACACCACGTGGCCCGTGGAATTTGTGCGCTGAAAATGTTGCAAAGTCCACACGTTCCAACATAAAGTCCTCAACAGCTATTTTACCAATGGCTTGGACAGCATCGATGTGGAAAGAAATGGTAGGACGATTTTCCAAGAGTTTAGCGATTTCTTTGATCGGTTGAATAGAGCCTATCTCGTTATTTACGGCCATGACAGATACCAAAATTGTATCTTCGCGGATTAATGCCTCAAGTTCTGAAACTTTAACAAATCCCCGTTCATCAACAGGTGCTTCATCAATTTCAAATCCTTGCGTAGCTAACCATGCTGCAGTATTTTTAACTGCAGGATGTTCTATGGCTGAGATAATGATGTGCTTCCCAAATCTTTCTTTTTCATATGCCACACCTTTTAAGACCCAGTTATCGCCTTCTGTTCCACCACTTGTGAAGTAAATTTCCTCTGTATTAACATGAAGTAGATCCGCGATTTGACGGCGTGAAGCCTCCAAAAGACGTGTTGCAGTTGTTCCTAAACTGTGCAAGCTCGAGGGATTTCCCATAATTTTAGTGGCTACATCTGTATATGTGCGTAAAACTTCTGGATTTATAGCGGTAGTGGCTGAATTATCAAAGTAAATGATTTTAGTTTCCCCATTTCTGAATAACATTTAGCAGCTTCCTTAGCTTAAGCAGCGGAAGCATTTTTTCATCCTTACATTCTATCACTTTTTTCTCGCTTTTTACAGCTTGAAAATCATTATATACTCAACTGTTATCTTCATTCTGTTTTACTGCAAGTAAACATGCAAGAGCTACAAATTTTTATAATCAAAGACAATAAAAAATACCATGGTTAACCACGGTATCAGTATTTCTACGCTAGATTATTTAACAGCGTCTTTCAAAGCTTTACCAGCTTTAAATGCAGGAACTGTAGTTGCTGCGATTTGGATAGCTGCACCAGTTTGTGGGTTGCGTCCTTCGCGAGCTGCACGTTCACGAGTTTCGAAAGTACCGAAACCGATAAGTTGAACTTTTTCTCCTTTTGCGAGGAATTCAGTTACTGATTCACCGAAAGCGTTAACTGCTTTTTCAGCATCTTTTTTAGTCAATCCAGCTTTTGCTGCAACTTCAGCAATAAGATCTTGTTTGTTAGCCATTTTAAAAATGTCCTCCATATTTTGTTTTACCTGTTCTTATTAGGCACTTTTCATTTTATCAAATGTTGTGAACCTTTGCAAGCCTAAACAGCGTTTTTCTGCGGTTTTTAGCTGATTTTAAGGTTGAATCATCAAATTAAAAGTAAAGTTTCCACTGACTAAATCTAGCTGATTTGCTTTTAAATATAAATTATCTGCTAAAGTAAGTTGTGGCAGATGTAATATGACTTGATCCTTCGTCGGTAAGACTTCTACAAAGGCTGGAAGCTTAATGCTTGACTTCACATAAGCAAGAACAGCACTTGTTGGTAAGTTCAATGTCCCTGCCGAAACATTCTTCACCTGAAGTGCAACAGAACCATCATTTAAAGCCAAAGGTTCAAAGTAAATATAGAGTGGAATTTTTTGGCCAAAAAGTTGGTAAGAAGCTTCTAAAACAGCTTGACTATTTGATAGATAGAATTTATAACTCATGTCTGAAGTCTGAAAATCTTGCAGATAAGTATTAATAAGCTGGTTTAACTGGTCCCGATTAGTCGTTATTTTAGCGACTTCTGTCGTCTCTTTAGGCTTACTTACTTGTCTCAAAGATTGTTGGTCCCGCACATTAAATACGCGACTCGAAATAAAAGCAAAAGTTCCAAGATTAATTGCTAATAGAGCAAGAAAGAGCCATTTCCAGATTGTTTTTTTATTTTTCATTGATCACCTGATATTCTTTAAATACTGCATCAGCCATGATTTGATAGCCAATATTGTTGGGGTGGAAACTATCTGCTGTATAAAGGAGATCATTGATTTGAGACTGACTTTCAGAAATCCCTTTCTCCCCTCCGATTCCTTTGTAAAGCAAATCGTTAATGGCAATAAAACTCGTATTTTTTTCTTCTTTTACCGTCTCCTCTGTTGCGATATTCCAATTATTAATGATTGTTTGCAAGGCTGTTATATTAGGAAAATTCATATAGAAAGGATTATAAATCCCTAAAACATAGACATGAGCCTTAGGATTATTTAGCCGAATAGTCTCAAAGATTTTTTTCAGCTCATTTTGATAATTACGCGCAGGTTGTTCAAAGTCTTTTTCTTTAAGTTTTGAAAGACGAGCAGCATTATCTCGGATAACTTTCATAACATCATTCCCACCAACAGTCAAAGTGATAAAATCTGCATTTTTTATAGCAGTTTGGATTTCTCTGTCCTGCATTTTTTCATAGATTTGGGTACTTGTATCACCTGCATGACCAAAGTTTTGTGACTCTACTTTTCCTGTGGTTTGGTTTTCTACCTCTTTTGCTAAAAGAGGGACGAAGCCACCTTGGCCTGTTGCATCACCAACACCTTCTGTTAATGAGTCTCCCAATGCCACGTAATTCACGATTTTATCTTGATCCTGTACTTCTTCTTTTAAACGGTTGCCAGCTGGAGTACTCATCAAGGAAAGCAAACAGAATACAAGTAAACTTGCTAGCAAAAAGCCAGCAAGTTCAAGAATAATTTTCAGTTTTTTATTCATAATCAATCATTACAGCCCAAGCACCCGGTCCTGTATGAGTAGCAATAGTAGAGTTAGTATCGAGGATAGAAATTGGTTTTTCAACAAATTTTTGCAAAGCTTCCTTCGCTTTATTAGAAAAATCAAGTCCTTCTACATGTGAAATGCCAATCTCACGAATTTTACGTCCAGAGTTTGCGATGTGTTCTACCGTTTCATCTAACCATTTGGTAAATGTCTTATTCCCACGTCCTCGTGTCATTACACCTAGCTCACGGTTTTTTAGTTCCATCACGATACGTACATGCAAGAGACTTCCCACGATTCCGGTTGTACGACTGATACGTCCGCCTTTAACCAGGTTTTCGAGCGTCGAAATCCCAATAAACAGTTCTGTATTTTCACGTACGTGATTAATTCTCTTCAAGATTTCTTCTTTTCCAAGACCTTCTTTAGCCAATCGTGCGGCTTCCACTACTTGGAATTTCAAACCTTGGTCCGTAAAATCACTATCAAGAACTGTTACATCACGGCCAGATAGCATTGCCCCTTGACGTGCTGCTTGTACTGTACCGCTTAAACTTTCAGTGATGTGGATGGAAATAATCGCATCTTCTTCACTGGCAATTTCTTCATATTTTTCTGCAAAGACCCCTACAGGAGGTTGGCTTGTTTTAGGCAATGCCTTAGAAGCCTTCATTTTTTCCATAAATGAGTCCAAGGGTAAGTCTGAATCAAGGTAAGTTGTCCCGTCAATAGTTACCGACAATGGAACTACAGTAATATCAAGTTCTTCTACTAATTCTGGTTCAATAGTTATTGATGAATCTGTCACAATTTTAATTGTCATATTTTCTCCAAATCAAAATAAAAAGACTTCGATTTCTTTTCTAAACAATCTATGTTAATATATATTAATATTATACCAAATGAACTGCAATTTCGCTAATCCTCTTTTTCAAATTTATAAATATTTTGATTTTAGAAAGCGAAATTATTATGGAAAGAAGGAGATCAATGGAAAAGCCAGCTTCTCGCGCTTATCAAATTGTCGACCAGGTCTTTAATGCCATCACACACGGAGTCGGAACTGGTCTTGCTATTACAGGACTTGTTTTACTCATACTTAAAGGAGTAGCCAATCATTCACCGATACAGATTGTTGCTTTCTCAATTTATGGAGCCTCTCTTGTACTACTTTTTCTCTTTTCAACTTTGGCACACAGCCTACACTTTACACGCGCTCAAAAAGTTTTTCAAGTTTTTGATCATAGCGGTATCTTTTTACTCATCGCAGGAACTTATACCCCTTATTGCCTCGTTACATTAGGAAATTGGCTAGGCTGGGGAATGTTAGCACTTGTTTGGCTTTGTGCGATCTTGGGAATAGTCGTTACAGCTATCTACCTCCCACGATGGAATACCGTGCCTAGAGGTTCAACTGTCCTTTATATTGTTATGGGATGGGTCATCCTCTTTGCCATTTACCCTCTCTGGCAGCTTCTGCCTGCCTATGGCTTCTGGTTTCTCGTTGGAGGAGGCGTAATTTACTCTGTCGGTGCAATTATATACCGTTATAAATTCCCTTTCGCTCACGTGGTCTGGCATCTTTTTGTTCTTGGTGCTGCAATGCTGATGTGGTTCTCCATCTATGGTTATGTGGGATCATAAGAAAAAACGCTATTTATAAACAGCGTTTAAGACATAGGTTTTCAACTTGTTCAAAAGTAAATCATTTTCTTCCACATAGACTTGAGTCTGTGTGGTTTTTTTTGTGTCAGCAAAATGCAAAATGACTTGTATTCCTCCAGGAAACTCCCGTAAAATTCGAGAAATATGCGTATTATGACTTGCATCTTCAAGATTCAACCAAAGTTTACGGTCTGTCTCTTCTACTTCGATGACACGATCAGCTAGCATCTGTAAAGCATCGTTTCTTTCAGAAACTTTGCCAGAAATTAAATAAAATTTTCCTTTTTCGAGATTTGCCATAAACCGCCGATAATTTTCTGGGAAAAGTGTAATATCAAAATTTTCTTTACTGTCAGTTGTGGATAGGAAAGCCATTGTCTCTCCTGTCTTTGTACGATGGGTACGCACAGCAAGCAGCTCGACTAAAACAGTCGCTCGCTTATTTTTTTGCAAATCAGTCAGTGCTGTAAAATTTGTTTTCAGTTTAAGTGCTAAAGTTTGCAAGGGGTGTGGCGTAATCCCTACACCTAAAAACTGCTTTTCATACTCGTATTTCTCGGATTGCAGATAATCTTCTGCATCTTGAAAAGAGAATTTTAAGGCAGATGCACCGAAGAGATCCAGTTGAATATTTTGACTATAATCAATGAGAGTTGATAAGTTTTGAGCCAGCTTCCCTCTGTTCATGTCTTGATCATCAAAAGCTCCAATCTGTACAAGTGGTAGCAAATAATCTTCTTTCTGGAAATTTTGAGGTAAACTTTTCACCAAGTCTGCTAAATCACTAAAGGGCCTATGTTCAACAATCCAAAATGCCATATCTCGTGGAATGCTCCGTACATTTGCTAAGCCCAAGGCGATTTTACCATTTTCTACTCTGTCATGATAAGGCATCCGATTGATGGAAGGTTGCTCCATTTGAAAATCATTATCCAAAGCGTCTTGCATCATGCTCTCTCTTTTACGGTCTCGCAGCTGAACCTCATAAAATTCATCGGGATAATTCGCCTTGAAATAAGCGATTTGAAAAGCTAGAGCAGCATAAGCATAGGCATGAGAACGATTAAAACCATAATTAGCAAAACGTTCAATCAGACGATATATCTCCATCGCTTGTGCTTCGGTGTGCCCCAACTTTAAGCTTCCTGCTAAAAATTCAGCTTGGAGTTCTTCAAATTCTTTTCCTTTTTTCTTTGAGATTGCACGGCGGAGCAAGTCAGCCTTACCCAAAGAGAAGCCAGCAAAGCGTTGTGCAACTTGCATGATCTGTTCCTGATAAATCATAATACCATAGGTTGGCGCTAATATTTCTGTCAGTGTCTCGTCAATAACTTCTACTTTTTCCTGTCCATGTCGGCGGGCAACGAATTGGGGAATAAACTGTGAAGGGCCTGGACGGAAAATAGATGTCGCATCAACAATATCCTCAAACTTTGTTGGAGCTAAATTATGCAAAAAACGTCTCATCTGTGGATTCTCAAATTGAAAAATACCTAGAGTATTTCCAGCCCGGAAAAGTGCTAACGTTTTGTCATCTTCTAAATCTATGTGCAAAGGATCGATGTGAACATTTTTTCGTTTTTGTACTAATTCACATAATCGCTCAATTATCGTTAAATTTCGTAAACCCAAAAAGTCGATTTTCAACAGACCAATTGCTTCAACATCCGGTGCCTCATATTGTGTCAAGGCCAAATCATCGGATGGTTTTAGAGGCACGTAATTGACCAAGGATTCTTGGCTTAACACCACGCCCGAAGCGTGTGTCGATGTTTGACGCGGTAAGCCTTCAATACGAGTAGCTATCTCATACACCTTTTGCAATCGACTGTCGCGTAAAATTTCAGCCTTAAGTTTAGGATTTTCCTCATATTCATCACGAAGCGAACCAAACCGTTGTCTCAACATGCGTGTGAGAGAAGAAAGCTCAGCTTCGTTCATCCCAAAAGCCTTTCCGACATCACGTAAAGCTTGTCGTTTACCTAAGGTCGAGAAAGTCACGATCTGCGCCACATGGTCGCTACCATAACGCCGCTTCATATAAGCAAGCAACTCGGACCGTTTGGTATCAGGCATATCAATATCGATATCGGGCATTGCCACACGTTCAGGGTTAAGGAAACGTTCAAAGAAGAGATTATTTGCTACCGGATCAACATGAGTAATGCCTAAAGTATAAGCCACCAATGAACCAGCAGCAGAGCCACGCCCCATGCCGCAATAGATGTCGTTTTCACTTGCATAGCGTAATAAGTCGGCAACAATAAGAAAATAGTCATCGAAGCCCATTTGATGGATGACCGATAGTTCATGATTGAGACGTGCACGATAGTCTTCTCCTGCAGGCAGATTGACTTCTGCTCTTTCACGAAGAAGCTCCGCTGCATTTCTTTGTTTATCAAACTGAGGCAAGCCTAACTTCTCACTAAAGTCATACGCAATATTTGCAACTAAGTTTTCAAGATTATCTAAGGCTTGAGGATAATTCTTAGCATATAATTTTTCGTAAATTTCTGGTCTCTGCAAAAGTTGGTCATTTGACAAAGTCAACTCTTGATTGTAAGGTATTAAATCACGAATCGCATGTAGAACTTCAAGGCTTTCATTATCGACCTGTGATAAGTAGCGCACAGGCTGAAAAGGAAGGTGCGGAAACTGAAGCGAAGTTCCTCCGGCACCTGTAGGCAAGATGCCAACATATACTTCTGCCTGAATCTGTGAAAGGGCTGAGAGATTCGCATAAGACTCTGGTACCACTAGAACGACATCATTTAAAAAACTCTCAATATCAGAAAAACGGTGACGACCGTAATTATGACTGGAAGAGATTTTTAAAAGATTTTTATAACCCTCAGTATTTTTAGCAATAAAACTAAAGGATACAGGTAAACTGTCCAGCTCAAAAACAAGCTCAACCCCAATAATGGGCTGTATGTTTCTCTTTTGTGCTTCAATCGCAAAGTGATAAGCACCATGTAAATTTCCGACATCACAAATGCCGAGCTGTTTATAGCCCATTTTTTCTGCCACATTCAGATAATCATCTACTCGGACAACACTATCTAAAAAACTGTACTCTGTTTTGGTGTTGAGTTGTGCAAACATTTGGCTCCTTTCTCCTTTGTTTTTATACTTTTTTCGCATAATTCTTGAATTTTAGCTCTAATAGTATTATACTTTATTTTGAAGAAAAATCGAAAGAAGAATTATTATGAAAGTACTTGTAACTCTTTTCTGGTCAGCCGTTATCGGCGAAGTTGTAGGTTACATCATGACCGCACTCGCTGGGGTAGCTGACAAGCCGTTTAGCACTTTGGTTGTCTCACTGGTATTCGGACTTTTTGTTTTACTCATTAGTAAAGTCGGAGTTGTGGAACCAAAGCATTAATCTCTCTTTCAAAGACCGATCAAAAAAAGCAGGTTTTTAATCTGCTTTTTTTGTGTCATAATAATCCTTTTCTTGTAGCTCCCAATACTCTTGATCTGTCTCACTAATTTCTCTTAAAATACGTGCCGGATTTCCCACAGCGATGACATGTGCGGGCAGATCTTTAGTAACTACTGCTCCTGACCCTACAATCGTTCCTTCGCCAATACTAACACCTGGATTCACAATAACACCTGCACCGAGCCATACACGATCGCCAATAGCGATTGGTTTTGCATATTCAAGCCCTCGAACCCGAACAGCTGCATCGATAGGATGCAATGGTGTAATCAGGCTTACGCGAGGTCCAAACATCACATCGTCTCCAATAGTGATTGGTGCAACATCCAAAAAAATACAATCCACATTGGCATAAAAATTTTCACCAATGTGTGTGTTAAAACCATAATCGACTTGAAGTGGCGGATTCACATAAATAGATTTTCCTGTACTCCCAAACAATTGTTTCTCTAAAGCAATAATTTCTTTTTGATCCATTAGGCTGGTTTGATTTATCTTTTGGGCAAGTACTCTTCCTGGTTGTGGATCATACTCTTTTTCAATCTTAGATGCTCTATAAAGTTGTCCTGAAATCATACGTTGATACTCTGACATGGCTTCTCCTCTCAATATTGCATCCAGTATATCAAATTATGATAGGAAAAAATATTAAAAAGTAAGCACTAAAAAAATCCCCAACTTAAGTAGGGATTTTTATTTTTACATGTTTTCCACTGCAGCTTTAACAAAGGCTTGATAAAGCTCTTCTGGACGGTTTGGACGTGATTGTAATTCTGGGTGATATTGACAAGCAACGAAGAATTTCTTATCGGTTAACTCAACGATTTCGACCAAACGGTTGTCTGGGGAAACACCAGAGAATGTAAAGCCTGCCGCTTCAAATTGTTCACGATATTTATTATTAAATTCATAGCGGTGACGGTGACGACGTTGAACGACATCCGCATCGTTATATGCCGCACGTGCTTTAGTGTTTGCTTTTAGTTTTGATGGGTAGAGTCCTAAGCGCAAGGTTCCTCCCATGTCTTCAACATCAACTTGGTCACGCATGATATCGATAATTGGATATGGTGTTTCTGGGTTTAATTCGTAAGAATGTGCCCCTTCCATGCCGAGAACATTGCGCGCAAACTCCACGCATGTCATTTGCATACCCAGACAGATCCCCAACATTGGAACGTCGTTTTCACGTGCATAACGGATAGCCGAAATTTTACCTTCTGATCCACGTTCACCAAACCCACCAGGAACGATAATACCATGTGCATCTTTCAAACGTGCAGCAGCATTGCTATCGTCCAAGTCATTGGCATTTACCCAGTCCAATTCGATATCGCTGTCTGCTGGGTATCCGGCATGTTTCAATGCTTCTGTCACTGAGATATATGCATCTGGTAATTCTACGTATTTCCCAACCAAGGCAATCTTGACTTTTTTCTTGAGGTTCATCACATGGTTAACCATTGCTGCCCACTCTGTCATATCAGCTGCAGGTGCATCAAGTTTCAAGTGATCACAAACGATTTGATCCATGTTTTGCTCTTGCAAGTTTAACGGAATTTGGTAAAGATGTTCCACATCTAGAGACTGGATAACTGCTTCAGGATCAACGTCACAGTACATAGCTACTTTATCACGCATTTCCCGTGTGATTGGAACTTCTGTACGAAGCACCAACATATTCGCTTGGATACCATACTCACGTAATGTTTTTGTTGCATTTTGTGCAATTTTTGTTTTCAACTCCCCAGCTGCACGCAAGTGGAGGATTGGCACAGTGTGAATGTACATCACATTATCTGAACCAACTTCGGCTTTCATTTGACGTAGAGCCTCAATAAACGGAAGGGATTCCATATCACCTACTGTACCACCCACCTCAGTGATGATAACATCCGCATCAGTCATAGTTGCTGCACGCTTAATTTTTTCTTTTAATGTATCCGTAACGTGAGGTACCATTTGAACTGTGGCTCCAAGGTACTCCCCTTTACGCTCTTTGCGTAAAATTTCAGAGTAAACTTTACCTGAAGTTACATTTGAGTATTTATTAAGATTGATATCAATAAAACGCTCGTAGTGTCCAAGGTCAAGGTCTGTTTCAGCACCATCGTCTGTAACAAAAACCTCACCGTGTTGATAAGGACTCATTGTCCCTGGGTCAATATTAAGATACGGATCAAATTTTTGTACAGTTACTTTAAGGCCACGGTTTTTGAGCAAACGTCCCAAAGACGCTGCAACAATACCCTTACCCATTGATGATGTACCACCACCTGTGACGAAAATATACTTAGTTGCCAATGCGAAATCTCCTCTGTTTTCTATATTAAGCCTGGGAAAATATAATGGAAAAATAGTTGCTTTTTTATTTTTCCTAATGAGGCGCTTAGGCAAAGCTCCGTAGAGCTTGCCATCCATCAATTAGTGGTTTTAGCCACAAATGTTGGTAGCGAAACAAAAAAATAAGCTCCCTTTTGTAAGGGAGCTTCTGACTTTACCGCAAAAAGCGGTGCCCGAATATTATTCTATATGATTTTGATTTTTTTGTCAAGGTCCTAGATTTTATCTGGAGTAAAAAAGAGGATAAGAACATCTATCCTCCTTTTAGAAATTAGTGAATATCAGTAGGACTCGCGAGCAACTGGTTTCCCTCTGAGGTCATCTACTTCGACTTTAAATGTCATCTGCACCTCCCTCTTTATTGTTAAAAAACATTTTCTCACACTTTGTCCTTATTACCAACTGATATGCAAAATTTCCAGTGAGGTACTTATCCAGACTTTTACTTACTCATAACTTGCACGTTCCCCACCAATAAGCTTAGGACGTGATTTGAGAGCTGTGACATGCGCTCCGCCAAGTTCTTTCAAGAGAGGTCGCACAGGGATTTGGACATGCTTTACGTGCATTCCAATAGCTGTATCGCCAATATCGAGTCCAGCATATGCCGTGATATGCTCAACTTCTACTGGTGCCTTAAATAGCTTATAAGCTGCGACTTGTCCACTCCCTCCTGCATGAAGCTGTGGAACAACAGAAACGATTTCCAAATCTTTTTTGTCCGCCAATTCTTGCTCTACAAGTAAAGCACGGTTAAGGTGTTCACAAGCCTGGACAGCTAAATAAATATCCCGCGCCTTGAGTGCTTCGTAAATCGTTCCGACAATCACTTCGCCGATCTCAGCTGAGGAGTTCTTACCAATTGTACCGCCATTGACTTCGGAACTAGATAGGCCCAAGACAAAAATCTGTCCAGCTTTTATCTCTGTTTTTGCAATAACATCTTCAATAATTGTTTTTGTTTCTTCTTTAATTTGTTTTAAGTCCATGAAGAGCACCTGATTTCTTAAGAATTTCTGTAAGAAGCAAAGCAACGACAAAACCGACACTGGTTTGCACGGCATTGATTGCCATGTCTGGTAATGCCACGGCTAAACTTCCAACAATAAACATATCTGCTATAAAATAACCGCCGACCATAACCACAGTAGCCAACACGTAATTAAGTGCTTTATTTTTTGTTATAACACCTAAATAACCTTGGAGTCCATGAATGACTAAAGTAAAAAACATGTATGCCGCATATCCTGCAATAAAATCATTGAGAAATCCTGCTAGTGCACCAACAATTAGACCTTCACGTTTTCCAAGAAGCATTGCTGTCGTGAAAATACCCGCATCAAGCAAGGTAAAATAACCACCAGGAATAGGTATTTTGGTGAAATAGCCTAAGACAAATGTCAAGGCAGCTAACAAAGCCAACAGGGTTAATTTTTTAGTTGAGTACTTCATTGCTCCTGCTTTCTTTTACTTTTCAAAGTTTGCTCGAATTCTACTCCATAACGTTTGTCAGCAGACTTTGGTGTATTTTTTATTGATTTAACTACAAAGTCAACAGCTTCTCGTGTTGCTGCGGCTAAAGTTTTACCATTAGTTAACTCTGCAGATAAAACAGAACCGAAGATATCTCCAGTGCCATGATATGCACCTGGCAATTTTTCTGCCAAAACATAGTCAATCTGTCCGGTACTTCTTGCAGCCGCGGCTCCAATATATTTTTCATCAAGCATAACACCCGTCAAAACAACATTTTTTGCCCCACGTGCTTGTAATTTTTCAATGAGCATTTCAATAAATGCTTCTGACTGCACACCTTCTTGGTAAGGTGTTCCTGTTAAAAGGCACGCTTCTGTGATATTAGGCAAAAGAACATCTGCATAAGGCAAAAGTTCACCCATTTTTTCTACAAAGTGCATATCGAAAACACTATAAAGTTCCCCATGATCAGCCATGACTGGATCAATAATAGCCAGATTGTTCGCATCTTTATATATGTCAATCAAGTCTTTGAGCACGTCAATTTGTTCCGCAGAAGCCATAAAGCCACTATAAATTCCATCCATATGGAGATTTAATTCTTGCCAGGCTTGAATAATGTTGCGCATTTCATCTGTAAGGTCAAGATAAGTAAAGTTGGTAAAACCACCTGTATGTGTTGATAAAAGCGCTGTGGGCAATAGTCGACACTCTATGCCGTAAGCACTAATAATCGGAAGCGCCACTGTTGAGGAACAACGACCTACGCAAGAAATGTCATGTACAGCAACAATATTTTTAGTCAAAATAAATTACCTCCTTGAGATAGAGCCCTTCTGGGGCAGCAGTCGGACCTGCTAGGTCGCGATTTTTACTTTCTAAAATCTTTTTAATTTGCGAGACAGGCATCCGCCCATTTCCTATTTTAATCACAGTTCCCATCATATTACGAACTTGTTTATAAAGAAACCCATTGCCCCGAAAAATAAATTTATAGTTTTCATCGTCTAGTTTTACAAGCTCAGCTTGAGTTATCGTTCGTATCTTATCTTCAACTGTAGCACCAGCTGCTGTAAAGCCAGTAAAGTCATGTGTACCAACCAAATCTGCTAGAGCTTGTCGCATCAAATCTTCATCAAGTTGATAGCGAAAATGTGCACGATACAAACGGTGAAAAGGACTCCGAACTTTACTGTTTTCCAGAAAATACTCATAAATCTTTTCATGCTTGTTAAAGCGAACATGAAAATCCTCTTCAACTTGTATGACTTCACGAAAGGCAATATCTGATGGGGTTTGCGTGTCCAAAGCGAAACGTAAACGTTCCTCATCTCGCTGCCCTTGTAAGTCAAAATGAATACGTTGAGCATGCGCATGCACTCCCGAATCTGTACGTCCTGAGCCATGCAATATCACAGTCTGGTGAGAATTTAATTTTGTCAAAACTTTTTCAATCTCTTCTTGTACAGTCCGTTGATTATTTTGGGTTTGAAAACCTGCAAAATTTGTGCCATCATAAGCAATCGTTGCCATATATCTAGTCATGTTTATATTATAGCAAAATCAAGTATAGATTTGTCTAACCTAATTTAGAGTTTCCCTTATTCTGCAAACTTTCTACTCTATTTTGAAAACCCTTTAATGCGACCAACCTTGCATTATTTAGGTTAGAAGCTCTTTTACACAACTATGTTATGTGTCAATATAGAAGCCAAAAATGCCCACATACGTTTTGGAGTCACCCAAAGGAACCTTTTGCTAAGAAAGCCAGATGTTCTCATCATTACCATCATCAAAACTATACCAATGCAAGGTATTGTCTGAAAAAGACTGGCCCCTACTTCTTGCTTTGCGTTCTTTACTAACTTTTGAATAGACATTTTCTAGATTAGTATCAAAACGCGCTGCAAGTTCACTGGCTGTTCCACAATCTAAAAATGCTTCTCCTCTATAAACCGCATATAACTTTTTCATCGTCTTCCTCCTTAATCATTTTGATGCAAGTTGGCAAGCATTTTTTCTCTTTGCATCTTGCGCCGCATTCTACGTTTCTCCTTACTTTCATGCTTGCGTCGCTCTATTTCTAGCTTGAGCAGTTCCTCCTCAAAGGCTAATTCTTCCTGCTTGCTTTTCCTTTGCGATATTTTAACTCTTTCTTTAGCCCTAGAGACTTTTGTCTGGATTATTGTCATATCTTCTTCCTTTCTATACCTTTTTTCAACTCACATCTTTTATAGAACTTTTGTCTATCTCAATTTGACTTTTGTATACTAATAAGCTACAATTAATGTAGAATGAAAAACCTATTGATTGGTGTGTATATTCTCACTCACACATACCTTATAGGACTTCTTTATAAAAGTTGCAAATCTTCTTTACAAGAAACATTATAGCATATTGGTATAAAATATCAAACGAAAAATATACTAATATGCTACAAACAGATAAAGCTATTCTGAAAGGTTAATAAATTTGGATTTATACGAAAAAATAAAAAAGTTAGCGGCCCAAAAGCATGTATCCATCAGACAAATTGAAGAACATCTGGGGTATGGTAATGGAACAATACGCCGCTGGAGTAAACAAACACCTGGTGTTGATAAAGTAACAGCAGTCGCCAAATACTTTAATGTCAGTGTTGATTATCTCCTTGGACACCAAGAAAAAAGCAATCATCAAGAACCTATCGACCTTGCTCCTTTAGTAGACGAGAGTAAGGTTGACTGGGATGAATGGGTGTCTTTTGATGGCAAACCACTTACTGATGAAGTAAAAACGGCATTAAAACTTATTTTAGGTAAGCGTCTTGAAGACTAAATGGGGGCTCTATGAACGAACAGGAACTAATAGAGCGTATAATCCTTGAGATAGAAAAATATGGAATTGAAGTTATCGGGGACAACTATTTTCCATTGGATGCTGTCACACATAACAGAAAAAAGATTACTATTTTTAATCCGAAAACGGTCAAGGCCTTTAAGTTGTGCCATGAGTTAATGCACATTAAGAATAATGATCGCTATCGTCTTGGAGAATGTGATACAACCAGCCCTCAGGAGAAACGAACAAATAAAGAAGCTATCCTCTTCCTCTGGGATATCTTTGTGTCCGAAGGCGGAAATTTTGAACTCTTCCAAAAATTTATCGAAATTTCTGGTTGTCCATGTGACACTTCTTTTGCGCTACTCTGTAAAGTGAACGAGGAAGTGATACACGCATTAAACAAATCAGACAGCCGAACGAAAGATTTTAGCACGATGTCGCTCAAAGAATGTGTGATTGACTACATCTCACACTTTGATGTTGTTGAGCAAATCAATACTTATCAATTTCTTGAAGCCTATAATTTGCCTTATGAGGATTATGATGCTGCCGTCGAAATTTTTAAAAAGATTTTAAAGTTGGATTACGCGTGCTAACTTTGAACTAATGCGGAGTACGCCTTTCGATATATAGTATAAAATAAAGCACTTCCCATGAAGTGCTTTATTTTTTTAATTTAAAAAGCCATCTTTTAAGCTTTACTTTTAGAACAAAAAATGCCCCGCCACGAAGGCGGAGCGAGGTTTGGCACCATGATCCGAGGGGGATTCGAACCCTCGACCGTTCGCTTAGAAGGCGAATGCTCTATCCAGCTGAGCTATCGGACCAAAATAGACAAGTAGATTTTTACACTACTTGTCTAGTCTATCATATTTTTCTAATTGAAGCAATTATTGTCCTGTATAAGGATCAACATAAGTGGTTGTACCATCTGCACTCGCACCTCCCATTCCTGGGTCAGTTGTTCCATATGCTGCGCCATCGTCTACAGAAGCCCCATAAGGATCTGGGGTAGTTGCATCAGCCTGACTTTCTTCAGAAGATTTTGTTTTATCCGATGAAGTTGGCTTATCACTTGTCGCTGCGCTACCATCTGTCGCAACATAGGTAGCAGAATTGCTGCTGTCAAGATTTACAAAAGAACCATTGACATCAATACCATAAACAGTTGACTTGCCATTTTCTGTTACTGTTGCTGAAGGCATGAAATAGGCATCAGGTATATTACCAGTTAATGTTTCGTATGTAATTAAATTATTACTTAAACTATTGCCTGTCTCTTTTTTCAGAGAGTTTCGTAAAGCGTTTTGAACGGCTAAAGTCGTATTTGTAGATAACAGCTGATAAGAACCACCATCTCCTGGATTCATATAATCAATCCCTTGATATTGAATCGAAACTACTTTATTAAAACAATCTCTATAACCTAATAAAGAAGTTAAAGTTGAGCCATTGATTGGAATATTTGTTTTGATGTCTTCACTAATATCGTCCAAGAATTTTTGATATTGAGTGATATTGTTCAATGCCAAGAGCTTCGTCACAACTGCTGAAATAACTTCACGCTGGTGTGCTGCACGACCATAGTCTCCATTAGGTAAGTGATGGCGATCACGCGAATAAACCAGCGCTTGGTCTCCATTAATGTGTTGTTTACCTGGTGGAACTTTCGCAGTGTACTCCGGCTCTGTGTCAGAGATATAAAGAGTCTGCCCAGTTGTATTGTCAATATCAATACCGCCCACATCATTGACCAAGTTGACCAAGCCATCAAAGTTAATCATGAGGAAGTTATCAACATTAATACCAGCCTGTTCTCCGATTGTCTTCATGGCATATTGGACACCTGTTTCCAGCCCTCCTGCATTATACCCCATCGGATAAGCGGCATTCATCTTCTGTGTCGAAACAGTATTACCTTTATTATCCAAAATGTTTGACATGACATCTCGCTCAAGAGAAACCATCGTTGTTGTATTCGTTTTGGGATTAAGGGTCATAACGATCTGTGAGTCAGAGTTACCATCCCAGCTGGTTGATCCTCCGCGGTCAGCTCCTCCAGTATCGACACCCATGAGTAAAATTGTTAATGGCTCAGTCGCTTTGATAATTTTTCCCGCATCTGTGCTTCCAACTTCCGCATAGGTTTTCGAAAATGCTTTTGTTGTGCTATCTAAAACTGTCGAAACATAGACAGTGGCTGCTCCAGCCGTTAAGGCGATGATCCCAACGATCATCAACAGCGATTTTTTCCAAAGTTTCATAGTAAAATTATATCAAATTTCTACAAATAAACAACAGGAAATGAAAAAAGCAACCAGATAGGCTTCTTTTTTCCTATCTGATCACTCTTATTTCACTTAGAAAAATTTGACCATTTGATACACATCTATCAATTGTCCATGTTCATCGCGTGCGCCATATTTTTGGACTGTTTCAAGCTCAAAACCAAACTTTTCATATAAATGGATAGCTGCTTTGTTGCGTTTTTGAACAGTTAATTCAAGTCGCTTTATCACGTCCATCTCCTCAATCCATTCAAGGGCATCCTCAAATAAAAAAGAAGCAATACCATAAACTTGAAATTGTGAACTTACAGCAATAAAAATATCCCCAATATGGCGTATGCGATAGTGAAAATCTGCCGTAATATGTAGAACGCCAGCAATTTCTTGACCAATAAAGGCTAGAAAATAAGCGTTATTGTCCTTCGTAAGAATCTGTGTCAAGTAATCTTGCATCTGCGTGGGCGACATAAGAATTCCCGCCTCATCTAAAGTCAGAAAATGACTTTCTTTTCCTACCTGATTAAGAAAAGCAATAAGCTTTATGCTATCTTCAGGAGTTGCTTCACGAATCAGTAACTCTGTGCTCATAATTCTCCTAGTAGTGCCTCATAGCGTTGTCCATGTGGAAGAAGTTCTAAGACACGTTCAGCATCCGTTGCAAAGCCGTCTGCGTATTTATCAAATTTCACTTCTAAGTAGGATTCAGGTAGACTTTCTCCCAGTAGCTCGCCCCATTCAATAACAGATATGCCTTCACCAAAAAGATAATCGTCAAGGTCAAAGCTGTCAGGATCATCTCCTGCACGGTAAACATCCATATGATATAAAGGGAGCTTTCCTTCCTCGTATTCTCGTACAATGGTGTAAGTTGGGCTCTTAATCATCTGCGAAATTCCTAAGCCCACAGCTAAACCCTTCACAAAGGTTGTTTTACCTGCACCAAGCTCTCCTGTCAAAACAATAATATCTTGTGCCTGAAGAAGGCCACCTAAACGCTCTGCAAATGCGAGCATCTTTTCTTCATTAACTTTTAATTTCATAGCCTTATTATAGCACAACTCAACACGTGAAATTTAGTAATTAAATCCCGGAAAACGGAAGTGATTGTTTTTCGCTAAGTCTTGTGTGACTCTAGCAAAGTCTAAAGGAGTCTTGTCTTTGGCCATTGACTCCTTTCCTCTTTCATGCAGTATGTCTGGGAACAAAAAAAGATTCCTTACGAATCTTTTTCTTTTATAGTTTTACGCCAATTTCTTCTTTGACTACGTCAACTATTGTGTCAACAACTTCATTTACTTCTTCATCTGTTGGTGCTTCAGCCATAACACGGAGAAGTGGTTCTGTTCCACTTGGGCGGACAAGAATGCGGCCTTTGCCGTTCATTTTTTCTTCCATGGCCGTAATAACTTCACGTATAGCTGGAATATCCATTGCCCCTTCTTTAGCAGCGTTATTTGCTACACGAACATTTACAAGTTTTTGAGGATAAATTGTGACTTCAGCTGCTAGTTCTGATAATTTTTTACCTGTTTCACGCATGACTTTTACAAGTTGGATAGCTGAGAGTTGTCCATCACCGGTCGTATTGTAGTCCAAGAAGACCATATGACCTGACTGTTCACCGCCAAAATTGTAATTATTTTTACGCATTTCTTCCACAACATAGCGGTCACCTACAGCCGTTACTACGGAATTCATACCTGCTTCTTCCAATGCTAAATGAAAACCAAGATTAGACATTACAGTTGTAACTACGGTATCTTTTGCTAATTTCCCTTGCTCAAGGAGATACTTCCCAACGATGAACATAATTTTGTCACCATCAACGATATTGCCATTTTCATCTACTGCGATAAGACGATCCGCATCACCATCGAAAGCCAGACCAATGTCGCTTCCAGTTTCTACAACCGTATCTGCTGTTTTCTCTGGGTGTGTTGAACCAACACCGTCATTAATATTAAGTCCATTTGGATTTTCACCAATCACTGTGAGTTCGGCATTTAAATCAGCAAACACAGCACGCGCAGATGTATATGAAGCACCATTAGCTGTATCGAGTACAATTTTGTAACCTTCAAAATCGCCTTCAGCTGTTGTTTTCAAAAATGCTTGATATTTACGTACAGCTTCATTATAATCGTGTAAAATTCCCAAACCTTCAGCAGAAGGTCGTGGTAATTTATCTTCTTCAGCATCAATCAAAGCTTCGATTTCTAACTCTTTATCATCGTCAAGTTTAAAACCATCTGCTCCGAAGAACTTAATTCCGTTATCCAAGGCTGGATTATGGCTGGCAGAAATCATAACCCCTGCAGAGGCTTCTTCTTTACGGACCAAATAAGCCACTCCTGGTGTAGCAATAACACCCAAGTCATAAACCTCAATCCCTACTGATAACAGACCTGAAATAAGGCTTGTTGAAAGCATCTGACCCGAAATACGTGGATCACGTGCTACATACACTTTTGGTGTTCCGATTTCATGTTGGCTAAGAACATAGCCACCAAAGCGCCCAAGTTTAAAGGCCATTTCTGGCGTTAACTCTACATTTGCCTCTCCACGAACGCCATCTGTTCCAAAATATTTACCCATTTTATTCTTCTCTTTTCTTTTTTTACTTATTTATTTTTTTACTGGAGTCATTGTTACTTCTACTTGACTAGGTTTCACACTTGCTCCATCTGCCTGTATATCGACATTTACAGTCTCTTTTTCCGTAATATTAGATATGTTTACCGTCGCATCAACACTATTAATCTTATCTAGAGCACTTTGTTCTCCTGAAATGGTGACTGTCTTCTGAGAGAGAGACGTCTTCATGTCTGAAAGACTTTGGTCAAGTGTTCCCGTTTTCTTCACATTAACTGGGACTGTTTTTGACGGCTTTTCTACGCTCACTTTCATTTGCACTGTCGCCGGACTGATTTGTGCGGGAAGTAATTTTCCGTCAGCATCAACTGCATGCAAGGTAACCGTACCAGAGTAATCATCATTTAAGTATGCATCACTTGGTAAGGCCGCTTGGATGGCATGGATTTGTTTGATGCTTGTTTCCCCTGCTGTTACTTTGACTTTTTCTTGACTCAGCTTGATGTCATTAACTTTGAAACCATCTGGTAGCTGCGCTTGTTCAATCAAGGGTGTTACATTAAATTCAGCACTGGCTTTCTTTTCTAAGCGAACGGTCAAGGTTGTAGGTTCAATTTGTGCATTTATGCCATTAGGAAGTTGTTGGATACGTACGGGCATCGTCACTGTTCCTTCTTTTGCATTGGATAAATCCACCACAAGATAAAAGTTCCGAGAATCCGGGTTTTCTTCTGTATTAATCTGAACGCGATTGTAACTTGTCAGGTAGACATTAGCAGTATTATTATAACCACTGGCAAAATATTCATCTGAATTATACTTAATTTCAATTGGTACATTGGAAATAGTTGTCGTATAAACTTCTCCAGTTGTTGAGTTACCTTGATTTCTCAACGCAGCAGAGCTTGCATTAAAGAATAAAATTACTGCAAAGAAAATGGAAGCTAAGATTGTAAAAAGTTTTGAAGCGAAAAAATTATTTCTCATTATTTTTTGCCTCCTGTTTCTTCTGGTCCCAAAATAGCGATAAGTTTTTCATGGAACACTTCTTTTGAAATATCCGCGTACAACTCACCATTATAAGCGATAGATATTCCTCCTGTTTCTTCCGAAACAACAAGAACTAAAGCATCTGAAGATTCTGATAAACCTATAGCTGCACGATGTCGTGTCCCAAACTCTTTGGATATTCCCGTTTTCTCAGTTAAAGGAAGGTAGGCACTGGTTACAGCAATTTTATCATCTTGAATAATCACTGCCCCATCATGTAAAGGCGTATTCGGGATAAAGATATTGATGATTAATTCACTGGAGATATCTGCATCTAACCTTATCCCTGTGGAAGCATACTCACTCAGAGTTTGTGTTCGCTCAATAGCAATGAGTGCTCCAATTTTACGCTCAGACATATAGGCAAAAGATTTTTCATATGCCTCAATATAGCTATTGATAGACCGGTTGCGTCCACCGGATAACCGATTGGTCGTCCGACCTAATCCTTCCAAAGCTCTACGTATTTCTGGTTGAAAGATAATAACACCGGCAATCGCACCATAGGTAATTACTTGATTGAGTAGCCACTCTAAAGTGGTCAAACCGATCAAACCAGCAACTATTCTTATGAGAACAAAAATAATAACACCACGTACTAAGCTGACCAGCTTTGTGCCTTGTACAAAACGCATAGCTAAATAAAGAAAAAAGCTTACAATAGCGATATCGATGATTGAAATGAACACACGCCAAGGCGATTGGTTTAACTCCAATATTTTTTGCCAGAAGTCAAGATTAAAAATTTGACTAAAATCACTCACATACTGCCCTCCTCACTGACTTATTCTTTACTATTATACCAAAAATACATTTCTTTATGTTATCTCCCACATAAAGAAAAAGCGACTTACACTAAGTTGCCGCTTTTCTCTTTTTTATTTTGCTTGACGTGCAGCTTTTCGTGCAGCTCGTCTTGCCTCACGCTCAGGATCTACTGGGCGTTCTTTTCTTTCTCTTTTTTCACGAACTGGCTGCGCAGCTTTTTT
Organism: Lactococcus sp. LG1267; assembly: GCF_017309545.1. Lineage (NCBI taxonomy): Bacteria > Bacillati > Bacillota > Bacilli > Lactobacillales > Streptococcaceae > Lactococcus > Lactococcus sp. LG1267. Next base: position 777,697 of record NZ_CP071295.1, on the reverse strand, counting down.
ATCCGAAGCTTTTGCTTCACGAGCAATAAATTTTTCGTAATCCCCTGACATTCGGGCATACCGTAAGAATTTTTTCTTCGCATCTGCCGCAGCTTTTGCATAAAGCAATTCTGCTTGCTCTGCATTGACCTTCATAAGATTGGCAAAGCGAGACTGTTTCACCAACAATTCTCTTACTTGTCCAAAATCTGGACGTTTAAAATCTAATGTCAGAGGATTTTTTCCAACTTCTTCAAGTGCTGGATTGTAGCGGTAAAGTTGCCAATATCCACTGTTTACTGCAGCTTTTGCTTCATCAAGCACCTTGCTCATTCCCTCATAGTTTCCATGTGTAATACATGGTGTATAGGCAATAATTAGAGAAGGGCCCTTATGTTTTTCCGCTTCATCAAAGGCTTTGATTGTTTGCATCATGTTTGCACCACTTGCGATTTGAGCGACATAAACATTGCCGTAAGTCATAGCCATAAAGCCAAGATCTTTCTTCGCAGCAACCTTTCCGCCAGAAGCAAACTGCGCAATCGCACTTGCCGGTGTACCTTTGGAAACCTGTCCACCTGTATTGGCATAAACTTCGTTATCCATAACGAGGATATTTACATCTGCACCGCTGGCAATAACGTGATCCAATCCACCAAATCCAATATCATAGGCCCAGCCATCGCCACCAAAAATCCACTGTGTAGGTTTTACAAATTGGTCTTTTTCATTATATATTTCTTGTAGCAGAGCTGAATTTTCTTTTTCCTCTTTAAGCACGGCTTTGAACTTTTCAGCACGTGCTCTTGTACCTTCAGAATCTTCCAGGTGCTCCAGCCAATCCTCAGCTAACTGTGCTAAGGTAGCCGACATTTCAGGTAGGGCTACCTTAACTTGTGCTGCAAGTTTTTGCCGTCTTGTTTGACTTGCAAACCACATGCCATAACCGTATTCAGCATTATCTTCAAAGAGCGAATTTGACCATGCTGGACCTTGCCCAACATTATTTGTGGCATAAGGGGCAGCCTGTGTCCCCCCATAAATAGAAGAACATCCTGTGGCATTGGAGATCATCATACGATCACCAAACATCTGTGTAAGCAGTTTGATATAAGGCGTTTCCCCACAGCCAGAACACGCACCAGAAAACTCAAAGAGTGGTTGGTTAAACTGTGTAGCAGCGACTGTACCAGAGCGTGCTGGATTTTCTTTTTGCTTAAGTGTCATCCCAAAAGCCCAGTTGATGGCTTGAGTTTTTTGACTTTCATAAGGTACCATTTTTAGGGCTTGCCCTTTTTTCGGACAAGCTTCCACGCAGAGTCCACAGCCTGTACAATCCTCTACGGAAACTTGAATCCGGTACTTCAGACCGTCTTTGCCACGGTAATCCATCACACTGAAGCCTTCTGGCGCCACATTCCATTCATCTTCATCTGCGAGGAAAGGACGAATGGCAGCATGTGGACAGACAAAAGAACATTCATTACATTGCGTACATACAGCGCCGTTCCATTCTGGAACTTCCAAAGCAATGCCTCGTTTTTCAAAGGCAGAAATCCCTAGCGGACTACTTCCTGCTGCTACATTGGTAGCCACATCCTGAACAGTTAATTGATCACCTTCAAAGGCATTGACCTTATCTAAAAAGTTGAAAACATAGCGTTTACGGGCTGTATCTGCCGGAGCGGCTTTGGTAACTTTTTCTTCTGTGTCAGCCCATGAGGTAGGTACTTTTACTTCATGTAAATGATGCAGGGCTGCTTCCATAGCTTGTAAATTTTGCTCTACAATCTTTGGCGATTTACGGGCATACTTCTGTGCATCCTCTTTAAGAATCGCATAGACCTTATCAAAGGGCATAATGTTGGTCAACTTAAAGAAAGCAACTTGCATGATGGTATTAATGCGTCGCCCCAAACCAGTGGTTTGTGCAATCTTAGCAGCATCGATTGTGTAGAAACGAATCGCATTTTTCGCAATATACTTTTTAAGCTGGGCAGGTAAATTTCGATCAAGTTGTTCATCTGTCCAGCTTGTATTGAGGAGGAAAATCCCGCCAGGGCGCAAGCCTTTTGTTAAATCATATTGGCGCACATAAGTTGTATTATGGCAGGCTACAAAGTCAGGATGCGAAATCATATACTCCGACTGAATAGGACTGTCACCAAAGCGCAAATGACTTACGGTCAGTCCACCTGATTTTTTCGAATCGTACTCAAAGGCACCTTGAACATATTTGTCCGTATGGTCACCGATGATTTTAATAGCAGCTTTATTCGCACCCACGGTCCCATCTGAACCAAAGCCCCAGAATTTTGCTTGATAAGTATCTGCTGAAGTGAGATCCAAGTTCCCTGTAAGCGGTAAGGAAAGATGAGTCTGATCATCATCTATACCGATAGTAAAGCTTTTCTTCACAGATTTATTTTTCAGCTGCTCGAAAACTGCCACGATGTGCTCTGGTCGCGTATCTTTACCACCTATACCGTAACGTCCACCAATAACAGAAATATTTTGCTCAAACAGCAAATCTTTAATATCGAGTAAAAGAGGCTCAGCATTACTTCCTGCTTCTTTTGTCCGGTCAAGTACGGCAAGTGAAGTCACCGTTTTAGGTAATTTTTCAAGAAAGTTTTCTGAGGGAAATGGACGGTAAAGATGGATATTCAAAAAGCCTACTTTGCGCCCTTGATGATTCAGGTAATCAACAGTTTGTTTAACTGTTCCGGCAACAGATCCCATACTTACAATAACTTCTTCGGCATCTGGTGCTCCATAGTAATCTACCAGATCATAGTCCGTCCCACGCAAGTGATTTATTTCCCGCATGTATTTTTGCACGAGTTGAGGAAGTTCCTCATAATATGGATTGACCGTTTCACGCTGTTGGAAATAGATATCAGCATTCTGATTGGTTCCTGACACAGTTGGATGGTCTGGATTCATCGCACGTTGACGGAAAGCACTTAATTTCTCTTGATTAATCAATTTTGCTAGGTCTTCGTAATCCAGAACATCAATTTTTTGGATTTCATGTGAGGTGCGAAAACCATCAAAGAAGTTTAAAAAGGGCACCGATGCTTCAATTGTTGTCAGGTGGGATACAGCTGACAAGTCCATAACTTCTTGGACGCTAGATGCTGCTAACATGGCAAAACCTGTGGAACGCGCTGCCATAACATCCGAATGATCGCCTGAGATATTCAGTGCACCTGTTGCAATAGCACGTGCTGCCACGTGGATAACCCCAGGAAGAAGTTCGCCTGCCATCTTATACATATTGGGCAACATCAGTAAAAGCCCCTGAGACGAGGTAAATGTTGTTGCTAGAGCTCCAGCTTTTATGGCACCATGCAAAGCTCCAGCAGCACCTGCTTCTGATTGCATCTCGCTCAGTTTAACAGGTTGTCCCCAAATATTTTTGCGGCCCGAAATCGACCAAGCATCTGTATAATCAGCCATTGGTGAACTTGGCGTAATGGGGTAAATCATTGCAATTTCAGAGAAAGCATACGCAACATGTGCGGCTGCCATATTCCCATCCATAGTTTTTTTCATGATAAAGTCCTTATGTAAAAGCATTTATTTGGTTTTTCATCAGAAAAAACGGTGTCATTTGTTTTTTCTGTGGAAATATTCCTGAAAATCCAAGAGCTCTTACGCTTAAATTTTTGACTACTTCTATTTTAGCACTTTTAATTATAGGCTCCATGAGTGATGAGTGTCAAACACTTTTGACAAAAAATATAAAAAAAACAGAAACTTATTATAAATCTCTGCTTTTATGGATATAATATTTAATATTATCAGAATTTGATTTAACCTTCCTTAATACGTACTTCGGTATCTTTATCAAAGAAATGTGCTTTATTAAGATTAAGTGTGACAGTGATTTTTTCGCCAGGCTGACGGAAGTCTCTTGCTTCTACACGAGACACGAGTTCTGCATCTCCTGCCTTCAGATAGAGCATTGTTTCAGCACCCAAAAGTTCTGAGACAGTGACTTCAGCTTCAATTTGTGCTTCAGGATAAGCTTCCTCTGCAAGAATTGAGGCGGAGATATCTTCTGGACGTATCCCCATGATGACTTCTTTTGAAGAATATCCTTTTTCTTTAAGGAGCTTGTGTTGGCCTTCTGGAAGCGTTAAGCTGATGCCTTCACCGATGAGTTTGTTGCCTTCAATTTTGAGACTTAAGAAGTTCATCGCTGGGCTACCGATGAAGCCAGCAACGAATTTTGTCGCTGGTTCATTATAAAGTTCTTGAGGTGTGCCGATCTGCTCAATGCGTCCGACAGTACCTGATTTGTCCGCGTTCGGTGTTGAACTCATAATGACAATACGATCTGCGAGAGTCATCGCTTCAGTTTGGTCATGAGTGACATAAATGGTTGTAGCTCCAATGCGACGGTGAATTTTAGCGATTTCTGTACGCATAGAAACACGAAGCTTGGCATCCAAGTTTGACAAAGGCTCATCCATAAGGAAAACTTTAGCATCACGAACAATGGCACGTCCCATAGCTACACGTTGACGTTGTCCACCAGACATATCGGCAGGTTTACGATCAAGTAGATCAGTCAGTCCAAGAATCTTCGCTGCATTTTCTACACGTTGCTTGATATCATCTTTTTTATGCTTACGCAGTTTAAGTCCAAAAGCCATATTGTCAAAAACCGTCATATGAGGATATAGGGCATAGTTTTGGAAAACCATGGCTATATCACGATCTTTAGGTGCAACGTCATTCATCAGTTTACCATCGATAGTAAATTCGCCTTCTGTAATATCTTCTAGACCTGCAATCATACGCAAAGTTGTTGATTTCCCACAACCTGATGGTCCAACAAAGACGATAAATTCTTTATCTTTGACATCTAAATTAAAATCTTCCACCGAATATTGTGTAGCATTCGGATATTTTTTATAAACCTTGTCTAATTTAAGTGTTGTCATTGCTTCTCCTTCATCTTGTTGTATTTAAGCTATCTTCATTCTAATGCAAACGCTTCCTTTAAACAATATCTAAGATGCACAAAAAAACTGTACAAAATGCACAGCTTTATTTCTTTGTTATGAGGCTCAAACTATTAACCTTTCAGCGCATTTTTACAACCCCAGCTTGAACGATAAGAGCAGGGCGCACACCACCGGTAGTCCCCGATTCGGCACGCGGGCCAGGCAAAAGGGCTCCCAAAGGAATGCCATCCTCGGTGGTCTCCCTATGTATCCCCCAAGCCGTAGGCCCAAGCTCATGCCAAGGGTGCCATTGGGGTACATTTTCAGCACCTGTACGTGTAAACCACCACTCCCCATCACCAGCTACACGATTTTGCCAAGTTCGGAATGGTACATTTCCACCCCCTCCTGGACTCTGTGCTGAAAAGTATAGCACATCCGCCATAGATAAGGCAAAGGCTTGCGGTATTCCCTGTGGATTAACACGCGTCAAATCTTGGGCTACTGGACCCTCAAGATTACGCGGAGCCCAACCTTCAATCCCTCCCCATTCAATATAATTCGGAGCCACAGTCACTGGTACATCATCTCGTGCAGGTATGACTACTGGCTGAACACGCTCTTTAAAGTCAAGATTTAGCCCTGCATACCAACTCGCTAATACCGTAGGTTGCTCATTCCATGAAGGGCCTTTAATTGTGCGATTACGGATAATCATATGTTCATGGTCTCCTACTTCTCCAAGATAGAGGAATTGCTCCCCCGCTGTTGTGAAGCGATTACCTGGTCTTAATGAGGGTAAGAGGCTATCAAGTTCAGAGTCAGGAATGTTTGCATCAGGATCCAAAACTTCTCCTCCTCTGATAAGATGAAGGAAGTCTCCTAATACATCACTAAAACCAATGTATGCTGGTTCATCCTGAAAACGTGGTATATCAGGGCTTAGAGTATTCACCTGTTCCATAGGTGGCGGCATACCAATCAACTCACTCTTCACATGCACACCATAATAATAAGAACCTTGAAAGTTATGGACGACCTCTGTCATATGAGAGGCATCTAGGAGATAAGATGTAGCTTCCCCTGCTTGAAGGGCTCGTGCATAGTAGGCCCATCCGTTCGCTTCATCCATCACCCAGTAATTGCCAAGTAAATCATCACCATCAGAGTTTCCCTCTCGAAAAGCAGTATAACGTTCATTCCACTGATGGAGTGTTATCGGTGCCCGGTCTTGATACAGGTTTTGCGCTGTTTCACGCGTGATGGTTTGTCCCGGCCATTGGCCAGTGTTAGTATAAGTATCACCTTGACTCCAGTAATTAGTAGTACCGGCTCCGGGATGCGTCGCTCTTTGATAGAGTTCTCCATCCTCTCCTCGATAGCTCAGGTCACGGGCGTGTCCTGCTGCTGCGGTAATAGGACTATTATATGCTGTATTAAAAGTTGGTAAGTACCATGGTGGGCTGACGTCTCCACGGCTATAACCAAATGTTAGGTTAGATAGCTCATTAAAGGCAGCTGAAAGACTGTCACTTCTACGCTGTGAAACATCGGTTGCTTCTGGAATGTAGGTCGTCCAGCTGTCTAACTCTTCACGTTCCCCAGATATTATCGGTTGCCAAACATCACTTCCACGCTCTTGAAACTCCCCGAACTCAGAAAGTTGAAGCCTTACAAGGATAGGTTTTTGACCAAAGTTTTCGACAAAGACATCTTTATTTTCATCACCATCAAAATAGTCATGTACACGTCCGCCAACGTCAGCACGGTTTTCGAATTCTCGGTCATTGATGGCTTGTTGGTTGAATGCTGTAAAGGCGAATGTGCCTCCGATTAAACCAAGAATGGCTAAGAGCGCAATATTCCGCAGTTTACGTTTCTTTTCTGGGCTCATCTGTGACTCACCCCCTTAAGACATAGGAAACTTAGAACACAGAAAATTCTGCTCTGCTCTGCTAAAGGATTATACAACATAGGTGCTCCTTCTTCAAGTTTTTTGTTAACTTCAAGTAATTTATTTAACTATATTGTAATATTTTTCTTATTCATTTCAAAGTAATATCCACATTATAAAAATACCTCTATTGGCTGTTATCCAATAGAGGTATTTTTACGATTTTAGAACTTTAGAGATGTTCTAGCATTTATTTTACTTCTTCTTTGAGTTGTTCGGCTTCCTCAGCAAATTTCTGAGCAACGGCTTCGAGATCTTCTTCTTCCTCATCTCCCAGATAATGGTCATTATTGATTTCATCAAGGTTGACAAAAATTTCGATGTGACCATGGAGATTTCTGAAAGTTACTGGTGCATCGCCTCCATACTCGCCATCCACATTAATCATCATTTTTTTATCTGTGAGGGGCTCGACTTTGATTTGGCTTGATTTTAGGTATTCAATATTGACATCATCCACGTGACTGCCTTTAATCACCATGGAAATCAAAGCCAGTAACTCGAATAAATTATCTGTCTTCACCAAGATAAGAGTAAACAGACCGTCATCTAGTTTGGCATCTGGTGCGATTTTTTCAAATCCTCCAACAGAGTTGGTTAAGGCCGCAAAAAACATGGAAATCTCACCTTCAAACACGCCATCATCATGCGTAACCTTGACTTTGCGTTTACGAATTTGGGGCAGTAAATCAACACCTTTGGCAAGATAAGCCAAGTAGCCAAAAGCTGTTTTCAAACGGCTTGGTACACTATAAGTCAGCTCTGTTAAGCTTCCACCAGCAGCAATATTGATAAAATACTCAGCATCATTCACTTGACCCACATCAATATTCAAGGTCTGATTTTTACCAATCATTTCAACAGCTGCTAAGGGCTTATTGCGTGGGATTTTAAGTGCACGCGCAAAATCATTAGTTGTCCCTGTGGGGATAATGGCTAACTTCGGCCTTTTATCAAATGGAGACATTCCACTTACTATTTCGTTGATAGTGCCATCACCGCCAGCTGCTACAATAAGATCAAACCCTGCTTCAGTAGCACGTGAAGCTTCTTTTTGGGCAGACTGTGGTTCTGGTGTTGTCTGAAAAGCAGAGGCTTCATAGCCGAAACTTTCTAACTTATCCAAAATATCCGCGACATTTTTTTTAATGATTTCTTGCCCACTACTTGGGTTGTAAATCAATCTTGCTTTCATAATTTCAGCAACTCCTCTTCTGACCAAACTTCAATGCCCAAATCCTGTGCTTTAGCCAGTTTTGACCCAGCATCTGCTCCAGCTATAACTAAATCTGTCTTTTTAGAAACTGAGCCTGAGACATTTGCACCTAAAGCTTCTAATTTTTCTTTTGCCTCAGTTCGTGTCATAGCTGTTAATTTCCCTGTTAAAACAACGGTTTTCCCTGATAACACACTGTCTGTCTTGGGCTTAAGACCAAGATAGTCGAAGTTGACTCCCGCTTCTGCCAATTCTTGAAGCAAGACTTGCGCACCTTCTGTGGCAAAGTAGCTGGTTACAGCTTTGGCAATAACTGAACCTAAGCTTGGAATTTCAGCAATTTCTTCTAAGCTTGCTTGCGACAAGGCCCGAAGATTACCAAAACGCTCCATTAATAGTTTGGCAGCTTTCGATCCTACATGACGAATACCCAAGCCAAAAAGGAGCTTTTCTGCGGAGTTTTCTTTTGAGGCTTCAATGGCATTTAATAACTTGGTTGCTGACTTTTCTTGAATTTTATCCAGTGCCACTAATTCGTCAAGCTGCAACTTATAGATATCTGCCACATCTTTGATTAAGTTATTTTTGAAAAGTTGCGTAACTATCGATTGCCCCAAACCAGAAATATTCATTGCACCACGACTGGCAAAGTGAATAAGTTTTTCACGATTTTGTGCTGGACAAAGCGGATTGATACAGCGTAAGGCTACTTCATCTTCGAAATGCAAAAGTTCAGATGAACATTCCGGACAATATTGAGGGATTGCCATTTCTACAGAATCCGCTGGACGTTTCTCAAACAAAACACGTTGAACTGCTGGAATGATATCCCCTGCCTTATAGATCATGACTTTGTCCTTAAGACGGATATCCTTCTCCTTAATGTAGTCAACATTATGCAGTGTGGCGCGTGATACTGTCGTCTGCGCTAAGGTCACAGGAACCATATTCGCTGTTGGTGTAACGACCCCTGTACGCCCTACTGTCCAATCCACAGATAGGATTTCTGTTTCTGCCAGCTCAGCTGGAAATTTATAAGCGATGGCCCAACGTGGAGCCTTGACTGTAAAGCCTAATTCTTCTTGTTCAGCTAGATTATTAACTTTGATGACAACACCATCAATATCATAGTCTAAGTCATCCCGAAGAGAAGCCACGCGCTCAATGAAGGCCCAGACTTCATCAATATTTCGCGCAAAAACACGTTCTTTGTTGACGACAAGTCCAAGCTTTTCTAAGTACTCCAAAACTTCTTCTTGAGTGTCATTTGTCGCAGGACTCGCTTCTTGATAAAGGAAGGTTGCCAAGCCACGCTTGGTCACCTCTTTCGTATCTAACTGTCGTAAAGTTCCGGCTGCTGCATTACGCGGGTTGGCAAAGGAAGGTTTACCTTCAAGTTCGCGTTCCTTATTGAGTTTGACGAAATTTTTGCGTGGCAAATAAGCTTCACCTCGCACCACAATGTCAATAGGTTCTTTTAATACCAGTGGGACGTCTTTGATGCGTTTAACATTTTCTGTAATGTTTTCCCCTACACTGCCATCTCCACGTGTCGCAGCTACGACAAGTTTACCTGCTGTATATTTAAGAGAAAGTGAGAGACCATCAATTTTTAACTCACAAATGTACTCAGGCTTTGGAATGACTTTACGTACACGTTCATCAAAGTCTTCCAGCTCTTCACGTGAAAAAGCATCTGCTAGGCTGTAGAGATTGTATTCATGAGTATATTTTTCAAATCCTGATAGCACAACATCGCCTGTACGATGGGTCGGTGAATCAGCGCGTATCAAATGTGGGTTATCGTGTTCTAGAGTTTCTAACTCACGATAAAGGCGATCATACTCCGCATCTTCAACCGATGGCATATCCAAGGTATAGTATTCGTGAGCGTACTTATTTAATAACTCCGTTAAATCTTTGATCTTTGACTCGATATTCATACTAATAATTTTATCATATTTTTCGGTTTCCTCGGAGTAAGAAAGTTGTTATAATGGAGAAGTTCAATAGCTTATGTTAAGCTTAATTTTTATGAGGTTTTTAATGAAGAAAAAGATTTTTAATAAGATTGTGATTATACTGGCGGCCTTGCTCAGTATCATCATCATAACAGCTGGTATTCTTGGTCGACAGATACTTTTTCGTGATTATCCTGTTTTCCAGTCAATGTCCCAAAAAGAGATTGTCGAAGCAACGAATATCCTACCTGAGGATAACGACTATATCAAAAAATTAAAAAATAATGCGCTTGACGTCTATCTGAGTAATGCTTCCAGTGAACTCGCGGAAAAGTTAGAGGAGAACGAAAAACGCGTCAACAGTATTGTCAATGGCGAACTTCCCGAACAACAGTTTTCACAAAATCAGGACGAATTACAACAAGCGCTGGGCGCAAGCGATGAGCAAATGACGCAACTTGCTCAAACTTATGAGAATGCCCGCCTTAATCGTTCCATTGATCAGCTCCAAGCAGAAACAAAAACTTTAAAAGCTGAGCAGTTGTCTCAGTTTATTCAAGATGCAAACCAATTGGCACAACAGACTGAGAAGAGTATTCAATCTTATATTGAAGATAATAATGCTGTTTCTAAATCGACGATTTCTGTTTCGGTTCAAGCCCTCAATGATGCAAACTCTCTCCTTAGTAACTTTACACAGTTTGTAAACTATACCAATAATTACACAGCTATCACACAACTTCAATTTGATAAAATTTCTACAAATAATTCACTCATGGCAGACTTTCTCCCTGTATTTAACAAGGTAAATGCTTATCTCAGCCAGAAGGAAACCGTAGAAGCTCGTATCAAAGAGTTAACAGATTTCCAACAAAAAGTCGAAAAATCAGAACAGTTAAAAAGTTCAAGCATAGAAATGCCTAATCTCAAAGGTCAAACACTTGCGGCCATAAGAAAACAAGCAGGCATCGATTATAAAATTGAAGTGGAGCCAAACTATGAGGACAAAGATACAGCGATTGTAACTCAACAAAAACCTGAGCCCTCTCAGTATACTCGTATTCTAAAAGGTCAAACAATTACGGTTCAAACACAGAAAAAAGTTGAAGAAAAGAAAACTTCTTCTGTTTCTGCCAAAAAAGACAAAGAAAAAACAGAAGCCTCCAAAAAAGAGGACACTAAAGCTAAAAAGAAAGGAGATGAATAATGGCTAAAAAAATAATTCTCCGCACCCTTGCCGTTCTTTTTCTGCTCTTCTTGTTTGTAGGCGCTGTTGGTGCTGTTGGTGCCGTCTATCTCCTGGATAAAGAATCACACCAAGCACATACGATCGAGCTTAAGCCTTCCCCACAAGCCATCTCCCAATCCTTTACTATTACGGATATTAATGGAGAAGCACTTCAGGATTCCTCAAATATCTATAAGTACATTCCAGCACAGCTCTCAGGCAAAGATAAAAATATTCCTGAACTATACACAAAAGCTTTAGTCGCAGTTGAGGATAGTGACTTCTATTCCCGTAAAACTAAAGGTTATTCTATCAAAGGGGTAACTAATGCCGTCTTATCAGAAGTACTTACGAAATTACATCTCGCAAACGGTGCACGTGGTGGCTCAACCCTTGATCAACAATTAGCAAAAAATCTTGCGCATGGAGGTTTTACTGCCGATAAATCATTGTCCCGCAAAATCGTCGAATTGATTGATGCGCATAGCCTTGCTGAACGCTATTCTCGAGAAGAAATTCTCACCAGTTATCTCGACACCTTGCGTTTGACACCTGAAACCATTGGCCCTGGGGCTGCTTGGAACAATCTTTTCTCTACACCGATGATTACCTCAGAGAAAACACCACTCTATATTGCTCAAATTGCTTATTTAGCGGGGCTGGGTCAAGCACCTTCAACCTATGTTCAAGATTTTGAAGGCGCAGGGAAACAACGCGCCTTGACTGTTCTTTCGGTGATGAAGTCCAACAAAATTATCTCTGACCAAGAATACAAAGACAGCGCCGAAGCTGTGAAAAAAGAACTCGCACTTAAGCCAAGTTATACACAAGGCATCCCCCATGCTTATCAAGCCTATATTGCACAAGTACAAAAAGAGCTTGGCCAGATTGCTTTACCAAGAAACGCTAAGGTTGTTGTCAAAACATATGCTACGAAAGCACACTTGGATTATCTAGAGAGCGTTGCAAATCATACCGCACCTGATGTCTCAAATATTCCACGTAATAATCTGCCAGAAGGTACTTTAACTGCAATATCTGTGGTTGATACCCAAACAGGTCATATCTTAGCTTTAAATACAAATTCGGACAATCCACAATTGCCAATTTCCTCTGGCCGTTCTTCAGGTTCAACGATTAAACCATTACTCGATTATGCGCCCGCTCTTGAATATGGCTATATCAATGAAAACAGTACCTTGAATGGTAATGCTACAACTTACGCTGATGGCACACCGCTGATGAATTACGGTGGGAATAATTATGGCCCTGTTCCTGTCGGTTTTGCCCTTGGTAACTCTTTGAACTCTGCAGCCCTGCAAACCTTTAACATGACCAATAATGAGCAAAAAAACAGTATTATGCAGCCACTTGGTATTGCTTCTGTCAAATATGACCAAGAATCCATGTCTATTGACTATAATTTGTCTCCTTTACAGTCTGCATCTGCATATTCTGCGATTGGTAATGATGGCGTTCGCGTTACCCCTACTGCTGTGGCTTCTGTCACGGTAAATGGTCAAGAACTGCCACTTACTCAGCCTGAATCACAACGCGCCATGAGTTCTTCAACAGCTCGTTCGCTTGTTAATCTCATGCAAAATGTTACACAACCTAATGGTTCCGAGCCTTTAGCTGCTCAGCCGCAATGGCCGAATGCTTTCGCCACTAAGTCCGGGCTCTCTAATTTCCCCGATACTGCCACAGAACCGGCCCGTAGTCAAGGTGCTCCTGATGCTTGGATGGCTGCTACCTCTACAGGTGTTTCAACCGCTGTATGGGTCGGAAGCCCAGATATGAGTGGAAAATATTATGTGCCAGCTGCGCCTATTGAACAAGAAAACAATATGCGTGTCTATCTTTTGAACAACACCATCAGATATATGAATCAAGGCAGAAATGTGCCGCCATTTAGTTACTCAGGCACAGCGATGTCCCATGAACCTCTCTTACCAGAGCTGCCCCAGCTCACTGAGCCACCAACGACCCAAGCTATCCAGCAAGCTAAAGCCTTTGATGCTGTTGCTCCAAGTGTTACTCCCGGTTTAGAAGAATTTTATCAAATGCACCGTCAAGACAAGCTCTTAGATGCTGACTCCGTATATGGTGCTAAGAACTAAGTTCTTTATAATAAAAAAGCTGCTTGCAAGCAGCTTTTTTATTTATGATGCAACGGTCAGTTGTTCTTGAACATACTGTGCATAAAGTGGGTGTGATTTTACAAGATCACTGTGTTTACCTGCTCCTGTAATTGCTCCCTTTTCAATAAAGTAAATGTTATCTGCATCAACAATTGTGGATAAACGATGAGCAATGACTAATGTTGTTCTACCTTTCATCAGGCTATCCAAAGCTTTTTGAACCATTGCTTCTGACTCTGAATCTAGACTAGCTGTGGCTTCATCGAGCATGAGAATTTTCGGATTACGCAAGAAGGCACGTGCAATAGCTAAACGCTGACGTTGCCCACCTGATATCTTCACTCCACGTTCCCCTACTTGTGTATCCAATTTGTCGGGCATATTTTCGACAAAACCGCGTGCAAAGGCTAAGTCTAGCACTTCCCATAATTGTGCATCACTGTATGTACCGTCTAAACCATAAGTCAAGTTGTCACGAATTGTTCCTGCCATAATCGCTGAATCTTGTGAAACAAACCCAATTTGGCTACGCCAATCTTTGAGGGCTAAGTTTTCAATATCATGATTCCCCATTGTTAGTTTTCCTCCTGTTGGTTTGTAAAAGCGTTCCAAAATAGAGAAAATAGTTGATTTTCCGCCTCCAGAAGGACCTGCAAAGGCAACAATAGTATTTGGTTTCGCTTCGAAAGTAATATTTTTCAATATTTCTTCAGAGTCATCATATGAAAAACTAATATTTTCTGCACGTAAAACTTGGCCTTCAATATCTAGGTTTTCTCCAAGACTTAACTGCTCTTGTTCTTCTTCTAAAACTTCATTCAGACGGGCTGTGGCTCCTGAGGCTTTAGAACTTGCGGTAAAGAAAAGTGCTAGAGTAGGAACAGAACCAATCATGTTCATAAGATACATCAAGAAGCTCATCAAAGTGGCCATCGTCATTGCTCCTACGGCAACACGATGAATTCCATAAAGCAGCAATCCAAAGATTGTTGACATCATTAACAACATCATAATTGGTTGCATGGAACCATCAAAAATTGCTTCACGAAGCCCGATTTTATAAAGCTTATTGATGTTTTTTTCAGCTGAATGTGTCGCTTGTACCTCCGCATTGGAAGATTTGACCAAACGAATTTCACTAAGCACTTCACTTGCTGTGCCAGAAAACCCTGCAAGAGCATCTTGACGCTGGATTCCAAATTTTCGGCCAAAAGTGGCCAAGGGCATAATAATCAATGTCGCAATAGGAACAGCTATCACCATTGCTACAGTCATCTGCCAATCCATACGAAACATCATAAAAATTGAACCCACAAGAAGCAAAAGGCTTGTTAAGGTTTGAGGTACAGTATTAGCTAAAAGATCTTTCACTTGTGTTGTATCGTTGACCAAGCGGCTTCCAATTTCTCCTGTTTTGACTTCATCAAAGTACTTTACAGGTAGGTGAACCATCTTATTCCACACTGTTAAACGTAATCTTTTTACTACATTTTCTCCAAAAAATCCAAGCACTGAGACGCCAATTGCACCAAGTAAGGCCGAAAGGATGTAAACCAGAACTACATTTCCTAAAAGACCATAATCAATCCCTTGTGCAAATCCTGAAATAAGCGGCTGTATCATTTGAGGTACAATAAGCTGTAGTACCGCTCCCACAATCCCTGACAACATCCCAATGGCAAAATAGGAGTATTTTGGTTTACTCTTGGCAATGAGTTTCAAAAAATCCTTACTTTTTATTTTATTGGCTTTTATTTCTTTTTCCATTTTTATCTCCTTTAATTACTTAGTTTTTATTTTAACCAAACTAACAAAATCGATTATAAAACTTTTAATTAGTTTTGTCAACAATAAAACTAATTATTTGGGGATAAAAAACCAACCCATAAGGTTGGAATAATTTTTAATATTTAAATTCACCTACAGTACGGAATCCAATATTTTTAAATGAACTCATTTCGGCTTGATTGACATCTGTAGTCTTAAAGTTTTTTGCAAACTTCGCTGCTGATACACCATCTAAGCGTGTGAGTTGTTCACCATTGAACATCCAGATTGACCCATTCATTTTAGAATTTTTGTCGTTTACTTTATATAAAATCATTTCGTCTTCTTCTCCTTCATCTGTTTCTGATTCACCGGCTTTGCGCCATACTTCATAGTACTTAAAACTGTTGCTACTTAAATATGTACTATTAATTGGTAAATCTTGTATTGCTGTATTAGCTTGACCATTAGTATAATAGCAAGTCGAAGTAATAATTTTGCCACCTCCAGTAATTACACCTGTATGGCCTCCTGCGCCTCCTGATTCTGCCATTGAATTTCCAGCAGATAGTAGAATAATATCTTCATCCTGCATTTGATTCAGATTAGAACCTGACATATTTCCTGTTAGAATTCTCGTATAGCCACATTTTGACAGATAACCACCTAAGGTTACGGTATTATAAACATAATCATAAGCAACTCCTGTCGCTTCTTTAAGGGCTATAACAATACTACCTGAACAGTCTGCTGTTCCATCTGTACCAATACGAGAGCCTGTCATGGAGTAGGTGATTTGATTACGATGTGTATTGAACCAATCAACTACTTTTCTACGATTACTTGGAGTTGAACCTTGGAAAAGGTTATACCAAGAACGTGCCTGTGTACCTCGAGCAGGTTGATTTGGATTTAACGGCCGTTCATAATATCGAATAAAAATATCCGCCAATGTTTCAGGAGATGCCGTACTCTTAGTAAATTGTGCAAAAGTCATACTTGGGTGATAAAACTGTTGATTGTTTGCAACTTCCCACTCAATACGCTTGCATTGAGAGAAAACATCTTGATAAGCTAAACCTTTTGATTTTGCCCAGTCAATATATTTTGTCGCTGGTGTCCATTGAACAAGCCCATAACCACCATTCATATTACCAACTCTATCACTTTCCCAGCGATCGGCAATAATACCGCTCTCACTCTGCATATTACCTAGGAGAGCAGATACTGACTGTTTTGTCCATCCGCGTGACGTAAGATAGTCCCAGATTTGTTTTGCTGTTTCTTGTTGTCCCAGTTTATTTTCCTCCTTTTTTTATACAATTCTAATAAACCCGTCGACTTACCGATTGTTCTACCTAACATACAGCTGCATTTTTTAGGAATGACTTCAAGTTGGAATCGAACCAACCGTCTCTTATAGACTTGCCATTTTGAAGCCTGATTTAATTATATGACCGAATTTTCATTTATTCCAGGTTGGAAAACCGACCTCTATAAAGCTAATTTTTCTGCTTGAAGATGGCGACCAAGTTTTGCTTTATCGCCGATCACATTTATAATTGTAAGCCCTAATTTTAAATTGTTTCAGGTAAAAACAAAAAAACTGCTGAATTCAGCAGTTTTTTATATTATACAATCTATTGCGAAAGGCGGCAGACGGATTTGAACCGACGATCAAGCTTTTGCAGAGCCATGCCTTACCACTTGGCTATGCCGCCACAACATTAACCATTATATCGAAATTTAAGGATAAAAGCAAGAACTTTTACAGCTTCTCAGATTTCACCCCTCAAGGGTTAAGAAAAAGCCCTAAGCAATTTCTCTTAGAACTTTTCTTTTTTCTCAAAGTGTTATTGATATTAATTTGCCGCTTTTTCTAAAGCTTGAATACGTTTTTCCTGGCTAATAATTTCTGTAGCCAAATCTTTGAAGGTAATTGCGTTCATCAGATGGTCTTGCGCATGTACCATATAGAGATCGATTTCTGTATGAATACCTTGTGCTTCTTTTGTCAGCATATCTGTTTGAACATCATGGGCTTGGAGCAACTCTTGGTTCGACTCCTGAAGTGATTTTTCTGCTGCTTCAAAATCTCCTTCTTTTGCTTGTTGGATTGCTTGAAAGGCTAAACCTTTGGCATTTCCACCATGCATGATGATTCCCATCACAATTTCCATTCTTTCTTCGTTCATTACATCCCCTTTTATTTCGTCGTCTTGAGTTCTTTTACTTCATTAAAGCTTCTGCTGCTTCAAGGACTTTATCGCCACGCATCATACCATAGTCTTGCATTTTTATCACATCCATTGGTACATCAGCAGCTTGTGCTTTCTTTTGTACCTCTGCCTTCATGAAGCCTACTTGAGGTCCTAAGAGAAGGACATCAGGTTTAGGGGTAGCAGCAAGCATGTTATCGATGTCTGCTGTTGATTTTGCGAAAATTTCGTAGTCCAATCCTTTATCTGCTGCTGCTTTTTGCATTTTAGAAACTAAAAGTGATGTTGACATGCCTGCTGCGCAAGCTAAAGCGATTATTTTATCAGCCATAATTATTTTTCCTTCTTTTTCTTTTTATAGTCTTAAGTATACCGCTTTCATTGATTTTTTGCAAGTGTTTTCATAATGACAGAGTATGACTTTAGATACTGTCCCCATTCTCTTTAATGAGCGCTTGATACCAATAGTAAGAATCCTTGGGTATTCGCTTGAGACTACCTTCCATACTTTCGTCCTGATCCACATAGACAAAGCCATAGCGTTTCTGATAACCGTTCAACCAACTGAGTAAGTCAGTGTAAGACCATGTATGATAGCCAATCACTTGAACACCATCGGTTAAGGCTTCTTTTATAGCTTTAACATGACTTTCCAGATATCTAATGCGGTAATCATCATGAATTTGCCCTGCCTCAAGCTTGTCATACTCTCCTAAACCATTTTCTGTAATCATCACAGGTATGCGGTAGCGACTGGTAATTCGACGTAAGGCGATACGCAATCCCATTGGATCAATTTCCCAATCCCAGTTTGTACGTTCAACAGCAGGATTAGTTACACGTTTGTACAAGCCCGGAATGCCTTGGTCGCCTCCTGAGCCCTTAACTCCGGTAGTATTCATTTTACCAAGTGTGACTCCACCTTCGCGCGGATTCCAAGCATTGGCAGCAGTTTGATAATAATTAATCCCTAAAAAGTCTGGTCGGGCTGATTTTAAGAGTTCAAAATCACCCTCTTCGGTTTCAAACATCAGATCATTTTCTTTAAGATAATTCAAAGCCACAATAGGATATTCGCCATAGCAATAGACATCCATCCAAAAATGAGCAAACATTTCCTCTGCGTTTTCAGCTGCCAAGACATTAAGGGGATTGGAATTGATCGCGTAGTTTGGTGTATAAGCAAAAGAAGGACCGATTTGACCGGGCATATCCATTTCATGAAAAGCATTGATTACAGCTGCATTAGCCAAATTTGCATGGTGATTGACTTGATAAAACAGCTTCATATCGACTTTTCCTGGTGGATGTGTTGCCAATATCCAACCATGTTGTGTAAAGATGTTTTGTTCATTCAAGGATACCCAATACTTCACTTTTCCTTTAAAAGTTGTAAATAGTGTTTGCGCATAATGCACAAAATCCTCAATAATCTGGCGACTTTCCCAACCTTGATATTCTTCTTCAAGAGCTTGCGGTAAATCCCAATGATAGAGCGTAACTACAGGTTCGATATGATTAGCAATCAATTCATCAACCAAATCCATATAAAATTGTAAGCCTTGTTGATTAATTTCGCCCCGACCTTCAGGAAAAATACGTGTCCAAGCAATCGAAAAACGATAGGATTTTAATCCCATTTCAGCCATAAGTGCTACATCTTCTTTGTAGCGATGGTAGTGATCAACAGCAATGTCTCCTGTTGTCTCCTTAAAAGTTTTTCCTGGTATGCGGACAAAATTATCCCAAACTGATGGACCTTTTCCGTCTTCGTCATGCGCACCTTCAACCTGATAAGCTGCCGAAGCCGAGCCCCATAAAAAGTTATCGGGGAAAGCTTTTAGTTTTGTATGTTCCATTATAATTTTTCTCCATTTGAGGCTATGACTTGACTGTACCACTCAAAGGAATCTTTCTTCGAGCGTTCCAAGCTGCCATTTCCTTCATTGTCTTTATCTACATAGATAAAACCATAGCGTTTTTTCATCTCCCCAGTTCCTGCAGAAACAAGATCAATAAAGCCCCATGGTGTATAACCCATTAAGTCTACCCCATCGTATTCGACAGCATCTTTCATTGCTTCAATATGTGCTTTTAGATATTCCACACGGTATGGATCATGAATGCTACCATCTTCTTCTACTTTATCCACAGCACCAAAACCATTTTCTACAATAAAGAGTGGTTTTTCATAACGCTCATTGAACCAATTCATGCTATAACGCAGACCTAATGGATCAATTTGCCAACCCCATTCTGATGCTTCGACATATTGATTTTTTACCAAATCTCGGTTTTCAATATAATCAAAAGTTGGCGCTCCCAGGTTCTCTTGATTCTCCATTTTTTCAGCTGTACTTGGCATATAATTTAGCTTAAGACTTGGATCAATCTTTTCAGCCTGATCTTTAATAGCAAAACTCATATAATAACTAAAGCCGATATAATCTACTTCGCCTTTGGATAAATCTTCAATATCTTCTGAAGTAATGTCCAAATCAAAGGCTTTACGTTCAAAATATTTGAGCATATAGCTTGGATAGTGACCACGCGCATGGACATCGGTAAACCATAAACGCCGTTGCATGGCAACCTGTGCTGCCATCATATCTTCGGGTTTACATGTTGCAGGATAAATAGGACACATCGCAATCATGCAACCAATTTGGAAATCAGGGTTAATCTTATGTCCTAGATCTACAACTTTAGCAGAAGCCACTAATTCATAGTGGGCTGCTTGGTACATAATCTTTTCACGGTTCTCGCCTTCCACGAACTTCAAACCAGAGTTAGTGAATGGTGCAAAATCCAGATCAAAATTTGCTTGATTATTTATCTCGTTAAATGTCATCCAGTATTTAACTTTATCTTTATAGCGGGTCATTACTACTTCAGCAAATCTTACAAAAAAGTCAATCAAGCGGCGATTACGCCAGCCACCATACTCGGTAACCAAGTGATAAGGCATTTCAAAGTGGGAAAGCGTGATGACTGGCTCAATACCGTTTTTCAAACATTCATCAAACAAATCATCGTAAAATTGAAGACCTTCCTCATTTGGCTCACTTTCATCTCCATTTGGAAAAATACGTGTCCAAGCAATGGATGTACGGAAACAGTTCACACCTAACTCTGCAAAAAGTCTGACATCATCTTTATAGCGATGGTAGAAGTCAATGGCTTCATGGTTTGGATAATTTTCACCGGGTAAGACACCATCTGTAATCCGGCGCTCAACACCATTTGCTCCAGCAGTCATAACGTCGGCCACAGAAACTCCTTTGCCTCCTGCATTCCAGCCGCCTTCAAGTTGATGAGCAGCAACTGCACCGCCCCATAGGAAATCTTTTCTTAAAGTCATTTTTCTTCTCTCTTTCCTCTAATTCTGTTGATTTAACTTTAAATCTTTTACAAGGTTTGAACTTGCGTATACTTCAGTTCTTAACATCCTCCCCTTTTTTTAAACGCTCAGTTCCCCTCTATAAATGTAAACTCTCCCAGCTCTTGATGAGTTTACATTTATAGAAGAGAGATTAAGTCAATGCTTAATCTCATCTCACTATTATGCTTGTTCAGCTTGCTCTGCTTCATATGCTTCTTTTTCTTGTTGTACAAGAATCGCATCATATTTTTTAGCAAATGGCCAGTATATGGCACCTGTCACAAAAATCATCAAGGCTTGCCATGCTGCACCTTGCCAACCTCCGACAATCAAACCTGAAAGGATTGGCGGTGTTGTCCATGGGACGAAGATACCATTAAACGGTGGGATAATTCCCAGCGCAATAGCTGCATAAGTTCCAAATCCTGAAACGAGAGGGGCAATCAAGAATGGGAAAGCCAAGATTGGGTTTAAAACAATCGGCATACCAAAGAGTACAGGCTCGTTGATATTGAAGAAGGCGGGTGCCAATGTTAATTTACCAATAGTTTTCATTTGAACAGAACGCGCACGATAAATCATAAAGATAACGAAACCGAAAGTCATTCCTGAACCTGTAACCGTAATAAACTGATCCATAAAGGCTTGCGTAACAATATGTGCCCCATGATCAAGTGATAAGTTACCCTCTTGGAACAATTTGAGATTATCGGCATTGTTAGCCAAGAGCAATGGAGTCATGATACCGCCAATAACTGTGGCACCATGCACCCCAAACCACCAGATAAATACAGGTAAGAATGCAATTAAGAAGACACCAAGTGGTCCGTCTGTAGCATGTTGCAAAGGTGTTTGAATTAAAGTATAAATCCATTCAATCGGTGTTTGATCCGTTGTCAATACAGATAGAGCATAGATAAGCATTGCTACAAAAGTAATAACGAAAGCTGGCACAAGAGCACCAAAGGAATCTGATACATTTGCAGGCACTTGTTCAGGAAGTTTGATACGGATATCTTTTTTCATGAACCATGAGTAAGACCAACCGACCAATAAACCAGCAAGCATAGCGAGGATCATTCCTTTCCCACCAAGCCAAGCTGCATCGATAACACCACTTACTTGATACTCTCCCACGACAGCAGAACCATCAGCAATTTTAGTCACTGTTGAAATAGTGCTTGGTTGAAGCATAACCATGACAATAATAGAAGTCAAACCAGCAGAGGCGCCTTCATAGCCTTCGCTCTTCACCCAAGAATAAGCAATACCAAAAGCTGCAAAGAGGGCCATAATACCAAATGAAGCAGCATAGGCTTGATTAAAAATAGGGGCCCAACCAATTTGTGCAATCCAGTCCGCAACATTTTGTTGAGGGAAGTTTGCTAAGATGAGGAAGATTGCTCCAATAATAATGAAAGGTATTGGATACAACATACCGTTTTTAATTGCTGTAACGGCTTTTGTGTTCAAAAATTTCATCATCGGAGGCATTAATTTCTCGTTGATAAATTTATTCATATTTTTACTCCAAAAATTTTATTTTTAATTCATTAGGGCATCTGCAGCTGCCACTACATTTTTGCCATTCATCATACCATAGTCTTGCATCTTAATCACATCACAAGGAACTCCTGCGGCATTCGCTTTCTTAGTGACTTCTGCTTTCATATAAGAAACTTGAGGACCTAATAAAAGCACATCTGGTTTGTTCGAACCAGACCCTGCTAACATGTTATCAATCTCTGCTACTGACTTAGCAAAAATTTCATAATCTTTTCCAGCTTCTTTTGCTGCTTGTTGCATCTTCGTTACCAGCAATGATGTTGACATACCTGCTGCACATGCCAGTGCAATAACCTTTTCTGCCATTTTTTTCTCCTTATTCTTTTGAGCTCAAGAATATTATAGCGTTTTCTGAAAAGGCTTTCAAACAATAATATGAAATACCTTTCCTGTATTGAAACAAATAGAAAATGGCTTAAATTAAGGATTTGTGGCTTAAATTTTTGCAATAAATACAAAAAAACTTGCAAAAACTGCAAGTTTTTTAAAACATGTTTCACATTTTGGAACAAATTGAGCACTATTCCTCTAAAAAATGGAGCGTTTTATGAGCCAGAACTTCAAGAACTGCAACAACAGGAAGTTGTGTCGTTAAATTTCCTAGCGGATAAAGTTTAGACCATTCCGGCGTGAGATTGTAAAAGAGTTGCAAGTCAGCCAGCCGGCCAACTGTACTGTCTTCATTATTTGTCAATGAAATAATTTGTGCACCTTCTTGTTTGAATTCCAACTCCTTATTAATGATTTGAATCGTTTCTCCTGAGGCCGATAAAATCAATGCAATGACATTACCTGTGCCATTGATTTGGATAGCTTGAAAAGGATCATTAATAACAAAGGCACGTAAACCTGCATTCACAAAGTACTTACATGCATAATCAGCTAAAGAACCTGAGTTACCAATTCCCATAAAAACGGTATAATCTGCTTTAGCAATCATCTTGGCAGCTTCGGTCAGTCGCTTTTGATAACTTTCAGAATTCATACGGCGTAAAAACATATCAAATTCTAGCATATTGTCATAATGCTGCTCTTCCGCCGTTTTAGGTTTGCTTTGATTTTTTAGAAAAAATTTTAATTCTGCCCAACCATTAAAGCCCAACTTTGTACTCATTCTTACGATTGTTGTAGTAGAAACATGAAGCTGGCTAGCTAAGCTACGAATCGTTGCTTTTTGAACCTTATCTGGAGATTTGATGATAAAATCAAGGACCAAGGTTTCGAGCTCATTAAGCTTGCTTATTTGTTCAGGTTGAAACATAAAAACTCCTTTATCTAGCTTAAAATAGTGTATATTTGATCAAATAGTAACCCAGAGCTAAACACTCTCTAGCGTAATTGCTCATAGTCTGCCAAGCAGGGGTTTTACTTTCCGCTGCATAACCTTGCACATTTTTATAGCCTAATTTGGAAGCCAAATAAAGGCTACGATAAAGATGAAAGTCGCTCGTCACAAGTAGTGTCTTCCCTTGCACATACTTTTGAGAAAGCGCGAAATTCTCGACAGTATTTCGCGCTTTCTTTTCTTCAATGATTCGGCTAGAGTTTAAACCATGTGCTTTGAGGTATGTGGCCATTCCCTCAGCTTCAGATACAGGAGAAGCGGAACTTCGATAACCTGTGACAATAACTCTAGCTTGAGGATTGCTCTTAGCAAGTGTTAAAGCAGTATCAAGACGGCTCTTCGTAGTAGATGCAGGCTGACCATCTGGCTCAATCTTACTGCCTAAAACTAGTATCGTCTTAAAATCTTGTGCTGTATCTCCTTGATGAGCGACATCACTCCGTATCAAAAAGAAACAGAAAAGGCCATAGGCCGTTCCCAAAGCAAAGATTAACCCTAAAACTCGAAAGAATTTTTTCATTAGAATTTTTGTTTGCGGGCTTCACGTTGCTTACGTGCATTTTTATTGTGCTCTGCACGACGTTTTTTCGTATTTTCTTCTTCAATCGCCCATTTCAAGGCACGTTTATAGCCTGGTTTGACTTTTTTCTTACTCTTAGCCAACTGACCACGCATTTTGTTAGACAACTCTCCAGTCTTGGCTGTACGTTTTTCACGGCGATCACGATCATAAGAATCAACAATCTCACCATTTTTCACAGCTTTAGGTTGGAATGTTACACCCATTTTTTCAATTTCACGAATGGCTGAATCATCAGAAGGACTGTAAAGTGTAATCGCCGTTCCCGACAAACCATTACGTCCTGAGCGTCCTACACGGTGTACAAAGAAGGAAAGATCACGAGGAAGTTCATCATTGATAACATGACTTACACCTTCGATATCAATCCCACGTGCTGCAATATCCGTTGCTACAACAAACTGATAATCTAAGTTCTTGATGCTTGCCATGATACGTTTCCGTTCACGTGGTGGGA
Source organism: Lactococcus sp. LG1267 (assembly GCF_017309545.1). Classification (NCBI taxonomy): domain Bacteria; kingdom Bacillati; phylum Bacillota; class Bacilli; order Lactobacillales; family Streptococcaceae; genus Lactococcus; species Lactococcus sp. LG1267. The sequence goes on along the minus strand of NZ_CP071295.1, from coordinate 752,944 downwards.
TATCACCATGAATTTTCGCTGCTTTGACACCATTGTTGACTAAGAAATGATGAATATCATCAACGCGTCCCTTTGTATTGGCAAAAATCATTGCCATATAAGGATTGGTTGCCTTCGAAAGTTGCAGTAAAATTTGGTTATGTGATGCGCCTTTAGTTGAGATCAGCCAGTTTTCAATCGTGTCTGAAATCACAGTCTTATTCGCAATTTTTTCCATGACAGGATTATTCAAATATTTTTTAAGGAAAGGCTGTAACTTTTGTGGAATAGTTGCAGAGAAGACCAACATCTGTACTTTTTTACCAAAGCTGGCTGCAATTTTATCCACATCTGTCAAGAAGCCCATATCCAAAGTCATGTCCGCTTCATCTACAACAAAAATGGATGCCGTATGAATAATCAAAGCTCCCGATTTAAGTAAATCTTGGATACGCCCTGGTGTCCCAATCACGATATGAGGTTGTGAAGACTCAAGTTTCTTAATTTGACGCGCTTTATCTGTTCCACCCACATAGTTGACCACGCGGATTGCATCATTAAATTTAACAAATTCTTGAGCTGCATGATAAATCTGTGTGGCAAGCTCACGAGATGGTGCAGTGATTACGGCTTGGACTTCATCAAGCTCTGTGTTCAATTGTTGGAAAATAGGGAGCAAGAAAGTATGTGTCTTTCCTGAACCTGTTTTTGATTCCCCTACCAAATCACGGCCTGATAATACGACAGGAATCAGTTTTTCCTGAACGGGGGTTGGCGAAACGAACTTGATTGCCTCAAGCGTTTCATTGATATAATTCTTAAAGTTAAATTCTGTAAATTTCATAGCTCCTATTATAGCATGAATAGTGCATTTATAAAACAGGGTTCGCCTTTTTAATTCCAATTCTTATTGAAAAAAGCAGAAAAGCAAAAAAAGCACCTCCAAGGTGCTCTTTTTTTATGTTATTTAGCTTTAGCGTAAAGTTCGTTTACTTTATCCCAGTTAATCAAGCTAAAGAAAGCTTCGATGTAATCTGGACGAACATTGCGATATTTCAAATAATAAGCATGTTCCCAAACGTCAAGACCAAGTACTGGAATTTGTCCATCAGAAATTGGGTTATCTTGGTTGGCTGTAGAAACAACTTTAAGTTTACCGTAATCGAGAACTAACCAAGCCCAACCTGAACCAAAACGTCCTGTAGCAGCTGCTTTAAACTCAGCTTTGAAGTCGTCAAATGAACCAAAAGCTTCATCGATGGCTGCAGCGATGTCACCTGTTGGTGCACCACCTGCGTTTGGAGCAAGCCATTCCCAGAACATTGTGTGGTTCAAATGTCCGCCACCGTTGTTACGTACCGCAACGCGGATATCTTCTGGCAAACGGTCCAAATAAGCCACTAATTCTTCAACAGTTTTATCAAAGAATTCTGGGTGTTTTTCAATCGCTGCATTAAGATTATTTACATAGGTTTGGTGATGTTTATCATGGTGCAAATGCATTGTTTCTTCATCAAAGAAAGGTTCCAAAGCGTCGTATGCATAAGGTAATTCTGGAAGTGTATAAGCCATAGTATTCTCCTTAAATTTTAATATACTATTATTATAAAGAAATAAGAACCGTTTACAAAATTATCTGCTTATCTTTTCGTTCTTCACGAAAATACTTCAAATCTCGGTCATAGATAAATTCAACCCCTGTTAAATCATCATACTCCCGTGCACCAACCAAAGTATAGAGCTTTGTTAAATCATCTTTCCAGTGGCTAAACATTTCATCCAAGGCTTGAGGTCCTTGGGTATGTAGGATGGATAAAACATGCCCCGCCGAGCTGGCTAAAGGCGCACCCAAAAGTTGAGCATGCAAGATATCTGTAGCTGATGCAATACCTCCCGTAGCAATCAGAGGTTTAGTATTTTGCGCCAATTGAGCTTCAATGAGGCTCTCGGGTCCTGTAAAGCCATAATCATTTAAGTTTAAGGTGCTGTGCCCCCGTCCACTCTCAATCCATGCAAAATTTGTGCCACCTTTACCGCCAACATTAATGCCAGCGATGGCTGTTTGGCTAAGCTGTTTAAACATTTTTTGACTCATACCAAAGCCGACTTCTTTGACTACAACAGGAACATCTAAATTTTCAGCGATACGATTAATATTTTCAAGCCAGTAAAAAGAACGATCCCCTTCACTATCCTTCATGACCAACTCTTGTCCGGTATTAATATGAATTTCTAAAGCATCAGCAGAGAGCATTTCGACAGCCTTTTGTGCATTTTCTAAAGAGTGACCTGCTCCCATATTTGCAAAAATGAAACCCTTTGGATTATGTTGACGCACTTGACGGAAACCTTCCGCCAATTCGGGATATTTCAAAGCAATCGACTGCGAGCCGACGGCCATTGCTATATGATGGTGGGCCGCAATCTCCGCTAACTCTAAATTAACCTTATCACCTTTTTTAGATCCCCCAGTCATCGCTTCTATGTAAAAAGGAAAATCAAACTTATGTTCCAAAAGAGTAACCGATAAGTCAACTTCTTGTGTAGAAATTTCTGGCAAGCCATTGGGAACAACCCGTAATGCAGCAGAAAACTCTGAGCGATTTCGGCCTTCGCGCCAGTACTTTAAGCCAAGTGATAAGTGTTCATCCTTCCGATGTCCGTGGATTTCTTTACTCATTTTGTTTTCCTATTCTTATTTTCTCAAGCTTCATTCCTTCTGCTTCAAGAGCGCTCCTTAACTCGACTATCTTGTCTTCACGCTCTGCAAAAAGAATAATATTTTCACCAAACCCCGCACCTGAAATCTTTCCAGCAAATTCGGGTTGGCTATTCACAATATTCAGAGCTAAAGCCAGTTGATCAGTCATATAGCCTTTTGCTTGGTGCTCAATAAGTAAAAGTTGATTTTCGAGGAGTTTCTCTTTAAAAAGAGCGAAATCCTGCATATCAATAGCTGTACTTATTTCAATAACAAGTTCATCACTTTTAACATAAAATGCCTCAGAAAGTTGATGTTTCAATTTTTCTACTGTCTTCGCAGATTGAGCAGTTTGGACAACATAAGGCTGCCAAGGAATCGTTAGCGGAAGGACTCGCTGATGATTTTCATAGAAAATACTGCCACCATACATAATTGCAGCAACATCGCCACGAGAACCGCTCCCTTGCACATCATAATGTGCTTGGGCCGCAATTTCAAAGCGTTTTTTCAAGGGAAGATTGAGCTGAAAAAAAAGATTGAGTGCATTCACAACGCCGACAACGACACAAGCTGATGAGCCATAACCCTTCTTGTTTTCGCCAAAACCCAGTCCACTCTTGATTTCCAAGTGAAATTCCCGGGTCAATTCCACTTCTTTACTCATATACTTGATAGCCGTCATGACAAAATTCCAAGGCCCGCTCTGCTCAGGTTTAATTTCCTTTACTGAGAAGGCATGAGCAGGCATTGCCACATTCGTTTCTAAAAGACTGTGGCCCTCTACTTCTGAAATAACCACTTGGAAATCACTCTCAAGACTCGTTACCAGAGCTAAACCTCCTAGACGAGTAACCGCATATTCTCCTGCAATAAAAAGTTTTGCAGGAACATCTATTTTATAAGTACTCAAGTCCGCCCCCCGCATGTGCAATATCAAAATTAATATTTGGAAAATTTTCCCGTAGTTTTGTTAGAAGTACTTTCTCTGTCGCTCTGTCTGTAATAATTTTAACGTTTGGCCCAGCATCGATGGTAACAAAAGCCAAGAGTCCTGCTTTATAGCATTCTTGCGTAAAGGCAATAATCCGTTGAGTATCTTCAGTAAAGTAATCAAAAGGTTCCACACAGAGGCGATTCTGTTCATGCATACCCAAAGCATTATTTTCTGCGAGTAAACCAATCTTTTCAATATCTGCCTGACGAATCGCACTTTTCATTTCTTCAAGCTGACGTGCTGACTTTTCTACCCAAGCGCTGTAGGTCGGAGCAGTTTGAGCAAGTTGCATCCCCCGTGTTGAAGACATTTTCTTTTGGGCACTTGATATTTCAGCAACAATCATGGACAAGTGGATATCCTCATCATAAAAGCTCTCAGCATAAGAGGAAACGTCGTCTTCACCCTTGTTCCAAACAGCAAAGTTACCAAAGACTGAACGCGAAGCTGAACCAGAGCCACGCCGTGCAATTCTTGACATTTCTGTCAAATCGGCTGGTAATTCGAGGAGTCCAAACATGGCACCTGTCAATGCGGCAAAGCTTGAGGCTGAGGAAGCCAGTCCGGCAGCAGTTGGCACATGATTTTCAGAAGTGACTAAAACACCTGGAAAAGAACCATGCTTTGCACGAAGCATTTCTAAAAATTGATGCACACGAGTAGTATCGGTGTTCACCCCATTTAAAATCAGTTGATCCTGGTCAGTAAAAGCAACAGATGTCGTTGTATAAAATTGATCCAAAGTCATTGATAAGGAGCTTGTCGTAGGAATATTCAGCGCCACATCCGCCTTCCCCCAATATTTAATCAAGGCAATATTCGTATGTGCTCTAACAGTAAATTCATTCATTTATATTTTTTCCTCTTGTCGATTAATCTCTCCTATTATAACAAAGGTGGCGTAATTTAGCCATTTGTCGTTTTTGAAATTTATTCCTCCATATCGTTAAGGTCTCACAAAAAACCACCTGAAAAGGTGGTTACTTTTATACATATTTCCTGAAAGAAGAAAAGAGAAGCTCCATACACTACTTACTTCACAACGGTAACATTGCAAGGTGCATGGTTTACAACATAGGCTGTTGTAGAACCCAAAGTCATACGCTCAAAGTAATTAGAACCTGTGGCTCCCATCACGATGAGATCACACTTCTGCTCCGTTGCAAATTCAACAATTTGCTTCTTAGGAATACCTACTACCACAAAGGTTTGAACTTTGACATTGTCTTTTACAATAGTTACTGCTTCTTGCAAGATCATCTCGGAAGCTTTTGTATAATTGTGCTTAAGAATCGGCAGGGCATGCCCATATAATTTTCCGTCATCTTGGACCGTTAGGACCGAGAGTTCTACATCGTTTAAACGTGCGATTTCCATTGCCTCTTGGAGTGCTTTGTAAGAGTTGTCTGAACCATCAATGGGAACCAAAATATTTTTGTAATTCATCAAGATTTCTCCTTCCTTGCTTTGCCTATATTATAATGCTTTCTAATAATAAATAAAAGCAGCATGCATTAAAAATAAGCAGTCAAAGATGACTTCGTAAAACAAAAAACCTTAAGTGGCTTATACACTTAAGGTTTCCTTATACTTCATTTTTAAACAGAGTAAATCCAGGTATTCTTGGCGCCATTTTTCAAAAGCTTTTGACTAATGCGAATCGCATCTTTTTCATTAGCTGCTAGAGCGACCATTACCCCACCTAGACCTGAGCCTGTAAGCTTGGCTCCCAGAGCACCATTTCTCAGCGCTGTGTCCACTAAGGTATCTAAGCGTGGGTGTGAAACTCCAAGTGAAGAAAGATTTTCATGCGCTTGGTTCATCACTTGCCCCAAATCTTTTAATTTATTTGTCATGAGAAAATCTTTTGAAGCTTTTGAGAGTTGACCTAACTTTTCAATATGGCCTTGTGCCTTGGCCTTATTCTCTGATAATTTTTCCCTGACTATGCTAATCGCTTGACTAGTAAAGCCGTGTACACCTGAATCTCCAATAACCAGGTAACCCGATAGATTGAGATCAAAAGATTCGGCAGTTTGACCTTTAATAAACCAAAGCGGTAACTCCGAATTAACGGTTGCGACATCAATTCCTGATGAGCGGCCATGTGTAATATTCTCCGAGAAGTTAGCAAAAGATAAGAGCATTTCATCTGTTAGCTCTGCATCAAAAAAATCATAAAAGGCACGTGTGATTGCTGTTGCTAGAGCTGCTGATGCTCCCAATCCCCGTCCCAAAGGAATATTCGAATCAATTTCCAGAGAAAATGGAAGTTTTACGGAATGGAATTTTTCTAAAAGACGTAGGATGAGTTGGCGTACCCCCTCAAATTCGTCTCCTAACACATCCAATCTGCGCCGTGATTCATTATTTTCAATATATTGTCCGTATTTGATAGAAGAAATTGTAACGGTTGTCTTCAGAATAGTAACAGGTAACGCAATTGCAGGCTGCCCATAAACAACCGAATGCTCTCCAATCAAAATTAATTTGGAATGAGCGGTTCCTGTGCCCATTTTATTTGTAGTCATAACTATAAATTCTCCATTAAAGTACGCAAAGGTACTTGACAATTTTATAAAATTTGAGAGTGAAAATCAAGTAGCAATTCTTTTTTTGCCCATAATATCTAGATAAATAGGATAAATCTGTCCTTTCTCTTCTGGTATTGTGTCAAAAAAGTTATAATAAAAACATGGACAATTTACGCAAAGCAATTGAAAAAATGGATATTGTCACTGTCGATGCTGCAGTTAAATATAGTGGGTTAAGCAGAAAAGTGATACTTGATTTTATCCATGAAAATCCTCATCTAAGAATCTTTGATGAACAAGAGCAACATTGGGTTAATGAAAATGTTGATGGACATTGTTAAATACAAATAAAAAGTGCTTCTAGCACTTTTTATTTGTATTGCTCCATTCCGGGTACCTGATCTCCCCCAAAATATTTTTGAGAAAGTTCTTTCAAATATCCATCTTCAGCCATTTTTTTAATCTCTTGGTTAAGATCTTTTTGAAGTTGGGTTTGACTATTGTCAAGGATATAGTAAGTATAGGTCTTGAATTCAGGATATTTTTCAAGATCTGTAGGTACTGTATCAGATACACCTGTTACAGCATGTTCTTTAACAAGATTTTCCGCAGCAGATTTTGAAGCAAAGATAAAGTCCATTTGTCCATCAGAAAGAGCTTGTAAACGTTCTGCCAACCCGCGTTTTGAATAATCTACGGTAATTTTTTTATCAGGATGTGCACTATTCCACTGATCCATAATGTCACCATAGTTGGTCCCTGTTGGAATCTCGGTTTTCTTCCCTACAAGCCCTTCAATGGTTGTGATTTTATCTTTATCATTAGAGAAAATCGCATTAATGCCTTGCGTTGTGGGGAAACTAAAGAGATACTTTTCCTCACGCGCCTTTGTTTTACCATAAATATTCACACCGATATCTGCACGTCCTGCATCTAGAGCTGCAAGAATAGCACTGTCATCGTATGTTTTAAAGTCAAATTTATATTGAGGCAAATTTTCATCTGCTTTTTTGAGAATATCATATTCATAACCTGTCAGCTGCCCATCCTTCGTATACTCGTAAGGATTTGATGATCCAGAGATTGCCACATTGACTGTGGTCGTTTTTTCTTGACCGGCGGTTGTACTTTTATTCGAATTCGAGCACGCTGCTAGTAGAGTAACACCAGCTGCACTCAAAGCCAATAAGGTTATAACTTTATTTCTTTTCATTATAGCTCCACTTCCTTTTTACTTACGTTTTGATTTTAACATAAACTAAACAATTTCCATTTATCTACGCTTATAAATAAGTGCTACATTGATAAAATAAAAAAACAACCTAAAGTTGCTCTTTCTATTTTATAAATCATGATACTGTGCATAAAGATCCTGCCGCACCAGCTCACGCTCTTTCGCCACTTGCTTGATGGCTACGTTAGGTTTTATTCCCGATGCAACCAGAAGTTGAACAGCTTCTAATGCTGTAGTCTCATCCTCTGAATTATCCTCAACTTCTCCATTGAAGCCAGCAACGATAATTAAACATTCTCCCTTAATCGGTTGCTCTTTTAAAGAAAGTAAAACTTCTGAAATTTTACCTCGACGATATTCTTCATAAATTTTGGTTAATTCGCGTATTAAGGTAACGTCTCGATTCCCATAGATCTGAGCCATATTTTCTAAAGTTTCTGCTACACGATAAGGAGACTCATAAAAAATCTGCGTTTCAGGATAGGTCATTTTAGTTTCCAAAAACTTCTTCTGTTCACCTTTTTTACGAGGTAAAAAGCCGTAAAAAATATGAGGCTGAGGGACTAATCCAGAAGCGATAAGACCTGTTATTCCAGCTGAAGCGCCTGGTAAGGCTACTACATCGATATTTCGCTTAATGGCTTCCACAACTAAATCATGACCTGGATCAGAAATTGAAGGCATACCTGCATCTGAGACTTGTGCTAACGATTTTCCTGCCATAAGAAAATCTAAAAGCTTCGGAATTTTATCAAAGGAGTTATGCTCATGAAAAGACTCTTGAGCCACCTTGATTTCAAAATGATTAAGTAATTTTTGAGTGTTGCGTGTATCTTCACTTGCTACCAAATCCACGGTTCTTAGGGTTTCCAAAGCACGTAGTGTCATATCCTGCATGTTGCCGATAGGTGTTGGCACTAAGTAAAGCTTACCTGCGCTTTTTTCACCTTTAAAGCTTCGTTGTATATTCATCATCTGTACAAAAGCTCCAAGCAGTCCAAGCAATTTTCACCATCTTGCAAACGCTCTGCATAATGTAAATGACACACATGAAAGCCTTCATTAAAAATTTGAATCAGATTTGGATTAGGTTCATCTTTTGACTTTGAGCTAGCTTTTTCTTCTTTTTTCTCAATATGCGCCAAACGTTCGCGTAATTTTTCATTTTCCATGCGAATCGTTGCATTTTCTTTTAAGGATTCATCCAGTGCATCACGCACCGTTGAAATTTGGCCCAGTGTATAAGCCAAACTTTCCTCCAACAGCCCCAGTTGCACATAAATCTCATTTTTATCGATCATTATTTCCCCCATAACTTACCTCTATGTCAATTCTTCTTAAAGATTTACCTCTGAAATATCAAACTCTTTTATTGTATGCTCTAAGCGAAGCTTAATTTTGTTATTCAAAATGTTAAGTCCAATAACTTTCCCCTCACCATCTGCAGTCGTAATATGTTCACCAAAATCAGGAAAATTTTTACGTGCTTCCCTATAAAACTCATCTTCATAAGATAAACAGCACATTAAACGACCACAAAGACCATTCAGTTTGCTTTGTTTTAAAGAGAGCGACTGATTTTTTGCCATCTTAATAGAGACATTCGGAAATTCGTAAATAAACTCCGAACAACAAAGCGGTCGTCCACAAGGACCAACACCGCCATACATTTTTGCTGCATCACGCGCTCCAATCTGACGAAGCTCAATTCGCGTACAAAAAGTCGCAGCTAATTCTTTAAGTAAAGCTCGAAAATCCACTCTATTTTCCGATGTAAAGGACACAAAAAGCTGACTTTGGTTTAAATTATAAGCTGCATTTGTAACCTTCATGTCAATCCCACAATCTGCAACAATTTGGCGAATCTTCGTGCAGGCTTGTTGCGAGAGCTGCTCTGTCGTATAAATCAACTCTTCATCTGCTTCTGTTGCTGCACGAACAATTTCTCCGGATGTATCAACATTTTTATCTTGTGGGAGTTGCTTCATTACTCGACCATAAGTCTTGCCTTTTTCGTTTTGAATAATGACTTGCGTTCTTGGTGCAAATGTTTCATGACCACTTACAAAGGTATTTTGTTCTCCATGTGTAAACTCTACTTCGTAAATCATATTATCTTCTTCCTATTTCAGCACTATATATTCCAAACAAGATCCAAAGCGCACATTACTTTTCCACATTTTTTCTGCTTGAAAGGTTTTTTGAACCCATTTGGACATCTTTTCTTGATTAAAAAGCTCCAAGAGCAGAGAAAATACTAAAGTTTGTTTCTCCTTATCCTCAATATTTTCTGCAACATTTGTTAGATAAAGAAATGCTTCCCGTCGATCCGTCTTAACTAATTTCAGCAATTGTTGGAGTTTCTTCAATGTATCATTAAACCAAGTGGCTCCACTTAAATCCTGGGCTTCTTCTACCGAGTTACAAACCCGACTCAGTAATTCTGCCTGTGTTTTTAAGACACCATTTTGTTCCAACGTTTCTTGCATGTAGGCACTATTTTTGGGGAAACTAAAAACTTGTGTACGCGATTTAATGGTGGGTAACATGAGATTATCATTTTCTGTGATCAAAAAAACATGTGTTGCATTATCAGGTTCTTCAATGGACTTAAGTAAAGCATTTGCCGCGTTGCTGTGCATTTTTTCAGCTTCAGTGATAATGACCACTTTCTGAGCGCCTTCAAATCCTGACTGACTAAAAACTTCCGACAAATCCCGAATTTGTCCTGTTTTTATAGTTTGACCTTCCGGACGAATAATGTGTAAATCGCTAAATTCATCCCTAGCAACTAAACGACAGTGACGACAGTTCTCACAAGGTAAATTGTCCTGTAAATTTTCACAAAAAATAGCCTGACTTAGCCAAATAGCCATATCCAAACTACCAAATCCCCCACTAAAGAGATAAGCATGGCTCAGTTTATTCACACGTAAAATATGCTTAAAGCGTTCAAAAAGTGCTGGTTGAATATCTGCAATTTTCATGAAAACTCCTTAGTTTGAAATTTTATTACAAACAAAATTTCTTTTTGATGACTGTTAACGTGTCTGCAACAACTTTGTCAAGTTCTTGACTGGCATCAATCGTGACAAAGCGCTCAGGCTCATTCTTAACAATTTCTAAGTAACCTTGTCTGACTTTACGATGCATCTCAGCACGTTCGAGATCAAGTCTATTAACTTCATCTGCTCTATTTTTCATAATTCGTTCAAGTGCAACATCTGTATCAATATCGAAATATAATGTCAAATCCGGTTTAAGACCATCTGTTGCAAATTCATTAAGCCAGTTTACAGGTTCAACACCAAGTTCACGTCCGTAACCTTGATAAGCAACCGATGAATCAATAAAACGGTCAACAATTACCATTTTGCCTGCAGCCAGCGCTGGAAGCATTTTGGTTTGCATGTGTAGGCGACGTGCCGCAGCAAACAGCATCAGCTCTGTCTTACTGTCAATTTCTGTATTTTCTGTACTTAAAATTATATTTCGAATCTCTTCTGCCACACGTACACCTCCAGGTTCACGTGTCGGAAGGACTTTATAAGACGATTTTTCTAGTTCGGGAAGAATATTTTGTAAAACGGTTGTTTTACCGGCCCCATCTGGCCCTTCCAAACTAATTAATATTCCATTCATATCTTATATTATAGCAAAAATAAAAAGAAAAAATATGGGAAAAATGTTCTTTTATAAATATTGTTTACTATATAAGTTTCTTATTTTACAAATGATTTCACTTTTGTAAAAATTCTATATTATGGAAGGCTTTACCTTGCTATACTACTGTAATAATTGTATAATGAGAAAAGCAATTAATATTATATACATCTAAGCGAAAGGATTATCATGAAAAAAATTCTTGTTGTTGACGACGAAAAACCAATTTCAGATATTGTAAAATTTAATCTCGTCAAAGAAGGGTATGAAGTAGTCACTGCTTTTGATGGTGAAGAAGCTCTTGAACTCTTTGAATCAGAAAAACCCGATCTTATCTATCTTGATTTGATGCTTCCAAAAATTGATGGCCTTGAAGTTACACGTCAAATCCGTAAAACTTCTGAAGTCCCTATTTTGATGGTTTCTGCTAAAGATACAGAGTTTGATAAAGTTATCGGCCTTGAACTTGGTGCAGATGATTACATCACAAAACCATTTTCAAACCGTGAACTACTTGCTCGTATTAAATCAAACCTACGCCGCATGACAAACGTTCCTGTTGAACAACCAAAAGATTCTAAAAAAGAATTGGTAATTGGTAACTTACGTATCAACCCAACACATTATGCCGCATATAAAAATGAAACACAGCTTGACTTGACACACCGCGAATTTGAATTACTCTATTATCTTGCACAACATCTCGGTGAAGTTATCACACGTGAAACTTTGCTTGAAACTGTTTGGGGCTACGATTACTTCGGTGATGTTCGTACTGTTGACGTAACTGTTCGTCGCCTTCGCGAAAAAGTTGAAGATACTCCAAGCCGCCCTCAATACGTATCTACACGTCGTGGCGTTGGATACTATATGAGCGAACCTCATGAATAAATTTTTTAATTCAATAGTACTTAAAGGAGTAGTGATTCATCTACTTCTTTTTGGCATTTTTGAGATAGTAAATAGTCCATACTTCCTCACACACACTACTGCACTCTTACAGTTTTTCATCTTTTATCTGGTCACCTTAAGTCTTCTTATTTGGTATCTCAGTCGCTTGGCTCAAACGGCAAATAAAATATCTCATCAAGTGGATGATTTTTTGCATGATAACTATGAAAATCGCCAAATTTCTAAAGAAAATAATGAGCTCTCAGTAGCTTACAATAAATTGTTATTACTTGGACATGAAATCGAAGATCGGCAAGAACATTTAGAGAATCAGCGCAACCAACTGGAGAGTATTTTAACCTACCTTGCCGATGGTGTCATCACTACAGATAGGCATGGTAAGATTAATCTTGCTAATCACGCAGCACTGACTCTTCTTGATCAGTCAAACGAGTTAATCATTGGTAAAGATTTGATTGATATTCTAAATATCTCCGACAAATATTCTTTTCATGATTTACTACAAAAAGAGCCCGAACTCACACTCAATGCCATCAATTGTGAAGGGGCAGCTGTTATCCTCCGCGTAAACTTTATGCTCTTCCGTAGCGAATCAGGGTACATTTCTGGGATTATTGCTGTTCTTCACGATACAACGGAACAAGAAAAAACAGAAAGAGATCGCCGACTTTTTGTGTCCAATGTCTCGCATGAGTTGCGCACCCCTTTGACTTCTGTCAAAGCTTACTTAGAAGCGCTCAATGATGGGGCCCTAGCTGATCCCGAGGTTGCTAGTCACTTCGTGGATGTTTCCCTTAACGAAACAGATCGAATGATTCGGATGATCGGGGAGCTTTTAGAACTCTCTCGTATGGACCAAGATAAAGTTAAACTTCATACTGAAATTATCAACTATGTCGATTTTATCAACTATATCCTGGATCGTTTTGATCAAATTATCGAAAAAAATTACAATAACTTTAAAATTATTCGTCAAATATCTCAACAAGAGATTTGGCTTGAAATCGATACCGATAAGCTTTCGCAGGTTATTGACAATATCATCAATAATGCCTTTAAGTATTCTCCAAAAGGCGGAACAATTACCGTAAGCGTCTGGTGTGAAAGCAACAAAGCATTTACTTCTATTGCCGACCAAGGTATGGGAATCCCAAAACCTGCTTTAGCCAAAGTTTTTGACCGTTTTTATCGTGTCGATAATGCTTCAAGAAATAGCCAAATCGGTGGTACAGGCTTAGGCTTATCTATTGCCTATGATATTATGAAACTCCACAAAGGTGATATAGTAGTCACTTCTGATGGTAAAACTGGTTCAACTTTCACCCTGTCTTTCCCTTACAGTGATGAAATTAATCAAGAAAATAACGACTGGGAGGATTTTGCTGAATGAGCACTGAATCAGCATTTAAATATTCAATTTTAGCATCAGGAAGTACTGGAAATTCTTTTTACTTGGAAACACCTGAAAAGAAAATTCTGGTAGATGCTGGATTATCTGGAAAAAAAGTCGAGAGTTTATTAGGAGAGATTGACCGAGACATCAAAGATGTCGATGCACTCCTGATTACTCATGAGCATAGCGACCATATCAAAGGAATTGGTGTTCTTGCCCGAAAACACGGTATTCAGCTTTACGCCAATGAATTAACCTGGCAAGAACTGGAAAGTAAAAACTCACTAGGAAAAATTGCGAGTGAGCAAAAACATATCTTTGAAATGGGCAAAACTAAAACTTTTGGCGATATCGATGTCGAAAGTTTTGGGGTGAGTCATGATGCTATCGCGCCCCAATTTTATCGTTTTATGAAAGATAATAAATCCTTCGTATTACTTACAGATACAGGTTATGTAAGTGACCGTATGCGTGGTACAATCGAAAATGCCGACGGCTATCTTATGGAAAGTAATCACGATATTGAGATCCTCCGCATGGGGGGCTACCCTTGGAAAACAAAACAACGTATTCTCAGCGACCAAGGCCATTTATCTAACGAAGATGGTGCCGAAGCTGCTTTTAATGTTTTAGGAAATAAAACAAAACGCATCTTCCTCGGTCACCTTAGCCTGAATAACAATATTCAAGAGCTTGCACATATGACCATGGACGGTTTTCTGGCGCAACATGATGTTGATACCAAACGTGACGTTCATATTATTGACACTAGCCATGAGCATGCAAGTAAACTCTATGATATTTAGACAGTATTTACAGCAATAAAAAAAGACACGAATTCGTGTCTTTTTATTGTTACATCATACCACCCATCATTGATGGATCCATAGCTGGAGCTGCTGGTGCAGCTGGTTCTGGTTTATCAGCAACGACTGCTTCAGTCGTCAAGATAAGTCCTGCTACTGAGGCCGCATTTTGGAGGGCTGAACGTGTTACTTTAGCCGGATCCACAATACCTGTCTCAATCATTTCAACCCATTCACCAGTTGCGGCATTGAAACCAATACCTTTTTCTGCTGATTTAAGTTTATCAATAATGATTGAACCTTCGTAACCTGCATTAGCCGCGATTTGTCGTACTGGTTCTTCTAATGCGCGACGTACAATTGTGATACCTGTTTGCACGTCCCCTTCTTCTTCAAGACTGTCAAGGGCAGAGATAACTGTAACAAGGGCAGTACCTCCACCAGCAACGATACCTTCTTCGACGGCTGCGCGTGTTGCATTAAGTGCGTCTTCAATCAAAAGTTTTTGCGCTTTAAGTTCAGTTTCTGTAGCGGCACCGACTTTAATCACAGCGACTCCACCAGAAAGTTTAGCTAAACGTTCTTGAAGTTTTTCACGATCAAATTCTGAAGTAGTTTGTTCAACTTGAGCTTTAATTGTTGCTACACGAGTAGCAATAGCATCTGCTGAACCAGCACCTTCAACGATTGTCGTATGTTCTTTATCAACAGTTACTTTATTGGCTTGACCAAGTGCATCTAAGCTTGCATCTTTAAGTTCTAAACCAAGCTCTTCCGTAATTACTGTACCGCCTGTGAGGATTGCTAAGTCTTCAAGTTGGGCCTTGCGGCGGTCGCCAAAGCCTGGAGCCTTAACCGCTACAACATTGAAAGTACCACGGATTTTGTTCAACACGAGGGTTGGTAATGCTTCACCATCAACATCATCTGCCACAATAAGTAAAGGACGATTTGTTTTCAAGATTTGTTCAAGTAATGGTAAAATTTCTTGAATATTTGAAATCTTCTTATCTGTGATCAAGATATATGGGTTATCAAGGTTGGCCACCATTTTTTCATTGTCTGTCACCATATATTGTGACAAGTAACCACGGTCAAACTGCATACCTTCTACAACTTCAAGTTCAGTTTGCATACCTTTTGATTCTTCAATAGTAATAACACCATCGTTACCAACTTTTTCCATGGCATTTGAGATATACTCTCCAACCTTTTCTGAACGAGAAGAAACAGAGGCAACTTGTGCAATAGCTTCTTTACCAGATACTGGAATAGATAATTCCTTGAGTGCTTTTACTGCTGTTTCCGTTGCCAACTCAATACCACGACGAATGCCCACTGGATTAGCTCCGGCAGTTACGTTCTTCAAACCTTCACGAACAATCGCTTGTGTTAAAACAGTCGCTGTTGTAGTACCATCACCCGCAACATCATTTGTTTTTGAGGCCACTTCACTGACTAATTTTGCCCCCATATTTTCAAAGTGATCTTCTAATTCAATTTCTTTTGCGATAGTTACACCATCATTCGTGATAAGTGGACTACCATATGATTTTTCCAGAACAACATTGCGACCTTTAGGACCAAGTGTTGTTTTTACTGTATCTGCTAAAATATCAATACCACGAACCATTGCTGAACGAGCATCTGATGAAAATTTAATATCTTTTGCCATTTTTTATTATCTCCTGTCTTTATTTTCCTTAAACAGTCGCAAGAATTTCAGATTCTTTGATAATCAAGAAATCTTCGCCTTCAAATTTTACATTTGTACCGGCAAACTTTTCAAAGAGAACTGCATCACCAACTTGTACTGTTGGTGCAATAACTGTACCATGAGGAGTTGTTTTACCTGGGCCTACTGCCACAACTTCTGCAACTTGTGGTTTCTCTTGTGCTGCTGAGGCCAAGACGATCCCACCTAAAGATTTTTCTTCTTCCTCTTTTATACGCAATACAACGCGATCCGCTAAGGGTTTCAACATGTTATTCCTCCATTTTATGTTATTTTAGCACTCTTTAAGTTGGAGTGCTAATTTATATATCTTATTTTACCGCGAAGGTCAAAATTAGTCAAGAAAAAAACTTCTTTTTTTATTTTTTTAAATCGTTTTCTTATGGAGCCTGAGTTTCTTCAAGGCCCACTCGTAATGTGAAGCCAATGATGACTGAAAATACTGCGCTAAGGATGTTGTCCCAGTCCAAGGATAATATTGCTTCGTATAAAGCTCTTCATCTGAAAAATGTTGCAATAACTGGATAGTTCTTAGGTGACTTGTAGCAAGTTTTTCCTTTATTTCTTCATAAGGAGTAGCTTGATGCTTTTCCCAGATCTCTTGATTCATTGTCGCATAGTTTTTCCAAGTATAGGGTGTGGGTAAAAAGCTTTGACAGTTTCCTGAAACATTACTTTTTACAAAATTTTGTAAAAGTACTTGCCACTCATAAAGATGGGCATACACATCACGGATATTCTTATCTCGCCCCCAATGTGCCTCTTTTCCCTTCTCTTGGCCAAAGGCAAAAGTTGCTGTTTGTGCCTCTAAAGGTAGTGCGTCAACCAAATGACACAGCTTTTTCCAGTTTTCTTCTGAAAAGGAAATCAACTCTTTTTTCGTTTTTGCCTTTACCATTTTTCCCTCCTCACTTTCCTGTTCTCATCCTATCAAAAGAAAACGCTTTTTTCAATTTAAAACGGTAATTCGTCTTCTTTTAAATTAAGAGCACTATTTTCTATAGAATCTTGTCGCATGGCAACTGTCGCGCGACTTTCCAAAAGGTCAAAAGTTTTCACCAACACTTCTGTCACATAGCGTTTTTGTTCCTGCTTGTCCACATAATTCCTGGTTCGTATCTCCCCTTCTACAGCAAGTAGGGCACCTTTTTTAGCATAGGATGTACAGTGTTCCGCCTGTTTCTCCCAAAAGACCAAAGCGACAAAGTCTGTATCTTTTTCACCTGAAGCATTTTTATAGCGTCGTTTGACAGCAAGATTTATTCTCAATAGGCTTTTCCCATTAGATGTTTTAGTGAGTTCTGGATCTGCAACGAGTCGGCCAACAAGTAACGTTTTATTCATTTTGACACCTCCTTACTTTTTGTACGAAAAAAGACCTCAGCTTTCACTAAGGTCTTTATTATTTTATATTTAGGCTTGCCACATGCTTGTTGCATCAAAAGCTGACCCAGCTTCTAAATCTGTATCCAATTCGATGATACCACGAACTTGTGGTGCATTTGGTAAGTCAAGCTCTCGTGCCGAGCACAGCATGCCATAAGAAGGTACACCACGCAAAGCACCTGGCCAGATTAAAGAACCAGAAGGCATCATTGCACCAGGTAAAGCCGCTACTGTTTTCATACCAACAACGGCATTGGGAGCACCACAAACGATTTGAACTGGTGCATCTAGACCAACTTCTACTTGGCACACATGTAAATGATCGCTGTCTGCATGATCCTCCATCGTTAAAATCTCAGCGACTACAAATTTAGGTTGGCCATCATATGTAAACTGCTCGTCAAAGCCAGCTGCCTTAAGTTTTACATTAAGTTCCGTTACTTGAGGCTCAGATAAATCATTATGTCCTTGAGCCAAATCTGGCCAGTCTTTTTTTATATCGAAAATGTTCCAGCCCACTGTTTGTCCTGTATCTTCACGGAAGATACGCGCAACATCCGCCTTACGTTCGTAAGTTACTTCTGCGCCCTCATTGTTTGCCACAATCAGCATGAGGACATCACCAACATTTTTATTATACGTTGCAATCATTTTATTTATCTACACCCTTCAAAAATTCACTAACTTCTTCTTTAGTTTTACGTAGCTTATTCACTAAGCGTCCTGTTTCTTTACCATTTTCAAGTGTCACAAAGCTAGGAATACCCATGATTCCCCATTCAATAGCCAAGTCCATGAATTCGTCACGGTCAACTTCTACAAAGTCAAAGTCTGAAAATTCAGCTTCTAATTCTGGCATTTTTGGTTTGATAAAAGTACAGTCTGGGCACCATCCTGCAGTGAAAAACAAGACATGTTTGCCTTCTGATTTTACAATTTCAGCTAGTTCCTCATAATTTTTTGGAATAATCATAAATACTCCTCTCCTAATTCTGTAATTTCTAAGGTTTCTCCATCAATTTCAAAATTGATGTTTTGGTTTGTTCCAACAATCACGCCACCTTGATAAATAGCTCCGCGATCTGCCTCCTCAAAGATCCATACTGTTTGAATATCTTGGTCAGCAAAAGCTTCACGTACTGCTTGAATAACCTCTGCCCGCAAATTTTCTTCAACGTGTTTATAACTCTGATAGAGCACTCGCGCACCAGCTACACCAGCCAGCAGCCCTAAACCAACTTTCAAATATTTTTTCATATAAAAAATTTTAACATAAATTTGAGTATATTAGTACTTATAATTACTGTTTCCCCTCAGATCAGTTCCGCTTTTCTATAAATCCCCTAAAACTTATCCGTCTTTAAAAATTATAGTTATTAAATAGCATTAGGACAATACTATTATATACGGCTTTTAAATGCTACAATAAGGGAGTATAAAAAATCAAAGGAGACGAGATGACTCTATTTAACAAAATTAAAGAAATAACTGAAATTCAAGCAACAAGTGGTTACGAAGCACCAATGCGTGACTATCTTCGTGCCCGTATGGTGGACCTCGGCTACACACCTGAAACTGATGGTCTGGGCGGAATCTTTGTCACTAAAGAAAGTAAAACAGAAAATGCGCCTCGTGTTATGGTTGCAGCTCACATGGATGAAGTCGGCTTCATGGTGTCGTCAATTAAGGCAGATGGTACTTTACGTGTAGTCACTCTGGGTGGTTGGAATCCTTTAGTTGTTAGTGCACAACGCTTTACGCTATTCACACGTGATGGTAAAAAAATACCTGTTGTGACTGGTGGCCTACCACCACATCTTTTACGTGGAGCAGCGGGCGCACCTGCTATGCCACAAGTGGAAGATATCATCTTTGACGGTGGTTTTATGAGCAAAGAAGAAGTTTTAGAATTTGGGATTCGTCAAGGTGACGTCATCGTTCCTGAATCTGAAACAATTTTAACTGCTAATGGTAAAAATGTCATCAGTAAAGCTTGGGATAATCGCTACGGGTGTCTTATGGTCTTAGAACTTTTGGACTACCTTAAAGACAAAGAATTGCCAGTAACCTTGATTATCGGTGCAAATGTTCAGGAAGAAGTTGGCCTTCGCGGTGCCCATGTTTCAACAACTAAATTTAAACCTGAAGTTTTCTTTGCTGTTGACTGTTCTCCTGCAACGGATACTTTTGGAAACGACAATGGTCGTCTTGGCGAAGGCTCGCTTCTTCGTTATTACGACCCAGGTCATATCATGCTGCCTGGTATGAAGGACTTCCTCCTCAACACAGCAGAAGTTAATGGTATCAAAACACAAGCTTATATCTCAAAAGGTGGAACTGATGCTGGTGCAGCACACTTGCAAAACGAAGGTGTACCTTCAACAACTATTGGTGTGTGTGCCCGTTATATCCATAGTCACCAAACTATCTTCAACATGGATGATTTCACAGAAGCGCAAAACTTTATCCGGGCTATCGTTATGAGTCTTGATCAAGAAAAAGTAGCAGCCATTAAAAACTACTAATAAAAAAGTTAAAAAAAAGAGGTCCTGAGCCTCTTTTTTTAGTCATTCAGTTTTATTTCAGAAAGAAAAAGTAAAATCATAAAGCACCAAATATGAATTTTAGGGAAATTTATGAATAAAAAACTATACTATACTACTGGTTTACTTACTCTGGTAAGTTTTATCACACTGACTGCCATTGTAAAACTTTCTTATACACACGCACCTATTCCAAGCATTGATTCGCATTTACAGACAGTTGCTTGGCATCTTCAAAACAATGAATTTTTGGTTCAAATTTCAAGTGTAATTGCTAAATTTCTAGGTGACACAATGGGCGCTATAATTGGTCTTGTTATTGCTGCTATTATTTTTATCAAAGATAAGGTTTCAGCAATATGGTTAGCTCTGGTAGCCGGAATTGCTGTGGGGGGAAATACCTTGATTAAATTAGTTATTGGCCGTGATCGCCCTGACATTCATCGTATTGCCGCCTTTACAGATGAGCCAGGAAAAAGTTTTGCCAGTGGACATACAACTTTTGCTGTAGTACTCTTTGGCTGTCTCTTTTTTACCCTCTTACACTATCTCTCTTCTGTATGGAGCAAAACATTAGTTGGTTTTGTCGCTGTGGGGTTAATTTTTTTAACAATGTTTTCACGTGTACTTCTTGGGGTACATTATCCTTCGGATACTTTAGGCGGCTTACTTTGGGGGCTTTCAGTCATCTGCCTCACTTATCCAACTTATCTTCATTATAAAAACTCAGAAAAACTTCAACCTTATATACCTAAAAGTATGAGAAGAGCTGATTAAAGCTAAAAAGCTTTGACTATATGTCAAGCTTTTTTTCATAGTTGAGTATCTTTTGCTTAATATCTACTGCTGCTTCTTGACCCATAAAACCGCCCAAGCTGCCATCTTTACGCGTGACACGATGACATGGTAAAATGACAGGCAAAGGATTACGTGCTAATGCCTGCCCCACAGCTTGTTGTGCTTTAGGACTTCCGACACGCGCAGCCATTTCCTGATAACTTATAGTCGTTCCCGCTGGAATTTTGGGAAGTTCTAACCAAACAGCTTGTTGAAATGCTGTTCCTGTGGTCAATATAAAGTTCTGGTTCTTATTAAGTGCTTCGTAAGTCGTCTTTTCATGTTGGTCATCGAAAAAAACCTGGGTAATCTCCCCCTTAGCATTGCGCTCTACAGAGAGTGGAATATTCTCATTCAACATAGGTATTATTCTCCTCAAAATCCAACAGCCATTCTTTACGCCATAGTCCTCCAGTATAACCTGCCAGCTGCCCGGAGCTTTTTTTCAATCGATGACATGGAATCACGATTGCAAAGGGATTGGCTGCATTTGCTGCCCCTACTGCAATACTGGCTTGCGGATGCGCGAGTCCTTGTGCGATTTCTTTATAGGTTCTTGTTTGCCCAAACGGAATATCTTCAACTTTTTTCCAGACTTTTTGCTGAAACTCTGTACCTTGCACAGCTAAAGGGAGTTTAAAACTTTTTCTTTTTCTTGCAAAATACTCTTGCAACTCTTCTTCAAGTTGACATGAAATCGGAGTTGGATGTTCCAAAATAATAGCATTCTGTCTTGCAATCTTCGCCTGTAAATTCTTATGCTCTGTAAAGCCTAAGCGATAAAGAAACTGCGCATCACTGATACTTATCATTTGACCAATAGGTGTGTCAATATAGTTTTTATAGAGGCGCTTCTTCATGTTCTTATTATAACATAGTTCTCTCACCCAGAAACTACCTCAGAGCAAAAAAAAGAGAGCGAATACCCTCTCTTTTTTACTATTTTCTAGTTCCTAAAATTCTGTTCCACGCGTCATTATAATTCGCCTCTGTACCACCAATTCCAAACTTGAATTGTGTCACAGGTGCTCCGTTTTTAGCCCAATAACTTGTGGTTGTTTCACCGGAGACTTTAACATTTTTTAGATTCCCTCCAGTTACAGTGCCTGGTTTTTGACCGGTCGACTTAAGAACAGTGCTCTGGATCACATCTGGATCTTTACTTGGTTCTGGGAACTTTTCACCAGGACCAAACACATTTGGATCCGCTGCTGCGATTGCATTGACCAAGTTTGCCATATATGTACCATTATTGACCGCAGCTGTCTTGCTGCCCATCGGCGTATTATTATCATGACCAATCCAACCTCCAAGGGATACTTTAGGCGTTGAAAGCATGAGCCAACCGTCTACATAATCATTGGAAGTACCTGTCTTGCCTGTCCAATCCACGCTACTTGCAAGTGTTGGATTAATGGCCTGTAAATCTTGTAAAAAGTTTGTTGTACGACGACTGACATCATAGGTCAAAACATTACGTAAAAGATTCTCAGTAATTGTTGATGTTGCTTGTGAAAAGACTCTCTCTGCTTGACTCTTATGTTCGTAGATATCTTTACCGGAGTCGTCTTTTATGCTTTGGACAACATAGTGTGGCTCATAAACCCCGCCATTAGCTAAGGCTTGGTAGCCATTGGTATGTTGCACCACAGTTGGCTCAATACCACCACCGAGTGGAAGAGATTCCACACTGTAGTCTGGCACATAATAGCCCATCTTCTTCATGTAAGGTTCCACGCTATTGCCAGAATCAAGAATGGCTTGATAGGTCCAATGCGCAGGGATATTCCATGACACGCCTAAAGCTTCATTAAGACTTACCATTCCGGTTCCTGTTTCGCCAACGTGCAAGATTGGAGTACCGTCAGAGAAACTTGCTGGATAGTTACTCAGCATACTTGCTGACCCAATCAATCCCAAATCAATTGCTGGTGCATAAGCTAAGATTGGTTTAATCGAAGAACCTGGACTACGCTTCGTATCAAAGGCATGATTGTTTTGATTGGTTGCATAGTCTAAACCACCAATAAAGCCAAGTACTGCTCCTGTTTTATTATCCATGAGTACATTTCCGGCTTGAACTTCACCTGTACCGTCCTGTAAAATACCGCCATACTGCGCTACTGCATTTTGCATGGCATCATACACACCACGATTAATTGTTGTTGTGATAGTATAACCACCAGTTTGTAAGGCTTGTGCGGCTAATTCACGATATTTTTGCTTGGTGCTATCATTTCCTTGTTCTGTTGCCGAAACCTTGTCCCTCTTAATCAGATAATCATAGACGTGATTAAGAGCTTCACTGTACACAACATTATAAAGATAACCATGTGCTACAGAATCTTGTGGTTGTGAAGGCAGAAACGCTTGCGAGATATCCACAGCACTGTATTTTTCGTAATCTTTTTGAGTCAAATATCCTGCACGATACATGTTAAACAGGACATTTTGTTGACGAGCTAAGCCATAAGAGAGTAGCTCTTTTGATTTGAGCGAACCATCCACATTATAAGGAGAGTAAACAATTGGACTTTGTGGTAATCCAGCAATAAACGCTGCTTCTGGCACGGTTAAATCTTTAGCAGACTTACCAAAAATCCCTTGGGCAGCGGCTTGGACACCCGCAATATTTTTCCCTTGATTATTTCGCCCAAATGGCGAGACATTGAGATAATCCGTTAAAATTTCATCTTTACTTAAATATTGATTAAGCTGCAGTGCATAAACAATCTCGCTGGCCTTGCGTTGGAAAGTGACACTGTCTCCAAGAGACTGCTGTTTTACCAACTGTTGCGTAATCGTTGAACCACCAGAGCTTGTACCGCCACCTACGGCACCTAGAACGCCTCGAATTACTGCTTTGGGCACAACACCACTGTTCGTCTTAAAGGTTTCATCTTCTGTCGCAATCAGAGCTTTTTTCACATTTTCTGAAATTTGGTTGCTTGCTACATTAATCCTTACCAAATCACTGGAAATATCAGAAATATTTTCACCATTACTGTATTTCATGACTGAAACACCGTGAATATTATTAACCTGCTCGAGAAGTTGCTCCTTGCTTGGAACTTTGGTATTTTCAACAAGGCGAGCAAAATATCCCACACCTGCCGCAGCGCCAAATACACCAACTAAAAGAAAAAGCACACCAAAAATGACAACTACTCCACGCACGACTGAAAAAATAGTCTGAAGTGTTGTCTTCCCTTCTTCTACATCTGCTTGAACTTTTTTAGGTTTTTGAGGCCTTTTCGGAGAATTTTTACGACTTTCCTGCGTTTTGCTGGCACGCTTTTTCTCCATTTTAGCCTGCAAACGTGCCTGTGCACGTTCCTTCGACTGTTCTTGATCTTTTTTCATAATACATATTATACCAAACTTAGGCTCTTTTTTCGCCCCTATTTTTCCTTTTTTTTTGATATAATGAGAACGTTAATCTAATTACTGAGAGAAACTATAACAAAACTGTCAGTATTAACTAAATTTAGGAGGTAACATGAATATTTTTGACGAACTAAAAGAACGTGGTCTGATTTTCCAAACCACTGATGAAAAAGCTCTTCGCGAAGCTTTAACTGAGGGCATGGTAAGTTATTATGTTGGTTACGATCCTACTGCTGACAGTTTACACCTTGGTAATCTGGTCTTAATTCTTACAATGAAGCGTCTACAAATGGCTGGACACAAACCTTATCCATTGGTTGGGGGCGCTACTGGACTTGTTGGCGATCCATCTTTCAAAGATGCCGAACGTGGCTTACAAACGAAAGATACTGTTGTAGCTTGGGCTGATAAAATTCGTGCTCAGTTGGAACGTTTCCTTGACTTTGAAAATGGCGAAAATAAAGCTCAGATGGAAAACAACTACAATTGGTTCGAAAATTTATCTTTTATTGATTTCCTTCGTGATGTCGGTAAATATTACACGATTAACTACATGATGAGTAAAGATTCAGTGAAGAGTCGTATCGAATCAGGTATCTCTTACACCGAGTTTGCTTACCAAATTATGCAAGGTTACGATTTCTACGAGCTCAACCAACGTCATGGTATTACATTACAACTCGGTGGTTCTGACCAATGGGGCAATATGACTGCCGGCACAGAACTGCTCCGTCGTAAGGCTGGAAAAACTGGACATGTCATCACTATTCCATTGATTACAGACTCAACAGGTAAAAAATTTGGTAAATCTGAAGGAAATGCCATTTGGCTCGATGCAGATAAAACGTCTCCGTTTGAAATGTATCAATTTTGGCTGAATGTTAACGATGATGATGCTGTAAAAATGCTCAAAATTTTCACTTTCTTATCTCTTGAAGAAATTGCTGAAATCGGTGAGAAATTTGAGGCTGCACGTCACGAACGCTTAGCTCAAAAAGTACTTGCCCGCGAAGTTGTAACTCTTGTTCATGGACAAGCCGCTTACGAGCAAGCTGTAAAAATCACGGAAACTTTATTTGGTGGCGGTGATTTGAAAGCTCTTGATGCCAAGTCAATCCTTTCTGGCTTAAAAGATGTACCAACATATCAAGTGAAAGCAGACGATAACCTCAATATTATTGAACTCTTGATTTCTGCCGGAATCGAAAATTCAAAACGTCAAGCACGTGAAGATGTAACAAACGGTGCGATTTACATCAATGGTGAACGTATCCAAGATTTGGATTACACCTTCTCTGATGGAGATAAAATCGACAATCAACTTACTGTTGTTCGCCGTGGTAAAAAGAAAAATTTCATCTTGACTTATTAAGTTAAACTCTAATATTTAAGTAGCAACAGGGAATTCTCTGTTGCTTTTTTAATCCAAACACATTATTTTTCTAATTGAATCATGATATAATAGAGTTTAAGAACAAGATTATAAGGATAATAGCATGCCTGATAAAGATTTTGAACAAATGCTGAGAGATTTACGTGAACAGTATTTAGAAAAAGAAGAAATTACAGAAGAACCCTCTGATTCTGAAAAAAGTGAGATTTATACTCCAGTTTCACAAGAGGAAAAAAGACACAAAATACTTGAATCACTTCATCTTCTCGAAGAGAAGAAACTTTTCTTGTCTCAAAAACTTAAGGATTTCCATCAGCAAGATGCTAGTTATGAACAAATATCAAAGCTGAAACATGAAATTGAGGCTCTCAAGTATAAACAATCTCTTCTGCAGCAAAGGCTTGAATATATCGACAGCGGTGAATCAGACTTCACTAAAAAAGAGAAACTTAAACGTCAATTAACAGAGCTTGAGCTCAAACGCTGTCGCGCTCTCTTAAATAAAAAGAGCTGTGCCAAAATCGATCAGAAGATTAATCAAAAAAAGGACCTTTTCAAAAAGATAAAGTAGCCTTTTAGCCTTATAACCAATATGCTGTACTTTTAATGCAGCTTCTTGCTCTAAAATAGACGAAAGAAAGGAAAATTTGTGCTCCATACTATTTTTTATGTCATCATTTTTCTTCTTGCTCTAGTTATTTCAAATATCATCAATAAAGTTTTCCCAAAGTTGGCTCTCCCGCTGATTCAAGTCGTGATTGGGCTATGTTTGGGCTTTTTAGGTGCGTCAAAACTTTTGCAGGTTGACCCAGAATTCTTCTTGGGCTTCATCATTGCTCCTTTGCTTTTCCGTGAGAGTGAAGAGGCAGATGTCAAACATATCTTTAAACATACTCGAACGATATTAATGCTTATCTTTCCCTTAGTTTTCATTACAACTATTGGTTTAGGCTACTTAACGCATTTCTTTTATTTATCTGTACCTTTGGCTGCTTGTTTTGCCTTAGGGGCTTCATTAGCACCAACAGATGCAATCGCTGTTGCTGCCTTATCTGAACGCTTTAGTTTCCCCAAACGGGTCATGAGTATCCTTACGGGTGAATGCCTGCTGAATGATGCTTCTGGTATCATTTCCTTCCAGATTGCGGTTCTTGCGCTGGTCACTGGCGAATTTTCCCTGACTCATGCTTCTGCTGACCTTGTAGTCTCTGCAATCGGTGGTGCACTGGTCGGTTTCATTCTCGTTTGGATGAAGTCCTTTATTCTCAGAATTCTTGAGGATGTCGATGCCCGAGATGTTACAGGTTACCTTATTTTGGAGCTTATGCTTCCTTTATCTGCATTTTTAATTGCTGATATGCTTGAAGTTTCTGGAATCATCGCTGTCGTTGTCGCTGGAGTCATGCAAGCCAACGGTCTTAAAAGGACCACGCTTTTTGATGCCCAAGTCACAAAAGTGAAAAATACTATCTGGAATTTGCTAACCTTTGTTTTAAATTCAACAGTCTTCCTTTTCCTCGGGATAGAGTTACATCAGCTTGTTTTTCCGCTCATTGCTGATCCCCTTTACTCTACGACTTCTCTTTTATTCATGGTTTTACTTTTAACCATTGGTCTTTTTGCCCTTCGCTTTTCCCTGTTGGCTGTTTATTATCGTTATGTATCTCTGCGTCGCAATCAAAGCTTTTCTGCTTACTGGAACGATATCTTGTTACTGACTTTTGCTGGCTCCAAAGGTACCGTCAGCATTGCCACTGTCCTTTTGTTGCCACGGACAGTAGATATCCCGCATAGCTTAATCATCTTTCTCTGTGCAGCAGTTACCGCGCTCAGTTTTTTAACCGGACTATTTGTTTTACCTTTAATCGCTGCCAAAAAAGTTGTCAAAGTTGACAACATGGTAAAAATTTCTATCTTAGCCGATGTCGTTCGAGAATTGGAAAATGATTTAAAACAAGTTACAAAAGAAAAAGCGCGCCTTGGTTATAATATTGCTATCGATAGCTATCAAGACCGCATTCAAAAACTCATCATCGAGCAAGAAAGTTCAAATACTTCAATTGACTTTAATGAATTGCAATTGCTTATCGTCCGTCTTGAAGCTGAGGGACTGGAAAATGCCTTGAGACAAAATGAGATTTCCATGTACACCTATCGAACTTATCAGCGATACCTTCATTCGATGGAACAATCCGTTGCGCATAATTTGGTTTCAAGTATCCAGTTTGCTTCGGCCATTTCCATCCGTGTGCTTCATTTTTTCTTCTCAAGAATTATCCGTCTAGATTTCAGTTTCCGTAAAACACGGCCAGATAACGCTACAACACATCGTGAAATTACCGAGCTTTACTTTTCTAATACGGAGTTAGTCCTTCAAGCTTTGGACAATCTGGAATCAGTTTACGATGAGCGTTTAATCCATTATCTACAAGCAGAACGTTTACGCTCCGCAGAGTTTGTTGCCCGCGGTGGCTATATTACTGGTATTTTACATCGTGCGCAGCCTAATAATCTGAAAGAGATGATGCGTGCTTACTACCTTGAACGCAAAACCATCTTTGAGTATGAATCCCGTGGTGAGTTAACGATCGGCGAGGCAAAAGTCTTACGTCAAAATGTAAATACTTTAGAGGATTATTCCCTTGCAAGTAACCATCATACCTTACTCTACGACTTTATTGAAAAGAGACGTAAAAAAGTTCAAAAGACAACAAACAATGAACTTTCAACAAATAAATGAAAATAAAAAAACACCGAGCTTTATCCTTCGCTCAGGTGTTCTTTTATTTTTTTACGCCCTAAAAGACGAACGCCCGCCAAGATCCAAGAAATACTTGTCAGGACAAGTGAGCATACGAAAGCCATATGCATTCCCTGTAAAAAGGTATCTGGATGTTCTGGTAAATAAGTTCTTACCGTATAACCAAGTTGACTGGACATGGAAAGGAACAAAATAATGGTTGCTACAGAAGTTCCTAAAACAAAAGCCATGTTCCGAATCAAAGAATTCACAGAGCCTGCTATTCCTAAATACTTACGTTCTACTGTCTCCATGATTAAAGCATTATTAGGACTTTGGAAAGCCCCCATTGAGGCACCTTGGAGTAAGAGAATCGCAATCACCCACCATTGGGGCGAATCTGCTCGAATCAAAAGATAACCAATCTGAGAAAGAACAATCCCTGAAATCCCCACAAAGGTAATTACTTCCTTATCTATTTTATCTGCGAGTGCACCTGCTATTGGGCTCACAATAAGCATAGCAGCTGGATAGGCCATCATGATAAAGCCAGCCGCACCAGGCGCATAATCACGATAATCTTGTAGATAGAAAGGAAGCAAGATGCTAGCAAACATCGCAACAGTGAAGTTTAAAAGTGACATCAACAGACTCAAAGAAAAGAGTCTGTTTTTAAAAATCCCCAAGTCAAGTAAAGGTTTTTCCTTTCGGCGCTCCGTAAAAATAAAGCTAACAAAAAGTATAAAGCCAAGAGCCACGCCGAGAAGTAAGAGCGGATTATTCCATCCTAAAGTTTGGCCAAAATTCAAAGCCATGAATAAAAGAACGATCACAGCAGTCATTTGTAAACCACCTGACAAGTCAACTTCTTTTATAGAGCCTTGGCCTTCATCTTCTGGTAAAGCCCGACTTCCAAAAATCCAGGCCAATATCCCTATCGGAACATTAATCCAAAAGATATAATTCCAAGAGGCAACTTGTAAAATTAAGCCGCCCAAAGCTGGTCCTGCGATCGAGCCGACAGATACAAACATGGAAGTGATAGACATCGCCCGCGCTCGACTTTCAACAGGAAAAACCTGCGCCACAATCCCAAAACTTGTTGCCATAAACATGGAAGCTCCGATAGCTTGCACAACACGTGCAAAGAGTAGGAACGGTAAGCCTAAGCCGATGTTTAGCCCAGCCAATAACGAGCCGACAATAAAAATCGTCCAGCCCCATCTTGTTACGGTTGTTTTCCCAATCAAATCCGCAAGTCGTCCAAAAATAAGGATGATTGCACTGATAACGATCAAATAAATTGTGACCACCCACGTAATCTGTGAAGTTGACACATTTAGCTCACGCGCTATTGTTGGTAAGGCAATATTTACAATCGAGCCGTCTAAAGTTGACATGAGTGTAAATAAACCAATGGTGAGCAGCACTTTTGTTCTATTTTTCATTTATTTCCTTTCTATTTACCTACAAAGAGACTAAAAACTGCATCTAATGATACAGTTTTCAAAAATCAAAGTAAATCGTCAAATTCATTGGTTTCTGCTTTGTCCCAGTTTTCGCCCGTGATGCGGCTAATCATAATACCTTCAACAGCACGATCAACCATACCTTCAACGTCCAAACGTTTTTCATAGGCTAAAACATTTTCTAGTTTAGGATTTGTTTTTGGAGATGGTGGGGCAAATACAGTACAGCAATCTTCAAATGGTAGAATTGAAAGATTAAAGGTATCAATCTTTTCGGCGATATCGATAATTTCGATCTTATCCATTGTGACTACGGGGCGAATAACAGGAGTGTTTGTGACTTCATTAATCACAGACATTGAACCTAATGTTTGCGAAGCGACTTGTCCTAAACTTTCACCGTTAATAATCACTTTACCCCCACGTTCTTCACGAATGCGGTCAACTACACGCATCATAAAACGGCGAGTTAAAGTCATCAAATAAGATTGTGGCGCTTTGGCTTTGATTTCTTCTTGAATCTCAGTAAACGGAACTTCAATAAAAGTGATTGTTCCGCCAAACGCTGTTAATTTTGCTGTTAAATCTTTTGCTTTTTTCAAAGCACCAGGGCTTGTATAAGGTGGTGAAGCAAAGTGAACTGCCTCAATTTCGACACCTCGTTTAAGAGCCAAGTAACCTGCAACTGGAGAATCAATCCCACCTGAAAGCATCAAGTGACCGCGGCCTGCTGTTCCTACAGGCATTCCTCCTGCACCTTTAAGTGTTTCGAAACTAAGATAAGCACCTTCAAGACGAATTTCGACACGGAGAGTGATATCTGGCTTTTTCATTTGTACTTTGGCATAGTCAAAATTGTCAAAGACAACATCACCTAAAGTCATGTTTAACTCTGTGGAATCTTGTTCAAAGCTATGGTCCGCCCGACGTGTTGCAATTTTAAAAGTCATTCCTTCATGGTAAATTTCTTTCATCAAGTCAACAACTGCTGCTTTTAGACCTTCGATTGATTTTTCAACTTTGATGGATGCTGAAAAATTTTGAATCCCAAAAACTTTAGTTAAACGTTGAGAAACCTCTTCGTAGTCTGTACCATTTAACTGGATATGCGCGCGATCTCGTTGCGCTGTAATCTTCAAGTCTGTCAAATCAGCAAGAACTTCTTTGATGTTGTTGGCCAAACGATTGATAAAAAAGCCACGATTTTTTCCTTTTGTTGAAAGTTCACCATAGCGAACCATAATTTCATCGTATACGATAGTCATTTTATTTTCCTTTGTTACTTAATATAAGGTTATCTTTTTATTCCTGAGAGAATTTCAGTACAGGTTATTATACCACATTAGCTATTTTTCTAGGTTAATAATAGACGAATCAAAACCAATGCAAGCCCCACTTGGAAAACAAGCACAGCTAAGCCATAGATTGCTAACTTTCTTCCCGCGCGGACAAATTCTACTAGATTAAGCCTTAAACCGATAGCAGCTAAAGCGATAATTTCGCACCAACTACTGATAAAACGTGCCGTTTCAGTAATTACTTTTGGAAATTGAAAGACTGTATCCAGACTACACAGAATAATAAATCCTAATACATACCAAGGAAGAAAGGATTGGCGCTTGATCTTGAGCTGACCTTCCTGCTCTGTCGGTGCTTTCTCTGTGCGACGTGTGTGGTAAGAAAAATAAAGGACAACAAAGACAAGCATGATGATACGCATGATTTTAAACAAGGTAGCCATTGTTGTTGTTTCAGCATTCACCATTGTTGCTGAAGCGACAACCTGTCCCACAGACTGAATGGTTCCCCCAATCAAAGCACCACGTAGGAAATCATTTGCTCCAAAGAACCATGTACCTAAAACGGGTAATAGAAGCATTAACACTGTCCCCATGAGGTTAACCATAGTTATCGCTGTCCGCTTGTCTTTGTCTTCTGCTCCAATGACTGGCTCAACTGCCGCAATGGCGGAAGAACCACAAACGGCGTTTCCTGACGCCATTAGCGCATTAACTTTCGAGGAAAATCCAAGTTTCTTTCCAATAAACATGACAAAAACAATTGTAAGCACCATTTGTATAAGAATAAAACTTATACCACTCCAGCCTAGCTTTTGTATCGTTTGAAAGGTAACTGTCGCTCCTAAAAACATTACTGAAAATTCAAGAAGTTTCTTTTCTGACCAAGCCGTACCTGCAAAGAGGACTGGTTGTTTAAAGTAAACATTCCCCAAAATAATTCCCAATAAAATAGCAATCGTGGCTGCACCCATCCCTTTAAAAACATAGAGATTTAAAAAGTAACTGACTACGGCAACTACAAAACTGAGCCCTAAACCTGGCATGATCTTCTTATTTAACATGACAACTATTATAACAAAAAACAAAAATTAATTTGTGTATTCATTGACATATAACATTCATCTCATTTATCGTCTTACTATGATGTTGTTTGCTTATTAAAAGGTAAAGAAAAAAGCGCTCCAGCCAACAGTTTTTTGTTGTCTTGAACACTTTATATTATTTATTTTTTCAAATGATAGTTGTAGCTTGAAAGGATGATATCTTCATGAGCGTTCAGGTAATAACGGAGGCGTAAACCGGTCTGATTGTGGAAGATATTTTGCCATGGTTTCGACGGAATAAAAGTCGGAATCAAAACAGTAGTTGTATAGTTGTGCGCTTTTGCTTGTTTTGCAGCGAGATTAATAAAGCGAACAGCTGGCGTGATGATACTACGATAGCTGGTATGTACAACGGTCAACTTAATATCTGGGAAGGTTTCATTGAAATCACGTTCGATTTCGGCTTCTTTTTCCGTATCTTCTTTTGTAGACACGTGAAGTGCAATAAGATAGTCTCCTACAGACCGGGCATAGTTAATCGCCCCAACATCAACATTTGTTACATTTCCGACCAAGACGATAACTGTATTACCATCAAACTTATGCTCTGCAGTTTCTTTGCGCAAGCGCAATTGTTCCGCCACATTCATATAATGACTGTGGATACGGATAAAGCAGAAAATCAAAATCGGTAAAACAATAAAGAATGGCCAAATTTCAGCTGTGCGGAAAATGAGCAAAATCATCACCACGACAAAAGAAATGATTGCCCCAATAATATTAGGGATAGAACGTAAGAGGAACTTACTGCCCAGCTTCTTGCGCCAATGGACAACCATACCGATTTGAGCCAACGTAAATGGTGTAAAGACACCAATAGCATAGAGGGGGATAAGGCGATCTGTTTGTCCATCAAAGATAAACAAGAGAATGACCGCACCAATAGCCA
Organism: Lactococcus sp. LG1267; assembly: GCF_017309545.1. NCBI lineage: Bacteria > Bacillati > Bacillota > Bacilli > Lactobacillales > Streptococcaceae > Lactococcus > Lactococcus sp. LG1267. Next base: position 719,942 of record NZ_CP071295.1, on the reverse strand, counting down.
AACTGATAATCCCATTCGAATAACTCAAACGTGTCCCACGAGCAGTAAACAAGTGAGGCATGTATTTCTTCTTCGCCATATTAAAAGCAAGCATTGGAAAGGCGGAATAACCTGTATTAGCTGCTACTGCCAAAATGAGAGCTGTAGCAATTTGGAAGATAAAGAAGAATGCGTGCCCAAAAACACTGTCTCCAAAAATCTGTTGCGCCATTTGGGCGATAATGGTCACATCACCGCGTGGTGTTAACCCAAGCCAATAAGCAAAGAAGATAACACCACTGAAGAATACTGCTAAAATAATCCCCATCATTACCAAAGTCTTGGCTGCATTTTTTTCTTTCGGTTGTTTAAAGAATGGTACAGCATTCGAAATGGCTTCTACCCCTGTCAGAGATGAAGAACCTGTTGAAAAGGCTTTGAGCAAGAGGATAAGTGAAACTCCTCCTACGGTTGTACCGATATGAGCCGGCGCTTGGTAGGGTAAACTTCCAGATAAAATACGGAATACCCCGACACCTAAGAGGGCAACTGTCGTCACAATAAATGTATAGACAGGAATCATGAGGAAGGCTGCTGATTCTCGCAAACCTCGGAGATTCATCAGCATAAGCAGTAAAGCAAGAGCAACTGCGATTTCTAAATTGTACTGATGAAGTTCAGGTAAAGCTGAGGTTATAGCATCAGCTCCTGAAGCTGTAGATACAGCAACCGTCAACATATAGTCGACCAAAAGCGATCCACCGGATATTAATCCTGGAATTGTACCGAGATTTTCTGTTGAAACCAGATAAGCTCCGCCTCCTGATGGATAGGCATGAATAACCTGTGTATAACTTCCAATCAGTGCAAACAGTAAAACCAAAATAATTAAGGCAATAGGTATCGAATACCATGAAGCGCCCGCACCTACTGCAACCAATACCAAAAGAATTTGTTCAGGTCCATAAGCAATTGATGACAAGGCATCTGACGATAACATGGCTAAGGCCTGTAATTTAGTCAGCAGGTGTGAATCTCCTACTGTTGACTTTAAAGATTTACCAATTAAAAGCTCTTTGACTTTTTTCAAAACGTAACTCCTGTATCATAAAATCTTTAAGTTGGATTTATCCGGCTTAATTCAGTCTAGGCTTGACTTTCCTAGCATAAAGAGGCCTCTCCAAGATAACTCAACTATTGTAGCATTTTTTTATTAATTTTAGTAGTATTTTTATGTTTGGTTTCAGTAACAAATGCAACAGAAAGACAAAGTGCTTGAAAGTCTTTTAAAATAAGCTTTCCTGAGCTCCATATTTCGCCAATATTTCTCTTTTTTTGTGTTAAATGTAATATTTCACGAGAGTAAATGATGTCATTTCATTTTTCTAAAAATAAAGTTCAACTTTTCTTTCATAAGATTTTTCAAAAACATGATTATAAGCTGTCAAAAGCCGTAAAATTATGCTAAAATATGGTTGATATAAACTTTTTTATAGGAGAAAAACATTTTGGCTGAAATTATCGAAGAACTTAATGACCAAATGAAAGTCCGTCGTGAAAAAATGGAAACACTGCGTGAATCAGGCATTGATCCATTCGGACATAAATTTACTCGTACACACAACTCTGCAGAATTACATGCGGAATACGATGAAAATACTAAAGAAGAATTACACGAAAAAGACTTGCATGCAACAATCGCGGGACGTCTGATGACAAAACGCGGTAAGGGTAAAGTTGGTTTTGCGCATATCCAAGACCGCGAAGGGCAAATTCAGATTTACGTGCGTAAAGACGAAGTTGGCGAAGAAAATTATCAAATTTTCAAACAGGCTGATCTCGGTGATTTCCTTGGTGTTGAAGGACAAATCATGAAGACAGATATGGGCGAGCTTTCTATTAAAGCAAGCAAATTGACTTTCTTGTCTAAAGCACTTCGTCCATTGCCAGAAAAATTCCACGGCCTGACAGATACTGAAACACGTTACCGCAAACGTTACTTGGATTTGATTTCAAACAAAGAAAGCTTCAATCGTTTCGTGACACGTTCTAAAATTATTAGCGAGATCCGTCGTTATATGGATGGCCGCGGATATCTTGAAGTTGAAACTCCTGTTTTGAACAACGAAGCCGGTGGTGCAGCAGCACGTCCATTCTATACACACCATAACTCATTAGACATCGACATGGCCCTGCGTATTGCAACAGAATTGCACTTGAAACGCTTAATCGTCGGTGGTATGGAAAAAGTTTATGAACTTGGCCGTGTCTTCCGTAACGAAGGAATGGATATGACACACAATCCTGAGTTTACAACTATGGAATCTTATGAAGCTTATGCTGATTTTGACGATATCATGGATTTGACTGAAGGAATTTTCCAACACGTGGCACACTCTGTCCTTGGCAAAGATGTTGTTGAATACGATGGTAAAGAAATCAATGTGGGCGGTAAGTTCGCTCGCATCCACATGGTTGATGCGATTAAAGAGCAAACAGGCGTGGATTTCTGGAAAGAAATGGATTTTGAAGAAGCTGCTGCTTTGGCGAAAGAACATGATATTTATGTGGAAAACCACTTCACAAGCGTTGGCCACATCATCAATGAATTCTTCGAGAAATACGTAGAAGATACATTGATCCAACCAACATTTGTTTTTGGACATCCAAAAGAAATCTCTCCTCTTGCGAAGATGAATGCTGAAGATCCACGTTTTACTGACCGTTTCGAACTCTTCATCAATGGTAAAGAATATGCCAATGCCTTCTCAGAGTTAAATGATCCAATCGATCAGCTTGAACGTTTCGAAGCCCAAGCTAAAGCGAAAGAACTCGGTGATGATGAAGCTACTGGTGTAGATTACGATTACGTTGAAGCATTGGAACACGGTATGCCACCAACTGGTGGTCTGGGTATCGGTATCGACCGCTTAGTCATGCTCTTCACTGGTACAACTTCTATCCGTGACGTCTTGCTCTTCCCAACAATGAAATAAAAACAAAAATCCAGTTCTCAGGGCTGGGTTTTTACAATCAAGAAGTGTGCGATATTTTTTATCTGCAACACTTTATCTAGATAAGAGAACAAACTATGTTAAGAATATCTCAAATAAAAACTTCAATTGATGAGCCTGTGGAAAAAGTTAAAAGCTTACTTTTGAAAAAATTAAAAATTCAAGAGTCCGACTTGATTGACTATCGTATTTATAAGGAATCAATTGATGCGCGCCATCGGGGAGAAATCAACTTTATCTACACAGTTGATGCCCAAGTCAAAAATGAAGCCAAGCTCCTCAAGAAAAAAATAAAAAATGTTTCACTCTCACCAGACTTGAAATATAAAGAACCACAAATCGGAACAGAAGCCATGAAACATCGTCCTTTAGTCATCGGTTTTGGTCCTGCTGGCATGTTTTCTGCTTTGCTCTTAGCACAAATGGGTTATCGTCCTATCGTTTTAGAACGTGGCCAAAAAGTTGAAGAACGTGTGAAATCCATTGATGATTTCTGGAAGAAAGGAAAACTCAATCCTGCTTCAAACGTCCAGTTTGGTGAAGGCGGTGCAGGTACTTTCTCAGATGGAAAACTTACTTCCCGTGTACGCGACTTGCGCGGACGCAAAGTTTTAGAAGAATTTGTAAAAGCCGGTGCACCTGAAGATATCCTCTACAAAGCACATCCGCACGTAGGAACAGATTTACTTCGCGATATTGTCAAGAATATTCGTGAGCAGATTATTGCTTTGGGCGGAGAAGTTCTTTTTGACAGTCAAGTCGCTTCATTTATCATCGACAAAAATAAACTTCAAGGGATTGTTCTCAAAAATGGTCAAGAAATCCTCTCCAATCATGCCGTTTTAGCCATCGGACACAGCGCACGCGATACCTTTGCTGAGCTGTACGACAAGGGAATTAACATGACCGCCAAGCCTTTTGCTGTTGGAGTTCGCATCGAACATCCTCAGAGCTTGATTAATCAAGCACAGTATAAAGAATTTGCTGAGCATCCTCGTTTAGGAGCAGCAGAATATCGTTTGACACACAAGGCCAGTTCTGGACGAGGTGTTTATACGTTCTGTATGTGCCCTGGAGGACTTGTCGTGCCTGCTGCATCGGAAGAAGGTCGCTTGGTAACCAACGGCATGAGTGAGCACGCCCGTTCTGAAGAAAATGCCAATAGTGGTTTACTGGTTCAAGTCTTCCCAGAAGATTTTGGCCAAGATCATCCTCTTGCTGGGGTTGAATTCCAACGAAAACTTGAAGAAAAAGCATTTGTCCTCGGTGGTAAAACTTATCAAGCCCCTGCACAATTAGTTGGAGATTTTCTTGCAGATCGTCCATCTACTGATATCGGTGAAGTTAAACCTTCTTATGCTTTGGGTGTCACTCCAACAGACTTAAGACAGCTCTTCCCTGAATATATTACTTCTTCTATGAAGGAGGCTCTTCTTGGATTCGACAAAAAAATTCAAGGTTTTGCTATGAACGATGCGATTATGACCGGTGTTGAATCACGCTCTTCTTCTCCTGTTCGAATCAATCGTGATGAAGAAAGTTTCCAATCTATTTCTACACAAGGTATTTATCCATCTGGTGAAGGAGCAGGATTTGCTGGCGGGATTGTATCCGCCGCCATTGATGGGCTTAAATGTGCCGAGCAAATGATTGCCTCCTTTGCACGACCTGAATAAAGAAAAAACTGAGCAATGCTCAGTTTATAATCTTAAAATGTTTATCCATCAAACGTACATCCTTGGGCTTAAGTCCAAGGATTTTTATTTCCTTATCTTTGGTAATAAGCACTGCAGCTTGAATCACGTGTTGTCTTTTCGCAAAGACTTTTTCAGGTTCTTCCGAAAAGAACAGCCTCTTCGCCTCAATCTCCCCATCTAATGACTTTTCAGAAAATATTGTCACGCTGGCTAAGTTATTCACATGAGGATAACCTGTTTCAGGATTGAGAATGTGATGATAGCTCTTTCCGTCTCGCTCTAAATAACGCTGATCAATTCCAGAAGTCACGACAGATGTGGATGCGGTAAGCACTTGAAGTAACAAAGATGACCCATGCGTAAGTGGATTACGAATTCCGACACGCCAATAACCTTTGAGGGGCAAGCCCAGAAACCGAATATTCCCTCCAAGGTTAACAATGCCTGTGGAAAAACCTGTTTCTTTCCAAAAATCTACAACTTTATCGGCAATATAACCTTTGGCTATTCCTCCTAAGTCTAAGGACATTCCTTTTCGAGGGAGAAAAACGGTCTTTTGCTGGTCATCCAGAACGATATCATCAGGACTCACCATAGCAAGCATTTTTTGAATTTCTTGCTCAGAAGGAACACGGGCATCAGCAAAACCAATATGCCAAAGCCTAACCAAGGGTCCGATACTTGCATTAAAACCAAAATGCTCCTGACTGACCTGTACAGCTTTTTTCGTTAAAGCATAGACTTCTTCCGACAAGGCAACGACTTTTACTCCCGCGGCTTGGTTGACTGCTATTAACTCCGAGAACGCCCTGTTGACTGTAAACAAATCTTCATAATGAGCAATTTTTCTATAGCCTTGCTCAATTTTTTCTGTAGTTTTTGACTTCTCCACATCAAGTAAACTCAGCTCAATAAATGTGCCTAAACCTCGATATTTTTTAGACAAAAAATCACTCATACTCTGAAGCTCCAGTATCGGCATCCGTTTCTATCAATGTTCGTAGAGGTTGCAAATGCGCACTGTAACGACAAAAGTTTCTGAAGCAATGTTCCAACCAAGAAATTGTTTGTCTATCTATTAGATTGCCTGAAATATCAAAAGCATCAGCAGCATGACTCAATAAAAATTGATTAGCCGGTAAGACGAAGGCTTCCAATCCTGGTGATTGGAGGATTTGTCTAAGGTTTTCCTGTGCAAAAACGGAACCCTGCTTTCCTAGAGAAGCGCCTACAATCATAACTGGCGTATTGATAATGGGTTGCAAAGCTCCCCAAGAGAGCCATTCTAGCAAAGACTTCAAGGCTGCAGTAATGGCATGATCGTACTCCGGAGTAGAGATAATCAAACCATCTGCGGCTTCAATGGCTTCAGCGATTTCGCGAATTCTCTCAGGCAAGTCCATACTGTCTTCCGAAAACAAGGGTAAGCCTGCAATCTCAATAACTTCAATCTCAGCTTCATTAATAAAATGTTTCTTCATATACCAAAGCAACTTTCTATTGTAAGAAAAGCTGGCATTGGTTCCTACTATTGCAATAAATTTCATCTTTATTCCTCTTCACTATAAATAAAAAGAGCTTTCGCTCTTTTTATTTTAACACCTTAAGATAGAAACCACTGCTTAGAGAGCTTGCTAAATTCACTAGAATGCTGAAGGACTTGTAAGCCTTGGTTGACTTTATCCATTAATTTAGTATCATTCTTTCGTGCTGCTACGGCATATTCAACTTGTGGGTAAGGAGTATCCAGCATATTATATAAGCCTTCAAGCTGATGATTACGAAGATAAGTTTTAGTATAGTCCTTATCTAAAAGAGCAGCTTGAATTTTTCCTGTTTGCAAGGCAGCGATTGCATTGCTCGGTTGGTTATAGAGAAACATCAGATTTTCTTTGACAATATTTTTTAAAATCTGCGGATAATCGCTAAACAAATCATAAGCTGCTGAAGCTTTTTGCCCGCCTACTGCTTGATTATGCATATCGCCAATATTATAAATTTCTGCTTCTTTGGGAACAAGCAACACTAAATTTCCCGTGTGATAAGGTTGACTAAATAAAATAGTTTTTTCCCTAGTCTTATTTGCTGTATAAGGCCCCCAAATCAGATCAACCTCTCCTTCTTTCAAGGCTTTTTCTTTGGCCGACCAATCCAATGGTTTCCAGTCAATCTTTATATTATAAGAAGCAAAGATTGCCTCTGCTAGAGCTATATTGAAACCTTCAGGTTTTCCACTCTCTTGCTTTGAAGTTAGGGGCGCAAAGTCTGCCTCATAACCGATAGTAATCGTCTTGCTTTCTTCAATCTTTTGCCATGTATTTTTCTTCGTGTTTACTCCGCAAGCCGTCAAAGTCATAAAAATAAATAATAGAAGGAAGGGAAGCAGGTAGAATTTGATTTTCTTCATGCTTTCATTTTATCATTTCTCTCGGCTCAAATCTACCGCTTTGAGTGGCACTAATTTTGTATTGTACTTCCATTTATAGCCAAAGTATAGAGCCAAGAAAAGTGGTATTGCGGCATACATGGCTAAGCCTTCGCCCCAGTGACTGCTGAAAAGCATGGCTGGGTCTAAATTAACAACAATCATTGCCGTCATGATCAGGGACAAGATTGGTCCAAAGGGGAACCATTTTGCTTGGTAAGGCAAACTGCTCAAATCACCGCCTTGAGCCAAAAAGGCTCGACGAAAACGAATGTGACTAATCGATATCCCAAGCCATGCAATAAATCCAGTCAAACTTGACAGGTCCACAAGCAAAAGATAAATTTGTGTGCCGAAAATTCCTGTTAAAAATGCGACCACACACACCGCTGTCGTTGCCAATAAAGCATTGATAGGAATACCGTTTTTGGCTATTTTGGAGAACTGGCGTGGTGCGCCTTCTTTTTTACCTAAAGAGTAGAGGATACGTGTTGAAGCATACATGACAGAGTTTGCTGATGAGATAACCGAGGTCAAAATCACAGCATTCATTAAACTCGCTGCTACTGCCAAACCAATATTCTTAAAAACGATAGTAAAAGGACTCATAACCGCTGTCGAATCAGGGTTAAGCAAGCGAGGATCTTGGTAATTGATAATAGCTGCAATAACAATAATCGTAAAGATGTAGAAAAGAAGAATGCGCCAAAAAATAGAATTCATCGCTTTAGGAATACTTTTCTCAGGATTTTCTGATTCACCTGCTGTAACTCCTAGAAGTTCTGTGCCTTGAAAAGAAAAGCCAGCGATGAGTAAAACACCAACAAATCCTGTCACTCCACCAGTAAAGCCGTGGTTACCTGCTGTGAGATTACCAACAACATCAATATTATTTCCAAAAATTCCAATAATAGTTAACACCCCAACAACCAAAAAGACAATAATTGTAATCAGCTTGATAATGGAGAGCCAATATTCTGTTTCCCCAAACGCGCGTACCGCCATGATATTAATTGCAAAAATAAGGACTGTAGCCACACCAGAGAATATCCAAGAAGGAACCTGAGGGAACCAAAATTGAGTGATTAATCCTGCTGTTGTCAAATCAACTGCAATCGTAATCGCACCGTTTATCCAATAGTTCCAACCCAAAGCAAAGCCAAAGGCTGGATCCACAAAACGTGCCCCATAATCTGTAAAGGAGCCCGATGTGGGTAAATAAGTGGCCATCTCTCCTAAAGAGGTCATTACAAAATAAACCATAATCCCGACAAAGATATAAGCCAATACCGATCCGAAAGGACCAGCCTGACTAATCGTCGCTCCTGAGGTTAGGAACAAGCCTGTTCCTATCGTGCCACCAAGCGCAATCATGGTGATGTGTCTTTGTTTTAAATTGCGCTTTACTTGATTTCCATTTTTCATATTTTTTCTTTCTCTAATACTTCTTCGTTCATTTACAGCATAATTTTGCCCAAAAGAAAAGACCGTATAGCCTAGCCATCCGGTCTTTCTGAGAATCACCGGCATAGATGTCTTTCGAGCGTACTCTAAAGTTGCATCTATACCAAAGTATGACACAACTCTTATCTATGCGCATGATGATGTTGAGATTGTAGGTCAAACTTAAACATATGTGATTCTCCTTCCTGATATTTTTTATTTAGTATAGTCCTTTATTTTAAAATTTGCAAGTATAAACTTTTTGTCGTCGTTTAGTCTTCGAAAATTTTATGTTAAAATATAGGAATGGAAAACAAAAAAAATACGAATATTATCTTTGGAGGATTATTAGTCCTCATCGTTGTTATCGTTGGTGGTCTTCTTTACTTTGCGAACAGTTCTGACAGCAAGACCGATGCAAAAAATGATTTGCAAAGTGTTGAACTCCCTCAGTTGTCGAATGAAGTGGGCAAGGATGAAGCTGAAGTTCAAATTCAAACAACAGCTGGGAACATCAATATTAAGCTCTTCCCTAAACTGGCACCAATGGCTGTCGAAAACTTCTTGACTTTGGCCAAGCAAGGTTACTATAAAAACAATGAATTCTTCCGTGTGATTAATGATTTCATGATTCAAACGGGTGACCCAAGTAATAAAGGAACCGGAAGCAAATCAGTAGTAAATAACAACAAACCATTTGCGACTGAGATTTCTAATCAGCTTTATCATATTCGCGGTGCAGTTTCTTTAGCAAACAGTGGTCCTGGCGAGACAAGCAGTTCGCAATTCTTTATTGTCCAAAATCCACAAGCAGCTGAGCAAGGTTTAAGTACAAGCAAATATCCTCAAAAGATTATCGATGCTTATAAAAAAGGTGGCTCACCTTTCCTTGATGGACAATATACGGTCTTTGGACAAGTGATTTCAGGCATGGATGTTGTTGATAAAATTGCTGCAGGCAAAGTGGAAGCTAACCCAAATAATCCACAAGAAGAATCATCTCCTGTAAATCCAGAAAAAATTACCGGCGTTAAAATTATCAAAGGTTGGGACTTTAAAAAATAAAAAAATCTTCTGTGTAGGCAGAAGATTTTTTAGCGCTAGTCCCAACTTCATCTGCCTTGCTATCCTCTGATGTTGATGATATAATGAAAATAAGTAAAAAGGCTTGCGCAAACAAGCCCTTTGTAGCCGTATGAAGAACGGTAGCCAAATTTTGATAGATAACTGTCGTTACTCAGCTAAAGTTGGACAGTTATTTTTTATTGTTGCTATTATTCAATGTCAACACCAGCATTGCAAAAGCAAGCATGAGTGACAAAGCTTCATAAACCGACAAAAAATGTCGCCTTTCTGTATTTTGAGGTTATAGCCTACAAAACGTCATAAGCATCACCTCCCAGTTAGGCTACCGTCCTTTAACTTCTACTCCGTTATTATAACATGTCCAAACTCAAAATGAATCTAAAAGAAAAAGCTGTGTCCCTACAAGATTCAGCTTTATTTTATTGTTTTTTTAGGAAAAATGGCTTTATAGCATACTTTTGAGCTCGTAATTGTTGTGTGGCCAATAATGGCACATAGCTTTTACTCACGCATCAATTTTTGCATATCTTCAGGCATTTCTAATTCAATATCAATCAATTCGTCTGTAAAGGGATGGACAAATTGTAAATGATGACAGTGGAGCGCTTGGCGATCAATAAGGTCATGATTACCTCCATAAAGTTCGTCGCCAACAAGAATATGCCCTAGATGTGAAAAATGAACACGAATCTGGTGTGTACGTCCGGTATGTAAAACGACATCTAACTGCATCAAGCCATTTTTCTTTGCAACAACTTCATAACTTGTTCTGGCTTCCTTCCCTTCAGGATGCACACGCCGCTCAATGATTGAAGTCTCCACTCGACCGATAGGTAAATTAATTTCACCTGTTTTGGGTAAGTTCTCGTCTGCATGGATAATGGCATAATAGCGTTTGGTCACACTGTCCTTATATTTAGGATGCACGATGAGCGAGTGAGCCAAGCTATGTTTAGCAAAGATCATCAAGCCACTCGTATCACGGTCCAAGCGTGTAATGATATGTACCGTTTGGTCCTCATATTTCTTTCGTACGATATAACCCTTTACAATATTAGACATAGCTCCTGTCGGATGTAAACGTCCAGTAATCGAAGTCCGTCCTGCAGGTTTATTCACAATCAAATAATGATCATCTTCAAAGACGACTTCTGGGTCAATATCTTCAGGAATCAATAAATCGGTACCTTGCTCGATAGGTGTGATTATCGTAACAACATCATCGACTTGTAAAGGAAAGAGAACATTACGCTCCATGCCATTCACTAAAATTTCACCACCGTCAAATTTGATATGTGAAAGGAAGCGTTTGGAAACGCCATGACGTTTAAGTAAGGCCTTTACCGTACTCCCATCAATTGTATTTGTAAATGAAAATTCCACTGTTTAACTTCTCCTTTTAAGTCTGATCTTGACATTGAGTACCTTACTGCTGAAGTGTTCTCCAACTCTATGGCTGAATTTTCTCCATCTAAAAACTCCAACATATGTCGGAGTTTGCCTAGAACAGAACTTTATTATAACATATTTGCTCGCTCTGTAAATATAATTAGGTCAAGAAACACTCTACACACAAATGAAAAGTGTGAGCAGCGCTATTCGACTTCACCGATAAACGCATTTTTCACGCGTTCCCAAAAGCTTGTATGGGCACAATTTGCAAAAGCGATAGTTTTACCATCCATGCTGTACTCGATGGCTTCAATTTTTTCGTAGTTGAAGGTCAGCTGGTCAACAGTAACACTGTAATCCTCAACATCTTCTGGACAGATAATGATACTGTCTTTCTTAGCAACAACCATTGGTGCCCCTAATGTCCGATAAACAATATTATTAAGACTAGCTATTTCGGCCATCTGCATAGCTTCCACACGTGGGTGTAAAACAGCACCACCGATAGATTTATTATAAGCTGTTGAACCTGTTGGTGTGGATACAGATAAGCCATCGCCTCGAAATTTTTCAAAGAGAAAATCCGAAATCCTGATATCCGCAACTAAAGTCTTAGACGTTCGGCGAATCGTTGATTCGTTCAGTGCGTAGTGCAGCATTTCTGAACCATCTTGAAATTTCACACGTATCCGTAATAGGGGATAATGAACAGCATGCTCAGCAGTTTCAGACTCTAGGGCAAGCGCCACCTTATCAAGATCTGTATTCATAAAGTCGGTATAAAAGCCCAGATGTCCCGTATGAACACCGACAAAGCGAATTTTATCCAGCTTGTCCTCATAGAGGTGCATAGCTTTGAGGAGCGTGCCATCTCCCCCGACTGAAATAACAATTTCTGGGTTTTCCTTTTCAAACCTGAAATTTTTGGACTGCAAAAGCGCTGTTAATTCTAACAGCGTCTTTTGTGATTTTTCACTTGAATTCCCTACCAACCAGATCTTTTTACCAGAGCTCATTGTCTTCTCCGTTTTCTTTCTTGTAGTCCAGTCTTGCTTGCGGGTCATCGAAAAGCAATTGGGCTTCTTGAATATCTTCGCGAATCGCACCCATTTCTTTATCCAACTGCGCAGCCATATGCGCCGCAGCAGTCAAGCGTTCTCGAACTTCCTCGGGGATTACACCACCATATTTGTAACTTAAAGAATGTTCGATTGTTGCCCAAAAATTCATCGCCAAGGTCCGGATTTGAATTTCGGCAAGCACAACTTGGGCACCCTCAATCATATCAATCGGATACTCAATAACCACGTGATATGAACGATAACCGCTTGCTTTTTGGTTATGAATATAATCCCGCTCTTCGATAATTTTTAAGTCTTTACGTTTTCGTAAAAGCTCTAACACATCCCAGACGTCATCAACAAACTGCACCATGACACGAACACCAGCAATATCTTCCATTTCTCGGATTGTTTCTTGGGTGTAGCCTCGCATGGCTGCCTTCTTCCGAATCGAATCACGTCGCTTCACGCGCCCCGTGACAAACTCAATCGGTGAGTAAAGTTTTTTCTTTAAAAATTGCTTACGCACACCACGAAGTTTGATTTTTAGTTCCCCAACCGTTTGGACATAAGGATCAAGAAATTCTTCCCAGTTAAATTCAGTTGTTGTACTTTCAGTCATATGCTTATCCAAATTGACACTCGGTCAATTCTCCTTTGTATTTTATTACAGGTCTTTCTCAATTATACCATATATCGCCCCCATTCACTAGACAGCTTGACTAATTTACGTCTACAAAAAAGAAGCAAAATGCTGTTTTAATAGCACTGTAGACCGTAAGAAAGGAGCTCCCTCTTCTTTTCTGGCTTTACTTAGATACAGCCTTTTGATATACTTTTAGATAATAGATCAATCATCATTTTAATAAGAAGGGAGGATGCCTCTCTTGGAGATCTTGTAAAGAGTAATCTAAACAGAGCATCTTTTTATACATAAAAATGTCAACAAATTTAGAAATTGAGCATAAGACGATGCTCTCTATGCCGGAGTATGACCGATTGAAAACACTTTTTTCACACGTCACTCCTGTCCGACAGACAAATCACTATCTTGATTCTCAAGATTTTACACTGCGTAAGAAAAAGTTAGCTCTGCGTATCCGTACCTTTGATCGTTCAGCAGAAATGACACTCAAGGTCCCTCAACAAGTGGGCAATATCGAACATAATATCGACCTTACACTTGAAGAAGCACAATATCTACTCGCACAAAAAAGTATCACTTGCGGTAAAACTGACCTGAGTGAAATTTGCGACATCTTAGTTGAGCGTGGAGTAGATTTGGAGAGTATTACTCTGATTGGGAGTTTAACTACGATCCGCTACGAACAACATCTCCCTATTGGGCTTGCTGCTCTAGATAAGAATGACTATCTGGGTCATACTGATTATGAGTTGGAGCTAGAAGTGACTGATAGTGAACAAGGTAAAAAAGATTTCCTTGCTTTCTTGAAGAAAAACCATATTGAATTTCGTTTTTCAAAATCAAAAGTTGTACGCTTCTTGGACTGTTTACGCCACCTGAAAAAACAATAAAAGTGCTGTTTCAGCACTTTTTTGCATATAATTTGGTCTCCTATATAAAATTTGGTACACTATACAACGTGGATACACAACTGATAAACAATAATATTAAAGATTTTAACAAGGAAAACAATAACTCTCATGTATGATATTCATCATTTTTTCACGCCTATTCTCAATCAATTTTCCGAATTTGATGCGCACAGCTGGTACCTCTATCCAATAGCTACACTTGCTGCAGCTAAAGAATTACGTGACAACAGTGAACTTCCCAAAAATATTGAAAATCTCAACGCGAGCTTTGACCGCCTCCAAAAAATTTCTTCCGATTTCTTGACGATAAATCTACACGGACGAAAGTATGGGCGAAAATTCATCTTAGCTTTACAGGAGAGACTGGACAACCTCAGCATACTAGATTATAACAATCAAATGCGCCATGAAATTCTCTGCGAAATAAAGCTCACAACCGCTGACTTTATTACTCATCGTCAGTTCGCTAAAAAACAAATGATTAAGAATGCTCAGGAATTTTATAAAAATGAGTTTACCCAAGTACCCTCTACTTTAATTTATACCGATACTGAATGTTTACACATCGAAAATTGCTCACAAGCCCTTATTCAAAATTATCTTCGTCACATTGAAAAAACTGCCTAAGGGCAGTTTTTTTGTAGACACAGCCTTAAAGGCTCTGTCTATAATGTCTTGTCTCCATTACAATTTACCTAAAGCAGCTTCCAGTTGTCCTTTGATCACTTCATTTGTCTCCGCAAAAGCTTCAGAGAAATTCTGGTTGAGATCTTTCAGATGACTTGGACGTACTCGTTTCACAAATTTAAGTGCTTTAAGTTTCTTGATTGTCTCGGAAACATCTTCTTCATTCACATAAAGCAAGCTATAATGCGCTTTGCGGCTTGTATAGCCAAGATCCCCATAGTGACTAAGTTGTCTGTTCCCTTTGTAAGAGTTGCAATAGACAAAAAGCGCAATTCTCCCTTGCATTTCAAGCGGACGAACTGTCTTATCTTCCGATTTCTTTGTCAATATTTCTTTATCAATGATGGCGTCCATGACGGCTTCCTCCTTTCAAAGGTAAATTTTCATCTACAAAAATGTGTTCTGAAATTGCTGAACTGATGTCTTTTGTTAGCTCGGATAACAGCTCCTGCAAATCATTTTCAGCTACGCGAAGCTGATAAACCTTCTCATTGAGCAGGATTTCTTTTCGGAGCTGAGCCAGTTCTGGCCTAAAAGCGATATACTCCTGATTGTCCGTAAGAAGTCGGAGCTTAGATTGTAAGTCTTCATCTTCCTCAAAATCCTTTTTTAAAGCACGATAAGTAGCGACTTCGGGTAATTCCAAAAAATCTTTAACCACTTCATCGATTAAATCATCAATTTCAAACAACTGTTCATTTATGATTAACATAACCTTATTATACCAGAAAACCAACTTTACCGCTTTTTCTCAACCCTCTTCAGTAAACTTTCTCTGTTTTTTCATTTATCATAAATGACATTTTTTATAAGTCTGTTCTAAACATGTAGCACATCATCTTGCCAAATTAATTCAAAAAAGATATAATTAACTGATAATGTCTATAATTGTACATAAAATTACAGAAAGGTTTTTATGAATAATGAAAACAATCAGACCCAGAGAGGTCTGAAAAATCGTCACATCCAGCTTATTGCAATAGCAGGAACTATCGGAACAGGTCTTTTCTTAGGGGCAGGTCAATCTATCAGTATGACCGGGCCTTCCATTCTTTTGATTTATATCATTATTGGTGCCTTAATGTTCATCTTGCTCCGTGCAATCGGTGAAATGCTCTATATGGATCCTGAGCAACACTCTTTCCTTAACTTCGTCAGTCACTATCTAGGCAACAAGGCCGGATATTTTATTCAATGGTCTTATTGGCTTGTTGTTATCTTTATGGCTATGGCTGAGTTAACCGCTGTCGGGGTCTACATCCAGTTCTGGTTACCAAGTGTTCCTGTCTGGCTTACCGAAACCGTTATCCTCTTGGCCTTAACTGCTTTAAACACACTCAACGCTAAATTCTTCGGTGAAACAGAGTTTTGGTTTGGGATGATAAAGATCGTTGCTATCGTTGGTTTGATTGTTACTGCCATCATCATGGCCTTCAGTGGCTTTCAAGCAGATGGTACAACAGTTAGCCTTAGCAATGTGACGAAGGACTTCTCCTTCTTCCCTAATGGCATTACAAACTTCATCGGAAGCTTCCAAATGGTAATGTTTGCCTTTGTTGCGATGGAATTTATCGGAATGACCGCTGCTGAAACCTTGGATCCACGTCCAACACTTAAAAAAGCAATTAATCAAATTCCGATTCGTATTTTAATCTTCTATATCGGAGCACTCACTGCGATTATGTCTATCTATCATTGGACAGATATTCCTGCAGATCAGTCTCCATTCGTTATGGTCTTTGACCTTATTGGTTTCAAGTGGGCAGCAGCAGTGATTAACTTTGTCGTCTTGACTTCTGCAGCTTCAGCGCTTAATTCAGCACTTTTCTCAACTACACGTAATCTTTTCTCTCTTTCAAAATTACACGGAGACAAAGCATTACAGCCCTTCACAAAACTTTCGAAAAATGGTATCCCAACAAATGCCCTTTTCTTCACAGCAGCACTAATCTTCTTAGCCCCATTTATCTCACTTATTCCTGGTGTGTCTAACGGCTTTGTCTTTATCACAAGTGTTGCGACTAATCTCTTCTTGATTGTTTATATCATGACCTTGATTGCTTATACAAAATATAGAAAATCAAGTGAGTATCTCGAAGACGGCTTTAAGGTTCCAATGCCGAACGTATTAGTTCCAGTGACTATCGTCGCATTTGGCTTAATCTTTATTTCCCTCTTCTTCTTCAAAGATACACGTATACCAGCGATTGGTTCAGCAATCTGGATTGTCGTCTTCGGGATTATTTCTTATCTCCGTAAAGAGAAAACAGTTGACTTATAAATAAAAAAACTTCTGAATACAGAAGTTTTTTTATTTATTCTAATTCAAGCTCGATTTCTTCCACTCCAGCAGCTTCAACCTTTACTTTTTCATCTGCTTTTGCTGGTTTAGCATCTTCTTTTTCATTTTCTTCATCACTTTCAATCAAACCGTGATTTTGACGTACTTTACGGTCGATTTCATTGAAAATTTCAGGATTATCTTTAAGGAAGGCTTTCGCTTTCTCCGCACCTTGACCGATCTTTTCGTCATTATAAGAGAACCAAGCACCTGCTTTCTTCACAATGCCTTCTTCAACGGCAATTGTTAAGAGTTCACCTGTTTTAGAAATACCTTCACCAAACATGATATCTACTAAAGCAACTTTAAATGGTGGCGCAACTTTGTTTTTAACAACTTTAATCTTCGTCAACTTACCAATGGCTGTTTTGTTGTCACCAGAGCCTTCTTCGATTTTTGTGCTACCACGAACGTCTAAACGTACAGAAGCATAGAATTTCAAAGCACGACCACCAGGCGTTGTTTCTGGGCTACCAAACATAACACCGACTTTTTCACGCAATTGGTTGATAAAGATCGCTGTTGTTTTTGTTTTGTTGATGCCTGCAGCAAGCTTACGCATGGCTTGACTCATCATACGTGCTTGCAAACCAACTGTCGAATCTCCGATTTCACCGTCAATTTCGGCACGTGGTGTCAAAGCAGCAACAGAGTCGACAACAACAAGGTCCACTGCACCAGATTCAATCAATTTCTCAGCAATTTGCAAGCCTTGCTCACCATAGTCAGGTTGTGACAAAAGAAGTTGGTCAATGTCGACACCAATCGCTGCAGCATAGACGGGATCCAAAGCGTGCTCCGCATCGATAAAGGCAGCAATACCACCTTCAGCTTGCACTTGAGCAACCGCATGTAGCGCAACCGTAGTCTTACCAGAACTTTCTGGACCGTAGATTTCGATGATACGACCTTTAGGATAACCACCGGCACCAAGTGCAATATCCAAAGCCAAACTTCCTGAGCTTGTGACTTGAACTTTTTGACTTGCTGCTTCACCCAAACGCATCAAAGAACCTTTACCAAAATCCTTTTCGATGAGATCAAGCGCATCTTTTAAGGCTTTTTCACGTTCTGCACCATATTTTTTTGTGATATCTTCTAATTTTTTCTTTTTCTTTGTAGCCATTATTTTCTCCGTTAATCTCTTGCTCTTTATATTATAGCATTTTTAATTTTGTTTGAAACTGATTGCACCGCATATTTTAGTACGTAAAAGATTGAAGTTTTCACTCTACTTTTGACAATATGGGCAAAAATGTGAACCGCGTCCTGCGACCTTTATCTTTTCAATCACTGCTTGCTGGCAATGTGGACAAAGCTGTCCTTGCTTGCCATAAACCATAAGTAACTCCTGCATACTTCCTTCTTTACCCATCGCATTTTTATACGTCCGAATGCTGGATCCCCCACGTTCAACTGCCGTTTGGAGGACTTCAATCGTATAATCGTGAATGCGGTGAATTTGAACATCGCTCAAGGCTGAAGCCAGCATTTCAGGATGCACTTGTGAGCGCCAAAGTACCTCATCAACATAGATGTTTCCTAGCCCAGCAACTAAAGTCTGGTCTAAAAGATAAGGTTTTATCTTCTTTTTCGATTTCTTTAGTTTTTCAGCAAAAATCTTCTCATCAAAGGTTTCAAAGCTTGGCTCTGGGCCAATCTTTTTCGAAAGGACATAACGTTCAACATCCTGACTTTTCAATAATTCCCAGGTGCCAAACTTGCGGACATCAGCATAAACAAGTGTCGCATCTGAAAACTTGACAAAGAGATGATCGTGCTTTTGCTTGACAAACTCCAGCGGTTCTACCCGGTATTTCCCCTCCATACGTAAATGGGAAATCAAGGTCCACTGACCAAAATCAAAAAGCAAGTACTTGCCACGGCGCTGGATATCTTTGATGACTTGACCTTCAAGTTCTTTTTTTAACTCCTCGAATCCTGTTAAAACCATTCGTGGATATGAACTTTCAATCTCCAATATTTTTTTATTTCTCACCAGCTTTTCCAAGCCTCGGCGTACATTTTCGACTTCTGGTAACTCTGGCATCTGTTTGCAGCATCCTATCCTAATTATTGGGTCTAATCAATGGAGAGTACAGCACACTCATGCAAAAGCCGGAGCTCTTCCCACCTATCAAATATTGAACCTATCAATATTATAGTCTATTTCTTTATTAAAATCAATAGATTATATTGGTTTTTTCGATATAATAAAAAAGCAGCTCAAACGAGCCAACTTTTACATATAATCTTCTTTCTTGTAACCAAAGTCGGATAAATCCATCTTACGGTCGCGCCAGTCATTTTTAATCTTGACCCATGTTTCAAGATAAACTTTATCACCCAGCATCAACTCAATATCACGGCGGGCCAATTTCCCAATCTTACGAATCATATCGCCGCCTTTACCGAGGATTATTCCTTTTTGGCTCTTACGTTCGACAATGATTGTTGCCATAATATGAATTTTCCCTGTTTCTTCATCACGTTTCATCGAATCTGTCGTTACAGCAATACTGTGCGGTACTTCTTCACGTGTCAAAAGAAGAATTTTTTCACGAATCATTTCGCTAACCAAGAAGCGTTCCGGATGATCGGTCACCATGTCTTCTGGGAAATACTGAGGACCTTCTTCAAGCTTGCTACTCAATGTTTCCAGCAAACGCTCCGTGTTATTACCTTGAAGTGCCGAAATTGGCACAACTTCTGCAAAGTCCATTTGCGAAGTATAGTCTGAAACAGTTTCAAAAAGGGCATCTGGATGAACTTTATCAATCTTGTTGACCACCAAAATAACAGGAACATCTGCTGTTTTCAGACGTTCAATAATCATGTTTTCACCCGTTGAGCGCGGCTCGTCAGCAGCAACCATGAAAAGGACCATATCACACTCACGAAGCGTAGAATAGGCAGACTGCACCATAAAATCGCCCAAAGCATTATGCGGTTTATGGATACCCGGTGTATCGATAAAGATAATTTGTTCCTTATCTGTCGTATAAATTCCTTGAATTTTATTCCGTGTTGTTTGCGGCTTGTCGCTCATAATCGCTATCTTTTGGCCCATCACATGATTTAGAAATGTTGATTTTCCAACATTGGGACGGCCTAAAATGGCTACAAATCCTGATTTAAAAGTATTATTTGTCATAGTGCTATTCTACCATATTTTAGCCTTATATTCTCCCTCTTCTATACTTTCTTGAGGGAAAAGAGAAAATTTTCAGTGCCTTGATATTAAGTATAGCTAATGCTATAATAAAAATAAGAAAAGGACTTGCACTAACAAGTCCCATGTAGCCGTTTTAAGAACGGTAGCTAAGATAATTATTTACAAATAATCGTCGTACTCGCTAAAGTTGGACGGTTATTTTTTGTTTATGTGTGTAAGTAGCGCAAGAATGAACATTGCAAAGAGCAACATTAAGGAAAGCGCCTGATACACTGACAAATTTTGACCTCCTTTCCGTTAGAATTTAGTGCCATTTTCATAGGCATCCACTCCTTTCGTAAAGAAAGCTACCGTCTTTTTACTTCTACCCTATCATTCTAGCATAGAGAAATCTTAAATCTAAGTTGTCTGCTTTAGCTATGGGCAGATATGCCCATCTAGTCCTTTAATGTTTTAAACTTGTTTTCAACTATCTTGATATAAAGGACAGCTCATGCTATAATAAAAATAAGAAAAGGAGCTTGCTACTAACAAGCTCCAATGAGACCGTTTAAGACGGTTGGCATTAGTTAGTCAAAAAATAGACCGAACTCTCCAAAAGTTAGCGGTCTATTTTTTTGTATTCTTTATTATCTCGATGATGAGATGGAGCAGCATTAGGATGAAGCCCGCAAAGGCGAGCATCAAGCTTAAGCTGTCGGAAAAACTCAAAAAATCTAGCCTTTCTAGTTTGATAGGGAATTGCCCTGTATCATCGGCATCACCCCTCTTTCTAAACTAAGCCAACCGCATAAAACTCTCTCAGCTTCATTATAGCATAGACATTACGCCTTAAAAAGAGCGCTTCTCCTTTTCACTTGTGCTTCTATTCCCCTCGGTAAGCCCTGCAAAGCCTGTCTCCACGGAATTTTACTGCTCTAAAAGCTTGGCAGTCAGTAAGCCATATTTGGCACACCATTAAAAAACGGATCAAGTCCTCACTTGGTCCATTTTTTATTTTTAGCTGTTGCTCCTCTTATAGAGTTGGTAAGCAACCCGTAGGAAGATAAGTCCTAGGAGTACCGCACCAACTGCCAGCGTATCGCCAACATCTGGCAAACGCTCAGTGGTCGGTGGTTTGTCTGCTGGAGGCGCTTGGCTTGGCGGTTGCTTCATTCCCACATAAGTGTTGCGAATGGTAAAACCCTTCCGTGCATCGCCGCTTATCTTTGTCTCATAGCCATTGACAGCCAGCTCTTTAACCTGATAGACAATCTCCTTGCCGTCTGCATCAAAGCGTGGCACATCTTGGAAAATCGCCTGCCAGTCGTTCGCTTGACTGAGCTGTTTCCGGCTGACTTCCTCCTGACCTGCAAAGAGCTGAACAATGATGGACTGCGGTTGCAAGTTAGGAGGAAGTTCCTTATGTTCCCAAACTTTTTTCACAGGAATATCCAAACTTTCGCCCAGCAAGGCGCGCTTGTCAAAATGGTTGGTAAAGACCGGCCGTAAGCTCTCAACCCCTTGTCCGTTTTTGCTCAGCCATTGCTTACCTAAGCTCAGCTTGCCATCTAGAGCTTGCTCCACTTGTACATGCCAGGTATACTCTGCATTGTCATAGGTCCAGCCTAAAGTATTTCCACGTTTTTCATGTACCGTAAACTCAAAAGTTCCCGCTCGGTCCAAAGAAACCTGAGGAAAAGAAACGCGCCCGCTATTGGTGATATGCACCGTCTGCCCACCCGGATTCATGACAAAGCTGAAGCGTTCGTCCTGTGGTGCAGGATCGCCTATCAGGCGTTTTTCAATCTCTAACTGCGCCTTAACTGGCGGTATCCATGTGTTATGCAGATCGATAGACCCCGCCTTAGTTTTGGTTTGCCAGCCAGAAATCGGCACTTCGCGAATACGATAGTCTATCTCCTCGCCCGCCTCGTCAAACTTGGACAAATTTTCGAAGCGGTAAGTCCAGTCCGGACCGGTCACATCGGTCTGACGGACGACCATATCATCTTGCAGGAGCTGTACTGTGATTTGCTCAGGCACTTGCACACTGTCAGGTTTTTCCCAAGTCTTTTGTCCTGAAAGGGAAATGTTTGAGCGGAGATAGCGGTTGGTCTGGCGGACATAGATATTACGATTGCGATGTTCATCCTCCACGCTTCCTGTGCCATACTCAATGCTCTGCTGGCTGAAGCCCGCATCAAAGCTGTCATGCTCGACCACTCGCCAACGGTCGCCCAGCTCCAGCTCGATAGGTACAGAACTCTCACCACTGCGCAGGCGAATCTCCCGGTCTTTCACATCATTGATATAGAGGTCAAACACAAACTCGTGACCTGCGTCATAACCCACACCTTCGACAAGCTTTTCCAAAATCAACTTGGCGCGCTCGGTCGGGGTACGGTAGTTGGGGAAACGCACGACATGCAAGTCGTTATTATCAGCAGGAACTTCGTCAGAGTCATCAGAATCATCCGCATCATCATTAGTTTCCATCTCGACAGTCTTTTCCGTCTTATGCACCTTGTCGACTTGCTCTTCCTTGGTCACATTGACCGTGTGCCCCTTGATTTCTTGTAGGGCTTCGATATAAGGGTCGGTGGAAATTTCGCGCAACCTGTAGGTCAAGCCCGGTGGCAAATCCTGAAAGAGGGCTTTCTGACCGTGGCGTAGGCGGATAATATCGCCTGAGACGAAGTCGATTAAGTCCCCTTCTTTATCGCCTTCAATAATCCTGTACTGGAAAGTCTGCCCTTCATGAGGTTCAAGTATCACCTCAAACTCAAAGTATTCTTTGAGATCGGCAGGATCATCCGAGTAGAGGAACTTGGTAAAAGCAAGTGCTGTAAAGCTTGGCAACTGACCCTCAGGCTGATAGATATTGCGGAAGAGATGGCGGTTGCTCGCGGTATCTGCCACTATCTCTCCAGAGACATACTCTGTCTCAGAGACAAAGTCTTCCCTGCCTAACTCGCTGACCCTATAGGAAGTACCGATGGGTAAGTCATGGATAGTGAGAATCTCGCCATGACGGAGCTTTATCGTGTCGCCATGCGCAAGCTTGCCTTCACGAATGTCGTCGTCATTCTCCGGATCATCGTCGATTTGGTAGCGGTTTGTGGTGTAGCGAAAGCTAGCATCTTCTGGCACATCAGGAAGTTGGACGGTAAATTCAAACTCAAGTAGCTTTTGTTCTTCGGTCACCTCAGAGCCGTCAAAGTTTATCACTTCTTTCTTAATATCAAGCGTGCGTGTCTTACCAAAGTTGGTAAAAGCTACGACAGACGGTGCTTCATGGTTGATATTACCCGAGGTATTATGGGCTTGCCCATGCTGAAACCCAACTTCCTCAACCTCGTAGTACAGTCCGACAGGTAGAGCGGTAAAGACAGCTCGCTGACCGTGGCGGAGCTTCAAGGTCTCGCCTGAAGCCAGCGGATGTTCCTCGCCCTCGCCATTGATCTGGTAGCTGTACGTGCCCCCATCAGAGAAGGTCACGCGAAATTCAAACTTTTGCGCGCCTTGCAGCTCGGAAAGCTCGCGCCCGTCGTCGTTTTCCAGTGTCTTTTCGATGATGAGGTCGCCTGAGAGCCGGCGGTTGTAGGCGGTAACGACCGTAGAGCCGTTGGGTGTGCTGGGCTCAACCGTGAAGTCGTAGCGCTTTACCTCCTGTCCTTGCTGGTCCTTATCGGGTGCAAAGCCATAAGGCAGACGGACTTCACGGAAGAAGTACCGCCCCGGTGGCAAGGCAACACTTATCCGCCCGTCCGCATCGGTGGTCCAGAGCGCTTCGTCCTCTAGTACGACTTGCTCATAAACTTCGGGGTCTTGCTGAGTGATTTCATAGAGGGCAAAGTCGGCGCCGGGGACAGGGATGTTGGTTGTGTTTCCTGCTGTATCTCGCTCCAGCTTGAGTAGCTGGACGGTACGCTTGGCGGTCTGTACCTGTCCGTCATTGATGGCGCTTTGTCTATCGCTGCTCCAAGCCCAGGTTCCTGTTATCCCTGTGGCAAATAATAACAAACAAAGTAGCGAAAAGAGGACAGGGCGTTTAGCTACCAGTCCGCGAAAAATCTGCTGGAATTTACTCAAAACCTGTCCTCCTTTCTTTAGTGAAGTTTTAGTTCAAAATGCCTTCTGAAATATTATCTTTATGTTTTTTAGAAATTCCATCCCTCAAGCTCAAGTTCTTCTGCCACACGTTCCCAGACTAAATGTCCTCTTTCATCGTTAGTTGAATCAATTAACTCAACTACATTGCTTTCAGTAGTTCCTGCAAATCCTCCCATCACATGAAGCGTGTAATTCCAGTCACCGCTGATACCATAAAGCCCTGTACGGGGATTCTCATCACCTTGTGGGAGCTTCGCATCGACATAGAAGCTAGTCGCTTGACCAGGCTCTAAGATATTTGCCCAGTAAGCCCAACCTGTAGTTTCATCAACAACCCAGTAGTTTCCTATCGCTGAGAAATCCGGAAATTCTACTGAATCATTTCTCATATGCTGCCATTGAGCAAAAGTGATGACATTATGGTCTTGATTAAGCACTTGACGAGTTGGGTGCTCCTCTGGAGAGTCTGTACCACCAGGGGGGAGTCGGTCATCAAGCGCATTAGATACTTGATTGGCTTGCCAATAGCCAGCTGTACCCGCTCCTGGATGCGTAACTCCTCCTCCTGCAACATCATGGGCTGTCCCTGCTGCGGCAGATTCGTCGTTATCAGTGAGGTTAAACGTCGGCATAAACCATGGACGATTCGCGCCATGCGCTGGATTTCCTAAGGCCAGACGGTAATAGGTATCTAGAGGATGAGATTGTCCGGCTTCTACAGGGACACGATATCCACTTAGATTTTCTGCATCATCTATCTGAGGGATATAAGCTGGCCACTCTTCAGGATTACTTGTAGGGTCAACGCCGGGTACGACCGAGATGTCGTTCTTGGTCATCAACTCGGTCAACTTCACCCGGACAAAGATAGGCTGTGTCCCAAAGTTTTCAGCAAATACGTCTTTGTTGCCTGAAGCATCATCAAAATAGTCATGAACACGTCCACCGTGCTCTGGACGGTTGGTGTCTTCCGTGATATTGAGGACACGCTGTCCGAAGTTGGTAAAGGCGAAAGTTCCACCGATCAAGGCAAGCGCCGCAGCAAGGCCACCAATCTTGAGGAGTTTTTTGGTTCTATCTTTCATAAAATCATAATTCCTTTTCTTTTTTTATTTTTTGAGTGTTGAAACTTTATAGAGACGGTATTTTTCCGTGTGATAGTATCCTCCTTTAGTTGTCTTTTTCTTTAGTTGATGATTTTGTCGAGGAGTGTTTGCGCTGAGGGCGAAACTCCTGTCCAGTCGCCCACATCCTCGGATGTTGCCAAGTCGGACTCGGCATAAATCCCGTAGTAGGTGTCTTTGGTGTCAAAGTCCACCTCTAGAGCATCCAGTAGAAGACTGGTCGCTGTGCGCTGGGGCAACCATGTCGCCCAGTAAAGCCAACCGTTATCATCATGCACCCAGAAGTTGCCAGTCGGCTTACCTGTGCTCTGCCATTCCTGCAGGGTCATGTAGCCGCCATAGTCGGACTGGACCGTTGCCTGTGCCATGTGGATCACATCAGGTATCACCACCTCTACTTCTGCTGCCTTGTCCCAAGTGCGTAAGTCGGACGTATGCTTTTGTCCCTTGGTCCACTGGTCGTGCGTGCCGGGCATCGGTATCCCTAAGTCAGTGTTGAATCCTCCTGTCTGCCCTTCACGCCCGTCTCCTGTGGTATTGGACTCGGTACTGTGATTGTTTTGGTTAAAGGTCGGCATGAAGATTTTCGGACGACTATTGTCATCGCCCAGATAGAGCGTGACAAAGTCCGCCATCGTAGAGTTGCTCGCGCGCTCAGGTTTAACAACCGCCCAAGAGTTGTGATCAGTAAGCTGGGCTTGCTCCAAACCTGCACCTTCCAGTGGCCTCGCTTGATTGCCTGTCAGCTCGCCCGCGCCCTGTCCACGCTCCATGTACTCGCTCAGACGCACTCGAGCCAAGATTTTTCTTGAGGAGAAGTTCTCCACATAGATATCTTTGTTTACTCTACCTGACCCATTGGTCAGATGACCAAAACCCTCAAAGTCATCATGCAAGCGTGCACCGGGCGGTGCTTGATGAGAAGTTATACCCAGCACACGTTGTCCGAAGTTGGTAAAGGCAAAGGTGCCACTCACGCTAAGACTTAATGTTGTCAGAAGAAGGACGAAAATGATATGCCTTTTCTTGTAATGCCACAGAAAGCGCAAGCTTTTTGGGGAGGCTTTGACAGCTAGAGTGTACTTTTGCAAAGCCCATTTCTCAAAAAACTTCGTGCGCTGTTTCATATGTCCGCACCTCGCTTTCTGTCACATCATGCGCTTGCCGTCCACCTTTTTTCTTTTTCAACTTCCGCTGTTTCAATGCCAAAAGGATATAGTTGATAATCTCATGGAGCAACAAGGTAGCAATTAACATGACGATAACTGAAACAATCAGATTGTTTCGGATAAAGTGAATGGCGCGCCCCAGCGGATAGCTGGAAAAGATAACCTGCCCGATGATGTTGCTGGCATGGACCATATCGGCATCTTCACGCTGGTTGTCCGTCCCCTTAGTCGTGAAACCTCGCTCACGGGTCCGCAGATGATTTTCCTCGATGCCTGTGATACGGTGGGTCACCACTCGATCGGACTCGGTGATAAAGGTAATATCATCACCGATATCCAGTGTATTAGCATCCACCTGTCGAGTCAGGAGGAAGGTATTTCGTGGATAAACGCTGCGCATAGAGTTAGACAATACAGTCATGGGCGAAAAACCACCTATATTGATGGGCTTACTGGCTTCATCCTGCAAGATTAAGCGTGATTCGACAAAGACCAAAAGCACGATGATGATAAGGTAGAAAAAAGCATTGCTCACAAGGCTAGCGCCTTTTGATTTGGGCTTTGCTGGCTGGTTACTGCCATAATCCTCAAAAGCCAGCTGTGGACTGTGCCGATGATAAAACTCCGAGCGCGCCGCCGGCGATACCGTCATCTGACTGACGACCAGTGTCGGATAACGCCTTGCCTCTTGAGGAAAGGCGGTATAACAATGGTAAGGCTTTTGGGGATCAGTATGTAGCACATCCTTTCCCACAGCTACAGCTGTAGGTGGTTGCTCCTTAACTATGTCGTTGCTGTCGGGCACAACTGCCGGACTTTTGTTGCGCAAGATTTCTGATGGGGCTGATTCTGATGGGGCTGATTCTGATGGGGCTGATTCTGATGGGGCTGATTCTGATGGGGCTGATTCTGATGGGGCTGATTCTGATGGGGCTGATTCTGATGGGGCTGATTCTGATGGGGCTGATTCTGATGGGGCTGATTCTGATGGGGCATCCTTCAGCCGTGCTTCGCTGGCTGAGAGGATGAGTTCCACTTCATCGAGAAGGTCTTGGATGTCCGGTGAAAATTCAAGAGCATCCAAGGTAAACTTGCCGCCACCACTCAGATCCCAATTTTTCAGAGTATCGAGCGGGTTGGGTGTCTTGTCCATTCCTTTCCTCCTTTCTATCCAAAGTATGATTTCTCACTTCATATAAATTTTGAGTTACAGATATATATATAACATTTCTAATATTTATATAGTTACATTTCAGTTACATAACAATTATATAAAATTAATATTGAAAATAAAAAAGATATGTGAGGATTATGAAAAAAAAAAAAAAAAAAAATGAGAGCCTTTGTTGGCTCTCATAAATTTGCGTTTTTGTTTTTGGATACTTCCCTATGAGTTGGGAATATTCTCTCTGCCACAGTTGTAGCTACTCTTATTGACTTTATTTACGCGTTTTGATATACTAAAATAAAAGCTGAGAGCTATTGCCGTAGCTCCCAGCGTAAGTCTTGGAACTCTTGTCTTTAACGTCTCCTGCGAGACGTTTTTTTAATTCTATCAGCTATTGATGAGTCAATTTTGAAACGACCCCAAGCCCTAAGAACTATCGATATCGCAAGAGCAACATAGATAACAAGCATCCCATGCTTTCCTTTCCCTCATAGTGTTAACCTCCCATGTCTTGGATTGTGTGAAGGGCACGCTATTTGTTCCAGTTAAACAGACTTACAAGACAAGCGAGGGATCAATCTCACTTGGCTATGACATTATTATAACATTGTCATGACATATCCTCAAATACTGCTTTACTTTTCCTTTTTTCATATTCGTTCTAAAAAAAAAACGCTCAAGACAGCTATTCAAATGCCGTTTTGAGCGTTTTTTCTATTTATTTATCGCCGCGATTACGCATTACGAAGCCAGCTTGTTTTTCGCTACCTTGTGTTTTTGGTTTACGGTCTTTTTTGTAGTAGTCCCGTTTTTTATCGTCACGATCACGCCAGTTGCGTTTCTTGTCGTCGCGGTCACGGTCGCCGCCTTTGCCACGGTAACCGCCCTTGCCATCACGATCGCCACCACGGCCACCGCGGTTGTTGTTACGATCACGTCCATAACGGCCGCCACCTTTGTTGCTGCCTTTACCTTTGCCCTTGAAGCCTTTGCCTTCACCATTAAATGGCAATGGGCGTTCTGCTGTTATTTGGACTTCTGGCATTGTGTCAGGGTCTTTCACACGGCTTTGGATAAGCATAGCAACCAATTCTTTGACATCGTATTCTGCCATGAGTTGTTCTGCATCAGCATCAAATTTTGTCAACTTGCCTTTAAGGCTACCGTCTTGGAGGTCACGTTTGATTTCATCCATGGCAACAGAAAGACTGGCTTGATAAGCATCTTCTTTTGTTGGTGGACGCATGCCCTTCATTTCTTTCTTGGTCAATTTTTCAATGGCACGGAGATAACCCATTTCATTGTAACTAACAAAGGTTACAGAACGACCTGACTTACCGGCACGACCTGTACGACCGATACGGTGAACATAGCTTTCTTGGTCTTGGGTAATGTCGTAGTTGTAAACGTGGGTTACACCTGAGATGTCAAGTCCACGGGCTGCAACGTCAGTAGCAACCAAGATATCCAAGTGGCCACCTTTGAAATCGCGTAAAACGCGTAAACGTTTGTTTTGGTCCAAGTCACCGTGAATACCTTCAGCACGATAACCACGTAATTTCAAACCACGTGTGATTTCATCCACACGACGTTTTGTACGTCCAAAGACAATAGCGAGTTCTGGACGTTCAACATCAAGCAAACGTGTCAAGACATCAAATTTTTCAAATTCTTTTGTCTTGATAAAGTATTGATCGATACGGTCAGCAGTCATTTCTTTAGCCGCAACTTTGATATGCTCTGGATTCTTCATGAATTTGACACCGATTTTTTTGATGTCATTTGGCATAGTTGCTGAGAAGAGCAATGTTTGACGTTCTGCTGGTGTTTTGCCGATGATGAATTCGATATCCTCAAGGAAGCCCATGTTAAGCATTTCATCTGCTTCATCAAGAATCAATGTTTCAAGATGTGAGAGGTCAAGCGCTTTACGTTTGAGCAAGTCAACCATACGTCCCGGTGTACCCACAACGATATGAGCACCTGAGCGCAAAGCTTTGATTTGTTTTTCGATGCTTGAACCACCAAAAACAGTGCGGACTTTAAGCCCTTTAGATTTACCAAAGCGGAAAAGTTCTTCTTGTCCTTGAACTGCAAGTTCACGTGTTGGGGCGATTACAAGAGCTTGAATCGCTTTATTTTCTGGATTAATTTTTTCGATTGTTGGAA
The DNA here is from genome assembly GCF_017309545.1 of Lactococcus sp. LG1267. Taxonomy (NCBI): domain Bacteria; kingdom Bacillati; phylum Bacillota; class Bacilli; order Lactobacillales; family Streptococcaceae; genus Lactococcus; species Lactococcus sp. LG1267. The sequence continues at coordinate 690,360 of NZ_CP071295.1, read as the reverse complement.
GGCCAAAAGCAGCTGTTTTACCAGTACCTGTTTGAGCTTGTCCAAGAACGTCACGTCCTGAGAGCGCGAGTTGAATCGTTTGCTCTTGGATTGGCGTTGGTTGCTCATAACCGATAGCTGTAAGCGTCTCGACAATGCCTTCTGAAAGGCCGAGTTCGTTGAATTTCAATTGTTTCACCTATAATTTTCTAAATTTGCCACTGGCAAATATGACGACCAAGCTCGAAAGCTCAGTTACAGGCGAAAAAATCTTTGTCTTAACTCGCCTGAATATATAACTTGACTATTATATCATACTTTTAAAGATGTAAATGCTTACCTTTTTTATTTTTTTAAAATTTTTTTTAGCATCAAAAGAGCCAATAAAAAAGCACTCCTTGAAGCGCTTTTTATTTTTCCAATTTGAAGAAAGGAGAATCTTCTTTCAAATAATGTTTACCAGAGGTTAAGTCATATTGTACCAACTTCAAATCTTCCATACGTTTGCTTTGCTCTTCTGTCAAGGTTACTGTTGAAGATAGAGGCGAGTTATAAGCTGCCGGAACTTCCCACATCACATCTGACAAGAGAGCATAGTAAGGTGAAACTTTGGAGCCTGTTGCTTCAAATAAAGCTGGCGTAAAGGTTGCTGAACTTAAGTCCACTTGTTTATTGGTAGTGTTTCCTTTGTTGGTCCAGATGAAGTAATCTGTCTTATAAGCATTTAGTGGATCCTCTTTGAAGCCAGCATAGTCAGAAGGAAAGACATTTGACAAATGGTCGCCATAGAAAACCAGAGTAATTTTTTTATCAATCTTCTCAAGTTCTGTCAAGAATTCTTTGGTTGCCTTATCTGTATCCGAAATCTTACGAACATAATTCTCCAGAAGTTTATTTTGAGCTTCAGAATAACCTTCACCTGAAGCAGTGATAGTAGAGGAACCAGAATAGCTCGTATATGGCATATGATTTTGCATGGTCAAAACACTAAAGAATTGTGATTTAGAGGGATCAATTTTCTCTAAAACATCTCTATAAGTTTGAGCATCTGAAACCTTGCCATCGAGTGTTTCTTGGTTAGTTAATAAATCAGCTTTGTCTGTGCCCGAGAGCGCATAGAAATGATCGAAACCAAGTTTACTATAGATTGAATTACAATTATAATTGGTTGCATTTTCTGGATGAAGCGCAATCTTATTTGGGAAGTAATTCGAAATAGAAGGAATAAAGGGAATACTTGGTAAAACATCAGAATTTATAATAGAAACTTGGCTTGAGTAATTAACCATCGGCAAGCCATCTAAGGTTTGAGCCTCCATATTTGCTGTTCCTCCGCCATACCCGTTAGAATACATGAGACCGCCTGTAGCACTCTCTTTGATGTTATCAATATTTTGCAGAGGGTTTTCCGATAAGGTAATCCCTTGGATACGGTTAGGGTTCGATAGGGACTCACTCAAAATATAAATGACAGTTTGCTCTTGAATATCGTGCATACGTTTGGTATTGATTTCTTCAGCGCGTTTACTGTATTTGTCTTCAATTTCTTTGATTTTTTCTTTACTGTATCCGGCAGGCTCCTCCATTGCTTCACCATAGATTTGTCTCAACCAAACATAAGCCAAAGATTTTGTCCTTGCGGTATTAGGCGAACCTTTCCACAGTACATCCCCGTTGGCAACATTGATGTAGCGTGTAAGCAATGGAGTATTTATTTGTTCAGCTGGTTTTGTAAAAGTTTTGAAGTTTTGATAGATTGGAAGATAAACCAAAATAACAGCTCCAAGTACCAGTCCGCGTACTTTCCAAGTCATTAATTTTCCTGTAAAGAACTTTCTGCTCAAAAAGACAACGGCTAATATAAGAACAATTAGCACTCCCATCGCTATCATAATCAACTTCCCATCCACAAAGGACAGGAGTGTCTGAGGGTTAGAAAGCCAAGACAGTTCTGAAACATAGATTGGTTCTTGACGCTCAGAGAACTTAATCATATTGGCAAAACTAAAAAGTGCCCCTGCGACAATGACAAGCGCTGTCGCTGCTACATAACGGTTGATAAGCAGATAGACAAGCATAAAAATCAGACTCAAAACGATAATTTGGAACATTGTTGCTCCTGCAACCACAGTCCCGTGTAAGGGCACACTACTCTCCGACTTGATTGCACTCTGGATAAGAAAGTTAAAAATAATCGCCCAAAATAAGCTACTCGTGAAAGCCAAGGCAAAATTGTTTTTATTTGTGAAGAAGGCACTCGTCCCTTTAAAAATCAAATAACTTACGATAAAGATAACAAGAAAAACGAAGATGTAGTCGCCAAACAATCTCATGAAATCGTACCGAGCTAAAATTCTCTCTGAAGAATATAAAAGCTGATAAACACCACGAGAATTACGAGCACCAAAACTTGTATTCCAGATTAATCGACGTACCAGATAATCACTGAAGGCTAAGCTCGTAAGGAGGGAAACAAAAACATCCTCCCGCTTCAGGGTTGGTACCCAACTGAAAAGCTTCCGAGGTTTTTTAGATTCAGGAATTTTAATGATTAAAAGAATTCCTACTATAAAGATAAGAATCAATGGTATATAGCGCTCTACCAGCAGGTTCAAATTTAAAGAAATATAGGTCCAAGTAAAGTCAACATTGTTAATATTCTCCGTCAAAATCATGAAGAGATGAAAAATAAAATATGCAATGAAAATGATCGGAATAAGGTAGAGACTATTCCGTTTTACTACTTTTCTATTTCTTAAGTGGGTAAACCAAAGGGACCTATTTTTAAGCAGTGTCAAGAATAAATAGATAAGCCCAAATCCGCCCAGCACATAATAAACCTTTATGGCAATATTTACCGGCTGTGCAAGAGTCACTTGTTCTGGAATAATTTTAGTAATGCTTAAACTGGAAAGCATAAAAAATAAGGCTATCAACCCTGTTATTTTTAAAAAATTGTTTTTCATTTCATTTCCTTTTCGATTATATATCATTGTACTATATTTTTTAAAAATACTCATTCCATATACAAAAAAAGTCCCCACAGGGACTTTTCAAGTAATTTGTCAGAATATTAAACAGAAAATTGCTCCATCAACTCCACATCAGGGTATTTATCTTTAAACCAACGCATGGCAAAGTCATTTTCAAAGAGGAAGAGTGGATGATCGAAGCGATCTCGTGCCAAGATATTACGGCTTGACGACATTTTTTCATCTAAATCTTCGGGTTTAATCCAGCGAACTGTTTTGCTGCCCATTGGTGTCATGATAATTTCTGAATTGTACTCATTCTCCATACGGTGTTTGAAAACTTCAAATTGCAGTTGACCTACCGCACCAAGCATGATTTCCCCAGTCGTATAAGTTTTGTAGAGCTGTATCGCCCCTTCTTGCACCAACTGCTCAATCCCTTTTTGGAATGATTTTTGCTTCATGACATTTTTAGCAGTCACGCGCATAAAGAGTTCTGGTGTAAAAGTTGGTAGTGGTTCAAAAGGTGTTTTAAGTTTACCTGTGGTCAGTGTATCACCAACCTGGTAAGTTCCTGTATCGTAAACCCCAATGATGTCACCTGCTACCGCATTTTCGACATTTTCACGAGATTCTGCCATAAACTGAGTCACATTTGAAAGTTTGACTTGTTTCCCTGTCCGAAGGAGTTTTACGCCCATTCCTCGCTCAAATTCACCCGATACAATCCGCACAAAGGCAATACGGTCGCGGTGACGAATATCCATGTTGGCTTGAATTTTAAAGACAAAACCTGAGAATTCTTCACGTAATGGATCGATAATTTCATCCTCAACAGTCTTATGTCCATTTGGCTCTGGCGCATAAGTTAAGAAAGTATCCAAGAAGGTTTCAACCCCAAAGTCTGTCAAGGCCGAACCAAAGAAGACAGGTGTCAACTGACCAGCAAGTACTTCCTTTTCATCAAATTCATTCCCGGCATCAAGTAAGAGCTCGGCATCTTCCATAGCTTGCGCATAGAAAGGATTACTTGTCAGGGGATGGCTGGCATCAATTTCACCATTTTCCCCAAACTCAATGAAGCGCTCGCCATTTTCAGGTTGATAAACTTCGATACGTTTGTTATAAAAGTCATAGAGCCCTTGGAAGTTTTTCCCCATACCGATTGGCCAGTTCATAGGCACAGAAGCGATACCCAAGATATCTTCTAATTCACTCAGTAAGTCTAGCGGTTCACGACCATCACGGTCCAATTTATTAATAAAGGTAAATACAGGAATGCCACGGCGTTTTACAACTTGGAAAAGTTTTTTGGTTTGGGCCTCGATACCTTTGGCGCTATCAATAACCATGACCGCAGCATCAACGGCCATCAAAGTACGATAGGTATCCTCAGAGAAGTCCTCGTGCCCTGGTGTATCCAAGATGTTCACGCGCTTGCCAGCATAATCAAACTGCATAACTGATGAAGTCACGGAAATTCCACGTTCTTTTTCAATGTCCATCCAGTCCGATTTTGCAAAATTTCCTGTTTTACGTGCTTTGACCGTTCCGGCCTCACGGATTGCTCCACCAAATTTAAGGAGTTGTTCTGTTATTGTTGTTTTACCAGCATCCGGGTGACTGATGATGGCAAAGGTACGGCGTTTTTTTATTTCTTCTGCTCTATTCATTTTTTAACCTATTCTTATCAAAATATATGCCTTATTATTATAGCAAAAAAACAGGGAAACTGTTCTTTATCAATTGCTATACGGCTTTTAGGAGGTTTGTTATCTCTTTAATTCATTAAAAGGGCCACAATAATTCCTAAAATTGCTCCACCCAAGACTTGAAAAGGTGTATGACCTAGAAGTTCTTTCAAGGCTTTTTCTGCATTTATCTTAGGGTTTTCGATTGTTTTGATAATGATATTTAAAATATAAGCATGTGTCCCTGCTTGACGTCTTATTCCTTGCGCATCATACATCACGACGAATGCAAAAACAGTAGCAACAGCAAATACAGCGGAGTCAAAACCTTGCGAAAGACCTGTCGCTGTTGTCATAGAAACTACTAAAGCACTGTGCGAGCTCGGCATACCGCCTGTCGCGAAAAGCAATCGCCAATCCAGTTTACGATACCGAAAGATATCGACAATAATTTTGATGATTTGTGCAGCAAACCATCCCACGATGGCCGTGATTAAAATTTGGTTACTTATAATTTCAGTAAAAAAGTTCATCATCCTTCCTCTTTCCTCTTTCATTTATAAAAATACTGTGACTCACCTTAACTTCATTTTATACCATTTAAGGTAAATTCAATAATAAAATAGTCCCCAGATGCTTTTCTGGGGTTGATAAAAAAACTACACCTTTCAAGGTGCAGTTATTTTTATACCATTGCAATTTTTCTGTATTCTTCGGCTTCTTCTTCTGTCGAAAGAACAAAGTGTCCTGGCGTAATCTCACGCAATTCACGTGGCTGACCATCCAACTCTGTTGTTGGATCATAAGCTTGTGGGACACGGCTACGCTCTGAGATAGGATCCGGCGCAGGAATGGCACTCAACAAAGATTGCGTATAAGGGTGTAATGCATTATTGTAAACCTGATCAGATGTTCCGATTTCCAGAATTTTACCCCAGTGCATCACTCCGATTCGGTCAGAGATGTATTTTACCATAGATAAATCATGGGCGATGAACAGATAAGTCAAGCCTTCTTTTTCCTGAATATCACGCATCAAGTTAACAACCTGTGCCTGAATAGAGACATCCAAAGCTGAGATTGGCTCATCAGCCACGATGAATTTAGGGTTTACCGCTAAGGCACGGGCGATACCGATACGTTGACGTTGTCCTCCTGAGAATTCATGAGGATAACGTGTCATGTGGTCTTGGTTAAGACCAACGAGTTTAAGAAGTTCTTTGACCTTTTCTGTACGGTCTTCGTTATTCTTAGCCAACCCGTTTACATCAATACCTTCAGCGATGATGTCTTTGACCCGCATTCTGCCATTCAGTGAGGCTTGTGGATCTTGGAAAATCATTTGTACTTTTTCACGGAATTTTTTCAGCTCAGCACCTTTAATCTTGCTGACATCATTACCGTTAAAGTGGATTTCTCCTTTATTGATGTCGTAAAGCTTCATGATCGCACGGCCGATTGTAGTTTTACCTGAACCAGATTCACCTACAAGGCCAAAGGTTTCTCCCTCATAGATATGAAAGGAAACGTCATTAATGGCTTTATTAACATTCTTTTTTCCTTTGTTGAAAACCAGGTCAACACCTTTGAATTCGACAAGTTTTTTTCTTTCTTCAGTCATTATTCAGCATTTCCCTTCATTTTCATTTTTTCCCAACGGGTCCAGCGTTGTTGGATATTTTCAGATGGCAGAACTTTTGGTGAGCGTTCATCTAAGAGCCATGATTTTACTTGATGTGTTGGTGACACTTCAAAATAAGGTGGTTCTTCTTCAAAGTCGATTTCGAGAGCGTGTTGGTTACGCAAGGCAAAAGCATCGCCTTTAGGGGGATTGAGCAAGTCTGGAGGTGTCCCTGGAATGGAAACCAAACGTTCAACATCAGTATCCACCGTTGGCATAGAATCGAGAAGTCCCCATGTATAAGGATGTTGTGGGTTATAGAAGATTTCTTCTACTGTTCCATACTCCACAATCTCGCCTGCATACATCACGGCCACACGATCAGCAAAACCAGCCACTACACCCAAATCATGGGTGATAAAGATAATTGATGATTCGATACGCTGTTGAAGCTCTGACATCATTTGCATGATTTGCGCTTGAATAGTAACGTCCAAAGCTGTCGTTGGTTCATCTGCGATAAGAATTTCTGGATCAGCTGCAAGCGCGATCGCAATAACTGCACGTTGGCGCATCCCTCCCGACCATTGGTGTGGATAGTCATTAATGTGCTGCTCACTTTGGGGAATCCCTACAGCTTTCATCAATTCCAAAGCTTTTACTAAAGCTTCTTTCTTCTTCATTCCTCTGTGCTTGATCAATGGCTCAGCAATTTGGTTACCAATACGCATGGTTGGATCAAGCGAAGTCATCGGATCTTGGAAAATCATCGAGATTTCATTACCGCGAATCTTTTGCCAATCTTCTTCTTTGATGTCTAAGAGATTACGCCCTTTAAAGAGAATCTCTCCTTGAGGGATTTCGGCATTTGCTGCATTGAGGCCCATAAGCGTTTTCGTAGTGACAGATTTACCAGAACCTGATTCACCAACGATAGCTAAGGTTTCCCCTTTTTTCAAATCAAACGAAACATCACGGATGGCTTTGACCTTCCCAGCATATGTTTTGAAATGAACATGCAGATTTTTTACTTCAAGTACTTTTTCTTCTTTTTCAGTCATTTTACTTCCTCATTTCTTAGTCTTGGCCTGATTTTGGATCGAAAGCGTCACGTAAGCCGTAACCAAAGAGGAAGAAGGCGAGTGACAGGAGAGACAAGACTACTGCAGGTACTGCAACTTGGAATGGATAGAATTGCAAGCTTTGAATACCATCTGAAATCAATGAACCTAGCGATGCTGTTGGTGGTTTAACCCCCAAGTTAATCGCCGAAAGAACCGCTTCAAAGAAAATTACCGATGGAATATCAAACATAATTTGTACGATAATAACACCTAACATGTTTGGAATAAGGTGTTTAACCATGATTTTGAACGGGCTGGCCCCTAAGGTCTTCGCAGCAAGAACAAACTCACGTTCCTTAAGAGACAGGGTCATATTCCTTACCTGTCGGGCGATACCTGTCCAGATAAAGAGACCAATAGCAAGGACGATTGAAACAATACCTTGCCCAAGTAGGAGACCGAACATGGTTACAATAACCAAACTTGGAATAGAGCTGATAATCTCAATGATACGTTGCATGACCGTGTCCACTTTTCCGCCAATCCAACCGGAGATTAAACCATAAGTAATCCCGATCAGTACGTCAAAGACGATAGAGGCAAAAGCGATAATCAAGGAAATACGCAAACCAACGATTGTACGTTTAGCAATCGAACGTCCTAAAGAGTCTGTACCAAAGATAAAAGATTCACCTTCTGGTACATTTTGTACTTGGTACAGGTCTTCTGCGATTGTGCTTCCTGGTGCTGCAAAATTACCGTTCCAACCAGGAATATTTACATTTCCTAGCTTAGGAGGTAAGTTTTTATAGGTTTGAACCGCATTCGGATCAAAGTTATTGGCTGCTGATTGTGGGACAAAAAATGTTGAAACCACAGAGAACAACAGGGTGAAGATAACGACAACCATCGCTACCATTGCTACTTTATTTTTCTTAAAACGTCGCCATGCATCTTGCCAAAAAGTGAGGGCAGGTTTTGCGATCATTTCACTCGCTTCAAAATCACGGTTTGTTACAAGTTTAAATTTGCTGTTAATATTTTCCATTTTCTCCCCTCCTTTCTAGTCCAAACGTACACGTGGATCAACAAATGCTGTAATAATATCGGTGATCAAAATCATCGCCATCAACATTACGGCATAGACAACTGTAGTACCCATGATGACAGGGAAGTCCTTTGAAGGAATCGACTGTACAAACTGTTGACCGATACCAGGAATCGAGAAAATTGACTCGATGAGGACAGAACCTGTCAAGAGCCCGGCACTCATTGGGCCAATAAGTGTCAGCATTGGAATCAATGAGTTACGGATCGCATGTTTCCATAAGACTTCACGATCAGATAAACCTTTGGCACGTGCCAAGAGGATATAGTCTGATGAAAGCGACTCAATCATCTGTGCACGGACAAAACTCATGACCTGTGACATTGGAGCAAAGGAGAGCGCAAGCGACGGTAAGATAGTCTGCGCAAACGTTCCCCAGCCTGATACTGGAAGAAGTTCCCAAGTGTAACCAAAGTAAAGGAGGAGTAAAGTACCTACAATGAAGGAAGGTACTGAGAAGAAGACTGTAGAAATGATACTCAAAAGTCCATCGACCCATGTATTTTTAAAGCGGGCAGCAACAACACCAAAGAATGTTCCGACAACGACACCGATAATCAAGGCTTGGAAACCAAGTTGTGCTGAAACCGGAAGACGTTGTGCGATCATTGTGCTTACAGGTTGGTTGGCAAAGGTAAATGATGTACCGAAGTTACCCGTGAAAGCATTCTGGAGATAAATGAAGTACTGCACAATAAGAGGTTTATCTAAACCATATGCCACATTTAGTTGTTGAATTTGCTCTGGGGTTAATTTGGGGTTATTAAAGGGTGTTCCTGGCATTACCTGCATCAGGAAGAAAGTCGCTGTAATAACTACAAATAATGTTAAGAGCATCAATAAGATACGTTTTACAAGATATTTAGCTAACATATAAAAATTCCTTAATAAAAACACGAAAAGTAGGCCTCATAAGCCCTACTTATTCGTTTGATGTTAGTGCCTACTATTTTTCGATGTAAACACCTTTGAGATCGTAAGACAAACCTGTTGAGTTGAATTGCAAACCTTTAAGGTGTTGGTTACGGAGCGCTGGTGTTGCACGGTAATACAATGGGTTGATGCTTGATTCATTAAAGAGTGCTGCTTCAGCATCTTTATATGCTGCATCACGTGCTTTGTCATCCAAGACTACTGGCAATGTTGATGCTTTTGTCCAAGCTGCTTGATATGCAGGATTTACAAATTTACCATCGTTATAACCTGAGCCATCTGCAAAGAGTTGCAAGAATGTTGATGGTTCAGCGTAGTCACCACCCCAGAGTGAAAGAACGATATCAAAGTTTTGGTTTTGTGAATCTTTCAAACGTTGTTGGAAAGGTACGATTTTTTGAGTAAGTGTCAAGCCTGGCAATGTTTTAGAAAGTGAAGCTTGCAAGAAGTCAGCGACTGATTTTGATACAGGTGCATCAGCATCGGTTGTGTACTGAATGTTCAGTGATGTAACACCAATTTCTTTCAGACCTTTTTCCCAAAGTTCTTTAGCTTTTGCAGCATCGAAGTTGTAATCTTGTTTTGCAAATTCAGCAAAGTCTTTACCATCTGCTGTGACAGACATACCTGCTGGTGTGAATGTTTGTGCTACTGTACCCGCTGGAATGAATTGATCAACGATACTCTTACGGTCAGTCGCAAGATTCAAAGCATCACGGATATTTTTATTTTGCAATGCTTTAGCGACTTCTGGGCTTGTTGTACCACCGCCTGATTGGTTATATTGAAGGTAAGCTGTAGTTGCTTCTTTCAAGACAACAAGATCTTTACCATCATTGTAACCTTTATTAGCATTGTATAAGTCCATCGTACCTAAGCTGGCTTGGTCCAATTTTCCTTGTTTGAAGAGTTGAACCGCTGTATTCGGGTTAGATTGAACAGTGTAATCAATTTCGTCTGATTTTACATTGTCTTTGTCATAGTAATCTGGGTTTTTCACAAGAGAATAACTGTTGTTTGTCCCTGTCCAACCAGCATCTTTTTTGAAGATGAATGGTCCAGAGTAAACGACTTTATCAGATGAAGTTCCATATTGTTTACCAAATTCTTCAACCGCTGATTTGTTTACAGGGTAGTAAACGCTGTTTGCCAAGAGGAATTTAAAGTATGGTGTTGGTTGTGTCAAAGTAATCACCAACTCGTGGTCGCCATTAGCTTTTACACCCAACTGATTGAGGTCTTTAATCTTACCTGTGTTAATTTCATTGGCGTTCTTGATGTTACCAAGCAAGTAAGCGTATTGTGAACCTGTTGCAGGGTTTACAGCACGTTGCCATGAATAAAGGAAGTCTTTTGCTGTCAATTCATCGCCATTTGACCATTTCAAGTCATCACGCAAAGTGATGGTATATGTTAAGCCATCATCAGAGACTTTAATATCTGATGCCATCGCGTTTTGCGCCACACCTTTGTCATCTACACGTGTCAATCCTTCTTGGGTATTCCCGATGAAGAGGTTTGAGTAAGTGTCTGTAGCCAAGCCCGAATCCAATGTAGCAATATTTGTCGGAACGGAAAGTTGTGGGTTAGCTGTCTTAGAGCCACCTCCGCCATTTCCACATGCTGCCAAGAGCCCGACCGAAGCCAGGGCAAGTGTTCCTAATGATACTTTTTTCCAATTATCCATGTAACATCCTCTTTCTGTTTGACTTATCCGACAATTTGCATTTGTTTATTATTGTCTGAAAATTTATTATGTTCTCTATTATACTTAATTCAATCTGAATTGTAAAGACTTTTCTACATATTTTTTCTAAATTTATGCCATTTAATTTTTTTATACGTCATTTCCGAACATTATCTGACGATTTCACAATATAATTTTGCTCTTAGCACAATACTTCTTTAGAAAAAGAAAAAAAGCGAGGCTAATTCTCCTCGCGTATTATCATTCTATTCTGCTAAAACAGAAAGAATGATAATAAAAAAGCACTTGCGTGCTTAGTTTTGTAACTCTTCAACGATTGTTCCTAATTTCATGCTGTTAGATCCTTTGAGTAAAAGTTGATCTTGAGGTTGAAGCGTGTTTTGGAGCGTCTCCGTCAATTGGTTAAGGTCGGTAAAGTACGATACTTTATCTTCTGGTAATTCTGCTAGCAAATATTTCATCAAGTCACCATAGAGGTAAACGTGATCCATTTTCGAGAAATCAATTGCTGCGGCAATTCCTGCGTGAAGTTCTGGAGCTTGATCACCTAGTTCGAGCATATCAGCAAGAACAGTAAGTTTCCGTCCACTTTCATTTTTAGGTATGGCTTGGAAGGTTTCCAAGATAAGCTTCATGGCCGTTGGGTTAGCATTGTAAACATCACTAAGAATATCTGCGCCATTACTTGCCTTCTTCCACTCTGTACGGTTACGTGTCAAGGCAACATGAGACAGGGCGTGCTTGATTTTGGTCTCATCAATGTCAAGCAGCTTACCCACATAAGCCGCAAGCATTGCGTTAGTTGCATTAAATTTACCCGGCACCGGAATTGTAATTTCTTCGTCTAAGAAGTTTGTTGTGAAACTGAGTTGATCCTTGTGTTCGATAAGCTGTGTGACAAAAATATCCTCATCTGGTCCAAAACGGGTAATTTTTGTGTCTGCTGGTAAATACTTATTAATAATCTTATCTGCAGGCACAATAAGTTCACCATCTGGGCGCAAGCCCGCTTTAATTCCAAGCTTTCCTTCAGCAATTTTATCGCGTGTACCGAAAAATTCCAAATGTGATTCACCAATAAGCGTAACAAGAGCAATTTTAGGCTTGGCTATTTTAGATAGAAGGTCAATATCCCCCAGACGATCCATGCCCATCTCCAATACGATTTTTTCAGTGTCATCAGGCATATGAAGAACGGTATAAGGCATTCCAATTTCGTTATTATAATTGCCTTGTGTCTTATAGGTCTTATATTTTTCCGAAAGTACAGCCTGAATCATATCTTTGGTTGTGGTTTTCCCGTTTGATCCCGTCACAGCGATAACTTCTACTGCTGTTTTTTCTAGATAATACTGGGCTAATTTTTGGAAAGCTTCTAGACAATCCTCAACACGTAAATGGGGCTCGGCTACTTCTTGTTCAGCGAATGTCGCAAGAGCACCTTGTGCAAAGGCTGTCTCAATAAATGCGTGACCATCTCTTGCACCTTTAAGTGGCAAGAAAAGATCACCTTCTTGGATTTTGCGGCTGTCAAACTCAATATTATGAATTTCTGTATCTGCCAGTTCTGACCAATTATTTGTTGCGCCGACAATGCGGGCTATTTCGTGTAGTGTTAGTTTCATGATGAGTTTATTATATCAAAAGTCCTTTCATAACGCACCGATTCGCCATGAAAATACAGCGTACGGTTGTCAACGGTAGCCTTATAACCTTCTATTCAAAAACAATTACTTTTTAATAATCATTTTTATGGCTTGACTTATTTTCTTCTCACGTTCTTTTTCATCGTCACCTTCTAATAGTAGAAGGCAGTTTTGTAAATTTTCAGCTACAATGAGACCGATCAAACTGTCTAAACTTGAACGCACTGCTTTAAGTTGTGTCACTACAGCATCACAATCTTTTTCTTCTTCTAGCATGCGCAACACGCCTTGCAGTTGACCATCAGCTCTTTTCAATCTATTTTTGGTCTTGCTGTCGTAAATTGTTCCCATGTGTATCTCCTCTTTCCTCTCATTATATAGGGCGCCTCATAATTTGTCAAAAAGAGTGTGCTCAGCCCATACACTTCTTGCGTATTATCATTCTAATCTGCTAAAGCTGAAAGAATAGCTAAGGGTTCACCACTCGCTTCGCTCCTTGCGTATTATCATTCTATTCTGCTAAAGCTGAAAGAATGATAATAAAAACTTCAGGTTCGTGGCCTGAAGTTGTTCTATTTTTATAAGAGATGACTTTCACGAATTTCGAAGGCTTCTTGAGCCAGGGAAACAAGTTCTTCAATCAACTCACTGTATGATAGTCCCATATTTTCCCAGAGCAATGGGTACATTGACCATTGTGTGAATCCTGGAATGGCATTAATTTCATTGAGATAGATATCTCCTTGTTCATCATAGAAAAAGTCACAACGTGAGAGTCCAGCACCATTCATTGCTTGATAAGCTTTCTCTGCATAGTTACGCATTTTCTGTGCGACTTCTGCTGGAATATCTGCTGGAATGGCCATTTCGATTTTATTATCGATGTATTTTGAACGGTAGTCATAAAAATCAACGTCTTTAACGACTTCGCCAGGCAGTGTTGAACGCACTTTGCCCCCATTTCCTAAAACAGCACATTCGATTTCTCGTGCATTAACCCCTTGTTCAATCACCACACGATTATCATATTTATAAGCTTCTGCAAGACCTGCTTCTAGCTCTTCTAAGCTGCTGACTTTAGAAATGCCAACGCTTGAACCCATATTGGCTGGCTTGACAAAAACAGGGAAAGTCAATTTCTCTTGAACTTCTGCATGAATTTTTTCTTGATTTTCATCAGCATATGCCGCAACATAAGGAACTTGCGGTACACCTACAGCACTAAATACATGCTTAGCTAAAAGTTTATCCATTGTACTGCTGGCCGATAAAATATTGGGACCAACATAAGCTAGTCGCATAATTTCTAAGAAGCCTTGAATTGAGCCATCTTCGCCCATTGGCCCATGTAAAACAGGGAAAACCACTGCATCTTTTTCATAAATATCCGATGGTGCAACTTTTTGTTCTGGCTTGACCGTCTCATTGGTCATTAATTTTTCATTTTCTGCGGGTGTTTCAGTGAATTCTTGTGTTTTGATAAAATCACCAGCTTGACTGATAAAGTAAGTCTTCACTCTAAACTTGTCATAGTTTACTGCACGCATTACGCTTTCAGCTGAAAGAACGGAAACTTCTCGTTCTGCACTTCGACCACCATATAATAAAATCAATGTTTCTTTTGACATAATTTTCTCCACTTAAATTTCCATACGATTTTCAACTGCTTTGGATAGGGTAACTTCATCCGCATACTCAATATCTGAGCCAACTGCAAGGCCACGCGCTAAGCGGGTCACTTTGATTCCGGCGGGTTTAATCATCCGTGAAAGATACATCGCCGTTGCTTCACCATCAGATGTTGCATTTGTCGCGAGAATAACTTCTTCTACTTCGCTGTCTCCCATGAGACGAGTTAAGAGACTTTTCACGTTAATTTCGTCCGGTCCGATACCATTCATTGGACTAATCGTTCCGTGCAAAACATGATACAGCCCTCTGTATTCGCGGATTTTCTCCATTGCTAAGACATCTTTACTTTCCTCTACAACCAATATGGTTGTGCGATCACGCAGAGGGTCTTCACAGATAGCACAGGGATCACTCTCAGTCAGATTACCGCAAACCGAGCAAAAACGTAAATCACGTTTTGCCGAAATAAGGTTTCGGGCAAATTCATTAACATCTTGATCATCCATACCAATCGTGTGAAAGGCTAGACGTGTTGCTGTTTTTTGCCCGATACCGGGCAGTTTGCTAAAGCTTTCTATAAGTTTAGCGATTGGTTCAGGATAATAGACCATGTGTTCCTTTCTTCTTTCTGTGTGATAAAGTCATAACTATTATACCACACCTTTCGCTCAGAGAATTATCCTCATATTCTGTGGAACTATTCTACCCTGTGAATGTGAGATATTGTGTATTATACCATAACTTAAATTTCTGTACATTTAAGCCTAATGTGCTTTCAAAGAGCAACAATGACTCTCAAAGCAGCAGCAGCTTAGCCTTTTTTTTGTTATAATAAATTTCAATCCTGATAATGATTTACTGAAAGAGGACTTTCCGATATGGTTGAACAATACACCCTACAATCTAGCGATGAGCAAACTGAACTACATCTGCTTTACTGGCCGCTGGAACATCCAAAGGCGGTAATCCAACTCATTCATGGTATGGCAGAAAACATTGAACGCTACCACGCTTTTGCCCTCTACCTCAATAGTTTGGGATTCGCAGTGGTCGGTCATGACCATTTAGGACATGGGCATTCTGTACAGCAGAAAGAGCCACTTTACGGTTACTTTGGTACCGCTGGTCCCCAGAATGTCATCTCTGATATTTATCAAGTCAAAACTTGGACAAAGAAAAAGCTCCCCACACTGCCTTATTTCATGATGGGACACAGTATGGGTTCTTTTGCTTTGCGTAACGTTCTGCAAGATTATCCTGTTGATATTCAGGGGGTAATATTTATGGGTACGGGGACAAGTCCTCTCCATTTGAATTTCTTCCTGCCCTTCATTAAGAAAATAAGTCAAAAAAAACCAAAAGTTGTCGCTCCTTTGATAGATAAGCTTGCTTTTGGTAGCTATAGCAAAAAATTCCCTGAAAAAGGGAATTTTAACTGGCTTTCGAAAAATCAAAGTAATGTCTCTTCCTATGAAAATGATCCTCTACTTGGCTTTACGTTTACACGTAATGGTTTTGCGACACTTTTCTCACTAGTCCATAGGGCCAATCAAAAAAACTGGATGTATAATATGCCCGCGGACTTGCCAATTCTAATTATCAGCGGTGCGGCTGATCCGGTCGGCGACTGGGGTAAAGGACCGCAAAAAGTTTATCAGAAACTCCAAAAAGCAGGATTTAAACACCTCAAACTCCAGCTTTTTCCTGAATTACGTCATGAGATTCTCTTTGAGACAGAATATGAAGAGGTCTACCACACTATTGGCGATTGGTTAATGCGACATCTCCCACAATAGATTCTCTGATATGCTGCACAATTTCTAGCATAAGAGGGTCTTTTTCTTCTGCATAAGTAATGCTGGTAAAGCTCCGCTGATATTTGTTGCCTAAACTTTGATAAGGCATTCCTTGTGAAATAAAGCGTTTTGAAATTAAAGACACACCTAAGCCAGCTTGAATATGGGCAATAATCATGTCATTATTGTTCATTCTTACCAAGTAACGTGGTTTAAAGCTTTCTTCTTGGAGATATTTCTTGATGTAATGCCCTACACCTGAACCAATTTCTCTTGTAAAAAAAGTTTCGCTCTCTAAGTTACCTGCAAGAACTAATTCATCTTTAAACAGTGGAAAGGCTTCTACCTGCTCACTTGCCAAAGGTTTTTCGATAATGCCAAAATGCAAATCATGATTTTCAACCTTATTAAAAACTTTTTCTGAATCATACATAGATATTTTTAAATCAATCTGATCCAAGTAAGGAACAAGTTTAGGGTATAGCAAAGGCATAATTCCGATGGCAGCACTCTGTGATATCCCAATTTTAAAAGGTTTCTTGGCAAGTGTCGTCTGATTGAGTTCAGATTGTAAGTTTTCCCAGTCTTGAACATACTGAACTGCTTTCTTATACAGCAATTTTGCTGCTTCCGTAGGAATGACTTCGCGGTTCTTTCCGCGAATGAAAAGCGAATTGCCCACTTCTTCTTCTAATTTCTTTATCCTGACCGTCACTGTGGGCTGGGAAATAAACAAGTACTGCCCTGCTTTGGTAAAACTCCGCGTTTCATATATGGCGATGAAGGTTTCAAACAGTGAAAACATTATATCTCCTTTATTTTTTTATTACTTTTTTCTATTACTATAATTACAATAATTCATTTTACAAATTAAATCAAGTGTTTTATACTTAAAGCAGTGCTTGAACTGTTAGCTTCACTACAGTTCATACTCAATAATCATGTAAATACTAGGAGTTCTCGATGAAACAAATGTTTTTAAATTTTTTGAAAAAAATCCCTATCCCTATTTGCGGTCTAATTTTAGGTATGGTCTCCTTGGGAAATCTACTTTATTCCAAAGGATTCACCTTTCTAGGAAATACTTTTGACCTTGTTGGTCTCTTTTTTATGTTTCTGATCATGTTGAAACTTATTTTTACGATGCGCCATCTGCTGGAAGCTCTTAAAGATCCTATCGTTGGCTCAGTTTCCCCAACTTTCACTATGGCTTGGATGGTCATTTGTGTCTTTCTCAATAGGATTTTCCCCCACTCAAGTCTGGTTTACTTCATTTGGCTGCTTGCTATCTTCCTACATTTTCTCTTGATGGCTTATTTTGTTGCTCTTCACATCTTGCCGCAAAAAGTCGGAATGGTCCATGTCTATCCGAGCTGGTTTATTACCTTTGTAGGCTTGGGTGTTATCCCCAATACAGCAACAGTATTTAATCTAGAAATCGGCCGTATCGTACTTTGGCCTGCGCTCCTCTTCTACTTTATATTGCTCCCGATTATTACACATCGTATCTTTATTTTCAAAAAAATGCATGAGTCGACGCTTCCACTCATCACCATCCTTACAGCTCCAGGTTCTCTCTGTTTAGCAGCCTACCTTACTGTGACAGAAAGCAAGTCAAATCTTTTTGTTTTCGGTTTATTCCTGCTTTCACAGTTGATTTATCTTGCAACTGTGGTCCTCGTTATTCCTTTGCTCCGTCTACCTTTTTACCCAAGCTACGCTGCCTTTACCTTCCCTTTGGTTATTTCTGCTACTGCAGTTCATCTTATGGCTCAAAGTTATCCGGCCTTCACAGCCTTACTTACTCCTCTCTCTGTGATAGAACTTGTAATTGCCTTCTTCGCAGTTACTTACGTTTTGATTCGTTATAGCTACTTTTTAGTCAAAAAAGCTTAAATTAAAACCAACTCTCATTGAGCTGGTTTTTTATTTTATTTAAAATGATACATAGAGTTATAGAGGTTAGTAATCTCACGTGTAATATTTTGACCAATCTTCGAGGTCACACCACCTTCTTTAACCGTAGTTTGCGGAACCATAACACCGATAGAAATTTGTGGGTTTTCGGTTGGTGCATAAGCGACAACATTGTTTACTGTTACGGGTACACTTGTGCCATCTGGGGCCACATATGTTACTTCGGCAGTACCTGTTTTAGCAGAAATAGAAACTTCAGCACCTTGTGAAGGGCGCATGTAGTAACCTGTAGCACCGATTTGCCCATTTACAAAGTCATTCCCGTGAACGACTTGATACATACCATTATGTAGGACATCCATGTTTTCTGGAGTGATATTTACTTTGTCCATGATTTTCGGCGTGATATTTTTAACAAGTTTACCCATTCCTCCTTCAGAGTTGGTTTCATAGATACCGTCCACAATATGCGGTGCTAATCGCTCACCATTATTTGCCAAGGTCATACCGTATGTTGCAAGTTGAAGTGGTGTATAGGTATCAAACTGACCGAAAGATTCCATGAGCAAGTCAGAAACTGTTATCTCATTTGCATCTCTAATGAAGCCTGGTATTTCTCCAGGAATATCAAATCCTGTTGTTGTTCCCATTCCATAGGAAGCAAAGGCTTCACGTAGCTTTTTGAAGGCAGCTACACGGTCTGTACCATCAACAGCCATGTTAGGAACGTAAGGTTGGCCTAGCAACTTGAGTGCTATTTGAACCATATATGTATTAGAAGAATATTCTAGGGCTTGGACAGCATTAATTGGAAGGATGCCATTGGTAAACCATGATTCGATCAAACTTGACCCTGCTATCTGGATAGGCATATCATTGAGAATTTGATTACCGGCAATAACATTGGCATTCCAGCCAGCTGTCAGCGTTGCTGGCTTAACTACCGAACCAGGAACAAAAGCATCTTGGAAGGTGCCGTTAGTGTTACTTTGCATTGCCCCTGTTGTTTCGTCGCGTTTAAGTCCCGACAAGGCTAAAACCGCGCCCGTCTTAGAGTCCAACACAACAGCATATGCGCCCTGCGAATAAGTCCCAAAACCATCCGCGATCATATTGTTCATTTCGGTTTCCAAAATCTTATCAACAGCATCTTGGAATTTCAAATCGATCGTAAGTTTGAGATTATCTCCCTTGCTCCCTTTTTGTTTCACTTCCGTTCCAGTGACATTGCCTTGCTTATCGGTCAATACGTTACTAATCGTATGTGTCCCTTGCAAGTACTTTTCATAGCCCTTTTCTAAAAAGGCAGTCCCGACACGGTCATTCCGTTGGAAACCTTCTTTAAGGTACTCGTCCAGCATATCTTCTGGGATACCTTGTTTCTGAGTCGTTACCGTACCTAATATAGGCTTAAGCGCTGTATCCGCATATTTGCGGTTCCAGCTGGTTCCTACAGAAATCCCCTGCAGTTCGCCCTCATGTTCTCCAATATAAGCCTGCTGTTCTGCTGTAAGATTACTTGTTGTAATAATCGTTGTATTAAAGATAGTTGTTGAATTCATTTCTTTAAAGAGCTTGACTGCAAACATTTGCTGCTCATTAAAGTTAATATCCGCCTCGGTTACCTTACTGAGTTGGACATTATAAATTTCAGAACCTGAAAGCGAATTCCCCTTCTCATCTGTTTTTTCGTCCTTAGTCAGACTTTTAGCAATTTTCTCCAAGTTGTTGGCATCAGCCAAAAAATAATCCTTTTTATCTCGCTCGGTAATTTGTTTAAAATCATTGTCTAAAGTTAAGATGCCAGCAAGACGGTCCGCAATTTTACGCATATCATCTGCTGTCGTATTTTGCCCGCGCGTGTACTCGATCGCTTCAACAGGTTCTGTTGTCGCTAAAGGAACACCTTTCGCGTCATAAATATTCCCACGAGGTGCGCCTTGAACGATTTGTAGCGAGCCTGCGCCCCCTGCTTGTTTACTTTCATAAAAGCTCTGATTCATGATTTGCATGTGGTACAGCTTACCAATCAAAACTAAAAAGAGAACCGTGATGACAAAAAAGAGAAGCTTAACGCGCCCAGATGCCAACATGGTTGGGTTTTTTAATAACTTACGTGTTTTATCTTTTTTTCCGTTTAATTCGTTTCGTGTTTTTCTTTTCTCAGACATGGAACCCTATCCTAATTTTAACTCGTCATATTTATACCTAAACATTTTACCACAATAAGCTGTATTTTACCTTACATTTTTTAAAGAAAAGAAAAAACCTGCTTGATGCAGGTCTTATCGTATTATTTATGCTTGTTTTGGTGCAAGGTAGTATTCCTTAACAAGGTTCAAATTATCATCAAATTCGAACACGAGTGGTGGGAAGTTAGGGATTTCAACATCCATGATTTCATCATCTGAAAGCTGTTTGATATGTTTTACCAATGCGCGGATTGAGTTACCGTGCGCACCAACGAATACGTTTTTACCATCTTTCAATGCTGGAGCGATTTGATCTTCCCAGAATGGCAATGAACGTTCAAGTGTAACTTTGAGGTTTTCAGCATCAGGGATAAGGCTATCTTCAAGGTTAGCATAACGACGGTCAGCATGTGCTGAGTACTCATCATCACGTGGCATTGCTGGTGGCAATACATCATATGAACGACGCCAGATGTGAACTTGCTCATCACCGTGTTTTGCAGCAGCGTCAGCTTTGTTCAAGCCAGTCAAACCACCGTAGTGACGTTCATTTAAGCGCCAAGTTTTTACAACTGGTACCCAAAGTTGGTCAGAGTATTCAAGTGCATAGTTTGTAGTTTTGATCGCACGTTTCAATACAGAAGTGTACGCGATATCAAATTCGATACCTGCAGCTTTGATGAGTTTACCTGCATCAATTGCTTGTTGTGTTCCGTTTTCTGAAAGGTCCACGTCAGCCCAACCTGTGAAAAGGTTAGCCAAGTTCCATTCTGATTCACCGTGACGTGCAAAAACTAATTTTACCATTATGTGAGTTCTCCTATGTTAAATGTTTTACAAAATTTGTATACTGCTCTATTTTACACTAATTTTCATATTTTTTCTAGCCTAGACTCTAGGCTGGCTAAAACTTATAATTTTCAAAATAAACTTCTAAACTGCGCTTGTAAGACTTGGCTGCATCTGTTAAAAGTTGACCTTTTTGTTTAACCAAAATCAAGCTGTTTACATTATCTCCATCCATTGGAATAACCGTGACATTGTGTACACTTTCCTTATCAATAAATCCTAAACCTGTCGCATAGGCATCTGTACGCTCCAAGATACCATTTAAGGTTGCACGGTCGGTCACATTATAAATAAAAGTATTTTCAAAAGTTTCCACAAGGTCTTCCGAGTAGTAAAGAAATTGTTCATTTTCTTGAGTGAAGCGAACACGGTCTAAAGCTTTCAAATCACTTGTTTTGATGCTTTTCTTACGTGTCAAAGGATGATTTTTACGTAAATAAATATGTGTTTGTGAAATAAAAAGCTCTTCATAATCTAGCTCCAGCTTATCCAGCATACGGAGAATACCAGAACGATTATGCTTATTCAAGTACACAACACCAAGCTCGCTATGCCCTTGAGCCACTTCTTGTAAAATATTATAAGTCGTTGATTCAAAGACACGAAAATTCTTGATTTCAGGATTTTTCTTTGAAAATTCAACACCTACAGGAGCAAGAAAATCATAGTGCTGGCTTGCAACTGAAAAATGTCGTTCGGCTTCTTTCGGCTTTGCATATTTCGACTCAAAAGCTTCAAAGTCTCGTAAAATCGCTTGCGCTTGCTCATAGAAACGTTCACCTTCAATCGTCAAGCTGGCTCCCGTGTTTGTCCGTTCAAAAATTTGGAAATTAAGCTCTTGCTCCAAATCCTTAACCGCAATTGACATAGATGGCTGACTCACAAAGAGCTGCTCACTCGCCTCACGAAAGGTTCCACTGTTAGCGATAGCCACAACATAACGAAGCTGTTTGATGTTCATTTTTGCACTCCTTGATATTTCTTTAGCATTAATTAATAAATACTATTCCCGGGAACTCTTTTCACTCTCCCTTTTTGGTTTCGCACTAAGGGTGAAACCCGCCGCAACATTAAAAAAAGCCTATAGTTCAATTATACACTATTGACTAGGCTTTTTATTTTATTTTATAACTTAGTTTGCTCTTTTTTCGACATCTGCACGTTTCCAAAGGACACATTGATATTTTTCACACCAGAAGACATCTTCTTCTTTTTTCTTCACATGACTAAGCTGAAAAGTAAAGAGGTCGTCGACTTTAGTTCCCAGAATCTCTGCTAATTTAAAAGCTAGCAGAAGTTCGGGATCGTATTTATCATTTTCGATAGCATTGACGGTTTGTCGACTCACGTGAGCGATGCGCGCCAAATCTTCCTGAGAAAGTTTTTGAGCTTGTCTAAATTCACGAATTCTGTTTTCCATGCTTCCTCCTGATGATTTTGTTAAATCTGTGTTACTTTTACTATTTAATCATCTTTTGAGGCTTTTTGCAATATTTTTTTCCCAAAAGTCACTGATTCCTAAGCGTTTTTCTCGTCTTTTACACAAACCAAACGATAAATGGCATCTGTGTAGATTTCAATAGCTTTATAAAGTTCTTCAAGCTTTATATGCTCATCTGTTTGGTGCATAGTAAATGCAGAATCAGGGAAAAGAGCCCCATAAGCTACACCGCGTTTCATTAATCGCCCATATGTTCCACCACCTACTGTTTGTGGTGGACTGTCATCACCCGTGTGTTCGCGATAAGTACTCAAAAGCACTTGCACTAACGGATCTTCTGGTGAAAGATAGTGCGGTTGGTAGTTAATAAGCGCACTAATGCTTACTTTCTGGATAAAAGCAGTCAAATGCTTACTAAGTCGTTCTTGGATATCTTGCTCTGTCAAACCTTTCGGGTGACGGATATTGAGTGCAATCTTATTTTCCTGTCCATCCTCTGCAAAGTGAAAGACAGAAGGATTGACCGACAGTTTACCCATGTCCTCATCTTCATAAGCAATTCCAATATTCTTTCCTTCAAAATCTTGGTGAAGCTTCTGGCCAGCCACTTCTAGAAACTTTTGTGCATCTGCACCAAAATCATATGCAGCAAGGAACTTGGCTAAATATGTTGCAGCATTTTCTCCAATTTCTGGTGTGGAACTGTGTGCTGATTTCCCTTTAATTTGTAAGGAAGTTTTTGCTCCTGTTTTCGCAAATCTTCCTTCCAGCCTGTTCTTCTCCAGGTATTTTTCAAAATCGACTTTCAAGTCGAGAGGACTCGTAATCAAAGTCTTAGCCTCTTCTGGCACACAATTTTCTTGTATGCCACTCCTAAAATCATGGAGAATAAAGTCACCGTCATTTTTATGTCCAAAGTGCAGATACTCGGTAAGATTACTTTTTTCACCATTAACTACCGGAAAGCGTGCATCTGGTGAGAAGCCAAAATCTGGCAATTGTACTTTGGGAAGGTAATAAGCCATATCCTTCCATCCACTCTCTTCATCAGTTCCAATAATAAAGTTTACTTTTTTATAGAAAGGTACACCAGCCTCTTTCAAAATTTTCAAAGCATAATAGGTGGCCAGTGCAGGTCCTTTATTATCTAGAACACCGCGAGCATACAACCGTCCTTCTCTAAGTGTTGGTTCGTAAGGAGGATTTGTCCAGCCTTGACCTGCTGGAACAACATCAGCATGAACAAAAATCCCCAATGTTTCTTCTCCTTGACCATAATGTACTTCTCCAACATAATTCTCAAAATTTGCTGTTTTGAAACCATCTTTGTGGGCAATCTTTAGAAACTCCAGCATAGCAAGACTCGGTCCTGGACCAAAAGGAAATTCTCCGTTAGCCTCTTCATCATTTCGCTCAGAGTTTATTTTTAGTAACGCAATTAAGTCTTGCAAAAAGACCTCTTTACGTTTTTCTACTTCACTTTTAAAATCAATCGTCATGCACTGTCCCCCAGTTTACATCATTTATGGGTCACGCTCTTTGCCCATGTATCGCCAATAACCTGAACCAAAAGAACCAAAATCAGGATAAGTAAGGTTGCCAAGAAGGTCACATCATTAGAAAAGCGATTGTAGCCATATGCGATGGCTGTGTTTCCTAATCCTCCTGCTCCAATCGCACCCGCCATAGCTGTTAAACCAATCAAGGAAATAATCGTAACGGTAGATACCCGAATCAAACTACCAAGTTCTTCACGAAGATAGACTGTAAAGACGATATCCCAGAAATTAGCGCCTACAGTCTGTGCTGCTTCGACCGTCCCTTTATTTACACTTTCTAAAGCAACTTGAACTTGACGTGCATAAAAAGGAAAGACACCAAGTGTCAAAGGGACCAAAGCTGCTGTTGTTCCAATCTGTGTACCAACAATTTTTTGAGTGACAGGAGCAATAATAGCAAGTAAAACGATAAAGGGTACTGCACGGAAAATTGATGTAAACTTATCCAAAAAAGAGTAAAGTGCACGATGAGGCGTAATCCCTCCTTCGTTAGTCACAACAAGAGCGACACCAAATACCAGTCCAAGAAGCCCACCAAAAAGCCCTGACCAAAAAACCATAAAGAGTGTTTCTATGATTGAAGTCACCCAACCTGTATCTCCGTGTAAACCTAAGGCTACAACATTTGGAAAATGTTCTGTAAACCATGCTGTCATTTATTTCACCTGCGCTTTCAATACTGTAAACTCAATATTTTGGCCTGCCAAATATTCTTTAGCAGCCAAACGATTTTCTTCTGTTCCTTTTAGAGACACGACTAAAGAACCAAAACGTGTATTTTGTAGAACCTCAACATTCCCATAGAAGATATTCGTTGAAACATCAAATTTGCGGGTAATTTCCGACATAGCTGGTTCTCCTGATTGATTGCCATAATAAGACAAATAGATCAGTTCTTCATCGTCTGCCAAGTCACTGAATGTATCATTTTCAGTCAATGAATGAATAAAACGAGAGACATTCGATGTGGTATCGATGAATTGTTGTGTCAGTTGCTCTTGAGGATGGGCAAAGATTTCTAAAAGGTTATTTTGCTCAATCACTTCACCATTCTGCATAACTGCAACTTTATTGGCGATTTCTTTCACGACATGCATTTCATGAGTAATTAAAACGATAGTGAGACCCAAACGTTTTTGGAGATCCTTCAACAAGTCCAAAATTTGATTAGTTGTTTTTGGATCCAAAGCAGATGTTCCTTCATCAGAAATCAAAATTTCGGGATCATTCGCCAAGGCACGCGCAATAGCTACACGTTGCTTTTGTCCACCTGATAATTGGGCTGGGTACTTTTCTTCAAACTCTGACAAACTAACAAGATTAAGCAAGTCACGAATTTTTTCTTCCTTCTGTTTATCAGATAAAGGGCTATGTAAAAGCGCAAATTCGATATTTTCAAAAACCGTTTTTTCATTAAGGAGGTTGAAATGTTGGAAAATCATTCCGATTTTTTGACGTTCTTTACGGAGCTCTGCCGTCTTAATTTTAGCTTGATCCTTACCATCAGCTCCCGCTTTAAAAAGAACCTTGCCATTGACTTTCACCTCACCAGCACTTGGTTTTTGCAGAAGATTAATCGTACGGACAATCGTTGACTTGCCAGCACCTGAGTAGCCGATAATTCCAAAAATATCGCCTTTTTCGATATGGATTGTTGTATCTTTGACTGCATCCACCTTATTTTTCTTGGTCTCATAGGAAACTCTGATATTATTTAGTTCAATAATTGCCATCTTCTTCTCCACTATTTATGATTATTTCAATTTCAAATTCCAAGCAGGAATTGTTCCTTTTTCAGGGTACAATTTTGCAAATAATTCTTCTGTTTCTTTGGTTTGATAGGCTTTAACAACATCTTTGTAAAGTTGATTGTCTTTATCGTCTTTTCGTGCCACAATAATGTTAATCCATTGTTTTGAATTTTCATTTAAAGGTTCTGTTGCAATAACTTCCTTGTTTGTCAAACCTGCAGGAACTGAAAAGTCATTATTTACAACTGCTGCATCAACTGAAGACAGGGCTGAAGCTGTTTGCGACCCGTCCAATTCTTTGATCGTCAAATCTTTTGGATTTTCAGTAATATCTTTAACTGTGGCTAAAGCTCCAGCCTTTGTATCTAACTTAATCAAGCCAGCACTTTCTAAAACGTAAAGGGCACGACTTTCGTTAGAGGTATCATTAGGTACCGCAATTGTTCCTTTATTAGGAATCTCCTTCACATCTGTATGTTTCTTCGAGTAAAGACGAATTGGTGAAACTAAGATATCGCCAATGGGTTGTAAATCAGCATTATTGGCATCATTCCATTCTTTAAGGAAAGCATAATGTTGGAATGCATTAATGTCCACATCACCGTTTACCAAGGCTGTATTGGGTTGGTTATAGTCCGTGAAGCGGACAAATTTGAGATTAATACCGTATTCATCTTTTGCCGTCTTCGCTACCGAATCCCAAATCTTCGTACTCTCCTTTGAACCTGACATAATACCGACCTTAACGGTTTTATCCTCAGCAACATCCTTCTTGAAGAATGAGAAGTAGCCGATAAGTACGACAACGACGAGCGCTACAACAGCAATAATTTTGTTTCTTGTTTTCTTTTTCATAATAAGTCTCCCCTTTATTAACAATAATAATAACAGTATAGTCAAAAACAAAAAAAATAATCCGCCTCTATAAATAGAAACGAATTATCGTGGTACCATTCTAATTTCACGTAAAATACCAAAAAAGGATGTCTTACGTCTTGCTAATTATCTTTGGTGACAAGCAAGACTGCCCCAAAAATAATGTGTTCAATAACGAGAACCACTCCGTTAACAGTTTATTTAGAAAGTAAACTCACTGTTACGCGATTTCTAGGCCATTTTCAAAGTTTCCGTTAGTCTTGCTCTCACTAGCTGCAAGCTCCCTGTGCTAACTTTCGCTTTTACTCTCCTAGTCGCTTTCTTTGCTTTTTGACTATGAATTTATTCTATCAAATTTATTTTCGGTTAGCTTTACAAATTTTTAATGTCCACTTTTAAAATAATAAAACCCTCATCCAAAGATGAGGGTTAATCGGTCATAATCCGCTATTAACATTTGTGGCTAAAGCCCTAACTGTTTGACGGAAAGTCCTATTGGAACTTTCCTAGGCGTATTAAGATTATAGATACATGATTTTGAACAAAGCGACAGCGGCAAGTGCTGCAAGGATAGGTGCTGTAACAGGTACCCATGAATACCACCATTTACTGTCCCCTTTGTTTTCACCTAAAATAGATTTTGGTAAAAGTGAGTGCAAGATACGTGGACCAAGGTCACGTGCTGGGTTCAAACCAGGACCTGTAGGTCCTCCAAGTGAAGCAACCAATACGAGCACGAGGAAACCAAGGACAACGTGGCTGATTGCTGCTGATGAAGCTGCACCTGATACTGATGCTGCGATTTGTCCAGTAACATCTGCACTTGTTACATCTGCACCTTGTTGCGATGCGTAGTTTGTCATCCAGTTGATTGATTCAACACCACGATAAAGTTTTGTTAAGCCCATCGCTCCAAAGAAGAGAACGAATGATCCAACAAACTCGTTCAAGAAACCATTAACCAAGGCACCTGTATGTGTAGTGATTGTGCCATCATCAACGTTATCGATTGTTGAGAAAGTTCCTAAAATAGCATTTGGATTTTCTGTTTTGAGATAGTAAGGGCGATAAACCATTACGACGATCAACTGACCAAACATCGCTCCAAGAAGTTGAGCAAGAATATAGAATGGCACTTGTGCCCAAGGGAAAAATCCTGATGCTGCAAGTCCAAGTGTAAAGGCTGGGTTGATTTGAGCTGTGACATTACCTAAAGCTACGGCTGGTAACATTACACCAAGTCCGTAACCCCAAGCGATAATCAACCAAGATTGACCAAAGGCTTTTGTACCTTTAAGTTCAACGTTCGCTACGGCACCATTACCCAAGATAAGCAAAAGGGCAGTACCAATAAATTCAGTGAGATATTTCACTGTCCATGAATAGTCCATGAATTCCTCCAAGTAATAAAAATTAATGACAAAATAAAAACGAGATTAACTAATGTTAAACTCTTTTGTTATACATAGACATTATAGCACGTTTTTTTTATTTTGGCTAAAAAGATGTGAATTCTTGAACAGAAAATTTGTTTGACGAGAGAAAAGGGGAGAAACGGCTTCATGTAAGCGATTGCTCTTGTATTTGAAATTAAAAATAACAATATTTTATAAAGAAAAAAAGACTGAATCCAGTCTTTTTAGCTAATATAATCCTCAAAATATTCTGAGTTGTAAACCATAATCCTGTTATCAATAATATCAATAATTTCTTCCGTTTTAAGATCTCGGATAATACGATTTACGCTATTGCGTGTTGATATGCCACAAAAACCGGCAATGTCTTCATTTGTTACTGGAAAATCAATCAGAATACCGTTTCTTTTCTTTATCCCAAATTCGTTGATTAAGCTATTGATACAGGCGCAAACTGCACCTTTTTTTCCATTGATTGTCATCTTTTGCAAGAGTTCTAAGTTCATGGCTAATCTTCTTTGATAAAAATCATCAACGATGCGGAACAAGGTCAGATCACTCATTACCCATTTCCAAAATTCTTGACGTTGCACGCGATAAAAACTTGCTTCTTCTGATTCGACCCGTACATTGAAAAGAGCTGAGATACCATTTTCTTGCTTTTCTTCGAGCAAGGAAACAAAATCCGGTTCTGTTACATAAGCAATATTAAACTCACGTCCATCCCTCATAATATTGCTGATTTTAGCTACACCTTCTTTAAGTATATACACATAATCTGACTCAATTCCCTGATACATCACGTAGCTATGCCGTCTTTGAGTCACAACATTTACTTCTTTTTCTTCCAGTAATCGCAGTAAATATTCTATAAATTCTTTTGTCATCTTCCTTTTTTATTCATCTACTCCTTTAATACAACAGTTATTATACCACCATTTAAGCTTGTTTATTAAAATAATGGCTTCAATTTTATATTAAAGTTTTTCTACTCTCCTTACTTATTTTAAAAAAATGTACATACTTTGGCGCTAACATTTGTTACTCTCTGTCTGAGGCAGAATTTTTCTAGCTCGCTTCGCTCCCTGCGTATTATCATTCTAATTTGCTAAAGCAAAAAGAATGATAATAAAAAACATGCGCTCTGGCATGTCTTTAACATTTTATTCATCCACTTGTGTAATTGTACGGACATGGAAGGCAAATTTGCCATTGTCTGTAACCATAAAACCATTATTATCCACAACATGCTGAATGGCTTGATCCATGCTATCGAACTCTTTTATAATACTGTGTGAATTTGCTTCCCCCATAAAGTTTGGTGTTGCTTTTTCCTCATATGAAGAAATCCCACTGAATTTGAATTTCATAATTATTCTCCTCTCTGTTTTGTTCTTCTTTACTCCTTCATTATAGCACTCTTTTTATCTACTGCTCAAGTAAAGCCTTTTTCTTTTTTGCTTCTTCACGTAAGATATGTGCCAAAGCAGCAAAGGCTCTTTTCTGATATAATGGCTATAATAGTGTATCGAAAGGAAGATATTGCATGAAATTTAATCACTTTTCCATCGTTGAAAAAACCTTTGATGAACAGCTTATTGAGCTGGATCATCTCGGCTTTACTTGGTCTGTTTTTTGGGAAGAAAAGAAAATCCTTAAAAACTTTTTAATGGTTGCACCTGTCGACAGTGAAAGCATTCAAGCGACACCGACAGCCTCTTTCCAAGAATTCCTAACTTCAGATGAAGCACTCACATGGAATATCTTTTGGACGGTGAGTTTGCAATTGTTGGGATTTGTACCTAATTTTGAGTTTCAAGTGGACCAAGCAGAAGCTTTTGCAAAATCTGTAAATCTACCGATGATCGATGAGGAAGCACTCCACAGTGAAAACCTCATCAGCGCGCTTTACCTCCTTCTTTGTAGTCGTCGCAAAAACGGGATGACATTGGTTGAACATTGGGTATCTGAAGGTTTGCTTCCTTTAAGCAATACCTACCATTTTTTCAATGACAAATCGCTCGCTACTTTTGATACTGCAAATCTGATACGGGAGACAGTCTGGGTCGAATCTAAAGTCGATACTTATCGTACTGGAAAAAATGATTTGATTAAAGTACAGATTATTCGTCCCGTATTCGAGGGGCAATTGCCAGCAGTCATGACCGCAAGTCCTTACCATCTGGGGATAAATGAAATCGCCAATGACAAACAATTGCACGACATGAATGTATCTTTAGAAGAAAAAGCGCCTGGAAAAATCAAGGTTACCACACAACTTCCTACTCTTCTAGACTACGAAAAAGAACCTGCTCTAGAAGCTACTCCTGAAACACCCACTCAAAAGTTCACGCACGGTTGGACTTATTCACTGAACGATTATTTCTTAGCGCGTGGTTTTGCTTCACTTTATGTTGCCGGTGTCGGAACTTTAGATTCAGATGGTTTCCAAACTTCAGGTGATTACCAACAAATTTATAGTATGACTGCTGCAATTGACTGGCTCAATGGTCGGGCGCGTGCTTTTACTTCTCGCAAGAGAACACAAGAAGTGACTGCAGATTGGGCCAACGGCAAAGTCGCGATGACTGGTAAATCCTACTTGGGTACAATGGCTTATGGTGCAGCAACTACCGGCATTGATGGTCTAGAAGTGATTTTAGCCGAAGCCGGTATTACCTCTTGGTACTCTTATTATCGTGAAAATGGCTTGGTCCGCTCACCAGGCGGCTATCCCGGTGAAGATTTAGATGTTTTAGCAGCATTGACTTATTCGCGTAATCTTCAAGGTGCTGACTTCCTTGCGCATAATACGCAATATGAAGCTCACCTTTCTCAAATGCTTGAGTCTCTTGAGCGATCCACCGGCGATTATAACCAATATTGGCACGATAGAAACTATTTGCCACAGGCAAAAAATACTAAGGCAGATGTTCTGATTGTGCATGGTTTACAAGACTGGAATGTTACACCAGATCAAGCCTATCATTTTTGGCAAGCTCTGCCGAAAGAAACGGTTAAACACGCCTTCTTACACCGCGGTGCTCATATTTATATGAACAATTGGCAATCCATCGACTTTAGCGAAACCATCAACAGTTATTTCACCGCTAAGCTCTTAGATCGCAAGTTGACTTTGAACTTACCTCCTCTTGTTTTACAAGAAAATGGCAAAGACCAAAGTTGGACAGGGGTAGCCGACTGGGGCAGTGCAGAAACGGTTAAATTGCCACTTGGCAAAACAGCAGCTTCTATCCTAAAATTTGACAATCATTACGATGAAGAGATTTTTAAGGCTTACAGCAAAGATTTCCATACTTTCAAAAAAGATTTGTATGAAGGCAAAGCTCAAACAGCTGTGGTTGACTTAGAAGTAGCAGAAGACATGATGGTGAACGGTCAAGTCGAGCTGAACCTCAAAATCAAAGTCAATGACAGTAAAGCCCTTCTCTCTGCGCAACTTCTTGACTTTGGTAACAAGAAACGCCTCTCAGAAAACGCACAAACTCTGGACTTGAAAGCTCTGGACCGTGGCCGTAATTTTATGCTGGAAAATCTGATGGAGATTCCTCTGGTGGATAGCCCTTATCAACTTATGACTAAAGGCTTCCTCAATCTGCAAAACCGTGAGGATTTGCTTACAATCAGTCCTGTCGAGGAAAACGAGTGGCTGACCGTAAACCTTAAACTTCAGCCGACGCTTCATCAGCTGGAAAAAGGTGACAAGCTCCGTCTCTTGCTTTACAGTACAGACTTCGAACATACCGTACGAGATAATCGTGAGATGACTTATGAAGTAGACCTTGGTTCGTCTAAGATTATTCTCCCTGTAAGTAACAAATAAAAGAAAAATACTCAAGTTTAAAGAGCTTGAGTATTTTTTATTTTAAGAAATCCCTTACTTCAAAGACTTTCTTAAATTTTGATTTTTTTCTTCTTGTATAATACAAAACCTGCACCAAGAAGGAAGATTAGACCAGAAGTCAAGAGCCATAGCCCTAAGTTATCTCCGACAATCGGAAGACGTGGTTTTGGTTTATTAACCAACTTACCGGCATCAAAGACACCCGAGCCATCTTCTTCTGCAATAGTGACATATTGCGGTGTCTTATCTAACTTGTAGCCGGATGGCGCTTGGATTTCGACAAAGCGGTATTTACCTGGACCTGGTACAGTAACTGTTACCAATCCGTCCGCGTTTGACTTCACATTTTGTGCTACAATTTCTCCATCTTCGGTTTCTACCTTAAAGACAGCACCTTGAAGTGGATTATCTTGTTCATTAACTTTCAGAAGTTGGATAGCATAGTGATGTGTTGGGGGTGTTGGAGTTTCTGGATCGACTGGTTTATTTTCCATCGTTCCAGCATCAAAGAGTGCTTGCTCTTCACCTCCCATTGTTACCTCTTGTGGCACTTGACGTGGCTCACTATCTAAGATAAAGCCGTCTGGTGCTTCTGTTTCGATAAAGCGGTAGAAACCTGCTTTGTCTACCTCAGTACTCACAAGACCATCTGCTTTAGATTCCAAATCTTCTCTGTAAGTTTCCCATGGACCATTCACGTTTTCACTGTATTCAACCTTGAAGACGGCACCTGCTAGATTTTGACCGGCTTCATCTGTCTTACGAAGTTGGATACGAGCATTACGTATATTGACCATATTTTCAGCCTCAAAGAGGGCTTCGCCTGTATCTCCTATCGTAACTTTTTCTTTCACTTGACGTGGCGTACTATCAAGGATAAAGCCGTTTGGTGCTTGTGTTTCGATAAAACGGTAGTAGCCTTCTTTTTCGACAACCGTCGTAACAAGACCGTCTGTTCCAGAAGATAAACCTTCCTCGTAAGTTTCCCAAGGTCCATTTTCGTTTTCACTAAATTCAACCTTGAAGACAGCGCCTGCGAGGTTTTGACCTGCTTCATCGGTCTTACGCAGTTGGATACGTGAAATAGGTGCTTCTTTCTCATGGTTAATCATCGTTCCAGCATCAAAGCTTGTTTCCCCTGTCTCGCCAACATTAACATAAACTTGGCGTGGGCTACCATCGGTGACAAAGCCGTCTGGCGTTTGCGTTTCAACAAAACGATAGTAGCCGTCTTTTTCAACATCAAGTTTGACAAGACCATTATCACCAGAAGTTAAGTCTTCCGCAACAGTTTCCCAAGGATCATTGCCGTCTGCACTGAACTCAACCTTGAAGACAGCGTCAGCGAGGTTTTGACCCTCTGCATCAATCTTACGCAATTGAATACTTGCGATTGGTCGGTTTGCCATATCGCCAGCAGAGAAGAGGACTTGTCCCCCTACACCTGCGGTTACATGGACTTGACGTGGTTCGCTGTCTAAGACAAAGCCAGCTGGCGCTACTGTCTCAATAAAGCGGTAATAACCATCTTTTTCGATATCTTCAAGCTTGACAAGACCATCGTCGCCAGAAGTTAAGTTTTCTGCAACAGTTTCCCAAGGTCCATTTTCGTTTTCACTGAATTCAACCTTGAAGACAGCTCCTGCTAGATTTTGACCTTCCACATCTGTCTTACGTAGCTGGATACTTGCGTACGGACGGTTAACCACACCATCAACATTAAAGATGGTATCTCCAGTTTCTCCTGCATTAACATGAACTTCACGTGGTGTACTATCTAAGACAAAACCATCTGGTGCTTGCGTTTCAATGAAGCGATAATAACCATCGTTTTCGACATTAAGGCCGAGATAACCACCTGCTCCAGTTGTCATACCTTCTGCATAAGTTGACCAGTTATCCGTTTCAGCCGCTCTATATTCAACCTTGAAGACGGCACCTGCTAAGCCTTCACCCTCCACATCTGTCTTATGAAGTTGGATACGTGCGGTGAGTGTGTTGACCATATTAGGGAAGTAAATGGTGTCTGTGTTCCCATCTACCACTTCTCGCTCCTCGCTATAAGGATCATCTGGGAGTTGGTAGCCTCCAGGAGCTTGCGTTTCATGGAAACGATAGCGTCCTGGTTCAGTGACCACATAACGTACTAAACCATCACTATTTGACTGAAGACCTTTGACAAGGATTCTCCAATCACCTGCACCTCCATTTAATGAGGTATCGAAGACTTCCAGATCAAACTCTGCACCAGCGACATGATTGCCATATTGGTCAACCTTGGTCATTTGGAGCGGATAAACGGGAGGAAGCGGTGGTTCGATAGGTTCCGCAGTGAACACGTATCTGTTGACGATATTAATGGTAACATCGCTATTTCCGATAAGTCCTGGGACATAGAAATGCCAGATTGGGTCAGGCATTCCAACTTCTGCTGCACCGTTGATAAAGGCTACAGCTTCAAGTCTCCAATTTTCAATCTCATAGTTATGTTCTTGAATGGTGTAACGGCCCGGTGGTAGTTGGTCCGCAAGGATGATTTTTTCATCATTGAGAATCTGCGCTTTCGTTAAGCGACCAATTTCATCCCCATTGTCGTTAGTCACAGTAAGATAGAAGTCATCTGGGATGCGATCAAGCGGGATATTTTCAAAGCTTTTGCTCAAATTCAAAGAACCTAGTTTTTGGTAAAAGTTATCAAATCTAAAGCTCACATCTTCTGCTGCTCCAATCGTAATCGTTACTGGTTCCAAGCCTTGACCACTGCCAAAGTTATCTTGGTTTCCCGCTCCAAGCTGACGATAAGCCCAAGTGCTGTTGGAGAGGATATAGCCTGCATCTTTGACATTATCCGCGTTAAGCTCGCTGATTCTGTACTGCCCTTCATGGATACCGATGAATGATCTTCCTGCTATAGCATCTGCTCGGCTCACTCTTGTTTCATAATACCCCGTTGTTGTATTAAGAGTCCATACATCTCCGTTGCCCGGTTGTGGGTTTCCATCTCCAAGATACTCGATAAGAATTTCAAAGTCTTCTGGATAAGTGTCCGCTGGCAAGCCGTGGAAGAATTTCATAATACGTAAGGAAGGTGTATTAAGTTGGGGTTGCACATAAACATTGACAAAGCTTGCTGTGGCTACACCACCCGGTGTTACGGTTACGGTTTGGTCAAACTCTCCCGGCATATGTGTATAACCTGGGTCAGCCTGCTCAACATCTCCGCCCGCTTCTTTGATGGTGTAAACACCTGCTGGCAGATATTCTGGTAAGTCAAAGTGCCATTTGCCATTTGCTAGTGTAAACTTATCTGGGTCAAAAGTCACTGTTTCCTCAAAATTATTTGGACCTGTGATTGTAAAGGTCAATGGTCGGAGTGTAACGCCAGCTGGTATAGCTCCATCAGAGTTGACACGGTTGCCATTTTCATCAAGGAAGATAAATTCTTTTTCTAGTCTGATTTGTCCATAGTAATCAAGAGCAAATGTACCGTTATTTCCCAAGAGATTGGTAACAATACGCCCATCTTGTCCTGCTGGAGCTGTTGGATCTGCTTCGACCAGTTGTCGGCTGACATGAGCTTTGGTATTTGTCGGGTTGGCAGTTTTTCCTACAATTCTTGCACCATCAAAGTTATAGAAGGGGTTTTCAGTAGACGGCTCAAAAGTTGCAAAAGAGCTGTTTGCGTCATTATCCCAGTAGTTAGAGAAGAAGTTTGTTGGGAGGGCTTCTCCTGCAAGTAAAGCTTCTTCTACGCGTGCTTCATCTAAACCAACATTGAATCTTGCCTGTATAGGTGAAGTGTTCCCTGTAATACTAACTGTACCATCTTCGTTCTGCTGAACTGTACGTTCAGGAATGAGATGCGCAGGAATACTCCAATGCACAAACTGATCCTTGGCTTGGAGTTCTCTATAACCTGACTCATGCTCTGCTGAACCATAGTCTGAAGTAAAAGTATGTTCTATGAGTGCCGTATGGACAGTAAAGAGGAGACCGCTCACATTATTTACTGCAGGGTCGACTTGGTTTTCAATTTCGCCCCAGACAGGGTAAACCTGTGCCTTCGTCGCTGCTCCGTCAGCAGTAAGACCGATATAGCGCCCTTGGTCATTTGTAAAATAAGTAATGACATTATCTGGGCGATTATCAAGGATGCTTGCTGCTGTTGTAGCATCAATAAAGTTGCCGTCAGGAAGACGGATTTGCTGTGTTAATGTTTTAATAAAATCTTCACGGTGTGCATCAACCTCTGAAATATTATAGGTAAATGTTCCACCATTTGGTGCTGGGAACTCGATATTAGTCAGACCGTCAAAGCTCATGTATTTGCCCAAGACATCAGAGAAATCCAGTGTACCTGAACCCAAGTTTGTGCCGTTCCCGTTTCCGCCTAAAATTTCGCTGTTCCCTGTATCTTGAATACTGTTGGTAATCGAGATAAAGGCATCGCGCAAGGTCTGTAAGTCATCCGCTTTGAAAAACTCATCTGCATAAGCAATGTCCGTTGTTGAAAGTTCTACAGAAGCGTTATTTCTGATATTAACTGTACTCTTAGTGTTATTCCATTGATATGTCCCAAAGGCTTGTCTAAATTGCGCTTGGAAGTTTCCTGTTGCACCATTCGTAGCAAAGTTATTAAAGAGCGTTGTTAAGGTTGGTGTAGCAGCTGTTGGTCCTGCTGATGTCCCAGTCAAGCCCATCTGATGACGAACATTTGGTCCGACCTTGTCTGTATTTTCCGGCGTAGGATTCAATGTTGCACTGATTAAGTTTTGACCGGCTTCTGTGTCTTGTTTTCCTAAAGAGATACTAAAGAAGCCGATATCTGCTGCAGGTTGAGTTGGTGCATCGCCTGCAACATTTCCATTTGGAAAATAGTGATTAAGGACTGTTTTGCCACGATAGGCGGCTGTCAAGGCTGTCATTACAGCTAGACCTTGCTCACCATAACTACCATCTCCATAGAAATCACCGTCGCTCGCTACGAGTTGATTACCATTTGGACCAACAGTTACTGGAGTTAAAGCATCAAAGTCAAAGTCAGGACGACCCATGGTTGGTTCACCATCGGTCATTAGGATAAGATTAGGACGACGTGTTACTCTTACTGGATTTTCTTCTTCCCCAGCATCATTTGTCACAGGAACCTCAACTTGTTGGTCAGTTACGTTTTCCAGAATACGACTGGCTTCACGAATCCCCCACTGGGTTGGCGTTGAACCTTGTGAAACAAAGTTATTAACTTTAACTTGTCCACCTGAACCAGTTACAGCAGTTGCCACAACATTGACTTGGGAGTTCCCTGTC
This sequence comes from Lactococcus sp. LG1267, assembly GCF_017309545.1. NCBI lineage: Bacteria > Bacillati > Bacillota > Bacilli > Lactobacillales > Streptococcaceae > Lactococcus > Lactococcus sp. LG1267. Next base: position 653,038 of record NZ_CP071295.1, on the reverse strand, counting down.
ATGGTAAAGAAAGCACCATTACTGTTAGGGTTATATCTGCCGAGAGCAAAAACATTTTCGACACGGGCAAAACCACCTGTACGGCCACCATAAGCTACTACAGCTACACGATTGAGCGGGTTAGCATCTTGCAAGATACCAATAGCTTCATTAAGCGCATCAACCAGAAGGGCGATACGTGAACGTCCTGCGCCAGGATCGACACGAGTCATACTTCCAGAAACGTCAATGGTAAAGACAGTATCCGCAGGAATTTGATAACCGGCACGTATAGGTGCACTTTGCGCCAAAGCAGAGAGTGTTACTTCAAACTGATCATCGTCCAAGCTTCCGAGGTCGTGACGAACTGTTTTGTCTGTCCAGATACGTCCATCATGAGCGCCAGGAACATCCGTGAAGCCCATGTCTGCTAAGCTATCTGTATCAGGGTCTGAAACCTTACTGTCTTTAGCGATGTCCCAAGGAAGACCTGCTGCATTAGGCAGAAGCTCTGTCATGGCAAAAGGTAAGCCACGCTCCTTATCTGCGATATTGCCAACTTGCTCCTTAGAAGTTGAGCTTTCTTGTTCAGGCTTTGTTTCCTTTTCAGGTTTGGTTTCGGCTTCCTTATCAGATGTTTTCTCATCATCTGTTGGTTTTTCTTTATCTGTTTCTTCAAGCTTAATCGGAAGAGTGAGCACTTGATCCCCTATAGTGACTTCAATCTCTTTTCCATTGACTAAAGAATCTTTCACAACGTGAAGTTTCAAAGCGAAATTTCCCTCGCTCTGCTCCGTTAAGTTTAAAAGCACTTTATTGCCTTCCAACTTATAGCTGCCTTCTGTGAGGCCGGAGATTTTTTCTTCTGTTGTGACGTTCTCAAAGTCTGCGCCTTTCAAAACGATGGTTTCAGGTTGATTATCTTCCGCAGTACCCTTTTCAACCTTTCCTTCTACAATAACAGTTTGAAGATCCTTTTCATCTTCCCACTGCGCCTTGTTCAAAGTCGTGCGACCGTTTTTTTCTTCCTTGTCTATGGTTTCTGCGATAGCTAATGCTGGTAGCAAGGCTTGAACCACAAGAGAGACGATCATAAGTAAGCGTACGACTTTGTAGAGTCTTTTACTCTTCATCCAACTTTACTCCTTCTTAATATTTTCTCAATGCCTACAGGATAATTTTTACACATTTTTAACCTAAAAGACACATTATACACATTAAGTTTAACATAAGTTTACTTTTTGTCAAAGCCTTTTCTTTGATTACTAAAAAGAAGCGAATAAACTTTATTGTAACCTTTCTGCAACTTTACACTAAGATATATTTTTGAAGGAAAATTATAGCTGTGTCTTAAAATTTATAAGTTTGCTATAATAAAGCCATGTACTCATCATTCAGTTACGAGAGCTATGGCTTGCCGTATCAAGTCTTAAGGCTTAAAGAGAAGTGTCAACCAAGTTTACAGCCCCAAGAACTTCTTGTAAAAATGCTTTATGCTCCGGTCAATCCTTCAGATTTAATCCCAATGACCGGTGCATATGCGCACAGGATAAGCCTTCCTGCTACTGCAGGCTATGAAGGGGTTGGTCTTGTCGCAGATGTTGGCTGCGCACTTTCGCGCAAACTTATCGGTCAACGTGTTTTACCCTTGGAAGGGGAAGGCACTTGGCAAACTTTTGTCAAATGCCCTATATCTCATGCATTTTTTGTTCCTGATACTCTTGATTTGATTTCCGCTAGTCAGCTTTACATCAACCCTTTGACAGCTTGGCTTCTCTGTACAGAAGTTCTTGCATTAAAACCTGGTCAAAAACTTGCTGTAAATGCTGCTGGTTCTACTATTGGTCAAATCTTTGCCCAACTTTCACAGATACTGGGATTTGACTTTATCGCTATTACACGCGACAGTAAAAAGCACCACCTCCTAAAGGAGCGCGGTGCTCAGGAATTACGTACAGACTTGGTTGATCTCGAAGTAGATGCTGCCATTGATTGTGTCGGTGGACAGGATGGGACAGATTTAGCTGCTTGTGTCCGATCGGGTGGAAAGTTTCAAGCTCTTGGGCTCCTTTCGGGCGAACAGGTCAACTGGGGGAAAATAGCCGAACTACCTATTGACATCGGTATCTTTCATCTGCGGCATTGGAATGCTAAACTCAGTCCCGAAGAGTGGCAAAAAATCATGCAGACTCTGGCTAACTTGGTTGCTGATAGACGTTTACTCCTCAACCAAGCCGTGGAAATCATCCCTTATGACCAGCTTATCTCGTCTTTAAAATATCCGCAAAAAAACAAACGGTTAATTTCATTCATAAAAAAAACGCACGAGCTCTAACTCGTGCGTTTATTACTTGCGGCTTTTTATAAAAACTGTGCCATATGTTCAAGGACTTTTTCTTTGCCTAAAAGAGCGATTGTTTCAGGTAATTCTGGGCCGTGCATGCTACCAGAAGCAGCGATACGGATTGGCATCCAAAGATTTTTTCCTTTAACTCCTGTTTCTTTTTGCGTTTCTTTGAAAAGCGGGAAGATGTTTTCAGCAGTAAAATCTTCTAAGTTTTCAAGTTTCGCGCGGAAAGCGCCTACCGCAACTGGTGAAGTTTCCAATTCCATCATTTGACGGGCTTCGTCTGTGAGTTCTGGGAATTCACCAAAGAAGAGGTCTGTTAACTCCAGAATTTCTTCAGCATATTTCATTTGTGGTTTGTAGAGCTTAACCAGTTCTTCAGCACGCTCATCAAAGCGTCCAGCTTCTTCAAGGAAAGGTTTTGTCAATTCAAAGACAGGCTCAAACTCTGCATGCTTGATGTACTCGTTGTCCATCCATTCCAATTTCTTTTGGTCAAAGGCTGCCGGAGATTTACTCAAACGTTTTTCATCAAAAAGTTTCACCAGTTCTTCTGGGCTGAATTTTTCTTGTTCACCACCCGGGTTCCAACCTAAGAGAGCGATAAAGTTGAAAATAGCATCAGCCATGAAACCTTTTTTACGGTAATCTTCGATAAATTGAAGCGTGTTGGTATCACGTTTAGACAACTTTTTCCCTGTTTCAGAGTTAATAATCAATGTCATGTGCCCAAAAACAGGCGCTTCCCATCCTAAAGCTTCATAAACCATCAATTGTTTCGGCGTATTGGCGATGTGATCATCACCACGAATAACGTGTGAAATTTGCATGTCATGGTCGTCCACTACTACAGCAAAGTTGTAAGTTGGGTAACCATCGCGTTTTTGAATAACCCAATCACCGCCAATGTTCCCACCTTCAAATTCGATATCGCCTTTAACCATATCTGTCCATTTGTAAATGGCTGTTTCATTTACAGAAATACGAACAACCGGTGTAATTCCTGCTGCTTTGCGTTCAGCGATGTAAGCTTCTTTCTCAGCCTCTGACATCCCAGCATATTCATTGACATAATGAGGTGCAACACCTGCTGCTTCTTGTGCTTCATGATCAGCTTCAAGCTCTTCTGGCGTTTTGTAAGAGTAATAAGCCTTTCCTTCACTCAAAAGTTGATTAATATATTTTTGGTAAAGTTCCAACCGTTCAGATTGGCGATAGTTTTCATGTGTTTCTGGACTTTCATCCCAGTCAATCCCCAACCAACGTAAGTTTTCAAGTTGAGAACGTTCCCCATCTTCCACATGACGTTCGCGGTCTGTGTCTTCGATACGAATGATGAAATCTCCATCATAATGACGCGCAAAAAGATAGTTAAAAAGTGCAGTACGGGCATTACCGATATGTAAAAGCCCAGTTGGTGATGGCGCATAGCGCACACGAATGTTATTAGACATAGTTTTCTCCTGTTAGTTTCGATCCTTTTTATTTTATCATATTATGAGCAATGTTTCTAACAGTGAGTCATTATAAAATCATACTGTAATTAAAGAAACACAAGCTTCATTGACTCGACAAGGAGGACCATGTTAGAATAGAGATATGACTAAAATTACATATGACAAAGCAAAAATCACAGACATTGATGATGTGATGCACATTGAAGAGACTTCTTTCCCAGCGGATGAGGTACTCTCACGCGCTTCAATGTTAGAACGTATCCAAGTCATTCCTGAGCGCTTTTTCGTCGCTCGAAATGAAGAAGGTAAAGTGGTCGGCATTCTTGTGGGCCCAACTTCTGATAAATGTTATCTGACAGACGATATGTTTGAAAAAACAGAAGCAAGTCTTCCGACTGACCGCTTTCAAATTATCGTTAGCCTTGCTGTAGATAGTGAATACCAAGGACTTGGTATTGCTACTTCATTACTGGATTTGATGAAAGAGGCTGCAGCTGAGGAAAGCCGTCAAGGCATCAGCTTGACTTGTGTAGAAAGCCTTATTCCTTACTACGAACGTTATGGATTCGTTTCAAAAGGAATTTCTGACTCACAACTTGCAGGAGAAACATGGTACAACATGGTTCTTCCTCTATAAAAAAACGCTGCTCAGGCAGCGCTTTTTTATTTAATTACTTATAACTTCATCAATGTCTGTGTAAACCATGTTATAGAAATCAGCAACAGGTTTACATGTCAACTTACCATGGTCTGCATTTAGTCCCTCTTTCAGACCTGAGTTAGCTCTCAAGGCTTCTTTATAACCTTTGTTTGCTATAGCTAAACCATTTGCGAGAGTGGCATTATTTAAAGCTGCTGTCGAAGTTACAGGGACAGCACCAGGCATATTACCAACACAATAGTGGATAACACCTTCTTCTTCAAAAACAGGGTTGTCATGATAAGTCACATGAGAACTTTCACAAGTCCCTCCTTGATCAATTGCCACATCGACAATAACTGCACCTTTTTTCATCAATGGTAAATGTTCACGGCGAATAAGCTGTGGTGTAGCTGCACCAGGGATAAGCGCAGCTCCAATCACTAAGTCTGCTTTAGAAATCAGATCTTTTACCGTATGATCAGTGCTGTAAACCGTGTTTACACGCCCTTGATAGAGCTTATCAAGCTCAGTTAAGGCATCTAAATTCACATCGACTGCAGTAACATTAGCATGAAGCCCAACAGCCATAGCGACAGCATTACGACCAACAACTCCTGCACCACCAAGTACCAAAACATTTGCTGGAAGAACGCCAGTCACTCCTCCAAGAAGAACACCACGTCCTCCAAAAGGACGTTCCAAGTATTTCGCACCTTCTTGGACTGATAAACGCCCTGCAATTTCAGACATGGGTTTAAGCGCTGGCAGTGCACCGTTACGGTCGCGGATGGTTTCATAGGCAATCGCGACAATTTTCTTATCTAAAACAGCTTCTGTCAATGCTTTATCTGCTGCTAAATGGAAATAGGTATAAAATATTTGTCCCTCACGCATCAATGAATATTCTGGCTCAAGCGGTTCTTTGACCTTTATAATCATATCCGCTGTTTCATAAATATCCTCGGCAGTTGGTAAGATATTACAGCCAACTGCTGTGTAAAGTTCATCGGAATATGATGAGCCTTCACCTGCCCCTTTTTGAATATAGACATCATGTCCAGCGGCAACATAAGCTGCAGCAAATTCTGGTGCAAGTCCTACACGATATTCGTGTTTTTTGATCTCTGTTGGAACACCTATTTTCATCAAATTATCCTCCATATAGATATATGCTTCGGGGCTTTTCCCCTTTTTTGTTTGAAACCATAATACGACAAAAGCGAAAATGTAACCGCCTTCATAATTAGAATAACATTTCTAAAGTTTTATTGCAACTATGAACTTATACGTATTTTTTGTATCTGTGTAACAAAAAAGAAGTCTAAAAAGACTTCAATTAAATTCTATTATGTGGCTACCTTCTTTAAAGTTTTCATGAACCAAGGATTTAACCGTAAGTTTGATAATGGCCATATTTGCCGCATTTTCATGCACCTTCAGTAGATTAGGTTCCTGTTTAACACATTCTTTTGCTGCCGCTTCTTCTAAGACTTCGGCATACACGTTATTTGAGGATAACCGCTCCCCCTTCTCTAAACTATCAAACCATGTAGTGAAAGAGACCTCAGGATTTTCCTTAATGCTTTGTACTTTACGGGCATGCTTATCAGCTACCATGTAAAATATATTTTCTTCATGGACTGATTGGATAAAACTCATAATCGTCGTTGCTGATCCCCCATCTTTTGTTAAACAACTCAAAGCAAGGTAACCCGGAAGAAGTCCCAATATACGTCGTACTTCACCTCCTTGACCTTGAGCACCAACACTCGTTGCTTTTTTATTGGTTTTCAACACGGTCAAAAGAACCAAGGGCAAGGTTAGTACTGCGTAGGAGATAAGTAAAGCTAGGATAAAAGTCAGATTTTTATTTTGCAAAAAATTTGTTGAAATAATACCAACAAGGACAAGTGCTGCTAGTACATAGATAAGAAAAAGTTGTAAAAAACGCTTAAAGTACATGTTTCTCCTTATTTTTGTTTAACTATTTTGGATGAACAAGCTCAGCAAAAATCATACGTCCTGCACTTGTTTGCAGAACTTTTGCAACCTCAACCAACACTTTTTTATCAATCATTTTGGCCGTATCTTCAATGACAATCATTGTACCATCTGGTAGATAGGCTACACCTTGCTGACGTTCAGAACCTTCACGAATGATTGTTACTTCAATCTGCTCCCCAACCACCAGTTGTGTCTTAACGGCGTTTGCAAGATCATTAATGTTTAGGACGATTACGCCTTGGATCTCCGCTACTTTGTTGAGATTAAAATCGTTTGTGACTAACTTCGCACCGATTTCGCTAGCATAGCGAAGCAGTTTAGTGTCAACCTCGCGTATGTCCTTATAGTCTTTATTAGAAATTTCAACATTGTCAAATTCTTTTAAGGAATTTACGAGATCCAAACCACGGCGACCCTTGGCACGTTTCAAGGGATCAGCACTATCTGAAATGAGCTGGAGCTCTAGTAATACAAAATTAGGTACAATTACTTTATCACTGATAAAACCTGTTTTTAATACATCCAAAATACGTCCGTCAATAACCGAACTTGTATCCAAAATCATAGCATGTTGAGCTGTAACGACTTCTTTGACCACGGGCTTATCCACTGCAGCGACTTCTTTACGTTTACGAAAAACGATTTTAAAGATTTCATCTCCTCGCTTATCAAAGACCGTATAGCCAAGATAAAGCAGACCAATAATCAGCACAAAGGAAATGATGTTGCTTAATACTGGTACCCCAAGTAAAGAGAGAGGAATCGTTAAAAGCACACCTACGGTCAGACCTAAAATAGCACCAATAAAATTAAATACCATTTTTGAAAGATTGACTCTCGTGATTTTTTGATCTAGTTTTTTCAATGCTCGCATCAGCAAATTGGACATAAAGAATGATAAAATAACAAAAATAATTGCTCCAATTAACCCATTTACAATTTCCTGATTAAAAGCATTTCCCTCTTGTCTAAAGAGGTGCCAAACCCAAGGGAGAGTAGTGATGCCTAAAGAAGCACCCACAATACCCATGAGAACATGAATTATCCAACGACGCATAAGACTTCCTTTCTGTACATAGCCTCAATTTTTTATAACTAAAAAGCTCTGTGTCAATTATATCACACATCATAACAAGATACTTGTTTGTCCCATTACGATTATGACATCTTGACTCACAAAGCTTTTTCTTAGCCAAACACTTTTTTCAAACATTCAGATAAAGTCGTCACGCCGATCACTTGCAAATTTTCTGGAATATCTACACCTGCTAAGCTATTCTTAGGCGCATATACTTTTTGGAAACCTAATTTACTTGCTTCATTGAGACGTTGCTCCATACGTGTGACACGTCGGATTTCTCCAGTTAGGCCAATTTCGCCAATAAAGCATTCACGTGCATCTGTTGGCTCTTCCTTATAGCTGGAAGCAATTGCCACAGCGACTGCCAAGTCGATGGCTGGTTCATCCAACTTGACCCCACCTGCAGATTTCAAGTAAGCATCTTGCTGTTGTAAAAGAAAACCGGCACGCTTTTCAAGTACTGCCATGATTAAACTCACACGGTTAAAGTCTAAACCGGAGGTTGTACGTTTGGCATTCCCAAACATGGTTGGTGTTGTCAAAGCTTGAATTTCAACCAATATCGGACGAGTACCTTCTAACGCACAGACGATAGCAGATCCGGTAGAACCCTCTAGACGTTCTTCCAGAAAGACTTCACTCGGGTTGGTTACTTCCACTAAACCACTGCCTTGCATCTCGAAAATTCCAATTTCATTTGTTGAACCAAAACGGTTTTTGACCGCGCGTAAAATTCGGAATGTATTTTGGCGTTCTCCTTCAAAATACAAGACGGTATCAACCATATGTTCCAACATACGTGGTCCTGCAAGTTGCCCTTCCTTGGTGACATGTCCGACAATAAAAGTCGCAATATCGTTAGTTTTGGCCAACTGCATTAATTCTCCTGTCACCTCGCGCACTTGACTAACTGAACCCTGGGTACTCTGAATTTCAGGCGTCATGATAGTTTGAATCGAATCTACAATAAGAAAATCTGGCTGTAGACGTTCCACTTCATTTCGGATACTTTGCATATTGGTTTCGGCATAAAGATAAAAATCTGTATCAATGTCTCCCAAACGCTCAGCACGCAGCTTAATTTGTTGAGCTGACTCCTCCCCACTCACATAAAGCACACGCCCTCTTGAAGCAAGTTGTGTAGATACTTGAAGCAGCAGAGTCGATTTACCAATCCCTGGATCGCCCCCAATAAGGACAAGACTTCCTGGAACGACACCGCCTCCAAGGACTCGGTTAAACTCATCTAGGTCGGTTTCCACGCGCGGTGTATCAAAAAGTTCAACCTGATCTAACTTCATGGGTTTAGAGTGCTCACCTGTCAAACTTACTCTCTGATTTTTTACCTCTTGGACTTCTACTTCTTCCACAAAGGAGCCCCAAGCGCCACAATTGGGACAACGTCCGAGTTTTTTTACTGATTTATAGCCACATTCTTGACAAAGAAAGGTTGATTTTTTTTTAGCTATTTTGAAGTCCTCATTTCTATTATTCTTATAGACTTTTATTCGTATTTTTGTTAAAATAATTATGGTTTAACTATAAGCCGCTGTAGCTCAGTCGGTAGAGCAACACCATGGTAAGGTGGAGGTCGATGGTTCGATTCCATTCAGTGGCATGAATAAATTTTAGCCTCTTAAGGCTTTTTATTTTACCCATTATTTGATTATAACATATCAAAAGACAGACTTCACTGACTGTTTTCTTTTCTCCTCAAAGAGTTCTTCAAGCTCTCAAATCCTCTTCCTTATGATAATTCAATACAATAAAAATGGTAGTTATAATAGCACTACCATTTTTATTGTATTTACTGTAAAGTACTTCTTAAAACGCTCTGTAAAGCCTATTTTTAGCTCTAAACAACACTATTGTCTGAGATATTCTTTTACATTTTTTACAAATTCTTCCTTGTCTTTTGAACGTTCCCAGACAGTTAAAATGTCATCATCCGTCATACTATGGGAATCAATACCTGCTTCATAAAGTGCAATACGTGCTTGACCTAAGTCCGTGGTGCTGCCTGATTCAGTTCTTACCGTATGGTCTGCTTCTGGAGCTTGGGGATCTGGAGACACTTTAGAAGCCTCTGTACTGGTATTATCCTTACTTGTTGATTCTTGGTTTTTTTCTGACTTAGACTGCTCTAAACTTGCATCATTTTTTGATGTTGCTGTATCGGATTTTACTGTACTTTCTTTGCTTTTACCTGCCACTGTACTGGAATCCTTTTGCGGTTGTTTATTGGTTTGCTGATTTCCACATCCAGATAAACCAAGTAAACTGACAAGGAGTAGAGCTACTACTGATATTTTTTTCATGGTTTCCTCCTACTTAATCGCAAATACAGGACGGCCTGCATTCCAATCCATAGCATCTTGACTAGGACGTCCCCATAGTTCACGCAAAGTTGTTTTTCCTGAAGGATAGAATAGTTTTCCATAAGGATCGTTAATATTTACTCGACCATTAGTGTTGACATAGTCGGAAACGACAACGGCATGGCCAATACCCACATTAATATAAAATATGAGAGGATAGCCTGCTCTGAGCAAAGTTTCTGCTCGGTTGATATTACTGATAACTTCTACACTACGTCCATAAGCTTTAGCAGTATTGATCAAATCCTTCCCTGAGAGTCCAAAGCTTTCGTGACTAATCGTATCCGCTTTTTTAGCAACAATTCCTGGGTCAACATTTTGTCCATAGCTTCCCCGTAGAATCATAGCCAAGCTTGTAGGCACACACCCTGAAACTCCTACATTGGAGCCATTCAATCTGTTATTCTTCCATCTTGCATCCAGCTGAGAATAATATATTGGTTGATTAGCATGAGGTTGTGGTGCTGCCGGAAGTTTCTGATTATTTACTACAACACTATAGAAGCGATAGAGAAATGCGGCCATCTCTCCACGTGTGATATCCGCATCTGGTTTAAAAGATGTCGCTGTATATCCTGTCGTTATCCCTTTTGAACTTAGCCATCCTATATCATTTTTAAACATATGATTTTGGACATCCCAAAACTTTGGATTATATTTTGCAGAAGCAGGAGCTTTTCCTGATGCTTTTGCCATCCTGTGCAGAAAGGCCGCCATTTGTCCACGAGTTACCTTACCATTAGGATTATAGTGAGGGGCTGTACCATTAGATACTGTGGTCGCTGTCAACCAAAGGATTTGGTTTTTGTACTGACTAACGTCTGTATAAACATTGAAAGGCGCTTTATATGCTGGTGCTCCTGCTAAGCGGTGTAGAAAAACAGCCATCTCTCCGCGTGTTACTTTTGCATTAGGGTTATAGGTGCTTGGCGTATAACCTGTAGTAATACCACGACCATAAATCCAGTTGATGTTATTTTTGAACATTGACTGTGAGATATCTCTAAAAGGAGATCCTGAATTTTTTACGGGTAATTGTTTAAGACTAACACCAACTCTGGGGAGATTTTTGCGTGAAAAATACTCTTGGGCAACCGACTCCTTGGCCACTTCCTTCTCACTGTTATTTTTCTCTGGTTTTTCAGTTGTGCTTCCTGGAGCTGTCCCGGTTTCTTCAGTCTCCTTATCTGAAGGGGGATTACTTTGATGGTCACTTTCAGAAATACTATCTTCCAGAGAGCTATCAGCAGTAGAACTATTTTCAGAACTTCCTTCTGAACTACTAGAAGCTTCGACCTCTTCTTGCACGTTGCTCGTTATTGGGGCACTGCTGTCCACATTTGTCGCTGTAAGCTCACTGGCACTTACCAATATTCCTTGTGTGGACGATAAAACGAGAGCGCTAAGCGTGAGTAATTTTTTATATTTTTCCACAAATGTTATTCCTTTTTCTCATAAATTCCTATTCATACGTCCTTAACAAAAAAGTGTCTTCGTTATTTTTAAAATTATTCCACACTACAACAGACACTATATCCTCTCCCAAGTTCGTAGTCCTTGATTTGATTATATCATATCAAAGGAAAGAATTTTATATTCTTTTAATCCCCACACTTAAAAAAGCCTCTTTATTGAAAAGAGACCTATATTTTTATAAAAAAGCAAAAAAAAAAAACATATTGAGTGAACTACCGAAATAAATATCTCGGTAGACAGAGCTAGACTAAGCAGTGCTACTCGACGTTTTTACGTCAACTCAAACACAGCGCCATCATCATAACACTCAATAAGTAATCTTATATAATATTTAAATCCGAACTCTCTTAAACAAGCTCGATGATTGCCATAGGGGCAGCATCACCACGACGTGGTTCAACTTTCAAGATACGAGTGTAACCACCGTTACGGCCTTCGTAGCGTTTAGCAATATCGTCGAACAATTTTTGAAGTGCAGTTGGGAAAGTTTCAGTTTCTTCGTTGAAATCTTTAATAGCGATTTCGTTACGAACGTAAGCTGCTGCTTGACGACGAGCGTGCAAGTCACCACGTTTACCAAGAGTGATCATCTTTTCAACTGTTTTACGGATTTCTTTAGCACGAGCTTCAGTTGTAACGATAGTTTCGTTGATGATAAGATCAGTTGTCAAATCACGAAGCATAGCTTTACGTTGTGAAGATGTGCGTCCAAGTTTACGGTAACCCATTTTTTTCCTCCTGTATTATTTTCGTTTTTTGAGCTCCAAGCCCAAGTCAGTCAATTTAACCTTGACTTCTTCTACTGATTTGTGACCGAGGTTTTTGACTTTAATCATGTCAGCTTCACTCATTTCCACAATATCAGCTACGGTATTGATTCCAGCGCGTTTCAAACCATTGTAAGCACGAACTGAGAAGTCCATTTCTTCGATAATTTTATCGAGGACACGTTCTGTTTTAACTTCTTCTTTAGCCACGAGAGTTTCAGATTCTGAAGCTGTTTCTGACAAGTCAACAAACAAGTTCAAGTGATCTGTCAAAATCTTCGCAGAGAGAGACAAAGCATCATCAGCAACGATTGTGCCGTTTGTAGTGATTTCCAAAGTCAACTTATCGTAAGATGCATCACCACCTACACGAGCTGGTTCTACTTGATAGTTAACTTTGCTAACTGGTGTGTAAATTGAGTCCACAGCAATTGTACCGATAGGTGCGCCTTCGACTTTGTTTTCGTCAGCAGGAACGTATCCGTAACCTTTGTTTACTGTCATCACAGCACGCATAGAATGACCTTCTGCGATAGAGAAAAGATAATGGTCTTTATTGACAATTTCGATATCACTATCTGTCAAAATGTCACCTGCGGTTACTGTCATAGGTCCAGTAACGTCAAGCTCAATTTGTTTTTCATTTTCAACGTAAGATTTGATCGCAAGTCCTTTAATAGCAAGGATGATTTGGACCACATCTTCACGTACACCAGGGATTGTTGCGAATTCGTGTTGAACACCTTCAATTTGGATTGAAGTAACAGCAGACCCAGGCAATGAAGACAAGAGAACGCGACGTAAAGAATTACCCAAAGTTGTACCGTAACCACGTTCAAGTGGTTCTACTACAAACTTACCGTAAAATTCTGTTTCGTCAAATTTAATAATTTTTGGTTTTTCAAACTCAATCATGTATAGTCTCCTCTAAAAGAAAAGTAAAGTGATTTTGCAACTCACTAACGATTATACACGACGACGTTTTGGAGGACGTGCACCATTGTGAGGTACAGGAGTCACATCACTAATAGAAGTTACGTTAAGACCAGCAGCCGCGAGTGCACGGATTGCAGATTCACGACCTGAACCAGGACCTTTAACTGTAACAGATACTGTTTTCAACCCTTGTTCTTGAGCAGCTTTAGCAGCAGCTTCAGATGCCATTTGTGCAGCGAATGGTGTAGATTTTTTAGAACCTTTGAAACCAAGTGAACCTGCAGATGACCAAGCAAGAGCGTTACCATGAACGTCAGTAATCATAATGATAGTGTTGTTAAAAGTTGATTGAATGTGGGCGATACCAGTTTCAATATTCTTTTTCACACGACGTTTACGAGTAATTTTTGCCATTTTAACTCCTTTCTAGATTATTTTTTCTTACCAGCGATAGCTTTAGCAGGACCCTTACGAGTACGTGCGTTGTTTTTTGTGTTTTGTCCACGTGTAGGAAGTCCACGACGGTGACGCATACCACGGTAGCTACCAATTTCCATTAAGCGTTTGATGTTGAGGTTTACTTCACGACGAAGATCTCCTTCGAGTTTCAAGCCGTCAAGTTCACGACGAATTGCGTCTTCTTGATCAGATGTAAGATCTTTAGTACGTACATCTTCTGAAACACCTGCAGCAGCAAGCACTTTTTTAGCAGTTTGAAGTCCAACACCGTAAACGTATGTCAATGAAATAACGATACGTTTTTCGTTTGGAATATCAACTCCAGCAAAACGAGCCATAATTTAATAGTTCCTTTCTATCCCTGACGTTGTTTATGTTTTGGATTTACAGGGCAAATTACCATAACACGACCGTTACGACGAATTACTTTACAGTATTCGCAGATTGGTTTAACTGATGGTCTTACTTTCATTGTGTCTTCCTTTCTATGGTTACTGTGCTTTCGCACTCAATGAATGTCCAGGTTATTTAAAACGGTAGGTAATGCGTCCACGTGTCAAATCATATGGTGACATTTCCACTTGCACGCGGTCGCCAGGCAGGATACGGATATAATTCTTACGAATTTTTCCAGAAATCGTCGCCAAAACTTTGTGACCATTTTCAAGTTCAACAGTGAACATCGCATTCGGCATAGTATCTACTACTTTACCTTCAATTTCGATAACATCATCTTTTGCCAAGCAAAAGTACCTCCTTAAAAATCCCCGAAAGATACAAGTGTATCTAAAAAGTCGGACTGATATATTATAGCACACTGACTGACAAATGACAAGCCCTCTATTTATTTTTTTCCTTTATTTTTCTTTCTGCTTTAATATTAACCGGTTGACATTTAATGAGAGCCATGTTATTATTAACCAGTAAATGAAAGGAGAGGAATCATGCATACAAATTTAGAAAAACAAATTGATCAATTCTTATCTCAAGTCATGCAATTTGCTGAAAACAAGCACGAAATTCTTCTTGGAAAGTGTCAAAGTGATATCAAATTAACTTCTACTCAAGAACATCTCTTGATGCTCCTGAATGGAGAACCAACAACCAATGCTCGGATGGCAGAAACTCTTTCGGTCTCTCCGGCTGCCATCACTAAAGCTTTAAAAAAGTTACAAGATTTAGAACTTATATCGCCCACGAAAAGTAAGACCGATGAACGTGTTGTTTTATGGAATCTAACAGAAAAAGCATTGCCCATTGCACGTGAACACGCTGCACATCATGAGGCAACGCTAGACAGTTATCAGCAACTTACACAGAAATATACAGAAGATGAACAAAAAGTAATCCAAGACTTTCTTCATCAACTCGCTGAAAAATTTAAGTAGTTTAGAAAGTAAATAAAAATTATGCCTTATATTGATGTTCAAAATGTAAGCTTTTATTATGACAATAATCCTGTTTTAGAAGATGTGAGTTACTCGGTTAACCCAGGGGAATTTGTAACATTGACTGGAGAAAACGGTGCGGCAAAGTCAACGCTAATCAAAATAACGCTCGGAATTTTGAAACCTAAGTCTGGTAAAGTTATCATTGCACGCCATGACACACAAAATCGCCGTTTACGTATCGCTTACGTCCCACAACAAATTTCCAGTTTCAATGCGGGTTTCCCCTCAACTGTTCATGAATTTGTTCGTTCTGGTCGTTATCCCCGTAAAGGTTGGTTCCGCAAGCTTAATGCACATGACGAAGAACACGTAGAAGCTGCTCTTAATGCTGTAGGCATGTGGGACTTTCGTCATAAAAAAATTGGAGAACTTTCCGGTGGACAAAAGCAACGTATCATCATTGCTCGTACATTTGCTTCTGACCCTGATGTCTTTGTTCTGGATGAACCAACTGTTGGGATGGACGATGTAACCACAGAAGCCTTTTATGAGCTCATGGCCCATGCTGCACATGAGCATGGTAAAAGTGTTCTCATGGTTACACACGATCCTGACTCTGTTAAAAAATATATGGACCGAAACATCCACCTTGCCCGAGACAAAAACGGAAAATTTGAATGCTTTGAAGTCCATGGCAACCCTAATGCAAAAATGAAACAGGAGGTAAAAGCTAATGTTTGAAATCCTCTCTTATGACTTTATGCGCAACGCTTTACTAGCGACAACTGCCATTTCACTTTTTGCACCACTTCTTGGGGTTTTCCTTGTTCTGCGTCGTCAGTCTCTACTCTCTGACACCCTCTCCCATGTTTCTCTAGCAGGCGTTGCTTTCGGAGTCCTCTTTAGTTTAAATCCGACATGGACAACTTTAATTGTCGTTATTATTGCCGCTATCTTTATGGAATTTCTCCGTACCGTCTATAAAAATTATCTTGAGCTCGCAACTGCGATTTTAATGTCCGCTGGACTTGCTTTAGCCATGTTTATTATTAATGTGGCAGGGAGTAAAACCAGCATCAGCATTGACCAATATCTTTTTGGTTCAATTGTAACTATCGCTACTCCGCAAGTCGTGATGCTTTACATCATCGCTCTGATTGTTCTGGCTGGCTTTATATTCTTTCTCCGTCCACTTTATGTGATGACTTTTGATGAAGATACAGCTTTAGTAGATGGTCTTCCCGTCCGTGCTATGTCAATGATTTTTAATATTGTAACTGGTTTGGCGATTGCTTTGATGATTCCTGCCTGTGGCGCCCTACTGGTTTCTGCAATCATGGTTTTACCCGCTAGTGTATCTATGCTTATTGGAAAATCCTTCAAGACCGTACTAATCTGGTCAGTTATCATTGGTTTTATTGGTATGAACAGTGGATTGATCATCTCCTATTACTTCAATGCGCCTGCAAGTTCTGCAATTACCTTAATCTTCGTTGCACTTTTCTTAATTGTTTCTTTATTAAAACGTCTTTTCCGAAGATAGACAAACAAAAAACACTGAAATAATGTTCAGTGTTTTTTTGTTCTATTTTAGCCAAGAACAGCTTGAATATCTTCGGTTACTTTCTCCATAGCTTGTCCGCCATCGATTGATTTAACTAAACCAAGTTCTGTATAGTGTTTCAAGATTGGTGCTGATTCCTTGATGTTTACTTCTAGGCGATTTTTAACTGTTTCTGGAACATCATCGGCACGTTGATAAAGGTCATGTCCTCCACATACATCACATGTGCCTTCAACTTTTGTAGGTTTGAATAGTTTGTGATATGTTGCGCCACATGTACGGCAGATATAACGTCCACTTAAGCGTTCGACCAAGATATCTGGGTTTACTTCAATGTTGATGACTGCATCAAGTTTAATGCCAAGTTCTACCAACATTTTGTCCAAAGCTTCTGCTTGGTCAAATGTACGTGGATAACCATCAAGCAAGAATCCTGAAGCTTTGATGTCATCTTGTGCCAAACGTTCTTTGACGATACCGTTTGTTACTTCATCTGGAACCAATGCTCCTTTGTCGATATAAGATTTAGCAAGTTTGCCCATCTCAGTTTCATTTTTCATCGCTGCACGGAACATATCTCCTGTAGAGATGTGATTCACACCGTAATTTTTAACGATAAATTCTGCCTGTGTACCTTTACCTGCGCCTGGCAAGCCCATGATTAACAAGTTCATTCTTTTCTCCCGTTTTCTTCTTACAAGTTTTACTATAGATGCTGCAACTCTTGCTTATGAGTTTACAGACAACATAATATAAATTATACCTTAATATTTTACCGCATTTCTTACGATAAATAAAGAAAAACCTTGCCGAAGCAAGATTTTTTTAGCTTTCAATTGGATTATCCATAAATCCTTTGTAGTTTTTCTTGTAGAGATAACCTTCAAGTTGTTTAACAGCTTGAATAGCAACCTGAATCAAGATCAAGAGCGATGTTCCTCCCAAGGCAACGATTTTTGGCAATCCCCAAATATTTTGGGCAACGATTGGAAGAATCGAAATAAAGCCAAGGAAAAGTGCCCCGACTGTTGCCAGACGCATAAGTAAGCCTGAAACATATTTTTCAGTCCCTTTACCTGGACGAACAGATGGGATATATGAACCTTGTTTTTGCAGATTTTCTGCCATCTTTTCTGGATTAACTTGTACAAATGAGTAGAAGAAGGTAAAGAGAACAATCAATAAGCCATAAAGTAACATCCCAGTCCATGTATTATAAGAAAGGGCTGATTGTAAGCTATTCAGCCAGCCAACATTGTTACCTTGAGCGCGTTGTAAGAACTGTAAAATCGTTGCTGGAGCAGTTGTGATAGAACCTGCAAAGATTACTGGAATAACGCCTGCTGGGTTAACACGAAGTGGCAAGTATGAACTTGTAGGCGCCCCTTGTGTCAACTTAGTGTATTGAATCGGAACTTTACGTTCTGCTTGTTGTACAAATGTTGTGAAGTAAATAATCAATGCTGAAGCAACAACCAGAATAGCGACCATTACCCACGACATTGGAATTTGACTCGGACGAACATTTACAAACCACTCTGTATAAACTTCGTGAATGGCACTTGGAATACCTGAAACAATACCCGCAAAGATGATAACAGAAATACCAGAACCAAATCCTTTTTCATTGATTTGTTCACCCATCCATGTAACAACCATTGATCCTGTTGTCAAAATGACACCAATCATTAGGTAAGTTTGCCAGTTAGGATTTTGTACGATATTTGCCGAGCTCATAGCTTGGAAACCTGCAGTGATACCGATAGATTGAGCCATAGCCAAAACTAAAGTAATATAGCGTGTCGCTTGATTAAGCTTACGACGTCCGATTTCCCCTTGTTTTGACCACTCTACAAACTTTGGCAAAATATCCATTTGTAAAAGTTGAACGATAATTGATGCTGTGATATAAGGTGATACCCCCATAGCAAACAATGAATAGTTTTGCATGGCATTACCAGACACCAAGTTCATCATGTTCAAGAACGGTAAATCACTCAGGGCATTCAAGTTTTCAACATTGATCCCCGGTACTGTGATATGCGCACCTAATCGAAAGACAAACAGAATAAAGATGGTGAAGATAATCCGTGCTCTTACATCTTTTATTTTGAAAGCTTCCTTTAGAGTTTTGAAAAACATAATTTCCCTCTAAACTTTCTTAAATATTAACCCTATAAAATAAGCGGTTGAAAATCAACCGCCAATTGAATTATTTTGCTTCAAGAAGTTCTACAGAACCACCAGCAGCTTCAATAGCAGCTTTCGCAGCAGAAGATGCTTTAGCAACGTTAACCTTAAGGTTTTTAACTGTCAATTCGCCGTTAGCAAGAACTTTGATACCAGATTTAACATCTTTGATGATTTTAGCAGCTACAAGAGTTTCAGCTGTAACTTCAGCACCATCACCAAGACGGTTCAAAGTGTCAAGGTTTACGATTGCGTATTCTTTACGGTTTACGTTAGTAAATCCGCGTTTTGGAAGACGACGGAACAATTCTGTTTGTCCACCTTCAAAACCAGGACGTACGCCACCACCTGAACGTGATTTTTGACCTTTTTGTCCACGACCAGATGTTTTACCGTTACCAGATGAAGTACCACGACCTACACGGTTGCGAACTTTACGGCTGCCTTCAGCAGCTTTCATTTCATGAAGTTTCATGTTTTCTCCTTATTTTGTACAATGCTGCCGCCTCGCTCCACTCTAAGGAAGGATGGAGTTCAACTCGCCTGTACTTTTCTAATTTTTGGCTTTTAAACCTTTTCCATTTTACTAAATTTACTCTGAAAAAGCAAATCATTCCATAGTCTTTTCTTTTTTTAAAACAGAAAAAAGAGTATGTCTTTCATACCCTTTTTTCGTTTATTTTGCTGGAACTTCAATTTTTCCTGAAACAATATCAGCTTTTGCTGCTTCAACTGCTTTCCAAGCTTCATCTGAAGCATTATCTCGAGCAAGTGTTACACCGCCGTTAGAAAGATCATACTTGAGGTTTTCACCACCAGGGAATTTCCCTTTTTCTGTTCTATTGGCAATATCTTTAACTGCGTTTCCAACTTCTTTAACTGTTGAAACAAGGACAAAGTTTGATTTTTTCCCATCTTTTGATGTATACCCACCTAAATATTCTTGGTCCTGGTCAACACCAACAACCCATACTTTATCTTCTTCTTTTCTTGTTTCATTCAAATTCTTAGCTTCTGTGAACAAACCTGTTCCGACACTACCTGCTGCTTGATAAATCACATCTGCACCACTAGCGTACATTGCTGAAGCCATTGTTTTACCTTTGCCGGCATCTGTGAAGGACTGCGCATATTGTACATCAACTTTGATATCTGGTGATACTGATTTGGCACCCGCTGTAAAGCCTGTTTCAAAAGCGGCAAGAACATCTGACTTGATCCCACCGATGAAACCAACATGATTTGTTTTACTTGTTTTTGCTGCTGCTACACCTGCAAGGTAAGCTGACTGTTGATCCGCAAAAGTTGCAGAGACCACATTGTCTTTACCTTCGATGACCGAATCGATAACAGCAAATTTTGTATCAGGATTGTTTTGTGCGGCTTGAGAAGTTGCTTCGTGCAAAACAAAGCCAATGCTGAACACAAGATCATAACCACCTGAAACGGCCGAATTAAAGTTTGAAGTGAATTCAGCTGGAGAGTTAGATTGGAAGTAGTTAATTCCCTTTCCTTTTGAAAGCCCGTTATCTTTACCCCAAGCTTGAAGACCTTCCCAAGCTGATTGGTTAAATGAGCGATCATCAACCCCATCATTACCTAAAACTAAGGCTGCATTAAGGTCTGTTTTTCCTTGCGATCTTTCTGTATTGCGTCCTCCGCAACCTGCAAGTACAATTACTGATGCAAGTGCCACTGTCGCAAGTGCAAAAATTCGTTTGTTCATTCTTCTCTTCCTTTCACATTTAAAAACAATTATACCTTAAAATTTAATGTACATTTTTACTTATTTAATTCGACATCTTGAAAATTTTTACAATTTCCTCAGAAAAAAAGTCCAGATAATCTGAACTTTTTTAATTACTATTTAACTTCTTCAATTGTTACCAAGTGTGAAATTGAGTTAGCCATGCCGCGAAGTGCTGCATTGTCTTCTTTCACAACTGATGAACCAAGTTTACCAAGGCCAAGTGCAACAACAGTTTTACGTTGTGCAGGGATACGGCCGATTGGTGATTTTACCAATGTAATTTTGATTTGAGCCATGATATCCTCCTTATGCCAAATCGCTTACTGATTTGCCGCGGAGTTCCGCAACTTCTTCAGCGCGTTTCAATTGTTGCAAACCTTCAACTGTTGCGCGAACAACGTTGATTGCTGTGTTTGAACCTAATGATTTAGATGTTACGTCAGCAACACCTGCGAGTTCGAGGACGGCACGAACGGCACCACCTGCGGCAACTCCAGAACCTTCTACAGCTGGTTTGATAAGGATTTTACCACCGCCGAATACACCAAGTACTTCGTGAGGTACAGTAGTTCCTACCATAGGAACTGTCACGATGTTTTTCTTAGCTGCTTCGATAGCTTTACGGATTGCTTCTGGAACTTCTTGAGCTTTACCAGTACCGAAACCTACGCGACCGTTACGGTCACCAACTACAACAAGTGCAGCAAAGCGGAGACGACGTCCACCTTTAACAACTTTAGTAACGCGGTTGATACCAACAACGCGTTCTTCGAATTCTTTAACTTCTTCGTTTCTAGCCATTTTAATGATTACCCCTTTCCTTAGAATTTCAATCCAGCTTCACGTGCAGCTTCTGCAAGTGCTTGGATACGTCCGTGATAGAGATAACCACCGCGGTCAAATACAACTGCTTCGATGCCTTTAGCTTTAGCAGCTTCAGCAACAAGTTTACCAACTTCAGCAGCTTGTTCTGTTTTAGTACCAGTCAATTTGAGTGATGATGCAGATGCAAGTGTTACAGCTGCTTCGTCATCAATAACTTGTGCATAGATGTTTGTGTTTGAACGGAAAACGTTCAAACGTGGAGTCTCAGCAGTACCTGAGATTTTTCCGCGAACGCGAATGTGGCGTTTTTGACGGAGTTTGTTTTTATCTGGTTTAGAAATCACAATTCTACCTCTTTAAATATTTTATATTTCGATAGTTTCTGCCATCGATTTTCTTGCAAAAAATGCAAGCGGGAAGTTTCTGTCTGTACAGAATTTTGGCAAACTTACATTCACCAAATGACGGATCATAATCTCAAAGAGATTATTTACCAGTTTTACCTTCTTTACGACGTACGAATTCGCCAACGTAACGAATACCTTTACCTTTATAAGGTTCTGGTGAACGACGGCTACGGATGTAAGCAGCTGTTTGACCAACAACTTCTTTATCTGAACCTGAAACGTTGATGTGTGTAGCATCTGGAACTTCGAAAGTGATTCCTGCTGGAGCTTCGATTTCGTCTGGGTGAGATTTACCAACAGCCAATACAAGTTTTGAACCTTGAAGTTGTGCACGGTAACCAACCCCGATCATTTCGAGTTCTTTACGGAAACCTTCGCTAACACCAACAACCATGTTGTTGAAGTTTGCACGAGTTGTTCCGTGGATAGTTTTCATTTCTTTAGAATCATCTGGACGTTTGAATGTTACTTCAGAACCATTGATTTCCATTGTGATTGCTTCTGCAAATGTACGAGTCAATTCGCCTTTAGGGCCTTTAACTGTTACTGTTGCGCCATTTTGTTCAACTGTTACACCAGCTGGCAAAACAACGACTTTATTACCAATACGTGACATGTTTTTTTACCTTTTCTGTTAAATTATCAAGAGTATTTCTACTACCTGTTTTCACAATTATAATACTTTCAGCTTACGGGTAAAAGATTACCAGATGTAAGCAAGAACTTCACCACCGATGTTCTTAGAACGTGCAGCTTTGTCAGTTACAACGCCTTCAGAAGTTGAGATGATTGCTGTACCAAGTCCGTTAAGTACGCGTGGTACTTCGTCAGATTTAACGTAAACACGGAGACCTGGTTTAGAGATACGTTTCAAGTTAGTGATAACTTTTTCGTTGTTTTTTCCGTATTTCAAGAATACACGGATAACACCTTGTTTGTTATCTTCAACGTACTCAACGTCTTTCACATAACCTTCAGCTTTGAGGATTTCTGCGATTTCACGTTTGATTTTTGAAGCAGGTGCTTCAACAACTTCGAAACGACGCATGTTTCCGTTACGGATACGTGTGAGGAAGTCTGCAATTGGGTCTGTCATTACCATAATGTAATTTCTCCTTATTTGTAGTTTGGGTTTGTTCAATCCCACTTTCAAATTAATGAGGTCTTTTTAAAAAGACCGAACTTATATAGTTTATCAAATTATTTCTCTCGTGTCAATAGGCTCGGGTGTTTCTTCCTCCATTTAATTTTTGAAAGATAAAAAACACAGCTTCTAAAATATACGCTGTGTTTTTTCATTAATAAAGATATCTCGACTAAAGAGTTATTCTTCTCTCTCTTCCGTTTTTTCCTGAAGAACCGAGGTTTTGGAAAAAGAAAATATTTTAAAGACAAGGAAACTTAATAAGATCAAAATAATAAGAATTTCCATCATCTATTCTCCATTTTCTAACCTCTGCATAGTATTTAAAGCTTCTTGCCAGGTTGGCACTGAAAAACCAATAGCTTCTGTTTTCTTTATACTCAATGTGGAATTGTAAGGTCGTTTCACATTTGATGCAAGCTCTACTGTAGCAAGGGGTAAAAGCTTGACTTCTTCTTGGCGCAAAATATATTTTGCAAATTTAAACCAAGAAATATTTTCGGCTTCAACTTTTGCGTTGGTCAGATGATAAATACCATATTTTGGTTTATGCTGCACCAAGTAAATCATAAAATCAGCTAATGTTCTAGTCCAAGTTGGGCAACCAAATTGATCATTGACCACCATAATTACTTGATCATCTTTATTCTTGGCTTTATTTTTCATAGTGGAGACAAAATTATTACCGTAGCATCCAAAAAGCCAGCTTGTACGAATAATATAATGTTTGGTAGTATTTTTCTGCACAGCATTTTCACCCAATAGTTTTGTATAACCATAGTGGGTTTGTGGGTGTGGAACATCGTCTACTTCCCATTCTTTCCCAAGCTCTAAGTTGCCGCTGAAGACATAATCAGTAGAGACATAAAGTAATAATGCTCCCACATTCTCAGCTGCTTGTGCAATATTTTCGGTACCAACAGCATTGACCTGCTCGGCTAAATGTCGTTCTTCTTGTTCTGCTTTTTCGACTGCAGTATAGCCTGCACAAAGATAAATAATTTGTGGTTTATGACGAGAAAAATACGCATCGACTGCAACTTTATCGGTGATATCTAGCTCGTGTGACCCCGTAGCCAGATAAGGAATTTTTTCTCTATCAAACCGTAAGCAAAGTTCCCGTCCCAACAAACCATTTTTTCCTATAATCAGATTCATTCTTGACTTTCTAGTGACTGAATCACTTCACGCAACTGTTTAACGGAGTTTTTAAAAGCTTTACGTTCGTACGCATCAATATTTAATTCGATAATTTCTCTTACGCCAGTTTGGTTTACGACAGAGGGCACACCAGTGAAGATACCTTCTTCACCATATTGACCTTCTAGGTATGATGAAACAGGAAGAACTGCTTGTTCATTATTTAGAATAGCTTTTACTATCCTAGCTGTACTCATTCCGATACCATAATAAGTCGCCTTTTTACGGTCAATAATTTCATAAGCGGCATTTTTTACCTTGTCTGATAAAGTTTGTAAATCGCCAACTTCTAAGCGATTGTTTTGCACGATAAATTCAAGAATTGGTTTACCACCAACCGTCGTATGCGACCATACCGCAACTTCTGAATCCCCATGTTCACCAATAATATAACCGTGGATACTTCGAGGATCCATCTCAAGTTTTGTCGCGAGTTCTTTACGAAAACGTGTCGTATCTAAGGTTGTTCCCGTTCCTACAACCCTAGAAGCTGGTAGACCTGAAGCTTTCCAAGCACAGTAAGTCAGAACATCTACAGGGTTAGAAGCAATAACAAAGACGCCATCAAAACCAGATTTCATTACCTCATCCACAATAGATTTCATTATTTTAGCATTTGTATCTACAAGTTCTAACCGTGTTTGTCCTGGTTTTTGATTAATCCCTGCTGTAATGACAACTACGTTTGCATCTTTACATTCTTCATAACCGCCAGATTTGACATTTACATTTTCTTGACCCCAAGCAATTCCGTCAAGGAGGTCCAAAGCTTCCCCCTCAGCTTTTTCCTGATTCACATCAATCAGCACAAGGTCATTAACAATTCCTTGATTAATCATCGAATAAGCAATGCTTGTTCCGACAAATCCTGTTCCAACAACGACTACTTTTCTATTTGTTACTTGCATATTTACACTTCCTTCTGTATTATTTCTCTATCTCTATATTAAGCCATAATTAGACATTTGTAAAATGAATTAATTTAATGATAGATATTAATTTGTTTAATTAAATTTGGCGTTTATACTGATGTAGAAAAATACTGCTCATCCGATAATAGCGTGGAGCAAACTGCCGAATGTTTTCGGAATGATAGCCCACTAAAAATTTATTATGATCAACAATCAAAGGTGTCTGTAACACTTCAAAATTTTCGCTGAGATAAACGACTGCCTCATTAAAATGCATCTGTTGGAGCTGAAGAATTTTTCGGTGCAAATCCTCTGTGCAACGCTTCGTCGACTTCACGATATCATCAATACCATTTTCAGTTAGTCGAAGCATATACGACAAGTCTTCACAGTTCACACAATCTATCGTACATTTTCGATAAGGAATATGATGTTCATTCAGCCAATTTATCGCCTTTCTACTGGATAAACAAGAGTTGCGATAGTAGATAGTAATCATTTTTTCTCCTTTATAATATCAGTACTTTTCTATAAACATTGTAGAGCTTTCTTTTTAATTTGTAAAATAAATCTATTTAATACAAAGAATTATTAAATGTAATCAAAACTTCAAATAATTAATTAATATATATAATTATAACTATCAAAAAGATTCATTTTACCTATCCTTAACTTTATAGTATACTAAGACCGTAGTTAATCACTCAATCATGTTGAAGACACCTTGAAAAGTTCTTTGGTCCCAAGAGGCCCTTTACTCAAAAAATTTATGACAAAAAACAATTACAATTCTCTTTTCAATCTGTTAAAAACTTGATTTTAAAGCAGTACTTTTCGTACTGCTTTTTTTACACTTTATAATTCAATACTTCTGCGATATGGAGGATATCTGTACTTATTTTTCGTAAATTGTTAAGAATTCGAATATCTTCAAAGTCTGATCGTAGTAAATCTCTATTGACTTGAGTAAGATTAAGAATTTCTCGCTCTAACTTTTTAATCTCATCCAGTATTGTTTCTTCTTCCTGATGTTGTTTATCTTTAAGGAATGTAAAAACTTGATCTAGCATCCTCTCTATTAATGGTACGATAGACTCCATGACTAGCTTAATGGCCAATTCATTTTTTTCCTTGTCCTCTTCCTCCTCCGAGTAATCGTAAACATTCAGTGTCAATACGATATCTTTGGTATATGCCTCAATCTGGGCCAAATAATTTATAATTTTATATGCCCTTCCGACAAAAATAGCATATTTATCCTTTAACTCAACTGTATTAAGATTGACAAGTGCCCGATTAACCTCCTGTACCAAGTAGTTAATCAAAGTTTCATTCATAAGACTCGTGCTATTTTTTTCTCCATGTTGAATATTCATTCCTTCGGTAAAATCCTCTTACACAAGTTCAAATGTTCTTTGAATTTCTTTAAGGATCTGCTCAACTTCAATCTCTGGTGTGCGGAGTAACCTTCGATCAATAAATTTTAGTTTCAGGTGCGCTGTATCATCTGGTGCATTTTTAACACACTTTTCCGCCAACTGAATAATAAATTTCGAAAGTGGTAACAAAATAAAAAGTGTTGCAACATTAAAAATAATATGAGCATAAACTAGTTGCAGGGCAATACTTTCAGAAGTATTCTGAAGGAGGCTGACAAAGCCGAAAGGTAAAATAGTCAAAGCTGTGAAGATGAGCGCTCCAATAATATTAAACCAGACATGGACCATCGCAGCCTGCTTGGCTATTTTATTTCCACGGATTGATGAAAGAAGAGTGGTCACAACAGTCCCCACATTAAACCCATACAGAATAAATATAGCTTGATGTAAATCCACCACAATACCTGCGGCAACCATCGTCAGCAAAATACCTACTGAAGCAGTTGAACTTTGAATTAAAGCAGTAACAGCAAAACCAACCAATAAACCTACAAGAGGCATTTGCGTATGAGTAAACAGTTCCGCCATGAGAGGTGCTTCTCTTAAAGGAACCATGGATACACTCATCAGATTTAGCCCTAAGAATAAGAGCCCAAACCCTAGCAAGATCATTCCCATGTGATTGAAAGCCTTACGTTTCATAAACAGCGTGGCAATCGTGCCTATAAAAATGACAAAGGGAACAATGTCTTGAATATTAAATGTAAATAAAATGCCTGTTATGGTCGTTCCAGCATTGGCCCCCATAATAATTCCTGCAGCCTGGCTCAAATTCATCAATGACGAATCAATAAATCCTAAAACCATAACTGTTGTCGCTGTAGAACTCTGAATGACCGCGGTGATGATAAAACCTAAAAAAGCGCCGAACCATTTATTACGTGTCAAACGCTGTTAGATCTTTTTCAGTTGAGAACCGGCAATCAAGCTTAAACCATCACTCATCAAGCTCATACCGTATAAGAAAAGGCCCAAACCGCCTAATAAGAAAAAAATGTCGTAGATGGTCATCACAAAATCTCCAAATTGCATTCATGTTTTTATTTATTTTTCACTTATATTTAAGTATATCTTATTTTAATTTCGTTAAGAAACAATATTGTAATAAAGATATTTTTGAAAACAAAAAAACTTCCTCAAATGAGAAAGTGTTTTTTTCTGTTAGAACCACAATCCCCCGTGGAGATTGCATGGGCAATAAGCTAAGCTTCTGAAATGCCCTTTTTATATCAATTTCAAATTACCAAGATGCTTTCTTAACGCCTGGAAGTTGACCTTTGTAAGCCAACTCACGAAGACAGATACGGCAAAGTTTAAATTTGCGGTAAACTGAATGTGGGCGTCCGCAGCGTTCGCAACGAGTGTAGGCTTGCGTTGAGAATTTTGCAGGGCGTTGGTTTTTAACAACCATAGATTTCTTAGCCATTAGTTATTCTCCTATCCTATTATTTAGCAAACGGCATGCCAAGTTTAGCAAGCAATTCATGTGATTCTTCGTCAGTGTTCGCAGTTGTTACGATAACAACATCCAAACCACGTACTTTATCAACATCATCGTATGAGATTTCTGGGAAGATCAATTGTTCTTTCACACCAAGTGTGTAGTTTCCGCGTCCATCAAACGCTTTGTTTGATACACCGTGGAAGTCACGTACACGTGGAAGAGAAACAGTTACGAGTTTATCCAAAAATTCGTACATGCGTTCGCCACGAAGAGTTACTTTCGCACCGATAGCTTGACCTTCACGAAGACGGAAAGCCGCGATTGATTTTTTAGCTTTAGTAATCAACGGTTTTTGACCAGAGATCAAAGCCAATTCAGCAACGGCTTTGTCAAGGTTTTTAGAGTTGCTTACTGCATCCCCAACACCCATGTTAAGCACGATTTTTTCAACTTTTGGCACTGCCATAATTGAAGTGTAACCGAATTTTTCAGTCAATGCTGGTACTACTTCGTTAGAGTATTTTTCTTTTAAACGATTAGTCATATTCTTTCTCCTTCCCGTCTTAGTCTAGGACTTCGCCTGATTTTTTGTTGAAACGAACTTTTTTGCCGTCAACTTCTTTATAACCAACACGACCAGCTACACCGTTTTTGTCGAGCACTTGTACGTTAGAAACGTGGATAGGTGCTTCGATTTCAAGAATAGCGCCGTTTGGATTAACAGCGTCTGGTTTTTGGTGTTTCTTCATGATAGCAACACCTTCAACGATGACTTTGTTCATTTTTGGCAAAGCTTTAATCACTTTACCTGTTGTACCGCGGTCTTTACCTGCGATAACTTTTACAGTATCTCCAGTTTTTACAAACATTTGATATTCCTTTCTTACGCCCTCTGGGCACCCTACATGTAGGGGACTATTTCTATCTATGATAGAAGTGGATTTATAAATGTGGAATAAAATTCCTTTTGTTGATTTTGACATCAATAGCGGGATACTCTCCCGCTATTTCGACATCCTCTAAATATTAGAGAACCTCAGGTGCCAAAGAAACAATCTTCATGTAACCAGCTTCGCGAAGTTCACGAGCTACTGGGCCAAAGATACGTGTTCCTTTAGGTGTTTTATCGTCACGGATAATAACTGCTGCATTTTCGTCAAATTTGATGTAAGATCCATCAGGACGTTTAGCACCAGATTTAGTACGAACGATAACAGCTTTAACAACTTCACCTTTTTTAACAGCTCCACCAGGGGCAGCTGATTTTACTGTAGCTACGATAACATCACCAATACCAGCGAATTTACGGCTTGAACCACCGAGTACACGGATAGTCAAGATTTCTTTGGCACCAGAGTTATCTGCAACTTTCAAACGGCTTTCTGTTTGAATCATGCTTTTTTCCTCCTAGTTAGCTTAGATAATTACAGCTTCTTCAACGATTTCGATCAAGCGGAAACGTTTGTCTTTTGAAAGAGGACGAGTTTCCATGATACGTACGATATCACCAGTTTTGGCAGTATTATTTTCGTCATGAGCTTTGTATTTTTTAGAGTAGTTAATGCGTTTACCATAGACTGGGTGGTTACGTTTAGTTTCTACGACAACTGTGATAGTTTTATCCATTTTGTCTGAAACCACGCGGCCTTGATAAACTTTACGTTGATTACGTTCCATTTATGTATTTCTCCCGATCTATTTAGTCAATTCGCGTTGCACAGTTTTAACACGTGCAATTGTTTTCTTCACTTCGTCAAGTTTCGCTGTGTTTTCGAGACGACCAGCTGCAGCTTGGAAACGAAGTTCAAACAATTCTTTTTTCAATTCAGCTTCGCGTGTAGCCAATTCGTCGATTGACAAAGCGCGGAGATCCTTGAGAAGTGATTTTGTTTCGTTCAATTTCATTCTGCGTCACCTCGTTTTACAAATTTAGTCTTGACTGGAAGTTTGTGAGATGCAAGACGCAAAGCTTCACGTGCTACTTCTTCACTTACACCAGCAATTTCAAACATGATTTTACCACGTTTAACTGGTGATACCCAACCTTCAGGAGCACCTTTCCCTGAACCCATACGCACACCAATAGCTTTGGCTGTGTAAGATTTATGAGGGAAGATTTTAATCCAAACTTGACCGTTACGTTTCATGTAACGAGTCATAGCAATACGGGCTGCTTCGATTTGACGGTTAGTGATCCAGTGAGAAGTAGTCGCTTGAAGACCAAATTCACCGAATGCGATTTCTTTACCGCCTTTAGCTTCGCCACGCATTTTACCGCGGAATTCACGACGGTGTTTTACACGTTTTGGTACTAACATGGATTAATTTTCTCCTTTCACAGATTTTTTAGTTGGGAGAACTTCACCACGGTAGATCCAAACTTTAACGCCGAGTTTACCGTAAGTAGTGTCTGCTTCTTCCCAAGCATAGTCGATATCCGCACGCAATGTGTGGAGTGGAACTGTACCTTCAGAGTATCCTTCTGCACGGGCGATGTCCGCACCGTTCAAACGACCAGATACTTGAGTTTTGATACCTTTAGCTCCTGCACGCATAGCACGTTGGATAGCTTGTTTTTGAGCACGACGGAAAGCGATACGTGCTTCAAGTTGTTTAGCAATTCCTTCACCAACTAAGTGAGCATCCAAGTCAGGACGTTTGATCTCAACGATGTTGATGTGAACTTGTTTACCAGTGAGTTTGTTGAGGTCTGCACGAAGTGCATCAACGTTAGCACCAGATTTACCGATAACCATACCTGGTTTTGCAGTGTGCAAAGTAACGATAACTTTGTTTACAGCACGTTCAGTTTCAATAAGTGAAACTGAAGCATCAGCAAGTTTTGTTTGAACGAGTTGGCGAATTGCCAAATCTTCGTGAAGGTAATCCGCATATTCTTTCTCAGCATACCATTTGGCATCCCAGTCGCGAATAACGCCAACACGCATACCAATTGGATGAATTTTTTGACCCACGATTTTACCTCCTTATTCTTTCTCAGCCACTACTACTGTAATGTGGCTAGTACGTTTGTTGATTGGTGAAGCTGAACCTTTCGCACGTGGACGGAAACGTTTCATTGTTGGTCCTTCGTTGACGAAAGTTTCGCTAACTACCAAGTTAGCTTTTTCAAGACCAAAGTTATTTTCTGCATTAGCGATAGCTGAGTTCATTACTTTAAGAACTTCTGCAGCACCTTTAGTCGGTGTGAATTTCAAGATTGCGATTGCATCCGCAACACGTTTACCACGAATCAAGTCTGTAACAAGACGAGTTTTACGAGGTGAAACGCGAACTGTTTTTGCAGTTGCTTTAGCTGAAGTGATTTCTGCCATTTTGTTCTCCTCCTATTAACGTCTAGTTTTCTTGTCGTCAGCAGCGTGACCACGGTATGTACGAGTTGGTGCAAATTCACCTAATTTGTGTCCAACCATATCTTCTTGAACATAAACGGGAACGTGTTTGCGACCATCGTAAACAGCAATTGTAAGTCCTACAAAGTTAGGGTAGATTGTAGAACGGCGTGACCAAGTTTTGATCACTGATTTCTTTTCGGCGTTTTCTTGAGCTTCGACTTTTTTCATCAAATGCTCGTCAGCGAAAGGCCCCTTCTTAAGACTACGACTCATGTTTTTGAGTTCTCCTTTAAATTTGATACCACGCTGGCTACTAGGGCCAGGTTGGCGGATGATTTATATAGATATCTTCTCGACATCTTACTAAAGTTGACAAGATTTATCAATTTTAGCAAGACGCCGAGAAGGCATCTCAATAAAATATCTTACGCACAGATACAAACTTAACTTTTTTAACAAAAGTAAAGCTTGCTTTATGCTGCAAAATTATTTATCGTTGATACGTTTAACAATAAGTTTGTTAGAACGTGCGTTTTTATTACGTGTTTTGAGACCAAGAGCTGGTTTGCCCCATGGAGTCATTGGTGATTTACGACCAACAGGTTGTTTACCTTCACCACCACCGTGTGGGTGATCATTCGGGTTCATTACAGAACCACGAACTGTTGGACGGATACCACGCCAACGTGTACGACCCGCTTTACCATAGTTGATCAAGTTGTGTTGTTCGTTACCAACTGTACCAACTGTAGCACGGCAAGATGAAAGAATCATACGCATTTCGCCTGATTGAAGACGAACGAGTGTATATTTACCTTCTGTACCAAGTACTTGTGCAGATGTACCAGCTGAACGTACGAGTTGTCCACCTTTACCAGGTTTCATCTCGATGTTGTGGATCAAAGTACCAACTGGAATGTTAGCAAGTGGCAATGCGTTACCAACTTTGATATCTGATTCAGGACCAGATACAACTGTCATACCAACTTCAAGACCTTTAGGTGCAAGAATGTATGATTTGATACCATTTTCGTATACGATAAGGGCAATATTAGCTGAACGGTTTGGATCGTATTCGATTGTAGCAACTTTAGCTTTTACGTTATCAGTTGTACGTTTGAAGTCGATCAAACGGTATTTACGTTTGTGTCCGCCACCGTGGTGACGTACTGTAATGCGGCCAAGGTTGTTACGACCAGCGTTTTTGCTAAGACTTACAAGCAAGCTCTTTTCAGGAGTACTTGTAGTGATTTCTGCAAAATCGCTACCAGTCATGTTACGACGACCGTTTGTGGTAGGTTTGTAAACTTTAATTCCCACGATTTTCCTCCTCTATTATTCTGCGTCTTCGCCGAAGATATCAATAGATTTTGAACCTTCAGTCAAAGTGATAATTGCTTTTTTGTAGCCAGGTTTGAAACCTGTGTAACGACCAACACGTTTAGCTTTAGGCTTAACGCTGATTGTGTTTACAGATGAAACTTGAACACCTTCAAATGCTGCTTCAACAGCTTGTTTGATAAGGAGTTTGTGTGCGCGAGCATCTACTTCAAAAGTGTATTTCTTTTGATCCATTGCTTGCATAGAAGCTTCTGTAATAATTGGTTTACGGATTACGTCATAAAGAGACATTATGCAAGAACCTCCTCAATTTGAGACAGAGCTGCTTGAGTAGCAAGAACTTTGTCAGTGTTTACAAGATCAAGTACGCTTACTGAGCTAGCAGTTGATACTTTCACGTTTTTAAGGTTACGAGCAGAGAGTTCTGCGAATTCGTTACCTTCGTTAGGAAGAACAACAAGCACTTTACGTTCGATTGAAAGAGCTTCAAGAACTTTAGCGAATTCGCTAGTTTTTGGTGCTGAGAAGTTCAACTCGTCAACAGCCAAGAGTGTGTTGTCGATAACTTTTTGTGAGTAAGCTGATTTAAGAGCCAACTGACGTACTTTTTGTGGAAGTTTGTAAGCATAGCTACGTGGGTTAGGACCGAAGACAGTACCACCACCACGGAATTGTGGTGAGCGGATTGAACCTTGACGGGCACGTCCAGTTCCTTTTTGACGCCATGGTTTTTTACCGCCACCAGATACGAGTGAACGGTTTTTATGAGCGTGTGTACCTTGACGGAGGCTAGCACGTTGTGAAAGAACGACATCAAATACTACAGTTTCGTTTGGTTCGATACCAAACACTGCATCGTTAAGTGTTACTTCACCAGCTTGTGTGCCGTCTTGTTTAAATAATGATACTTTTGCCATTATAATCTATCTCCTTTCCTTATTATTTAGATTTGATCGCTGATTTAATAACGATCAATGATTTTTTAGATCCAGGTACGTTACCTTTTACAAGGATAACGTTTTGTTCTGGAAGTACTTGTGCGATAACAAGGTTTTGTACAGTAACTTTTTTGTTACCCATACGTCCCGCAAGGCGTTTACCTTTAGGAACTTTGTTAGCCGCAACAGGACCCATTGAACCAGGACGACGGTGGTAACGTGAACCGTGAGCCATTGGCCCGCGTGATTGACCCCAACGTTTGATTGGTCCTTGGAAACCTTTACCTTTAGAAGTACCGGTAACATCAACGACATCTCCAGCTTCGAAAGTATCAACTTTAATTTCTGATCCAACTTCTAAGCCTTCGATTCCTTTGAATTCACGAATGAAGCGCTTAGGAGCTGTGTTAGCTTTAGCTACATGACCTTTGGCAGGTTTGTTAGACAAAACTTCACGTTTGTCATCGAAACCAACTTGAACAGCTTCATAACCGTCTGTATCGACAGTTTTAGTTTGAAGCACAACGTTCGGAGTTGCTTCGATCACAGTTACGGGGATTAATTCACCGTTGTCTGTGAAGATTTGAGTCATTCCCACTTTTTTCCCTAAGATTCCTTTTGACATGAGAATTACCTTTCTTATAATTTAATTTCGATGTTTACGCCACTTGGAAGATCAAGTTTCATCAATGAATCAACAGTTTTTTGTGTTGGTTCGATGATGTCGATCAAACGTTTGTGTGTACGCATTTCAAATTGTTCGCGAGAGTCTTTGTATTTGTGAGTCGCGCGGATAACTGTGTAGACGCTACGGTCAGTTGGAAGTGGGATTGGACCACTTACTTCTGCGTTTGTACGTTTTGCAGTTTCTACAATTTTTTCAGCAGCAGCGTCAAGGATACGGTGTTCGTATGCTTTGAGGCGGATACGGATTTTTTTAGTTGCCATTTTTTCTCCTTCGTCTATTTGTTAATAGGCTAGCTCAGCGGGAA
Source organism: Lactococcus sp. LG1267 (assembly GCF_017309545.1). Taxonomy (NCBI): domain Bacteria; kingdom Bacillati; phylum Bacillota; class Bacilli; order Lactobacillales; family Streptococcaceae; genus Lactococcus; species Lactococcus sp. LG1267. The sequence continues at coordinate 618,619 of NZ_CP071295.1, read as the reverse complement.
AACCGACACTGAAGTATGGCAATACTTTCGGGTGTGTCGCAACCTCTCGCTTCGTCGCTAATACTGTAATTTTTACAGCACCTATCTATTCTACCAAAGCGACTTTGTCTTGTCAAGGGCATAATACCTTTTTATTTAATTTATTTTTAGCTCACTCATATGTCTTCTCTTTTACTTCTAGCCCTTACTTTACGTGAATATTTTGCGACAGAATAATTCACATGGCTTTAGAAATACTATATAATAGTAATAAATACATATTAATTAATATAGGAGAACTTATGATTAAAGAATTCAAAGAATTTATTTTACGTGGTAATGTCTTAGATTTGGCAGTTGGGGTTATCATTGGTGCTGCTTTTACGGCCATTGTCACTTCTTTGGTAAATAACCTTATCAACCCACTTATTGGTCTTTTTGTTCAAGATGGCGCTTTGACACAAATGTCAGTTAAGGTTGCTGGTGCAACTTTTGCTTATGGGGCTTTCTTAAATGATGTTTTAAACTTCTTGATTACAGCCTTTGTCATCTTCATTCTCATAAAAGCCATCAACAAGCTTTTCCCTAAGAAAGAAGAGCAAGAAGAAATTGTTTCTAACGATGAATTAGATACTCTGCGTGAAATCCGTGACCTTTTGAAAGAAAAAGAACTTTCAAAATAACATTACACACTAAAAACCTCTATTATAATAGAGGTTTTTAGTGTGTAAGAAAAGTTCTAACTTTCCTATCAAAATTGAATTTTAAAAAGACAAAGCGGAAAAAATTATCTGCAAGCACGGCAAACCAGATGCCTTCTAAGCCCAAGGTAAATGTTTGACTTAGAATATAGCCGAGACCCACACGTATAATAAGCATCCCGATAATTGTTGTATATAAAGGAAGTTTTGCATTACCTATTCCTTGAAAAGCCGCCGTATAAGTGGTCGTTCCAGTGACAAAAAAAGTTGCCAAAAAAGAAAAGAGGATAACTGTGTTACTTGAAGCTATTGCGACAGTGTCTGTCGTAAAAAGATTACTTAATGATGTAGAAACTAAGACAAGAAGCAAACCAATACTCAACATCATCCCTGTCGCTAGCCAGTAGGTTCTTTTAATATATGACTGAATGGCTCCATAGTTATGTTGTCCAAACTCTTGAGCCACCAAAATAACTGTTACGGTAGCTAAACCGAATGCCGGCATATAGTTAAACTGAGTAATACTTTCGCCGATCGCATTTCCTGCAAAAACCCGATTTCCAAGAGCAATAATCAGCACCATGATTACCAAATCTCCTAGACGCATCGCCAAACGTTCACCAGCGGCCGGAATTGTTAAAAAGATCAGTTCTCTACTGATTTTTTCAGAGAAAAAGTTTTTCGTAGGTTGTAAATCCTTATCTTTGAGTTTTTTCCAGAGATACAGAAGCGCTACGCCCCTCGAAAAGATTGCTCCTAAGGCAGCTCCCATAATTCCCATATGAAAAACAAATATCAAAAGGGCTGAGAGAGCGATATTTAAAATATTGGCAAAGAGACTCGCATACATGGGTGTACGGCTGTCCCCATTTGCTCTGATAATGGCTCCAAAACTGGTCATTAAAGCCAGCAAAATAATTGTCCCACCAACCAAAAGGAGGTACTCTTGACCTAAAGTCGCTACATCCCCACGCCCGCCAAAAAAGCGCACGAGAGCTTGTGCAAAAAGAGCCGTAAGAATCCCAATAGTCCCTCCCAGTAATGCAGTGAGCTTTACCCCTGCGTTCACCATTTTCTTTGACATTTCACGTGCAAGGAAGCTTGATAAAATTGTCCCTAAAGCTATGAAAACGGCCTGATAAACGGTGATAATATTATTGGCTAGTGACACACCTGCTACAGCTGTGAGTCCAATTCGGGTGACTAAAAAGGTATCACTAATCCCCACCAGCATCTGCAGAAAATTCTCAACTACGGCTGGGAGCGCAAATTTTAATATTTCTTTTGTAGATTTCATATCCCTAATAAATAAGAGCGCACCCTTAACGATACGCTCTTATTTTTTATCCTTCAACTTCTTCAATTTGGTGCAGATCAAGCTCTACTGGTGTTTCACGACCAAACATATCGACCATAACTTTAATCTTATCGTCGCCTAAGACTTCTGTGATTGGTGCTTCAAATCCTGAGAAGGCGCCATCAATGATACGTACACGTTTACCCACAAAGATATCAAAATCAATTTCACGTACAACTTTACCCATACCGATAAGGATTTCTTGAATTTCTTCTTCAAAAAGTGGCGTTGGTTTTGAACGGTTACCGTGTGACCCAACGAAACCTGTAACGTTCGGTGTATTACGAACGATAAACCAAGCTTCATCTGTCATGTTCATTTCTACCAAAACATAACCTGGGAAGAGATTTTCTTCAACATCTTTCATCTTACCGTTCACTTCTGAGCGAACTGTTTCTGTCGGAATTTCAACACGAAGAATTTTATCTGCCATGTTATAAAGTTCTGCACGTTCAAGCAAATCTTCTTTTACTTTTTTCTCATAACCAGAATAAGTTTGGATAACAAACCAGCCTTGGTCAAAACTTGTTAATGTACTTTCGTCCATTGGAGTACCTCTTTATTGTTTTTTATTTTTTTAGTTTCAAATTTATGAGTTCATGTTCTGAACGGATTGTATAAGAAAAAGGCTTTCGCCTCTTCTTTCATTATATCACTAATTACGTACAAATGGAAGCAGATGCTGTACAGCACTTGTGATACCATTTTGTGTTATCCAGTCAAAAATCATCAAAAAGATGAGGAAGAAAACTGTATATTCAATAACCATGAAAAAATCAATGACAGACTGCTTACGTGTCGGCCACGTTGTTAACTTCATTTCTTTGACAACACTTCCAATAAATTTAAACATTTGATTTATCTCGTTTCCTTATGCAAAGTATGTTTGCCACAACGTGAGCAAAACTTCTTGACTTCTATGCGTTTTTCTTTTGCTGTACCCGACAGTTGAAGAGAGTAGTTTCTCGAACCGCACACCGTACAGGCCAATCCTGCTTTTTTTAACATGCTATTATTTTAGCAGAACTAAGAGAAAAATACAAATCTCTCTATTTTTTTGTCATATTTTCTAAGACAAGGCGTGTATAATTAATTGCCCCTTGGTCCTTCGGATGGATAGCATCACTATAGAACCATGAACTTTGATTTGCTGATAAGCCATGCCAATCGATGATTGTCAAGTTGGGATACTTCTTAGCCATCGCTTCTAATTGTTCATTGTTATTGCTTTCCCACGGGCGTGGCATTTGATTATTAATCCAGAAGACCGGTTTATCACCAACTTCTTCCATAATTTTTTCCACGTAATTTGTATTGCCAACGGTCAGTGTGCCATTAGTTCCAAGACCAATTAAGACAGCATCTGCTTTTTCAACTGCTTCTTTATTCTCTGCTAAAATGGTCGCTCCACCATCTACTTGCTCACCAACAACAGCTTTTATCGTCATTCTTGGGAAGGCTTCCTGTAGAGTGGTTGACCCTGCAACCATCACAGAATCACCAACTGCAAAAATTTGCATCTTACTTGCTCTTTCGGCAACCACTGGATCAACGCCATATTTTTCAGCGATAGTCTTTAGTGGCGTGCTGACACGGGCATTAGCAGCTTTTAAGTTTGCAGCTTCAAGCGCTTTTTGTTGCTCCATAATTCGAGCTTCTAACACTTGCTGATCATGTGGTGATTTTGGAGAAGTAAGAATCATAACGAGTGATACAAGCACTAAAACGGACACTAGGATTACGCGGACGGGTAAGGCGCGCCATTTTTCCTGCTTAATTTGCTCAACTTTTGTCATCACCCAAGGCCATAAGTTGCTGTAATCATAAGCAACGAGCGGACGTTCAATAAAGCGATATGAAAACTCAGATAAGGCAAAAATCAAGACCAACTGCCAAATGACGTTGTACCAACTTGTCGGATTAACGACTTTAGCAGCAACTAAAGCAAAGACTGGCAATTGCCAGAGATAAATCCCATACGAACGTGAGCCAATATAATCAAAAAGTTTATTTGAAAATATTTTATTTGCTTTCAAGCCCGGATGAACAACCAAAAGGATTAATAGCATTGTCAAGAGACTGACAAACCAAAGGCCGCCATAGTAAGTCACTGGACTTTGAGCCGGCATAAAAACATATAAGACTAAAGTCAGTGCAAGAACGCCCCATAAAAGGTTACGTCCAAAAGCTTGTCCTTTTTTATTCAACTTGGCAGGCATTTTATTCATTGGCCAAATGAAAGCCATACTTGCCCCCATCAGGAGACTAAAAATACGGGTATCTGTGCCATAATACACACGCGTTGGATCTTGCCCCACCTTATACTGAGCAATCATCAGTATCAATGAGAGGATGGCTAAAAAGTTTGTCAAAAGGAAACTGTGCTTCTTACTCCGAATGACCTTCACTAAAAAAATCATAATGAGCGGCCAGAAAATAAAGAATTGCCCTTCAATCGCCAGATAATATATATGCTTAAAAGGTGATTCTCCTGCAGCATCAGCAAAGTAGGATGATCCTTGCTGAATTTGCCACCAGTTTTGCACCATAAAAATACTTGAGAGAAAGTTTGACCTGAGGCCCTTCATCTGATTTTGTTGGAAGAAGAACAAATAAGGCGAAACAATCAAGAAAACAGCCAAGAGCATAGGGTAAATACGTTTGGCTCTTTTCCCCCAAAACTTAAGTGGTCTTATCTTTTTAGTTTTAGTATATTCTCTTAGTAGTGAATCCGTGACTAAGTATCCGGACAACACAAAGAAGAGAACAACGCCTAAAAATCCCCCTTGGATTTTCTGTGGATAAAGATGATACAAAATGACAGCAAGAACCCCAAGGGTACGTAAGCCATTAAAACCTGTTACGTAGCGTTTTTTTGCTTCCAAAACTGTCCTCCTTCTAAAAAGTAAGATTCACTTTTATTATTCTCTTTTTATATTTTTATTCCAATAATTTTTTTCATATATTTGCAAGAAAAAGAGCCGTGCCATGACTCTTTTTCTCATCTATGCACTACCCTTATTTTATCACTTTTCATGCTGTTTTAGAACAATTTACCTACCGAAAAAACCAGTAATTTTATCCCAAACATCTTTGGTAGCATTTTTAGCATCATCTACTGTTTTTTGGAAATCAAATCCGCTGCCTTTTTCAGAAGAATCACTGCTAGAATCTTCTGTTTGTGGCATATTTCCTGAACTGTTTTGTGCACTTTGCTCTTGATAAACAATTGCATCTTGTTGATTACGTAGAGCTGTCCAAGCTGGAGTTATCGGTGCAATATTATGCATGGCATAGGCATTTTCAGCTGTAAAGGCAGTTCCATCTGTATAAGGAAGCAAATAGCTGGCTATATTCCGGAAGATGACTGAAGGTTGCCCCTCAGAAGAACCTTCTAGCTGTTGCTGCTCATTTGTCTCATTCGGGAAACCAATCCATAGTGCAATCGCAATGTCAGGTGTATAACCAACCACCCATTGGTCAGTCGTATTATTTGTCCCTGTTTTCCCTGCCATTGCATAGCTTGCCGGTGCAGCATTCCAAGCTGAACCGTTGGTAAATGTACCCAACATCATGGAATTCATCTTCTCTGCTACTTCTTTGGTCATAATCCGTTTTTGTGTCACGTTGGCTGTTGCGATTGTATCCCCAGCTGCATTTTCAATTTTAGTAATCAAATGCGCGCTGTTCATTACACCCTCATTCGCGAAAGTTGCAAAAGCTTGAGCCATTTCCCAAGGATTTGTTTCGACACCAGAACCAAGAACGGTTGATAAAGTGTTGTTTTCATCTTTTTTATTGAGATTCAAACCAAATTCACGCCCAACAGCATTCCCTTTTTCTGGAGTGATATCACGATAAGTATTAATAGCAGGAATATTGTAGGAGTTAGCTAAAGCTTGATACATTGGTACAGTACCCAGGTACTCTCCACTGTAATTTTGCGGTGTCCAATTACCTGGATAAGTGGTTGGTTTATCTTCCAATACTTTATCGATTGGCCAACCTGCTTGGACTGCGGGCAGATAGGCGATTAACGGTTTGATAACTGAACCTGTCGAACGTTTCGATTGTGTGGCATAGTTAAAGTCAAGGAAACTGTTATGGTCTTCTGATGTGACATTGCCAACAAGAGCCTCGACGCCACCAGTTTTCGGATTGATTGCCACCGAACCTGACTGTGCGTGCGTGCCATCTGCAGCTTGTGGGAAAAGTGCGGCATTGTCATAAGTGACCTGCATCCCTGCCTGCTTATTTTGATCCAAAGTTGTATAAATCTTATAACCGTCATTCATAATGTCCTGCAAGCTAAGGCCATATTTGCGTTCAGCTTCCGCAATCACAGCATTGAAATAGCTTGGATACTTGTAAGCTTCTGACTGAGAAACATAAGTATCTTTTACCCGAGAGGCCAGATCGACCGATGCATAACTGTCTGCTTCTGACTGCGTGAGGTATCCTGCACTGACCATGTTCTGCAGTACCGTATCTCGTCGCGGTGTCGCAAATTTTCCGTCCTGGTAAAGTGGATTATAAATTTCTGGACCTTTCAGCATCCCCGCAAGCGTAGCGGCCTCATCTACGGTAACTGCATTTGCTGAGACTCCAAAGTATTTTTTACTGGCATCTTCAATCCCCCAAACACCATTCCCAAAATAAGCGTTATTCAGATACATTGTAAGAATGTCTTGTTTACTGTAATGTTTATTGATTTCTAAAGCGAGGAAAAATTCCCGGGCTTTACGGTCAATCGTTTGTTTCTGAGTAAGGTAGGCATTTTTGGCCAACTGCTGCGTGATGGTAGATCCACCACCAAAACGCCCCAAAGTAACAACTGCTAAGCTAAAGCGACTCAGATTAACTCCATGGTTCTTATAAAAAGTACGGTCCTCGGTGGCGACTACGGCATTTTTAATATTGTCACTTATGGCATCAAACTTAACTGTTGTTCCTTTACTTCCATAAAGTAATCCTGCTTCATCACCATTTTTGTCCACAATTTGCGTTTGCGCATCAATGGATTTTTGCAAGATGGATACATTGGCCGTTTTTGCCAAATAGAACAAATAAGAACCAACAGCAAGAATCATAACCAAAATAGCAATAATAGTAATTTTAGTTAAATTATACTTTTTCCAGAAACGTTTTACTGGACGTAAAAATTGCCTTATTTTTTCTGTATAAGGCGCCATCATTCTTAAATATTTTTTTATGCCTTTAAGGTCTTCAAGCGGAATTTCCGCTTCTTTCAGCTCTTTTTCTTCTTCATTATTATTTTCTATTTTTTTAGATGATTTCTTGTTTTTAGCACGACGACTAAAATTTTGATCTTTTTCTGACATGATTTTTTAAAAATCCTTTTGTATTCTATATTTTGCCTATTCTAACAAAAAAGCCTTTGTGTTACAATATTCTATATGAAATTTAGTTTAATTTTACCAAAAAAAATTAAAAAGCAAAGTGTTTCGCATTTACTGGAGCACACTTGGCTCGTTCCACGCAAACAAAGACACCTTTTACGAACCAAAAAACATGTCTTCCTTAACGGCACATTGGCAGACTGGGAGGATTCTATAAAGCCCCAAGACGAAGTTACTCTTATTTTTGATGACGACGATTTCAGGCAGCTGGAGGTTCCCGTAGGCAACCCTCATCTTGCCGATATCCTGTATGAAGATGAACACCTTGTTATTGTAAATAAACCCGAAGGCATGAAAACTCATGGCAACACTGCTGAGGAAATTGCCCTACAAAATCACGTGACAGCTCGCCTGAAGAGCCCCGTACATGTCGTTCATCGCTTGGACAAGGAGACCTCTGGAGCAGTCCTCTTTGCCAAAAACCAATTAATTCTGCCCATTCTGGGTAAAATGTTTGAGGAAAATAAAATCCATCGCTCTTATTTGGCAGTTGTACAAGGTTATTTTAACGAAAAAAGCTTAACTCTTAATAAAAATATTGGAAGAGATCGGCACGACCGAAAAAAATATGCCACCAGTAAAAATGGAAAAAGAGCCATTACTCATGTGACTGTACTCGAAAAAGAACACAACCACTCCCTTGTAAGGTGTACTCTTGATACCGGCCGTACGCACCAAATACGAGTTCACCTTTCCAGTGAAAGGCATCCTATCGTCGGTGATCCCCTCTATAATTTAGCGTTAAAAAAACAGCGCTTGATGCTTCACGCAGAAAAAATATATTTCCTTCATCCTTTCACAGAGGAATTAATAGAAATTAAAGCATCTAGCCAGACTTTTCAACAAGGCAAAAAAAGCCTACTTTCGAAAAGTAGGCCTTAGGAGTTTTATGAAAAGATTTTTTTAGGAAGGTCTTTATTATAGTGGACGCTTCTTAAAATAAGCTTAAGTCTTATTTAATTGTTTCTTTCAGTGATTTTAGGTTTTCTTCCATAATTGTCAGGTAACTTTCACCTGATTTTTTTTGTTCATCGGTCAATCCCTCAACAGGGTTAATAACCAACAACTTGGCTCCTGCTTCCTTGGCTAAAGTCTCCGCTAGCTTACTGCTAGAGTTATCTTCAAAATAAACAGTATTTAAATTTGCTTTTTGCATCTCATTTTTCAGTTTAATCAATGTTGCACTTGAAGGCTCTGCTTCAGGATCAAGGCCTGTAATGGCAATTGTTGTCAATCCATAATCACGGCCCAGGTAGCCAAAAGCTTCATGCTGTGTGATAAACGTTTTATTTTTAGCATTTTTCAATTGATCAAAGTCTTGATCTATTTTTTTCAACTTTCCAATATACTCATCAGCATTTTTAGTGAAATCTTCCTTATATTCAGGGAATTTTTTTGATAATTCATCTGCGATATAGCGGACTTCAAGTAAGGCTGCTTTAGGGCTTACCCATGTATGCGGGTCATCACCAATTTTTTCTACGGGTGTACTTGCTTCTATTTTAACACCTTTATTTTTTACAGAAGGGGCCCATTTTTCAAGGTATTTTGAATTATAAATAATAGCATCTGCATTCGTCAAAGTAGTCATGTCTTTTGCACTTGGCTCAAAATCATGTGCTTCTTGATTAGCAGGAACGATATTAATAATGTCAACTTTATCACCAACGACAGCTTTCGTAAACTCATACATTGGCTCAAATGTTGTCACAATTTGTGGTTTCTCACTTGCTGTTTTTTGACAAGCTGTCAATAAGAGCAAGACTGGGATAAGTAATAGAAGGGTATATTTTTTCATAAAGATAGTATAATACAAATTCAAAACAAAGTCAACCGGTTAACTACCAGTTAACTATTTTTTATCTGTCATGTTTTTCACGCTGTATGATCTTTTCTCTTAACTGCAGTTGGAGTTGATTTCGTTGTAATAAGCGTTGTTTTCTAGCATTAATAGCTCCTTGCAAATAATACTGTAAAAGCAAGCTGAAAAGAAGAGAAATGACCAGTGTATAGAGTAAAATACTGGCTCTTAACTTTCTTTTTCTGAGAACTTGTAAAGAAATATGCGGTCTCCTCCTTTTTCAAAAGACAAGATAATTTTTACCTGCTCTCCCTCCTGGCTGATTTTAACATTTTTTACATGATGGATCATTGGTTGATAACCTCGCCCATTAGCATTAGTTTTCCGAAAATCTCCTTTGGAGGAAAGACCAAATCTTAGATTGACATTTTTGCGGACATAAAGATAGTTATTTTCCACCTTATCTAAGCTTGCTCCCTCAAGTTCGCTTCTCAGTAGACTGCAAAAAAGTTGCCAATCTTGGGTGTGATCTATTGTTGCTCGTTTTACTTCTTCATGAAAAATTTTAGTAATATCTAGAAAAAGGGAAAAAGTACCTACTAACACGAGTAAAGCAAGGAGTGATTCCAGGAGAGTAAAGGCTGTAACTTTAATTTTTTTCAAGAACAATCAATACCTTTCCCGACTCACGGATAGTCATTTGCGAAGTAGTTTCCTCAATCGAAATCTCCACACCATTTAATTTCAAATGCTTTTTCCCCGTATCTATTGCCATATGAGCGACATTTAAGGCTTCGATATCCTTATTTTCCATCTCCGTTTGTTTCTTAACCTGAATAACTTGTTCTAAAATAACCGTGACGAAAAAGACAAGCAAACTCATAGCAATTAAGCTCTCTAATAGAAGATATGATTCAAGTGATTTTTTTCTTATATTTCCCGCTTCCAATTTCCAATTGATAAGAGATGGTTTTTTTCTGATAAGGAAGAAATATTGTAATTTTTTGTAGGCTCGAGTTGCCTGATTTTTGATCAAAAGTAATAGAAAAATCATTTATTTCAACCTCCTCTGGAACTTTCAGCACTTCCTCTTGGCTGTATAGTGTGCCATTACTCGCACTCAATGTCTGTTGCTGTCCCTTTAATCCTGCCATACGCTGGGTATCCTTATAAAGTCGCTCAAATTGTAAAATAAAAATCTCTGCGCGTGCTATCCTGACACTTTGTTTGACCGAACCTGAAAAGAGAAAAAGAACAGAAGAGCAAAGGAAAAGGACTAGTAAACTCTCTAGTAAGGTCAAAGCTTTAATTCGGTACATTACGTTTTGCATTAGGGTTCTTGGTATAATAATCATTGTAGCTATCGGCTTGTTTTTGCGTAATTAAACCGTCGGAGACAAGCTTCCCTAAGTTAGGACTATCCTGTTTATCAAGTTGATAAAGTTCGGCTTGACCTTCGACAACCTTAACAACCGCTGTTTGACCCGTATTTTGGATATTCTTCTTTTCTTTAGCCAAATTTGGGACAAACAATAAAAGTAACACACTGATAATAAGTAAGACGACAAGCATTTCAATCAAAGTAAAAGCTTTGAGTCTCTTTTTTTTCATTCATTCCTCCATGTTCTTTCAAATCAAGTTTCCCATATTGCTATATATAGGAAGTAGCATTGCCGCATAAATTAAAATAATCAACAGCGCCACGAGCAAGAAAACGATAGGCTGGATAAGTTGCATTGCTCTTTCCATCCTTTCAAAAAAGAGCGACCAGTTTTCTTCAGAAAAAATCATTAACTCTTTCCCTAGCTTGGACTTTAGTTCACCATATTCCACAATTAATGAGAGCTCCTTGGTAAATATGGGGTAAAATCGAAGAGTATCTTCAAACTTCTGACCACTATCTAATATTTGAAGAAGCTCAAAACCGAATTCTTTGAAAATTCGACTTTTTTGTTCTTGCATAATAAAACAAATCTGACGTAAATCGACAGCTTGAGCAATTAAGTTTCCCCATTCTCTTGCAAAATAAGCTGTCAAATAAAGCTGGACAAAACGGCCAACAAAAGGTATTTTGACCATTAGCCTCAGCGCTTCTAAAGCAGTTTTTTTCTTCCAATAGTATCTGCACAGATAAAAGAAAACGAACAAACTGAAGAGCCACCCTAAAAAGAGGGTCGGAAGATTCTGTATGGCATAAGTTGCTAATCCTTTGTTTTCTTCCAGTTGGGGCAGTAAATAATTTTTCAATCCAAGCATAATAAAGATTAGAAATGCCAGAAGAACAATCGGATAAGTGGCAACTTGGACAAGCTTTTTGCGGATGTTCAAAACACGTATCAGTTTTTCTTCAATCAATCCTAAAGTATACTCAACATTCCCATGAGACTCAGCCAAAGAGAGCTGGGTCACAACATCCTCATAAAAATTTAGCTTCGCCAAAATACCAGAGAAACTTTGCCCATTAAGTAAACCTTCACGCATTTTGGAAATAAAGTATGCTTCTGTAAGACCCGATCGTTCAAGGAAATCAATAATTTCAGAGAGGTGAAAGCCACTTTTGAAAAGATTATTCATGAGTTGAATGAGCTTAATCTGCTTTGCTAAACTCAATTTTTTCGCGCGCAGCTGCAATAGCTGAGATAAATCCATCTGCAACCAACTGATCGATCTGGTCATTCCATTCGTCTGGTTTCCATTCTTCAAACTTTTCCTTTTCACAAACAAGCAATCCCTTTCCTGCAATTAATCGTTGATAAATCACCCGCTGAAGACTGGATTGTAGCTCCCAATCACTTAATCCAAGTTCTTTTAAGCGTGCAATTACACCTGATATTGAGCGTGCATGAACAGTAGAGAATACTGTATACCCAGTCAAACTTGCACGGAGAACAGCTTTTGCCGTTTGACTATCTCTAATTTCACCAACAATAAGTAAATCAGGTCTGTGGCGAAGCGAAAGCTTAATCAAGGCATCATAATCATTCCCTATTACTTTATTGACTTGAAGTTGTAAAAATTCAGTTTCTACTAACTCCACAGGATCTTCTATACAAATAACTTGTTGATTTTTAAAATGCTCCCTTGCAAATTTGTACATAAGACTGGTCTTACCTGAACCTACAGGACCTGAAAAAAGGTAAAGGCCTCTTCCCCCAATAATAGTATTAAAGATCTCTGAATTCCAAAAATGAAGTTGGTTTTGTTGATGATGCAAGAGTCGAATAACCAAACTTTCTTGACCATGAAAATCACCGACAGTAGATAAACGTAAGCGCTGTTCACCTTTATCTAAAATATAAGTGCAAGCCCCCAACTGTACTCGTCTACTTTCTCCTAGATTCATACCAGATAAAAATTTCATATGAGCAATCAGTGCTTGCCCTTGCTCAAAGGTGAGTTCTCTTTCAAACCTCCTTTCTGTTGCTGTACGAAAATAGAGAAAATACTTTCCTTCTAGTGCTACTAAATAAAGATCGTGCACCATCTGATCTACTGCTTTTTGTAAAAGGTTTTTTGCCAAAACCTGTATCATGATTGACCTCCTTTGCTAAGCTTACTTATTAACACGATAAAGTTAGCAAGTTATCACAATTTTTTTGAAAAAATGAGCAGAAAATTTATAATAAGCTTTGTTATTTACTTAATACCCTTTCTCAATGCATAATAGAGGCAAGAGTAATAAAAAAACCTGCCCAAAGGCAGGTTCAAAATTTTCAATTAGAATTTTTTACGTTTACGTGCAGCTTCTGATTTACGTTTAGCTTTTACAGAAGGTTTTTCGTAGTGTTCACGTTTGCGGAGCTCTTGAAGAGTTCCAGCTTTTGTTACTGAACGTTTGAAACGGCGGAGAGCGTCGTCAAGCGATTCATTTTTACGAACGATAGTTTTTGACATTGATTTCACCCCATTTCATTTTCGTATTTACTCTTAAAGAGCACTCCTAATATTCTATCAAATGACTGTAGGTTTGTCAACTAGATGTATAAAATAAAAAAAGCAGATTGTCTCTGCCTTTTCGCTTATTGTACGGAGTAGTTTGGAGCTTCTTTTGTAATTTGAACATCGTGTGGGTGAGATTCTTTCAAACCAGCACCTGACATTTCGATAAATTGTGCTGACTCATGTAAAGCAAGGATATCAGCTGCTCCAGTGTAGCCCATACCTGACTTCAAGCCACCAACCATTTGGAAAACGATATCGGTCGCTGTACCTTTATAGGCAACCCGACCTTCGATACCTTCAGGAACCAATTTATTTGCTTCATTGACAGAGCCTTGGAAGTAACGGTCGCTTGAACCTTTCTTCATTGCTGCAAGTGAACCCATACCACGGTATGTTTTAAATTTACGCCCTTGGAAGATTTCGAATTCACCTGGTGATTCGTCTGTACCGGCAAGCATTGAGCCAAGCATTACTGCATCTCCTCCTGCTGCCAAAGCTTTAACGATATCGCCAGAGTATTTGATTCCTCCATCGGCGATGATTGTTTTACCGTATTCACGCGCAACTGCTGCCGCATCATAAATAGCTGTGATTTGTGGCACGCCTACACCTGCGACAACACGTGTAGTACAGATTGAACCTGGACCAATTCCGACTTTAACAACATCAACACCAGCTTCAAAGAGTGCGCGTGCACCTTCACCAGTGGCAATATTCCCTGCAATCAATGTACGTTCTGGGAAATGTTCACGAATTTCTTTGATTTTACGTAATACACCTGCCGAATGACCATGTGCAGTATCAATGACAATAGCATCGGCACCAGCTGCAAAGAGAGCTTCAGCACGATCAAAAGTATCAGAGGTTACACCAACAGCCGCAGCTACTAAAAGACGACCTTGACTATCTTTTGCGGCGTTAGGGAATTCAATCACACGTTCAATGTCTTTGATTGTAATCAAACCTGCAAGCTTACCGCTCTCGTCAACCAATGGCAATTTTTCAATCTTGTGTTTTTGAAGTGCTTCTTCAGCTTCACGCAATGAAGTTCCCACAGGTGCTGTAATCAAGTTTTCAGAAGTCATTACATTCTTGATTTCTTGATTGTAGTTTGAAACAAAACGAAGGTCACGGTTAGTCAAGATACCCACAAGCTTGCGATTTTCCAAAGTTTCAACAATGGGTACACCCGAAATACGGTAAGTCGCCATCAAGTTTTCCGCTTCTTCAATCTTATGCTCAGGTGTCAAGAAGAATGGATCAGTAATAACACCAGATTCTGAGCGTTTTACTTTGTGCACTTCTTCAGCCTGTTCAGCAATGCTCATATTTTTGTGGATAACACCAAGTCCACCTTGACGTGCCATTGAAATAGCCATTTTACTATCTGTTACAGTATCCATTGCAGCAGATATCATCGGAATATTCAATGTCAAGTTCTTCGCTAGTTTGGTACTCATGTCTACCTCGTTTGGCAGTACATGTGATTCCGCTGGAATCAATAACACATCATCAAAAGTGTAACCCTTCTTCAAAAACTTTGTTTCCCAATTTGACATTAAATCTATCCTCCAAATATATATTTTTACTATTCTATCACTATCTTTTAGGGATTTCAATGATTTTTCACCATATTTGTCAATATTTTTTGTAAACTACTTTTTTTGATTTAAGCTTTTTGTTAAAATAAAAGATAGTCAATAAAAAATAGTAATGAGGAAATAATGTTCACTTTAAAAAAAGCAGCCATATTTACCGGCTTATGCTACATAACACTCGCTGCTCATGCAGCACAAGCAGATACTGCTGAAGTGCCTATAAACAATCACCCGATGGGTTACTACGCTGAAGTGCAAACTGCTGAAAATCCAATGAACGCTCCTGTTGATGCCCAAGGACAGCTGGCCCCTATCGATGAAGATGGCCAAACAGTGAAAGAAGAAATCCTAGAGGATACTGAGACTCCAAAAGTTTCCAGCAGGGTACGTCGCTCTATCACAGATGATACGGAAACCGCTCAAGCGAGCTTAAGAAATGCCCCTTCTGATCTAGTCTCCAATGATACTAGCTTACCACGTAAGGATGCTGTGGATATTTCTTCTTGGCAAGATTGGATGACACAGAGTGATTTCAACCAACTTAAAACACAAGGTGTTAAGACGGTGGTTGTTAAACTGACGGAGAGCACAAATTATATTAACCCTGCAGCTAAAACCCAAATTCAGATGGCTAAAAATGCAGGACTAGCTGTTGCTGTTTACCACTTTTCACACTTCTCAGAATCAGGTAAAACGTCTCAAGCAACTGTAAATAACACTGCACGGGCAGAAGCTAATTTCTTTGCAAATATTGCTAAACAGTACGGTCTTTCAACAAGCACTGTCATGATTAACGATGCAGAATATGTTCCAGAAGACAGTGTCGGAAGTATGCCTTATTGGGATTGGACAGTTGCATCACAAAACTTTGCGGATCAACTTAAAAAGCAAGGATTTGTAAGCACACGTCACTATGCCTCAAAAGCATGGGCCGTAGATGGTGTTGGGCAGATGGAACCAAGTAAATTAGGTGCAAAAAATCTTTGGATTGCACAATATCTTTACGGTAAACCAAGTTCTGGTAATCTCCAAAACACACAATTTGGCTCATGGCAGTATACGAGTCAAATGTATTTCACAAACTTTAGTCGTCAAAGTCCCTTAGATGTAAGTATCGATTATGCCGATATCCTTACTCCGATTAATCCACCTACTCCAAGTGCCCCTTATTTAAAGGTTATTAATGGCAAAACCTATGGATTCTTAGCCAATGGGCAGAAGATTTTTGGTCAATATGCGATAAACGGTCATTGGTATCTTTTTGATAAAACGACTGGTATTATGCAAACAGGCCTTCAAAACCTTAGCACTTATGGGCAAAATAAAACGGTTTACTACGGCGAAAATGGGCAAATGCTCTATGGCGAGCAACAGATAAATGGAAAATGGTATCTTTTTAGGAAGAACTACGGAGATATGTTGACTGGATTGCAAAATCTTAGCACTTATGGGAAAAACAAAACGGTTTACTACGGCGAAAATGGGCAAATGCTCTATGGCGAGCAACAGATAAATGGAAAATGGTATCTTTTTAGGAAGAACTACGGAGATATGTTGACTGGATTGCAAAATCTTAGCACTTATGGGAAAAACAAAACGGTTTACTACGGCGAAAATGGGCAAATGCTCTATGGCGAGCAACAGATAAATGGAAAATGGTATCTTTTTAGGAAGAACTACGGAGATATGTTGACCGGATTGCAAAATCTTAGCACTTATGGGAAAAACAAAACGGTTTACTACGGCGAAAATGGGCAAATGCTCTATGGCGAGCAACAGATAAATGGAAAATGGTATCTTTTTAGGAAGAACTACGGAGATATGTTGACTGGATTGCAAAATCTTAGCACTTATGGGAAAAACAAAACGGTTTACTACGGCGAAAATGGGCAAATGCTCTATGGCGAGCAACAGATAAATGGAAAATGGTATCTTTTTAGGAAGAACTACGGAGATATGTTGACTGGATTGCAAAATCTTAGCACTTATGGGAAAAACAAAACGGTTTACTACGGCGAAAATGGGCAAATGCTCTATGGCGAGCAACAGATAAATGGAAAATGGTATCTTTTTAGGAAGAACTACGGAGATATGTTGACCGGATTACAGAACCTTAGCACTTACGGGAAAAACAAAACGGTTTACTACGGTGCAAACGGGCAAATGCTCTATGGCGAGCAAAAAATAAACGGATACTGGTATCTCTTTAGCAAGGGAACTGGAGCCATGTCATTTGGTTTCCAAGATCTTAATGTCTATGGAAAAAATAAGGTTGTTTACTATAACTCTCAAGGTCACATGTTATATGGTAAGCAGATTATAAATGGTAAAACTTACTATTTTGATACTACAACGGGTGCATTACAATAAAAAATCATGAGTTTAACTCATGATTTTTTTAATCTTATCAATATAAGAAATAAATACCAAATAATGTAGAAAAGACTAGCATAATATTCGTTATAATAATAACAGCGATAGAAATAATAACTGTTAAGCGATAAGGTCTTATTCTCAATTGAAATTTTTCATTACCAGTAACTAATGGTAATAGTAGAAGTGTGGGAGTAAAGTATCTCCCTTGGACACCTTCCACTGCTCCTAAGAACCTATGCACTTCTACGTAGTCAGAGATTGTAGGTTGGATTACAAAAGAATAAAAAACAGCGACTACCCCCCCTAAAAATACTAAAAATGCAAACCAAGAAATTAATAATGATTCTACAAAACGTTTCTCAACAAGTACAACTATAATTAGCAAAATGTACCATATAGCTGAAACCCAGTAAGGTAGGTGATTAAAATTTGCATATGGCGCTGCTAAAAGTGATTGAAAAATACTCGACACACTTAATCCTGGGGTTATATTAATCCAGTACCCTATAGTGATGCGATACAAACTGAAAGCAACTGTAGGTTTCATTATAAGAAAGACTATTGAGAGCACTAGAATAAAAATCACAACATACATAGAAGATTTCCAGTTTATCCACTTTTTTCTTTTAAGTTGAGATTTAATCTTATCTATAAATAAACCAAAACGAGAATTGTGTTTTTCTTGCACTAAATAAATCAGAAGCATTACAAACGTAGGTAATAATATTAAAAGTTTAAGATTAGTTTTTGCTCCTAATGTTAAAGATATAATGGATATTCCTAAATACCAAACATCACAGAGCCGCAACTGCTTCCGAACAATCATATTAATTGTAAAGGCAATAGCAAAAGCAGATAAAATATAAGTTGTTGCATCATAAGACAGACTAGCAAATGTATTTGTTATAACGGGACTTAAAGACACAACAGTAAATAAAAGTTTCCCTGCTTTAACCCATTTAATAATTAAAAACATAAGTATGGCACAGATGAAGCTAGATAATAGTCTTGCAATTACAATCATTACTCCTATGGATGGATATATTGCATGACCTAACTTAACACCAATAGCAGGAAGTAAGTGTCCCCAATAATTATAAGACGTTTTAGGTGGAATAAAAGCTGCCCTAGGCAAATCTTCTATAGGCATTTCTTTTATTTCACTCTTGAAATATTTTTCAAAGAACGTCCCTGATTGATAGTTAGGAACTTGTCTAAACATTCCCGATCCTATATTTGGTTCTCCATAAGCTGAAAGATCATTGGATAACCCTACCATATTTGTACTAATCGTATAATGGTATTGCCCATCTGGCTCATTAAACAATGGCATAGCAAGTGATAGCATCGTTCCTATAAAAAGAGCAAGGACTAGATAAATCTTATGAAGATGCTTTTCAATAGTTTCTTCTGTTGAAAATATTTTTTTCATATTTGACATCTCTCCTCACATAAACTTTATTAATAAAACTGCAATCACGAAGATTACTATACAGAAAAGGACGATGGGTATTATTATTTTCTTAGAAACATCTGGCGATTCTTTAATACCATTTTCCGTTAGAACATTATATTCATTTACATCTGCCAAGAAGTCAGGAATCGTAGTATTGATAGTAAAGTTCTGATTTTGTGAAGTATTTAAAGAACTTTGACTCACGAGTGACTTATTTCTTCCAATTTCAAAATTACTAAATACAGAAAACCGGATCAAACCATTATCCAGATTATGTCCATCAATTGCCTTAATAGGATAGAGAAAATATTCATTACCCTTCGCAAGTCCAACAATTTGAATTAAAGACTGGTTTAGTTTACTGTTGGTCTGTGCATTATAATTAAAACGGTTTAAAGCAGGAGGGATAGGTACAGGATCTAAACTGCCTATTGAATACTTATTACCCCCCTTTAGAATCGTGAATTGACTGTTGTCAATATTATTTAGGGAAGGAACAGTAATCCACCCCTTCTGCGCAGAGTAGAGTTGATAGTTTTTCCCGATTTGCTTTCCAAGTAAATACTCTCCCCCTGTTGCAAGTTTGTTAGTTTTACTATCTGCCATTGCAAAGTTAATACCAGAAAGAACAAGAACTGGAGATTTTGCAGACACTCCCCCCTGATTATCATCAACACCTGACACTGATAAAGATGCATTTCCACTTGTTGTCCCATCAATATTGAGTGGTAAAATAGAAGCGATAATTTCTAGAGTTAAATCTTGATCCAGTGTGGGTAATGTGATTTGGTAATTTGGGTTTGGGACAGCTTGATTCTCCTCATCTTTAATCACACCTACCTCAGCATCGCCCAGTGCTTTAACCGAACTAATCGCTAGATTGGTGCTTGATGATAAAAGTAAATCCCCCCCAAACTTATTGAAATCTTTACTTACTTTTAAGTGAAAAGTAATGGGTGAGGCTGAGTCAACAATATATCTTTTAAAATCTGTGAGTGCCACGTCACTCTGATCGTCCACTGAAATCTCTAGACGTCTATCTAAATTATCCGTATCAAGCTCTATTTGTTGATTTTCCTCTGTTATTGTCACTAATTTTTGAAAATTACCGCTTCCTGACATTATTGCTGTAATTCCCTTATTTACTACGGCTTCTGAATTTCCTTGTGCATTCGTAAAAGTATTCCCCATCTTTTCGGCTTCAGGCTGATGGAAGAAGATGCCCTCTGTTGTGCCATTAATAACCATTAGCATAGGTATACCACCTGCACGTAAAACGGCCTCTAATATTAGCATTGTTTCTTGAGGACTATGTTTTATCCCCGGCCCAATATGCAAACCATTAGGTAGATAAATAATTGACGGGTCAAGCTTTGGTTTTTTTGACGTAGAGGTCAACATTTTACTCTGAATTTGCTTCCATTCTGGAGAAAGAAAATCAGTACTTGTAATGTCTCCTGTCATTATTTTTTGATATGCCCCGTCTAAATTTCTTGCAGTATAAACGGCCCCCCTGTTAGGAATACCGCTTTGTGTAGAATGCAATCGAACGGTAAGCATCTCTGAAGCTGCTGATATTCCATTCATTTTCATATTACATATCATAACGCTGAAAACGAGTGCAATGATTATTTTCAAATAATTTTTATGTTTTATCATTTTTTATTTTTCTCAATCATAATTCTTTTTACATTAAATTTTTTTAAAGCAGGATTCTAGAATCTAAATTAATTTTTTTCTAGTATTTGTTTTATCACTATTTTTTCCTTAGTACTCCAAATATAAACTACAATAACAAATAAAAAAGTTATCCCTCTCACTATTAAATTTAAAAATACTGCACTGGGTTCAATAAATTGTACTACTTTTAAAGCAATGAACATTATTACTCCTAAAAGTAATGGAGATATAAATACTTTTAAAAAGCTAAATATATCTCCTTGCAGGGTAATCGTAATTAAACGATAAAAACTCACAATAAAGTTTAATAAAAAACCTATTGATAAGCATATGGCTACACTCACTATACTACCCATAGCAACTCCAATAGAGATAGAGGTAACCAGTATAATAGCACTGATAAATCCTGTAACGAAAAGAACTTTTGAATGATTCCTTGCTTGGAATATTGCTCCACTACTTGAAAGTGTCATCTGGATCCAAACTGTTAATGCCAGAATGGAAAAGGGAATTACTGCTTCCCCCCATTGACTTCCAAACATAAACAGAATAATTTTATCCGCAGATAAGCTTAAAAATACTGAAAGAGGAACTCCAATAAGTGCAAGCACATGAACAACTTTATAGTAAACCTCACGAATATAAACAACATCATCTTGATAGTCGGATAATACAGGTTGTAACACGGGGGTGATTACTCCTAAGAAAAGCGAGTTGGGTAACATGAGCAATTGGTAGGCTTTGCCATAATTAGCAAGTGCTGCTTCTCCCATAAATTTACCGACTAGAATATTATCTGTATTTCGTGAAAAATAATTTATAAAATTAAAACCAAATTGGTTTTTAGAGAAAGTCCAAATAGACTTTAATGGTTCCATATAAAATTTACTGCTAAAGCGTAACTTAGTAAAATAAAGATTCAGTAAAAAATTTATGATAGAAAAAACGATTGCACTAATAATTAAAGAGTATACGCCAAAGCCAAGAAAGGCTAAAGACACCCCTATAATACCTGCACAGACATTTGCGAAAACCATACTAAAATTAACATGTTTGAATTTTTTAGATTTGTTTAATATAGCAGAGGGAACAATATTTAGTCCATTAAAAAGAACAGATATAGCTTGGACCCAAGTTAACGATTTATATATATCTTGATGATAAAGCCATGCTAAAAAATAACCAAACAAACCAAATATTACTGCTATCGATACTGCAAAAATAGCTGAAAAATTAAAGAGAACTCTTACATCTTCTTGCGAAAGTTTTTTATTTTGAATAATAGCTGGCCCCATGCCAGATTCAATCATCATTGCAAAAAACACAATAAAGACCTGCATAATGGCTACCACCCCATAATCTTGAGGTGTCAATAAGCGACTTAGAACAGCATTAATGATTATTTGTAAAATAAAATTACTATAAACACCAATAGTAGTAAAAATCATTCCTGCCTTTAAATGATTCATTCTCCATCCCTCATTTTTTCTCTCATTTGACTTGGCGTCATTTGAATTGCTTCTTTTAGAATTTCAATATTTACTAGTTGATATTTCAATTTAAAAAGTGATTCCTTACGCTTATTCGAACCAGATACCATATCACTTGATGAATCTTCTTTATGATAAATGCTCAGATCATTCACATACATTTGTCGAAAATCTAACTTTTGACAGATATAAGCTAAGAGTTCTTCTTCTTCATATAAAAATGTATCTGGATAAAAACCCAAATACTCCCTCAAATAGTTCTCTCTAAAAAAGAGAGCTGATCCGTGTAACATGTTAACACGACTATCTAACAGTTGGGTCTTATAATTTGAAAAATCTCTTACCGCTCTTTTTCCTTTTAAAAGCCTTACAATATATCTGATAAATGGATAAATTCCTAATTGAGTAAAAAGTTTTACTTTTTTAAAGTACTTTTTCTTTGTTTGGATAGAAAATAAATCTCTATCTGATAGTTTACATATATTCTGATTTATACCGTCTCGTCCAATAATCTCTGTACCTACAATGGCAACTTCTGCAGGGAAATCAATAGTCATCAGTTTTTCAAGGTAATCTTTCTGAGTTAAGATTGTATCACCATTAATGACAAGAATATTGTAAATCTCTCTATCTTTCAAATATTTTATACCTAAGTTATTTCCCTTAGCAAAACCTATATTTTCACTAGTTGAAATGATATTTACTTTCTCCACATTATGATATGTCTCTTTTAGGACTCTAAGCGATTCATTTGGTGATGCATTTTCTACAACGACTATCTCAAAGTTTTTATAACTTTGGGTAAAAATAGACTCTATACATTCCAAGGTATCCTGATAGGCTAAATAATTTAATATTACAATTCCTATTGTATTTTTCACCGTATCAACCTCTTTCCATATATTTTAGGTACAGATAACCAAGTCTTTTATTTTTTCTTATTATATATAAAATCTTTCGCTTGAAAGATAGACTACTAAATTTTACTTTTTTAAAGTAAAATTCTCCTAGCGTATTACTAACTGTTTTCTTAAATGCTTTAAAACCTTTCTCAGGCAACTCTATGTTAAGTATCTCATTAATTGTTACACCTACGGTAAAATCACCCAACAGAGTTTGATACCCTGGAACATCTGAATCAATATATTTCTCAAGTTGTTTAATGATATTTATCCCATCAAGTACTTTATCAGGATTTTTCTTTGACTGAGCACTCCCTTTTCTAGCCCTCAAGTAACAATAGAAATTTTGAGGAATCCACAACAGTGTATTAGCTTTACTAAATAATTCAATAGAAAAAACTGCATCTTGTCCCGTTCTTTGGTTAGTAAACTGTAGGTCAATATTTTTTAAAAAGTCACGTCTAATAAACTTCGTCCATGGTGCAAAAAAAATTCTACTATTATAGTATTTAAGAGCGTCTGCCATAATTTTATCATTGGAATTATAAAACATTTGTAAGTCTTCTGGAATTGGTCTCACAGTTATTTTACCCTCTTCATCAACTTCATTGAAAGAAAACAAGACAATATCAGGGCCAGTACTACTATTTTTTATTTCAGAAAAGATTTTTGAGAAGCTTTCCTCTTCAATAGTGTCATCTGGATCCATGAAGTAAAGGTAGTCGCCAGAAGCAAAAGGAATTCCTTCATTTCTAGCATACCCACTCCCTTGATTCTGCGTTGAAATTACCCGTACTCTGTCAGAATGATTCTCAGCAATTTTTTGGGCAATATTTAATGTGTTATCCGATGAACCATCATTTACAATAATGACTTCATACTCAATTCCAGTCTGTACCAATATGGAAGCAATACTTTTTTCTAAATATTTTTCCACATTATATGCTGGAAGGATGACTGATAAGTCCATTAATTCTCCTATTTTAATTTATTAATTTAAAGCACTTTGCTCCACTTGTGTACGATTGGAGGAAGTGAAAAATCATCAACACGTCTTAGGGATTTTTCTTGATATTCTTTTCTAAGTGAAGCTGAATTAATTAGTTTTAATAGTTCTTGAGCAAATCCTTCAATATTACCTTGCTCTATTAGAAGGCCCGTTTCTCCACTTGAAAGAATTTCGTAGCTACCGCTTTGCTCAAATGCAATTATAGGTAAGCCTGCCCCCATCGCTTCAATTAGAACCAAAGGAAGCCCTTCTTTTCTAGATGTCATCATATAGATTGAGCTATCTAAGTAATGTTGCTCTAAATCCTTTCCCGATAACTCCCCACAATATTGAATTTTATCTTCTGTGTGACTTTTTTTTATAAGCTCATTAAAAGCTTGTAAATCTCCTCCACCGGCTACAGTAATTTTCCAATTTTCTGGAAGTTGTCTAGCAATATCAACAAGATAATCTAGACCCTTAACTTCTACTTCTTCTAGCCTTCCAACAAATGAAATATTTTTTGATTCTAACGATGATTTTTCATAAAAATTCATCGTTACAGGATTATAGATTTTAGTACAATTTTGATTAATAGGAAGCATATCCTGTTGGTCTTGTTCTGTTAAAACAACCACCTCATCAGCATAACTAAAACCATTAATAACCCACGGGTAGTTGTATTTTCTTCTAAATCCTTCAGTATAAAACTTTGTTGAACTATGCACCCATGCTATCGTTTTATACTTAGTACCATATTTGTTCTTAATTTCTGGAATCAATTCTACGGAGTAACCACTAAATACTAAAGTTTTACTATTAGACTGCTCCGCTTGTTTAATGATTTTCTTAACCTGCCATTTTATAAAAAGATCAACGAAAAAGTTAGCCCTGTATTTTGCACTCAAGGCTGTTCCATAGATATACAACTTTCGATTTAAAAGACTGTTCCCATACATTTCTAGGTCCATATCACTTGCTGGAAAATGATTTTCCATTTTACCCATAGTATAAATGCTTGTTTTCCTAGATTCTGTCTGCACAGCTTGAGCAATCACATAATTTGCTTTTTCAAGACCTCGTTTAGACCAATTATCTGTTATAAATAATACATTAGTCATATCTTTATTTCTCAAACTCACTCTTCTTAGAGAATTTCTCATTCAATGCTTTATTTAACCTTACTTTTTCACTTTCAAAATCAATCTCAGTCCCTCCATCATTAAAACAAAGAACTTTCATTTGTGATGCTAACAACTTTTTATAGTCTTGATCGAGGCCCATGGGAACCATTTTACCAAATTTAAAAGAATTATGCGGGTAAAATTCTGCGGTTGCTCTCAAATAATCTAGCAAAAACCAACTCGTTATCGTTTCACTATTTCTGAACTTGCTTTTAGAAGCAAATTTATATCTTTCTGGCAGCAATTCTCGTGTTTCCCGATAAATGGTTTTCGTGAAAGGCTGTGTTAGATGATCCGGTCTAAATCCAATAAATTTATGAAAGAAAAGTAAAACTGGTAACATGAGTAAGTTTGCTGCTACAGCAAAAAAACCGTTTCTTAAAGAAAAGTTACGCCATGTTATCAAACGTTTTTTTGGGCTTTTTGCTTCATTTACTGCTAACATATTATTGAAAAGAGCTACGTTAAAAGCTTCGCTTGCCAATATTGGTGTATGCATCATTTGAAGAACTGGAAATCCTTTATAGAAAAAATCCTCTGGACGCGTTGGTGAATTTAAAAATAAATCATCATTAAAGTTAACAAATTGCTCAGAAATCTCTGGGATGCGATCAAAATTTAATTCAATTGCTTGCGTAGCAAAAGTAGGTAAGTACTCTCCAGGAATAAAATCCTCATGCTTTACAATATTTAATTTTGGATGGTTTACATTCAACCACTCCGGGATATGACCATAGGTCACAAGATGAATTTTATTTACCCAGGGAGCATATTTTTCAACTGCACGAAACCAGTATTGAAAATTATCCATATTACGATAGCGAGCCTCGTTATTCAAGGATTCATCAAAATCCTCTCCACTGTGGCAAGCACGTTCTTTTTGCCATTCTTTATCTGTGCTATCGAGATATGTGACTACAAAATCTATTTTTTCCATATTATATTCTATTTAACTTTCAGCGTCTTATTTCTTTAAAATTTAGTCTATTTTAAAGCCTAGTCTCTCTCGTATAAATCTCTTGTATAAACTTTTTCGCGAACTGAACGCAATACATCATCTATACGATTTGCAACAATAACGTCTGTTGCTTCGTTAAACGTTGCAAAGTCCTTTTCTACTGGGATATCATGATAAGTGATTTCTTCAAGACGAGGTTCAAAGATGACAACTTTAGCTCCTTCTTTTTCTAAAATTCTAATGATATCATGTATAGCTGAGTAACGGAAGTTATCAGATCCCGATTTCATCGTAAGACGATAAATACCCACAGTTTTGGGATTCTTAGCTAGTATTTGCTTCGCAATGTATTCTTTGCGTGTTGTATTTGAACCAACAACTGCAGTCATCATTTCTTGTGGCACACCATAAAATTCAGCCTTAACTTGTTTTGTATCTTTAGGGAGACAGTATCCACCATAGCCAAATGAGGGGTTATTATAGTAATTACCAATACGTGGATCAAAACCCATTCCCTCAATAATTTTTTTCGTATTCAATCCGTTGCTTTCAGCATATGTGTCTAATTCATTAAAATACGCTACGCGTAAAGCCAAGTATGTATTTGAAAATAGTTTTACTGCTTCTGCTTCTGTTTCATTCATCAAAAGAGTTGCAACATCTTCTTTATGAGCACCTCGTTTAAACATTTCAGCAAGTTCTTCCCCACGCTGACTTACTTCACCAATAACAATTCGACTTGGGTAAAGATTATCATACAGCGCACGTCCTTCACGTAAAAATTCAGGTGAAAAGATAATATTATCTGTTTTATACTTGTCCTTTAAACTTTGTACGTAATTTACAGGTATAGTTGATTTGATTAAAAAAGTTGCGTCTGGACGAATAGCTAGAGCACGCTCAATAACATTTTCGATTGTAGATGTATCAAAATGCTGTGTTTCTTCATTATAATCTGTGGGTGTAGCAATTATTAAATAATCTGCATGGTTGACAGCTTTCTCAAAATCAGTTGTAAACTCCACACTTACATTATCTGAATCAAGAAATTCTATAATCTCTTTATCATCTAATATTGATTGTCCTTGTTGAAGCTTTTTTATTTTACTTTCAACAATATCATAGGCAACAACTTCTTCGTTTTGCCCCAGCAGAAGGGCATTTGATAACCCTACATAACCTAACCCGAAAACTGATATTTTCATTATTTTTTTCCTTTTATTGAATTAATTTTAATCCTAAGCACTTATTATATACAGGTTTTTTATACAAATAATACCTATCATTTTATCACTATCTTTTATAGATTTCAACAGCACTTACTCTAAATAGTCAATGCTTTCAGTATCATTACAATATTTCAAATGCTTTTACAAAGCTTTCTGCTGTTTTATCCCATGTGTAATTTTCTAAAACACGTTGTGAAACATTTTCTTGTATTCTCCTAATTTTATCCATATCTTGTACTAAACTTCTTAAAGTATCAAGTAGGACAGTTTCATCATTTTCAATAATAAATCCAAAGTTTTCATTAGGAATTAACTCACGAGCCCCTCCAACATTAGTCGTAATTACAACATTCTTTAATAAAGCTGCTTCGAGCATTGCTGTAGAAAATCCTTCAATCTTTGATAATAAAACAAATATATCTGATTTATTATTAATTTCCATAACCTTATCATGCGGGACCCGCCCAAGAAATTTTATATTTTCTTGAGTATATTGTGCTACCATGTCTTTATAAATTGGTCCATCGCCAGCAATGATTAATTCAAGATGGTCAACTTCTTGAGAAAGCTTGGAAAAAGCAGACAGGAGTGTTTCAACGCCCTTAAACTTTGCTTGCAAACGGCCTGAATAGCTTATTATAATTTTATCACTAGTATCCTTAAGTCGGCTATAATAATTATCAAAATCACTGCTGTCAATTGCGTTGTAAACTACCCCTTTTGATTCAACACCAAATTCTGTTAACCAATTTGCAGCTTCTTGAGATACACCATAAAAAGTAGCAGTATTTTTTTTTATATGCTGAATTAAAGTTCTCTCAATCTGGTGTAAGAAAAAATCAACAACTGGGTTATTCATGGTTAAATAGGTTGTCCCATGTTCGATGATCATTGCCTCTTTTCCATTTTCTGAAGCTAAGCTGGCTCCAAGTATAGAAGTCATATAAAATCGAGTATTAACTATGTAATAATCAATATTTTCTGATTTAATTTTTTCTAAAGTCCTTCTATACTCTTTGTTTTTCTTCAAGAACGGATAACGATTTTTCCACACATTTCTTATTGGAAGACGATAAACCTTGATCCCATCAACAACTTCTTCCTCTTTTAAATATTCTTCGTGTTGTGTTGTAACAACAATAATATTGTATCCCTTTGCAATTAATTTTTGAGCAATATTATAGGTATATCTTTCCACTCCTCCAAAATGGGGTAAATAGAAACCATTAAAGAATGCAACTGTTTTTGACATTATTTTTTCCTCTTTTCTTTACTTATTACAAAGAAAAAACAGGCACTTCAACATATTGACTTTCTCAGATTTATAGAAGTCAACAAAAGTGAAAGTGCTCTGCTTATAACAAAATTATTGTTGATTAAATTCATAATCAAGGTATTTTCTCATCCCTGATTCCAAATCAAATTTCGGACGATAACCGATTGTCTTCAGTTTAGAAACATCAGAAATCGATTCCTTAATATCACCTTCTCTTGCTTCATCATACTTAACATCAATACGTTTTTCTGTAATTTTCTGTGAAAGCTCAATAAGGTTATTGAGTGTTATTTTGTCACCTGTACCAACATTATAGACTTGCCCCAATGCTTCGTCTGAAGTCGCAATTAACATCAAGGCTTGCACAACATCTTCAATATAGACAAAATCCCGACTCTGCTCACCATCACCAAAGATAGTTAATAAACTTTCATTTTTCAAACGATCTACAAGAATAGAAATAAAGCCAGAATAAGGCGATGCAGGATTTTGTTTTGGTCCGTAAACATTAAAAAAACGAGTCGCACTTGTTGGAATATTATACAATTTGTTATAAACCATGGCCATTTTCTCTGAGGCAAACTTATCGACAGCATAAGGAGTAAGTGGTCGAATGACACTTTCTTCGCGTTTAGGTAGCGTAGGTTCATCACCATACACTGCTGCACTTGAAGAAAAAACAAACCGTTTCAAAGATTTTTTGTTTTTTCGTAATAGCTCTAAAATAGTCATTGTACTGTCAAAATTGACTTGATGTGTCTCATAAGGACGAGCAACAGAGTCGGCAACAGATGCAACGGCACCTAAATGAAAAATATATTCAAAATCATTCTCAGCAAAAATCTGAGACAATAAGTCTTTATCAGTAAGTGAACCCTGAATTTTTGTCAATTTTTTTGATGAATCAAGATTTTCAAAGCTACCCATAGATAAATCATCGATAACTACGATGTCATTACCAAAATTTAAAAGGGTATTAGATAAAGTTGAACCAATAAAACCCGCGCCACCTGTTACTAAAACACTACTATTTTTTATCATTTTTTTCGTCTTCTAACTCCTTTAAAGCTGATTCTTGAACAATAGACTCAATTTTTCCTTCAAGTTTACTCAACGTTACTGAATTCATAAAAAGCTTGATAAGAAGTACAAATATGATTAATAAAAAAACCATATTACTCATTGAATAGATTCCCATGAGATGAGTAATCACAACTAAATATTGCGGAAAAATACTTGTTATTAGTAAAAATATTGAAAATAATACCCAAAACAATGAGTGGTTAATTTCAATGTCTCCTTTTCGAACTTTTCTTGCAACATAAGCTGTTGTTAGCAAAGCTCCGATGATTAAGATAATCCTTAAAGTTATGGTCATGATATCTACCTTCTAAATGGTTGAAGCACTAATATGGAGATAGCAACTCGTGTCATATATTGGATACTTCGGCGAAGGTTAAGATAACTTTCCCCTGCAGTCCTATCTTGCATACTGACTTGTACTTCAGTAACCCTAAATTTTTTCTTAATAAAATAGCTCACCGTTTCTGGTTCTGGGGTCATATTTTCATTATTAATATAGAAATTAATTGCCTTCTTATTAAAGAGCCTCATCCCACTTGTTGGATCTTTGATACTTTTCCCCGTAGTAACCTTGATAGCCATCGAAATCATTATATTACCAGCCATTCTTAATGAATGTGGGCGCTTTTCAGTTACGAAACGGCTTCCTATAACTACGTCTGCTCCCTTTTCCGCTGCTTCAAGCATGCGTGGAATATACTCTGGCACATGTTGCCCATCGGCATCAAACTGGATAGCATAATCATACGACTGGCGTTGAGCATATTTTAAACCAGCTCTAAATCCACCTGTAAGCCCTAAATTAGTCCGTAGATTAATTAAATCTACTCCCATTTTCTTAACAATATCAACTGTTTTATCACGCGAGCCATCATTCACAACAATATAATCAAGATTAAGCTCAGCTGGATATTCATCTTTAAAATTTTGAATACTCAAAATTGTTTTTTCAATACTTTCCTCTTCATTATAAGCCGGAATAATGAGGAGTGTTCGTTTATTCGTAACCATATTTACCTTTATCTAAAACTTACAAAGTATCTTTAACAATATCATCCATCTTATACCAAGATTCCTGTTAAAAAAACCTTTTATAATCATTTTAACATATTTCTTCTTAATTTGATAGAATACCTCTGGCTTATAGTGTTTATAGAAATAGTATTCACTTGTGAAAATTTTTTCAAACCTTTCTTTAGAAACTTCTTCTAGTTTTAGTACTGATAAATTATGTTGAATTTCTACTGGCAAAACCTTTATTTTTTTTTCTTTATCTACAAGTTGATAAAACAACCA
Organism: Lactococcus sp. LG1267; assembly: GCF_017309545.1. Lineage (NCBI taxonomy): Bacteria > Bacillati > Bacillota > Bacilli > Lactobacillales > Streptococcaceae > Lactococcus > Lactococcus sp. LG1267. The sequence goes on along the minus strand of NZ_CP071295.1, from coordinate 587,903 downwards.
ATGATCTAAGTAATCCAGCGGAAATTTTTTATTAAAGCCGCCAATTTTTTTAAGAAAATCTATCTTTATCACAAGGCAACTCGATATCCCAGTAATATTATGATTATAAATTCCGTCATTTTTCGGAAATAACAACATATCAACAGTATCACTAGCTGTTGGTGAAATTTGCTTTTTCCCCTCAAAAATTAACGGACAGTAAGCAGTTATATCTGTGTTTGACTGTAGTTCGGAAAATATTATTTTGAAATAATTTTCAGTTACTGCTGTATCATCGTCCAATAAGAGAATCCACTCATCTTGACTAAAATCCATAGTATTTTGATAAGCAACACGAGTTCCTCGCTCTTCTAAATCATTATAAATATAATTTAGAGATGCAAACTCATTAGCCATTTCTATGTACGAGTAGTCTATCAGCCCATTATCAAAAACTCTAACATTCAGTTTGCATTTTATACCCTCTTTTAGAGAGTGAAGTGCTTGAAAAGATTTTGTTTCGTCATATCTTTTACTATAAGCAACCAAACACACCGTTATTTTCATTTTTTTACCTTTATATCAAGATTTTTTTTATTTTTCTTTTTATTTTAGAGCCCAGACTTTTTGCATTTACAGCTTCATTAACAGAAACCAGATGACCTATATGGCGAATCGTTCTTAAAGTGGTGTCTTCTCCATTTTCGATAGCTTTACAAATCTCTTCATAAACTGTGTCTAAAGCGTATTTTTTTTGAACTTCTTTAGTTTGAAGCAAACTCTCTTCTTTTAATAGTTCAAAGTTATCTAATGCTTCTTGAATGTAATCAGCCAGTTGTTTAGCCTCACCCAAGTGATATTGTTTCCCCTGACCAAAAATCTTATAAACAGAATTATACCCTGGATTATCAGAAATAATTGTTGGGATCCCTTTTAGAAGTGCTTCTACATAAACCAAACCAAAAGTTTCCATTGCTGAAGTACTCACAAAAATATCCTTATCTGTTAGTTCCTCCCATGGCTCTTCTAGATTTCCCGTAAATGTTATATTTCTCAATTTATTCTCTGAAATAAAGTTATCACAAATTTTTTTATACTCTTTATCTTGTGCACCAATAAAAACTAGCTCAACTTCTGGCCTATCCAATTCTTTATAAGCTTTTAACAGTTCTAATTGATTTTTTCTATCTGTTAAACGCCCAACAGAAACTATGCGTGAAGTGGTAGACTTTCTGGAGATTGTCCCCTTAATTTCTGTATAAGGAATAAAAGACTTTACTTCTTTTTTAAAGATATCTGATAGTTGTTCGTTTAATAATCCTGACACACTAAATATTTCGTCAGAATATTCTTCGATAAAGTCAATTTTTGAACGGTAATAGGCAAATTCTCCTTCGGGAAATTCATGTATCAACCAAAAGTGCTTTTTACTCTCGCAAGCCGCTGCAACAGCACCTTGAAACACATTCACGGTATTGCTTATTAAAATATCTACTTCCTTTTTTTTGATGATCTCACGAATTTCGCTAATATTTTGTCGATAGTAATAAGCACGTTCATTGATATTTCCATTAACCTCCCCTGGAGCATCCTCCCACCACCAATTGAGAGCATCTAATTGAAAAAGTTGAATTCCTTCTTCTCGATGTCTATCAATGTAGTCTTGATTGTTATTTCGAGGACAAACATTTAGAACCGTGTAACCTAATTGGATTAAATATTTTTCAAAATTAAAAATAGAGATTTCAGCACCATTATCAAATGTTCCTGTGGGTGAAACAAATAGAATTGTTTTCATAAAATCCTCCTATATTATAGATAACCAAATAAACCTACACAAGTATTAACAAAGGTTAAAAGTAGCACAGCATAAACGATAAAGTTTTGAATTTTTTTATCGTACTCTATATCTTTAATAACCTCTCTCTGCCCAAAAAGATATCTAACAGCAGGAGCTATGAAGAATGGTAAAAAGAGTAATGCATAAAAATGATAGCGTCCTTGTACACCTCCAACGACCAAATCTCCTAGAACAAAGGTTCTATCATCGCCAGACATGGCATATATTACTCCAGCAGTGATAATACCAATTATTCCCAAAATAACAAAATTCATTCTTTTGGGTAAAGTAAAATCAAGGCGATAGCTTATTATAATGATAAGAATCGTGAGTAAAACAATGTTAAAAAATTCAACAGCCTCTGAAGGAAACTGTCTTTGCATAAAGGGCTGAGGTATAGCAAGTGTATTGTAAATATTGGCTGGTATATCTAAGATCGTTCTCAAAAGTAATGTCAAGGTATAGATTGGATGATCAATAAAATAATCCAATCTATGACTCAAAGCAATTGCATTGTCCGATGGTATCGCTCGTTCCTTAACTTCCCTTGCTATACCTAAAAACTTTCGTAATTCTGAAATAATGAGCCATTGTCGAACCCAAAGGAAACTCAAAATTCCACCAATACCTGCAAAAAGGAAGGAGTATAATTTTGTCTTTGCTTTATCAAAATAATCCTTAGGCAAAAATAAGGGAATTGTTACAAGAAGAACCATCGGCGCTTTACATAAAACTAAGGCGACACATGACATAACGTATACTATTATGCTTCGCATCGTAATTAATTTCTCTCTTGCAAAGAAGTTCGTCAATTGCGCTATTATAAGAAGAGAGAGTCCATAAAATAAGGAATCGTAATTATAGCCTGCCGAAATCCAAACAGTATAGGGAATCAAAGAAAATACAAAGAGTGGTAACTTGTATTTTTTACTTATCTTAATTGCAACAAACGCTAAAATAGCATACATAAGCAAATTAAATATCCGTCCCAAATAATAAGAAACAAAGAAGTAGGGGCTTATGAGCCTTCCAAGTGCTATCCCTAACGCACTAGGATAATATACAGGGTTGGCGAATGCAGCTATACCACCAATATTTACCTTTTTGTACTGTACCTCTGTATTTTTTATTTTCATAAATTTTTGGGTATAAAGATTAGTATTTTCAGTACCGCCATCCTCAATTCTACTCGGAAGCTGTGTTTCTGCTAAAAAGGTTGGTGATAATTCTAAATAATTAGATTGAGTAATATTTCTTAAAAATAAGTTGCCATCAGCAATCTGTGAAGCATAGAAAAAGTGAGTATTTTCATCTAAATTCTGGCGGACCGGCATAGACAATGCATTTACAATACCCAAACTCATGATAATTACAAAAGCATTCCATGCTAACTTATTAGAATCTTTTAGCCTACTAAAAGCAAACAAAAAGAGTAGAGCAATTAGGATAATAATAATATATATGCGTGGAACAATCAGCGGTCGATACTGTATTGTGAACTGAATAAAGATTAAAATCCCTAAGCAGACAATAAATTTATATCGGTTTACCCACAGTTCTGTTCCGATACCTTTAATATATTTCATTTATTTTCCTCGTTAATTCATCTTGATGGTTTTCGGCTACACAATTGCTCATAATGATTTTATAAGCATTTTCAGCTATCTCCTGACGTAAAGCTTTATTAATAATAAGCTTCTCTAGTTTATCGAACCATTCGTCTTCATTAGCTAATAAAGCTGTCTCTTCATCAATAAGCATCTCAGCAAAAGAACCTAAATTGCTAGCTATAGTCGGCACTTTAACCAAACCTGCTTCAATCCATTTTATTTCTGACTTTGCTTGGTTAAAAATACTGTCAACTAGAGGTGCTAAGTTAATATCAATTTGACTAATTAAAGCTGGAAGTTCCTTCCAATCAACATAATTGTGAGCAACTAATTGATTCTTGTATACCCTAAATTCTTCTGGTATATCTAAATGTCCTACCAAATGTAATTCCACATTTGAATATTTTTCTAGTATCTCCAGAACAGCTCCTCTTATTAAATCAAAATTTTCATTGTGTGTAATTGAACCTGAAAAATATCCTAGACGAACCCTCCCTTCTTGATGTTCATAATTCTTAATGACTTTTGAACTTAAAGTAACAAGCTGTTTACTCGCTAAATTACGATTCATAAAAACTTCACTTTTGTAGTGTTGGAGTTCCTTTTTTAATTTAGAAGTAGTAGTTATCGCAGCATCACAAATATTTAACATATCACCATAGCTACGAACCCCGGCATCATAATTCATTTTATCTATTTCAGATAATTCTTGCGTATATTGAAGCAAATCAGTATACTTTACATCAATCACTAAATCATCAATGTCGTAATAAACTGGTTTATTATATTTTTTGGCTAAAGTCACTAAATCACTTAACTGTTTTGAATAGCCTGTACGATAAATAATAATATGGCTTGCATGCTCAGCATATCCCATTTGGAATTCTGAAGCATTGACAGTCCAAACATCATGCCCTAATGACCGTAACTGTTCAGCTTTATTTTCTACCCTATAACGTGTGCATTGCGGAATTTTATTTTCTACACCATCAATAATCAAAATATGTTCTTTAACATTCTTATTTCTTAAGTCAGTCATAATTTGATTGATGACAGCTATTGGATAGTCTGTCTCTTGCTCAATATATTCCAATAACTTAGGGACTTCTGTTTTTCTTTCTAGACCTTGCCAAGAAAATTTGTCATCTGTATCATTTGAGAATGCTGTATACTTAACCAAAGGTACGCCATAATTTCTCAGCATTGTTAGTGGGTGGATGTACATCGCACTATCATGATTATTTCCACTTACAGCTCCATGTTTATACCCTAAATTCTCGAAATGTTTAGTAAATACTGTTTCATGTTTACCAATTGCTTTGTTACGAGAATCTGTATCCTCCAACTGTTCCCAATAATCACGAAATGCTTTGGTCGCAAATAGACTTTTTTCAATAACTAAAAAATAAGATTGTAGATGGATAGGAATCCGTCCATATTTGTTATATCCAGTAAAATCATCCTGTGCTTCTCCATAAGATATACCCCAGAAGTCTAAGCGTTTTTTAGCCATTTGGTCAAAAACATCTTGTAAATCTGTCATAGGACCTACATTAGTATCGTTTACTAGGATAAGTTCATCATACTCTTGTAATTCTTTATTTAAAAATTGAATACCATATCTGAAAGCTGCTGTATCATAGCCTTCATTAGGACGACATACAACTTGTCCAAATAGAGATAATTTTTGGATATCATCATTAGTACAGTTCCCATTTACAACAATTAAAGTCCTATCGGAAAGTTTTGATAGAGCCTCTAAGAAAATAATTTTGTATTCTTGAATAATGTCTTGACTTTCATAAATGACGTAAACTAGAGCTCTTTTTGGTGAAGTATAATTATTTACAGCACGTTGTTTATTTCTCCACCCTGTTAAAAATTTTTTCTTAATTAAAGTAAGAGGACGAGCCTTATCTCCAAGCTTATGCTTTATTTTTCGAAAATATGAAGGTAATCTTTTAGGATTTTTAATTAGTTTTAAAAAAGCACTAAGATATTTAGAACACTTGTAAGTTTTAGAATTTTGAATTAAATGAAGATGGTAATTTAAATTTTGAATGTCTTGAAGTTGTATTCGGATATCATCTTCTTGTTTTCGGATAGTTTGTAGTCGTTCTTTAGAAATTTTTTCTAAATTTTGTGCATGATTTTCAAGCTCAGAAAACTTTTCAATTAAAAGTTCATTTTTCGCTAATACTTGATTATCTCCATATTCTTGACGCCAGCCATCTATGAGATTTTCAAATTCAATGATATCATCAATAGCTCTATTCTTTGATCCGCGCCCATCTTCTTTTAAAAAATAATTAATTCGACAATCCTTTGCCAATTGAAATTTCTTTCCTGATAAGGCTAAACGATTAAAAAAGTCCCAATCCTCTGCTACTTTTTCACTCCGAAATTCAAAATCTTCTACTGCTGCTGTTCTCACTAAAGATTCAGATGATACATGTAATTTCTGAAGCTGATATTTGCGGATATCAAACTCTGGAAAATCCGTTTCGTAATCTATATCCCCAGTTTCATCGAATACGTGCCAGTTAGGATACACGATGTCTGCACCACTGGCTAAAGCATGAGAATACATTTTCTCAATATAGCTCGCATCAAAATAATCATCTGCATCAAGAAAAACAAAATACTCACCATGTGTATTTTGCATTCCTTCATTTCTAGTCCTTACAATTCCTAAATTTTCCCGACTGATAAAATTTATATAAAAATTTTCGGGGGCTTCTTGAATTTTCTGCTTGATAATATTTTTAGAACCATCCGTGGAGCCATCATCAATAATAATCAATTCCAAATTTTTATAAGTCTGCTGATAGATACTCTCAATGGCTTTTTCAATATAATTGCCATAATTGTAATTAGTAATAATTACACTTATTAAAGTATTCATTCTAACTCCTTGAGTAAGCCATAGTTTTCTTTGTCTTTGATGTCACGATAGATGAAGTGTAAATCGCTTTCACCTTTCGTGTAAACAACTGGTTCAGTTTCGAAGTCCTCTTCATCTTTATTTTTAGGGTCACGTCTCAATGTTGCTGATATCCTAAAATTAGAGTTGTGAAAGTTTTTCATTGGGATACTGAAAGATTGTTTATTTATACCATTTGTATTGATTGAACCACTATCATATACAATGCCTCCTCGGCCTTCATCAAAGAGAGCATAAGCAAGATATAGGTTTTTCTCTGATTTTATTTCTTCGGAAAATACTTCATATTGTATTTCAAATTTAAACTCCTGCTCAGGCTTGTTTAACACGAGTTTTGAAAGAGGATTAATTTTTATCGATGCGGCACTTACTTTTGCTTCTTCAGCAGTTTTACCTACATTTACTTCAAGGTTATCTTCAGAATAACGTGTGGCAATATCTTCAATTTCATTTGTCCCTTCAAGGATGCCGTTTTTAATATAAATCCCTTTATTACAATAACGTTGGACTGCACTCATATCATGAGTAACCAGGATAACTGTCTTTGATCGATCTTTTTTGATTTCCTCAAAAAATTCATTACATTTTCTCTGAAATGCTTCATCCCCTACTGCTAAAACTTCATCTAAAACGAGAACATCGCCTCGTGCTTTAATTGCTACAGAAAATGCTAGACGTACCTGCATCCCAGAAGAATAATTTTTCAGCTTCTGATTCATAAAATCTTGCAACTCTGCAAACTCAACGATTTCTTGATACATATCATCAATTTCGCTTGTTGAAAAACCTAACATAGCACCGTTCATATAAACATTCTCTTTACCTGTCAGTTCTGGATTGAAACCAACTCCTAATTCTATAAATGAGACCAGTTTACCGTTTACAGTGACCTTTCCTTTTTCTGGTGCATAAATCTGAGAAATAATTTTTAAGAGTGTTGATTTTCCTGAGCCATTTCTTCCGACAACCCCAAAGAAATCTCCTTTTTTAACCTCAAAAGAAATATCTTTGAGGACATGTTGTTCAGTATAACCTTTAATCCCTTTCATTCGATTAACAAGAAGAGTACGCAAACTATTTGTGGACTCCGTTGGTAGCCGGAAATATTTTCCTACATTTTCTATTTTTACTGCAATATCATCATTCATTTTAAATAATCTCCGCAAATCTCTTAGAATTTTTATTGAAAATAAGTAATCCTAGACCAAAAATAAATAGTGGAATAAGATATGGGATAATAACGATTGGGCTAGGAATTAGTTGCCATATCGCCGGGTTTGTATTATCACTAAATGCTAATATAAAACGCATATCTTGAATAATCTGCGCCATAGGGTTCATCATCATCCATTTAGCAATTTCCATGTGAGTGGCTGAAATTTGAGTAATGGGATAAATAATTGGTGTACCATAAAACCCTGCTTGCATAATTACTTCCCAGATTGGTCCTAAATCTCTAAAATACACAAAAAGTGTGGATAGGATGAACGCAATACCCGTAGTAAATAACACCAATTCAATGAGTAAGAAAGGAATAAATATCACCGTCCAACTAAAAGTTACACCATTGAAAATTCCAAAAATTATCACAACGATTAAAGAAAGTATTAAATTAATAAAAGCATTTGATACGACTGAAAAAATAATAACTTGCTTTGAAAAATTTACTTTACGCAACAAATCCCCTCGATTTACCATCGAAAGCATTCCAAGCCCAGTTGCTTCACCAAAAAAGTTCCAAATCGTAATTCCCAAGAGTAGTGCGATAGAAAAATGAGGAATTGCGGTTCCAAAACGTAAAAAACGTACAAAGACCAAATACATGACCAAAAACAGAAGCATCGGTTTCAAAATTGACCACAAATAGCCAATGACACTTCCCTGATATCTTAATTTAAAATCGGTTTTAATTAATTCTTTGAGTAGAATTTGGTTTCTACGGTTAAAGAAATTCATAGAGTCCTCCAAGAATTTGCTTCTGCAAATTTTTATTTGATTTACTTACTGTTTCTACGTAAGAAAGCCTTATAGGCAAATTTTGTAATAATCAAGCTTCGAAATATTTTTGTATGCCACGATTTATTTTTACGTAAATCGTATTTTTTCAGCCAAGCACGTCGCGTGGAATAATTTTGATCCAAAATACTCACATAATTTTGAATAAGCTCCTCGTCCTCTTCCAAAAGCGATACATTAGATAATAAATTTTGTGCTTGGCTTTGGCTCGCAGTAATAAGCCACCAGTATTTTCTAAACCAGAGATGCGGGCGTATCCATTTCTGGATTCTTTTCTTGATAGTACGGGCACCTAAAACATTATCATCATGCTGACGGTAAAGCATCGTAGGCTGATCAATATAAATCAACCCTTCTTGTGAAGCGGCAACTAAAGCCAGATACCAATCATGCATGATAATACCGGAAGTACTATTCCACAAATCAATCAGTGCTTTGTTAGCCATCATCGTACATCCCGTGACTGTGTTCTCTGTCAACTCTTGGACTAACTTAGTGTTAGCGTGCCCCGATTGGCTTTTGATCATTGAATTACTAATTACTTGCAATTTTTTATCTACAATTTTTAAATCTGTGTAATACAGTTTCGCCCTATCATTATCATACTTCTTGGTTTCATTTAGTACAATTTTCACTTTTTCCGGCAACCAATAATCATCTTGATCACAGAAAAAATAGTAATCTGCCTGATTATATTTAGCAAGTTCATAGAAAGATTCAATCACACCTTTATTTTCAGCCCGAATCAGCTGAATCCGTTGGTCAAGTTGCGCATATGAAGCAACGATATCACACGTTTTATCTTTTGAACCATCATCTCGCACTAACAAATTCCATTCGGTAAAGCTTTGCTTCTGAATACTTTCTATTTGTTGTCCGACATACTTTTCACCATTGTACGTCGACATTAAAATATTAACTTTCAACAAAAAGCTCCTCATACTGGGTACATATCATGTCCCACATATATCTTTCTTGTATCCTACTTCTTGATTTGTTTTGTAGGTCATTTCTTTCTATATCGCTCAAATTTTCAATTTGATTTATTTTTTGAGTTAATTCATCTTTATTGAAGTAGAGCACCGCATCCCCTGCTGTTTCACGATTAAAATTAACATCTAAAACGAGGTTAACCGAAGTTGACCACATCGCTTCAAGAAGCCCTGGGTTAGTCCCTCCTACTTCATGGCCATGCAAGTATGCAAGTGCATGTTCTCGTATATATCTTAATTCATCCTGATCATAAACCGTTCCAACAAACTTTATTCGCCTATCTTGGTCAAATTGTGTTTTTTGAAGAAGTATATCATAAAAAGTATTACCTTCATAGTTGGTGATAATGACCAAATCATTTTCTGTATTTGATGCCATAAAGCTGCGAATCAGTGTCTCATAATTATTTTCAGGGACAAAACGTCCTACAATTAAATAGTAATCTTCAACGCCAAATTCTTCTAAAGTTGTAGAAAAATCCAAACTGGATATCTCTGTTTCAGTACCGTAAGCAATCACCTCACTCTTGACCTGACCATATTCTGCACGTAAATAATCAAGAATACCTTGATTATCACTAATAATCATATCCGCACTACGGACCATTTTTTTCTCCGCATGCTTAAGATAGCGGCGCACAGGTTTCGGCCACTTGGTACGTTTCCACTCAAGCCCATCTGGATTGACAAGCAGCTTTCCGCCGACCTTGTGAATTTTATGAGCATAGTGACCAATAATGCCACCTATCGTATTTCCTAATATATAGAAGACTGGTTCAATAATTTGTTCCTCTTTAATTTGCTTCAAGGCTGCATTAATTGCCAGAGCATCATATGCAATTACACGCGCTGGTCCAATGTTTGGCACATTAATAACAAAGCAATCAGCCCCTCGATAATCAAAATGACCATCCACAACTTCTATATCTGAATTCTCGCTTTGACAAGCCACATGATATTTAATATTTTGATTACTTTGGTGTTTAACCAACTCTTCTACAAAAGTCTCAAACCCTCCATACTTTGCTGGCAATCCACGACTACCAATAATAAAAATGTGTTTTTTCATGTTTTTCTACGTTTGCAAGCGCAAACTTTTAACCTCTCAAAGCGAGAATTCTGCCTTAATGACAGAATTTCGCTGTTTTTTATCATCTCCAAAACTTGTCGATGCCATATTTATTTTGCTGTTTCGCCTTTGACTTTATCTTTATTTTCTCTTAAGTCACCAATAGTCAGCAATTGTGCAAGAGCTTCTTGCCATGTTGGAATATTAAATCCTGTAGCTTTCGCTTTAGTAAGACTCATCGTTGAGTTAAATGGTCGTTTCGCGGCAGATGGGAAATTACTTGAATCTACAGGTTTTACAACTGTATCTGTATCTTTCAAAATTTCTTTAGCAAAATCAAACCATGTTACATCTTCTCCAGGTGCAGCATCGTTTGTTAGGTGATAATAACCTGCTTCTGCTTGTTGATCAACCAAGTAGACCATAAACTCTGCTAATGTACGGGTCCAAGTAGGACGACCGTGTTGATCATTAACAACGGTGATTTCTGGAAAACGAGTGGCGAGATTTTGCATTGTAAAAACAAAATTTGGTCCGTAGCTACCAAATACCCATGCTGTACGAATCGTATAAAATTTCACACCAGATGCTTCAACTGCTTGCTCCCCGAGTAATTTTGTACGTCCATATTCTGAAACAGGGCCTTTTGGCGCATCAACTTCCCATTCTTGACCAACAGGTAAATCACCATTGAAAACATAGTCCGTTGAAATATAAACAAGTGTTGCTCCAACACGAGCAGCTGCCTCAGCTACATGACGTGTGCCATCAACATTAATTTTTTCGTTAAGAGCTTTACCTTCATCTTCTGCTTTATCTACAGCAGTGTAGGCAGCGCAGTGATAAACCAATTCTGGTTTATTTTTGTCAAAGAAAGCATCAACAGCAGTTTTGTCCGTAATATCAAGTTCATTAACATCTGCTGCAAAGTATTTTACATCCCGTTCATCAAGAAGATGGCGTAACTCAGTACCAAGTTGGCCATTTCCACCAGTAATTAAAATCATATTTATTCCTTTATCTTAGAGAACTTTTTGGCTTTCAGCATATTTTGCTTCAACAGCAGCTTTTTCTGCCTTCCACCAGTCTTGATTTTCAGTATACCAATCAATTGTTGCCTTCAAGCCTGACTCAAAGTCTGTGTGTTTAGGCTCCCAGCCAAGTTCTGTACGAAGTTTTGTATTGTCGATAGCATAGCGCAAATCATGGCCAGCACGATCAGTTACACGATCATAAGCGTCAGGTGTTTGTCCCATCTCCGTTAAGATTTCTTCTAAAACTTCTTTATTATTTTTTTCGCCATCGGCTCCGATAAGATAAGTTTCACCCATACGGCCTTTGGTCAAAATTGTCCAAACGCCAGAAGAATGGTCTTCTGTATGGATCCAGTCACGCACATTTTTACCATCGCCATAAAGTTTTGGTTTAATCCCTGATAAAATGTTTGTAATTTGACGTGGGATAAATTTTTCGATGTGTTGGTAAGGTCCATAGTTATTTGAACAGTTTGAAATTGTCGCTTTCAAGCCAAATGAACGTACCCAAGCACGGACAATTAAGTCCGATGCTGCTTTAGTCGAAGAGTAAGGACTTGATGGATTGTAAGGTGTTTTATCAGTGAATTTCTCACCTTCGCCTTCGCCATGTCCTGGTAAATCTTCGCGGTAAGGCAAATCACCATAAACTTCATCTGTCGATACATGATGGAAGCGTAAATCATATTTTCGTGCCGCTTGAATCAACGTATATGTCCCAATAAAGTTCGTTTGGATAAACTCATCTTGTGATTTAAGTGAGTTGTCGTTGTGGCTTTCTGCCGCATAGTGCACAATCGCATCTGCCTTGGAAGCAACCTGATCCACAATCTCTGGATCTGCAATATCACCAACGACAAGCTCTACACGATCTCCAAGAATCATGTCAATATTGGCACGATTTCCCGCATACGTTAATTTATCTAAAACGGTAATATGTACATCTGGATGATTATTATAAACGTAGTGTACGAAATTTGAACCGATGAATCCAGCACCACCAGTGACTACGATATTTTTAAATTCAGTCATTGTTTTTCCTCTAGTATATTTTTTATTGCAAGCGATAGTCTTGTTTGAATTTCTGCGCTGACACAATTTTTAAATATTTGCCATTAAACACCAGAAATTCATCTTGAGCAGCGTTAATCTTGATCAAACCACCAGTATTAACAATACGTAATGTTTTATCATTTAACCAAGAAAATCCACCTGAAGCAAAGGCCTTCTTTACCCACACAGGTTGTTCATTTTCCTTATTCACTTGCCAAAACTCTAGTATTCTTTTACTTTGTAGATGTTTGGCCTTCATTTTAGCCGAGTAAATCTGCGGTTAGGGGTTTTACATCTGCAAGCAGTGGGTGATTTTTGTCTGCTTCACTCACTTCAGCATGTGCAAGATCTTCCCACTCAATACCTAAAGTTGGATCTGCATAATTGACGAAAGCGTATTTTGGTTTAAGTTCCAAAGCCCAATAGTCATTTACTAAGTAAGAGTAAGAAACAGTATCACTTAAAACTTGGAAACCATTGGCAACGCCACGTGGTACAAAAATACCCTTGCTGGCATCAATCACTGTTTGGTAAACATGACCAAAGCTCTCGCCTTCACGAAGATCTACCCATGAGCCCAAAACACGTCCACCATCTGCTACAGAAATATATTTGTCCCATGGTTCAGCGTGTAAACCGCGCAAAACATTTTTACGTGAGAAAGAAACGTTATTTTGTAATTTTCCTTCTGCGAAGAATTTTTCTGGGAAACCGAGTGGAAGCATCTTTTCTTTTTGAAAGTTTTCTTTAAACCAGCCGCGATTATCACCATGAACCGGAATATCAAATTCTAACATACCTGGAATAGCTTCAATTTTGCGTGCTGCAAGTTCTTTTCCAAAAAAGTTATCCGTCATTTATTTATCACCTACCAATTTAAGTAAATATTTACCGTATGCGTTTTTCTTAAGCGGTTGTGCAAGTTCACGTACGGCTTCTTCAGAAATATAGCCCATACGCCATGCAATTTCTTCAAGGTTAGCAACCATAACGTTTTGCATACGTTGAACTGTTTCAATATATTGCGCTGCCTCGAGCAAGCTTTCATGTGTTCCTGTATCGAGCCATGCAAAGCCACGTCCCATAAGTTCGACAGAGAGATCACCACGTTCAAGATAGGCCTTATTCACATCTGTGATTTCCAACTCTCCACGTGGTGAAGGTTTGATGTTTTTAGCAATCTCTACAACATCATTATCGTAGAAATAAAGCCCTGTTACTGCGTAGTCAGATTTTGGTACCTCAGGTTTTTCTTCAATTGAAACAGCGTTCATGTCTTCGTCAAACTCAACAACACCAAAACGCTCTGGGTCTGGCACTTGGTAACCGAACACAGTTGCGCCTTTTTCTTTGGCTGCAGCAGTTTGAAGTAACTTAGACATCCCTGGGCCATGATAAATGTTATCACCCAAGATAAGAGCAACTGAATCATCACCAATAAAGTCTTCGCCGATGATGAAAGCTTGAGCCAAACCATCTGGACTTGGTTGAACAGCATACTGCAAATTTAGTCCGAATTCAGAACCATCTTGCAAGAGTTCTTGGAAACGCGGTGTATCTTCTGGTGTTGAGATGATCAAAATATCTTTAATCCCAGCTAACATCAGTGTAGATAACGGATAATAAATCATTGGTTTATCATAGACGGGCATCAATTGTTTACTTGCTGCACGAGTCAGTGGATACAAACGCGTTCCTGATCCACCTGCTAAAATAATCCCTTTCATGAGGTACCTCACTTTATTTCTTCTATTTTATTATAGTTAATCAGCATAATTATAGCATATTTTTACTTTTATTTCATTCTAATTCTGCCTGAGGTAGGAGCAAAAAGGACTAGAAGCAACGCTCTAGCACCTTTTGTTTAGTATGTTTCAATTATAATTTTTTAAACATGAATAAGGCTCCCTTTGTCAGTAAATATTGTGCAAGAGGTGCAACAATCAGAAATGGGATAAGTAATGTAAAGTGAAGCGGACTCGGCCATGCTAAATTAAGAAAATCCGTACCCACAATTAAAGCTACAAAAAACGAAAGCTGTGTGATTGTGAAAATCCATAAGCGGTAGCGCTTAATAGGCCAAAATATCTTGCGCTGCATCAAAACGTAGTTCCATGCAGAAAAGAGAACCGTCATCATCGCAAGTTCAGGATGTGAAATACCGAAGACTCCGCCTATTGTAACGATAAGTATTGCGCCAACAGCAATACTAAAACCCACAGGAAACGCACGCTCAAACAGCGTCCGCAAAAAACGACCTTCAACTTTTGAAAAGTCTGACTCAAAACTCAAGAAAAAAGAGGGAATCCCGACAAAAAACGCGGTCAAAACAGTAAGCTGGATTGGCTCAAAAGGATAGACACTCCCCGCAAATAAAGTCAACACAGTTAAAGCTATCGAAAACATCATCCGCACCATTAATAAAGAGCCTGTACGTGTTAAGTTATTAATTACGCGTCGCCCCTCATTAACAATATAAGGCATCGCCGAGAAGTTATTATCCATCAAAATAAGATTGGCGGTTTGTTTCGCCGCTTCACTACCTTCGCGCATGGCAATCGAACAATCAGCTTCCTTAAAGGCCATAATATCATTGACACCATCTCCAGTCATCGCTACTGTGTGCCCCTGCTTCTTCAGGATTTGCACCATCATTTTTTTCTGTTGTGGGGAGACACGACCAAAAATTTGAAAATTTTCTACTGCAAACTCCAGTTCTGCCTCTGTTTTTAGTTGACTGGCATCAACATACTGCTCGGCATCCGGTAAGGAAACAGCCTTCGCAATTGCCGATACTGTTACAGGATCATCTCCTGAGATGATTTTACAACGTACACCCTGCTTTTTAAAATAGGCCAGAGTCTGTTTAGCATCGTCACGCAAAACATCAGAAATAACAATGAGCGCTTCTGCAGTTAGGGCTTCAGGAAGTCGGTCTCTATCAAGTGCTTGTTTTGAGCAGGCCAAGACTAACACACGATAACCCTTTTCTGCATACTTTTGTGCGTGCTGTTCTAACACGGCATTTCCCTTTGGAAACAAAAACTGCCAAGCACCTAAATAAAAGGTCCCTTCTGTAAACTCAACTGCGCTGTATTTCCTCTCAGAAGAAAATGGCAACACTTGAGAAACATTGTAATCCTTTAATGAAGCAAAATACTTCCTTAAGGCTTGTGCAGTGACGTTTTGATCTGGGAGGTTTTCTAGAAGATTCCCCATGACATGGACAATGTGTGGCTCAGAATGTTCAGTCAGACTCTCAATCTTTTCCACTTTCATTTCACCCGTCGTAATGGTCCCTGTCTTATCCAAGCACAGCACATCCACTCGTGCAAGCGCATCAATCGTATGCAGCTCTTGAACCAAAACTTTTTGCTTCACTAAGTTGATAACTCCCAACGTTAAAGCCATACTGGTCAATAAAATCAACCCCTGTGGGAACATACCCTCTAGGGCAGCAACCGTTCCTAGAACGGCTTGTTTGTGGCCCGTATCAATGACATAAAACAACTTGAGGTAAAGCAAAATTCCCAAGGGTATCATAATGAAACTTACGATACGTACAACTTTTGCTAAACTGTCACGCAACATTCGTTTCTGTTTCTTTATTTTTTGAGCTTCATGGGCTAATTGATGAATATAATTGTCTTTTCCTACATGAACAACCCGTGCAACAGCTGTCCCGCTTGTGACAAAACTACCCGAAAAAAGTTCTGCATCTGCTTTTTTAGTCAGCGCGTCAGCCTCTCCGGTAAGCAAAGCTTCATTTACTTCCACTTGCCCTTCAATGATTTGGCAGTCACATGGAATTTGATCTCCAAGTCCCAGAAGAATAATGTCATCAAGCACAAGCTCTTCTTGTTTTAATTCAATCTGTTTCCCTTGACGAAAAGTCTTGACCTTACTTGTATTCAATAAAGAGAGCTTGTCGAGCAAGCGACGTGCTTTAATTTCCTGATATAAACCAATTCCTGCATTCACTGCAACAACAATAATGAAAAGCGCATTTCGATGCGAGCCCACTGAAAGCACTAAAATAAAAAGGAAAATATTGATTAAGTTAAAAAAAGTCAGCAAATTACTCGCAAAAATTTGGCCATATGTTTTACTGCTCTCATTCTTTGCGATATTGACCTGACCTGATTTTAAACGATTTTCAACTTCTTTTTGTGACAAACCTTCATATTTAAATGACATAAGCTCTCTCCTAACTCTTATTCTATCCTAACATTATTAGAGAAGCAAATACCTTACATTTTCGAAATAAAACCCCGTCACAATGAGGACGGGGTTAATTAGTTTACTTTGTTTGACGTGCCATCGAAGACTGCACATTGAATTTACGTTGAATAAGAAAGCGAATCCCCATCACGGCTGCCCCGAGAATAATTGTAATGTACGGAGCAAGTACAATATTGATGGATTTTGGTAAGAGAGCGACCAAGACAGAAACGCCTGCCCATGCCACCATCGCAACAGCTAACATCGCAAAACCTTTGCCTTTTTTCTGTGGGCGTTGTGCACTGTAAAAATATTTATACATCCAGTACATCACCAAACCAGCGAGAGCGGAAGAAGCCAGCGTTGTCAATAGACCGTAAACACTTGCTTGTGGCTGGAAGAGACCCATCAGTCCCATAACCACTGAAATCACACCAAAGAAAAGTAAAGCACTATCTAGCCACATCAAGAAGGGTGATTCATTTTTCGCTGTTTCCTGACGTTTTACCTTATCTTCCTCAGGTTTATACTGTGTCGCAAATTCCATTGGTGCCCCCAATAATTTGCGGGCCAGAATACCTTCCTTTTGTCCTTCGATGATTTTCGGCAAGATTTCAGCGAGTATTTTTTTGATTTCCTCGTCTGATTTTCCTAAAAGCATCAATTGCTTTGTTACGTTATGTACATATTCGCTATTTTTGGCAGTGAGTTGCTCGATTAGATTTTCCATATCTCCTATTATATAAAAATTTTGGTGAAATTTGGAAATAAAACTTGATTTTTTTAATAAAAAAATGTTATACTAATTTGGTATGTTATTTTGAGGGTTTCTGTAAGAATTGTGTTTCAGATCTGAATTTTTAGAGATGCTCTTTAAAAAAAGCATAAAATTTTTAAGGAGGAACCAAACCATGTCAAAAGAATGTTATTTTACTGGTCGTAAGACTGTATCAAGTAATAACCGTTCACACGCTATGAACCAAACTAAACGTGTAGTTAAACCTAATCTTCAAAAAGTTCAAATTCTTGAAAACGGTGAACTCAAAACTGTATGGGCTTCAGCTAAAGCATTGAAAAAATTGCCTGCAGGCGTTGAGCGTGTATAATTGGATAAAATAAAGAAAGCTAGTGAATCTTATTTACTGGTCTTTTTTATTTTCTTCTCTTTCTCCAACACTTTAAAAACCAAAGGTCATAATTAACGGTTGATCTTTGGTTTTTTCATCTTCTAAAACTCTTTCGACTTAAGACCCCCTCCCCTAAAGCACTTACAAGGCTAAATTGACCAAAAAACCAATAAAACAACTGTTCTATTTTACAAAATTATGATAAAATGAAGTGATACATAAATTATTATGGAGGAAAGTGCTGTATGATTCAACAGCACGCATATGAAAATGACCGTTACTATTAATACTCAACATGGTAATGTTGACATTGCAACAGATGTTATCGCTACTGTTGTAGGTGCAAGCACTACTGAAATTTTCGGCGTTGTCGGCATGACAAGCAAAAATGCTGTAAAAGACAATTTCCGTAATATCCTCGGACAAGAAAACTATTCTAAAGGTGTTGTCGTTACGACAACCGATAACCAAACAATCATTGGTGTTTATGTTGTTGTCAGCTATGGTGTTAAAATTAGCGAAGTTGCCAAAAACATCCAAGAACGTATCCGTTTCAATCTGGAAAATCAACTTGGCATTGTAGCAGCTAAAGTCAATGTATATGTACAAAATGTGAAGGTGGTCGAAGACTAGTGTCAAATATTAACGCAAGTAAATTTCAAGAAATGATTCAGGCGGCAGCAAGTCGCCTTAACGAACAAGCTGAATATGTCAATTCTCTGAATGTCTTTCCTGTCCCAGACGGAGATACAGGAACAAACATGGGGATGACAATCACAAATGGTGCCAAAGATGTCGCTGAAAAACCAGCCGAAACTGTTGGACAAGTTGCTCAAATCCTTTCCAAAGGTTTGCTCATGGGCGCTCGTGGTAACTCTGGTGTTATCCTTAGTCAAATCTTCCGCGGTTTTGGACAATATGCCAAAGACTACGATGAACTTGATGGTATTCATTTAGCTAACGCTTTGCAAAATGGTGTTGAAGTCGCTTATAAAGCGGTTATGAAACCTGTTGAAGGTACAATCTTAACTGTTTCACGCGGTGCTGCAGAACTTGCAAATCGTAAAACTAATGAGACTGACGATGCAACAGCTATTATGGAAGCTGCTCTTGAAGGAGCTAAAATCGCTTTAGCGAAAACACCAGACATGTTGCCAGTCCTTAAAGAAGTTGGCGTTGTCGATTCAGGTGGTCAAGGTTTGGTTTATATCTACGAAGGCTTCTTGATGGCTCTCAACGGTGAATTCGTCCCTGAAAATCCTGAGCAAGGTTTAGGTGCCATGGACCGTATGATTAACCTTGAACACGAGTCTGAAACAAGTGTTGCGGGTGCTTCCACAAGCGATATTAAATACGGCTACTGTACAGAGATTATGGTCGAGTTAGGCCAAGGTCCAACAGCCCGTGAGAGTTATGATCACGATAATTTCCAAGCTTACTTGGCGGGTATCGGTAATTCACTTTTAGTTGTTGATGACGAAGAAATCGTTAAAGTCCATGTCCATACTGAAGATCCTGGTCTTGTTATGCAAGAAGGGCTTAAATATGGTCGTCTGGTTAAGGTTAAAGTTGACAACATGCGCCTCCAAAACGAAGGTGTTGCTGAAAAAGAAAAAACAAACAACATCAGCACTTCTACTTCTAAATCTGACTGGGGATTGATTGCCATCGCTGCTGGTGATGGTCTTGCTGACATTTTCCGTGAAATGGGTGTACAGCATGTCGTTTCTGGTGGTCAAACAATGAACCCATCAACAGAAGACATCCTCAAAGCTATTGAAGCTGTCAATGCCGAAAAAGTTATTATTCTTCCAAATAATAAAAATATCTTCATGGCTGCCAAATCTGCCGCTGAAGTTTCAGATATTCCTGTTGAAGTGATTGAAACAGCAACTGTTCCTCAAGGTTTTACTGCCTTACTCAGCTTTGACCCAACAAAATCAATTGAAGAAAACAAAGAAAATATGACTGCTTCATTAGCAGACGTACAATCTGGTTCAGTGACACAAGCTATTCGTGACACCAATATTGATGGTATTGATATCCATAAAAAAGATACACTTGGCATGGTCAATAATAAAATTGTCGCATCAACCAAAAAAATGAACGATGCTATCTTTGCTGCTTTTGAAAAAATGATTGATGAAGACAGCGAAATTGCAGCAATTTATATTGGTGAAGACGGTAAAAAATCAAATGCCGAACGTATTGCCAAAGAACTAGAAAAACGTTACCCTGAACTCGAAGTAGAGATTCATGACGGAAAACAACCTGTTTATCCATACATTTTCTCTGTAGAATAAAACACAAAAAACTGGCCTCTCAAAGCTAGTTTTTTTGTGTGTTTGTTTTCACGTGAAACATTCTTTTTTTATTTACTTTCTCCCATACACAAATTTCCTCGAAATTACAAGTAATTCGTGTTATACTTATTGTAATGTCAAATACTTTTTACATCCCATTGAAGGAGCATGCATGAAAACACTGAATACTGCCCGTATCGGCCAAATATATTATGTAAATAAAATATTAAAATCCGAGCATGCTGGAAAACTTCGAGAGCTTGGTTTTGCCCCTGATACGGAAGTTGTTTTAATTTCTATGGACGGGGAAAATGCGCTTTTAAAGATTGGTCAGACACGTTTAGCGCTAAGCAGTTTCTACCTCAACACGATTTTGATTAAAGACGAACAATCAAATGAGGAACTTATACCTCTCTCGTCTTTGAATATCGGTCAAAGTGGCGTGGTCCGATTACTCGAGGGGGAAAGTGAAATAAAGCGCCGGCTTATGGATATGGGGATTACGAGGGGAACAAGTATTGCGGTGCATAAACTTGCACCACTAGGAGATCCTATGGAGCTTCATCTGCGGGGTTACTCTCTTTCTTTAAGAAAGAAAGATGCTGAAAAAATAAAAATTGTTGTCCAAGATTAAAAGGAAATAAAGATGACTAAAATCGCTTTGCTAGGAAACCCAAATAGTGGGAAAACAAGTATTTTCAATATATTAACTGGCAGTAATCAGCAAGTAGGAAATTGGCCAGGTGTAACAGTTGAATGTAAAACAGGACGTTATAAAAAAGACAAAAATATCGCTATTCAAGATTTACCGGGAACTTATTCTCTCTCACCTTATACTTTAGAAGAACAAGTCACACGAAATTATCTCAGAGAGACACCACCAGATGTCCTTCTCAATATTATTGATGCAACAAATCTCGAACGCTCACTGTACCTCACATTACAACTGATGGAGTTTAATATTCCTATCGTCATCGCTCTAAATATGAGCGACTTGCTAGAATATCAAGGTAAACAAATTGATATCGAAAAACTGTCTTACAGTTTAGGGCTACCTGTCGTACTTACTAGTGCTTTAAAGAAGAAAGGTCTAGACGAAGCTATTCGAAAAGCTTGCCAGCCTCTTGAAGTTACACCTTTAGATTATGACCTCCGTCTTGAAAGTGCCTTAGGAGAAATTCAAACGATTTGTCCCCAAGCAAAGAATCGTTTTGAACAAATTAAACTTTTTGAAGGGGACAGTTTAGCCTCGAACTCCCTCACTGCCTCACAAGGGCAAGAATTAGATGAAATCGTAGCAATCACCGAAAAAATTATGGGCGACGATCGTGAATCCATCATCGTTAACGAGCGCTATGATTTAATTGGTCAAATTGTTCGTTTGGTTGTTACAAGCGCACATAAAGGACAACTTAATCTAACAGATAAAATCGACCGCATCGTTACCCATAAATGGTTGGGCCTTCCTATTTTTATCCTTATCATGTGGCTCGTTTACTTTTTAGCGATACAGGTCATTGGTACACCCGCTAGCGATTGGCTCAATGATAACTTTTTTGGTAGTTTTCTGCCAGATATTTTACACCAAGTAATGGATAGCTTGGCGATTGTTCCTTGGGTCCAATCCCTACTCCTTGATGGTGTCCTCGCTGGAATTGGGGCTATCCTAGGCTTTGTTCCACAAATCTTCGTTCTATTCCTCCTGTTAGGCTTTCTTGAAGATTCAGGCTATATGGCTCGTGTCGCATTTGTGATGGATCGTATTTTTAGAAGATTTGGCTTGTCTGGTAAATCCTTTATTCCCATGTTGATTTCTTCTGGCTGTGGTGTACCGGGAATTATGGCTACCCGTACAATTGAACAAGAAAGGGACAGAAAAATTACCATCATGGTGACCACCTTCATGCCCTGTTCAGCAAAGTTGCCGATTATTGCTTTAGTTTCAGGTGCCTTTTTTCACTCCACCAGTTGGGTTGCACCTAGCGCATACTTCTTAGGCATGGCCATGATTATCCTCTCAGGAATTATTTTGAAAAAAACGAGAATGTTCGCGGGAGATACTTCTGCTTTCATCTTAGAATTGCCTACTTACCATATACCTCACTTTCCTACAGTCTTTAAATATGCGTTTGATCGAGGTTTGAGTTTTATTAAGCGCGCTGGGACAATCATTTTTGCGCTCAATGTCGCACTCTGGTTCTTGTCAAACTATAGCTTCACTTTGCACCAAGTTGAACCCGGCCAATCAATATTAGCAACGCTCGGAGGATACCTGAGTATTGTTTTTGCTCCTCTAGGCTTTGGAGAGTGGAAAGCCACGGTAGCTACCTTGACTGGACTAATTGCCAAAGAGACTATTGTCGGAACTATGAGCCAATTGTACGCCCAAGGTGCAGAGGTAGAAAATAACGGTCGAGCCATTTGGACGGCTCTACAAAATAGCTACACACCACTGGCCGCTTATTCTTTACTTGTCTTCAACCTGTTATGTGCACCCTGTATTGCTGCTATTTCGGCAATTTATAAGGAAATGGGTGAAGTTAAATGGACTTTACGCGCTGTGGGCTTTCAAACCGCTGTGGCTTACAGCATGAGCTTTATCATTTATCAGTTAGGCTCTGCCTTTCTGACACAGTCCATTAGCATTAATACATTGCTTGCAGTACTTCTCTTGGTTTTCGGCCTTTATCTTATCTTCCGTCGACCAAAATACACATCAAACAAGGAGGAACTTTCTCTTGAACTTAGCTAGCATCGTTCTCTTATCCCTTATTTTAATTGCAGCCTTCTTTTCAGTGCGCAAAACAGTGCGGAGAAAAGGAGCTTGCGATGATTGTACAACTACAACCTGTCCTGTTAAGGGTGTTTCTGCCTTAGAAATCCCATCGAAAAAAGACTGTTGTGAATAAGAAAAAACCTTCCTTAAGAGAAGGTTTTTCTTATTCTCAGAGAACTAAAGCAAGCAACATGAGTCCCGCTTGCAATAGCGAGAAGACCATTAATATTTTTACTGAAGCAATAAAAGTTTCACTTTTTACTTGTCTTTGGAGGTAAGGACGCGCTTGTGTGATAATGAAAGGCAAAAGTATAAACATGAGCAACATGAGTGGAGAGATTAGTCCCAAAACTACTGCCCCAACGATTGAGATATAGGCCAATATAATGGCTAATGTCCACCAGCGCAAAGCATTCTTTCTCCCGATGTAATGCACAATAGTATAACGATGATTAGCTTCGTCCTCTTCCAAATCACAAGTATTATTCGCCAGCATCAAGTTAGCAATTAACAAGGTACTTGGTAAAGCAACAAGGAAGGTTGATGCCAAAGTTGCAAAATCCCAAACAAAAACAGCACTCGTATTGATATATACACAGATCAGAAAAATTAAGTAGCCCATTGTTAAACCACTGGCCAGCTCACCTACAGGTAAACTTGATAAGGGTTTTGGTCCAGCTGAGTAAAAGATACCAATGAAATAGCAAAAAAGTCCTAACCAAAACACCGGCCAGCCCACAAGTCCTGCCACAATTAATCCTAAAATCAAGGAAAGAGAGAAGAAGAAGAGTAAAAAGCCCTTTATCAGCGAAAGTGATAGATTTTCCCGACCAATGATATTGGTATTTTTCTTGTAATCTTCCGTATCCACAGCCTTATGGTAATCATTGTAGTTGTCCCAAATATCTACAAAACAGTTAAAGCAGAACATAGCCACAAAGTAGATGATTAATGGGCCAAAATTGGCTATTTGATAATGATAAAGTGAATAAGCAACTCCCAGTATAAAAGGAAAAACGCTCGCTGTTTTAGCTTTCAGCTCAATAAGCTCAGCAAATATTTTAAAGTTCATTTTTTAATAATTTCTTTGTAATAAGGTTTGGGTAACTTCCATCAAAATTTCGCGGTTACGAGATTCTGGGAATTTTTCTATTTCAAGTAACGCTTGATCGGTTAGATGTTTTGCTAAGAAAAGACTTCCTGTAATGCCTCCTAGATCAGTGACCAGTTCGGAAAATTCGATACATTCTTGACGACTCAGTCCTTCTGGCGCTTCCAGATAAGGTAGGACTTTTTCAGGCGCTTCCTCTTTTGCCAGCAACAAGGGTAAGGTATAAATCCCTTGACGAAAATCCGTTAATATTGGTTTATCAGCTTCTTCCAAACCGACTGTAAAATTAAGTACATCATCATAAATCTGAAAAGCAAGACCAATCGCTAAACCAATCTTTCGTGCAGACCGTTGCATCTGCTTATCACCACCAGAGAAATACACACCTTCTAAACAAGCTAAACTCAATAGCTCTGCGGTTTTACCACTGATAGCTTTAAGATAGCGTCTAATACTGTTGTCTGCATTAAAAGCTGATTGCATCTGTGTAAGTTCACCTTGAAGAATCTTTTTCATCGATCTTGCATTACGCGGCAAAAATGGTGTCGCAGCCATTGTTTCACAAAGCAACTCGAAGTAAACCGTATAAATAAAATCACCCGTGTATACTGCAACATCCTTGCCAAATTGTGCTTCAACACTCGGCAAGCCTCGACGTAAAGGAGAATCATCAATAACATCATCATGAATCAATGTTGCCGAGTGTAACAACTCCAAACTGGCTGCTATTTTAACCAAACGTTCTTCGTCTTCTATCTCCTCGTCAACTAAGCCAGAAAATAGAAAAAAAAGCGCTGGCCGAACCATTTTACCTCCGCGCGTCGTAAACTTTTGTAATGCGTCACGTATATCTGTATTATTTACCGCTAAACGTTCTGTCATCATAGTTTGTACTGCGATAAGTTTTTCCTTAATTTCAGGATAGTCCTGCCAAAAATCTAGCACTTTTTCCCCTTACTACCTATATCTATCGTTTTTATATCTCTCTTATTCTAGCAAAATCCACCTTAAATTTCGATATAAACGACTCACTTTTTTCTCTTATTACTTATTATCGAATTTCAATAATATTTTGTTGTGGCAAGCGGTAACTTGCTTGACCTTTTGCTTCTGATGAGCCCAATACAACCAAGAGCTCTGGACGGTAACGTTTATCGACTTCGAGAATTTCATTCACGCGCTCAGTACGTTCAAAGCCAAGAATAATATTGCCTTCATAGCCTCTATTTTTGATGACATACATGAGATTCATCGTCACAAAACCAATATTCAATGATAAATAGCTTGCTTCCATCATCTCGTCCATATTTTCAAACATTTGGGGATAGCGACTATTGAAACGTTGCAGTTGTTCACTATCCATTTCTCCAGCCCCAGTACGTGCAATTTCACTCGAGCGTTCAGAAAGATTAGTATCACTAAAGATAGCAATGACCGCTCCAGCTTCTTTCACTTGTTGACCATTTTTTCCATGAACAACGGATAGAAGTTCTTGACGTTTTTGTTCACTCTCAACAATGACAAAGTGCCAAGGTTGGATGTTATGTGCAGAAGGTGCTAAACTTGCAGCAGAGATAATCTGTTTCACATCTACTGTTGGTATTTTTTTACCGTCAAATGTTTTTACAGCGTGGCGTTCTTTATTAATTTTTACAAAATCCATGAATATCCTCCTCTCATTATTGTACCAAATTTGCATATTTTTAGTATATAAAAAAGGGGTAAATCCCCTCTATTATCCTATTTGTTATATTCTCGCAAAAATTGAGACAAAGCAGACAAACCCTCGCGTAATGTCTTTTCATCCGTACAATAGCCTAAACGTGCATAGCCTGGCAAGTCAAACCTATTTCCCGGTACTAAAAGAACGCCTTTGTTTTTAAGCAAGGCCACGCAAAATTCTTCTGTTTGGGCCGGATCGAGCGTTTCAAATTTCACAAAGCTTGTCGATACTGCTTTAGGAAATATCATTGATACAAGTGGCTCATTTTCCACCCACTCCCGAAGTATCTGCAAATTATTAGTGACGATTTCTTTATTCCGCGCCAGTACTTGATCACGGTGTTTTAAGACTAGAGTTCCTAAGGCATCATCAAAGACTCCACAACAAATCATTGTATAATCGCGGTATTTGCGAAACTCATCTGCTAGTTTTTCATCTTGAGTCGCCACCCAACCTAAACGTACACCAGGTACAGAATATGTTTTAGAAAGCGAGTTCGTCGAGATACCTTTTTCATATAAGTCAACAATTGGCGCATAATCTTCCGCATCATCAAGAGGCAAGTAAACCTCATCGACCAAGACATAAGCATCAACTGTTCGAGCCAGTTGAATGACCTCTTCTAAAAAGGCACGGTTTAAGGTTGTACCTGTCGGATTATTGGCATTGTTCAAACAAATCATCTTTGTGTTTGGACGAATCATCTGACGGAGTTCATCCAAGCGTGGATACCAGTTTTCAGATTCATAAATTTGCCAAAACTCAATTTCGGCTCCTAAAGATCGTGGAATATCATAGAGCTGCTGGTAGCTTGGGTACTCTGCAATCACATGATCTCCCGGCTCGATCAATCCATACAAGACCAAATGATTGGCACCCGTTGCGCCATTTGTCGCCAAAATATTTTCTGCGGGAACTTTCGTATAAAGCTTGGCTACTTCTTGCTTAAATTCAGGAGAGCCTTCAATCCATCCGTAGTTAAATTTTTCCTGCATTAAGTGAGACATAAAGCTTTGGCCCTTGTCTTCTTCCAGATTTAATATTTCTTGCAACGTCATGGATGAAATCGTTGATTGAGCAATGTCATAAACTGCTTCTTTTTCCCATACATTGAGCCATTCTTCTACTCCAAAACCATCTATCTTCATATGTGCCCTCCTAAATATCAATTATAGTATAAGTATAGCATTGTGCATCCAGTATTTTAAAGCAATCTTCCATGGGAAAAAAGATTGTCTTTGTATTGTCATTAGGGTGTAACGTCATAATGTCATGCTCCTCAAGCATATCTCGGTCAAAATAAACATGCATATTATCCATTTTATTATCAACCAGACCATAAATAGAAACAATCCCAGACTGCAGTCCCAACATGCTTTCCAAACGTTCTTCTGATACAAAATGAAGTCGATTTACTCCAAGTACCTCCCCCAGTTTGTTCATCTCAACGCGCTTACTATCATCCATAATAACCATATAGAATTGGGTGGATTTTTTATTAGCCAAAACTAAAGTCTTCGACCTACAACCTTCATGTCCTTCAATATAATGGTCAGATTCTTCTGTAGAATGACTGGCCGGATGCTCGACAATTTTATAGGGAATTTCGAGCTGAGCCATTAACTTCTCTACTTCTTTAAAGTCTCTCATTCAGCCTCCTCATATAAGAAAAAGGCCGCGCAAAACACAGCCTCTTACATTTTAATCAGCAACAATTGTTGTTCCTGAACCATTTGCCAAGAAATCTTCAAGATTTTCAAGGGAAGTAATTGTTGCCGCACGACCAGTACGTTCTACAAAAGCCATAGCTGCTTCAACTTTTGGTTTCATAGAGCCTGCAGCAAATTGACCGTCTTCCAAGTAGGCACCAATTTCAGACAAAGTAACTTTTTCCAATTTCTTTTGATCTGGTTTGTTGTAATTGACAAAAACATTGTCCACACCTGTCAAAATAACTAACTCGTCACCATCCACAAGTTCTGCAAGTTTAGCTGCTGAAAAGTCCTTGTCTATTACAGCTTCCACTCCTGTGTATGTACCGTCTTCATGCTCAACTACAGGAATGCCGCCGCCGCCTGATACAGTAGTTAAAACTGCAGCATCTAACAGTGGTTTGATGGCTTCTGCTTCTACAATACGTTCTGGTTTTGGACTGGCAACAACACGACGATACCCACGACCTGAATCTTCGACAAATTTCCAATCTGGATATTGTTCCAACATTTTGTTCATTTGTGCTTCGTCATAGAATGGGCCAATCGGTTTTGTTGGGTTTTCAAATGCAGGATCATTACTGTCTACCACGACACGTGTGACAACAGAAGCTACAGGAATTCGTTCCAAGCCTTCTTTGATTAAAGCTTTAGTAAAGGCTTGAGTCATCCAGTATCCAATTTGTCCTTGAGTCATAGCCACGGCTGTATCTAAAGGCATCGCAGGATTTTTGGCACTGTCTGATCCCAGTTGTTGTAAAAGTAAATTACCAACTTGAGGGCCGTTACCATGCGTAACAACTATTTCTACATCGTTATCCTTAATGAGCGGGATCAATTGACTCGCTGTAACTTCAAGCGCTTCTTGTTGTGCTTGAGCTGTTGGATCATCTGTCAAAATAGCGTTACCGCCAAGAGCAACTACAATACGTCTAACCATAATTATTTTCTCCTATTTCATGTTATTAAAGCGCTTACTTCGCGCTTGAAAGAATAAAACTTTTGATGGCTCAAAAATTTTACTCTAAATTTTCTTTTTAAATACCAAGTAACTCTCTCAAACCAAACTGATTAGCAAGCAAGCCATAAAGAGCCAGCAAAGCTGCGAGAGTAAAGATAATAATAGCAAACCATTCGCCTGTTGAAATAGTTCTGTTGTTTTCACGTTTTGCACGGATATAGAGGACAAAACCAACTACATATAGAATGGAAGCCATCCAGACAAACTGCCAACCACTCAGGTAAAGGGCAATAATTTGGAATGCCATGGCAAAGAAGCCAATTAAAATATTTTTAGTTGATTTTTCGACTAAACCAACTTTTAATAGATATGCACCGACGAGAGCGTAGCAAACCATAATTACTGCAGTACAGAGGTAAACAAAGACATTATAAGCATCTGAGGCAAAGTAAGTAATAATGATAAAGAGTTGTACAAAACCTTGAGTCAAAAGCAATGAATTAACAGGTGCACCAGCTTTATTTTCTTTTCCAAACCAAGCAGGCAAGAGCTTTTGTGAAGCCAATTGAGAAGTTGACTCAACTGGAAGCATCGTCCACGATAACCAAGCACCGAGAAGTGAAATAATCAACCCGATAGCCATCAAATTACCACCCCAAGGGCCAACCATCTCACGTAAGATACCAACCATACCTGGTTGTGGCATACTTGCAAGCTGTGCTTGATCCAAATATCCATAAGGTAAGAGCGAGAGCAAGATATAAATCACCAGCAAAGTGAATAACCCAATAATTGAAGCTTTACCAGCATCTGATTTTTTCTTAGCACGGTCGCCCATCATTGCCGCACCTTCAATACCAACGAAGACCCAAATCATAACCATCAAGGAACTTTGAATCTGTCCGATTAATCCTGAGGCTGTCATCTGAGTAAATGCTGCTGATCCATCTGCATTAATGACGACATTTTGCCAAAAATGTTCTGTAAAGACTCCTGCTCTGAACATAACAATAGCAACAACGGCAAAAATTGCGATTGGAATTAATTTAGCAATGAGTACAATAGCATTAATTACTGCTGCCCCTTCAACACCACGAATAACAAGTGCAGTTAATGACCAAGAAACGACTGAGACAACAATGACTGATAAAAAGGTCAAAGAACCGTCTTCATTAGCAAAAACACCAGGAAAGAAATAGTTGACAGATGTCATCATCAAGACAGCGAAAGCCACGTTACCTGCCCAAGCAGACAACCAGTAACCCCAGCCTGATAAGAATCCGGCAAAATCACCAAATCCTGCGCGGGCATAATCTGAAACACCGGAGAGTTCTGGTTTATTAACAACAAGGTGATTTAAGCTCAAAACGAGCATAAGAATACCAAAACCAATAAAGAGCCATGAAATGACCACACCACCTGGTGTAGCTCCATTTGCCAAGTCGTTCGAGAGGTTAAATACCCCACCACCAATAGCTCCGGATACGATAATTGCTACGAGGGCCATGAGCCCTATTCCTTTTTTATTTTCTACTTCCATATTACTTCCTATTTTTTTCATAAAGTCATATGCTTTAAAAAAGTCTCCAATTATGAAAATATACGAGGTCTGACCTTTTCAAAACAAGAGTTATAGAGGGAACCAAAAATATTTTTTCCAGATTTGTGCAAACTTCCCACCGGTATTAGGAAGTGGAAAGTCTGTCAAATCCGGAAAAAATCAAATTCAAAATTTATTATTTGATACTTGGTACATCTGGAATGAAGAGGTTACCCAAAGTTGCTGCCATAATTGCTTTAATTGAGTGCATACGGTTTTCAGCTTCTTCAAATTGACGTGCATATTTAGAACGGAACACTTCGTCAGTAACTTCCATTTCAGTCAAGCCATACTCTTCTTTAATTTCTTTACCATATTCAGTTTCAGTATCGTGGAAGGCTGGCAAGCAGTGCATGAAGATAAGTTCTTCATCTGGAGTACCAGTCAATTTCATCATATCCATTGTGATACGGTATGGAGTGAGAAGTTCCACACGTTCTTCCCAGTTTGATTCACCCATTGATACCCATACGTCTGAGTAGATAATGTTTGCACCTTTAACCCCTGCTTCAATATCTGCAGTTGTTTCTGGTTTTGCACCTGACTCAGCTGCAAATTTACGCGCAATTTCCATAACTTCTTCAGAAGGTTGAAGTGATTCAGGCGCTACGATAGTTACGCTCACTCCAAGCATCGCACCTGTTACGATAAGAGAGTTAGCCATGTTGTTACGACCATCACCGACATAAGCAAGTTTAAGACCTTTAAGGTAACCAAATTCTTCTTTGATTGTCATGTAGTCTGCAATCATTTGAGTTGGATGCCAATCGTCAGTCAAACCATTCCATACAGGAACTCCTGAGTATTTTGCCAAATCTTCAACTTCTTTTTGTGAGAAACCACGACGTTCAATCGCATCAAACATTGAGCCAAGAACACGTGCTGTATCTTCAGTAGATTCTTTGATACCAAGTTGAATATCATCTTTACCAAGATATTCTGGGTGAGCACCAAGGTCGATAGCTGCTGTTGTAAATGCAGCACGCGTACGTGTAGAAGTTTTAGCAAAAAGTAAGGCGATATTTTTTCCTTCAAGATAATGGTGAGGGATGTTATTTTTCTTCAATGCTTTTAAGTGAATAGCAAAGTCAACAAGATATTGAATTTCTGCAGGTGTAAAATCTTTTTCTGCTAAAAATGAACGGCCTTGGAAAACTGAGTTAATTTTTGGTGTTTGCATTTAATTTTCTCCTAAATATAATTTTTTTATTTTTTGAAATAAGGACATTTGCTTGTGCTATAAGCAATAGAGTGTCAACGAGGTTGACAGAGCTGTAAACCAAGCAAATAGAGGGTGGATCTTTGATTAAATATCTTCACGCCACAATGGTTGAGACATACAACGTGCTCCACCACGACCACGTGCCAACTCGCTTGAAAGAATCTCATGTACTTTGATACCATGTTCTTTAAGTAATTCGATTGTGACATAGTTACGGTCATAAGTAACAATTTCACCTGGAGCGATAGCCAATGTGTTTGAACCATCATTCCATTGCTCACGCGGTGCAACGATTGGATCTCCATTACCACATTCAATCAAATCAAGTTCTGAGAGTTCCAACACTTTCTTAAGAGCAACTTTAAGGTCTGTCAAATGTTCAATTTCCACATCTCCATCTTTACCTGGACGTAAGATGAATGCATTGATATTTCCAGAACCATCAAAGATTCCTGGGAAGACTGTAAACTGATCATGATTAATCATTGTAAATACAGTATCCAAGTGCATCATTGCGTGATTATGCGGAATTTCAACAGCAAGTACAGTGTCAAAGGTTGACAATGGGTTTGCAAACAATTCTTTTGCTAAAGCTTGAATTGTTTTAGATGAAGTACGTTCAGAAACACCAATAGCTACAGTGTGTTTGTTTAATACGAGTTCATCACCACCTTCGACACGTGTTGTATGGTTACGATCACGCCAAATTGGAGTATCTTTAAAACGTGGGTGATTTGCCATTACATATTCTGTAATCAATGATTCAGGTTGACGTGCTGGGAAAGTCATTTTGTTAATAGTCATCCCTACACCCATAGATGCTTGTGGGTCACGAGTGAAGTAAGCATTTGGCAATGGATTAAGGTAGAAATGGTTTTCGGCATCAGAACCGGCCATGTCGCTAAGAACTGTACGTTTTAGGTCCAATTCATTTTTACGAACACCTGCATAAATCTTGTCAACCATTGCTTTTGTATCCATGCTTGTCAAGTACTCAGTCAAACCTTCAAGTGTACGTCCTGGACGGTAGCCTGCTTCATGCAAGAGTCGAGCCAAGAAATCTTTTTTAACACTTTCAGTTTGAAAAACATCTGCGGCAAGATCTTCTATATAGACAGTTTCTGCTCCGTTATCACGCAATGTTTGAGCAAAGAAATCGTGTTCCTTCTGAGCAATTTTCAAGTAAGGGATATCATCAAACAAGAGTTGATGCATTGTGTCTGGTGTGATGTTTTCGACTTCAGCACCTGGACGATGAAGGAGAACTGATTTAAGTTTTCCGATTTCTGAATTGACATTGATTGCTTTTTCCATGAGATAAGCATCCTTTCTTTTATATAAAACTATATATTAAAATTGTAAAAGCGCTTTCAACACCTTTTATTATAGTCTAATCTTTTTTTGAATGCAAATTGAACGTCATTATAATAATGCGCTTTCATTTCATAAAAAATAATAAATATACAAAAAGAAACCAGCAGTACCAAGGTTGAGCCTTTGTGATGGTTTCTTTTATTTTTTTATTACTTTTCTTTGTTTTTTCTAATTTGTTTACTTCTGAGTTGTCCGCAAGCGGCATCAATGTCTGTACCATGCTCTTGGCGCACAACACAGTTGATACCATTTTTCTTGAGTACATCGTAAAATTTCGCAGTATCATTTCGTGTTGAACGTTCATATTTGATATGCTCAGCGACAGGATTATAGGGAATCAGATTGACATACGAAAGTTTATTTCGGGGTTTTATTAAATCAGCTAATTCTTGTGCAATTTCCGGAGTATCATTTTCTCCAGAAAGCATAATATACTCATAGGTTACACGACGATTTGTTGTTTCAGTATAATAATCTATCGCATCAAAAAGTTTTTCAAGTGGTGCGCTACGTGTGATACGCATCAGACTTGTACGTAATTCATTGTTTGGTGCATGTAAAGAAATAGCCAAGTTCACTTGCAAGTTTTCATTTGCAAATTCTTTGATTTTTGCTGGCATGAAACCACAGGTTGACACGGTAATATGACGTGCCCCAATAGCAAGGCCATTATCGTCATTAATTGTGCGTAAAAAGTTCATCAAGTTTACATAGTTGTCAAATGGTTCACCGATACCCATAACTACAACATGAGAAACACGCTCATCTTGGCCTTTTTCATCGAAGTATTTTTGGACCAACATAATCTGAGCGACTATCTCTCCTGCTGTCACATCACGCTCTTTTTTTAGAATACCAGAGGCACAAAAAGTACAGCCCATGTTACATCCTACCTGAGTAGTCACACATACAGATAAGCCATAAGATTGGCGCATCAATACAGTTTCAATCATCATTTTATCTGGTAACATAAAAAGATATTTAACTGTTCCATCTTCCGACTCTTGTACGACGACTTGCTCCAGAGGATTCATAATAAAATGCGCGTTCAACTTTGCAATAAAATCCTTGGAGAGATTTGTCATTTCTTCAAAAGTTTGGACACGTTTTCGGTAAAGCCAATCCCACACTTGGGTTGCTCGAAATTTTTTTTCACCATTTTCAATCGCCCAATCAATAAGTTGATCACGTGTTAAGCCGTAAATTGTTTGTTTTTCCATTATATCTCCGATATTTTTCCCCCAAAAAATTTTTGAAGGAACTTTTTTGTATATTATTCAATAACTTTTTAGACATATTTTTAACATTTGTCTATTTTATTTTTTTGCACGTTCGCGTATTACAAAATTAGATTTAGAGGTTGTATTTTTCTCATTTTTCTCATTTTGTTTTATTTTAGCAGGCTTCTTACCTGATTTCTCGCGAATTTCAAATGATTTTTTCTCATTTTTCTTTTGCTTTTCTTGAGAGCTTCGATTTTTATTGCGATTATTTCGACGTCGTGCTTTTTCAAATTTAGGTTGACGTGGCTTGTCTTCAAAAACACGTTCGGATGTGTAAGCTTCATCTTGTGAGCGTACACGACGTAAAACAAAGTAGGCACAGCCATAATTGCAATATTCATTGATATAATCTTCTAATCGGTCAATCTTATTTTCAGATTGCATTTTTTTTCTACTTACTGAAAAAAAGCCTTTTAAACGGAGCTGTTCAAAGCCCCAATCTCCCACGATGTAATCATACTTATCGAAAATATCGCTAAATCGCTGCTCCAGCTTTTCAGCATCAAACCCTTCACGATAATTGTAAACCAGATGAAAAGTCTTACCACCTACTTTTACAATGTCATCTGTAGCAGTTATCCGCTCACCAGGGAAACGATTATAATTTAATTTTGATTCGTCAACTTCTTTTGGCACTTTCCTCTCCCTTTCTCTTTTTGTTCATTTTCTCGTTTTTTAATTCATTTGCTACTATTTCTCGTAGAAAATACGGAAAAAGTATTTCGGCTTTCTCTTGTTTTCGCAATAAAGGAAAATACCAAGCAAAGAGATACTGATCAGGAACGACTATGCTATAAGACTCAGCATCGACCACATCCGTATTTCTATAATAAAATTTCCCTCTGTTGAAATTTATTCCCTGAAAAATAAGCCGACCAAATTGCTTCCCTCGAAAACCCATACCTCGAATATTTTGCCCAGACAGCATTGCAGATACATCAAGCATTTCACGTAAAACTTCTTTCAGTACCTTACCAGTCATCGTAAGCCGCACTAAACGCATGGAATGGGGCAAAAATTGGTGTAAATCATCTAAAGTAAGTTGGTTTGGCAATGCTTCTGTAACCAAGAGCCCAGTATTGAAAACACAGGCTCCCACCTTGCCATATCGGGCAAGTAACTCTGCAATAAAATGACTTGCATTATAATCAGGATAAACATTGGTCAGGCTATAGGGAAGTTCTCCGACAGTCTTGCCTTGCAACATTTTACGTCCTTTCAACTCCCACGAGTTGATGTGTAAAGCATCACTTTTTACTTTTTTGAGCGTGTTGGTAGCAATCGTGGAAATTTCCGAAGCAATTACTTTGTTATTTTGATCAAAAGTAAGATTGATTTCGCCGATATGCTCCCCGTATCTTCCTGCAGCCGCAAGTAAGGTGTCATGTAATTCCGCTCCGTGTTCAAAAAGATGATGCGTATGGCTTCCAATAATTAAATCAATATCGTAATTTTTAGCGATTTTCTCATCAACGGTTTTACCCAAATGACTCAAAAGAATCGTAAAATCACAGTCCAGTGGCAAGAGCTGATCCAAGCAAACTAAAGGATCAACAATATCCCAACCTGCTTGTAAATAGGCTAGATAAGGAGCTGTTAAGCCAATGATTCCAATACGCATCCCCCAACTGCTCTCTATAAATTTAGGACCTTGAGCAAAAGGCATATTACTGATATTTGAAAGTAATATATCAAAGTCGGCTTGATTGTATAAACGGCTTAGCATATCATGAGTTAATCCTAAACCTTCATTGTTACCGAGGGTCGCTGCTGTCAAGTCCAGCTTATTCATCAGAGCAACATTAATCTGTCCTTCTGTGGCCTCAGTTAAAGGATGTACCCGGTCAACATCATCCCCTAAGTCAAATCGCAAGACATCTGGATGTCCAACTGTTTTTTCCGCAAAAAAACGCTCAATCACTGGAAATCTTTCCAAATGCGAGTGCAAGTCGTTCAAGTGAATAATGCGCAATGAATTCATTTTACCATTATAGCACAAAAAAGACCGCTAAAGCGGTAGTTTTTGTACTTTTTTACTTACGCCTGCAAATCAAAAACAAGGCATCATTCCTATTTTCCTGTTGATCCGAAGCCGCCAGTTCGTGTAGATTTAGTCACTTCTGCATCCCCATCAGCAACCAAGAAAGGCATAAAGACCGCTTGGACAATCCTCTCACCTTTTTCCAAGACCACTTCTGATTCCGTAATATTTTGCATTTGAGCAAATATCTCGCCCTCATTCCCTGGGTTATTGTAATAGTCACCGTCAATGACACCTACCGAGTTAATCATCACTAAACCTTTTTTACGCGGATTTGATGAGCGATCAAACAGATACAGAACTTCTCCTGCTTGCATATATGCCTTAAGGCCTGTTGAGATCAGTTTAATTTCACCAGGTTCAATGGTAATGTTTTCAGCCACTGATAAGTCATAGCCTGCCGCATGCTTGGTCGCACGTATTGGTAATTCTAGGTTTTCATTTTGGTATTTACTTACTATTTCAAATCCACGTGTTTTCATAATTACTCCTTATTGGTTATTTTTAATCTATTTATTTTATAAAGGGCAAAATCAGAAAAACGATAAATAAGACAACAACCGTTACTCCTGATAAAATCCGATTTTGCATTGGTACAGAATTCTTGAAATATTTAGGTGGAAAAACAGGAGCTAAAAGAAGTCCGCCCACTGCTCCTCCAACATGTGACCAAATATTGACCGAGCTAAGATTAAACATATTGAAGAAAAGATTAATCGCAATCAAGATGGTAAATGTCTTACCAATCTGTTTTAGCATCGGATGGCCTGTAAAGAAGCCAATTCCTGCAATAGCTGCAAAAAGACCAAAAATCGAAGTTGATGCTCCTGCAGATAAGGAATTGGGCGAAAAGATAAAGGTTGCTGCATTACCAAAAATTCCTGAAAGAATGTAGATCAAACTGAAATTAAGGCTACCAAATACAGCTTCAACCTGACGTCCGATAAAAAAGAGCGTCAGAGTATTCATAAGGAAGTGAGTCCATCCAATATGAATAAAAATTGGTGTCACAAGGCGCCACAATTGAGTTGGATCAGCTAAAATGGCTGGTGGAAATAATGCACCAGTATTAAAAAGGTTAATTGCCGAGGTTGCAGCTAAACCATAACGTAAAAATTGATAAAGCCAAACCATCGTTGTTAAAAGTGATAAAATATAAGTCGCTTTATGCTTCATAAAGTCTTTTTTTATCATATCAATGTTCATAAGTAAATATTTCTCCTATGCTTATATCATGAGGTTCTGGATGAAAATTTCTGTGCTGAAAATCATAACATAGACTAACTGTCTGTCCAGAAAAGCTTGCCAGATAACGGTCATAATATCCCGCGCCAAAACCAATCCGATAACCTTCTTTATTCCAAGCCAAGCCGGGGACCAAAATCAAATCAGGCACAACTTCGTTTTTCGACTTAGGTTCTAGTATACCAAATTTTGTACGTTCTAAGTCATTTTTGTCGTATTTTACAAAAATCATGTGGCGATCAGCCAAGGTTTTTGGTATAACTATTTGTTTATCTGCCTGCTCAAAAAGGGGTTGCAAATCAAATTCAAATTCTTGCGGCATATAGAGCGCCACGGTTTTAGCTTTTTTCCATTGTTCTGAGGCAAGCAGCTCTGCAATAATTTTCTGACTTTGACGGCTTTTGTCAGCAAAATCAAAACTTTTCAGTAAATTTATCATTTCTTTTCGAATTAGCGCTTTCTTTTCCATACTTTATATGGTATCATAAAGCTGTAAGTTTTTTTCAAGTTAACGTTTATGCTTTTTGTTACACGCTTTCCGAAGATAAGATTTACCAAACTAAAGAAAGGATGTATTCAAATGGCACAAGGAACTGTAAAATGGTTTAACGCTACTAAAGGTTTTGGCTTCATTACAACTGAAGAAGGCAACGATGTATTCGTACACTTCTCAGCTATTCAAACTGATGGCTTCAAAACTCTTGATGAAGGCCAAAAAGTTAGCTTTGATCTTGAAGAAGGCCCACGTGGACCTCAAGCAATCAACGTTACTAAATAATTGGTAATTAAAGCACCTTTACGGTGCTTTTTCTTTTTGTTTAAACACCACAATAAAAGCCGTTATGCTATTGTTTTATAGATATAAAAAGTTTACAATGTATAAAGCAAAGAATTTAGGAATATTATGAAAGATTTAACAAAAGGAAACATTCTCAAAGGTTTAATTACCTTCACACTTCCCCTGCTCTTGGGAAACTTTTTTCAAGTGCTCTATAATACTGCAGACACACTGATTGTTGGTCAAACGCTAGGAAAAAATGCACTTGCATCAGTGGGGGCTACGGGATCCATCAACTTTTTAATCGTTGGTTTTGCTCAGGGAATGACCGCAGGGCTCACGATTATTACTGCGCAACGCTTTGGTGCCAAAGATGCACATGCTGTCAAAAAGTCCTTTGTGACAGGGCTGTATTTTACGATAGCTATCTCCCTCTTGCTCAGTGTCTTGTCTGTCCTATTTGTGGGTCAATTACTACAACTTATGCAGACTCCAGCTGAGATTTACGAAGGTGCACACACTTTTTTAAGTATTATGTTAGGTGGACTTACAGCGACCACACTATATGCTTATTATTCGAACGCGCTCCGCGCCTTAGGTGATTCCAAGACACCGCTCTATGCACTTATCGTCGCCAGTATTTTAAATATCGGCTTTGAGTATTTCGCAATCCTCGTTCTCCATTTAGGCTTAGCGGGAGCAAGTGCAGCCACCATTTTGGCCCAATGTATCTCTGTGCTTTATCTGGTTTTACATATTAAACGCAAAGTGCCTGAGTTACACCTTAATCGAAAACTCCTTGTTTACGATACCCAAGAAATACGTACACATGCACGACTGAGTATTCCCATGGGATTTCAATCTAGTATTATCGCTATTGGTTCTATTACACTTCAAGTAGCACTTAACACTATGGGAACAAACGCTGTCGCCACTCAAGCTATTGTATCTAAGATTGACCAAATCGCGATGTTGCCAATGATGTCGATCGGACTTGCTATGGCTACCTTTGGAGCCCAAAACTATGGTGCAAAACAATACCGCCGAATAAATCAAGGGCTTTTCCAATCTCTCCTCATAGCTGTTTCCTGGGCGATTGGCTTTGCCATTCTTTTGGTAAGCTTGAACTATTACTTCACGACGGCTTTTATCTCACCAAGCCAAACAGCTGTTATTGATATGGCTAGACATTACTATATTGTGAATGGTGGTTTCTACTGGCTGCTTGCTATCCTCTTCGTTACGCGCTCAACATTACAGGGTTTGGGCAATGCGCGCATTCCAACAATTTGTGGTGTGGCAGAACTGGTCATGCGTGCCGCAGTGGCCATCATCGGAGTTAACCTCTTAAATTACACCGTGATTATTTCATCCAATCCAGCTGCTTGGTTGGGGTCAACCGCTATTCTGATTCCCACAACCATCCGAATGGTGCGTCGTTTTAACCGCGAAAATGCACAAGAAAAAATCGTTCTAAATTGAACGATTTTTTTATATTAGTCTTTATCTAATTCTTGATAGAGCAGTTTTTGCGCTACTGTTGGATTAGCTTGTCCTTTTGTAGCTTTCATGAGCTGACCAACTAATGCCTTAGCTGCATTTTCCTTACCGCCACGATAGTCAGCAACAGATTGTTCATTTTTAGCAAATACTTCATGAATGATAGGCAAGAGTACAGCTGGGTCAGAGATTTGAACCAAGCCGGCCTTTTTAACGAAAGCTTCTGCTGAACCACCGTTTTTAGCTAATTCGAGGAAGACTTTCTTCGCAATTTTCGATGAAATAGTCCCATCTGCAATCAAACGCAACATTTCTGTGAGATTTTCTGGAGTTAAGTGAATATCTTTAAGTTCCAGATGTGCTGTGTTCAAGTACTGAGCAACTTCACCTTGAAGCCAGTTGGATACCAATTTGGCATCACCACCTAATTTAACAGCTGCTTCAAAGAAATCAGAGACATCTTTTGAGCTTGTCAACTGGCGCGCATCGTATTCACTGAGGCCCATTTCCTCTACATAACGTACACGGCGTGCTGCTGCAAACTCAGGAAGTTCCGCACGAACTTCGTTAATCCAAGCTTCGGAAATTTCAATACGTGGCAAATCTGGTTCTGGGAAATAACGATAATCAGACGCACCTTCTTTAACACGCATCAAGATTGTTTCACCTGTTTTATCATCAAAACGACGTGTTTCTTGACGAATTTCACCACCAGCACGAAGAATTTTCGCTTGGCGATCAATTTCAAAGGCTAGGGCTTTCTTCACATTACTGAAAGAGTTCATGTTTTTCACTTCTGTTTTAACACCAAACTCTTCTTGGCCATAAGGACGCAATGAAATATTGGCATCACAGCGCATGGAACCTTCTTCCATCTTCACATCAGAAATACCTGTATAGAGAATCAATTCACGTAAGGCGGTCAAATACGCATAAGCTTCATCAGCGCTTCGCATATCTGGCTCAGAAACAATCTCAATCAATGGTACCCCTTGACGGTTCAAGTCAACATAAGAATAGCCATCTGTTCCGTGCGTATTTTTACCGGCATCTTCTTCAATATGTGCACGCTCAATACGAACAGTCGATTTTGTACCATCTTCAAGTTCAATTTCAATAGAACCATTGTAACCAATAGGTTCATCTGCCTGCGAAATTTGGTAAGCTTTAGGATTATCAGGGTAAAAATAATTTTTACGATCAAAGTGCATACTCTTTTGAATCGACATATTCATGGCAAGAGAAGCTTTCATCCCAGCAACGACAACACCTTTGTTCAATGTTGGCAAAACACCTGGCATTCCCCAGTCAATAACATTCGTATTGACATTTGGTTCAGAGCCAAATTCAGCTGGAGTTGGACTGTAAATTTTTGAGTTCGTATTTAACTCAACATGGACTTCAAGTCCAATGACTGTTTCAAAGTTCATCCTATTTTGCCCCTCCTTCTGTAAAGATAATTGGTTTTTTCTTATGATGATCTGTCGTTGCTTCGAACGCTGCTGCGACTTGATAAATTGTCTCCTCATCGTAGCGTTTACCAATCAATTGCATCCCAACAGGTAGACCTTCGACATAACCCGCCGGAATCGAAATTCCTGGTAAACCTGCAAGGTTGACTGGAATAGTTAAAATATCTGAGAGATACATTTGAACAGGGTCTTTTGATTTTTCATCGAAGCCAAAGGCCACCGTTGGAGCCGTTGGGCCAAGAATCAAATCATAATCCGCAAATACTTTATTAAAGTCTTCGATAATCATTGTACGCACTTGACCGGCCTTTTTAAAGTGCTTATCGTAGGCACCTGCAGAAAGACTAAATGTACCTAGCATAATGCGACGTTTGACCTCATCGCCAAAGCCTTCTGAACGTGATTTCACATAGACATCTTCAAGGTTTTTGATATCCTGTGCACGATAACCATAACGAATACCATCGAAGCGTTGGAGATTTGAGCTCGCTTCTGAAGAAGCGATGATGTAGTAAACAGCTACCCCATACTTGCTATGTGGCAAGCTCACTTCTTCAACAATAGCACCTAAAGATTCTAAGTGTTTCGCTGCCGCCATAATTTGCTCTTTGACTGTTGGATCAATGCCTTCACCAAAGTATTCTTTAGGCAAAGCAATCTTCATTCCTTTAATATCTTGACCTATTTTTGAACCAAAATCTGGCACAGCTACTTCTGAACTTGTAGCATCTTTAGCATCACTACCTGAGATAACATTTAAAAGTTGTGCATTTTCTTCAACAGTAGCTGAAAAGGGACCAATTTGATCAAGTGAACTAGAAAAAGCAATTAAACCATAACGAGAAACACGTCCGTAAGTTGGTTTCAGACCCACAATACCACTGAACGAAGCTGGTTGACGAATCGAACCACCTGTATCGGATCCTAATGACAAGCGTACTTGTCCACTCGCAACAGCACTAGCTGAACCTGAAGATGATCCACCAGGTACTTTTGTTTGATCCCACGCATTGTATGTTGGCTTAACAGAAGAAGTTTCCCCTGAGCCCCCCATTGCGAATTCGTCCATATTGGCTTTACCAATAATAACCATGCCATTGTCATAAAGCTTTTCAACGACAGTCGCATCATAAGGTGGGATAAAACCAGAAAGAATTTTACTTGCTGCAGTTGTTTCAATATTTTTAGTAACAATATTGTCTTTAACTGCTAAGGGAATACCGTCTGTAAGTTTTGTTGCATCAATTCCACGCGCATCAATAGCAGCTGCTTGCGCTAATGCTTCTTCACCTAATACAGAAATAAAACTGCCCATTGCTGCTTCACGTGCATGCACATCATCCAATGTCGCCTGTGTCAAGTCAACAGCAGAGATTTCCTTTTTCACCAAGAGGTCATGCAACTCTTTAATTGTTTTATTATTCAATGACATTATGCATCTCCTCCATCAGCCAACATTGCGGGAACCTTAATAAAGCCATCTTGCTTCGTTGGTACATTACGCATTAATTCATCACGGTCATCACCCGGTACAGCAATATCTTCACGCATGCGGTTTAAGTTATCCGCAACACTCATCGTAAATTTTACATTTTCCGTATTGACTTCCTCTAACTGCTCCACCATTTCGATAATTTTATCGAGTTTATCCGTCACAGCATCAAGTTCATTTTTCTCAAATTTAAGCTTTGACAAAGTTGCCACATGCTCCACTTGTTCTTTTGTAATCTTGCTCATGTTATTTTCCCTAACTATTAAAGATTTTCATTCTCAATTATAGCAAAAATCTTTAAAAACTGATACAGCTAGGCTTTACTGCCTACTGCCTTTACCACAAGTAAAAAACCTCTCACAACGAGAAGTTTTTTTATTACTTTTAAGGTTAGAAGTTACGACCTTCAAGCTTTGTAAATAAACCTTGGTTAAGAACTTTGAGGTAAGTCCCTTTCATTCCCAACGAACGGCTTTCAATAACACCAGCAGATTCAAGCTTACGTAGTGCATTAACAATTACTGAACGTGTAATTCCAATCTTGTCGGCAATGACTGAAGCAATAACATGTCCTTCTTCACCATCAAGTTCTTCAAGAATTGCTTTCACAGCCTTCATTTCTGAATACGAAAGTGTATTGACTGCCATGTTAGCCATCGTGTCTTTACGGATATTTTCTTCCATTTGTTCAAGCTTAAGATTTGAAAGTTGAACACCGATAACTGTTGTTGCAAGCTCTGCAAGCACAAGATCATCATCACTGAATTTTCCGTCTGTACGCCATAAGATGAAGGTTCCCAAGCGCATACCACTACCATAGATTGGTGCACATGTTGTCAAACCATTAGGATACTCACCTAAAAGTTCTGCAGGAAATACTGACAAAGGCT
The DNA here is from genome assembly GCF_017309545.1 of Lactococcus sp. LG1267. Taxonomy (NCBI): domain Bacteria; kingdom Bacillati; phylum Bacillota; class Bacilli; order Lactobacillales; family Streptococcaceae; genus Lactococcus; species Lactococcus sp. LG1267. The sequence goes on along the minus strand of NZ_CP071295.1, from coordinate 544,535 downwards.
CGTTAATTGTGATATTTGCTAAAGTGTCGTAGATACGGATAGCCGCACGTGCATAATCTTCTGGCAATTGTTTTTGTACATGGAAAAGTTCATTAACACGATCGTTGTTAATTTCGTATGGCAGTGAATAGCCCAAAAGTTTCCCTTTTGTATCAATGATACAAGCATTACAGTCAATAACGTTGGCTAAACGCTCTGTCATGTTATCATAGGGTAACTCCTGCTTTAAATCAGTTACTCCATCTTGCAGAACTGATGTAATTTTGCGGGTTTTTTCTAGTAAAGTAGCCACGGTTTTCTCCTATTATATTATTTTCTAAATAAACTCTTAATGAATTATAACACAAAAAAATTCAAAAAACAACAGGAATAGTCAGAAAATTCGCTTTTTTCATTATAATAAAACAAGATATACAATTATGTATATCTTATTTCTTTTTATATACAGAAAATTGACTAACATTACCAACTTCCACTTTTTTGTAAGAATCTTTAAGTGTTTCTTTTACTGAATCTGAAAGATCCTGTCCACTTTGCACTACGACATACTTGTTGCCTGCATTAGCAAAGAGCAAATCAAAGTTCTGATGGAATCTCACTGGATAATGGCGAGGGAAGTCATCTATGCCACCCACACGCTGTGATCGCAAGTTAATGTTTTTATCCGATGCTATAGCCAGTACTTTATCCTCTTTTGTTGTATCGGCTTTCACAAACTGTGCAACTTGTTGTTCTTCTGAGAAAACTTGTTGATGCATCGTTTGGGTAACGATCGGAGCTCCTATCACAAAGAGCAGAGCTAAAATTGGCGCAAAAAGCTTGGCCTTCATATAATCTTGTAGGATATTCTGACGTTGATCCACCGCATCTTGTATAGTATCGCTGACGAATAATAAAAGTAACGGCAAGATGGCAAGCAAGTTTGAACTTTCGAATACTTGAGAAAAAACAACAAATCCTAACACAAGAATTGAACCCAATAAGAGTAAAAGTTGCCAGATAAATGTTTGACCCGAACTTTTAATATTACGTACGCCATGTACGAAATTGGCCGCAAGACCAAACACCAAAAGAAAAACGAGAGCTTTCAGAAGTGACATCCAGAAATTATCTGTAAAGCCTAGTGTCGTAAGCGGAATGATAATGGATTGTTCGATGGATGTATACAGTACTTGAGCATTTAAGGAGTAAAAAGCAACAGTATAACCTACCAACAATAAACCAAATAAAATTGCTAAAAGTTGATAAATACCCCGCCCAATTCTTTTATTCTGAATATTAAAGACAAGCAAAGCGAGACAAGAAAGAAGCCACAAAATGGTCATGATTGGTGATATGACAAACACAAGAGCTCCGCTCATACCAAAGAAGATAAAAGCTTCGTCACGTGCATCTTGACGTAGATAACGATCCAAGAACTGTAATGCCCATAATGCAAAAGGCAAGGCGATTAAGGTTGGCGCTGTACCACCTTGAGCCAATCCTGCAATCGAAACCAAGGTGAAACCTGTGGTAATTCGCGCTGCCAAACGGCTACGAGTACGTTGTGAAATTAAACGATAAACTTGCACACCGCTCATAAATAAAGCTAGCATTTGGAAAAGGTAAAGCAGCCAAGTTGTTTGACCAAAATGACCGAGCCAGTTAATTAGGTAAAAGACAATTCCGCCAGCACCCCAAAAATCATTGTAAGGGACCAATCCTGCCTGCATTGCCATTCCCGAATAGAGGTATTGCGACTGTACACCTGTAGGTTGAAGATTGAAGATAGGGAAAGCATAGAAGCTTAGACTAAGCACCAAGGACACGAGCCCAATAAATAACCAGTCAGCTGGCATAAGCCGTGGTGTTTTTTCTCGAGTTGGTACAAAACTCGCTTCTGATTTATGACGACGCGAATAAAACCCAGTCTCTTCCGCAGGAATATCAAGGTCTTCATTGACCTCAAGCTCCTCGAATTCTTCGATTTCTTCTGATTGTTCTAATTGTTTTTTATGTTCATGCCTAAGTGAACGTGAACCATATCTTTTTTTCATTTAATTTTCCTTCAAAGAGTAATCACTAAATTATAACAAATTTCTTCGAAGTACTCAATTTTTGCTAAAAATTTTATGTAATAATTTATAATATTTCAATATTGATGCAATAAAAAAAAGAGGCTTTGCCTCTTGATTTATCAATAAACTTCGTCGTCTTGATTTTCCATAAAGTTATTAAAAACTTCTTCAATCATATCCCATTCAGCATCTGAATCTTCAGCGATAGGTTGTAAATCACCTTCAGTGCCATCTTCATTTTGAGTAAATGAATAAGCTTGGATTTCAACTTCACCATTATCATCTTCTGCACCGTCAACAGGCATAACGAGGACGTAATTTTTACCAAATTCTTCTTGGCCATCAATAGTGATCAAGATTTCAAAAAGGCTTTCATTACCGTTATCATCAATCAGAGTGATAAAACGGTCTTCGTGGTCATGGTCATGTGTATGTTCTGACATAATACTTCCTACTTCTAAAATAATTTGTGCGCATCAAGATAATTTTGTAATATCAAGACAGCGGCGAGTTTATCAATTGATTTTTTACGGTCCTTGCGTCGGACGCCACCATCAATTAATACTTTTTCTGCTTGCATTGTCGTCAAGCGTTCATCTTGGTATTCTACAGCGACATCAAACGTTTCAGTAATTTTTTCACCATAGTTTCTTGAAGCCTCTGCACGAATACCTTCATCATTATTCATATGTTTGGGTAAACCGAGTACAATTTTTGAAGGTTTATATTCTGTTATTAGTTCTGCTAAGCGCTCAAAACCAAATTCACCAGCTTCACTGTCAATCTTTATTGTTTCAACAGGCTGAGCCGTCATTCCCAATAAATCACTCACAGCTACACCAACAGTTTTCGTACCGACATCCAAACCTAAAATTCTACTGTACATTAAAGTTGTACACCGTGTGCTTTTAAGTATTCTTTAATCAGTTCTTCAACAATATCATCACGGTCAAAACGACGGATTTTGTTACGTGCATCGTCGTGACGTGGAATATAAGCTGGATCTCCTGACAAAACATAACCTACCATTTGGTTGATAGGATTGTAACCTTTAGCATCAAGTGCACGATAAACATTTACAAGTGTTTCGCCGATTTCTTTTTTACTTGAATCATCAAATTCAAAGCGGACTGTTTCATCTGTAAAACTCATAATATGTACCTCCTTTGGGGTAGGTTCAAGCAAACTGCTTAAAAATCCTTTTAATTAATTTTTTCTAATAATGCTCTTTAATTATACATCATTTCTGACACTAATTCAATCTATTTCGTCTAGTAGCTAGAATAAATGGCCCTCTAGACGACCATTTATCACTCAATGCTAAACTATAAATTTACCGGCTTAAGGGAGAATATTTCCAGCTTCCATATACAAGTCATACCACTCCTCACGGCTGAGAACCAGATCACTGGCATTTGTTACTTCCTCGATCCGTCGTTCCGTCATCGTACCAATTATTGTTTGCATACGCGCTGGATGGCGGTTAATCCATGCTATAGCAATCCCTGAAGGGGTAAGATTGTATTTTTCAGCATATTCTTCAAGCTTTTTGTTTAATTCTGGGAATTTATCATTACCAACAAAAGGACCATCAAAATATCCATGTTGGAAAGGAGACCAAGCTTGAATCGTCATCTTATTTATCCGGGAATACTCTAGTACTGAACCATCTTGCATATGACTGGCTTGATTAGGAATATTCACATTGAGACCTGCATCAACCATTTCAGTATGCTTCAAGCCAAATTGAAGCTGATTAAAGAGTAACGGCTGCTTCACTGCTGTTTTAAGTAACTCCACTTGCATCGGATTTTGATTGGAAACTCCAAAATAGCGAACCTTTCCAGATTTCTCGAGCTCGTAGAAGGCCTCTGCGACCTCTTCTGGCTCCATTAGCGTATCGGGGCGGTGCAAGAGCATGGTATCGAGATAATCCGTCTGTAGCCGTTGTAAAGAGCCTTCTACCGACTTGATAATATGTTCTTTTGAAAAATCAAAGGCAACCCCTGGGCGGATAGCGCATTTCGATTGGAGATAAATGTCTTCCCGTCGAATAGAGGTTTGCGCCAAAGCCTCGGCAAAAACCGTTTCACACTGTCCAGCACCATAAATATCCGCGTGATCAAAAAAGTTAATACCATTTTCATAAGCTGTTTCAATAACTTTGACAGGGTTCTTTCCTGGTTCTATGATACGCATACAGCCTAAGATAATTTGTGAAGCTTGCATATCGGCAATTTGAATTTTTTTCATTAACAAAAACTCCTCTTCTTTTACAATAAATTCATTATATCACAATAAAAGTAAACGCTTTACTTTTCCAAGAGTTATTTTTGTTCCTTTTTATGAATCATGTTTCCAAAAGAAAAAACCCACCCGAGGGTGAGAATCCTTTTTTACAATTAAACTGTAAGTGAAGCACGTCCTTTACGACGACGAGCTGCAAGTACACGACGTCCGTTTTTAGTTGCCATGCGTGCACGGAATCCGTGAGTAGTCTTACGAGGTTTTTTATGTGGTTGGTAAGTACGTTTCATTTGTTAAATCCCTGGGCTACTTCACTTGGGAAAGTAGCTCCACCGTTCTTGCGGTGTTCCTTTCTTTCATTTCTGTGCTTAAAGCATACTAAAATATTCTACACCAAATCATCGCAAATGTCAAATTTCTTTTGTAACGGTGATATAACGATTGTATTCATTACCTTCAGAATGGCTAGAAACACCTTCTTCTTTCGAAATAATTGTATGCACAATCTTGCGTTCATTCGACTGTAAATCATTAATATAGACAGTTTCACCAGAACGAGCACGTTCTGCTGCACGATGCGCCAAGCTGGTAATATATGCTTTACGCTTTTCATGATAATCCCCAACATTGACAGCAATATTTATACGGGTACTTAAAATACTGTTAGCATAAGCTTTAGCCAAGGTTTGTAAACTTTGCAAAATCTTCCCATGTTTACCAATGAGTAAAGCATCTTGATTCGAATTTAAGTTAAAAACAATCAGAGTGCCTTCTTTTGCTACATTTACAGTGATCGCAATACCCATTTCAGAGGTAATATTTGTTAAGTAAGTCGAAATTTTATCCGCAAACTCTGTTTCCTCAGCAGTTAATTCCATCGGTACAGCCTTAGCTTTTTCTTTTACCTTCTCAGGAACCTCAACTTCTGGAAGCGGATCTTTGCTTTGAGCAATGTCTGCTTTAACTTCTTCAATTATAACTTCACGTTCTTCTGGAGTTAATTGACCTTCTTGTTCTTTTTCAGCTGCACGTACAGCTTTAACAATTTGGCTTAACTCAAGAGTTGCTTCCATAGCAGACTGTGCTTTAGGCACACCAAGGTTGATATCTTCCACACCACGTTCTGCTAATCGATCCGCTTTACGAATGGTTTCTTCTTTGATTTCTTCTATATCTACGAGGGCTCGTTTTTTACCAAATCCTAAAAAACCACGTTTTTCTTTTTGTTTTACATGAATATGCACATTCTCACGCTTTACACCTAAACGATATAAGCCGCGTTCTATTGCTTCTTCAACTGTTCTCCCAGTAAAAATAGTCATGATTTAAAACTCCTATCTCCTGATTTACTTTTTATTTTTCAACGCCTTCTTTAATGCCTTCTCACGTGCTTTTACTTTATCCTTTTCCGCTTGGGCTTTAGCTTCACGCGCTGCGATTATTTTGAAGGGATTGGCAATAAGCAAAGTTTGTAAGACTTGGAAACCATTTGATACTACCCAGTAAAGAGCAACACCGCTTGCGACATTGATCGCAAAAACAAAAATCATCACTGGCATAGCAAATGTCATCGTACTTGTCATTGCATTTTTCTCAGGGGCTGATTTCATTGTCAACCATGAGCTAGCAAATGTAAAGAGTGCTGCCAAAATTGGCAAGATAAATGTTGGATCTTTATCTCCGATATTAAACCAGAGGAAAGTTCCGTGCTTTAAGAAATCTACACGTGTCAAAGCTTGGTACAACGCCCATAATATTGGCATTTGCACTAAGAGTGGTAAACATCCTGCATAAGGATTCACCTTGTTTTTAGCGTAAAGTTCTTGTGTTTCTTCTTGAACTTTACGACGCGAATCCACGTCTTTACCTGGATATTGCGCTTGTATTTTTTTAATTTCAGGCTGAATTTCCTGCATTTTTTGGCTAGACTTGATTTGAATATTCATCAAAGGCAAAAGTGCCGCACGAATAATCAAGGTAAATAAAATAATACCAACAGCTGTCATACCACCAAATGACAAGAAACGAATAACCTGAGCAAATCCATAAACTATCTGTTCCCAAAAGTTTGTTGAATGTTGTGTGACCTCAGAACGTCCACAGGCAGCCAATAAGAGTAAAGAAGCACTTGCCATCGAAAGCAAAGTTATTTTCTTTTTCAATTCTTTTCTCCATCTTTATAAATTTTAGACAATTTCAATACATGCTTGAGATTTTTTCTTACTTCATCAAAACTGAGTTTTTCGACTCCTGGACGTGCAATAATCACAAAATCTTCGTCTTCTAAATGAGAAGAAAACTCTGCTACTGCATGTCTAATGAGTCGCTTCACACGATTCCGTGTGACCGCATTTCCAATCTTTTTACTTACTGAAATCCCTGTACGAAAATGCTGTTGCTCAGTATCGAGTTTATATACAACAAATTTCTTATTGGCAAAGCTATTTTTCGCTAAAAATATTTGTTCAAAGTCTTTCGAGCGTTTTACACGATAGGTCTTTTTTATAGCCAAGCCACTCTCTCCCATACTAAAAATTATCTCCATTATTTTAACACAAAGTAGAGGAAAAGTCACTTTTTTCCAAGAAAGCGCTTTTTTAGCTTTAATTTTTGTTGCATATCATTACTTATAAGCTCAAAACCATGTTAGAATAAAGGTAAATAAAAGATAGATGTAGCCAAGAGCCAATAAAGTGATCTTCATTTCGCTTCCCTAAACATAATGGCTCAAAGAATCAATCCCCTTTGATTCCCGACTACTCCTTTTCCTTCCCACACATTTGTTGGCTCTTGTGGGAAGGTTTTTTCATACAAAATCATATTTATTGGTATAAGCATTATGTCTCTTAGGTAATATTATTCCTATTTTCTTTAAAAAATTTGGTATAATAATGCGATGAAAAAACGTAAAAAGAAAATTTTCGCTTTATGGACAATTAGCATCATAAGCCTACTGCTGCTCGTTGATTTGGGGATTACTTATTATTTCTACTCCGTTGCCTATGTCCGTAATGACGCTCCCGTGGGCCAAGTTCAAGCCTCAAGTAAAAATTATCCTCTCGTCACACAATTTGATAAGTTGAATAAAAAAACACTTACCATGGAAAATGGCGGCTTAAAGCTCAATGCTTGGTACATCCCAGCGGAACATAAGACAAATAAAACAGTTATTGTTGTCCACGGTTTTCGCCAAAATAAAGAAGCGATGCGCCAATATGGACAACTCTTCCATGATTTAGGCTATAATGTGCTTATGCCTGACAATCGTGCTGCTGGATCCTCAGAAGGTCAGCTCATTACTTATGGTTACTACGATAAAAAAGACGTGATCGCCTGGTCAAAAAAATTAACACAAGAAAACCCTGAAAGTCGTATTACTTTATTTGGACTTTCTATGGGAGCTGCAACTGTTATGATGGCATCAAGTGAGACAGAATTACCTAGCTCTGTCAACAGTATTATCGAAGATTGTGGCTATACTGATGTTTGGTCGGAAATCACCTATCAAGCCAAGTCGACCTACAATATTCCGCCATTTCCCCTTGTCTATAGTTTATCCGCTATGAATAAAGTGCGCCAAGGTTGGTTTTTAAAAGAAGCAAGTGCGACACAAGCACTCTCTCAAAACAATCGCCCTATCCTCCTTATCCACGGCGATTCAGACACTTATGTGCCTACGTCAATGCTTAAGGAAAACTACCAAGCAGTCAAGACAGGAACACCAAAGGAAATGCTTTTGATTAAAGGCGCTGCACATGCCAAGGCCTTTGAGACAAATCCTCAGCTTTACCGTGAATCTGTTGAAAAATTTCTGAAAAACTATAACGGTTGATTATTTTACAGTGCTAAACACCCTATTACAGTTTATTCTTGCATTCCCCTTCCTAAAATGGTATTATATTAAAGTACCAATTCGCGGAAGTGGCGGAATTGGCAGACGCGCAGGATTAAGGATCCTGTGGCCTATCTTGGCTGTGCGGGTTCAAGTCCCGCCTTCCGCATATTATTTAAACGTCTAGTAATTAGACGTTTTTTTGTTTTCTCATCTGCTTCAAAATCATTCACAAAAATGGTATAATAATGACATCAAGAAACTATATATTTGCAATACTCAAGGCACTTAAGTCTTGAAACAAGGAGATAATAAACCACGATGATGAATATGCAAAACATGATGAAGCAAGCACAAAAATTGCAAAAACAAATGCAAGCTTCACAAGAAGAAATTGCCAACACTACTTTTTTTGGTAAAGCAGCACAAGATTTAGTAATCGCTGAATTTTCTGGTGATCGTAAATTAACAAACTTGACAATCAAGAGTGATGTGATTGACCCTGAAGATCCTGAAACATTGCAAGATTTGGTTGCAGATGCTGTAAACGATGCTCTCACTCAAATCGAAAAAACTACTGAACAAAAACTAGGTAAGTTCTCTAAAGGACTCCCCTTCTAATAAAATAGCCTCTGAAGGCTTTTTTATTTTATTCTTCTTATTAATTAGAATAAAAAATTCGAAAATAGGGACTTTGATTATTCTTAAAATACAAAAAAACGCGAATTTCTTCGCGTTTTTCTTATTTTGTATATTCTTCAACGAGTGCGACAACTTCTTCCATTGTTGCACATTCAGTAAGAGCTTTGTTTGAAAGTTCTTCCATCTTAGTTGAATCCAAACGTTTCATCAATGAACGTGTTTGAAGTACAGATGTTGCTGACATTGAGAATTCATCAAGTCCGATACCCATAAGAAGTGGAACAGCAGTTTGATCACCGGCCATTTCACCACACATACCAGCCCATTTGCCTTCTGCATGCGCAGCTTTAACAACATTGTTGATAAGGCGAAGGATAGACGGGTTGTAAGGTTGGTAAAGGTATGAAACTTGTTCATTCATACGGTCTGCAGCCATTGTGTATTGGATCAAATCGTTAGTACCAATTGAGAAGAAATCAACTTCCTTCGCAAATTGGTCAGCCAACATTGCTGCTGCTGGGATTTCGATCATGATACCTACTTCGATACCTTCAGCTACTGGAACACCTTCGGCGATCAATTTAGCTTTTTCTTCGTCGTAGATTTTCTTAGCAGCACGGAATTCTGTAACCAATGCAACCATTGGGAACATGATACGGAGTGTACCGTGAACTGATGCACGGAGAAGTGCACGAAGTTGTGTGCGGAACATTGCATCACCACTATTAGAAAGTGAGATGCGTAAAGCACGCCAACCCAAGAATGGATTCATTTCTTCTGGCAAGTCGAAGTATGGCAATGTTTTGTCACCACCGATGTCCATTGTACGAACAACGACTGGTTTACCATTCATGCCTTCAAGTACTGCTTTGTAAGCTTCGTATTGATCTTCTTCCGTTGGGAAGTCTTGAGCATCCATATAGAGGAACTCTGTACGGTAAAGACCAACAGCTTCCGCACCATTGTCGTTAACACCTTCAACATCTTTAGGTGTACCAATGTTTGCAGCTAACTCAAAGTGTTTACCATCAGCTGTTACTGTTTCAGCATCTTTAAGAGCAGCCCATTCAGCTTTTTGTGCCGCATACGCTTCACCAGCTGCGTGGAATTCGCTTTGTTGCTCTGGAGTTGGATCAAGAACAACTTCACCTGTTAAACCTGATACAGCCATAAGTTGACCTTCAGAAACAAGTTCAGTGATATTGTTTGTACCCAATACAGCAGGAATTTCAAGCGTACGTGCCATGATTGCTGAGTGAGATGTACGTCCACCAATGTTTGTAACAAAGGCCTTAACGTACTTCTTATCAAGCTGTGCAGTATCTGATGGTGTCAAGTCTTCAGCAACAATGATCACTTCTTCGTTAATCAAAGCTGGGCTTGGCAATTTAACACCAAGAAGGTTTGCCATTACACGTTTTGTAACGTCTTTAATATCGGCAGCGCGCTCTTGCATGTAAGCATTGTCTTCCATACCTTCAAAGATAGCAATGAACATGTCAGTGATTTCTTTAAGGGCTGCTTCAGCATTAACTTTTTTAGATTCAATAGTAGCTTTGATTTGAGCGGTCATATCTGGGTCTGCAAGAACCATCATGTGTGCGTCAAATACGGCTGCGGCTTCTTCTCCGAGGCTATCTACTGCTTTATCTTTAATGATTTGAAGCTCGCTTTGAGCGGCAGCAAGAGCTGCATCAAGACGAGCTTCTTCATTTTCGATATTCTCAACAGTCACTGTCTCAAATGACAAATCAGGTTGAACAAGCAAGTATGCCTTCGCTACGGCTACACCTGATGATGCAGCGATACCTTTAAGCATAGATGTCATTATTCAGCAAGACCTTCCTTAACCATTGTTTCAGCGATTGTGCTCAATGCGTCATCAGCATCAGCACCTTCAGCAGTGATAGTTACATCAGCGCCTTGACCAACACCGAGTGACATAACACCCATGATTGATTTAAGGTTTACAGATTTACCTTTGTATTCAAGGTTAATTTCTGAAGTGAATTTAGAAGCTGTTTGAACGAGCAATGTAGCTGGACGTGCGTGGATACCAGTTTCTGCAACGATGTGGAATTCTTTAGATGCCATTTTTGGAATCTCCTTATTTCAATTTTTATTCGATAATGCCTTTTTGTTCAGCATATCTATTTTAACATTATACTACAAAGTGAAAAGGTTTGCAATCATTTTTTCATTAAATTATCTTCATCATTTCGGCTTTTTTATTTATCCTCTGAAATTATTATATTTCCGCTTGATAAATCTCCTGAATCAAGGCCTCTGTTTTCTCCCAACCAAGACAAGCATCTGTAATTGATTTTCCAAACACTTCCGGTCGGTCTTGACGTCCATCTTCTAAATACGACTCAATCATAAAGCCTCGTACATAACGGCGTATTTTTTCATCCCAATCACGATTGACTAACGTTTGTCGTACAATTCGAATTTGCTCCATATATTTCTTCCCAGAGTTATCATGATTGGTATCCACAATGATAAAGGGATTCTTTAAGCCCATTTTTTCGTAATTTGCAATGACTTCCTGCAAATTATCCGTATAGTAATTGGGAAGATTTTTACCATGCTCGTCCTGCCCCCCACGTAAAATGGCATGTGCCAAAGGGTTCCCTGCAGTTTGAACTTCTGCACGGCCAAAGAGAAAGTCTTGCTCTTGCTGTGCTGCGTAAATGCCATTTAGCATGACTTTGATATTACCAGAAGTTGGATTTTTCATCCCCGTTGGCGCATCAATACCAGAAGCCACGAAGCGATGTTGCTGATTTTCCACTGAGCGGGCGCCAACTGCATAATAAGAAACTAAATCATCTACTAAAGGCAAGTTCTCCGGGTACAACATTTCATCAGCAGTGGTCAGTCCAGTTTGTGTAATAACTTTATAGTGAAGATCACGTACCATACGAATACCATTAATAAGATCAGCTTCACCTGCTGCATCTGGTTGATGAATGATTCCTTTATAACCTTCCCCGTTTGTTCGCGGTTTCGCTGTATAAACACGCATTACCATGAAAATCTTGTCTTTTACTTTTTCTTGGAGTTTAGCCAAACGATGTGCGTACTCCAGAACAGCTGCTTCATTGTCCGAGGAACAAGGACCAATAATTAATAAAAGCCGGGAATCTTCACCTTTGATAATTGCTTCTAATTCTCTGTCTCTTGCTTCTTTTCGCTGATGTTGTTCGCTATCAAGGTGGCCCAGCATTTTGACTGCATCAACATTTATCTCTGGGCTTATTATTTTGAAAGACATCTTTCTCCTTTCAATTTATTGATATCTTTTGTATTTATCAACTTAGAAAAATGAAACACCCTAAGTTAGGGTGTTTCGTCTATTTTATCACTTTTTTATCTAAGCTGTGTGAACGCGACCATGACAGTTCTTATATTTTTTACCTGAACCACATGGACACATGTCATTACGGCCAACTTTACTGAAATCAATACCTTCTGCAGAGGATTGTCCCACATTTGTCAAGTTTTCTTGTGAAGCCGTTACAGTTACACGCGGTGCTTGTTCTTGAACAGCGGTTTGCGGATGAATTTGAGCTTTCATCATCAAACGAGTTACTTCAAACTCAATAGCTCCAATCATGTTATTAAACATTTTGTGTGATTCTTCTTGATATTCAACAATCGGGTTGTTTTGTGCATAACCACGTAAGCCTACAGACTGACGCATTTGATCCAAATGATCGATATGCTCAGACCAATTGTTGTCTACTACACGAAGGATAACAGCACGTTGGAAGTCAATCTGACGCTCTTTATCGCCCAAGCGTTCCATTTGTGTTGCATAATGTTCTTTAACTTTTTCAAAAAGAAAATCTTTAATTTCTTGTGGGCTTTTACCACGAAGATCTTCAATGCTAAAGACATCCGCTGAAAGCATTGTATTTTCAACAGTTTCATAAAGATTGAGCAGATTTGCTTCTTCTTGAAGATCCCCTGTTGCTGCATGGCCATCAACTTGGCGATCGATTGTACGCTTAAACATACCATACAGAGCAGGTGTCATATCTTCAGTCGCCACAATCACTTCATGGCGTTGTGCATAAATAACTTCACGTTGTTCACGAATCACATCATCATATTGCAAGACTTGTTTACGTGAATCGTAGTTATTTCCTTCGACACGTTTCTGTGAACCTTCGATTTGTCGTGTGATTAAGCCAGATTTGATGACGGCATCATCACCACTGATACGCATACGATCAAGGAAGGCAGAAACGCGTTCGGAACCAAAACGTTTCATTAAATCATCTTCAAGTGAAAGATAAAATTGAGAGACACCAGCATCCCCTTGACGACCAGAACGTCCACGGAGCTGATTATCGATACGACGACTTTCATGACGTTCAGTACCGATTACCGCAAGACCTTGATATTCTGGATTTGGATGTTCTTTAACACCAGGGCCAAGCTTGATGTCTGTACCACGACCAGCCATATTGGTCGCAATGGTTACCGCTCCTTGTTGACCGGCATTCATAATGATTTGTGCTTCACGGAAGTGGTTTTTCGCATTCAAAACTTCATGCGGGATTTTAGCTTCGACCAATTTTTTCGAAATAATCTCAGAAGTTTCAACAGCCACAGTACCAATCAAAATAGGTTGTCCCTCAGCATGACGTTTCTTCACGTCATCCAAGACAGCATTTAGTTTTGCTTCAAGGGTTGGATAAAGCAAGTCTGAATGGTCCACACGTCGGATTGGGCGGTTCGTTGGAATCGGGATAATTTGAATATTATAGATTTCACGGAACTCTTCTTCTTCCGTTTTCGCTGTACCAGTCATCCCTGACAATTTTTTGTACATACGGAAGTAGTTTTGAATCGTAATTGAAGCCATGGTTTTAGATTCATCTTGAATCGGCACACCTTCTTTGGCTTCAATCGCTTGGTGTAAACCATCAGAATAGCGACGACCAGGCATTGTCCGACCTGTAAACTGGTCAATAATCAAGACTTCTTGTTGATCATCAACCATATAATCGATGTCATGAAGCATGATATAATTGGCACGGAGTGCATTGTCCACAAAGTGAGTCAAGGCAACATTTTCCATGTCATAAAGGTTTTCAATATCAAAGAAACGTTCTGCTTTATCTATCCCCTCATCTGTGAGTGAGATAGTTTTAGATTGCAAGTCAATCTTATAGTCATCGCCCTCTTCATAATCTTCACGACCAACCAAAGTCTTAGCAAACTGATCTGCACGGTAATAAAGCGCAGAAGAGCCCTCTGCTTGACCTGAAATAATCAATGGTGTGCGCGCCTCATCAATCAAGATGGAGTCAACCTCATCGACAAGAGCATAGTTGAGCGGACGCTGTACCATATCTTCAAAACGAGTGACCATGTTGTCACGCAAGTAGTCGAAACCAAGCTCGGATGATGTCGAATAAGTGATATCACAGTTATATGCTTCACGTTTTTCTTCTGGTGACTTAGAGTTAAGGTTAAGTCCAACAGTCAAACCGAGCCAGTTGTATAATTCACCCATTTCGGTTGCATCACGTGTTGTCAAATACTCGTTGACTGTTACTACGTGTACACCTTTGCCAGAAATCGCATTTAAATAAACTGGCATGGTAGCTGTCAAAGTTTTACCTTCACCAGTACGCATCTCCGGAACGTCACCATTGTGGAGGACAATCCCCCCCATAATTTGCACGTGGAAAGGAAAAAGACCAAGGACACGTTTTGCTGCTTCACGGCAGACAGCAAAAACTTCATACAGCATGTCGTCAAGACTCTCACCGGCAGCTGCACGTTCTCTAAATTCTTCTGTTTTGGCCTGCAGTTGCTCATCTGCAAGGGCAGCCATTTCTTCTTCGTATGATTCGACTTTTTGAGCCATTTTATGTAATCTTTTGAGCTCTTTTTTGTCGTTTTCTACTAATTTTTTAATAATATTTGCCATGTATTCTCCGTTTACTATCCAATAAGGGATATTTCCTTAATTTTAGCATTTTTAAAGGTTTTTTCCAATAGTTACCTCAAAAATATAAATACAGCTGTATTATTTAGCAACGTATTTGTAATTTGGATCGATTTCCTTATCGAGTTGAGCAAATGCAGCTTCCAAACGGCGATTTACTTCTTCGATACCTTCAGCATTTGCTTTTTTAATATCTGAAATATCAATAGGTTCCCCAAAATTCAATTGTACTTTTTCACGCTTAAAAATACCCTTCATTGATAAAGGACCTTGATAAACAGCAGGAACAATCCGAACTTTTGCCATTTTAGCGATAATCGTAACACCGCCTTTGAGTTCGTTGGAGTGTCGTGAACCTGTTGGAAACATGATGAGAGATTTATCTGATTTTTTTAGCATCTTTACTGGATACTGAATGACTTCACGTCCAGGATTTTCACGATCGACTGGGAAAGCCCCACATTTTTTAATCCACCACGCAAAGAAAGGATTTTTAAAAAGCTCTTTCTTGGCCATAAAGATAAACTGTTTTGGACGTGTCGCAAAAGCCATGTAAACAGGATCAAGAATCATGCGGTGTGGCGCTACCAAAATATAATTCTCAGACTTGTCTGGAATGCGTTCCGTGTGATGGTATGTAGCCTTACCATTAAATATGAAAAGTAAAAAGCGAACTAAACCGCGTAAAAATATATAAAACATAACTGTAGAATACTCCTAAAAATATTTAGCTTTATAAATTTTATACTATTTACTTCAATTTGGCTAGTCAGAAAAGCAAAAAAACTCCTTCTGGAGTTTTTATTTATCAATTGACTTGACGCTAATCAATTTCTAAGTCGAGAATGGTCTGAGGCTTTTGGAGATGAATTGTTTGGAGCCCCACCTTCTGTGCTCCCACTATATTAGCTAAATTATCATCTATAAACAAAGTTTCCGCCGCCTGTAAACCAGAGCATTCTAAAACCTCTTTAAACGCAGCCATATCTGGTTTTCTCAGGTGTAAACTATGTGAATAAAACACCTGTTTAAAGTAAGACTCCAAAGTTCTTCCCGTTTGTTCTGAGCATCTTTTTTCAAAACATTTTGCATGAATACTGTTAGTGTTTGAAAAGAGAAAAATGTTATATTTTTCAGAAATTCTTTCAAAATAATTCATCCGCTCTGAACTGAAATCTTTCAAAATAAGATTCCAAGCTTCTTCTATCGCCTCATTATCCACATCGACTTTTGCTTCTTCTCGAAGGCGGTCACAAAATCCTTCTGGTGTAATGAGTCCCAACTCCAAAGCTTCGAAAAAATCCGCCTGTTTTTTCAAGGTGAAATAATCTTCGAAATCTGAAATACCTAATTTGTGGAATTGCTGTATCATTCTTTCAAAATCTAGATCAAGAATCACACCGCCGAGATCAAAAATGATATTTTTAACTGTCATCGATTGTCCTCTGCTTTCTATTTTCGTGCACTTTTTGTATCAATAATTATTGTTACTGGCCCATCATTAATTAAACTGATTTCCATATCTGCACCGAATTCTCCTGCTTTAGTCGGAACAATCTGGTTAAGCTTTTTATTAAATTTAAGATACATCGCTTCTGCATATGCTGGATTCCCGGCTTGCGAAAAGCTTGGGCGTGTTCCTTTGCGAATATCCGCATAGAGTGTAAACTGTGAGATAGAAAGTACTTCGCCAGAGATATCTTGTACAGATAAGTTCATCTTGCCATTTTCATCTGAAAAAATACGCATTTTACTGATCTTGCGTACGGCATAATCTAAGTCAAAATCTGTATCTGCATCTTCTACTGCAACGAGAAGTAATAGGCCAGATGTGATTTGATTTCTGATTTTATTTTCAATTTTTACTGAAGCTTCTTTAACTCTTTGGATTACTATTTTCATAATTTCATTTTAACAAAAAAACTATCCAAAAGGACAGTTTTTTGCTATTTTATGTTAACCATTGGTCCGTTTAACACTATAGACATCTGGTGTCATCTTAATCTTATCAACAATCAAAGTCAAATCAGATAGATTTTTTATTCCAATAGAAAGATGGATATTGGCCATTTTTTTATCCTTTGTTGGATGAGCATTAATTGAGATCAAACTTTTTGTTGTATTAGACAACACTTGAACGATATCATTAAGCAGATTTGGACGATTAAACGCATACACATGGATATTGGCCACGTATTCTTTAGTGAGGTGTTGTGAATCATCCCATTCTACATCAATCAGACGTTTTTCATAATCTTCTTGACTGCGAACATTTTTACAGTCTGCGCGGTGGATGGAAACCCCTCGACCTTTAGTGATATAGCCGACAATCTTATCCCCTGGCACAGGGTTGCAACATTTACTGATATGCACCAACATGCTATCAACGCCAGAAACACTCACACCACCATCATGGCGAATTTTCATGACATTTTTATTTTTGTTTTCGCGTTTGACTTCGCCCTTCATTAGTTGTTCAGATTCAGCTTTCAGCTTTTCTTTCTCAACTTTACGGCGCTCACTTTCTGTCAAACGATTGAATACAGAAGTTGCTGATATTTCCCCAAAACCAACTGCGGCAAACAGGGCTTCACTGTCCCGATAACTTAATTTTTCAAGTACTTCGTCCAAATGTTTTTTATCCAAATATTGGTTCGGTGTGAAACCATTCTCTGCAAGTTCCGTTTGCAGCATTTCACGACCTTTGTGGATAGAGAGTTCCTTATCTTGACTCTTGAAAAATTGCTTAATCTTGTTACGGGCTTTATTGGTCTTAACGAGCTTAATCCAATCACGACTTGGTCCAAATGACGTTTTGGAAGTAATAATTTCTACTTTATCACCTGTTTTCAGAACATAATTCAGCGGTTGCATCCGCTCGTTAATCTTCGCACCTGTTGCATGATCTCCCACTTGCGTATGAATAGCATATGCAAAGTCAATAGGACCGGAGCCAGCTGGCAATTCCTGAACTGCTCCTGTTGGTGTAAACACATAAATTTTGTCGCCAAGAATATCTTCCTGAACTGCTTTAACAAATTCCTCTGCGGAGTCACCTGATTGTTCTTGAAGTTCCACCAATTCGTTAATCCAGTTTAGTGTTTCCGAAATCTCATGAACGTCAACTTTAGCTTTACGCCCTTGTTTGTAAGCCCAGTGTGCTGCGACCCCGTACTCAGCAATCTGATGCATCTCATGGGTTCTGATTTGGAATTCCATCGGCCCCTTAGGACCGTAAACCGTGGTGTGAACAGACTGGTAACCATTAGCTTTAGGGTTAGCAATATAGTCCTTGAAACGCCCAGGCATCGGTTTCCATAAATCATGGATATACCCTAGTGTCGTGTAAACGTCGCTTGTCGAGTTTGTCAAACAGCGAATGGCAATAAGGTCATAAATTTCATCAAAACGCTTTTTCTTATCGTGCATTTTACGATAAATAGAATAGATATGCTTTGGTCGCCCATAGATTTCAGCGTCAACTTGTGCATCTTTCATACGCTCATTTAGCTTCTCAATCACTTCTTCAACTAAATTTTCACGCGCTGCACGTTTTTCGTTCATTAAGCCACGGATACGATAGAACTCTGTTTCATTAAGATAACGGAAAGAGAGATCTTCAAGTTCCCATTTAATGCTTCCAATACCCAAGCGGTGTGCAAGCGGCGCATAAATCGCCATAGTCTCACTTGAAATACGTTTTTGTTTGTCTGGTCGGAGATTTTTGAGAGTGCGCATATTATGAAGACGGTCGGCAAGTTTGACCAAGATAACTCGAATATCCTTGCTCATGGCCATCAACATCTTACGGTGATTTTCCGCAAGTTGTTCTTCATGCGATTTGTATTCTACTTTACCAAGCTTCGTTACTCCATCAACAATATTCGCAATCTCTTCACCAAAAAGTTCCACCAAGTCTGACTGTATAAAGTTAGTGTCTTCAACAACATCATGCAAAAAGCCTGCCGATACAGTTGCTGCATCAAGCTGTAGTTTAGCTAAAATTCCCGCCACTTGGATAGGATGGATAATGTAAGGTTCTCCGCTAGCACGATACTGTTCAGCGTGAGCTATTGATGCACACTGTAAAGCTTTACGTACCAGCAAGATATCTTTTTCATTCATGTATGCGGAAGCAAGTTTAACCACTTGATCTCCGGTAAGATTTGGTTCTGAGGGCATATTTTATTTCCTGTGAAGTAGCTCCACTTTCCTCCTTGATATATTTTTACTATTCTAACACATTTCTGCCTATAAATTTACGCTTTTAGTCCTTAAAGCGCGAGTTTTCGTCTCTTTGTTCGGTTTATTTCAACAAATCAAAGTAAGTTGAAAAGGCCGACAAGGCGTAGAGCGGTGCTGTCTCAGCACGCATAATACGCGGTCCAAGCCCGACAATCTCTGCACCTGCTTGTTCAAATAGCGCAATCTCTTCCGGTGCAATACCACCTTCTGGTCCAAAAAGCAGCAAAACTTTTTGGCCTGGTTTTAAACTCGCCATACTTTGAGCCAACTTCGCTTGCTCCCCTGCTTTAGCAGATTCTTCATAAGCAATTAAAACTTGGTCAAATTGAGAAAATGTAGCAACCAGTTCAGACAGTTTTTCAAAAAAACAGATTTCTGGCAATATTTGACGGCGAGATTGTTCTGCAGCACCCAATACAATTTTATCTAATTTTTCCTTCTTTTTAGCAAGCTTTTTGCTGTCCCATTTGGCCACAGACCATTTGAAGGGCGCAGCCCAGATTGCACTTGCGCCAAGTTCCGTTGCCTTCTCACTGATAAATTCTAATTTATCGCCTTTAGGGAAACCAAGCGCTACAGTAATGTGAACTGGAAGTTCCGTTTGCACTTCCAGTACCTCTAATAAACGTACCGTACATAGCTCGCTAGAAACAACTTCGGCAAGGCCCACTTTCCCCTCTTCAAAAACTAGCTGTATCTTCTCCCCCACACTCGTCCTCATGACTGTAAAAATGTGATGAACAGCTGCCTTATCGTCAATAGTAAAGTCTTCACCAATTTCTGGTTGCTTTTTGAACACAAAATATTGATTTGCCATACTTAACCGCCAATTACCCCTTCACGGTTTTCTGTCTTTTTGAAAATCACACAGTTCCATTCACCTTGAGTCATACGCGTTTCAAGGAAGAAACCAGCATTTTCTGCGGATGCAATAACTTTATCTGCCTTATCAGCGATGATACCACTCATAATCAAATAACCTTCATCTTTGACGAGACGGAAAGCGTCGTCAGTCATAAGTACAAGAATATCTGCCAAGATATTTGCTACGATAACTTCTGCTTGTTGCTCGATACCCTCCAATAAATTATTGGCTGAGATTGAAATTTTATCCGTATTTGGGTTAAGCTCGATGTTTTCACGTGCTACACGCACAGCAACTTCATCAATATCATAGGCATGAATTTCACTTGCGCCAAGATAAGCGCTAGCTACAGAGAGCACACCGGAACCTGTACCTACATCCAAGACCGTTTCGCCACCGCGAATTATTTGTTCTAGAGCATAAAGACTCATTTTTGTTGTTGGGTGCGTACCTGTACCAAAAGCCATCCCTGGATCAAGGCGAATCAGCTTCTCCGCTGAAGATTGTGGAGTATAATCTGTCCAACTTGGGACAATCGTCAAATCATGAGTAATACGAGCTGGTTCAAAATACTTTTTCCAAGCATCTGCCCAATCTTGTTCTGCAAGATTATTTGTACGTACTTCAACGTTGGTCACGTCAAAGCTTCCTGCTAAAGCATTTACCTTTTGTTCAATATCTGACTTGAGCTCAGTAACTGGCATATTTTCCGGATAATAAGCAGTCACTTCCACCATTTCTGACTGTTCTACCTGAGGAAGCACTTCTCCGAAAAGGTCCTTGTGATTAAGATAATCTGCACTGTCGTTAATTTCGACTCCTGCTGATCCTGCTTCAACTAAAATATTACTGATTGCTTCTTCCGCTGCACGAATGATGCGTACGGTGATACTGTTCCAATTATTCATATTATTGCTATTCTCTTCCTTATATTAATAACGAGGATACTTGAAAAAAGTTGTCTCCTCAAGATTTTCCAAACCTTTTTCAAATTTTTCTTGATCAAATTCAAGCATAAATTCTTCTTCATCGGAATTTAAGAAATCTATCAAAGCATCTAAACCTTCATCCGCTGTTTCTTGTAAGAACTCAACAAAGTAAGTAATATATTCACGAGATAAGCCCTTGTCTGAATAAGCCACACCTGCTAAATAGTCTTCTTCTGAAAACTTCGACTTGTTCGGATTATAAAAAATCACAGCATCTTCATAAAGTACATTTTCTTCTGACTCGACACCATCTGCATCCGAAAGAACAACGCCTTCTGGATTTGCAGCTTCCAAAAGGAAGCTGACTTCGACAGCGAAATTTCTTTTATCCCAATTTATCTCAAAATCATAACTGAAATTCTTGCTCAATTCTTCATCTAAAATATCTAAAAAACCGTACTTTGCCATTTTCTACCTCTTTTTTCTGTTACAAGCAATTTCCTCTCCAATGCTTCGAATTAAAATAGCAATTGGGAGTTTAAACGTCGTAATACTTTTCTGTTATAATTATAACAGAAATAAAAATTATCTCTAGAGAGAAATATATGAAAATCAGACCTATCGAACCCCATGATTTCGCTTATGTGGCTAAAATCGAAAATCAAAACTGGACTTTAAAATCCACACCCTTTGTCATCAACAGCTCTGCTGAGAAAATAATGAAGAAAATATTGAAGGGAACACGTTATCTTCTTGCGGAAGAAGAGGGTGTTATTTTGGGTGTTTTAGATTACGGTCCCCGCAATAAGTCTGAATTTGGTTCACATGTAATTACTTTCGGTGTAATGACTGTAAAAGAAGCAAGAGGAAAAGGTGTGGCGACTCAGCTTATCCAACATCTTATCCACGAAGCACGTACCGAAAAATATGAAAAGATTACCATCAATGCAATGTCAAGCAACCCTAAAGCAGTAGCTCTCTACGAGCATCTAGGATTTCAACTTGAAGGGCGACTCAAAAAAGAGTATTTCATTGATGGTCTCTATGTTGACAGCTTAATTTACGCCTATTATCTCTAGGTAGTAAGGAGAACCGCTTTATATGACACATCAAAATTTAGCCCGCCGAATGCGACCGCGTAATATTGACGAGATTATTGGGCAATCTCATCTTGTTGGCCCTAAAAAAATCATTCGCCGGATGGTCGAAACAAAACTTTTGACTTCCATGATTCTTTACGGCCCTCCGGGAATTGGTAAAACTTCCATTGCCTCTGCTATTGCCGGCACGATGAATGCCGCTTTCCGTAGTTTTAATGCAACAACAGACAGCAAGAAAAAACTGCAAGAAATTGCCGCTGAGGCGGAATTTTCTGGACAACTAGTTCTTCTCTTAGATGAAATTCATCGTCTGGATAAACCTAAGCAAGATTTTCTCCTGCCTCTGTTAGAAAATGGTCAAATTATCTTAATTGGCGCTACTACGGAAAACCCTTATTTTAGTGTTGTGCCTGCCATCCGTAGTCGTGTGCAGATTTTTGAGTTAAAGCCTCTAGAAAGTGATGATTTACAGAATGCTGTAAACCTTGCCCTTGAAGATACGGAACGAGGCTTTAACTTTCATGTTACTCTTGACGATGATGCTCTTTACTTTCTCACACACTCAACCAACGGTGATTTACGCGCGGTTTACAATGCTTTGGAACTTGCCGTCTTATCTTCCGAAAACCATCATGTAACCCTGGAAGATATGGAAAACTCACTTCAACGTAAAGCACTAAGTTTTGATAAAGATGGCGATGCTCATTATGACTTGCTTAGTGCCTTACAAAAATCAATCCGCGGATCTGATGTAAACGCAAGTTTACACTATGCTGCACGTCTAATTGAAGGCGGAGACCTTCAAAGTCTGGCACGAAGATTGACAGTAATGGCTTATGAAGACATCGGTCTTGCCAATCCAGAAGCCGCTGTTCATACAATGTTAGGTTTACAAGCTGCAGAAAAATTAGGGTTTCCTGAGGCAAGGATACCGCTAGCAAATATCATAATTGACCTTGCCCTCTCCCCTAAGTCCAATGCCGCTTATATGGCTCTGGATGCGGCAATAGAAGACTTAGGAAAATACGGAAATCTTCCCATTCCTGCGCACTTACAAGACGGGCACTATGCGGGAGCTAAGGATCTTGGGCGAAGTCAGGGTTATAAGTACCCACATAATTTCCCAGAACATTGGGTGAAGCAGGATTATCTACCCGATAAACTGCGAAAAGCAGATTACTTCCACCCTGATAAGATGGGCAAATACGAATGGGCCTTAAATGAACGTAAGAAATGGATCGAAAACCAAAAGAAAAATCGTCAAAACTGACGATTTTTTATGGCTCTTTGTCAAATCGGACTGATGAGTCGGATATATAAGATGATAAACTTGAGATTACTCTCAGATTTATCATCTTTTTTAGTTATTTAATTTTAATAAGGCCGTTTATCAAGAAAATTCTTATACGCATATTTGTAAATGAGTTGAATCCATAGGAAACTCTTTTAAGTGTTTTTATATGAGTGTTCTTAGCTTCAATTTTTCCATTGGAAAAATTATATTTAAGAGCGTTTCTAATACCTTCTTCATAGGAAATCAGATTTTCTATTTTATCTCTAAATTGTGTATCCAAGCTATCAGGTAGATTTTTCAATAGTTCGAAAAAGGAACGGTCATCTTTGTTTCTAAAGTGATACATTAATAAATGGAAAATGTCATAAGCTTCTTTTAGTTCAGAAGAAAATGAGAGTAGTCGATCAATCACCATAGATTCCGTTAAAAGATGGTACTTTGGAGAAGGAAAACTTCTCCAAGTTTTGAACTCTGAAATGGAAATATTTGTTTGATTTTTTAGAAGTAATTTCCAGTTTGATTTTAATTTATTTGCTTTTGACTTTTTCTTATTGGTAATTAATCTCTTCATTTCTCGGACTCTAAAATCATTAAAAGCGGTGTTCAAATGCTTCACAATATGGAACCTATCAATGATTAATTTAGCAGTAGGAAAGACATTTTTAGTTAATTGAAAGTAAGCAGCATTCATATCTGTTACTAAAAATTTAACTTTTTCCCTTTCCTCCAACGGAGAGCGATTGAAGTAAGGGATTATTTTATCTAATTTCCTACTAGGTAAAATATCTACTAATTCACCTGTTTCTCCATCAGCACATATGAAGCTCATTTTATCTTCATAACTAGCGTGAGATCTAAACTCATCTACCATTAAAACTTCTGGAAAACTCCGTGGTTTAAGTTGTTGCGGGAGTTGTGATTCAACTGACTTAAGAACTCTTAAAACTGTAGTTAATGAAACGTGGCATTGTTTAGCTATAAATGTCATAGAGATTTTCTCAGTTAATAATTCTAAAATTTTCAAAGTAATAAATTTACTGATATGACAGTTTTTTTCAACAATAGAACACTGTGCCGTCCAATTGTGCGAACAGCTTTTACAATGGAATCGTTGTTTCTTCAGTTTTAAAATAGTGGGCATATTTTGATAAGAATCTAACTGAATAGTTACTTCCTTTTTTCCATTTCTAACAACTACACTTTTCCCTTCATTATCAACAATAGTTGAACCACAGTTCCTACAAGCCGAAGGCATGGGAGAATAGACTCCAAAGATAACTAAAGTGTTCTTCCCTTTAATTTTATATTCCTCCGTATTTGTTAAATCTAAATGTTCATCTGTAATTCGTAGCATTTTTTTGATATGATTATTCAAGACATGTCGTCCTTTCTATCTTAGATTTTTGGTCGTACTTAAATTTTACTAGATAGACGACATGTTTTATATTTAAATAAACTAAAAAAGGACTGATGAATCAAAATTTGATTCATCAGTCCTTTAAATTATAGAGCCTCGTCACTGCTGATACTTCTTTTTCAGCTAACTTGTTTTCAACTAAAACTTTAAAGTCTTGATTGCTCTTAATTTTAGTTTTAACAACTGGCTCACCTTTTGCCTGTACAGGCTCTACTTGGCGATTTGAAGCAATTAATTCATTAAAAGTTTCAGTAATAGCCCCACTTGAGCGATAACTTTTTTGTAAGTGGTATGTCTCTATTTTATTATGATAACCTTTAAGAATCTCTTCCATTTCAGAGTTCAAAACTTGGAGAAGTTTTCCTTCTCCAAAGTACCATCTTTTAACGGAATCTATGGTGATTGATCGACTACTCTCATTTTCTTCTGAACTAAAAGAAGCTTATGACATTTTCCATTTATTAATGTATCACTTTAGAAACAAAGATGACCGTTCCTTTTTCGAACTATTGAAAAATCTACCTGATAGCTTGGATACACAATTTAGAGATAAAATAGAAAATCTGATTTCCTATGAAGAAGGTATTAGAAACGCTCTTAAATAATACTTTTTAATATATTGCAAATACTCATTAGCACTTTTCTGTATCTCTTCGCCCTTCATATCCGAATTAGCACCGTAAAGTACAAACTCTGGTACATATTCAGCATGAATCTATGCACATAAAGATTTGAATGGTGTTAACATCTGGGTTAATGTATGCTTGTTTTTACCCATACTTGTAAATTCACCTTTTTTTACGCCAGCTGATATAGCTAATCCTAATTTTCGATTATAAAATATTCTTTTACCCTTTGATCCGTAAGCCCATCCATATATAATCACTTCATCGATCCATTTTTTTAATAATGAAGGAGAACTATACCAATATAATGGAAATTGAAAAATAATATTATCATGATTTTCAACTAATTCCTGCTCTCTTTTTACATTTATAATAAAATCAGGATACTCTCTATAAAGATCATGAATGGTAATTTCGTTTGAATAAGACGCTGCTTTTTCTACCCAAACTTTATTGATTCGAGAATTTGGCATATCTGGGTGAGAAACGATCACCAATGTTTTCATTGTTTCATCCTTAACATACTCAACTTTCGCACCAATAAAACAGTGTACGAAAGTTGAGTTACTTAAAAGTATTCTATTCTAAGAAATTCAAATTTGCGTGATTCCTAAGCTATTTATTTACAGCTTAAACTATAGAAGATGAACTAAACAATAACTAATCTTTACATAACTAAGTTATTACCCACGCTTTTTTAAACCTAATCCAGCTATTAAGGCAATGAGTATTGCCCCTGTAGCTGCAAGGAACGCATCTGAGTAGGACATAGCGTCCAATATATATAATGGATTTATCGGCTCAGTAGCATCACGTCGAGCGGATAATAATGCTCCAATCATACCTGCTCCAGTTCCTGCTCCAAGGTACAAAGCACCTTGGAAAATCCCCATTCCGACACCAACCTTGTCTGCATCGAGTGCACTTACTGCGGCGTTATTTGCGGGAGAATTCGTGAATGCAAAAGCAATCCCTACTCCGAGGACCCCCACGGAAACTAACAGAGGTGAAGCACCAGATGCATAGGTGGACAAGAATAAGGTAGACAGCCCCATCAGAGTCATCCCAGTAATTATCAGACGTTTATCCCCAAATCGATCAGAAAGACGGCCAACGAAGGGAGATAAGATTGCAACAGCCACACCACCTGGCAACAATATCATTCCAGCCTGTCCAGAAGAGAGTCCATTCACCTCAATGACTAGTAATGGGACGAACACAAGAACAGCGAAATAAGCAAACATCGAAAAAAATGCAATTATGACCGTATTGACATAATCCTTGTTATTGAACAGGACAGGTGGTACAAATGGATTTTCTGCGGTAACAATTCTCCAAATAAATCCCACCAAAGCTACAACAGAACCAATTAGGCTAGTTAACGATGAGAACGAAGAAAAACCAGAAGTTTCTCCTTGAGTGATGCCAAAAAGGAGTAATCCTACTGTGAGGCCGAGGAATAAACCACCAATGAAATCAAAGTTCTTATTGCTTCCTACGGATTCTGCCGGTTTAATTGTCGGTAACGCGTAGTAGGCACCAATAACAATCATAATGGCTAACAAAAATGTGAACCAAAACAAGGCATTCCACCCTAAATATTGACCAACTACTCCACCAAATATTGGACCAGCAGCAGTTCCAACACCAATACTTCCTGCGATAATTCCCAAAGCTCCCCCACGTTTTCCTTGTGGGAAAACCTTCGAAATTGCAATGACTGATAGAACTGGAATTGCGGACATCCCAGCACCCTGAACCATTCTTCCCAAAACCAACAATGGGAGGTTCGGGGCAATTGCACATAAAAGACTACCACTTGCCAGAATCATAATGGCAAAGATATATAGCTTTCGTAACTCAAAAAAGTCTGAGATTCGACCATAAATCGGAACTCCAATCGCAAGAACAAGTGCAATACCACTAACTATCCAACTCACTTGAGATTTCGAAGCTTCTAAAGCTTTGCTTATTAGTGGAAGTACGGGATTGACTGAATCAGCCGTAATTGAACCTACAAGTACAGATAGGGAGAGTACCATCATTAAAAGCCTAGTAGAACCCCTTTTTTCAGATTGAATCATTTCTTTAGATTTACTATCCTTTTTCATTTTATTTCCTCCTAAAATATATTGTGATTTTAGGAGGCTAAATCCACTGCTTTCACCATAAACCTCACCTCATATCTATTTATATTGTAAAACCAAATCAACGAACTCACCATATTTCTACAGCATGATTAAAGATTCGGTTCTCCAAACTAACTGAACTGATCAAACAAAAAAAAGGCACCAGTTTAACAACCGGTGCCTAATCATTCGTATGCATTTTTACAAATGCAATAGATTCATAAATTTTTGCCCATTATATAAAAGGAGGCAAAAAGTTTTCCGGTAGTGTTTCCATTTTTTGTTTTTGTGAAAAAGGACATACTGATCCCGTTGTACCTAAATCCCCTGAAACTTTTACATGCTTTCTAAACTCGACATTAATGAAATCAATTCCCATTACTTTTTGCCTCCTTTCTCATATTGTGATAATAACACAATAATGGCTCTTTGTCAAATCGGACTGATGAGTCGGATATATAAGATGATAAACTTGAGATTACTCTCAGATTTATCATCTTTTTTAGTTATTTAATTTTAATAAGGCCGTTTATCAAGAAAATTCTTATACGCATATTTGTAAATGAGTTGAATCCATAGGAAACTCTTTTAAGTGTTTTTATATGAGTGTTCTTAGCTTCAATTTTTCCATTGGAAAAATTATATTTAAGAGCGTTTCTAATACCTTCTTCATAGGAAATCAGATTTTCTATTTTATCTCTAAATTGTGTATCCAAGCTATCAGGTAGATTTTTCAATAGTTCGAAAAAGGAACGGTCATCTTTGTTTCTAAAGTGATACATTAATAAATGGAAAATGTCATAAGCTTCTTTTAGTTCAGAAGAAAATGAGAGTAGTCGATCAATCACCATAGATTCCGTTAAAAGATGGTACTTTGGAGAAGGAAAACTTCTCCAAGTTTTGAACTCTGAAATGGAAATATTTGTTTGATTTTTTAGAAGTAATTTCCAGTTTGATTTTAATTTATTTGCTTTTGACTTTTTCTTATTGGTAATTAATCTCTTCATTTCTCGGACTCTAAAATCATTAAAAGCGGTGTTCAAATGCTTCACAATATGGAACCTATCAATGATTAATTTAGCAGTAGGAAAGACATTTTTAGTTAATTGAAAGTAAGCAGCATTCATATCTGTTACTAAAAATTTAACTTTTTCCCTTTCCTCCAACGGAGAGCGATTGAAGTAAGGGATTATTTTATCTAATTTCCTACTAGGTAAAATATCTACTAATTCACCTGTTTCTCCATCAGCACATATGAAGCTCATTTTATCTTCATAACTAGCGTGAGATCTAAACTCATCTACCATTAAAACTTCTGGAAAACTCCGTGGTTTAAGTTGTTGCGGGAGTTGTGATTCAACTGACTTAAGAACTCTTAAAACTGTAGTTAATGAAACGTGGCATTGTTTAGCTATAAATGTCATAGAGATTTTCTCAGTTAATAATTCTAAAATTTTCAAAGTAATAAATTTACTGATATGACAGTTTTTTTCAACAATAGAACACTGTGCCGTCCAATTGTGCGAACAGCTTTTACAATGGAATCGTTGTTTCTTCAGTTTTAAAATAGTGGGCATATTTTGATAAGAATCTAACTGAATAGTTACTTCCTTTTTTCCATTTCTAACAACTACACTTTTCCCTTCATTATCAACAATAGTTGAACCACAGTTCCTACAAGCCGAAGGCATGGGAGAATAGACTCCAAAGATAACTAAAGTGTTCTTCCCTTTAATTTTATATTCCTCCGTATTTGTTAAATCTAAATGTTCATCTGTAATTCGTAGCATTTTTTTGATATGATTATTCAAGACATGTCGTCCTTTCTATCTTAGATTTTTGGTCGTACTTAAATTTTACTAGATAGACGACATGTTTTATATTTAAATAAACTAAAAAAGGACTGATGAATCAAAATTTGATTCATCAGTCCTTTAAATTATAGAGCCTTTTTTATTACTTATTCTTAAATCCCTTCAAGGCTCTTAAAGCATAAAGAATCGAAACAACATCAATAACCTCTTGGAAAAGAGCACCGATAATTGCCGGAATAAGCCCTGTAGCAGCAATTAACATCAAGATGACACAAATGATAATCCCAATCAAAACCGATTGTTTCGCAATGGTTAATGTATCACGACTAATATGAACTGCTTTTGTCACAGAGGACAAATCATTTTTCAAGAGTACAATATCAGCTGCTTCACTAGCGACAGTATTGTTTCCTGTCCCGATAGAAATACCAACATCCGCAAGCGTTAAAGCTGGGGCATCATTGACACCGTCACCAACCATAATCGTTGGATGAATAGTTGAAGCTTGGATTTTGGCAAGCTTTTCTTCTGGTAACATACTACTGTAAACCTCGGTAATCCCTACTTGTGCTGCAATTTTATCGGCAACACGAGCATTATCCCCTGTCAGCATCGTAATGCTCTCAAAACCTGTTTGACGTAAATCTTTAATCACAGCGGGAGCATTGGCACGTAAAGTATCTGAGAAGGTTACTGCACCGATATATTGGCCATCACGTGACACATAAAAAGCTGTTTCAAAATCTAACCCCTCTGGTGCGCCCACAAAACTTGCACGCCCGATTTTAATTAATTGACCATTGATTTGCCCTGTCACACCTAATCCTGCAACCTCACTGAGGTTTTCTAAAGCAAGACTTTGGACATTATGTGACTCTGCATAGCTTGAAACAGCCTTGGCCAAGATGTGAGTGGAAGATTTTTCGATGGTGTAAACAATATTGAGTAACTCTTCTTGCGATATTCCTTCTGCTGGAACAATGGCATCTACTTCGATTTTACCATCGGTAATTGTTCCCGTTTTATCAAAGAAAATTGCCTTGGCTGTTGCAAGTTTCTCAATGATGGTTCCATTTTTAATTAAAAAACCATTTTTTGAGGAACGACTCATTCCTGAGACAAAAGCAATGGGCGCAGCCAAAATCAAAGGACATGGACTTGCGACCACCAATACTTCTGCAATACGGACAGGGTCACCAGAGATAAAGTAAGCAACAGCTGCAATGATGTAGGCCATAATCGTAAATGGCACAGCGTAACGATCTGCTAAACGTACAAAATTTGCCGGCGTTGCTTCTGCTTCACGAACAAGAGCAACGATTTTTTGAAATTGGGATTCACTTGCTGCAACACTTGTGCGGATTTCGATACTGGAGCTACCATTAATTGCACCTGAAAGAATTTCATCCCCTTGTTGTAACTCATTCGGTTTAGTTTCACCCGTTACAGAGGATTCATCCAGAATAGCTGCTTCTGAAAGGAGAACCCCATCGATAGGCACAACTTCCATAGGCTTAATCAAGAGATGTGCCCCTATCTCAACATCATCTAAGTCCATGTCGACGACTTTACCCTCTTGCATGACATGGGCAATATCTGGTGTTTTCTGCAACAGGGCAGACAATTCACGATTGGCACGTCCCGCTGCGTAATCCTCAAGCGTTTCACCTCCAACCAACATTAAAATAATGATTAATGAGGCCCAATATTCTCCTACCAATAGTGTCGCAATAATCGCAGTAATTGCGAGTAAGTCAACACCATAATTTCCTTTACGCAGTGTTTTAACCATCTCAATAAACATTGACAGTGCTAAAATACCACCTGCAACAGTGATGATAAATCGTGCTATCAGAGGTGCGTTAAAAGCAAACTGAGCCAAAAGAGACGCAGCTGCTATGAAAAATACTAAAACAAGTTTTTGCCAGTTTTTCATGTTTTCTCCTTATAAAATAAATTTCCTGAAACTTTGCCCTGTTTGACTCAAAATAGTTTTCATCGAACACTGATTTGCTCGGGATAGAAAAATAATCCTTGTCGCACTTTGATTCCGAAGAACTGAGCTTTTATTTTATAAGTTACAACATTCTTAACTATATATTAGCAAAAAACAGGGAATATTCCCAACCAGACAACTGTCAAAAGTCTTTGTCACTTTATCTATAGAACTTTTTCACCCAATAGCCACCTTAAAAAAACGTCAAGTAAAAATACTTTACAAAGCTTGCTTTTTGAAAAAGATTAGTGTATTATAGTAAAGTACGTTTTTGGGCTTATCCAAAACGAAAAAATCTACGGAGGAATCAAACCATGGCAGTACCTGCACGTCACACTTCTAAATCTAAGAAAAACAAACGTCGTACACACTACAAAATGACAGCTCCAACTGTTACTTTTGACGAAACTACTGGTGACTACCGTCACTCACACCGTGTTTCACTTAAAGGCTACTACAAAGGCCGCCAAGTAAAAGACGCTAAATAAAAACAGTAAAAAAGTCAGAAAGGAACAGTTATGCGCGTAAATATTACACTTGAACACAAAGAATCTGGTGAACGTCTTTACCTTACTCAAAAGAACAAACGTAACAACCCAGACCGTTTGGAATTGAAAAAATACTCTCCAAAACTTCGTAAACACGTTATTTTTAAAGAAGTTAAATAATATTAAACCGCTGTGGCGGTTTTTTTGTTTATTTTATTTCCTACTTTAATCTATTTCTATTTTATCTGCTACTCCGTAAGTAAAAACATCAGCATTTATAAAATTTTTCATACCTTGAATTTCACTTTAAGTTATTAATTTTTAAATTATAAAAGTCATATATAATTAGATTTATAATAATTATTCACCTTATTTTAGTTGTATTAAATCTACTTCATTTTGGTATAATTATAAAAGATATCTATTAATGCACAAGTTTTACATGGTATACAGTAGATAAGTAATATGAAACTATATTTCATAAAATAATTGCTTATTTAACTAAGGAGAATTATGGATAACAAAAAAGAATATCAAGCATTGTTTTCAGAGACTTTAGAAAAAATTGAAGAAGAAAACAATAATCTCACTAAAATGACTATTTTAGTGAGTGGAAAAAGCGGAGTTGGGAAGTCTACCCTTATTAATTCTGTTTTTGGAGATGAACTTACAAAAACGGGAATAGGTAAACCTATTACTGATAAAATTAATTTAATTGCTAAAGAGGGTTACCCCATACAAATCTATGATACTGTTGGTCTTGAATTAAAATCAACAAAATTTGATCTTCACTCTCTTGTAAAATCAATTGCGAAAAATGATATCAAAAAACTTATACAAAAAACTAAGTCTACAAAAGAATTAGATGATGATATTCACATTGCGTGGTATGCTATTTCAGGTAATAGTGCGAGGATTGAAGATGTTGAAATTGACTTAATCAATTGGATTATAGATCAAGGAATTCCTGTAATTATCGTACTTACGAAGAGTTTTGATCAAACAGAAGCAAAGAAACTAAAACAAGAAATTTTGAATATTGTTCCTAGAATTGTGGATGTCGTAATTACTTTAGCCGAGGATTCTGATACCAATCATGCTTTCGGAATAGACGACATGATCCACAAAACATTCGATGTCCTACCCGAAAGTGTTAATACTGCCTTTGTACATTCTCAATCTGCTTCTATCGATTTGAAGAAAAGTGAATCCTTAAAAGTTGTAACAGCTAGTATGGCAGCAAATTTTGGAATCGGATTTTCACCAGTACCGGGATCAGATGGTCCACTAATGATGAGCGCCCAAACAGCAATGATTGCTAGGATTACTGCAATATTTGGAGTAGATATTAAGAAAAATCAAATAGAAACTGTTATTTCAAGTATGCTCGGTATTTATGGTGCCTTGATTGCTGGTAAAAGCTTAGTTGGTGGAATAAGTAAACTCTTGCCAGGGCTTGGTACACTTGGTGGAGGGTTGATTTCAGGTGGTGTAGGTATGGTTATTACTGGGGCTCTTGGACGCGCTTATATTGAATTAATGAGCTTGGTTATAACAGAAAAAATTGATTTATCAGATATTTCATCAGATGAGCTTACTAATATTCTTCTTTCTCTACTTCCTGACTATCTCCCTCAATTCTCAGAATCTATAGCAGAAACTAAAATAAACTAAAAAATAATAGAGTGTTTAAATACTCTATTATTTTTTAGTTTATTACGGGTTTTTATAAGGTTAAACTACTAAACTTAAAACCATTATTTATATACATTTACTGAATAAAACATATATCAAAAGCTCTTGAATTTTTCGGTATTATCACTATTAAAGCGACCAGTAAACACCTGCACGTAAGTTCTTCACCGTAAGCATCGCCAAGAAGCTTAAAATATAGAGTACAGAGATGAAGAGCATAACAGTCATGATAGAATAATGCGCTAAGATAAAGCCAATAACTATTGAAGAGAAGCCTCCAATACAGCGTCCCGTATTCATAATCACGTTATTGGCTGTGGCTCGGACTTCTGGTGGGTATAAGCGAGAAACTACGGCGCCATATCCTGTAAACATCCCATTTGAAAAGTAACCAACGACGGCACCAACTAAAGTCAGTGATGCGAGTGTTGTCGGAATGGTCAAGACATAAACAGCCAAGGATGAAGCGATAAGGAAGAGACCAAAAGCTACCTTCGGACCAAGTTTATCCAAAATTTGACCAAAGGTCAACATACCTAGAGACATCCCGATAATGGTCGCAATCATCCATGAGGATGAGCCAGCGACTGTTAAGTTCAGTTTTTTCTGCATAATTGTTGGGAGCCAGTTCATCAAGCCAAAGTAACCAGCGATTTGAACGATAGCCATCCACATTAGAACAAGTGTTTGGTGTGTCAATTGGCGTGTTTTAAACAAGTCGGAAATTTTTCCCTTATTTTCAGTTTTTATGGCTTTGAAAGAATCACTTTCCTTCAGGTGCTTTTGAATAAAGACTGTCAAAACTACTGGCACAAGTCCAAACAAGAACAAGAAACGCCATCCATAAGTGGGTAAGATACTCATTGACAAAATTGCTGCACACATCGCGCCAACTTGTCCCGCAACGGCAACAATCGAAGAAGTTCGACCCAGCTTTTTCTTACTGAAATTCTCAGCGAGAATAGTCATTCCGACCCCATATTCACCACCGCCACCAATTCCTGCGATAAAACGTAAGATATAAAGCGAGGTAACACTGTGTGAGAAATAAATCGCGCCCGTTGCGAGACCAAAAATGAGAATCGAAAGGGATAACATTTTTACACGTCCAAATTTATCGGCCAGAATCCCAAAAAGAATTCCGCCCAGCAACATCCCCAAGTTAGTTACTGTAGAAATTGCTCCCGCTTCGGTCGTCGTTAGACCAAATTCACCAATAATTGACGATAGTGCGAATGAAAGAAACATGATATCCATGTTTTCTAAACCAAATCCAGCAGAAACCAAGGTTCCTACCTTGACTTGATAGGCGCTCACAGCCTTGGGATGTGCCGATGTGTGTGTTCTCATATTCAATTCCTCCAAATGCCAGATCTCTGCCTGACTTTATTTGCTTTTAGACAGTTTATCACTTTAAAAATTGTGATTCAAGGCTCAGCCAACCTTACACGAAACTAAATCACCAAATGTTCGGCTTTTGCTATAATTTATCTTTATTCTAAGAAAACACGAAGAACTATATTTCCTAGCCCGTCAATAAGACATTTATCCGAAGCTAGGAAATTTTTTTTGCTAGAATAGAAATATGTGTACAAGTATAAAAATGCAAGCTGCTGATGAAAGCATCATCTTCGCAAGAACAATGGATTGGCATAGCTTTATCCCCGAAGCTCTCGTTCTACCACAAAATTACCAGTGGAAAAGTGTCTATAATAACAGGAATATCTCCAATGTTTATACTATATTAGGAGTAGGACGAAATATTCCGGATTTGCATGCGGATATCTCAGATGGCGTTAATGATTTTGGACTTTCTGTCCAAAAACTTACTTTTTCTAACCACTCAGAATACGCTGAATATGCTCATGAGGATAAATTACAGCTCGCGCCTTTTGAATTTGTCACTTGGGCTTTAGGAAACTGTCGTTCAGTAGCCGATTTGATAAACCAACTTGAAAGTGTCCAACTCATGAGCGACACCTTTTCGCATTATAAATTTGGCCGGAGTGATTTGCACTTCTCCGCTGTCGATCCAACAGGTCGTATGATTAATATTGAACCGCGCAATGGCAGTTTTGAGATTATCGAAAATACAATCGGTGTGGTCACAAATGCTCCTAAATTTGAACGTGAAATCCTCAAGTTACAAGATTATATGGATCTAACTACTCAACCCTTAGCACCTAACCGTATTTCAACTGGGGATTTCAGTGGGAAGCCTGTTTTTCCAGGAGGGTTTACCCCAACCTCGCGCTTCATCCGTGCCACAATTCTTAAAGAACGTGCAATTCTGCCTGCTGATGAACAACAGAATATCAGTGAAATTTGGCACATTTTAAATGCTGTCACTGTGCCCAAGTCTGATGGACGTTCAGATACTTATACTGTTTATCGCAGTGCGGTAGATTTGAATAGCCGTACTTTATATTTTCAAACTTATGATTCTCTTTCCATCATAAGTTATCCATTTCCTGATTAGTTTAAAACCGCCTCAAGCGGTTTTTTGCTCTTTTTCTTCTATAGTAATAATATTCTTTAAATGAAATCCCTTTCTTAAAAAAAATCAAAATTTTAACGCAAAATTATAGACGCTCCGTCCATTTTGTGCTATAATTGCATATCGTAAACTCAATAAGGGTTGTAATGATAATCTTTGCTAATTATAGACACGTTGTTCTTTTATATTTTAGTAATAGAGGAGGATTTATGGAAAATAGAAAAGAACGTACGAAATCAAAACTTCGCGACGCAATAACACAACTTTTACAGGAAAAATCGTTCGATCATATCACAACAACTGAGCTTGTGAAGGTTGCTAAAATCAGCCGAAGCGGCTTTTATACGCATTACCAAGACAAGTATGATATGATTGATCAATACCAAAAAACCTTGTTTAATACGATCGAGTATGTCTTTGAAAAAAATAATGGCGATCTTCATAAAACCATGTTAGAAACTTATGAGTTCCTTGATAACAATGAGATTTATGCTGCTTTATTTTCAGAAAATGGCAGTAAAGAAAT
This sequence comes from Lactococcus sp. LG1267, assembly GCF_017309545.1. NCBI lineage: Bacteria > Bacillati > Bacillota > Bacilli > Lactobacillales > Streptococcaceae > Lactococcus > Lactococcus sp. LG1267. The sequence continues at coordinate 508,168 of NZ_CP071295.1, read as the reverse complement.
CCATCAGTTCATGCAAGCCCAACTGAAAAATATTTTGGCACGTTCAATCCTGCCACAAAACCCTAAGCGTGAAAAGCTGGACAAGTTGGAAAGTATCTACACCACAACTTATTATGCTAATGCCATTTTCGGTTTAACTCAAGCTTGGATTCGTCGTAAACGGAAAGAAACACCAGAACAAATTTCTGAACTGTTGATGGCTCTGATTAGCTGATAACAAAAATTAAAACTGCCTTAGATTTACTAAAAGAGGAGAATATGTGAAACATATAAAAAATACTGGGAAACTATTTATTCTGGATTGGAAGCGTATCTTTAAAAATCCAATAGCAATCTTTTTAGTGATTGCTTTGATGTTTATTCCATCCTTATATGCTTGGTTTAATATTAAAGCCCTTTGGGATCCTTATGCGAATACTTCACAGCTCCCAATAGCGGTTTATAGTGATGACCGAACAGAGAAATTCCAAGACAAATCGATTAATATCGGTGATGAAGTCCTGAAAAATCTTAAAGAAAATAAACAACTCGGTTGGAAGTTCGTTGACTCTAAACAAGAGTTGGATAAGGGTGTCAAATCTGGTAAGTACTACGCAGGTATCTATCTGCCAGCGGATTTCTCTAAAAATTTGCTTAGCTTTACCACAGGGGATATCCAGAAGCCTAAAATCGTTTATTCCATCAATGAAAAAATAAATGCTATTGCCCCAAAAATTACTTCGAAAGGTGCGTCTTCATTACAAAGTCAAATTTCCGAAGAATTTATTAAAACGGCAAGTAGCACATTGCTTAAAACCTTTAATGATATCGGATATGACATTGATAAAAACATGGTCAGCATCCAGAAAATTAAAAATACTATCTTATCTACTAACGATAATTTAGATACAATTGACCAATATACTCAGCAAGTCGTTGATTTACATGGCAAAATGCCTGATTTGAAAGCGAAGCTCGCTAAGGCAAATGAGTTTATTGACTATTTGCCTGAGGTTGATGCACTTGGTCAGAAAGTGGTCCAATTGGACGACAGCATGCCAACTGTGAAAAATCAGCTTGCAATTATTATGACCTTGCAAGAAAAAATCCCTGAAATTCAAAATGCTGGTAAACAGATCGCAATGATTGACAATGACTTTGCCTCTGTTGAGCAAACCATGAATGAGGGTATCCAAGAAGCCAAACAAGGCTTGACTATTATTCAACAAGTCCAAACTGCCTTGCCAGATATTCGTAAACTTGGCAATCAAGCCAATGAGCTGGCTTCTACTACTTTGGACGGTGCAACGCAACTTCAAAATGCTTTGCCAAGTATTACAAGTAGTGTAGAAGTGACTTTAAAAGCTTTGCAAAATGTGGCTGACAGTACTTCTTCTATTGTTACTACTATAAGACAAGCTATTGAGGATGGGCAACTCACTGATGATGAAAAGGCCAAAATTGATAGTCTAGTCAAAGCTTATCAAGCAAGCGTTCCCCAACAACAAGAGGCAATCAGAAATCTCATTGATTTTCTACAAAAAGCCCAAGAGAGTGCTGGTAATAATGAATTTGATGCCGCTATTAAAAACTTGAACGATTTAAGTGCGCTATTAGGAGACATCAGTACTAGATTAGGTAAGGTTAATGAATTTGTTCAAGCTGGAGATATTTCTTCTATTAAGGCCTACTTAGATCAAATTGATGACCTAGCAAAAAACATTTCTGGTCTTGTTAGCCAAATAGATGTTCAAGATATAACCGCAAAAGTGCAAAACGTCCTCACCCAACTTATCGATACCATCAAAAATGCCCAAGGTCTCCTAACAAAAGCCCAAGCTATTGATTTTGAATCCTTGCTCAGCTCAACAAGTAAGACGGTTTCTAATGCGATTACCTTGCTTGAAAAGTATCAAAAAGAAATGCCTGCGATTAAGCAAGAAGTTCACGATGCCAACATTATGCTTAATGGCAATATGAACACTATTGTCAACGCTATTAATAAAGGTGCTTCACTTTATCAAAATGAATTGCCAGTTGTGGAGCAAAAACTTGATAAAGCCGCTGATTTTGTCAAAAATGATTACCCGGGTATTCGTAAAGATTTGACAGAAACTTTGGGTACAGTCAATCAAAAAATGCCTGATCTTGAAAAAGCCTTGAACCAAGCAAATGACCTTATCGTCAATGACTGGCCAGGAATCAAAACAGGAATTCGTAAAGCCGCTGATGCTATTCGTAAAGGTGAAAAAGAAGTTGATTTAGGCGAAATTGTAAAACTACTAAAACTTGATGCGACGAAAGAAAGTGACTTCCTGACACAACCTGTTGAGGTCCAAGAAAATGCAGTCTATCCAATCGCAAATAACGGTTCAGCCAGCACACCGTTCTATACCGCCCTTTGTTTGTGGGTTGGCGCTGTCCTCTTCTCTAGTGTCGCTGTCACCGGCTTCCACTTAGAAGGCAAAGATAAACTGCTTTACTCTAAACGTGAACAATTCTCAGCACGTATGCTTACTTTCATCGTGATGGGACTGGGACAAGCACTTATCGTTACCCTTGGGAACTATTTCGGCCTTGGTGTAGACGTACGTAATCCTGTTTATAGTGTCTTATTTGCCTTACTGATTGCTATAACCTTTATGATCATGGTTTATGTTCTAGTAGCTTTGTTTGGAAATATCGGGAAAGGGATTGCCATTATTATCTTGGTCCTCTCTATTTCCGGTGGGGGCGGGAACTACCCTATTCAAGTCTCTGGTAAATTCTTCCAAGCGATTAACCCTTACTTGCCGTTTACCCATGCGGTCAACCTCTTACGAGAATCTGCTGGTGGTATTTATTGGCCAAATGCTTGGCTTGCCATCATCATCCTCGTAGCCGTTTCTATTGTCTTTTTAGTCGCTGGGCTTATATTCTTCCCCCATCTCGAAAAAACCTCTAAAAAGATCTCAGAAATGACCCAACGGAGCCATCTCTTCCACTAATCAAAATAAAAAACTCATATTTTTATGAGTTTTTTTATTTTTTCCTTGACCTTGACCTAAGGTCAAGATATATAATATTAGTATCAATGAAAGGAGCGTTATGCAAAATATTAAAGCTATCACGAAAATGACAGGTTTAACCTCCAAAACTTTGCGCCATTGGGAGTCTGTTGGACTTCTGGCCCCAGCGAGAGACCAAAACGATTATCGTTTATATTCTGAACAAGATATTGCCCAAATTTTTTATATCATGAGCTTAAGAAAGTTGGACTTGCCGCTTGATCAAATCAAAAATATCCTCTCACAAAATCAAGATGAAAAGAAAACTTTAAGCCAACATTTGATGCGCTTAAATGATCAACTCAAGCACCTTGAAAAATTGATTGAGCATCTGTCATACAAATTAGAAAAAGGAGATTACCACATGAATGAACAAGAATTTGAACTTCTCAAGAGTACGCAACTGAAAGAAAACGAAGATAAATATGGCGCTGAAATCCGTCTAAAATGGGGCAGTGAGCGCGTCGATAAGTCATATCAAAAATATGCCCAAGCCGATCAAGCCAAAATCAAACATTGGCAAAAATCCCACGAAAAAATGATTCACATGTTGGAAGAAGCTTATGAAAACAATGATGATAATCTCGCCAAACAAGCTATTACCCTCCATAAAGAAATCCTGGAACTCTTTTGGCCCGAAGAAACTATCGCTCCGGAAGCACATATTGGCTTAGGGCAAATGTATGTTGAGGATCCTCGCTTCCGTAGCAATTACAACCAAAAACACGCACAACTTCCAGAGTATTTCTTAGAAGCAATAAAAAATTACTACAAATAAAAAAGCCCAAAGGCTTTTTTATTCTATTTTTTTCCGCAGTTTTTCTACAAAAAGATAAGCCGCTGGACAGGTCACTGTGTTTTTCAAGGTCAGATTATTGATTTGATAAATCTTTTTTCGATCTGTATGGGGAAATTCACGGCAGGCCTTAGGACGAACCTCGTAAATACTGCAAAGATTATCACTTCCAAGAAAGGGGCAAGGCATCGTTTGAAAAACCTTGTCACCATCCTCGTCTATGCGTAAATATTGGGCTTCAAAATCGGCCGCCTTCATGCGCAGATACTTCGAAATACGGGTAATGTCAGCTTCTGTAAAAAGCGGACCTAAGCTCTTACAGCAGTTAGCACAAGCCGTACAATCGATTTCAGCAAAAACTTCATCATGTGTTTCTTTTACAATGTAATCTAGGTTTTTGGGTGCTTTCTTTTTTAAGTTGCCCAAAAATTTCTTATGCTCCTTCTTTTTTTGCAGAGCCAAATCTTTATAATGTTCTATATCCATTTCTTCATCATTATATCATAATCAAAAAAACAAAAAATGCCTGAGTTCACTCAGACATTTTCTGCATTTAGGAGTAGGTTTTATGAAAAATTTTATTGGAATAAAGATATTATAATGGACACGACTTAAGCTAGGCTAAAGCCACACTGAAATAAAACTAAAAGTGCACTTTATCCCAAATTATGCTGTTTCAAAAAGACTTAAAATATGATAGAATAGGGCGATAACCTTTATAAAAGTTAACTTTTATAAATCAATATACTCTAGGAGAAAAATATATCCATGCTTACAGTTTCTGATGTTTCATTACAATTTTCTGACCGCAAGCTTTTTGATGACGTTAACATCAAGTTTACGGCAGGAAACTGCTATGGTTTAATCGGTGCCAATGGTGCCGGTAAATCAACTTTTTTAAAAATCTTGGATGGCGAAATCCAACCCACAACTGGTCACGTTTCAATGGGACCAAACGAGCGTATGTCTGTCCTCCGTCAAAATCACTATGACTATGAAGATCAAACACCGCTTGATGTTGTTATGATGGGTAATGAAAAGCTCTATGCCATCGCACAAGAAAAAAATGCCATCTACATGAAAGAAGACTTTTCGGATGAAGATGGAATGCGTGCTGCTGAACTCGAAGCGGAGTTTGGTGAAATGGGCGGTTACGAAGCCGAAGCCGAAGCAGCTCAACTGCTTCAAAGCTTAGGCATTAAGACTGAGCAACATTATGATCTCATGGCAAATCTGACTTCTGGCGAACACGTTAAGGTCCTTCTGGCACGCGCTCTTTTCGGTAAACCCGACGTCCTTCTCTTGGACGAACCAACTAATGGTTTGGATATTCAAGCGATCAACTGGCTTGAAGACTTCCTTATCAACTTTGAAAACACCGTTATCGTCGTATCCCATGACCGTCACTTCCTCAATAACGTTTGTACTTATATGGCTGACTTGGATTACGGTAAAATCAAACTTTATCCTGGTAACTACGATTTTTGGAAAGAATCTTCCGAGCTTGCCCTTCGTCTGCAAGGAGATGCAAATCGTAAGGCTGAAGAAAAAATTAAAGAGCTGCAAGATTTCATCGCCCGCTTCTCGGCCAATGCTTCTAAATCAAAACAAGCCACATCACGTAAGAAAATGTTGGATAAAATCGAAGTGGAAAGCTTTGTACCTTCTTCTCGTAAATATCCTTTCATCGGTTTTGATCAAGAACGCGAAATCGGGAATGACTTACTCCGTGTAGATAATTTGTCCGTCGAAATCGATGGGGAAAAAGTCATTGACAACATCAGCTTTATCTTAGCTCCTGGTGACAAAACTGCCTTTATCGGTCAAAATGATATCCAAACAACTGCTTTGATTCGTGCCTTGATGGGCGATATCGAATACACAGGTGAAATTAAATGGGGTGTTACTTCATCACGTTCTTATCTTCCAAAAGATAACAGCCGTGACTTTGCGACAGACGAATCTATCTTGGATTGGCTCCGCCAATTTGTCTTAACTAAAGAAGAGGATGACAATACTTACCTCCGTGGTTTCTTGGGACGTATGCTCTTCAAAGGCGAAGAATCTCTCAAGTCTGTTTCTGTCCTTTCAGGGGGAGAAAAAGTTCGTGTTATGCTTTCTAAAATGATGTTGCAACGTGCAAATGTTTTAGTTCTTGATGATCCAACTAATCACTTGGACTTGGAGTCAATTTCTGCACTTAATGACGGACTGAAAAAATTCAAAGGCAGCATTATCTTTGCTTCACATGACCATGAATTTATCAATACGTTAGCAAATCATATCGTTGTTATTTCTAAGAACGGTGTCATTGATCGTATTGGAGAAACTTATGATGACTTCTTGGCTAATGACGAAGTCCAAGCTAAAGTGAAAGAACTTTGGTCTGAAGATTAAGATCAACTTTAAAAGAATAAATTGTTGCTCCGCCAAGACTATCTTGAAGCGGAGTATTTTTAATAAGGGGACAAGATGAGTAATCAATTGAAAATATTTGCGACAGATATGGATGGCACTTTTCTCGACGAAAACCGTGCCTACGATAAAAGTCGTCTACGTGATATTTTAAAAGAATTTAAAAAAAGAAATTATCTTTTTTGTGCAGCAAGCGGACGTCAACTCTTGGCTTTAGAAGAACTCTTTGATGAGTTCCAAGACCAAGTCGCCTTCTGTGCGGAAAATGGCGCCTTGGTTAAATACCAAGGCGAGATTCTCTACAGCAGTATCTTAGGTCAAGATAAGGCCAGCAAACTCGTTGAACTTGTACGTCAAAATCCACACATGCATCGTGATGTTGTTCTCTTTTCAGGACTCAACGGTGCTTATGCACTTCAAACAGCCGATCCACAATTTGTCGAATTTGCCAATCTCTATTATTCTGATTTAAAATTGGTACAATCAGTTCATGATATTGAAGATGAAATCTTAAAAGTCTGTGTGGAGTTTCCACCAGAACAAATCCGCGAATGTGAAGACTGGATAAATGCACAAATGACCGATATTCGTGCAACAACGACCGGCTTCCGCTCTATTGACATCATGTCAGCTGGAATCAGCAAGGCTACAGGCCTCTCACACTTGCTCACACACCTCCAATCAAGTCCAGAGTCACTTACAGCTTTTGGAGATCAAAGCAATGACTTAGAAATGCTGGAATTAGCAGGTACCGCTGTAGCCGTTGAGAATGCTATTCCGGAGGTTTTGAAAATTTCCGATAAGGTTATCGGTCACAATCGCGACGCAGCTGTCTTAACTGAGCTCGAAGCCATTTTGGCACATTAATCAAGAGTATGAGCCTTGCCTCATACTTTTTTGACTGTTTTCAGCCTCAATCATATTGGCTAAAACAAAAGATTTTCGTTATAATTGAACAGAGAAATTATCGGAGGATACACTATGAGAATCGCAATTGATGCTATGGGTGGCGACTTTGCACCCGAGTCAATCGTTAAAGGAATTAATTTAGCAAAAAAAGAATTTCCAAATATTGAGTTTCAGCTCTATGGAGAACCTGAAGCAATTAAAGCACATTTAGAGGATGAAAAAAACGTAAAAATCATCGCAACAACTGAGCTTATCGACTTCCACGATGAGCCAGTAAAAGCTATCCGCAAGAAAAAAGATAGCTCTCTCGTCCGTGCGGTTAAAGCAGTCAAAGATGGTGAAGCTGATGCTGTTCTTTCTGCAGGAAACACTGGAGCTCTGCTTGCTGCTGGCTTATTTATTGTCGGTCGCATCAAACAGATAGACCGGCCAGCTCTTATGAGTACACTTCCTACTGCAGATGGTACAGGTTTCGATATGTTAGATTTAGGTGCTAACGCTGAAAATAAACCTGAACATCTGGCTGACTTTGCTATTTTAGGAAGCTACTATGCGGCCAATGTACGTGGTGTTAAAAATCCTCGTGTAGCACTTCTCTCCAACGGCTCTGAAGAATCAAAAGGTTCAACGATGATTAAAGAAACGCATGCTTTACTCTCAAATATTGAAGATATTAATTTTATTGGTAATATTGAATCGCGTGACATCTTGACTGGAGCAGCTGATGTCGTTGTCGCTGATGGTTTCACGGGAAACGCTGTGCTTAAAGCTATCGAAGGTACTGCAAGTGTTCTGATGCGTCAAATCAAAAACGGTATTATGAATGGAGGCTTCACCACTAAAATCGGTGGTGCTCTTGTGAAAAAAGAACTCAGCAAACTCAAAGACACGATGAGTACCGATAGCGCGGGAGGTGCAGCTTTAGTAGGTGTCAAAGCTCCTGTTATCAAGGCTCACGGTAATTCTAGTCCTGAGGCCATTGTTTCAACGATTCGTCAAATCCATCGGATGCTAGAAACGGATGTTACTGGCCAACTAGTGAAACATTTCGAAGACAAAAACTAATAAAAAAAGCTTTACCATAATGGTAAAGCTTTTTTTATTAGTTGTATTTCTTATAGTACACATTTTTGACAAACTGTAACAATAAGAGATAAGCAAGGATAATTAGACCCCAGTAGAAGAAGAATTGAACAGGCAAGTGTGCTAAGTCAATAATTGATCCATATGAACTTAAAATCAATGTAAAGCCAACGACAAATGCGCCAATTGTGGAAAGAATGACTGGCAATGAAGGACGACTTTGCAAGAAGGGGACTTTTTTGGTACGCAAGATATGGAAAGCCAAAGCTTGTGTACCTAAGCTGACTGCAAACCAACCTGCTTGGAAAAGGTTAGCATGGGCAACTGTATTGAAGCCAAAGACATACCACAATACAAGGAAAGTGATGATGTCAAAGATAGAAGACACGGGTCCAACAATAAATGCAAAACGGGCAAGACCTTTAGTTTGCCATTTCACTGGACGCGCAATGTCTTCTTCGTCAACATTATCCCAAGGGATTGAAAGTTGACTCATGTCATAAATCAGATTCAAAGTTAAAATTTGTAAACTGAGCATTGGCAAGAAAGGTAAAAAGGCGCTAGCCACCAAGACTGAAAAGACATTCCCAAAGTTTGAGGATAAAGTGATACGAATATACTTCATCATGTTTGTAAAGACTTTACGTCCTTCAGTGACACCAGTTTCCAAAACCTGTAAACTTTTCTCGAGCAGAATGATATTTGAGGCGTCTTTAGTAATATCAGCTGCAGTGTCAACTGAAATCCCGATATCTGCCGCACGTAAACTTGGGGCGTCATTTATTCCGTCTCCCATAAAACCAACCGTGTGAACCTTACGAATAAGTTCAATAATTCGTGCCTTTTGCATTGGATTTAATTTTGCAAAAAGGTGTACTTCCATAGCTGTATTGAACAGTTCTTCATCATCCATAAGATCAATTTCACTTCCGATACAATAACGATCAACCGGAATTCCAACATCTTCACAAACTTTTTGCGCTACAATGGCATTATCACCTGTCAACACTTTTACAGTTACACCGTGATTTTGTAAACTATTGATTGCTTTAGCAGCAGATTCTTTAGCCGGATCTAGGAAACCGATAAATCCGACAAGTGTCATATCACGCTCGCTATCAGAGTCAAAGTCTTCTAGTTCATCATCTGAAATGATTCGTTCAGCAATAGTTAAGACACGCATGCCTTGCATATTCATTTCACGGTTGACTTCTTTCATCTCCGCTAAACGTTCTTCCGTAATTTCAACACGTTTCCCGTCTTCCATTACATGTGTACAGATGGCTTGCATCTCCTCAACGGCACCTTTTGTGACCATTAAATTTTTATTATCGGTTTTTACAACGACAGATAAAAGACGACGTGAGAAATCAAAAGGAATCTCATCTACTTTTGTAATATTTTCATCAGGCAATTCACGGCCCAATTTTTTGAAATAGTCAATGACAGCAACGTCCATCAGATTTTTCCAACCGGTTTGGAAGTTAGAATTGATAAAAGCGGAATTTAATACTTCATCTGCCTTATTGCCACGAGAATTTACATATTCAACCATAACGACACGGTCTTCTGTAATTGTGCCTGTCTTGTCTGTACAAAGTATATCCATCGAACCTAGATTCTGGATAGCAGATAGATTTTTTACAATGACTTTTTCTTTACTGAGAGCCACTGCACCTTTAGCCAAGTTCGCATTGACAATCATGGGCAGCATTTCAGGTGTAAGACCGACAGCTACGGCGATGGCAAAGAAGAATGATGTTTCGAAATCGCCTTTTGTTACCCAGTTCAAAACCAAAACAACTGGGAACATAATCGCAACTAAAGTCAATAGAAGGCGACTTACACGGCTCAATCCTTTATCAAAAGCGGATTCAACCTTTGTTGCTGTAGCTTTACTGGCAATATCACCGAACATGGTAGAAGCACCAGTTTTAACGATTAAAATCTCACCATTTCCTGATAAGACATCAGTTCCCATAAAGAGAACATTTGGAGCATCAAGTGCTGACGTAACTTCCCAATCAATTTGCTCATCTTCATCTAAATCCTCCGGTAAACGTTTCTCGACTGGGAAAGATTCACCGGTTAAAGAGGCTTGATTGATAAAGAGATCTCGGTGGGAGAGCAGAATAGCATCTGCTGGAATCATATCTCCCGTTTGAAGTTGAATAATATCTCCTGGAACAACTTCGTCCATTGGGATTTCAAAATTTTCCGCTCCACGTTTAACATTTGTGGTATTTTCAATCATCTCATGTAAAGCGATTGAAGCTTTTTGTGACTTGTATTCCTGTACAAAACTAACACCAGCAGATACGGTAACCATGAGCAACATGTAAAGTGCGCCCTCCATATCTCCTGTCAATGCGGAAACAACTGCCAAAAAAGCAAGAACAAAAACAAATGGATTTTTAAAAGCATGGAGCAGAATAATATACCATGGAACGGGTTGCTGACTTGCAACCACATTCGGTCCGTATTCGTCTAAGCGTTCCTCAGCCTGTTCAGCGTTCAAACCCGTAAAACTCGTGTTTAAACGTTCAAAAAGCTCGTCACGATTCAACTGTGCCAACTCTTTTAGCACATCGTTTTTGTTTGTTTTCATTTTTTGCATACTTGCACCTCCCTCATTTCTAGGGCGTAAACCTTTGAAGGCCTACTTTTCTTTTATTATGGTGTGGTTTGCGAAATTCCTCTCTTTATTCTACTACAAATTATAGGATAGTCCTATGAAGTTACTTAATCGAAATTATAAAGTAATTTATTATACATACATGAACACACTTCACTTCTTAGTGTTATGTTTGTAATCAAAAACTAGATGAACCACATGTAAACTTAGTTGACACTTTCTTGACAACTCCTCTTGTCTTGCTCGAAAGCTTATACACATGTTTACAACTTTATTTTTTGTACAAAAAAACATGTGGAAAGATATGGAGGCACCTTTCCACATGTTAATAACTGTAGTTTAAATTACTAATTCCGCATCAAGTTCAATAGGAACTGATGCTAAAGCTTTAGAAACCGGACATGTTGCTTCGATTTCTTTTGCTAACTTTTGAAATTCATCATCAGAAATTCCAGCAATTTTAGATTGGTTTTTCAGATGGATTTTTGTAATCGCAGGACCATCGGCTGTTACCGCAAAAGTAACATCTGCTTGGGTATAGATATTATTGACCTTGTAACCTTTTTCGCTTAAAAGCAATGAGAATGCCATGCTGAAACAAGCAGCATGTGCTGCACCCAAAAGTTCCTCAGGGGTTGTTATTGATGCCGAATGCTCTGCGCGCGCTTCAAAATTATAAGGTGTATCAGTAAATACTTGTGAAGAATCTAGACTGATGGTACCTGAACCATTTTCTAAATCTCCTTGCCATTGTGCTGATGCTGTGGATACATTTGCCATATTTTTCTCCTTTTTATGTTATAAATAGTTAGTTTGCCTATATTCTCAGTATAGGATTTTATTATAGCCTTTTCAAGAGATTGGGCTCAGACTTATTTGACATTATTTGAAAATAAATGTAGAATTTGTACTATCAGAAGAGTAGCTTTTCAAAGAATTCTTTAGGAAGTTGACGGTTGTGCAAGTCAATGTTTTCAGAAAAGTGAATGGACTGATAATAACAAAAAATGATTTTACGCAATATAAATCACGGCTGCTCCCGTTAAAAAAGCACTCGTTCCTAGGACGAGCTAGAGGAAATTCTTAAGGAATTTCGAATTACGGTGGTACCGCGTGTTAACGCCCGTAAAGTATTTTTACAATACTTTACGGGTTTTTTTGTTATAAAAATTTGTACATCAAGAAGGAGAGAACTATCATGAATAAACCTACAATCTTAACTGGCGATCGCCCTACGGGCAAACTCCATATCGGACATTATGTTGGCTCACTTAAAAATCGTGTGCTTCTACAAAATACAGGAAAATACAACATGTTTGTTTTCCTTGCCGACCAACAAGCACTCACCGATCATGCTAAAGAACCAGAAAAAATTATCCAATCTGTTGGAGACGTTGCTTTAGATTATTTGGCTGCTGGCCTCGATCCAGAAAAATCAACCATTTTTATCCAGTCCCAAATTCCTGAATTGGCTGAACTTTCAATGTATTATATGAATTTAGTCTCTCTAGCACGACTTGAACGTAATCCTACAGTTAAAACAGAAATTGCTCAAAAAGCCTTTGGTGAATCTATTCCTGCTGGCTTCTTAGTTTATCCTATCGCTCAAGCCGCAGATATTACAGCCTTTAAAGCCAATCTGGTTCCTGTAGGAAATGACCAGAAACCAATGATTGAACAATGTCGCGAAATCGCCCGTTCTTTCAATAATGCATATGACTGTGACGTTTTAGTTGAACCTGAAGGACTTTATCCAGAAAATGAAGCGGCAGGACGTCTTCCTGGCCTTGATGGGAATGCAAAAATGTCTAAATCACTTGGTAACGGCATCTATCTGGCTGATGATATGGATACGCTCAAAAAGAAAGTGATGAGTATGTACACAGATCCCGACCACATCAAGGTTGAGGATCCAGGTAAAATTGAGGGCAATATGGTCTTCCATTATCTTGATGTTTTTGGACGTGAGGAAGATGCTACTACTATTGCTGAGATGAAAGAGCATTATCAAGCTGGGGGCTTAGGAGATGTAAAAACTAAACGCTATCTATTGGACATTCTCGACCGTGAACTCTCTCCTATTCGTGAACGCCGCATCGAATTCGCTAAAGACATGGGCGCTGTTTATGATATGCTTCAAGTGGGCTCTGAAAAAGCACGCGCTGTTGCTGCAAATACCTTATCTGAAGTAAAATCAGCGATGGGTATTAACTACTTTGATGCTAAATAAAAAGAAGGCAAGAACTTATGACAACTCAAGAAAAAATTGCCGCATTTGCCAAGAAAATCCATGAGAATAACAATGATGGACATGGCTTTGATCACGTCAATCGCGTTGTCAAGCTCGCAAAGCAAATTCTTGCTACTGAGCCCCTTGCAGATTCGGATTTAGTTATTGCTACGGCCTACCTGCACGATATCTATGATGAAAAGCTCTGTGCCAATGTTGCCAAACAAAAACAGGACCTTGCAGCCTTCTTAACTTCCTTAGATTTTTCCAAAGAGAATCAGGATAAAATCTTTTACATCATTGACAATATGAGTTACTCTACTAACCTTTTGGAGAAAAAAGAACTTGACATCAATGGTCAAATCGTCCAAGATGCCGACCGTCTTGATGCGATGGGCGCTTGGGGCATTGTGCGGACTTTAGAGTACGGCTGGGCCAAAGGTCGCACCTTTTACGACCCACAAATATTACCCGAAAAGTTTGAGAATAAGCATACTTACCACCAAAACCAAGGGACAACACTCAATCATTTTTACGAAAAGCTCTTTTTACTCAAAGATTTATTGAACACAGCACATGCTAAAAAATTAGCTGAGAAAAGAGATAAAATTATGCATGATTTTGTCACGGCTATCAAAGATGAATACAATATTTAGAAGGAAAAGATATGGACTTAGATAAAAATGATTCTTATATGAAAAATCAGAATACTTGTCTTATTTTTGCTCATCGTGGCTCCAAATGTAACCGACCTGAGAATACTTTAGCCGCCTTCCAAGAAGCTCTTCGTGTCAAATCAGACGGTATTGAACTCGATGTCCATCTGTCTAAGGATAATCAATTGGTCGTCATTCATGACGAAAAAGTCAATCGGACAACCTCTGGAAAAGGACGTGTCCGTGACTTAAGACTGGCAGAACTTAAACAATTAGATGCTGGCTCTTGGTTTGATAGCCGTTTCAGGGGAGAACGTATTCCTACATTAAAGGAAGTTATAAATCTGCTGACAAAAGAGAACTTTACAGGCTTCTTAAACATTGAGTTAAAGACCGACATTGTTGACTACCCAGATATCGAAGAAAAAGTATTAGAGTTGGTTGCTCAACAAACTCTTCCATTTACAATCATCTATTCTTCTTTTAATGTCAATACACTTCGGCGGCTTCAGGCTCTCGGTGTAAAAGATGAAATAGCCTACCTTGCAGGTAAAAAATTACAGAAGGTAAGCCTAAATAAAGTAGAGAACTTTATGTCTAGTCTTCATTTGAAAAAAAAGTATGTTTTAAAGTACCCCGAACTTCTAGCTTCTGATTATCGGCCAATCCGGCTCTGGGGGATTGATTCGGAAACGGACATGCGCTATGCCTTTCAGCATAATATAGCTGGAATTTTTACAGATTTTCCTGAAAAAGCACGACAAATCAGACAACATTTATAAAAATTATTGAACTCATAAAAAAACATGCCAATGCATGTTTTTTTACATCCATAACTTCACAAATTTTTCAAAGAAATAGCATAATATTCAATTATGATAGCGGAGTCATTTTTCTTTACTTTCTATTTCACAAGGGATATAATGAAACTATATGTGTTCAATGTCAAAGACATTTGACATATATTTTTAATGGAAGGAGAATCTATGCAATATATCAATTATCTCGGGCAGGATGCCTATACTAACATTGCGATGGATTCTTGGTTATTAAACAATCTGAAAGCAGACGAGCCTGTATTTTCCCTTTGGCAAAATAAGCGCGCTGTTATCGTTGGACGTAACCAAAATACTTTTGCTGAGATAAACCAAGATTATATTGATCAACATGATGTACAAGTTGTACGTCGCGTATCTGGTGGTGGTGCTGTCTATCATGATGAGGGAAATATTTGTTTTACATTTTTTGTTCCCGTAGCCAGTTCAGCCCAGGTCAACTTTCATCAATTCGTGAAACCCATGTATGATGCACTTCGCTCCCTTGGTATTGAAGCCGAAATTACTGGAAGAAATGATTTAGAAATTTCGGGGAAAAAAGTTTCAGGGAACGCTCAACGTTACGCTGGTGGTTACCTTATGCACCACGGCACTTTACTTTGGGATACTGATGTGGAGGCGATGATCCGCTCACTGAATGTCTCTGACGAAAAGTTTGTCTCTAAGGCTGCTAAATCTGTTCGCGCACGTGTCGGGAACATTAAAGACTTTGCCCCTGACTTAAACTTAGATACTTTTATCGATGCCCTCAAATACTATTTGACGGACCAAGGTAAAGATGGTGAATATATTCTGAGCGATGAACAGCTGGCTGGTATAAAGGCTGCACGTGATGAACAATTTTCAACTTGGGATTGGAATTATGGTGAAAGCCCTAAATTCAGTTTCAATAACCATGCCAAATTTACTGGTGGATCAATTGATATCCAAGTTGACGTTGATAATGGTTTGATTACTGATATTAATTTCTTGGGGGATTTCCTTGGTGTCCGTGACTGGCGTGATATCAAACAAGATTTTATCGGTCTTCCGTTTAATCCAGATGCTGTCTATGATGTTTTAGAGAAAAACAAAGCAGGTCAGTATTTTGGAACAATTGAAAACAAAGAACTTTCACAGCTTTTTAGAGCTGATGAATTAGTTTAAAAACAAGAATGAAGAAGAAAGTGAGATATTTATGTCAAACAGCACAAAAATCCTCGATTTCAAAGAACAATTAGAATTACAAGATAGCGCATTTCCAACGCTTCAAATCTTAGACGAAAATGGAAAAATCGTTGACGAAGAAGGCCTTAAACGTGCCGATCTTTCAGATCAAGATTTAGTAGAACTCTTTAAAAACATGCTTCTTAGTCGTCAAATTGACATCCGTTGCATGAAGCTTGCTAAGCAAGGACGTATGGGATTCTTTGGACCAACTGCAGGTCAAGAAGCTTCTCAAATGGCTTCTGCCTTTGCATTCACTGATGAAGACTGGCTTTTCCCAGGTTATCGTGACTTGCCACAAATTTACGCAAAAGGTTGGCCAATTTGGAAGGGGCTCCTCTGGTCTCGTGGTCACCAACTCGGTAACGAATATACAACAGACGAAGGTGCGGAAGTAAAATCTTGGTTCCCACAAATCATCATTGGTGCTCAATATGTTGAAGCTGCTGGTGTTGCTTTGGGCCTTAAAAAACGTAAAAAAGATGCAGTTGCCTTTGTTTACACAGGTGATGGTGGTTCTTCTCAAGGTGATACTTATGAAGGTATCAACTTTGCTTCTGCTTACAAAGCTCCTCTTGTTGCTTTTATCCAAAATAATGGTTATGCAATCTCAACACCACGTGAACTCCAAACAGCAGCACCTCACTTGGCTGCTAAAGGTTGGGCAGCTGGTGCACCATCTATCGTTGTAGACGGTAATGATGCAATCGCTATGTATTTGGCAGCTAAAGAAGCTCGTGCTTGGGCTGTTGCTGGTAATGGGCCGGTAGTTATTGAAGCTCTTACTAACCGTTTAGAGCCACATTCAACAGCTGGTGATGATCCACTTCGTTACCGTAGCCAAGAAGGACTTGATGCTTGGTGGGCAAAAGAGCCATTGCTCCGTATGCGTACTTACTTGACTGAAAAAGGTATCTGGGATGATGCTCAAGAAGAAGCTTACATCGCAGAACTTGATGCTCGTATCGATGCAGACATCAAGAAAGCAAATAATGTTGAAAAACAAAAAATCTCAAGCTTCTTGAAAAACACACTTGAAGTACCTAGCCAAGTGATGGCAGAACAAATTGCAAAATTTGAAAGTGAGGGCAAGTAAACATGGCAGTAAAAACTTATATTGCAGCAATCACAGAAGCGCTTGACTTGGCGCTTGAACGTGACGAAAACACATTGATCTTCGGTGAAGACGTTGGACAAAATGGTGGGGTATTCCGTGCAACCGACGGACTCCAAGCCAAACACGGAGAAGATCGCGTCTTCAACACACCTTTAGCTGAATCTGGTATTGGTGGTTTAGCAATTGGTCTTTCAACTCAAGGCTTCCGCCCTGTTATGGAAATCCAATTTGGCACATTTGTGTATGAAGTTTTTGATTCAATTGCTGGACAAATGTCTCGTACACGTTACCGTTTTAATAACACACGTCATAACCCAATTGTTATCCGTACACCTTATGGTATCGGTACAAAAACACCTGAAATGCATGCCGATTCTATTGAAGGGCTCTTTGCTCAAATTCCTGGTCTTCGTGTTGTTATGCCTTCAAATCCGGCTGATGCTAAAGGTCTCCTTTTGGCAGCCATTGAAAATAATGATCCTGTAATGTACCTTGAAAACTTACACCTTTATCGTTCTGTTAAGGGTGAAGTTCCAGAAGGTTATTACACAACACCTTTAGACCAAGCAGTGGTTGCTAAAGAAGGTTCAGACGTTTCAATTATCGCTTATGGTGGTACAGTTCCTTTGGCTATCAAGGCTGCTGAACAACTCGAAAAAGAAGGTGTTAGCGCTGAAGTTCTTGATTTGCGTACTGTTTCACCACTTGACATCAAATCAATCGGTGAAACAGTTGAAAAAACTGGACGTGTTGTTGTCGTTCAAGAAGCTCAACGTACAGCTGGTATTGCTGCTAACGTTATGGCGGAAATTTCAGAACGTTTCGTTCTGTCACTTAAAGCACCTATCGGCCGTGTAGCGGGGCCAGATTCTATCTTCCCATTTGCTCAAGCCGAAAATGACTGGGCAATTAAAGCTGACGATATTGTGAAAAAAGTGAAAGAGGTAGTAGATTATGACTGAAATTTTTAAAATGCCTGATATCGGCGAAGGCATGCACGAAGGCGATATCGCCAACTGGCTTGTAAAAGTCGGAGATGTCGTTAAAGAAGACGATCCAGTAGCCGAAGTACAAAATGACAAATTGATGCAAGAAATTTTGTCTCCTTACTCTGGTACTGTAACAAAACTTTTCGTTGAAGCTGGAACAACTGTTGAAGTTGGCGCTCCACTTATCGAATATGATGGAGATGGCTCAGGTGAAGCTGGTACTACTGAAGCATCTCCCGCTGCTGCTTCTGAAGCTCCTTCAGGTGATGCTCAAATCTTCACTATGCCTGATATCGGTGAAGGTATGCACGAAGGCGATATCGCCAACTGGCTTGTAAAAGTCGGAGACGACGTCAAAGAAGATGATCCTGTTGCTGAAGTACAAAACGACAAATTGATGCAAGAGATCTTGTCTCCTTACTCTGGTAAAGTTACAAAACTCTTTGTTGAGGCTGGAACAACTGTTGAAGTCGGCGCTCCACTTATCGAATACAATGGTAATGGTTCTACAGCTGCCGCTACTCCAGCTCCTAAAGCTGCTCCAACAACAACTGCCGATACAGCACCTTCTGCTCCTAAAACTGAAGGTGGTGCTACAACACGTACTACTGCAGACGGTCGCGTTCTTGCGATGCCATCTGTACGTCACTATGCGCGTGAACACGGTATTGATTTGACTCAAGTTCAATCTACAGGTCGTCATGGACACACAACCTTGGCAGATGTCAAAGCCTTTGCTTCTGGCGCAGCTGCTCCTAAAGCCGCTGCTCCTGCGGAAGCTAAGCCAGCTCCTAAGGCTGATGCAGCTAAACCTGCTGTTCCTAAACCAGCTCCAGCTCCTGTACAAGCAGCTGAAGGTGATCGTCGTGAGCCAATGACGCCAACACGTAAAGCCATCTCAAACGCGATGAGCACACAAAATGCAAATATTCCAGCGGTTACTAACTTTGACCAAGTGGAAGTTTCTAAACTTGTTGCTCACCGTAAAGAATACAAAGAAATTGCGGCTAAACAAGATGTTAAACTTACTTACCTTGCTTACGTGACTAAAGCCTTGGCTGCTACAGCTAAGAAATTCCCAGAAATTAACGCATCTATCGACGGTACGGATATTGTTTACCATAATGATGTAAACATTGGTATCGCCGTAAATGCGCCAAGCGGACTTTATGTACCTGTGATTAAAAATGCAGATAAGAAATCAATCTTTACTATTGCTAAAGAAATTTCTGAACTTGCTGAAGCTGTACGTACTGGTTCTATCAAACCAGACCAAATGCGCGGTTCAACAATCACAATTTCAAATATTGGTTCTGCCCGCGGCACTTGGTTTACACCAATCATCAATGGTTCTGACGTTATGATCCTTGGCCTTGGTTCAATCGTTAAAGAACCAATCGTTAACGCTGAAGGTGAATTAGCTGTTGGTCAAAACATGAAGCTTTCTGTAAGCTATGACCACCGTCTCATCGATGGTATGCTCGGACAAGGTTCATTGAACTATCTTAAGAGTCTTTTAGCTGATCCAGCTTACATGCTCATGGAAGTTTAAGAAGAAAAGAGGAAAGAATAATTATGGTTGTTGGTGCACAAGCCACTGAAGTAGATACAGTTGTCATCGGATCAGGCCCTGGCGGTTACGTTGCGGCGATTCGCGCGGCTGAACTTGGTAAAAAAGTTGTTGTTATCGAAAAAGATAACGTAGGTGGGGTCTGCCTTAATATTGGTTGTATCCCTTCAAAAGCCTTGATTAACGTGGGACACCACTATCAAGACGCTCTTAAACAAGAAGCAGGCAAAAGTCCCTTTGGACTTTCTAACGGTGAAGTAAATCTTGATTGGGCCGCTGCTCAATCATGGAAAGATGAAAAAGTTGTGAAGCAACTCACTGGCGGTATCGCAATGCTCCTGAAAAAGCATAAAATTGAGTTGATTAAAGGAACAGCTGAATTCATCGATAATGAAACAATTAACGTGGAGCAAGAAGACGGCTTCCAATTGTTGAACTTCCAAAATGCAATTATTGCTACAGGTTCACGTCCAATTGAAATCCCAAGTTTCCCTTACGGCGGACGCATTATTGATTCAACAGGTGCCCTTAATCTGAAGGAAATCCCTAAACATTTGATCATCGTTGGTGGTGGTGTTATCGGTTCTGAACTTGGTGGCGCCTACCGTATGTTAGGTTCTAAAATTACTATTGTTGAAGGATTAGATCACATCTTGAATGGTTTTGACAAAGAAATGTCAGACATCATTGCTAACCGTGTAAAAACTGCTGGTTCAGAAATCTTCACTTCTGCTATGGCAAAATCTGCGACTCAAACAGATACAGATGTTACTTTAACTTTCGAAGTAGATGGTAAAGAACAAACTGTTACGGGTGACTACTTACTCGTATCCGTAGGTCGTCGTCCAAATACTGACATGTTAGGTCTTAACAACACTGACGTTAAGCTTACAGATCGTGGCCTCATCGAAGTCGATGACTCATTCCAAACTTCTGTACCACACATCTATGCTATTGGTGACGTTGTTCCTGGACCAATGCTCGCACACAAAGCATCATTCCAAGCGAAGATTGCGGCGGCTGCCATTGCGGGCGGAGAAGATGCTGTGGACTTGCATATCGCTCTTCCTGCTGTTGCTTATACAACAACAGAGTTGGCTACTGTAGGTGAAACACCTGAATCTGTAAAAGATCGTATGGATCAAGTTAAAATCAGCAAATTCCCATTTGCAGCTAACGGACGTGCTATCTCAATGGACGATACGACAGGTTTCATTCGTTTAATTACAGAGAACAAAGAAGGAGCCGTTATTGGTGCTCAAATCGTTGGTCCTGGAGCTTCTGACTTGATTTCAGGTCTTGCTCTTGCGATCGAAAACGGTTTGACTTCAAAAGATATTTCCTTGACTATCCAGCCTCACCCAACACTTGGTGAAGCAATCATGGATACAGCTGAAATTGCTGATGGATTACCTATCCACGTTTAAAAGAATAAAAAAAGCATTCATCTGAATGCTTTTTTTATTCTTTCATTATGTCGGCCCAATCTTTCATTCCATCTAAAAACTTTTTAGATTTCAAATGAATACCGACATACTCGTCGTAGATACCATCAATAAATAAACGTATCTTTTCTTTCATCTCTCTTTTAACAGATATTTTCTCGAGTTGTTCTAAAGATATTTCCTGAAAGAGATTGACCAAATAAAGAACATTAGGATCCAGATGTAAGCGACGCATATCCTCATCAAAATGATTTTTGCAAAGGCAAGCGTTGAATTTATAGGAATAATCAAAAGGACCTTGCTTACTATGGCAAAAAGCACATTCCGTACAATTTAGAGCAACTCCAAAACGACTTAAAACTTGGATTTCAAAAATATTGGTAATGATTTCTTTATCAAAACCTTGATCCAACAAGTCCATACACTTAATCACGAAAGCATAAAGAGAAGAATCATATTGGTTATCCGGAATTGCTGCATCGGCTAGACTAATAATGTAAGAAGCATGAGCATTAAGAAAAATATCCTCACTGATACGCTTATAAGTTACGGCTTCACTTACATCATCAAGGAAGGAAAAACCTTCCTCATTGATTGTTCCCATCAAACTTGCAGCTGTAAAGTTTTGTAAACTGCTGGCATATTTAGAACGTGCAAAATTTTTAACAAAAAACATACGCTTGCCAAAAGACTCAGTAAAAATCTTGACCAACTTATCTTTTTCACGATAATTTTTAGTATACAGGACAAGCCCACGGGTTTCAACACTCTTCATTCTTATATTGTAAAGCCAGAGGTCTATCTTTGTCAAGAGACTTATCCTATTGCACCTACAGCTAAGGCTGTTACTCAGATAAGCAAGATAGTATTACTATTATTAAAATAGCTTCAACATCTTATATCATCTTAATTCGATATAAAAAACAGTCTCATCTTAAAGATGAGACTGTTTACTTTATAGTGCCCCCTGCAGGGCTCGAACCTGCGACCCATAGATTAAGAGTCTACTGCTCTACCAACTGAGCTAAGGAGGCTATTCACATGTAATAACTTACTTTATTAGTATAGCACTTTCAGTAAAAATTGCAAGAATTTTTGTATTTATTTCTCTCATCCTTCAAGGCTCCATATGAGCTCTTTTAGCGTCTTTTGCAGAACCTTAGTAAAAAGATATGTGAAACAAGTTAAGAAAGCTCACAATGGTGTTTTATAGCCTTTTGAGTTAATAACTAAAGATACTAAGAGAATGACTTTATTTGTAAAAAAAATTTATAAATACACAAAAAAAACACTGATTGAATGCCGTATGCTTACTCCAGTATTGAACCCGCCAAGAAGCCAGGTGGGTGTTCTCGCTTCAGATCAGCTGCTCTTACTTTATTCAGAGTCTTAACGCTATCGAATGTCTCTTGAACCCCTATGCAATACAAATATAGTCGGTCAAAAATTTGAGTAAACTCGCACATTCCAGTGCTTTTCTATATACATATACTAACATGTTCCGAGGTCTTTTTCAAGTAAAAGAGTTAGCGGTTTCATCAGTAGTATATAAAATAAAAAAAGACAACCCTTAGATTGTCTTGGGACTGCGGATGTCAGACTCGAACTGACGACATCATGATTAACAGTCATGCGCTACTACCAACTGAGCTAATCCGCAATACTTGGCATCTACCTTATCTCACAGGGGGCAACCCCCAACTACTTCCGGCGTTATAGGACTTAACTTCTGTGTTCGACATGGGAACAGGTGTATCTCCTATGCAATGAATACCAAATATGGGAACACGAGGATTTGAACCTCGGACCCCTGCGTTATCAACACAGTGCTCTAACCAACTGAGCTATGCTCCCTCATATTTGAAATGTTTTTCATACTTTTATAAAAAACAAAGCGGGTGATGAGAATCGAACTCACAACATCAGCTTGGAAGGCTGAGGTTTTACCACTAAACTACACCCGCAAATGGCGCGAGACGGAATCGAACCGCCGACACATGGAGCTTCAATCCATTGCTCTACCAACTGAGCTACCGAGCCAAAAATGTAATTCAACAATTAATTGCGGGAGCAGGATTTGAACCTACGACCTTCGGGTTATGAGCCCGACGAGCTACCTAGCTGCTCCATCCCGCGATAATAAAAAGGAGGATGTGGGATTCGAACCCACGCACGGTTTTACCCGCCTGACGGTTTTCAAGACCGTTCCCTTCAGCCGGACTTGGGTAATCCTCCAAAAATAGTCCGTACGGGATTCGAACCCGTGTTACCGCCGTGAAAAGGCGGTGTCTTAACCCCTTGACCAACGGACCATCTTATTATTGCGCTGTCCTCTCGAACAGTACTTTTCTATTATACACTAATTTAGAAATATGTCAAGAATAAACTGTAGTTTTTCCAAAATAATTTCTTTTTAATTCGTGTTTAGATAGAACTTGTTGAGTGACAACTATATTAGTATACCATATTTTTATTTTTTGTCAAAGAAAAACTCGAATATTTAGATTATAAATATTCGAGTTTAGAAAAAAACAGTCTTATTCGACTGTTTTATCTTCTTTATTTTCATTAGCTGCTTCTTCTTGAGCTTTATTTGCATCTTCAAGGACTTCCTCGAATGATTTTGCTTCTACAGGCTCATTTTCGTGTTCGATAACATCATCCGGCATTTTACCTGTCTTATAAAGAGACATGATTTGTTTAGCATCCAATGTTTCGTATTTAAGAAGGGCAAGCGCAATAGCTTTATGTTGTTCACGGTGAGCTTCGATAATCTCAACAGCTTTATCGTAAGCTTCTTTCGTAATTGCACGGATTTCTTCATCAATAGCTTGTGCTGTAGCTTCTGAGTAAGTTTTTGTTTGTCCGTAATCACGTCCAATAAATACAGCTTGACTGCCTTCGTAACTGATTGTGCCCAGTCTTTCTGACATACCGTATTGTGTCACCATACCACGAGCGATACGCGTAGCTTGTTCAAAGTCATTTGAAGCGCCTGTCGTGATAGCATTAAAGATAATTTGCTCAGCTGCACGGCCACCCATAAGACCTGCAAGGTTTTCTTGCATATCTTCTTTTGAAAGAAGGAATTGATCTTCCTTAGGAAGAGCAATCATATAACCACCGGCACGGCCACGTGGAACGATCGTAACTTTATGGACAGTATTAGCGTTTGAAAGGACCAAACCAACGATTGTGTGCCCTGCTTCATGGTAAGCCACCATTTCACGTTCACGTTCAGAGATTTTCTTGTCTTTCTTAGCTGGTCCTGCAATAACACGGTCTTGTGCTTCATCAATATCTGAAGCATCGATAACTTTTTTATCACGACGTGCGGCCACGAGAGCAGCTTCATTAAGGACATTTTCAAGATCGGCTCCAACAAAACCTGGGGTTTGTTGTGCAACAACTTTAAGGTCAACACTTGAATCAAGGGGTTTGTTTTTCGCATGCACACGAAGTACAGCTTCACGACCTTTAACATCAGGGGCGCCAACAAGTACTTTACGGTCAAAACGACCTGGACGTAGCAAGGCTGGATCGAGAACGTCTGAGCGGTTTGTCGCTGCGATAACAATAACAGAGTTATCATTGTCTTGGAAACCATCCATCTCAACCAAGAGTTGGTTAAGTGTTTGTTCACGTTCATCATTACCACCGCCAAGACCAGCGCCACGTTGACGACCGACAGCATCAATTTCATCAATAAAGATGATTGATGGTGCTGTCTTCTTCGCGTTTTCAAAAAGGTCACGTACACGGCTGGCACCGACACCGACAAACATTTCGACAAAATCAGAACCAGAAATAGAATAGAAAGGTACGCCAGCTTCACCGGCAACAGCTTTTGCAAGCAAAGTTTTACCTGTACCTGGAGGGCCCTCTAAAAGAACTCCCGCAGGGATACGTGCACCAAGATCATGGTATTTTTTAGGATTTTTGAGGAAATCAACAACTTCGACAAGTTCTTGTTTTTCTTCTTCTGATCCTGCAACGTCTGCAAAGCGAACTTTTGAAGTTTTAGCGTCTTGTTGCTTCGCTCGAGATTTACCAAAGCTCATTGGATTGCCGGCACCGCCGCCACCACGTGAGCCCATTCCGCCCATCATTAGCCAGAAGAAGCCGACCATGAGAAGCATTGGTAAGATGTATGAAAGAATTTGGATCCACATACCGCTTGTTGAAGCTGGAACGACACTCACTTGGATTCCTTTTTCTTCTGCTGCTGTTTGGACACCTTTAATCACACTATCTGTAGGGATAATAAGCGATTGGAAATTCGTTACTTTAGAATTGTTGCCTGGTAAAAATGGAAGGTTGTTATTACCTTCTACAGGTTTAGGATCCTTGTATTCGCCAGAAACTGTAAACAGACTATCACTAGGCTGCATTTTCAGGGATTTAATATTACCGTCTTTAATGTCACTCATCAATGTAGAGTAGCTGATTTTATCAACGTTAGATTGATTGCCACTAAAGAAAGCATTAATACCGAAAACGATGACGATTACAAGCAAGACCCAACCTAGAGTACTTTTAATAAAGCCTCCGTTTTTATTGTTGTTAGGATTTGGATTGTTCATATTTTCTTCTTTGCCTTTTATTTTTTTATCTCTTAGTTATAGCATACTTACGTATCTTTTGCTATTAGTAAGCCCTATCATGAGCATTTTTCATACTTTGGTATGAGTTTTTTTATTTGTTATAAACTTCTTCTTTTAATACACCGACATAAGGGAGGTTACGGTAGTGGTTATCGAAATCAAGTCCGAAACCGACAACGAATTCATTTGGAATTGTAAAGCCAGTATAATCTGCATCAATTTCCACAACACGTCCTTCTGGTTTATCCAAAAGTGTTACGATTTTAACGGTCGCCCCACGGTGTTCGAGAAGCTCTTTCAGATATTTCAAAGTACGGCCAGTATCGATGATATCTTCAACAATAATAATTTCTCGTCCAGTTACAGGAGTAGCCACGTCAAGAAGCAACTTTACTTCACCTGAAGACTCTGTTCCGCCATGATAGCTTGAAACGGTCATGAAATCCATTTCCAATTGGATATCCATGCGTTTAACTAATTCCGCAAGGAAGGGAACTGAGCCACGTAAAATGCCTAGAAGCAATGGATTTTTGTCTTTATATTCATCAGCAAGAATTTTTCCAAGTTCAATCGTTTTACTCTGGATTTCTTCTTCTGAAATGAGTACTTTTTTTATGTCTTTTTCAAGCATTATCAATATCCTCTCTTATAGTGGGTTTGACCCACAGCGTCCTTTTCATTTTATCATTTTTAAGGGCTTTACTCAAATCTGAAACAGTTAAATCAGTGATAGCATAGATATCTTTCTCAACTAAAATTAAAAGATTTTCGCGCTTTTCCAATGGAACATGTTGTTCAATAAAAAATTTCCGCAATTTTTTATGATGCCCATTTATCAAAATATAATCCCCTGGCTGACGCTTCCTTATTTCAATTTCACCTTCCATTGGAAGATCAACACGCATGAAACTTGCATCTTTGGGATCATCCTCCATTATTTCGATTTCTTTTTTAGGGAAAGGTTGATTCGGAACAATCATGAAATACTGGTCATTTTTCACAAAAAAATAGGCGTTAGATAATTCCGAACGGTATTGCTGCGGACGCTCAATAATCCATAAAAGTTCTGAAAATTTTGCTTTGGAAACCTGCAGGTCAGGGAATTTTTCTAGATATTCTTGAAGGATAAAATGTTGTAAAGCCCTCGATTGTCTGAGAAAAAGTTTGAGATTGATTTCGTCCTTGATAATTTCTAACTCTGCTATTTTATCTTTGATTACTGAAAAAGCCAAGGTAATTTCTTGCGACATACTTACAATTGCCTCAGAAAACTGTGGATTTTCCTGTGTAAGTGCTGGTATATATTGATTACGTACACGATTGCGCAAATAATCCGTTCCTGCATTTGTTACATCCTCAAAATATTCCTCCGCATCAAAATCTGCTTTACTAAAAGTGAGTAAAGGACGAATTAATTCACCGGTACCAAAGGCCTGACGTTCAGGAATTCCGGTCAAATGGCGTAAACGTCGTCCTGTAATTTCGCGCATGAGGACTGTTTCAACTTGGTCGCCTTTGTGATGCGCTGTGACCAAAGCAGTACAGTTTTTATCTGCCATAACTTGACGAAAAAACTCATAACGCATGTTTCTTCCTGCTTCTTCACTGAATTTCTCATCAGAATCGTAATGAGCAACTTCCAATTCAATCTGGAGATCCGCCATTTTTTGCTTCAGTTGTTCTTCTTCCCAATCTGCAACATCGCGTAAACCATAGTTTACATGTGCTGTAAACAGTTCAACCTCAAGTTCTTTGCGGTAAGTATAAAGCCAATTGAAAAGAGTCATTGAATCTTTCCCACCAGATAAGGCAACTAAAACGCGTCTGTGCTCTTTAAAGAATTCCTTTTGTTGAACCAGTTTTAGAAATCTATTCATTTGAGTACCTCATAGACATCCTTGGAAATTTGGGAAATGATCTTGTCACTACCACCTTTTGTTTCTATCACCAAGATATAAGGTTGATTTGTAAAGACAATAGCTGCATCATGATTGTAAGCATCAGCAGCACCAATTTTATGTGCAACACGAACATTTTTAGGTAAACCTGCCTGTATTTTTACATCGTCAAATTGTGTATCAAATAAAGCATTGAAGGAGTAACCTCCTTCATTATACAGAGCTTCGAGCACTCTTCCGGTCATTTCAGATGAGGCTTCTCGCTCAACCGGATCCCAAGCTTCCCCTGCGATTTTTGTAATCTCATTTCGAAAAGCTGGAGAGAATTGTCCCGTTTCATAGTAGGCTAAAAGATTGCTTCCCACATTATCCGAGTTTTTTGCTGTCCGCTCGATCACTTCTGATAAGGAATAGCCTTTATTATCAGCTATAACTGGTAGAGTTCCTGTTCCTCCAGCTTCAAATGAACCTTTAAATGTATTAATTGCAGTATTATATAGCAATTTGTCGCTTAAGGTTGCTTGACCTTCATTTAAGCGCTTTTGTGTCCAATACAATATCGGAAGCTTCGATAAACTCGCTGCATACATCTTTTGCTTTTGGTTGACACCTATTGTAAATGAGTTGTCCAGTTGTTTAACATAAATAGAATACTTTGAATCGTCATACTTTTGCTTCAACATCTCTTGAGCCTGAACCATCTTAGGGTCTTCAAACTTCAAGTTTTCCTTGCTAATCCATCCTGTTTGTCCCCCATTAAAGCTAACCTCATAATAAGTGCCCCAATGAGTTGTGGCAACTTGATTGGTAAGCAGTTTTTGACCACCTGAAAGTTTTGTGTAAACTTCCTTGTCATAAGTCGTAAACGGACTATAATAAACTTCAGCTGTCTTTGCTGTATAAACACTTATCTTTTGCTCTTCTTTCTTCAGTAAAACATCTGAACCTATCATTTTCGGATCTGCTTTGACAAAAGTATGATTGGCCAATTCAAACATATTTTCTTTTAAATTTATAATTTCAAGCTGTTTCTGCCTCGGAATTTCCCCGATTTTTTGTGTCATGGATGCATCTTTGTAGGCTATTACTTGAGTAAGCGTCACGGCACGAGAAGGTATGCTTGTATAGTAATTTTCCTTACTTTGTGTTAAGCTTTTTACTTTGGAATCAATGCTTACATTTTGATTCTTCTGCGGCAAGATAAAAAAGGCTGGCATGAGCATTATAATCATTACCAACCAAACAGCTATATTCATTTCATTCTTCAGTTTTTGCATTTTCTAAAACCTTATCAATCATATCGTATGCTTTACTTAAGTCTGCGGTTTTCCAGTGCATATTCTTAATCCACATTGGATTACCACCGTGCAGAAATTCATAAGTTCTTTGGCGTTGGCCAAAAGATTCGCCAGTAATATCCCAAGCTAAATTAAGCAGAAGTGCACGATCCTCTGCCTGAAGCAATGGACTAGTCATACTTGCTTTCAAAAGGTCAGCTATTTCGGAATTTTCAAATTCTCGAAAATCTGGCACGCCAACAATTGAGCCACTAGCAAATTCAGCAATGGCCCGAAGAGCTTCATCATAATACTTTGTTAAACTCGCACGAACGGCAAGTAAAACTTGCATATTTGGTTTTAAGACTTCATTTTCTATCTGCGCAGTATATTCACTCGCCAGAATACTGGATTTAATTATTTCCAAATTTACTGTTAAAGTTCCTAAAATCTCTTGCACACGCAAAAACTCAGTCAAGCCTAATTTTTCTGCTAAGCGTACAGCTAAGCCTGTTACAAATTCTAACTTCACATAGCCGCGAACTTCATCTTGATGTGCCGTATGTACAAAAAAACCTGAACCTTCAAAGAATGCATTCGACAAGGCAACATCACCACAAACAAAAAGACGTTCGTTTGGGATAAAGACATCATCAAAAATGATAAACGCATCCATCTCGTCAAAAGATCCCGAAAGGGGATAATCTTTGAGAGAAAATTCCTCTCGCATTGTGGATTTACGACAGACAATCTTCATACCTTCAGTAGCTAAGGGAACAGAAAAAGCCAGAGCAAACTTTTTATCTTCAGCTGAGAGCCCCGGCAAGTTAAAGACCATTAATTCATCAGCTAAAGGCGCCAAAGTATTAACCTGTTTGGCACCCCGAACAAGCACACCATCTGGACGCTCTTCTTTGATCCAAACTGCTGCAAATTCTTGCCCTTCTTCAAGCAAGGTATTCAAATTTTTCGAACGATCCACTTGAGGATTCTGAATTGCATGGGAAACGAATAAGTCTTTCTCCTTAACACCTTCTCCCCATTTTTTAGCATTTAGTGCATAATTCGTGCGTTGATCTGCTCCTAGAATATCAGCATAATAATCAAGAACAGCAATGCCCGTATCAATAAAATCAGGTGTACGTCCTAGCATCCCAAAGCTTTCACGCGCCACATCCTCATAAATCTTACGTTTTTTGGCCAAATCCTCAATACTTTTAGGTGGAAGAAACATTGTAGGACGCTGAATACCCTTTTCATCATACATATGCCCTGCTTTTTCGTTTTGCAACTCGTAATAACGTTGAATATATTTTAAAGTCCGTGCAAAAACTGGTTCTGCTGTAAAATCTTCAATGCGTTTTCCTTGATAATATACAGCACGTCCGTCATTCAAGTTTCCATCTTTTGTCGTCATAATCTTTTAAGGTTCCCGTTTTTTGTGCTTAAATCTCTCAGCCGATCTTCAGTTTCTTCCAAAAAACTCCCAAAAGTTTCTTTAAAATCTTTTTCGATAAAAGATAGTTCTATTTTTCCATCTTCACGTTCCTTCAAAACTTCCACTTCAATAAGATCGCCTGCTTTAAATTTTATCTGTCTTTTAGGTATATTCGACCACCGTAAAAGACCTGTTTTTGAATCAGAAAAAAGGACAAAAAGTCCAAATTTACTGATTGATTTTATTTTTCCAATCACGGCTCTATCCCACCATTGACAAGTTCTGGAATGCTAAAAACTTTCTCATTTGCTTGGGAATCATCTAATTTAGCACGCGCATATTTTGCTAAAAAGGTTGGATCTTTGAGTTTACTGATATCTGAACTTTTAAGGGCTAAATCGTGGTCCAATGCTGCATTTTTCTGTGCAGCTTGAGCCTCCATTGCAATTTGTTTTTGCAAATTTTGATAAGACTGTACCACACTGATAGTTGCTAAGCTAAAAAGCAACATTGCTCCAATCAAAATAATACCTAGATGTTTCCGTCGAGGTAGAGGTTGGGAGTTTCTTTCTGTTTGTTTAGCATTCGTATAATCATTTTTCAAATGAATAATTTGTTTGTCCATTTTTCCTCCGAAAAATTTATAGCTGAATTATAGTTCAGTATCTGCAGTAATCCGTGTTTCACTCAAAATTTTATACATTTTTTCTGCATCTTCTTTACGCGTGAATTCTTTAAGTTCTAGAACACTTACTTCTACAATCTTGTTTCCAAAGCGAATTTCAATGACATCATCAAATTTAACATCACTTGAAGATTTCGCTATTTTCCCATTGATCTTAATTCGTCCCTTATCAGCAACTTCTTTAGCTACAGGGCGACGTTTTATCAGACGAGAAACCTTTAAAAATTTATCTAATCTCATAGTGGTTATTATAACACACTTCAAGCCTTTTGAAAAATCACTTGAAATTATTTTTAGAGTCGTTAAAGGCTTTTAAATAAAGAGTTTTCTAAAAAAAAGAATAATGTTTCATATGAAACATTATTCTTTTTCGTGCTTATCTCTTAATTCTGAAAGTTTTTCAGTAAAATTCATGATTTCACGTAGAAGGACGACATCTTTTCGATTTTCAATTTTAAAACGAAAAGTCATTTTTCCTAGCTTCTCACCCACACTTGCTTTTAAGTTTGTTTCAGACAAAGCTTCAAAATACTCTTGTGGATCGTACATCGTATTGGCTGATTTAGCCATTGTTAGCACAACTTCAAATTTATTTTTTTCGATTTTTTCAACGAGAGCATTATCCGCAAATGTTTTCAATAACCCAATTTCTAACAAGTAGGCAACCTCATCCGGATACTCTCCAAAACGGTCCATCATCTCATCTTGTAGTTCTTCATAGTTTTTTCGAGTATCCACTTGGCGAATACGCTTATAAATCTCAATTTTTTGTCTTTCATCACCGATATAATAACTTGGAATAAAAGCATCTAAGCCAAGCATAATTTCCGCATTGGTCTTCGTCTTAATCTTATCGCCACCCATGCGTTTATGGACTGCTTCTTCAAGCAATTGCGAGTAAAGTTCAAAACCAACCGAATCAATAAAGCCAGATTGTTCTGCTCCCAGCAAATTTCCTGCGCCTCGAATTGAAAGATCACGCATTGCAATTTTGAAACCTGAGCCAAGTTCTGTAAAGCCCTTGATTGCTTCTAAACGCTTTTCTGAAACTTCAGATAAGATTTTTTCTGGTTTATACATAAAGTAAGCATAAGCAACTCGACTGCTTCGGCCCACGCGCCCCCTTAATTGATACAGTTGCGATAATCCCATCATATCGGCATTTTCAATAAAGAGCGTATTGGCATTTGGAATATCAACCCCTGTTTCAATAATCGTCGTTGCCACTAAGACATCATATTCATTATTTATAAAATCCATCAAGGTATTTTCTAATTGAATTTCTGTCATCTGTCCATGAATATAGCCAATTCTTGCCTCAGGTATCAACTCTTCCAGTTGGGAAACTTTTTGCTCAATACTGTCTACTCGGTTATGAACGTAGTAAACCTGCCCACCACGCGAAATCTCCCGAAGTACCGCATCACGTACAACTCCATAATTTGTTTCCATTACATATGTTTGGACAGGATAACGGTTTGTTGGTGGCGTTTCAATGACTGATAAATCACGAATACCTAACATTGACATATGCAAGGTTCTCGGTATAGGTGTTGCGGTAAGTGTCAAAACATCAACCTGTGTTTTTAATTCTTTCAAACGTTCCTTGTGTTTGACACCGAAGCGCTGTTCCTCATCAATAATCATTAAGCCCAAGTCAAGAAATTCGACATCCTTGGATAAAAGACGATGGGTACCAATGATTAAGTCCACGCGTCCTTTCTTTAACTTATCCAAAATCGCCGTTTGTTGAGCCTTGGTTTGGAAACGACTCAAAACAGCAATGTTTACACCAAAGTTTACAAAGCGTTCCATAAAGTTATTATAGTGTTGTTCCGCTAAAACAGTGGTTGGTACTAAAACGGCGACCTGTTTACTGTCATTAATTGCTTTAAAGGCTGCACGCATTGCAACCTCTGTTTTCCCAAAGCCAACATCTCCCACTAATAGTCGATCCATCGGTCGCTCAAGTTCCATATCCTTTTTGATTTCACTAATTGAGCGCAACTGGTCTGCAGTTTCTGGGTAAGCAAATCCATTGTCAAATTCTTCCTGGTTAACATCATCCACAGAAAAAGCATGACCTTTTAAAGCTTGTCTTGCCGAATACAGTTTGATCAGGTCCTCAGAAATATCTTCGACTTGTTTACTTACAGACGACATCGTTTTACGCCAACGGCCATCATTAAGCTTATTTATCTTGGGAGTTTTTCCCTCTGCAGCAGAGTATTTACTTAATAGATTCAGATGGTCTACTGGAACTGATATCGTATCACCATTTTGATATTGAATCGTCAAGTAATCACGATGCATTCCTGATACTTCAATGGTTTGAATACCTAAGTATTTCCCTATCCCGTGTTTTTTATGTACAACGTAATCACCAACTTCGAGTTCGTTGTAATCTTTTAGACGTTCTGCATTAGTGATATTTAAACGCCGTGTTTTTTTCTTTCTTGCTTTACCAAAAATTTCTGACTCAGTAATAACAACAAGTTTCTCATCAATAAAATTAAAACCATTGTTAAGATTTAATTTCAAAAGGTTTATTTTTCCTTTTTGGATTTCATCAATGGACACCATTTGAAGCTCTAAATCTAGTTTCTGGAGCTCCGAACGTAGTTTCTCAGAAGACACAGCCAAAATAACTGTAAAACCCTGCTTTACAAACCTGTCAACTTCGGTGTAAAAGAGTTCCATTTGCCCAAAGAACTGCTGCATCGAATGTTGATTAAAATTATATAAAGCATCAAACTTTATATTTCCTAAGCCTTTTTGAAAATTCGAGAAAAAACTTGCCGGTTTGTGAGAACGTAACTTAGAAATAACATCTAAAAGATAGGTTTGTCCTTCAAAAGAGCGTCCCATACTTTTTTCCGAAACAATAAATTCTGCAAGTTCTTGTTCTGTTTTATTATTGGCTTCGTTAATTTTTTGAAAATCATCAATAAAGATTTGAATATTTTTCGGAAAATAATTCAAAAGAGAGGCTGGCTTTTCGTAAAAATATTCTGCAAACTTGCGTAAATCTTTATGATAGTAATGATTTTCCGCTGCTGCAATCACTTCTTCAAAATAAGATTGAGCTGTAGGATCGGTTACATTTTGTAGCTGAGCACTTAATTTTTTTACACCTTGCTCAAATTCCCAAGGCATTAAAATAAAATCGCTCGCCGGATATATTTCTACTTGATCCATATTTTCGTGCGAGCGTTGTGTCTCACTATCAAAGGCACGAATCGTATCTACTTCGTCGCCAAAAAATTCCAGCCTTAAAGGTTGTGCTGCATCGAGTGGATAAATATCCACGATATCGCCACGTTGTGAAAACTCTCCAGGTACCATCACACGCTGTGTCTTCTCATAACCGGCGCTGGCTAATATTTCGAGTAGACTTGTCATCTCAAATTCATCACCTTGAGTCAGGAGAAGGTAGTTTTCTTGAAAATTATCAGGGTGAGGCAAGAGCGAACGTAAAGCCATAAAAGGAACGACCAAAAATCCTGTTTGCTGTGTATCAAGCAGGAAATTTAGAGCTTCAAGACGATAGGCTGTCCGGTCTTTACTTGCTATTGCAAATTCAGCATAGACATTGTCATCTGAAAAAAATTGGTAAACCTTCTCATCTTCAACAAGATTAGTCAGTTCATCATAAAGTTCGTTTGCGTGGTATTGATTATCAGTTACAATCACGTACTTATCCGGATTATTCTCATAAGCATTAGCCATAACCATCGCCTGAGCAGTTCCAGATAGACCGGTTAAAAGCGTACGCTCTGCTTTTGCAAAACTTCTCTGCCATGATTGTAAATCGTGGTTTTGATCAAAAAATTCGTTTATTTTCATTGTCCGTTAAATTTATTCATTGCTTGTGAAAAATCATTTGATTCAATATAGAATTTAACTGCCTCTACAGCCTTGTTTATGCCGTCCTGTGCAATTTCTACATTTTCTTTATCAAATTTAGATAAGACATGTGCAACTACTGTTTTTCCATGTTCTGGACGTCCAATCCCAATTTTTACTCGGTTGAACTGCTCTGTTCCTAGATGAGTGATTGTTGACTTTATTCCACGTTGACCACCTGAAGAACCTTTTTGACGCAGTCTCACGCGTCCAATAGCCGAGTCCATATCGTCAACAATGACCGTTAAATCTGCTGGATCCAGATTATAGTAAGTCAATAAAGGTTGGATGGCGCGTCCTGATTCATTCATGAAGGTTTGCGGTTTTACTAGAAAAACTTTTTCACCATTAACGAAAGTAGAAGCAACTTCAGCCATAAAGGTTTTTTCCATGCTAAAGTTTACACCATAGTCTTTTGCAAGTAAATCAACAGCCATAAAGCCCATATTATGTTTGGTTTGCTCATACTTGTCGCCAGGATTTCCTAGCCCTACAATCATTTTTGTCATTTTTTCTCCTCTTTCCCAAAAATAGCAAAAGGCTGATTCATACAAATCAGCTCTTTTTAGTTATTGTAAAACTTTTTGGCTCATAGGCTTAAACGCTTGGGGAACTATCTTACACGTTAAAGCGGAATTCCATGATATCGCCATCTTGTCCCACATATTCTTTACCCTCTTCACGTAAACGTCCTGCTTCTTTAACAGCCTTTTCACTACCATATTTCATCAAATCATCATAAGACATGGTTACAGCACGAATAAATCCTTTTTCAAAATCACTATGAATGACTCCTGCCAATTGAGGAGCTTTCATGCCTCGCTTAAAGGTCCAAGCACGCACTTCTTTTTCGCCAGCTGTAAAATATGTGGCAAGTCCAAGTAAGTGATAAGCTGCTTTTGTCAATTTATCAACACCAGATTCTTCTAAACCGAGTGCTTCAAGAAACTCTGCTTTGTCCTCATCATCAAGTTCGGCAATTTCTTCTTCAGCACGTGCTGAAATAACAACAACCTCTGCATTTTCAGTCGCTGCAAATTCACGAATTTGTTTCACATATTCAATGTCATCTGGTGCACTTACTTCATCTTCACCTACATTAGCGACATACAGGACAGGTTTTGTAGTAAGTAGGAATAGCTGTTTGACAACTTTTTGCTCTTCTTCATCAAATTCTACTGTTCGCGCAGATTTTCCATCTTCCAAAACTGGCTTGATTTTAGACAAAACATTGAATTCTGCTACCGCATCTTTATCCTTAACCGTACGTGCGACTTTTTCAACCCGCGCATAGCGTTTATTTACGGATTCTAAATCGGCCAAAATCAACTCTAAATTAATTGTTTCAATATCTGCCAATGGATCAACAAAAGAATCCTCACGGTTATTTTCGCGCATCACGTTTTCATCATCAAAAGCACGAACCACGTGTACGATTGCATCAACCTCGCGAATATTCGCAAGGAACTTATTACCCAAACCTTCACCTTTAGAGGCACCTTTTACAATACCTGCAATATCTGTAAATTCAAAAGTTGTAGGAACAGTCTTTTTAGGTTTGATTAATTCTGTGATTTTAGTCAAGCGTTCATCGGGAACTTCAACCATACCTACATTAGGCTCGATGGTTGCAAAAGGATAGTTTGCTGCTTCAGCACCCGCTTTTGTAATTGCATTAAAAAGAGTAGATTTTCCGACATTAGGAAGGCCGACAATACCTGCTGTTAAAGCCATATTTATTCATTTCTCCGTCAAATTTTATAGTCATCCAATTATACCGTAAATCATGAAAAAAGACAAAAAAGCATATTCTATCAAGGTTTTTAAAAGCCCAAACAAAAAGTTGTGACTACATTGTCACAACTTTTTTTATTTTTTTATTGAAATCATTACGGTTCATCATAACGACATGATCACAATTCGTACATCGAATTTTGATATCTGCACCCATTCGAATTATTTCCCAACTGTTTGCTTTTTTTCCCGTTGATTTGATTGTACAAGCATGTGGTTTCTTCATTTCAACAATTGATCCTAATTGATAGTCTAACATTTTACAACCTTTCTACGACGACTTTTTGAGGTCCACCTAATAAAATCAAATACTTGTCAACTTGGTTGACATGATAGGCCTTCCTTAAAGCATCTGCATAGAGTTCCATCTGAACTTCATAATTTTTCTTGATTTCTGCAATCTGCACTTGATTGCGAAAATAATCCGTTTTATAGTCAAACAAGATAATCTTATCTTCAAATTTTATAAAGCCATCACATATTCCTCGAACAATATATTGTTCTTGTGCAACTTCATCTGTTTTCAACATAGAAAAAGGTGCTTCCTTGGTTGTACGCTCCACGTTATCAACCAGGACTTTACCAAAATCTGTGTCAAATAAAGTCAGAATTTTGGGTAAATCAATTTTGTTTTTCACTTCATCCAGAAGGTCCATCTGATCCAAGGTTTGTTGGAAGTCGAATAAGTTTGGTCGTGAAAAATCTGCATATTGCATAAAACTATGGGTAGCAGAACCTATTTCGGCAGCTGTAATTTTATGTTGACCAAAATCCAACATCTCCAACTGTTTTACACGTTCATACTCACTTGATGGTAAAACATTTCCCAACTCTAATTGCTTTTCATAACTTCTTTTTTTAACTTGACTAGGAGTTTGAATGCTTGAAAGTTTCGTTGCTGCTAACTTTGGATATTGATAATCTAATATAGCCCGCGCTTGTTTTACATCGGATAAACTGTCCATTATTTTATCAAATTTTTTCGCGTCTTCTGCTAATTTTTTAAAGTCAGGATAAACTGTAAACTTTTTATCAACCCCTTGTAAATCAGCAGCCTTGATTACTTTAAAATTCATCGGTAACTTATGTGCTTTTTGAAGAGCTAACAACCAATGTTGGTAGCCATTCGCAGCTTGACGATATTTAAGAGGTAAAATGCCTTTTTCTAATTTCGTTTCCCCATATTTTTCCAGATCTTTTGGTTTGATTTTACCGACCATATAGAGTTTTTTCTTCGCTCTTGTAAAGGCGACATAAAGAACACGCATTTCTTCTGAAAGCATTGCATTTCGCTTCAAATCCTTATTGACGAGATACGGTAAGGTTTCCATTTTAACCAAAGCATAGGGGAAATCGGTCTCTACAGCTGACTCATTTTTTAAATCAGCAGTATATTTCATTCCTAAGCCATTTTCCCGAGTAAGTATCACCGAATCTCTTAGATCTTTCTGGTTGAACTTAGTTTGTAAATTCATGAGAAAGACAACATCAAACTCTAACCCTTTGGACTTATGAAAAGTCATTACTCTTACCGCATTTTGTGGCAACTTAATATTCACAGAAGCAAGGTCGTTGTTTTGTTCCATAAATTTATCAATCATCTTGATGAATCGGAAAAGACCTTTATAGCCCGAACTTTCATAGGATTCAGCCCTTACTGAAAGAGCATGAAGATTGGCTTGACGCATCTCACCATTTGGTAGCGCTCCAACATAGTCCAGATAAAAAGTTTCTGTGTAAATCTTCCATAGAAGTTCATGGATAGTGACTTCGTTTACAAGTTTACGCCACCCTGTAAACCTCTCCAAAAAGGTATCAATCTTTGTTTTAAGGGATTTGTCTATCAGCTCTCCATCACTAAGCTGCAACTTCTGCCAAAACCGGGTATCAGAACCAGCATTCAAACTAATCCTTGTAAGATCATCCTCTGTAAAGTTAAACATTGGTGAGCGTAAGGTCGCCACTAAAGGAATATCATAGAGCGGATTATCTATAGCACGCAAGATATCCAAAATTAAGGTTACTTCAAGAGATTTTAAAAAGTCAACGCGCCCCTCATCCAAAACGACTGGAATATCGTAAGCTTTTAAGATATCTTCAATTTTATTATTTTGAGATTTGGAACGTACCAAAAGAGCGATATCTTTATATTCTAAGTTCTCGTCAGAGGCTATCAGCTCCTTAATTTGTTGAGCAACAACTTTTATTTCTCCATCACTCATTTGTTCTGACTCATCTTCTAAAGTATCTTCTTCATAAAGAAGGAGCTCAGGGTAAAAGTTCTCTTCTAACTTCTCCGGATAGTCCATAAGATTCCCTTGGACCAATTCCTCTTCTTTACCGTAGATCATTTCTCCCACTTCTTCGTCCATCAAATGTTTAAATACCTCATTTGTGAAGGAGAGGACTTCACCGCGTGAACGAAAATTTTCTTTGAGACGAATCAGTTGATTAGGATTCGTTTCATCAGCATAGGCCATGTATTTCTTGAGAAAAAGACTAGGATCGGCCAAACGAAAACCATATATCGATTGCTTAATATCACCAACCATAAAAAGATTATCAGAGCCGTCACCATTTTTACTCAGCAACCGTAGCATCGCTTCTTGGACATGACTGGTATCTTGATACTCGTCAATCATGATTTCACTATATTTATTACGATAAGCCGTTGCGACATCTGGATTTTCTTCTAATATTTTAATTGCAAAATGGGCAATATCCGAATATTCAAATGCATTTTCCGAACGTTTTCGCTCCAGATAGACATTATAAAAATATAGAACAAATTTTTGAAGGGTTTCAGCCAAAACTTTTGCTTCAGGTTGATATTTTTCAATCGTTGACAAATGTTTTATTTTTTCTAAAAAATCTCTCACAAGACCTGGAGCAGTCTTGGTTCCTATCACAGACTTAAAACTTTCTGCTAAAATTTCATCTTTCTTTAATGACCAGCGCGAAAAGTCAAGAGATCTAAAAATTTCCGTAAATTGAAGATAATCTCTCCGAGCTAAACTAGAAAGAAGATGTTCTTGATTATCCACTACGATCTGTGCTTTTTCTAAAGTTTTCCCCGTAAGATTTTTTTCCGTCAGAGATTTCTGTAAATCTAAAATAAAGGTTTCGAGTTGTAAGACTACATCTTGTGAAAATGATTCGGGTAAATCAGAGAATTTTTGATAAAAATCAAAGCCTTTAAGAAATTCATTTTTTAACCAATTTTCAGGACTTTCTGTTGCTGAAGCAAAGTTGTAAACCGTGTAAACCACGCTCTGGAAGCCTTTAATATTCCGATCTCTTGAAAAATTTTTTACCAGCTTTTCAAAGGTCTTTTTATCTATTTTTGCTATCTCTTTGATTTCTGATTGTTCTGAAAGATATTGCTCGACCAGATCATCAAAGACTTCTTGCTTCAAGAGATCACTCTCTGTCTGATCTGCTAGAATTCTAAAGTTTGGATCAATATCTACACGATTAAAATTTTCTCGTAACAATTTCTGTGTAAAGCTATCCATTGTACCAATGTCTGCATGAGGCAGTTTTTGTAATGCCAGTTTAATCCTTTGTTTTTCAATACTATCTTGAGATTTATAACTTGCTTTCTTTAGATCTTTTTCTAAACGCATACGTAATTCTGCTGCCGCTTTTTTAGTAAAGGTTGAAATAAACAAGCTCTCAATATCAATGCCATTTTTTATTTTTTCAACAATCCGGTTCGCCATGACAAAAGTCTTTCCTGATCCAGCACTTGCTGAAACGAGTATATTATGTCCTTGGCTATGTATTGCTTCTTCCTGTTCGGGTGTCAATTTTACTTCAGTCATTTACTGGACCTCCTTTCAACTCTTCAAGAATCTCTTTGCGACTTTTTTGACCGACTTCACGGGTATAATCATTCATATGCCTGCTTGCTTCAAAGCGACAGATTGATTTTAAAGGACAATAGCGACATCCGTGTACATTACCAGATTTATCGATACCTTCTTTAGTCATGACTGGGTTAATCGCTATCTCTCCCTCACGCAGTCGTTCTCCCGCACGAGCATAATGACTTTCGTTGAGCTTGATAAGGCCTTCAAACTCCTCTTGACTATAGACATTATTTCGATTAATGTTAACAACGTCAATTTCCTGATTTACTTTATCCTTATACTCTTCCAGAATAAGACCTTCATAGCGCATTTTTTTAGCTAATAAGGCAGCTATTTCTCCTAAATAATCTACATCAGAAAGGTTGATGCTTTCGTTTTTTAACTGCAGGTAAAGAGCGCCCCAAAGCTTTTGATCAGCATTCATTTGCTTGAGGACATCTAAATAAGTAAGAAACTGTAAACTTGTTCCATCATAAGCTGACGCAAGATCAAATTTATGCTGACTAGATTTATAATCAATAGCACCAATACTATCATCAAAAAATTGATCTATTCTATCAATTCTTCCTCTTAAATTAATCTTGTCTATAGAAAAATTACCCAGTTCACTTTGCGGTAAACCAAAAGCACTCTCGGTTGCTAAAGTCTTCATCTGATCATTTTCCAAGCCATTTT
The DNA here is from genome assembly GCF_017309545.1 of Lactococcus sp. LG1267. Taxonomy (NCBI): domain Bacteria; kingdom Bacillati; phylum Bacillota; class Bacilli; order Lactobacillales; family Streptococcaceae; genus Lactococcus; species Lactococcus sp. LG1267. The sequence goes on along the minus strand of NZ_CP071295.1, from coordinate 467,106 downwards.
TCAAAACAACTGCAGTTTGCTTGACGATTTCTCCAAGATTTGTCCATGTAAATTGTGCGGTTGCATCTTGTGTGAAATAGCGGGCATAGGAAGTGTCAACATCACGTAAAACACTTTCCAAGTGATCATCGAAATTTTCGCTGTTCAAGTTAGGATTATCTAGGAGTTTTTCAAAAACTTCATGAAAGAAATTACCAACGACTTTTGAATTCAAATCTATATTTTCAAAACTTTCTAATCCTAAGGTCTGTTCTAAAAAGTACTGGTACTCGCAATTATAAAAACGTTCAAAACTACTCACAGAAGCATGGATTTTATCCTTGTAAATTTCTTTTACAGTCTCAGGATCCAAGGATACAGGTGCTATATCTTGATCAAGATTATAAATCAAACGTTGAAAATCGGGATTTTCTTTAAGAAGAATACGGAATAAACTGGACCAAAAACTACGTTTATCCTCTCCCCCATCGATTTCCTCTTGAGCAAGTAGATGTTCAATTTTCCCAATATTTGTAATGAGAGAACGTGTATTCCCTATATGCGTTACGGTTTCCAGGAGATTAACTGAAGAGACTTCACGTTTAACACTTTCTCCTGCTTTTGTATGTTCAATAAATAACTGCAATAATGCCGAGCTATCATCTTGAGCATTCGCATAAATTTGAGGTGTCGAAAGTACGAGCTTTTCTGTTGCTGCATTGACTAACGAGACACTTGTAAAGGTATTCTTACTAGAGTTTGTCACATTTAATTGCTCAATAAAACGAAAATCATCATGAGATACATTTTGATTAATAATCGCACGTTCTTCATCCGAAAGTAAGCTAGAGTTTTTCTTGATTTTGGGAAAGTTAGCCATTGTCAGACCAATAGCATAGATATACTTATTGGTTCTTGCTTCTACCAGTTCATAGTCTTTTACATTGACAACATCAACATTTGCAGGAATTTGGCGATATTTCGCACCTTTCAATCCAGCTAAGATTAACTCAAGAAATTCGAGCACTTTCATCTTTTGCTCAGCAAAAACGGCCTGAAATTCCTTCAAATTAGAAAGAAGTAATTTCCAAACCTGTTCATATTTATCTGCCAAGACATGATTTTCTTCAACTTCAGCTTGATTATAAAGCAGATTCATATTCTCAAGAACATTGCCATTTTGGATAAAATGTTGAAATTGTTCAAGCCACTTGGCTCCCGTTTTTTCTGAACTACCTTTCAAAAACTTTTGAAGAGCTGAGGATTCACCAAGCATCTCTTCTCTTAGAGTTTCAACCTTCTCTAATTCTAAAAATTCACTTTCTTCAAAAGCAGTGGCAAATTTCTTTCTGCCTCGAATTTTATACTTGTTCACATAGTATTCAAAGTAATCTAAGGCATCTTGGCTAAAGTTTACACCACTGTAAACTTTGCTTTTAAGGAGATTGACCACATCATTAGTACGATAATTGTTCTTTTTTATTGCATAAAGACTTTCTAAGAAAATAATCAAGGGATGCTGACTCATTGCTTCTTCCTGAGCATAGAAAAAAGGAATCTCATACAAATCAAAGATTTCTTGAACTGGTATTGCGTAAGCTTCCACATTACCAACCAATACCGTAAAGTCTTTAAATAAAGCGCCTTGAGCTATCTTTTGACGAATTTCTTTAGCAACGGCTTCGATTTCTGCCATCTGGTTTTCTGCTTCCCAGATTTCAAAATGTTCTTTATCTTTAGACTCTAGCTCAATATTTTCTCTTTCTTGAATAAAATTAGTTTCTAGTTCAATCAAACGTGTCAACTTATCATATACTTTATCTGGTTTTGTATTCGAAACAGAAGAGATTTGAGCAGAAAACTTATTGCGAAAACGTTGAATCATCTCTAGAGCATTCGTGTAAACCGACAAAGAAAAATCTGTCAACTTATAGTCTGATGAACGAGCATAGGTCCCAATGATGATTTCTGAACCTGCGGAATGAAGGGCAGAAATAAAACTTTCCTCTTCAGCAGTAAACCTCGTATAGCCATCAATAATGATTACCGCATTATGTAACACCTGATTAAATTTGCCCTCATTTATACTTTGTATAAAATGTTGAAACTCTGAAAAATTAGCATAAGAGAGATTTAATTCATCTTCGAAACGTGCTAAAATTGCTGATAACTCCATATTTTTGGGACTTTCGGGTAAGTCTTCACAGGTTAAATTTGCAGTAACTAATTCTGCACGCAAATTCACCAACATTTCAAGGAAAGCTGGTGAACTTTGCAAACTATAATAGAGTGGCAATTCTTCTTTAGAAAAAGACTTCAAAACTTTACGAAAAAGCATACTCAATCCAGACTGACTGAGTTCGACTTTTTCATCTGTATTTTTTTCTTTACGATCAAAATAATAAGGAAGTTGCTTAAAACGTGTAACCAAGAGGTCAAAAACGGCTGTATCTGCACCTGATGAAATACGCTCTAAAATTTCCTTTTCTTTTTCAAAAGACATTGAAGATGGAACAATATAATAAACTTTTTTCTCTTCTTTCAATGCCTGTTGAGCACGCTCCAAAAGAAATTGAGTTAGATCTTGTGTAATTTCAGTATAAATGATTTCCATAAAAAAATAGACCTCACTTTCGTTAAGTCTATTCTAACATTTTTTAGTTTGTTCTGACAGGTGTAATAAGCTGTACGAAACTGTCTGTATCATTTTTAGGAAGAAGTGTAAAAGGACGAACGTTTGAAATGAAACGAATACGAACTTCCGGTTCTTTTATAACACGAAGCGCATCAATCAGATATTGTGGGTTAAAGCTGATTGCAATATCCTCACCAGTTTTTTCAATTGCTGTCAACTCTTCATGAACACTACCAACTTCAGGTGAATTGGCTGTTGTAATTACTGAATCTCCTGAAACAGTAAGTTTAACAGTACCATTTGATGTTGCATTTGATAAGAGACGTGCACGTTCCATTGTACGACGTAAAGCAGCCACATCAAAGACGAGATTTAAGCTATAATCAGCTTCATTAGGTATTAAACGATTCGTATCAGGGTAAGTACCTTCAATTAGACGACTGTAGTAACTGATACGCTCATTACGGAAGAGAATTTGATTATTCGCCAAGGAAATATCCAAATCTTCCTCATCATTAGTAAATACATTTTTGAAACTTTGGATAGACTTACTAGGAAGAACGACATCAAAATCAGAACCGTCATTCTCAAGAGCAAGCAAGCGTTGGCTCATACGATGTGAGTCAGTCGCAACAGCTTTGAGATTTTTCTTATCTGATAAGACCAAATGTACCCCAGTAAAAATAGGACGACTTTCTTGCGTACTTACAGCAAATACTGTTTCTGTAAAAATTTCTTTCAAAAAACCAACATTAATTTTAAGAGGATTTTCTTGTGAAATTTCTTGAATACGTGGATAAATTTCGGCATCCTGTCCTTTTAAAGTAATTTCTGACTTTCCAGAAGTGAGTAGTACTTGTTTTTGTTCTAATTCTTCAAATTCTAAAGTAAGTTCTGGCATTTGACTAACTACACTTTCAAAGAATGAAGCTTCCAATAAGATACTACCAGTACCAGAGATATTCATTCCAGCATCTTTATCACTGGCAGGTAAAAAGTTCTCAATCGAAATTTGACCATTGGATCCTGTTAGTGTAATTCCTTCTGCACTGACTGTAATTTTTAATTTGGTTAAAGCAGGAATAGTAACTTTTGAACCAATCGCTTGTTTAGTAATTTTTAGTGCATTTTGAAAAGCTACTTTGTTAATTGAAAATTTTATCATGATAGTCCTTTTCTTTATTTATTTATATAAATATATTAGTAATAGTAGTAGGTCTTGTGAGTATGGGGATAAGCGCGAAAACATGAACTTTTATAAGTTTTCCACTGTGTATAAGTAGAGGATAACTCAAGGAAATCTTTTGAAGTTTTCCACAGGTCACTTTTTATTGAAACAGTCGCTTGATGGCGTCAATGTCTTTTTGAACATCGATGTCATTTTTCATTTTTTCTGTTATTTGCTTGTGCGCATACATGACAGTAGTATGATCGCGTCCACCAAACTCATTGCCAATAGCTGGAAGACTGAGTGCCAACAATTCACGAATCAAATACATTGCAATTTGTCTTGGAAATGCAATTTCTTTTGGTCGTTTAGGCCCAATAAGATCAGCTGTTGACACATGATAGTATTTTGCAACCTCATCTTGTATTTTTTTGACTGTCAAATTTGACAAAGGTTGCTGCGTATTACTTTTAAGAGAACGCAGAGCTTCACTGGCGGTATCAATATTGACTACCGTTTGGTTGTTTGTTTTCGCAACAAACTCTACACGATTAAGTGCACCTTCAAGTTCACGGACATTTGAGTCAATTTGGCCAGCGATATAACTAAGAGTTTCTTGAGGGAATTCTAAATTACTGCTCTCAGACTTTGTCTGGAGAATGGCCATACGTGTTTCATAGTCAGGTGCTGTGATGTCTGTCGTTAATCCCCATGAAAAACGAGTCACTAAACGCTCCTCAAGTTTATTGAGTTCTTGTGGTATACGGTCCGAAGTGAGAACGATTTGAGCACCACGATCATGAAGAGTATTAAAAGTATTGAAAAACTCGTTTTGGGTACCTTCTTTATCACTAAAGAACTGGACGTCATCAAGAAGAAGTATATCTAAGTTTCGATATGTTTCTTCAAATTTTGCCATCTGTCCTTTACGTGTTGCATTGACATAGTCATTGACAAAAGTTTCTGCAGATACATATTTAACCTTAGAATGCGGATTATCTTTCAAGATTTCGTTGCCAATCGCATGCATCAAATGTGTCTTGCCAAGTCCAGAACCTCCATAAATGAAGAGAGGATTATAAACATCCCCTGGTTTATCGGCAACAGCAAAAGCAGCAGCTTTTGCCCATTTATTACCTTCACCTTGGATGTAGTTATCAAAAATGTACTTTGGATTTAAGCGCGTGAAGTCCGGAGTTGCTAGAGCAGGTGCTTCATCAAATCCATCTTGTTCATTGGTTTCTTGTTCAATTTTTTCTGAAACTTCTTCTTCTGAAAGTAAATTGAAACGAATTGGTCGATCAAAAATTTCAAACCCAGCTGTACTGATTAGTCCTTCCTGACTCCGCCAAAAATCTTTATGAAACTTCGCACCCACGATAATGGTTGCTACATCATTTTCAATTTCTAACAGTTGGGCAGGCTCAATGAAGAAATCATAAGACTGCGGCTTGATATTTTTTTTCGCTAATTCTTTTACTCTCGTCCAAAATTCTTTTTTTTCTTTTTGGAGAGCCATATTTTTCCTCTAATATATTAAAATTAAGTAGAACCTATTATATCATGTTGATAACTATTTATCCACCGCTGTTGAAAAAAAATATGGATTTTCCACAGAAGTGGATAACTATCCCCGGAACTGTGGATAATTTGGAAAAATGAAAAGTTTTCCACAGGAGGCGAATGCTATAACAAGCATTTCTAAACTTTTCCACAAAAAAGTAAAACAAAATTTTTGTGAATAAATCTTGGGATAAAAAATCCACAGTGAATTCACTGTGGATTTTTTGTGAGTTTATTCAAGAGTTCTTCGAGTTTTTCTAAACTGTCAAAATGCAACTCTAGTTTTCCATTTTGGTGCTTTTCATTATATGAAATTTTATTACTTACACCTAAACATCTTGCAATTTCTTTTTCCTTTTCTTCTATATAAATGCTTTTTTTATTATTCGTTTTTTTAGTGGGAACTTTTTGGTAAATGATATCTTCAAGTTGTCGCACATTAAGTTTTTCCTGAATGACTTTATGAGCTAAGGAAACTTGTTTTTCTTTATTTTCTTCAGCAAGAAGTGTCCGGGCGTGAGCCAAACTAATTTTTTTCTCTTCTAATAGATGAAGTATTTCTTGAGGAAGTTTTAAAATTCTCAAGAGATTTGAAATATATGAGCGAGATTTTCCGAGATGTTGAGCAACTTCATCATGAGTCAATGAGCTTTTTTCTAAAATTTTTTTGATGCTTTCAGCTTCGTCTAATGGACTCATGTCATCACGCTGCAAATTTTCCAAAATAGAGAGCACCATCATATCCTTATCAGAATAAGAACGAATAATTGCTGGTATCTTATCAAGCTTCGCCAGTTTCGATGCACGCAAACGCCGTTCTCCTGCTAGAAGTTCATAGCCAAAAAGATTACTCTTACGAACAATAATGGGTTGAAGAACACCATTAACTTCTATAGAATGTGATAACTCTTTTAACTTATCGTGATCAAAATGTTTGCGTGGTTGATAAGGATTTTTACTAATATCTTCTATATTTAGTAGATAAATTTTTTCTTCCATGAGCTAATAATACCACAAAATGCCAAAAACGAGAATAAAACACAAAAAAAATAAGTGATTAAACGTGACAACGGCGGGGTTTTCCGAACGAGTGTAAAAAAAAGGGAGAAAAAGCACAGTTTATTCTTGACAGAACAAATTGAGTTTGATAGAATATAATAGTTGTCGCGAGAGAGCGTATCTCTTACGAGAGCGATAGACCTTTGAAAACTGAATAAAGTAGAATGACTATATGCGAGAAGTTAACTTCTTGTATACCAACTGTCAATTCAATAATGAAAGACAAAACAACAGCCAGTTCATTTGATGAACTAAATTTAAATGAGAGTTTGATCCTGGCTCAGGACGAACGCTGGCGGCGTGCCTAATACATGCAAGTCGAGCGATGATTAAAGATAGCTTGCTATTTTTATGAAGAGCGGCGAACGGGTGAGTAACGCGTGGGAAATCTGCCGAGTAGCGGGGGACAACGTTTGGAAACGAACGCTAATACCGCATAACAATGAGAATCGCATGATTCTTATTTGAAAGAAGCAATTGCTTCACTACTTGATGATCCCGCGTTGTATTAGCTAGTTGGTAGTGTAAAGGACTACCAAGGCGATGATACATAGCCGACCTGAGAGGGTGATCGGCCACACTGGGACTGAGACACGGCCCAGACTCCTACGGGAGGCAGCAGTAGGGAATCTTCGGCAATGGGGGCAACCCTGACCGAGCAACGCCGCGTGAGTGAAGAAGGTTTTCGGATCGTAAAACTCTGTTGTTAGAGAAGAACGTTAAGTAGAGTGGAAAATTACTTAAGTGACGGTATCTAACCAGAAAGGGACGGCTAACTACGTGCCAGCAGCCGCGGTAATACGTAGGTCCCAAGCGTTGTCCGGATTTATTGGGCGTAAAGCGAGCGCAGGTGGTTTCTTAAGTCTGATGTAAAAGGCAGTGGCTCAACCATTGTGTGCATTGGAAACTGGGAGACTTGAGTGCAGGAGAGGAGAGTGGAATTCCATGTGTAGCGGTGAAATGCGTAGATATATGGAGGAACACCGGAGGCGAAAGCGGCTCTCTGGCCTGTAACTGACACTGAGGCTCGAAAGCGTGGGGAGCAAACAGGATTAGATACCCTGGTAGTCCACGCCGTAAACGATGAGTGCTAGCTGTAGGGAGCTATAAGTTCTCTGTAGCGCAGCTAACGCATTAAGCACTCCGCCTGGGGAGTACGACCGCAAGGTTGAAACTCAAAGGAATTGACGGGGGCCCGCACAAGCGGTGGAGCATGTGGTTTAATTCGAAGCAACGCGAAGAACCTTACCAGGTCTTGACATACTCGTGCTATCCTTAGAGATAAGGAGTTCCTTCGGGACACGGGATACAGGTGGTGCATGGTTGTCGTCAGCTCGTGTCGTGAGATGTTGGGTTAAGTCCCGCAACGAGCGCAACCCTTATTACTAGTTGCCATCATTAAGTTGGGCACTCTAGTGAGACTGCCGGTGATAAACCGGAGGAAGGTGGGGATGACGTCAAATCATCATGCCCCTTATGACCTGGGCTACACACGTGCTACAATGGATGGTACAACGAGTCGCCAACCCGCGAGGGTGCGCTAATCTCTTAAAACCATTCTCAGTTCGGATTGCAGGCTGCAACTCGCCTGCATGAAGTCGGAATCGCTAGTAATCGCGGATCAGCACGCCGCGGTGAATACGTTCCCGGGCCTTGTACACACCGCCCGTCACACCACGGAAGTTGGGAGTACCCAAAGTAGGTTGCCTAACCGCAAGGAGGGCGCTTCCTAAGGTAAGACCGATGACTGGGGTGAAGTCGTAACAAGGTAGCCGTATCGGAAGGTGCGGCTGGATCACCTCCTTTCTAAGGAATATAAAAAAAGATGTTGTTCTACTTTATTCAGTTTTGAGGGGTCTATAAAGACCAAACAAGCAGTCTTTTGATGCAAGATAGAGAAGATTGCGTTGAGAGAAGGGGCCTTAGCTCAGCTGGGAGAGCGCCTGCTTTGCACGCAGGAGGTCAGCGGTTCGATCCCGCTAGGCTCCATAAGATACGAAAGTGTCTTGTCAACGAAGACGTTAAAATAGGAATTGATCATTGAAAACTAAATAACAATATCTTATAACGATAAATAAACCGAGAAATGGTAAAACATTTCTGTAAAGCTGCGAATTATTTTAAATAGTTCGAAAAAACTTATACTTGTTTTAATGGCAAAGTTAATAAGGGCGCACGGTGGATGCCTTGGCATTAAGAGCCGAAGAAGGACGTGACTAACGACGATATTCTAGGGGGAGCAGTAAGTACGCATTGATCCCTAGGTCTCCGAATGGGGAAACCCACTATGTTATGCATAGTATCCGTAAGTGAATACATAGCTTACGAGAAGGTAACGCAGAGAACTGAAACATCTAAGTACCTGCAGGAAGAGAAAGTAAAAACGATTTCCTAAGTAGCGGCGAGCGAACGGGAAACAGGCCAAACCAAGAAGCTTGCTTCTTGGGGTTGTAGGACTGCAACGTGGACTTAAAGTCTATAGAAGAATTACCTGGGAAGGTAAGCCAAAGAGAGTAATAGCCTCGTATTTTAAATAGACTTTATACCTAGCAGTATCCTGAGTAGGGCTGGACACGCGAAATCCAGTTTGAATCCGGGAGGACCATCTCCCAAGCCTAAATACTCCTTAATGACCGATAGTGAACCAGTACCGTGAGGGAAAGGTGAAAAGAACCCCGGGAGGGGAGTGAAATAGCACCTGAAACCGTGTGCCTACAAGAAGTTCGAGCCCGTCAATGGGTGAGAGCGTGCCTTTTGTAGAATGAACCGGCGAGTTACGTTATGATGCGAGGTTAAGCTGAAGAGGCGGAGCCGTAGCGAAAGCGAGTCTGAATAGGGCGCTTTAGTATCATGATGTAGACCCGAAACCTAGTGACCTATCCATGAGCAGGTTGAAGGTGCGGTAAGACGCACTGGAGGACCGAACCAGGACACGTTGAAAAGTGTTTGGATGACTTGTGGATAGCGGAGAAATTCCAAACGAACTGGGAGATAGCTGGTTCTCTCCGAAATAGCTTTAGGGCTAGCGTCGCAATTTAAGTGTATTGGAGGTAGAGCACTGTTTGGATGAGGGGCCCATCTCGGGTTACCAATTTCAGATAAACTCCGAATGCTAATACACATGTGCGGCAGTCAGACTGCGAGTGCTAAGATCCGTAGTCGAAAGGGAAACAGCCCAGACCACCAGCTAAGGTCCCAAAATATATGTTAAGTGGAAAAGGATGTGGGGTTGCACAGACAACTAGGATGTTAGCTCAGAAGCAGCTATCATTCAAAGAGTGCGTAATAGCTCACTAGTCGAGTGACCCTGCGCCGAAAATGTACCGGGGCTAAACATATTACCGAAGCTGTGGATTTAATATTAATTAAATGGTAGGAGAGCGTTGTAATCAGCGATGAAGGTATACCGTGAGGGGTGCTGGAGCGATTACAAGTGAGAATGCCGGTATGAGTAGCGCAAGATAAGTGAGAATCTTATCCACCGTAAGACTAAGGTTTCCAGGGGAAGGCTCGTCCGCCCTGGGTTAGTCGGGACCTAAGGCGAGGCCGAAAGGCGTAGTCGATGGACAACAGGTTGATATTCCTGTACTAGTATTGTTAGTGATGGAGGGACGCAGTAGGCTAAAGGGAGCCAGTTAATGGATTCTGGTCTAAGCAGTGAGGTGTGGAATGTGTCAAATGCATTTTCCTTTAACATTGAGCTGTGATGGGGAAGCAACTACGGTTGCGAAGCCCTTGATGTCACACTGCCAAGAAAATCTTCTAGCGTTTAATTCAATACTACCCGTACCGCAAACCGACACAGGTAGTCGAGGCGAGTAGCCTCAGGTGATCGAGAGAACTCTCGTTAAGGAACTCGGCAAAATGACCCCGTAACTTCGGGAGAAGGGGTGCTGTAGAAATACAGCCGCAGTGAAAAGATCCAAGCAACTGTTTATCAAAAACACAGCTCTCTGCTAAACCGCAAGGTGATGTATAGGGGGTGACGCCTGCCCGGTGCTGGAAGGTTAAGAGGAGGGGTTAGCTTAGGCGAAGCTCTGAATTGAAGCCCCAGTAAACGGCGGCCGTAACTATAACGGTCCTAAGGTAGCGAAATTCCTTGTCGGGTAAGTTCCGACCCGCACGAAAGGCGTAATGATTTGGATACTGTCTCAACGAGAGACTCGGTGAAATTTTAGTACCTGTGAAGATGCAGGTTACCCGCGACAGGACGGAAAGACCCCATGGAGCTTTACTGCAGATTGATATTGAGTACCTGTGAAGCATGTACAGGATAGGTAGGAGACTTTGACCTTGGGACGCTAGTTTCAAGTGAGTCGCTGTTGGGATACTACCCTTGCTTCATGGTTGCTCTAACCCACACGCATAATCGGCGTGGGAGACAGTGTCTGTCGGGCAGTTTGACTGGGGCGGTCGCCTCCTAAAGAGTAACGGAGGCGCCCAAAGGTTCCCTCAACATGGTTGGAAATCATGTGTAGAGTGTAAAGGTATAAGGGAGCTTGACTGCGAGAGCTACAACTCGAGCAGGTAGGAAACTAGGGCTTAGTGATCCGGTGGTACCGCATGGAAGGGCCATCGCTCAACGGATAAAAGCTACCCTGGGGATAACAGGCTTATCTCCCCCAAGAGTTCACATCGACGGGGAGGTTTGGCACCTCGATGTCGGCTCGTCGCATCCTGGGGCTGTAGTCGGTCCCAAGGGTTGGGCTGTTCGCCCATTAAAGCGGCACGCGAGCTGGGTTCAGAACGTCGTGAGACAGTTCGGTCCCTATCCGTCGCGGGCGTAGGAAATTTGAGAGGATCTGCCCTTAGTACGAGAGGACCGGGGTGGACTTACCGCTGGTGTACCAGTTGTTCCGCCAGGAGCACCGCTGGGTAGCTATGTAGGGAAGGGATAAGCGCTGAAAGCATCTAAGTGCGAAGCCCACCTCAAGATGAGATTTCCCATTCTTTATGAATTAAGAGCCCTGAGAGATGATCAGGTTGATAGGCTGGAAGTGGAAGTCCTGCGAGGGATGGAGCGGACCAGTACTAATAGCTCGAGGACTTTACCAAGTAATAGAACATATGAGTTCAGCTTTACTTATTTATCAAGAGATTGTTATTTAGTTTTGAGTGTTCAATACATTCAACTTTAGGCTTTTAGAGCCTGACCTTATGAAAATAGATAAGTTGAGAACCTGCGTGTGACGCAGAACCACAACTTCCTAATTTTCTACAGGTCAAAACGTCTCTAAAAGCACTAGACCATGATTTGGTATTCATTGCATAGGAGATACACCTGTTCCCATGTCGAACACAGAAGTTAAGTCCTATTACGCCGGAAGTAGTTGGGGGTTGCCCCCTGCGAGATAGGGTAAATGCCAAGTTTATATGGTCCGTTGGTCAAGGGGTTAAGACACCGCCTTTTCACGGCGGTAACACGGGTTCGAATCCCGTACGGACTATATTCTCAAATCCCGATTTATGATCGGGTTTTGTTTTATGCGGATTAGCTCAGTTGGTAGAGCGCACGACTGTTAATCGTGTTGTCGTCGGTTCGAGCCCGACATCCGCAGTCAAGTAAATCAGCCTGTGGCTGTTTTTTTTTGTTGTGTTATAATAGTAGATATTGAAGGAAGTAAAATATTATGCAAAAACGCTATACCACATGGAACGAATATTTAAGAGGGACTTTTGGAGAAAAAATTTTTAAGGTTCCCATTGATGCTGGTTTTGATTGTCCCAATCGGGATGGGACTGTTGCACATGGCGGCTGTACATTTTGTACCGTATCTGGTTCTGGTGATTTGATATTAGAGCCTGATGCACCAATTGCTGAGCAATTTCGTGTGGAAGTTGAAGCTTTTCATAAAAAATGGCCTGGTGTAAAAAAATATATCGCCTACTTTCAAAACTTTACCAATACTCACGCTCCAGTTGAGGTTTTACGTGAACGTTTCGAAGAGGCTGTGAATCAGCCCGATGTTGTGGGTATATCTATCGGAACACGACCTGATTGTCTTCCGCCAGATGTGGTTGATTATCTGGCGGAACTTAATACGCGTATGGAAGTTTGGATTGACTTAGGTCTTCAAACAACATTTGAAAAGACAAGTGATTTAATTAACAGAGCACATGATTACCAAACTTATACGGATGCCGTAGCTCGTTTACGTGAGCATAATATTAATGTTTGTGTCCATTTGATCAATGGATTACCTGGTGAAAGCCATGAAATGATGTTAGAGAATGTACGCCGCATGATTTTAGATTCGGATATTCAGGGTGTCAAGCTTCATTTACTGCATTTAATGAAAAATACGCGAATGCAACGTGATTATCATGATGGACGTCTGCAACTTTTGTCTCAGGATGAATATGTAAAGATTATCTGTGATCAGTTAGAGATGATACCTAAAGAAATTGTTATTCATCGGCTCACTGGGGATGCACCCCGTGAGGCTTTGATTGGTCCGATGTGGTCTTTAAATAAGTGGGAAGTCTTGAATGCGATTGATCGTGAAATGGAGCGACGTGGCTCTGTTCAAGGCTGTAAAAATATTAGAAAAGTGGAGTCAATTACCTATGCTTAGACCAATTGAGATGGCACATCAGATGTTATCTAAAACAATTAAGTCTGGTGATGTGGTCGTTGATGCGACCATGGGGAATGGTTGGGATACAGCTTTTCTTGCAGGTTTGACGGATAAGGTATATGCCTTTGATGTGCAAAAGGAAGCCTTAGTTTCAACCCAAGCTTTATTGCAAGAAAAAAAACTAGAAGCCAAGTTAATCTTAGATGGCCATGAGAGTATTGATAAATATGTCAAGGATTCTGTAAAAGCTGCTATTTTTAACTTAGGTTATTTGCCTCGGGCAGATAAATCGGTTATTACACAGCCCAGTACGACTTTAAGAGCTTTAGACATCCTAAAAGAAAAACTTCTACCTCATGGGCAGATTATGCTTGTTGTTTATTACGGACACGAAGGTGGTCAAAGTGAAAAAAATGCTGTTCTTGCTTGGGCAAGTGAGCTTCCCCAAGCACAATGGCATGTGATGAAATATGAGCCTCTGAACCAGATCCATACACCACCTTTTTTGATTTGTATTGAAAAGCGATAAAACACGTATTTGCGTGTTTTATTTTTTTTCGATTCTTTATTTTGTTAGAATGAAAGTGTGATAAAAATGAGTCAAAAATAAACTTTTAAAAGAATGGAAGAGTAGTTAGAACTTTCCATCAATACTTTAAGGCTTAAAAGACTAGCTATTAATACTCATTTAAAATAGTAGGTTAAAAAGTGCATCAAATTAAAAAATAGATAAGAAGAATGCATTGATATTTATGTATAATAATGTTAAAATAAGAAGATTTTTAGTTAATATTTATTTTGGAGGCTGAAATGGAAGGAATTTTACTCGCTCTCGTCCCAATGTTCGCATGGGGATCCATTGGTTTTGTATCAAATAAAATCGGTGGAACAGCAAAACAACAAACTTTGGGGATGACTTTTGGAGCCTTTGTCTTTGCTCTGATAGTATTTCTTATCCGTCAACCTCAATTAAGTTTTCCTATTTTTCTTATTGGTTTTATTGGTGGCTTTATTTGGGCAATTGGTCAAAGTGGACAGTTTCACTCTATGAAATATCTCGGTGTATCCGTAGCTGGTCCTTTATCTGCGGGGTCCCAACTCGTTTTGGCAGCACTAATCGGTGTCTTCATTTTCCATGAGTGGACCCAAAATATTCAATATACATTAGGGTTTATTGCCATTTTAGCTTTAATCGTTGGTTTCTATTTTTCTGCAAAAAGAGATCCTGAAAATACCATTGCTGTAGAAAAACATCACTATGTTAGAGGTTTGATTTGTTTAGCTTACTCGACTTTAGCTTATGTATCTTATGTGATTTTGTTTAATAATTTATCCGCTCTGTGGTTCAATATTCATTTTGATACATTAACAATTATTTTTCCAATGTCAATCGGAATGGTTGTAGGTGCTTTTGTTCTTTCTGGTGGTGATATAAAAATGGAAGCAGTTGTTTTTAAAAATATTTCTGTTGGACTAATGTGGGGCGTGGGTAATGTTTTTATGTTACTCGCAGCTTCACTGGCAGGGAATGCTATTGCTTTTTCCTTCTCCCAATTAGGAGTAATCATTTCAACAATTGGAGGTATTCTCTTTTTAGGCGAGAAAAAAACAAAAAAGGAGTTAGCCTACATTACTATAGGTACAGTATTGTTTATTATTGGAGCAATCTTACTTGCTATTGTCAAAGCAAAAGGTATCAATAATTGATGTGCTGAAGAAATGTAAAAATATGATGATAGAGGAGTGATATGAACATTTTTCGTAAAAGAGTAGTTCAAGAAAAAAGTGAAATGAAACGTACTCTTAATTCGATGGACTTAACTTTATTAGGTCTAGGATCAATGGTGGGAGCAGGTATTTTTACTTTTACTGGTGTTGGTGTAGCCCTGATTGCTGGGCCTTCGCTTATTATATCCATTATTATTGCAGGGATTGCTGTAGGGTTGTCAGCTCTAATCTTTGCTGAGTTTGCTTCACGTGTACCAAGCCGAGGTGGGCCTTATGGCTACATTTATGCTGTTTTTGGAGAATTTCCTGCTTGGATCGTAGGCTGGCTTTTGGCAATTGAATTTTTTACAACAATTGCAATCGTTGCAAAGTCATGGAGTGGTTATTTCAAAGGCTTGCTGCATTTGCAACTTCCTTCCAGATTTGAAGGCTCATTTGGCCATACTTCAGGTTTTTCTATTGATTTAATTCCAATGTTGGTAGTGGCTGCCATAACGGTGATGATTTTCTTAAACACCCGAACAGTGTCACATTTGAATAATACTCTCGTTGTTTTAAAATTTTCAGCATTAATTGTTTTTGCTATTGTTGGTCTTTTTTATCTGGAACCTGCAAATTGGTCTAACTTTGCACCTTTTGGCTTGGGTTCCTTAATCGGTGGTCAATCGGGTATCTTACCAGGTGCTTCGATGCTCTTTATTGCCTTTATTGGTTACGAAACAGTGTCGACAGCGGTAGATGAGGCTGAAAATCCCCGTCGAAATATTCCTTATGGCGTAATTAGTTCACTTTTTGTTGCTGTAGTCTTTTATATTATTGTGACATTGGTGCTTACAGGAACAGTGCCTTATTATAAGCTAAATGTCACAAACTCTATTGCATTTGCTCTTGCTTATCTTGGAGTTGAGTGGGCAGCGACTTATATTTCTATTATAGCGGTGATTACTTTGCTCAGTGTTGCTCTCACCATGTCCTATGCCTTATCACGCTTACTTTACTCTATGAGTCGTGATGGGCTTTTACCTCCAAAGCTCAGTAAAATTTCAGCTAAGCACCAAACACCAATTAATGCTACACTCGTTATTGGAGGTACTTCAATGTTGATAGCTGGCTTTGTTCCTATGTCTTATCTCAGTCAGTTTTTGAGCTTATCTACATTGTTATATCTGATTGTATTAGCTCTTGGTTTGTTAAAGCTTCGTAAGGAACAAGGGTTGCCACAACCTCATGAGTTTAAAACTCCACTAGTACCTTTGATTCCTATCTTATCAATTATTGTCAATGGCTTTTTAATCGTCCACTATCATACCCAAATATGGCTTTTTCTTCTAATTTTACTTATGTTTGCAGCTGGTTTCTACTTTGTTTACAGTTATCGTCATTCTAAACTAGAAAATTCTATAAAATAAAAAACTTTCTTGTACAAGAAAGTTTTTTATTAGAGTTTTTCGTTTACAAAACGGACGAATTTATTCCACATCACGACAAAGACATTTGCACGTTCCACATCTGTCTTAGCTGTAAGAGGAAAATGATAACCTGAAAAACCTGGGAGATAGCCGAGCTTATCTTTTTGTGTAGCTGTAGCCTGAACTAACTCTTCTCCTTTTTTGATGGGAGCCTCGATATTTGTTTTAGGATCGCGATCAAAGGTAATTTCAATTGCATTTATGTCGGCTGTACCATTTTTTAAGGGGACTACAGCGGAGAAGTTATCTTTAGCTATAAGATCAATACTGTTTTTCTTTCCGTCTCGTACAGGAAGTCTAGCGAAATCGCTGAGTTGCTCATCCTTACTAATAATATCTGCATTTGTCCAAGAAGCATAAACTTGGTTCATAAGATCATTAGTGAGTGTAAAAGGTGTTGAATTATCTACAGAAGGGTCTTTAGCTTCTAAAATAACCGTAATAATACGGAACCCATTTTGAACTGTTGTAGCAGCAAAACAGTCGACATAAAATGAAGTTGAACCAGTTTTAAGGCCATCTACACCGGCACGTGTTGTTGTAAACCCAGGCAACATTTGATTAGTATTTGCTAAAGTAGTTTCAGATTGCCCCCCCTTATCAAATGGAAGTTCTGTTTTTTCGGTGATTTTCAATATTTCGGGATAATCTTTGAGGAGATGTGTACACATGATGGCAACATCTTGAGCACTCATTGTATTGGCATCATTTTCAGTAGATCCTGGATAAATATTTTCACCGAGCTCGCTGTTTGGGAGGCCAGAAGAAGTATAAAGCTTAGCATCTGTAATGCCCCACTCTTTCAATTGAGCCATCATCATATCAACAAATTTCGGTTCCGAACCAGCAATTTTTTCTGCCAAGGCTATAGCAGCGGAGTTAGCTGAGGGTAAAAGCAAGGCATTAAGTAAATCTTTAACCGTGACTTCAGTTCCCTCAGCAAGTGGGATATTACTTGCGTTGCTGTTCATTGTTAAATTATAAGCATAGTCAGAAATAGGTACTTTTGTATCCCAAGCAATTTTTTTCTCATCGACACTCTTATAAACCAAGTAGGCCGTTAAAAGTTTAGTGATTGAGGCGATGCGCGTGCTTGAATCCGTTGCATTTTGGCTATAAAGGATTTTACCACTGCTTGCATCTACGGCGATAGAAGATTTTGCTGCCACAGAAAAATCCTCAGCTTGAGCATTTATAGTAGCCAAAGGAGAGAATAAAAGCAGTAAGGAGAGGAAAGTGATTACGATTTTTTTCATGTTTCTATTTTATCATACCAGCGAAATAAGGTCTAATGTATTTCAAAAATAATATGTGTTAAACTCACACTAATAGATGCTTTAACAGCAAATCAATGGTTTCACGTAAAACATTTCTTCTCTTTTAGGAAAATCTATGCAAATATTTATTATTTTACAGAAGTAAATGAAGTTTACAGTATCGGTAAACTTCATTTACAATAGCTCTTTTTACCCTCTTAGATAGGCATGCAAGAAATATTTGCTAGACATTCTATTCTTTTTAATATATCATGATGGGGCATGAAAGGAGTAAAGATGAATTTAGCCACTATTTTAGTAGAGGAACGGAAGAAAAAAGGAGAAACGCAACAAAAAGTTGCTGATACACTCTATATCTCAAGACAATCCCTTTCCAACTGGGAGAACGGGAAAAACTTTCCAGATGTTCCGATGCTGATAGAACTAAGTAATTATTATGTTTTTTCACTTGATATTATTAAAGGAGACCCGCAGTTTATGAAGAAAGTTAAGAAGGATTATGAGTTAATCAATACGAAGAAAGCGAACAAGAAGTACTCAATACTATTGATTATATTGACCAGCCTTATCCTCCTCTTATCATTATTACTCATTCCTTTATCTCAGAACAACGTAACTTTACTAAATGGTATTACAATAATTATCTTCCTCTTCTGCATTCTCCTTTTACATGTGACTGTAAGCTTTAATAAACTTGCTTATCAGCATTATAAAGGAATAATGGATTCTCCCCTTTGGGTGCCAAAAGCATTCGGTTATGGCCTCAGTATTAATCCTTATAATAAGATAGGGCGCATACTGACTATTGTTCTCGTAATTTTTTTAGATTTTTTATTTGTTGCCCTAATTATCGCTATTTTATTTTTCGGTTATCCTGCTACATCATTTATTCATTAACCCAGATATGAGGCAATTAAGCGCGCGTGTCAGTATAGAAAATGCAAAAAAATTTGTAAAGAAATACTTTTCTCTAATAATATGCAAAATAAAGTTGACAGAGTGTTGAAATTTTGATAAGATATTAAACGGTACTTTTTATATTTGGTCCTAATAAGGAGAACTTGTATAAGTTGCCAAACTTCTTGTCAGAACTTGGATTAAGCGACCATATACTGACATTCCAACTTTATAAAAAAACAGAAAGGATTGTTTATTCGTTTTATTTCGCTTTGCGGTTCTCCGTAAATAAAAGGGATAAGCAGACAGAAAAATGCCTACTATTAACCAATTGGTGCGTAAAGGTCGTCACTCTAAAGTGGAAAAATCTAACTCACCTGCATTGAACATCGGCTATAACAGTCGTAAAAAACTCCAAACTAAAGTAGCAAGCCCACAAAAACGTGGTGTTGCAACTCGTGTTGGAACAATGACTCCGAAAAAACCTAACTCAGCGCTCCGTAAATTCGCTCGTGTACGTTTGTCTAACCTTATCGAGGTTACAGCATACATCCCAGGTATCGGTCACAACTTGCAAGAACACAGCGTTGTACTTCTTCGTGGTGGTCGTGTAAAAGACTTGCCAGGGGTACGTTACCACATCGTTCGTGGTGCACTCGATACAGCTGGTGTAACAGATCGTAAACAAAGCCGTTCTAAATACGGTACTAAAAAACCAAAAGCGTAATTGAAAGGAGATAAGAAGAATGCGTAAAAATCGTGCCCCAAAACGTGAAGTTTTGGCAGATCCAATGTACAACTCAGTAGTAGTAACACGTCTTATCAACCGCGTTATGCTTGATGGTAAACGTGGCGTTTCTACAAATATCGTTTACGGAGCTTTCAAACAAATTGAAGAAGCTACTGGAAACAACCCACTTGAAGTTTTCGAAACAGCTATGGAAAATATCATGCCTGTTCTTGAAGTTCGCGCTCGTCGTGTTGGTGGTTCTAACTATCAAGTCCCAGTTGAAGTTCGTCCAGAACGTCGTACAACTCTCGGACTCCGTTGGTTGGTAACAATCGCTCGTAACCGTGGTGAACACACTATGCAAGACCGTCTTGCAAAAGAAATTCTTGATGCTGCAAACAACACAGGTGCTGCAGTTAAGAAACGTGAAGACACACACAAAATGGCAGAAGCAAACCGTGCGTTCGCTCACTTCCGTTGGTAAGAAGATGACCCTTGGTCATTATTCTAGAAAAAGCTTGACTTTATGGTCAAGTTTTTTTATTTTCAAAGATAAGAAAATAAAAAAATATACACATTTACATAACAAAAATATGAGAAAAAAGCTACAAAAAACACTTAAACACCTTGCAGATTTGATGAATTTGTAGTAAAATAAGGCGAAAACACTTTCAAACTTAAGGAGTATATTACACAATATGAAAAAATTGTCTAAAACCGCCTATGGCGGTGTCGCAGGGAAAGATTACCTCCCTTATGAAGATGGACGCAAAAAGAGTGCTGGCAACCCAGTTGTAATTGTTATTGGTATTATTTTGGCCATTCTTTTTGCAGCATCTACTGCCTATTCAGGAATGCGTGCTGGTTTAACAGTAGCTGCAGGTATCCCAGGGGCTATTCTTGGTTCAGGACTCTTGTCAATTTTTATCCGTAAAAATAACTTCCTGATGAAGAATATCCTCCAGTCAATGGCAACTGGTGGTGAGTCAATTGCCTCAGGTCTTATCTTTGTCTTACCAGCAGTTATCCTTATCGGACAACAAGTCTCTTTCTTTGAAGGTGTAATTGTTGGTGTTTCTGCGGTTCTTGTATCTCTTGGTATTTTGTCATTTGTTCAAGACTATCTCTTAGTTGAAGAACATGGCACACTTGTTTATCCCGAAGCAATGGCAATTTCGGAAACGCTTGTTGCTTCTTCAACAGGTGGTAACTCACTTAAATACATGGGTATCGGTTTCGGTGTTGGTGGTCTTATTACTGCATTCACTTCAGCAGTTTTTGGTGTTGTGAACAACGTTGTAAGCTATACAAACGAAACATTCTATAAATGGAAACTTGAAATTGAAGTAAATCCAATGCTTGCTGCCATCGGCTTTATTGTTGGGCTTGAGGTTGCAGTAATGATGTTTGCTGGTTCAATCCTTGCTAACTTTGGTATCGCTCCATTGATTGGTTACTTCTCAGAAATGGCTGGAAACGGTCATCATGTTTGGAATGACCCATCTACTCCAATCCAAGCTATGAATTTTGCCGCAATCTCTGGATCATATGTTAAATACATTGGTGCGGGGATGATGATTTCAGGTGGTATGATTGGGGCAATTCGTCTTATCCCAACAATCATTAACTCTGTTAAAGCAACACTCGATGGACGTAAAAATGCCGAAGCTGGAGAACGTGATTCACTTGGTATCTTTGCTATCCTTATTGGTATTGTTGCAACATTTGTTGTTGGCTTCATTATCTCTGGTGGGAACATAGCCATGACTTTCCTTGCTGGTATTCTTTCAATCGTTCTTTCAATGTTATTCATCATCGTTGCAGGACGCTTGACAGGTACAATCGGTACATCTAACTTGCCAGTATCTGGTATGACAATTGCCTCACTTGTTATCCTGACTCTTGTTTTCTTGACAATGGGTTGGACATCAAGTGCAGACCTTAAATCACTCTTGCTCTTCGGTACCTTCATCGTTGTAGCGATTTCAGTAGCTGGTGGTTATACACAAGCTCAAAAAGTTACTTTCATCACTGGTGGTAATAAATATGAAGTACGTCGTTTCTTCCTTGTTGCTGCTGTTCTTGGTGTTGTAGTGGTAACAGGTGTTATCGTATTACTTCGTGATCAATTAGCTTTAACGGGTGATGCAGCTCAGTTCGCCTTACCACAAGCAAACTTGATGGCAACTTTGACTGATGGTATCATCGGTGGAGAACTTCCATGGCATATGATTATTGCTGGTATCGTGTTTGGTATTATCCTTTACATGATTAAAGTTCCAGTTATGACATTTGCGATTGGTTTCTACCTTCCAATTTCAACAACGTCAATTATTCTTATTGGTGCTTTAGTTCGTATTTTGGTGGAAGTTCTTGGTAAAAAAGATACAGAAGCTGTTCAAGAAGAACGTATGTCATCAGGTGTCTCTTTATCGTCAGGTTTAGTTGCCGGTGCATCAATTATTGGTTTGTTGGGTATTATCCTTCAAGTTTCAGGAGTCGTAACTCCAGGAACACCTACGGGATTTGTAGGTTCTAACGCCATGGCTTGGGTACTCATGGTTATCTTAATCATTGCGATTGTAGCACCATTGATGTCAATCAAGAAAGCTCCGGCTGCCGAGAAGTCAGATGAGTAATAAAAAGAAAAAAGATGATATTTCAGATGAAAATCTGAATATGATTTTCCGGAAAAAAGATAAAGTGTTATTTGAATGGCACGAAGGTCGGATTCGGATTTATAAAGATCAAAAACATTGGACACAAAATCTTATGCGTAAGATGGGGGCGAAAATACCTCAACGTACGTACATGTCTTTGGATGAATATGGTACACTTGTTTTTAGCATGATCGATGGTAAAACAACTGTAAAGGAAATAGGAGAAGCACTAAGTGCACAGCACGAGGAAGCCTCTCAACAACTCTATGAGCGTCTTTTCCTGTACCTTAATCATTTAGAATCTGTCGAAAGATGGATTGAGATTGTTGAAAAAGGGGAATAGTCTCCTTTTTCTTTTTTTGATAAAAATTTTTCATGAAGAAGAAGTAAGTCTTTTTGAAAAAAGCTTAAATTTTATTTAAAAATAGTTGAAAGATAAAAATAGAACTATAAAAACCTTTATTATTATGATATAATGGGGTGTAAAACTAAAAATTAATTAGGAGAAAACTATGGCTCGCGAATTTTCACTTGAAAATACTCGTAATATCGGTATCATGGCTCACGTCGATGCCGGTAAAACAACTACCACTGAACGTGTCCTTTACTATACTGGTAAAATTCACAAAATCGGTGAAACTCACGAAGGTGCATCACAAATGGACTGGATGGAGCAAGAACAAGAACGTGGTATCACTATCACTTCTGCTGCGACAACTGCCCAATGGAAAGGCAACCGTGTAAACATTATTGATACACCAGGTCACGTGGACTTCACAATCGAAGTACAACGTTCACTCCGTGTTCTTGACGGTGCAGTAACTGTACTTGATGCTCAATCAGGTGTTGAACCACAAACTGAAACAGTTTGGCGTCAAGCAACTGACTATGGAGTTCCACGTATCGTTTTTGCTAATAAAATGGATAAAATCGGTGCTGACTTCTTCTATTCACTTTCTACATTGCACGATCGTTTGGGCGCTAACGCTCATCCAATTCAAATCCCAATCGGAGCTGAAGAAGACTTCGTGGGTATCATTGACTTGGTAACTATGCGTGCTGAAATCTATACTAACGACCTTGGTACAGATATCCGTGACGAAGAAATCCCAGCAGAATACATGGAACAAGCTGAAGAATGGCGTACAAAACTCATCGAAGCTATCGCTGAAACAGACGAAGACTTGATGGAAAAATACTTTGCAGGTGAAGAAATCACTGAAGCAGAGTTGAAAGCTGCTATTCGTAAAGCAACAATCAACGTTGAATTCTACCCAATGCTTGCAGGTTCTGCCTTCAAGAACAAAGGTGTTCAAATGATGCTTGATGCGGTTATTGATTACCTCCCAAGCCCATTGGACATTCCTGCAATCAAAGGTGTTAACCCAGATACAGACGAAGAAGACGAACGCCCAGCATCTGATGATGCTCCATTTGCGGCTCTTGCCTTCAAGATCATGACTGACCCATTCGTTGGACGTCTTTCATTCTTCCGTGTTTACTCAGGTACATTGGATGCTGGTTCATACGTCTTGAATACTTCTAAAGGTAAACGTGAACGTATCGGACGTATCCTCCAAATGCACGCGAATACTCGTCAAGAAATCCAAACAGTTTATGCTGGTGATATCGCCGCTGCTGTTGGTTTGAAAAACACTACAACTGGTGACTCATTGACTGACGAAAAAGCACGTATCATCCTTGAGTCTATCGAAGTTCCAGAACCAGTTATTCAACTTTCTGTTGAACCTAAATCAAAAGCTGACCAAGATAAAATGGGTGTTGCCCTTACTAAATTGGCTGAAGAAGATCCAACATTCCGCGTTGAAACAAACGTTGAAACTGGTGAAACAGTTATCTCTGGTATGGGTGAGCTTCACCTTGATGTCCTTGTTGACCGTATGAAACGTGAATTCAAAGTTGAAGCTAACGTTGGTGCGCCTCAAGTATCATACCGTGAAACATTCCGTGCACCTACTCAAGCACGTGGATTCTTCAAACGTCAATCAGGTGGTAAAGGTCAATACGGTGACGTATGGATCGAATTCACACCGAACGAAGAAGGTGCTGGTTTCGAGTTTGAAAATGCTATCGTCGGTGGTGTGGTTCCACGTGAATTCGTACCAGCCGTTGAAAAAGGTTTGGTAGAAACTATGGCTAACGGTGTCCTTGCTGGATACCCAATGGTTGATATTAAAGCTAAGCTTTATGATGGTTCATATCACGATGTCGATTCATCAGAAACTGCCTTCAAGGTTGCGGCTTCACTCGCTATGAAAGAAGCTGCTAAGACTGCACAACCTGCAATCCTTGAACCAATGATGAAAGTTGTCATCACAGTTCCTGAAGAAAACCTCGGAGATGTTATGGGTCACGTAACAGCTCGTCGTGGACGTGTAAACAGCATGGAAGCACATGGTAAATCACAAATCGTTAATGCATTTGTACCACTTGCTGAAATGTTTGGTTATGCAACTACTCTTCGTTCATCTTCACAAGGTCGTGGTACATTCATGATGACATTTGACCACTACGAAGATGTACCTAAATCAGTACAAGAAGAAATTATCAAGAAAAACGGTCGCGGTGGCGATGCTGAATAATCTTTGATTATTTCAACTAATAAAAAGCAATATCTTTAAGGTGTTGCTTTTTTTTATTTTTAATTATTCGAGAATATATCCCAGATGCTGTAATTTTTATGATTAAATTTGAATGCTTTGCTTGATTGTTCGGTTTTTCTACGTTATAATTAAACCAACAAAAAGAAAAGGGTGATTAATATGAAAAGAAACGAACGTTTAGTGGACTTTACTAATTTTTTATTGAACAGACCCAATAGAATGTTGAATCTGAATGAAATTAGTAAACGCTATGAAGTAGCCAAATCCTCGATTTCTGAAGATCTTGTTTTTATTAAGCGTGTCTTTGAAGATCAAAATATTGGAATTGTCGAAACTTTTCCTGGAAGTTTAGGAGGCGTACGTTTCACACCCTATATATCTGATGAAGTTTCTCGGGATCGTGCGTTGGAACTTGCGGACCTTTTGCGTGAAGAAAACCGTATTTTACCTGGAGGTTATATATATCTTTCTGATATTTTAGGTCACCCTGCTAATCTAAAAAAAATTGGTCAAATTATTGCTCATGAGTATTGTGATAAACAAATTGATGTCGTGATGACAATTGCGACAAAAGGAATTCCGATTGCACAGTCTGTAGCGGAAATTTTAGATGTTCCTTTTGTTATTGTTCGACGTGATCCTAAAGTTACAGAAGGGGCAACTTTGAACGTGAATTATATGTCAGGTTCAAGCAGCCGTGTTGAAAATATGACACTTTCTAAGCGGAGTTTATCGATTGGCCAAAGTGTATTGATTGTAGACGACTTTATGAAAGGAGCTGGAACAATTAATGGCATGAAGAGTCTTGTTCACGAATTTGATTGTTTCTTATCTGGTGTGGCTGTCTTTCTGGAAGGGCCTTTCAAGGGAGAGCGGTTGGTAGATGATTATAAATCAATCCTCAAGGTAGATCAGATAGATGTTGCCCAGCGGACGATTGAAGTAGAGCTAGGTAATATATTTGAAGAGAAATAAAGCAAACAAGCAAGGTGTTATTGATTTAAGCTTTGATATCGTATTGTTACTAAAGTCACTATTTGCCTTAGGCGAAGTTCTTGGTGGTATTTTTCTTTTCTTTATTACACCTGAGCGCATGTCTGGTATTGTGGGCTGGTTTACTCGAGGAGAATTAAAAGAAGATCCAAGCGACTTTATAGCTCATCTCTTATTAAATTTGGGGCAGCATTTTACTGTTAGTACACAATACCTTGCTGCTGTTTATCTTCTAGTACATGGTTTAATCAAGCTTGTAACTTTGGTGCTTTTATGGAAAAAGATTCTTTGGGCGTATCCATTATCGATTTTGGTTTTTTTAGGCTTTATTGTTTACCAACTGGCGGAGTATTTGCAACATCATTCTAATTTTATGCTTTTTGTCTCAGTTTTTGATGTTTTGCTGATTCTCCTTACCTACCTAGAATATAAAAATATGAAAAAAACTTTGTCTATCTAGACAAAGTTTTTTTATTAGTTAAGGGTAGAAATTTTATTAATTGGCCACACACGGAACATGGTTCGCCCAACAATATCAGAACGTTTAAAGGTTCCTACTGCTCGACTGTCTCTCGACACAATACGGTTATCCCCTAAGAGAAGATACTCTCCCTCAGGTACTTTAATCGTAAAGGTTGGATTGCCTGTTGCATCTGTGGTAAAGGCTTGAGCTTGTTGCGCAAGTTGAACAAAGTAAGCGCGGTTGGCTTCAGAGAGTTCAGAAGTCAAAGCGTAATTTTGATAAGTCTTTTCGAGTTCATTATTAGAAAGCTGTTTTTTAAAGTCTGCCAAATAGGGCTCATCAGTTTTCTTTCCATTGATGTAAAGTTGATCTTTATCAAATTTAATCTCATCACCCGGCATACCAACCACACGCTTTACAACGTCTTTTGTTTCGGTTTGCCCATTTACTGTTTCTGTTTCTTTAGCAACTACGATATCAAAGCGGTTAATGCTTGCAGTTTTAATAAGAACCAGGCGTTGTTTATCAGCTAAGTTTGGATCCATTGAATGACCATCAACAACGACAAGTGACCAGATAAAGATACGTGAGAGGATTGCGATAGTGATAATTGCGAGAAAGATGCCCCATTCTTTGATGAATCGTGTGAAGGCATTGGGTTGTTTGTTTTGTGTGGTATTTTCCATATTTAACTTTCTATATTTGAGCTATGTTTATTGCTTTCTTAGTGTTAGCAAAATGTAATTTTGCATATCTTTTCAAGGATTCAGGACCGTTTTGACGTATTAGCTTTGCAGCTACTTGGTCAGAAGCTGCTCCGGCGCCGCTTGGTAACTTATACCCTGCTTCTAGAGAAAGAGCTTTGAGATTTTCTAGAAAGAGGTAGCGGGCAATAATAGAGCTGCAAGCAACGGCTAAGAATTGGTCTTCAGCCTTAGGTAAAAGGGTAACTTTACCGTTCACTTTATTTTGCTCGGTTAATAAATATTTTTGGTAATTTTTTTCAGTCGTAAAGGCATCAACAATTATATATTCAATACTTTCTGAAACACGTTTTTCGAGGAGATAAATAGCTTGGTTATGCAAGGCTACTTTGATACTTACAGCATTGTAACCTGAATCAATGACTTGGTTATATTTTGTGGGTTCAACAATCAAAGGCACATGTGTGATATTCTCCATTAATTGAGGAGCAATTTGATAGATTTTTTCATCGGTAACTTTTTTTGAATCGGCGACACCGAGCTTCTTTAATAAAAGTACATCTTCAGTATTGACAAAACTTGCCACAACGACTAAGGGACCAAAATATGAACCATTGCCGACTTCATCGGTACCGATTATGTTCTCTTGTTGCTGTGGACGTGATGAAGCAGTATGCCCAAATTGTTGAGCAATACGTTCAGCATCCTCTCCTTGAAAGACAACTTTTCCTGACGTATATACAGAAATAGTAGCTTTAGGTAGCTTTGCATAAAAAACAATATATTGGTTTTTTGATGCCGTCTTATATTTGTCGAACTTAAGAATAAGTCTATCTAACATTTTGGAGTCTAAAGTAAGAACTACATTCATGGTAATAGTTTAACATAAAAGCAAAAAAATTAAAAATGAATCTTGACAAGACTTGACATATGTGGTATTATGATAAACGGTATTGTTTACCCCATTTTTGTGGCCCCGGAAACCCAAAAATATTTGCAGGACTCTTACACCTGCCGTAAACAAATTCTAAGTAAAGGAAACTTAACCCAAATGATGAAAACAACATTCATGGCTAACGCTTCAAACGTTGACCGTAAATGGTACGTGGTTGACGCAACTGATGTACCTCTTGGTCGTTTGTCAGCTGTAGTTGCTAGCGTGCTTCGCGGTAAAAACAAACCAACTTTCACTCCTCACACAGATACAGGTGATTTCGTTATCGTTATCAATGCTGATAAAGTAAAACTTACTGGTAAAAAAGCAACTGATAAAGTTTACTACCGTCACAGCCTTCACCCAGGTGGATTGAAATCAATCACTGCTGGTGAACTCCGTGAGAAAAACGCTGTACGTTTGATTGAAAAATCAGTTAAAGGTATGCTTCCACACAACACTCTTGGACGTGCTCAAGGCATGAAACTTAAAGTGTTTGTTGGTGGTGAACACACACACGCAGCACAAAAACCTGAAGTTCTTGATATTTCAGGTCTTATCTAAGGAGGGAACGCACTAAATGGCACAAGTACAATACGCTGGCACAGGACGCCGTAAAAATTCAGTTGCTCGTGTACGTCTCGTACCCGGCACAGGTAAAATCGTAATTAACAAACGTGATGTAGAAGACTACATCCCACAAGCAGCACTTCGCCTTGTTATCAACCAACCATTTGCAGCTACACAAACTGAAGGTAGCTACGACACACTCGTAAACGTAAACGGTGGTGGTGTATCAGGTCAATCAGGAGCTATCCGTCACGGTATCGCTCGTGCATTGCTTGAAGTGGATCCAGACTTCCGTGGTGCTTTGAAACGCGCTGGCTTGCTTACACGTGATGCTCGTATGGTTGAACGTAAAAAAGCTGGTCTTAAGAAAGCCCGTAAAGCTTCACAATTCTCAAAACGTTAATCTGTTTCAGATATATCAACGTTTCGAACAATTATTTGGTGGAGATTGGTGTAACATTCAATCTCCCTCATATAAATATCAAAAAGACACCAGAAGAATTCTGGTGTCTTTTTGATATTTATTGTAGCAGCTCCATTTAAGAAATATTTATCATAAAGACCGTCTTAAATACGAATACTAAGAGCGGAGTAAGATTGTGAAAAGTAAAAATACCCCTAGGAAGGGGCTCTATCTTTAATATTAGTATTCAATTGATTTAATCTTTTCGTTTGACTCTAAAAGAGTTACCAGTGATGCAAGTTCATAAGTTTTGGGTAAGCTCAGATATAGATCAGTTTTCAAACAATTATTTGATTTTTTTTCAACTTTTATACTCAGAATTTTAATATGTTCATTTTTCATTTGTTTTTGCAACAGGCCAAGACCTTCAATATCTTCTAATTGAACGATAAGATGATTGCTTGTTGCTGTTTTTATCCACCGATAATTTTGATGTAAAATGATTTGAAAAAGTAAAATGAGTAAAGTAGCTACAATACCTATAAAATATAATCCAGAACCAATAGCCATCCCAATACCAGAAGTTGCCCAAATGCCAGCAGCGGTGGTTAAGCCTCGAACGGATTGATTGTGAACAAAAATCAGTCCTGCTCCTAAAAAACCAATTCCGCTTACAATTTGAGCAGCAATTCTGGAAGGATCAAGGTTGATCCCATGAGTGCTAATGATGTCCATAAAGCCGTATTTTGAGACGATAATCATCAAGGCAGCGCTCAAAGAAACAATTAAATGAGTACGTGTTCCAGCATTTTTATAACGGCTATTTCTTTCATAACCAATAGCATAGCCACAAATTCCTGCTAATATTAAACGAATCAACCAATCAATTTGTGTTAAGAAAGTAATTTGCATAAAAATTCCTCCTTGTCATTTAAAACCTACCTTACATTATATCGCTATTTTAATAAGAAAAACAGTAACTTTTATAAAAAAAGAATAAATTATATTGGACTAAATAATATATAATAGTATATTCTCTGTAGAGGCGGAAAGTTCAATCGTTTTTTACACAATAGTACATTAATGTCTAGCACACGTTCAATATTCAATCAATTTTGGTATAATTGGATGAACAATATTATTTTATAGAGGATTATTTTAGGGAGAAATATTTTATGTCACTTGCGACAATTTATAGCTTTATTGGAACACTGATAACGATTAACACGGTGCTTGCCCTTGTGACGATTTTTCGTAAACCGAGGTCTATTGCCAGTATTTTGGCCTGGTTTATGTTCTTAGTTTTTTTACCAGGTATTGGATTTCTTGGCTATCTTTTCCTAGGACGAGGGCTTGATCGAACAACAACACGTCGTTTTGAAGAAGAAAACAAATACAACCTGTCCATTCTTGGCCAAAGAGTTCATGAAAACAATGAAAAATTTGGTCCCAAAGATATGACACCCCACGAAAAATTACTTAAAAGGTATTTTAATAATATGGAACGAACACCGCTTTGTCGTGGGAATAATGTACAATTTTATCTAAATGGTGAAGATAAATTTTCAGCTTTGTTTGAAGATATAAAAAATGCCAAAGACAATATTCATGTAGAATACTATGCATTTTTTAATGACAAAATTGGAACTGCTTTTCGTGATCATTTGATTACGAAAGCTAAAGAAGGTGTTGAAGTAAGGGTGGTTTACGACCCATGGGGAGGAAAAACGAAAAAAGATTTCTTTAAACCATTAGAGGAAGTCGGTGGGAAAGTTACAGCCTTTATCACTTCGCGTAATGCACTAATGAAAACGCGGCTTAACTATCATTTACACCGTAAAATCGTAGTGATAGATGGTCAAATTGGCTGGACCGGTGGTTTTAATGTTGGTGATCAATATATTTACAATAGTAAAAAGTTTGGTTTCTGGCGTGATACACATGGCAGAATTGTTGGTACAGCAGCTTTCGGTCTTCAAGAAACGTTTATTCGAGATTGGAATGTTTCCGTTAAAGACCCTCGAGAGAAACTTGAACGAAAAGATACATATTTTGTGGTACCAGAAGAAGAGGGGAACATTGATATCCAGATTGTGGCTAACGGTCCAGAAAATGATAATAAAACCTTAAGAACAGGTTTTATTAAAATGATTATGGATGCAGAAGACTATATTTGGCTTCAATCACCTTATTTGATACCTGACGACTCTATGATAACGGCACTTATTGCAGCGGCGAATTCTGGTGTTGATGTAAGGATAATGATTCCCGATATGCCTGATCATCCGTTTATTTTTCGAGCAACGCAGTATTACGCAAATTATCTGCATAAACAAGGCGTAAAAATATACAATTATACAAATGGCTTTATACATTCTAAAACTCTTGTAATGGATGGAAAATTAGGTGTTTTTGGTACAACTAATCAAGATATACGCAGTTATGAATTAAATTTTGAGATAAGTGCTTTTTGCTATGATGAAGGAGTAGCAGAGGAGATGAGAAAGACTTTTGAGGCAGATTTGAGAGATTCAAGTCTACTTACAGATGAAGAAATTGCGCAACAATCCCTCTGGCTTAAAATCAAGCAAAACTTTTCACGATTATTGAGTCCAATATTATAGAATAAAAAAAACAGACACAATGGTGTCTGTTTTTTTATAGTCTTTAAACGTGACAACGGCGGGGTTTTCCGAACGAGTGTAAAAAAAAGGGAGAAAAAGCACAGTTTATTCTTGACAGAACAAATTGAGTTTGATAGAATATAATAGTTGTCGCGAGAGAGCGTATCTCTTACGAGAGCGATAGACCTTTGAAAACTGAATAAAGTAGAATGACTATATGCGAGAAGTTAACTTCTTGTATACCAACTGTCAATTCAATAATGAAAGACAAAACAACAGCCAGTTCATTTGATGAACTAAATTTAAATGAGAGTTTGATCCTGGCTCAGGACGAACGCTGGCGGCGTGCCTAATACATGCAAGTCGAGCGATGATTAAAGATAGCTTGCTATTTTTATGAAGAGCGGCGAACGGGTGAGTAACGCGTGGGAAATCTGCCGAGTAGCGGGGGACAACGTTTGGAAACGAACGCTAATACCGCATAACAATGAGAATCGCATGATTCTTATTTGAAAGAAGCAATTGCTTCACTACTTGATGATCCCGCGTTGTATTAGCTAGTTGGTAGTGTAAAGGACTACCAAGGCGATGATACATAGCCGACCTGAGAGGGTGATCGGCCACACTGGGACTGAGACACGGCCCAGACTCCTACGGGAGGCAGCAGTAGGGAATCTTCGGCAATGGGGGCAACCCTGACCGAGCAACGCCGCGTGAGTGAAGAAGGTTTTCGGATCGTAAAACTCTGTTGTTAGAGAAGAACGTTAAGTAGAGTGGAAAATTACTTAAGTGACGGTATCTAACCAGAAAGGGACGGCTAACTACGTGCCAGCAGCCGCGGTAATACGTAGGTCCCAAGCGTTGTCCGGATTTATTGGGCGTAAAGCGAGCGCAGGTGGTTTCTTAAGTCTGATGTAAAAGGCAGTGGCTCAACCATTGTGTGCATTGGAAACTGGGAGACTTGAGTGCAGGAGAGGAGAGTGGAATTCCATGTGTAGCGGTGAAATGCGTAGATATATGGAGGAACACCGGAGGCGAAAGCGGCTCTCTGGCCTGTAACTGACACTGAGGCTCGAAAGCGTGGGGAGCAAACAGGATTAGATACCCTGGTAGTCCACGCCGTAAACGATGAGTGCTAGCTGTAGGGAGCTATAAGTTCTCTGTAGCGCAGCTAACGCATTAAGCACTCCGCCTGGGGAGTACGACCGCAAGGTTGAAACTCAAAGGAATTGACGGGGGCCCGCACAAGCGGTGGAGCATGTGGTTTAATTCGAAGCAACGCGAAGAACCTTACCAGGTCTTGACATACTCGTGCTATCCTTAGAGATAAGGAGTTCCTTCGGGACACGGGATACAGGTGGTGCATGGTTGTCGTCAGCTCGTGTCGTGAGATGTTGGGTTAAGTCCCGCAACGAGCGCAACCCTTATTACTAGTTGCCATCATTAAGTTGGGCACTCTAGTGAGACTGCCGGTGATAAACCGGAGGAAGGTGGGGATGACGTCAAATCATCATGCCCCTTATGACCTGGGCTACACACGTGCTACAATGGATGGTACAACGAGTCGCCAACCCGCGAGGGTGCGCTAATCTCTTAAAACCATTCTCAGTTCGGATTGCAGGCTGCAACTCGCCTGCATGAAGTCGGAATCGCTAGTAATCGCGGATCAGCACGCCGCGGTGAATACGTTCCCGGGCCTTGTACACACCGCCCGTCACACCACGGAAGTTGGGAGTACCCAAAGTAGGTTGCCTAACCGCAAGGAGGGCGCTTCCTAAGGTAAGACCGATGACTGGGGTGAAGTCGTAACAAGGTAGCCGTATCGGAAGGTGCGGCTGGATCACCTCCTTTCTAAGGAATATAAAAAAAGATGTTGTTCTACTTTATTCAGTTTTGAGGGGTCTATAAAGACCAAACAAGCAGTCTTTTGATGCAAGATAGAGAAGATTGCGTTGAGAGAAGGGGCCTTAGCTCAGCTGGGAGAGCGCCTGCTTTGCACGCAGGAGGTCAGCGGTTCGATCCCGCTAGGCTCCATAAGATACGAAAGTGTCTTGTCAACGAAGACGTTAAAATAGGAATTGATCATTGAAAACTAAATAACAATATCTTATAACGATAAATAAACCGAGAAATGGTAAAACATTTCTGTAAAGCTGCGAATTATTTTAAATAGTTCGAAAAAACTTATACTTGTTTTAATGGCAAAGTTAATAAGGGCGCACGGTGGATGCCTTGGCATTAAGAGCCGAAGAAGGACGTGACTAACGACGATATTCTAGGGGGAGCAGTAAGTACGCATTGATCCCTAGGTCTCCGAATGGGGAAACCCACTATGTTATGCATAGTATCCGTAAGTGAATACATAGCTTACGAGAAGGTAACGCAGAGAACTGAAACATCTAAGTACCTGCAGGAAGAGAAAGTAAAAACGATTTCCTAAGTAGCGGCGAGCGAACGGGAAACAGGCCAAACCAAGAAGCTTGCTTCTTGGGGTTGTAGGACTGCAACGTGGACTTAAAGTCTATAGAAGAATTACCTGGGAAGGTAAGCCAAAGAGAGTAATAGCCTCGTATTTTAAATAGACTTTATACCTAGCAGTATCCTGAGTAGGGCTGGACACGCGAAATCCAGTTTGAATCCGGGAGGACCATCTCCCAAGCCTAAATACTCCTTAATGACCGATAGTGAACCAGTACCGTGAGGGAAAGGTGAAAAGAACCCCGGGAGGGGAGTGAAATAGCACCTGAAACCGTGTGCCTACAAGAAGTTCGAGCCCGTCAATGGGTGAGAGCGTGCCTTTTGTAGAATGAACCGGCGAGTTACGTTATGATGCGAGGTTAAGCTGAAGAGGCGGAGCCGTAGCGAAAGCGAGTCTGAATAGGGCGCTTTAGTATCATGATGTAGACCCGAAACCTAGTGACCTATCCATGAGCAGGTTGAAGGTGCGGTAAGACGCACTGGAGGACCGAACCAGGACACGTTGAAAAGTGTTTGGATGACTTGTGGATAGCGGAGAAATTCCAAACGAACTGGGAGATAGCTGGTTCTCTCCGAAATAGCTTTAGGGCTAGCGTCGCAATTTAAGTGTATTGGAGGTAGAGCACTGTTTGGATGAGGGGCCCATCTCGGGTTACCAATTTCAGATAAACTCCGAATGCTAATACACATGTGCGGCAGTCAGACTGCGAGTGCTAAGATCCGTAGTCGAAAGGGAAACAGCCCAGACCACCAGCTAAGGTCCCAAAATATATGTTAAGTGGAAAAGGATGTGGGGTTGCACAGACAACTAGGATGTTAGCTCAGAAGCAGCTATCATTCAAAGAGTGCGTAATAGCTCACTAGTCGAGTGACCCTGCGCCGAAAATGTACCGGGGCTAAACATATTACCGAAGCTGTGGATTTAATATTAATTAAATGGTAGGAGAGCGTTGTAATCAGCGATGAAGGTATACCGTGAGGGGTGCTGGAGCGATTACAAGTGAGAATGCCGGTATGAGTAGCGCAAGATAAGTGAGAATCTTATCCACCGTAAGACTAAGGTTTCCAGGGGAAGGCTCGTCCGCCCTGGGTTAGTCGGGACCTAAGGCGAGGCCGAAAGGCGTAGTCGATGGACAACAGGTTGATATTCCTGTACTAGTATTGTTAGTGATGGAGGGACGCAGTAGGCTAAAGGGAGCCAGTTAATGGATTCTGGTCTAAGCAGTGAGGTGTGGAATGTGTCAAATGCATTTTCCTTTAACATTGAGCTGTGATGGGGAAGCAACTACGGTTGCGAAGCCCTTGATGTCACACTGCCAAGAAAATCTTCTAGCGTTTAATTCAATACTACCCGTACCGCAAACCGACACAGGTAGTCGAGGCGAGTAGCCTCAGGTGATCGAGAGAACTCTCGTTAAGGAACTCGGCAAAATGACCCCGTAACTTCGGGAGAAGGGGTGCTGTAGAAATACAGCCGCAGTGAAAAGATCCAAGCAACTGTTTATCAAAAACACAGCTCTCTGCTAAACCGCAAGGTGATGTATAGGGGGTGACGCCTGCCCGGTGCTGGAAGGTTAAGAGGAGGGGTTAGCTTAGGCGAAGCTCTGAATTGAAGCCCCAGTAAACGGCGGCCGTAACTATAACGGTCCTAAGGTAGCGAAATTCCTTGTCGGGTAAGTTCCGACCCGCACGAAAGGCGTAATGATTTGGATACTGTCTCAACGAGAGACTCGGTGAAATTTTAGTACCTGTGAAGATGCAGGTTACCCGCGACAGGACGGAAAGACCCCATGGAGCTTTACTGCAGATTGATATTGAGTACCTGTGAAGCATGTACAGGATAGGTAGGAGACTTTGACCTTGGGACGCTAGTTTCAAGTGAGTCGCTGTTGGGATACTACCCTTGCTTCATGGTTGCTCTAACCCACACGCATAATCGGCGTGGGAGACAGTGTCTGTCGGGCAGTTTGACTGGGGCGGTCGCCTCCTAAAGAGTAACGGAGGCGCCCAAAGGTTCCCTCAACATGGTTGGAAATCATGTGTAGAGTGTAAAGGTATAAGGGAGCTTGACTGCGAGAGCTACAACTCGAGCAGGTAGGAAACTAGGGCTTAGTGATCCGGTGGTACCGCATGGAAGGGCCATCGCTCAACGGATAAAAGCTACCCTGGGGATAACAGGCTTATCTCCCCCAAGAGTTCACATCGACGGGGAGGTTTGGCACCTCGATGTCGGCTCGTCGCATCCTGGGGCTGTAGTCGGTCCCAAGGGTTGGGCTGTTCGCCCATTAAAGCGGCACGCGAGCTGGGTTCAGAACGTCGTGAGACAGTTCGGTCCCTATCCGTCGCGGGCGTAGGAAATTTGAGAGGATCTGCCCTTAGTACGAGAGGACCGGGGTGGACTTACCGCTGGTGTACCAGTTGTTCCGCCAGGAGCACCGCTGGGTAGCTATGTAGGGAAGGGATAAGCGCTGAAAGCATCTAAGTGCGAAGCCCACCTCAAGATGAGATTTCCCATTCTTTATGAATTAAGAGCCCTGAGAGATGATCAGGTTGATAGGCTGGAAGTGGAAGTCCTGCGAGGGATGGAGCGGACCAGTACTAATAGCTCGAGGACTTTACCAAGTAATAGAACATATGAGTTCAGCTTTACTTATTTATCAAGAGATTGTTATTTAGTTTTGAGTGTTCAATACATTCAACTTTAGGCTTTTAGAGCCTGACCTTATGAAAATAGATAAGTTGAGAACCTGCGTGTGACGCAGAACCACAACTTCCTAATTTTCTACAGGTCAAAACGTCTCTAAAAGCACTAGACCATGATTTGGTATTCATTGCATAGGAGATACACCTGTTCCCATGTCGAACACAGAAGTTAAGTCCTATTACGCCGGAAGTAGTTGGGGGTTGCCCCCTGCGAGATAGGGTAAATGCCAAGTGATTGGGAGTTTAGCTCAGCTGGGAGAGCATCTGCCTTACAAGCAGAGGGTCAGCGGTTCGATCCCGTTAACTCCCATTGAATATGTTATAATAT
Organism: Lactococcus sp. LG1267; assembly: GCF_017309545.1. Taxonomy (NCBI): domain Bacteria; kingdom Bacillati; phylum Bacillota; class Bacilli; order Lactobacillales; family Streptococcaceae; genus Lactococcus; species Lactococcus sp. LG1267. The sequence goes on along the minus strand of NZ_CP071295.1, from coordinate 430,539 downwards.
ATTCAATGACAATTAAATATCGGAAGGGTAGCGAAGAGGCTAAACGCGGCGGACTGTAAATCCGCTCCTTCGGGTTCGGGGGTTCGAATCCCTCCCCTTCCATAGTTTTACGGGCATAGTATAAAGGTAGTACAAAGGTCTCCAAAACCTTTGGTGTGGGTTCAATTCCTGCTGCCCGTGTTTGTATTATGGCGGATGTGGTGAAGTGGTTAACACACCAGCTTGTGGCGCTGGCACTCGCGGGTTCGATTCCCGTCATCCGCCCTTTTAATGGGGTATAGCCAAGCGGTAAGGCAAGGGACTTTGACTCCCTCATGCGTTGGTTCGAATCCAGCTACCCCAGTTCAAATATTTTATTTGAGAAAAGTCTGTTGCCGAAGTGGCGGAATAGGCAGACGCGCCAGACTCAAAATCTGGTTCCTTCACGGGAGTGCCGGTTCGACCCCGGCCTTCGGCATAACAAAAGTAACTAGTTCCTTATAGGTAGTTGCTTTTTTTTTGCTTTGTTTCCAATTTGTATCCATCAATCAGAATCTGAATAAATTTTCTTTGTAAAAAATACTTTCTTTATAAGTTGATAATTGAGGAGCAGTGATGTAAAATTAGTACAAGATAGGGGTCTTAATAAGTGATAAAGAAAAAAGAATGGGAAAAATCTTTTAAAAATGTAAATGGCCGAATGCCAACTATTGATGAATACAATGAAGCAGTTTCTGAGGGGATGGTTCAGAATGAGTCTTTAATTTTGAAAGACAGTAAGAAAGTTTTTTTTATCACAAGTGGAATTGTAGCTTCATTATTAATTATTGCAATTGCTATCTTGCTTTTTATATTCTTTTATCCAAAACCAGTTAATCAACAGTCAAGTTTTAATGATACGCATAGTCAAGATAGCTCATCAAGTATTGATAATTCGGATGAGGCTACGGAAGAAAGTACTAAAAATAATTTCTCAAGAAATATCGAAGAATCAGAAACCAAGGAAAATATTACTGAGTCGTCTGTCCAAGAAAACTATGGTATGATGGTGAAGGGTTACTATGTGGTTAAATATAGTGATATGCTTACTTTTTTAGAGGAGACAACGGGGAAAACATCAGAAGGACTTGTACCTAGGTATGTAGCAGATTTTTGGAACTCACATCATGCTCCTGATAAAAAAGTTGAAAGTCCAATTGATTTACGTTTAGATAAAGATAAATACATGTGGTCAAATGGTTTCATTATTTGTCCATTGACTATGACGGCAGGAGAACTAGTAAACCAAGTATCTAGTACACACTCTGATATTAAAGAATACGATTTGAATCAAACTAATATTGATAAAGCAATACAATATTGGAATAGTGAACATGAGAGTTATAACGCGGTAGCAATGGTACCAGGATCAAATGTTTACACTCCTAATTATGTTTCTTCATTTCCAGAGGTAACTGATGAAAAAGATTATCGTTACTTTAAACGTGGAATTAATGCTCCCGATATATATGGAATAAGTGGTACAGAAATACCGGAGAAATGAAAGGTTAGAGTGTATTAATATAATATGAATAAAAATGATTATAATAAAATAAAAAATTTTACATTTAAATCTGAATTTTATCCAAGAGAAGTAGCTTTATCTGAAGTCGCAACTTGGGCTATATGGGATGAGAATGATAAATATAATACAAAGATCATTGGGCAATCCCTAGAAAAATTAAAAACAAATACTGTTTTTGTGGCATTAAACTTTGCTGGAGATGATTCTAAACTTTATTTAGATGAACCATTCTGGAAGGAATGGCAGAATTTTCATGGAGATAGGACTCAAACGGATAAGAAACTGTTTGGAATGCTTCAAAATACTAAGTATGAAGGTTCTTATATTACAGACTTATTGAAATTAGTGCCAACTAAAAGTTCTCTAGAGCTTAGAGATAAAATTAAAAATAGTGAAATTGATTTAGAAGCTCAGGTTAATCTTTTCATACAAGAACTTGAACTTTTACAAACTGATGATATTGAATTATATTTGATGGGATATGAAACTGAAAGGATTTTTAAAAAATATTTTTATAAATCAGTAGAACAAAAGATAAAAAGCTATAAGCGAATTTTACATACATCTAACTATCATGGGTCTAATGAGGATTTTTATAAAAAAGTAAGAGAGCAGTTAGAGCTATAAGATATTTATATTATCTTAAGATATATGAGTATAGCTGCATTAGAATATTAAAAAAACAGCTAGTTTTTATAGGAAGCTGTTTTTTTATTTTGTATCCATGAGTTAGAAATCTTGAAGTACTTTTCTTATTTGTTCATTTTCTTCTTCGTGTAATTCTTTAAGAACATGGCCATAAGTATCTATAATACGTTGTATATTTTTATGCCCCATGTTTTTTGCAACAACCGCAATATCTACTTTTTTTGCCAGTAGCACACACGCATAAGTATGACGACATCCAGTAGCTACGATTGAGGGGCTTATATTTAATTCACTGAGGTATTTCTTTAGTGCCTTGTTAATACCATTATTTGTTGGTAAACCGTGCCTCCTATCAAAGAATATGAGACCTTGTGAGAGTTGAAGTATATGATAGTTCTTTTGCTGTTGTAAAAGCTCTTTAAGAATATCAATTACATCTCGACTTACTGGAATTTCACGAACAGAATAAGGAGTTTTAGGTTTACCTGTGTCCGTATGCCTAGCGCTATCAATTCTCTTATGGGTTTTAATTAAGTTTTGTGTAAAATCTATGTCTTCCCAAGTTAGAGCTAATGCTTCACCAACACGTAGACCAGTTTTGAACAAGATAAATATTAAATAGGGCATTATACTTTCTGGATAGTCTAGTATACTTTTCAGATATTTTATAATTTGTTGATAGTCTTCTAAACTACTGATATACTTTTCTTCTATTTTTTTAGGTTCTATTTTTGCATGTAGTTTAATTCCTTTTGTAAAGTCGTTTATATTTAAGTCATCTCGTTTTGCAAGTTGAATAGTCTCTCTAATACAAGAATTTAATCTTGATAAGTAATCTTGACCTACGCTTAATCCTATCTCATTCATTATTTTTTGATATTGACTATGTTTTATTTTACTAGCAATCATATCGTTAAAGAATGTTTCAATTTTTCTGGAGAATTGTAGATATTTCTTTTTTGTCTGATCAGATTTATTTGATGGTAAAATTTCTAAATTATACCATACCATGTATAAATCATAGAGGGTAGAAGAATTATCAAATTTTCTTCCTTTAAGGAAATCAAGTTCTGCTTTTTTTCCAGCTATTTCTGCCTCTTGTTTAGTAACAAAACCACCTTTTCCAGTTATATATTTTCCTTTATCTTTAAGGTTGTAATACCATTTTGGATGTATACTATAAAAGTAGACAGAACTTTATGTGTTATAATCTGTTTTAAAAGACATGAAAACGAAAGGACATCCTATGTCAAAATCTAAACGCTACGATGAAGAATTCAAACAATCCCTTGTCAATCTTTATCAAACTGGAAAAACTCAGTCTGAACTCTGTAAAGACTATGGTGTATCTCAAACAGCACTTTCTAAATGGATCAAACAGTATTCTCAAGTTAAACTCGAAGATAATTCTGTACTTACTGCCAAACAAATACAAGACCTACAAAAACGTAATGCACAGCTTGAAGAGGAGAACCTCATCTTAAAAAAAGCAAGTGCCATATTCATGCAAAACTTAAAGTAAGACTCCTCGCTGTCTATCGGTTACGCTTTGAACACGCCACAACAACCTTGTGTCGTGTTTTACATGTCAATCGTTCTACTTACTATAAATTTTTAAAACATAAGCCCTCAAAAAGAGAACTGGATAATCAAATTTATAGAAAACAAATACTTCAAATTTATACCAAAGCAAACAAAAGACTTGGTGTGAAGTCTATCAAGGTCATTCTTCAAAGAGACTATGATACAAAAATCTCTGAAGGAAGAATTTACCGTCTCATGAAGAATATGGCGCTCCCTAAAATGGCAACCGTTAAGCCAAAACGCTCACTTAAAGAAGTTCAAAAAACGTACCCTCAGAACTTACTCAAGCAAGAATTTAATCCTGACCAACCAAATCAAGTATGGACAACAGACTTCACCTATATTTCTATCGGATATAAGAAACATGTCTATCTCTGCGCTATACTTGATCTCTACTCTAGAAAATGTATTGCTTGGAAACTCAGTCATCGTATCGATGCAAAGTTAGCATGTGACACTCTAGAATTAGCACTTAATAAAAGAAAGATTGAAGGAACACTTCTCTTCCATTCTGACCAAGGTTCACAATTTAAGGCCATTGAATTTAGAAAAATAATTGATGACAATAATATCATGCATTCTTTTTCTAAGCCTGGATATCCTTATGATAATGCCGTTACTGAAGCATTTTTCAAGTATTTGAAGCATAGACAAATCAACCGAAAAAATTATCAAAATATGAAACAGGTTCAATTAGATTGCTTTGAATATATTGAGAATTTTTATAACAATTACAACCCACATTCGGCTAATCTTGGACTCACTCCTAATCAGAAAGAAGAAAATTACTTTAATTCAATCAATTAACACTTTTTTCTGTCTACAAATTTGACATTAGTCCATTTTCTACCTCTAGGATACACTCTTAAGGGCATTATAATCACTTCCTTTTAAATCTAAACCAAGCATCTCATTTACTACTGTTACAGGACAAAAGTTTAACCTTTTGTTGTCATAAAAAGGATATCCTTTTTTTACCATGATTTGTTTACCCTCTCTAATAATACGAGAAGCAACTGATTTTGTTATTCCTGTTTGTTCTATAATCTCATCTTTTGTAATAATATTCATGTGTTTTCCCTTTCCACTTTACTATAATATGGCTTTTATATCGCCGTTTTTACTCTTAACGACTTGATTTTCACATTTCCCCCAAGTTTTCTCTTTAGAAAATTTAGCCATTTTTTCTAAAAAGTCAAAAGCGTCAATAACTTGAATTTGTCCAGCATTTCCACCGCATGTATCATCTACCCAGTTTCCGAAAACTTCTTTATTTAATTCTAAATGTTGCCAGACATGAATATACCCTTTATTTACAGCCTCATCCGATATATTCTCTGCTATTTCTAAAGGCATAGATACCCACCCATTCTTAATAAATAAACAATCCGCAAGGGTTAAGACTTTGTTTTTATCAAATTTTTCTTGATTCATTTTTGTCCTCGATTTCTTTTTTATTCAATCCAAATTTTTGTAAAATTTCTAATGCAGCTTTTTTCATTGTGTCATCATCATCTATTTTTTCACAAATCACAGAACCTATAGAAAACATCTCTTGATTTTTGCTATCGTATATCCCTAAATAAAACTGAGTTCTCATATATCCTAGGGAAACGCAACGTATTTCATAAGGGACACGTCGTGCTATCTCATGTCTTTTTATCTGCCTATTCTCAAAGCTCTCTGCTTGTTCAAATTTTGGCATTAGATTATTAATAAATGTTTCTCTACTATCCGTACTCGTTAAGAATAGATACCTTGCCAGCCAATGCTTATCCTTACCACGTGAGTTAATCGGACTATAATTTTTAGGGTCAGCAAGTCCTAGAAATTCTTTATTATTGAACTCTTTACCAGAAATTTCATTAAATATAGAAACTTCCTCTCCTTGATATAAGCCTGAGGGGTCGAAGGTTTTATTTTTACCAGAAGCAGGTATCAAGTGCAATCTATCCGTGAGTAACAATCCCATTCTTTTAGCCAAGTGGCTCTTTCCACCTTCACTTATACCCCAAATATATACCGTTGATAAATCTCTCCCGTTAACCTTATATTCTTCGCCTTTATGCTGTAAGTACTCTTGGAAGTCTTTTTCAAATTCTCTACGGTATCTTTTATAAAGCTTATCAGCTAAAGCTCGATCAAATTCTTTAAAAAATAAGTCTCGAATTTTAGGTAAATATAACTCCCCATTCATAATTTGTTCGGAAATATCGGCTACAAACTCCTCTATTTCTTTTTGAGCATTTGATTTTTCTTTTCCTTTTATTAATTTAAGGTAATCACAATTAACTGTATGAACACTGGCTACTTCATACTGGTATTTTCCATCTATCATAGCCTGTTCTGTCCTATGGGTTAAATATCTTGCAGAATTAGCTATTTTCTTCGTGTTTTGGCAGTTTTCAGGTCTTGATATATTAAACATTTTCATAACTGCTGTCTGAGGTTTTGCATTTTCAAAGCTGACTAAGATATGAACATGCAAAGGTTTTGGTAATCCATCTGATAGTACGTCTTTATCATGGAAAGCATAAGCACACCAAGATTTATCTGAAATATTGAAATTTATCAACTTAACTATTTTTTCTTTCCATTGCTCTTGTGTGATATCTGACTTTATATTTCCTTGCTCATCATGAATTTCATAATCATAATTCAAAGTTATGTTGTAGCTTCTAAATCTTTTCGCTTGTGCCACATAATTTTCCTCCTTTCGTGAATTGTCAGAATATTCATTTTCACAAATTTTCATTTTGCACAAATCTATACCCTGTGCAATATTACATTAATTTTTCTTTTTAGCTTCGCAATCCCTTCGGGTACTCTATGACGGAGTTTTCGAGTACCCGTAATATTACAAAGTACATTTTATTATTGCACTTGCACAGTATACTTTTTGTAAAACATACTTTCTTTTTCTCATTTTTCTAGTCAAATCCTCGTCGGTCGTGGTCGCCTTATCTCTTAACGACAAAAGGGAGCTTAATGCCTTTAGGGCAACGCTCCCTTTTGTCTAAGATGTCGCCCACTGACAAGAATTAGCCTAGCTTTCTAAGTGTTCCATTGTACCAAAGCATAATACCTTTACGGTCTGTAATTGCCCCGTGGTTTGTAATCTCAACAGAAACTTTGTCATTCATGGCAACTTTTGGCTTTTCAGTTGAATTAATAAAGAAAGTTTGACGTAAGAAGTCGGAACCTGGTTCCATAATTTGAACTTCAGTTCTCCAGCCATTTGGTTCATTTACTTTTTTATCTGGATTCCATTTTGTACGTTCTACTGGGTCTGCATTTACATATAGTTCTTGAGCTTTTTGAATTTGTTTGACGATGTCGTCTGCGATTTTATTTACATTGATTGTGATTTGTGCCATTTTAGCACCTCCATTATTGTTTTTTGAATATATTTTTTAAGCCTTTATTTTCGAGTGCTTCAACTCGTTCTGTTAGAGCCATTACTTGATTATGCAGAGTAGTAATATTTCTCTGTAAGATTTGGTTTTTATCTTCCAAATTCTTAATTTTTCCTTTTGCAATGTTGAAATTACGTGTTAATCTTGATAATCTATCGTCTTGTTCGGCACGTTTTTCTTCAGCAAGATTACCCCATATTTCAGAAATAGCATATTCTTTGCTTTTACCGTCTGACAATAATTTTTCAAGTTCTAAGAAGTCCTGTAAGTCGTCTTTTGAAAAATCATAGGTTGTCCGATTTTTTCTCGCCCTGCCATTCTTAATTTTAATGCGCTTAAAATTATGACCAGAGAGTTTTTCAATTTCTCCTCTCCATTTACGAATGGTATTATAAGGCCGATTAAGCTTAACAGCTAATTCTCTATAGTTCATCCTACTTTACTTATAGACTGAATTTTTCTATATTGTTGTGCATCAACATTGTCTGCTCGCCAGTTAACTTCAATTTCATCTGTATCTTCAATAAGCTTTTGAGTATAAGTTTCAGTCATTTCACATAGGTCTTTGTAATTCACGACCATTTGTTCACTTGTTACTTCCTCACAATCTATTGGTAAAAGTCTACCGAGTAACATTACATTTGCGATAATACCAAGACCTTTTCTTAGGTCATCTAATTCAACTTTAGTTTCTTGCATGACTTTAAGTCCTTTCTAGAATTTGTTATAATTGTGTTAGATATTTTAATAAGTCTCTTTCTTCTTGGTTGTGGAAAGAGATTTTTTTATTTTATAAGCGCACCTCCCAAATAAAAATTTATAAACGTTATTTAAAGTTTATATTTACATTATATATTATTTATAATGTAAAATCAATAATTAAAATTGATAAAGCTTAAAAATATGATAGAATAGTCTTATAAATATAGATAGGAGCTAAAAATGATTGAGAACTTCGCTTCAAATTTAATGAATTTAAGAATTAAATCCAACCTTTCTCAGAAAGAGCTAGCAGAAAAGTTAGATATTAGTACACAAACTATTTCAAATATAGAAAAAGGAAAATCATATCCGACATTTACTAATTTAGAAAAGATAGCTAACTATTTTAATGCAACTCCCAACCAGTTATTTGGAACTTCAAAAGAAATTGAATTAGAAAATGCTGTATTACAAACGGATGAGTACAGTAAAGTGCTAAAAGATATTTTACAAAAATCAGATGAAATAAGTAGTGCCATTGAAACGTACTTTTATAAACCGGTAAAAATTACATATAGCCCACAGTATGGTGAAGTTTATACGTATAAATTGAGTAACGGAAAGACTTTAAACACATCTGCAGAGTATGGTGTGGGCGAAGCTATTGATTTTGACAATAACATCTATGTTGTTGAACAAGTAAAAGAGTTATCTATGTATGAAAAAATAATGAATATGTATAATGCTATTAAGGAAATTGATAAAAATAAAAACTGACAGCAAAAATCGTGCTATCAGTTAGAATCCGTCTCCGATTTCAGAACAAGTTCTTCATCTACACGGATTGATATCACGACTTAATTTAAAGTTACTTTTATATTATTTAATTAAGGAGAAAAATATGAAACCAATAAGTATATCAGAACAGATGATGTTTAATACTGTTAGATTGGAAACACAAGATGGCTCATCTGGTACAGGATTCTTTTTCCATTTCAAGTATAATGAACAGACGATTCCAATTTTAATCACAAATAAACATGTTGTGAATTTTAAAAACAGTGAAACCGTGAATTTTTTCTTACATCTAAAAGAAGAAGATGGGTCAACTAAAGAAAATTTTAATATAAGTCTTACAGCTGATTGGTATTTTCATCCAGATAAAGATTTATGTTTTACATTCATGGCTCCTATATTTGAACAAGTGGAACAAATAAAAGGTAAGCCAGTATTTTATATGGCCAATGATGAAGAAATTGTACCTAGTAATAAAGATTTGATGGAATTAAGTGCACTTGAGGAAATTGTAATGATTGGTTACCCAATAGGGTTATGGGATATGAATAATAATTTCCCGATTTTTAGAAAAGGATACACGGCTTCTCATCCTGCATATGATTTCAATACCAAAGGAATAGCTTTAGCAGATATTTCTGCATTTCCAGGATCTTCAGGCTCTCCAATTTATATTTTGAATGAAACAGGATACTCTGATAAGAAAGGAAATACTTATCTTGGACGAGGGAGACTTATATTTTTAGGGGTTTTATTTTCAGGGCCTGTTCAAAATATAAATGGTAATATTTCAGTTGTTAATACTCAAGTTCAACCACAATTTATTAGCGAGATGTCTGTGATGACAAATTTAGGTTATTACATTAAAGCAGAAGAGATATTAGAATTTAAAGCAATTATTCAAGAAAAGATAGATTCACAAAGTGAATAATGTATAATTTTTGTATCCATAGTTGTATCCGAAAAATAGTAATTTAAATAGACTTTAAAAAATATAAAAAGTGAAGTTGCTTTATCTAACGCTCTAATAAGAAATATGAGATAATAATTTTCTTTAAGAACGTAGGCCTTCGGCATAAAATAAAAGATCTAAGTATTCTTAGGTCTTTTTTGTTTTTATCTAAATGTAAAAACCACTTTCATAACAAGTAAAAGTGGTGTAATATGTTTAGGCAAGAAAAGTTTTGTTGAGTTTTTTGATAATGAACTTTTCAATTTCTATCACGATGAAAATCACAAGAGAGAGGAGTATAGCGATAAGCCAGTGTGTTGTTGTGAGAGGCACTACATCAATGAATGTTCGTAAGGGTGTAAGTGTGAAGACAAAGGTTATGATTAAGGATATAATGGTTGTCCAGAAAATTGTTTTATTTGAATATAAACCATCTTTAAATATAGAATCGTTACTCCGAGCATTAAAGATATGGTAGGTTGAAGCGAGGGCAAGAACGAGAAATGTCATCGATTGTCCGACTTGCATACTTGGAGTAGTTCCCGCTATCTCTACAAATCTACCAATATAGAATCCGATAAGTGAAATAATGATAAAGGTTGTGGAGGATGTGAGAATACGTTGTGAAACACCTCTAGAGAAGAGACTTTCGTTTACATCGATTGGTGGTTTTTTCATAATATACTTATCAGAGGTTTCTCGACTTAAGCCAAATCCAGGAATACCATCTGCGAGAACATTAATATAGAGAAGCTGCATACCTGTAAGTGGCAGACCCCAACCAATAATAGCTCCAAATAGCATAATAAGGATTTCGGCAACATTGGCAGAAAGAAGATAATAAATTGTTCTTTTAATATTAATGTAAACACGGCGGCCTTCAGCAATTGCACTAACAATAGTTGCAAAGTTATCGTCGGCTAAGATGATGTCAGAGGCATTTTTGGCCACTTCTGTTCCGGCGATTCCCATTGCGGTTCCGACATCTGCTGCTCGTAGAGAGGGAGCATCATTGACACCGTCACCGGTCATGGCAACTATATGTTTTTTATCTTGCCATGCTTTCACAATCCGGAGCTTGTCTTCAGGCGAGACACGTGCATAGACTGAAATTTTTTCAATCTTTTCCTTGAGCTCCTCATCCGTCATGTTTGCCAAGGTAATTCCGTCTACGACCAAGTCTCCTTCACGATAAATATCAAGTTCCTGTGCGATTGCTTTAGCAGTTAAGGCATGATCCCCTGTAATCATTACAGGAATAATTCCAGCAGTACGGGCTTCGGCTACAGCATGTTTACTTTCGGGTCTTGGAGGATCAATCATTCCAATTATTCCTAAGAATGTTTGGTCTTCTTCCAAACTTTGATGGTTTTCTGGAATCTCTTCAATTACTTTGTAGGAAAGAGCGAGGACACGCAAGGCATTTTCTGCAAAGGTGTCGTGAATATTATGTGCTTTGCTAAAGTGATTAGGGACAAGCCGATCAAAGGCTCCTTTTGTAATAACCAGGTAGCCCCCGCTTTCGTTAGATACAACAACCGTCATTTTTTTTCTGGTCGAATCAAAAGGAAGTTCTAAGAGACGCGGGGGATTTTTATCAGGATGATAAGAGTTATGTGCGATAAGGAAGTTGATGATGGCTGTTTCTGTTGGATCGCCGTGTGTGACCCATTTCCCCTCATCTTTTACGGCTGTTGCATTAGATACTAAACCAAACTTGTAAATTAAATCTTTTTCCTTATCAGAGAGTTGGTCCTTATGCCAAATCTCTTCTCCTTGTACCCAGAGTCTTTGAATAGTCATCTGGTTTTGAGTAAGTGTTCCTGTTTTATCGGAAGCAATGACCGAAGCATTTCCCAGGGTTTCAACTGCAGGAATGTTACGAATAATGGCTTTTTTATAAGCCATATTTTCTACACCATAAACGAGTGATAAGGTCACGATGACAGGAAGAGTTTCCGGCACGGCAGCAATACCAAGAATAACAGCCGTCATCATATTTTCACTGAAGGGAATGCCACCGTGCAATAAGTTGACAATAAAGATGATTGCCCCTGCACCAAAAGCAATTGCAGCAAGGCGTTTTGCCAGAGAATCAATACGTTTTTGTAAAGGTGTTTTCCCTTTAACCTGGTCTTCTAAAAGTTGGGCAATTTGTCCCATCTGACTTTTCATTCCTGTAGCTACAACAATGCCCTTAGCTGTACCATTAAGCACATTTGTTCCCGAGAAAACCATGTTCACTTGGTCTCCCAAAGGCACATCTTCGAGGATCTCACGTGAAGCATCTTTTTCTATTGGTTCAGACTCCCCTGTTAGGGAGGATTCATCGACTTGTAAGCTATTTGCTGAAAGGAGACGAACATCAGCACCAACCTGTTCTCCAGCGCTTAATTGAAGCAAATCACCGACAACCAATTGCTCAGAAGGAATTGTGCTGAGCTTCCCTTCACGTATAACCGTAGAATTTGGAGCCGATAATTTCTTGAGGGCGGATAAGGCGGTTTCGGCACGTTCCTCTTGCATGTGGGCAACGATGACATTGATGACCACGATTAACAGAATAACGATTGGTTTGGTGAAGTTTCCAGTATCCATCGATAGGTAAAAAGCAGGAACTGAGACAATGATTAAAACAAGATTCATTACCTCAAGTAGGTGTTTCAAAAGCTTTTGAAAAATACTTTTTTCTTTGGCTTCTTGAAAAACATTGCTCCCGTATTTGGCTCGGTGAGCAGTAACTTGTTTTTTATTTAAACCCTCTGAAGTGCTTGTTTTATAGTACTCTTTAATCTTTTTTATATTACTTTTCTTATAATTCATAAATCCTCTATTCTACTTTTGTCATATTTATAAAATGTTTTATAATAGAATTATAATATTTTTATCATTTATTACAAAACGATTTAGCATTCAGAAAAAGCTGTATAAATAGCTAAAAATGTGGTATTATGGTAGATATGGAAACGAAAACAGTAAGTGAACTTGCAGAACTTTTTGGTGTGACTCGCCAAGCGATGAATAAACGCATCAAGCAGCTAGACGAGCAATATGTAGAGAAAAATGAAAAAAATGTTACTGTAATTAACGAAGGCGGTATTCATGAACTTGAACGCCTTTATGGCAAAGTTGTGACAGCGCAGGCGGAAGTTGTTGATGGTAAAGATGAAACACAAGAACTTTCAACATCGCCAACGGACGCAGCTGTTTTTGAGTTGGTTTCAAACCTTATGAAAGACAAGAATGCAGAAATTGACCGTCTAAATCAGCAATTGATGGCCAAAGATGCACAAATTGCAGAAAAAGATAAGCAAATCAACCGTCAACAAGAACTGATGGAAAAATCTTTGAGTGATAATAATCAGTTTTTACTTGAAATGAAGGCTGAATCAGAAAAAGGCTTCTTTGCCAAACTTTTCGGAAAATAATAACAGTGGCAAAACTGTTATTTTTTTATTAGAAATATAAGGAAGTAGACAAATGTAAACGTTTTCCTCTTCGTTCCCACGGTTGTGCCTATTTTCCGGCTTTTATGTTTGCAAAATCTCAAAAAAGTGTTAAAATGTAAGAGTAAGTTAAATGATTAACTTAGTGATAGAGAATTTCTCTATAAACAAAATTTTAAACCTATAAGGAGACTTACTCATGGTAGTTAAAGTTGGTATTAACGGTTTCGGACGTATCGGTCGTCTTGCTTTCCGTCGTATTCAAAACGTTGAAGGTGTTGAAGTAGTAGCAATCAACGACCTTACAGATCCAGCAATGCTTGCTCACTTGTTGAAATATGACACAACTCAAGGTCGTTTCGACGGTGAAGTTGAAGTTAAAGATGGTGGTTTCGAAGTTAACGGTAAATTTGTAAAAGTTACTGCAGAAGCTAACCCAGCTAACATCAACTGGGCTGAAGATGGTGCAGAAATCGTTCTTGAAGCAACTGGTTTCTTCGCAACTAAAGAAAAAGCTGAACAACACTTGCACGCTAACGGTGCTAAAAAAGTTGTTATCACAGCACCTGGTGGAAACGATGTTAAAACTATCGTTTTCAACACTAACCACGAAATCTTGACTGGTGAAGAAACAGTTATCTCTGGTGCATCATGTACTACTAACTGTCTCGCACCAATGGCTGATGCTTTGAACAAAAACTTCGGTCTTAAAGTTGGTACAATGACAACTATCCACGGTTACACTGGTGACCAAATGACTCTTGATGGCCCACACCGTGGTGGTGACTTCCGTCGTGCACGTGCTGCAGCTGAAAACATCGTACCTAACTCAACAGGTGCTGCTAAAGCTATCGGTCTTGTATTGCCAGAATTGAATGGTAAACTTCAAGGTCACGCACAACGTGTACCAGTTCCAACTGGTTCATTGACAGAACTTGTATCAGTTCTTGATAAAGAAGTTACTGTTGAAGAAGTAAATGCAGCTATGAAAGCAGCATCTAACGAATCTTACGGTTACAACGAAGATGAAATCGTTTCATCTGATATCGTAGGTATCTCTAACTCTTCACTCTTTGACGCTACTCAAACTGAAGTTACTACAGCTGACGGCGTTCAATTGGTTAAAACAGTTGCTTGGTACGATAACGAAATGTCTTACACATCTAACCTCGTTCGTACACTTGAATACTTCGCTAAAATCGCTAAATAATTCTGTTATTTAACGTTAGAAACAGAGAAGCTTAGCTCCTCTGTTTTTTTTGTTGTCTTTATTTTTTAGAGCGTCTTTGAGATTTTTTTCATAATATAGTACACTATAGGGAGTAGTGGTTGAGAAAGCAGGAATTGGATTATGGATAAAAATTCGAAAAAGCGAAGAGTTATTTTAGGAAGTATTCTTACGGGTCTCTTACTTGTTGGAATAGTTATATTCCTGATTGTTGTTGTCTATTCAACACCTAAAAAAGATACCTCGCGGGCTTCAAATCATCATAAAACTTCAGAAAGTTCAATGATGAGGATGAGTTCAACTCAAGGGAGTAAATCAGATCCGATACAGACAGCTTTAACGGAATGGAAGGGTTTAGCTCTTAACCAACAAATTGCTTTATTGGCCCAATCCTATGCTAAATTGAACCCCCAAACCACGATTTTGTCATCGGACCATATGGCAATGACAGGGGATATTGATGATGGTACAATAGAGTGGTATGATTCAAACAAAATTATCCATAAGGTTAATGTGAAAATTAACCAAACGGTGATTAAATATAACTATATCAATGCTGAAACATGGGAAACAGAAGAACAAGTAACAAAGATAGATACAGTTCTTTCAGATTATTTTGAAACCCCCACAGCTAAACAAGCTACTGAAGAAATAGCTTCCAGGCTAATCGATTCTGCCAGATTGACAAGCTTAAATACTGAGATGAATTTAGAACAAATTGCTCAAGGAGATTATTCAAGTGTGCAAGGCAATTGGAAAACTTTGGCAGGCAGCACACTAACTTTTGAAAATAATCAGTGTTACATAGTGGAGGGTGAACAGAAAACCAGACTTATTCTGACTACTCTATCATCAGATAATCCGCAAAATCAAGGCTTCCTTATGGTAAATAGCAATCCTGAAGGCTCTCCTGCTGGAGCGGGACTCTCCTTTATTCCAACAGGTTATGATTGGGCAGATACAGACAAAGCGAAACCTCGTATTTGGTTGTCCAACACTTTTGGTCCTAGTGCACAAAGCCTACCAGAGAGACAAAAATTAGCAGTACAAAAAGCAATTTACTATAAAGTAGATTAAACACATAATAAACAATAAAAAAAACAGAAAATGGAGAAAAAATGGAAACACCTAAATGCCCAACTTGTTCAAGTGAATATACCTATGAACTCTCAGATACGACATTTGGATGCTCAGAATGTGGCAATGAGTTTACCCAAACAGATCTAGAAGCAGACAAATTTGTGGTGCTTGACAGTGTCGGACAACCTTTAACTGATGGGGATGCTGTAATTATCATACAAGATCTTCCAGTAAAAGGAATGCCAAAGCCCATTAAAAAAGGTACAAAAGTTAAAAACATACGTATCAATGAATTTGGGAAAAATGAGCACTATATTGATTCAAAAATTGATGGTTTTGGGGCCATTGGATTGAAGGGATCCGTTGTCAAGAAAGCATAAGCAATAGAAAAATGACCTTCTGGTCGTTTTTTTATTTGAGTATAAAGGAGAAGGTAGTAAAACAGCTTTTCTGCTATAATGAACTTATGAAACTAACAGACAGTATACAATACCTGAAAGGTGTTGGACCTAAATCTTTTGAAAATTATCAAAAGCTTGGCATTTCCACAATACAGGATTTATTGCTTTATTTTCCTTTCCGTTATGAAGATTTTGCTGGACGCTCCATTTTTGAATTAGTAGATGGAGAAAAAGCAACGGTGATTGGTGAAGTGGTAACACCCGCTAATGTCCAGTATTATGGATTTAAACGCAACAGACTTACTTTTAAACTCAAACAAGGGGAAGCTGTAGTTGCTGTGAGCTTTTTTAATCAGCCCTATTTAGCGGATAAGATTGAGGTTGGAAAAGAGGTTGCGGTTTATGGCAAATGGGAACAAAAAAAGCAGCAACTGCTGGGCATGAAAATATTAACACAAGCAGAAGATGGCTTTTCCCCCGTGTATCATCTTACCGCAGGGATGAAGCAATCCAGCTTGGTGAAAACAATTCAAATGGCTTTTGAGAGTGGGCTTTTATCGGAATTAAACGAGAATCTGCCAGACTATTTATTGAAAAAGTACCGATTGATGCCCCGGCAGGAAGCGGTACGTGCCATGCATTTTCCAGATGATATGGAGATGCACAAGCAAGCTTTAAGGCGCGTGAAGTTTGAAGAACTCTTTTACTTTCAACTGAAGTTGCAGGCTTTGAAACATAAAGAGAAAGCACAACGCTTTGGACGAAGGGTTATTTTTGACCAGCGGTTGATGGAAGAAAAAATTAAAAATCTTCCTTTTGAACTGACAGGAGCCCAACAAAAATCCTTAGACGAAATTTTAGCAGATATGTCTTCAGCTTACCATATGAACCGTCTTTTACAAGGTGATGTCGGTTCAGGTAAAACAGTTGTTGCTAGTTTAGCAATGTATGCAGCAGTTTTATCTGGACTTCAAGCTGCTATAATGGTTCCGACTGAAATTTTAGCGCGACAACATTTTGCTAACTTACAAAATCTTTTTCCTGAACTAAAAATTAGTCTTCTTGTTTCGGGATTAAAAGTTGCGGAGCGAAGAGCGATACTAGAAAGTTTAGCAAATGGTCAGACGCAAATGGTTGTGGGAACGCACGCTTTAATTCAGGAAGGGGTTGATTTTTATGATTTGGGGCTGGTCATTACCGATGAACAACATCGCTTTGGGGTTAACCAACGGAAAGTCTTACGCGAAAAGGGTCAAAATCCTGATGTACTTATGATGACTGCGACACCAATTCCTCGGACCTTGGCGATCACAACTTTTGGTGATATGGATGTCTCCATTATCGACGAATTACCTAAAGGGCGGCAACCGATTACGACCAGATGGGTAAAACACGAGCAACTTCCAGAGGTCTTGAAATGGATAAAAGAAGAACTGGAGCAGCAGGCACAAGTCTATTTTATTTCACCACTTATTGAAGAATCAGAAGCTTTAGATTTAAAGAATGCTGTAGCTCTTTATGAAGAACTAAACCAATACTTTGGCGAAGAAACAGGCATAGGTTTACTGCACGGGAAAATGAAAAATGAAGAAAAAGACCAGATCATGCAGACCTTTAAAGCAGGGGATTTGTCGGTTCTGGTTTCCACAACGGTTATTGAAGTTGGTGTGGATGTGCCAAATGCAACGATTATGGTGATTATGGATGCGGATCGTTTTGGTCTCTCTCAGTTGCATCAGTTAAGGGGCCGTGTAGGACGGGGGAGTAAGAAGTCCTATACGATTCTCGTTGCCAATCCCAAGACAGAATCAGGTAAAAACCGGATGAAGATAATGTGTCAAACGCAGAATGGTTTCCGTTTAGCTGAAGAAGACCTGAAGATGCGCGGCTCCGGAGAAATATTTGGCGTACGTCAATCAGGGTTACCAGAATTTCTAGCAGCTGATATAGTGAATGACTACAATATTTTAGAAGTGGCACGTCAAGAAGCGCAGGAAATTTTTAAAACACCTGACCGTCCAGAATATCAGATGATGCTTGCAGACTTGGATGTTGACGGTGGTTTTGATTAACGTTTCAATTATGAATTCAAGAAAGGATGATAAAATGGGACTTCTCTTAGCATTTCTAGGTGGTGGACTCTCTTTGCTAAACTTTTCTGCCGAATGGCGGTTTCTTTCCTTGCAGCTTATTTTCACTCTCCTTTCCTTAAGCAGTATGTTTGCCTATAAAGGAAAGCGCACAAGAAGATCCTATGAAGGAGATGGCACAAGTATCTTCACCTTTGGCTTTGCCTTGTGTTTCCTTTCATTTATCGGATCAGCATCGATTCTTCTGGCCTTATTCATGGGCTGGCAGTGAATAAAAAAACATAAGTAGAATATCTCCTACTTATGTTTTTTTATTTTCCTAAGCAGAACTGACTGAAAAGCTGAGTAATCAGTTCATCCGGTGCAGCTTCTCCAGTTATTTCACCAAGCAATTGCCAACAACGTGTGATATCTACTTGGATGAGGTCCACAGGAAGTCCCATCGCCAAACCTCTGTTTGCTTCCTTCAAAGCATCTAAAGCTTGTTCGACTAGGCCGATATGACGTGCATTGGAAAGAGTCGTTGCATCTTTTGCTTCAATTTCCCCAGAGAAAAATAGCGCGCGTATTTGTTTTTCGACGGCATCAAGATTTTCATTTTTTAAGGCAGAAATTCTGATAAAGTCTTTAGGGAGTTTTTCGAGCTCAATTTTTTCTGGTAGATCGGTCTTATTTAGCAAGACGATACGGTTTGTCGAAGAAGAAAGTTCCAACAATTCCAGATCTTTGGGAGTTAAAGGTGACGAAGCATCAAGCACAAGTAAGACCAAGTCGGCTTCTTCTAAGGCTTTTTGACTACGCTCAACACCGATCTTTTCGACGATATCCTCAGTTTCTCGTATACCAGCAGTATCAATTAACTCAAGGGGCACACCACCAATATTGGCAAACTCTGTGATAACATCACGTGTTGTTCCGGCTATGTCGGTAACAATGGCTTTTTCCTCACGTAAAAGTCGATTGAGCAAACTTGATTTACCAACATTTGGCCGGCCAATAATTGCTGTTCTCAAACCTTCACGCAGAATCTTACCGCGTTTAGCTGTGGCAAGAAGTGTTTCCAGAAGTTGTTCAAAATGGGCTGTTTTTTCCAGAAGCATTTGACTTGTCATCGTTTCAACGTCATCATATTCGGGATAATCAATATTGACTTCCACTTGCGCGAGCGATTCTAAAATTTCTTGACGAATGTTGTTAATCAAGTTAGAGAGGCTTCCATCGAGCTGTTTTACAGCAATATTGGCTGCCTGATCTGTTTTAGCACGAATCAAATCCATTACGGATTCGGCTTGCGCCAAGTCAATACGTCCATTTAAAAATGCACGTTTAGTAAATTCACCTGGTTCAGCGAGACGAGCGCCAGAGCGCAGCAGGAGTTGCAAAATTTCTTGGGTGACAGCAATTCCGCCGTGTGTGTTAATTTCCACAAGATCTTCACGCGTAAAGGTTTTTGGGGCTTTCATTACAGAGAGCATAACTTCATCAACGAGACGGTCCTCGTCAAAGATATGACCATAGTTGATGGTGTGTGAAGCAACTTTATCGAGATCTTTCCCTTGAAAGACCTTTTTAGCGATTGAGACAGCATCGCTACCAGACAATCGGACGATAGCAATTGCTCCTTCACCTAAAGGCGTGGAGATGGCTGCTATAGTATCAAATTCTTTTGTTATCATATTTTTATCCTAATTACTAATTTCAGTATGCCCTATTATATAACAAGTCGTCATAAAAATAAAGATTCGTCAACTCTTTCTTAAAGGTTTATCTTATCCATATTAAGCAAAATTCTAGTAAAATAAGAGTATGAGATTGGATAAATATTTGGCGGAAGCCGGGCTGGGATCACGTAAAGAAGTTAAGGTGATTCTCAAGACAGGAAAAGTGACAGTGAATGATCAGAAGGTGAAAGACGGCAAACTACATGTTGAGCCAGATAAAGATTGTATAAATTATGATGGGCAACCCATAGGCTATCAAGAATTTTATTATTACCTCCTTAATAAACCCGCTGGTGTTGTTTCGGCAACGAAGGATAATAAGGACAAAACAGTTGTCGAATTATTAAAGGGAAAAGATTTTCGCGAAGATCTTTTCCCTGTAGGGCGCTTAGATAAAGATACAGAAGGCCTTTTGTTGCTTACAAATGATGGGCCACTGAGCCATAATCTTCTGAGCCCTAAAAAACATGTAGAAAAAGAATACTTTGCTCAAATCCAAGGCCAGGTTACACAAGAGACTGTTCGAGAATTTGCAGCAGGTTTGACCTTGAAATCTGGAGAAAACGTCAAACCAGGTCAACTTTTTATTGAGAAATCAGAGGAGAATAAAAGTGAAATCCGCCTGATTATTCATGAAGGTAAATTTCATCAGGTCAAACGAATGTTTGAAGCTGTAGGGATGAAGGTAACTTATCTCAAACGGTTACGTATGGGAAGTTTAAGATTGGATCCGGAATTAACTAAGGGAGCATACCGTCCGCTCACAGAAGAGGAAATTTTAAAACTCAAGGAGTAGCTATGGAAGAAATAGTTTCTGTAAAAAATCTAAGTGTCCAATTTGAAAAAGAAGAGATTTTAAAAAAACTATCTTTAAGTCTCTTTGCAGGAGAAATTGTTGGACTCATCGGTCCTTCAGGTTCGGGAAAGTCAACTTTTATGAATGCATTACTCGGGATTGTTGCTCCTAATAGTGGAGAAATCAAACTACTTGATATCTCGATTCCTAACCGCAAAGTGATGCGCAAAATTGGCTATATGGCACAGTCGGATGCCTTGTTTACAGAACTTACAGGGAAACAAAATATGGAATTTTTTGGAGCCTTGCAAGGAAAAATAAGTGAAGAGGAGCTGCTCAAAGCTGCTCAAACCGTTGGGTTAACATCAGCTTTGTCCAAGGCTGTTTCGAAATATTCTGGCGGAATGAAGCGTCGCTTATCTTTAGCAATTGCTCTCCAGACGGGTGCTCCTCTCTTATGCCTAGATGAGCCCACAGTTGGTATTGATCCAGAACTTCGACAGGAAATATGGACAGAGCTTAAGCGACAAGCAGAGATGGGCAAAGCTATTCTATTGACGACACACGTAATGGAAGAGGCAGAGCGGTGTGATCGAGTTGTTTTATTAAGAGACGGGCACTTTGTGGCCCAAGGTAGTCCTGAAGCCCTTAAATCCCAGTTTCATGTTACTACTGTGGAAGAGGCCTTTATTCAAGCAGGTGATTATGATGAGAATTAAAGCGATTTTTAAACGTATACTGCTACAAAGGTTGAGAGATAAACGAAGCTTGGCTTTACTTTTCTTTGCTCCCCTTGGCATTATCAGTCTTTTATATTTTCTTCTTCAAGTTCCTTCGGATATAAAATATCGTGTAGGTCTACAAGAAAACCAACCTGTTTTAGCACAAGTTCTCAAGCAGAACGAAAAACTAAAAGTGATTGAAATAGGAGAAACGTTAAACACTCGAGAAATAGTAAATACTCACAATTTAGATGCTCTGATACAGCTGGTAGGAAATGAAATAGAAGTAACTTATGCAAATAGAGATACGTCAAAAACACAGGCACTTACTCAGATGATTGGACAAATTGCTCAAAAGATCCCAGCGAGTATGCGAGAAAACCAAGCAAAAAGTTCTGCAGAAAAAGTGCCGCAAGACTCGTTAGAAACACTAGCTCTGAATATAAAAAGTCATTATCTTTATGGTGACAGTTCCCTGAGTATGTTTGATAATCTAGCGCCACTGCTGGTAAGTTTCTTCGTTTTCTTCTTTGTCTTTTTAATATCAGGCATTTCACTTGTTAATGAACGAAGCAGTGGTACACTTATGCGAATGCTGGTTACACCTGTAAGACGTACTGAAATTGTGGCAGGTTATACTTTAGCCTACGGTTTCCTCGCACTACTTCAAACAAGCTTAATTGTACTTTGGACACGTTATGTTTTACAAATGCAGATTTTGGGGAACTTTATATTAGTCTTGTTGATTAATTTATTGATTGCTCTGATTGCGCTGTTGATTGGACTTTTGTTGTCTGCCCTTGCGAAAACTGAATTTCAATTTATTCAGTTTGTTCCGATAGCTGTCGTACCACAATTCCTTTTTTCAGGTATTATTAATGTCGACACAATGGCAGCGCCCTTACGCTGGATTGCACATCTTATGCCTCTGTATTATGGCGTTGATGCACTTCAAAAAGTAGTGAAACAAGGCGAAGGTTTCTCTCAAATTGGAAACAACCTGTTTATTTTAGGAATGCTTGCTCTTGTATTTTATGTAGCTAATGTAGTGGCTTTGAAAGGTTTAAGAAAAACTTAGATATTCAAATAAAAAGCGAGTTATTTTCGCTTTTTTGTTATAATGATTGAGAAGAGTATTTGAAGGGATTTTACAAATGGAAAATTTAAAAAAACAAGTAGGTATAAAAGCAGCTGAGTACGTGAAGTCTGGTATGATTGTTGGATTGGGAACAGGTTCAACGGCAGCTTTCTTTGTGGAAGAATTGGGGCGCCGTGTTAAAGAAGAAGGTTTAGATATTGTTGGAGTAACGACGTCAAATGTAACCAGTCAGCAAGCTGCAAGTCTTAATATCCCTTTAAAATCAATTGATGAAGTGGATTATGTTGATTTGACAGTAGACGGTGCAGATGAAATTGATACTGACCTTAATGGTATTAAAGGTGGTGGTGCGGCCTTGCTGATGGAAAAAATCGTTGCAACATATTCTAAAGATTATATTTGGATTGTTGATGAAAGTAAACTTTCAGAAAATCTTGGCAGTTTTAAAGTTCCTGTCGAAGTTATCCCTTACGGATCAGAGCAGTTGTTCCGAAAATTTGCAGCGGCTGGTTATGCACCAACATGGCGGATGAATGCTCAAGACAAGCTCATCACTGATATGCAACATTATATTATTGATTTGCATATTGAGAAGATTACTGAGCCAGAAAAGCTGGCTGAAGAGCTTGATTTAACAGTGGGAGTTGTCGAACATGGTTTGTTTAATAACATGGTCAAAAAAGTTATTGTTGCAGGACAAGGCGGAGTTAAACTTATAGAAAAATAAAAAGAAGGAGTGTGCTCCTTCTTTTTATTTGTTCTTAAGCCATTGTTCTACGCCCCACTTATGAGAACCGCGCTTGAGTTTAACCAAAGCAGTCGGAACGTCAAACCAGAAAATTTTATTGAAATCCTCAAGAGGAGCCTGATCAAAATGAACTTCCAAAGTCTCGTAGATATAAGCAGGATTGCAAAAATATTTATCCCGATGTGAGCTATAAAAATATTCGTCGGCCTGTCCGAAATAACGTCCTAAAGTCGCAGTCGCACCTAACTCTTCCAGAAGTTCTCTTTCTAAGGCGCGAGCATGGTTTTCATCTGCTTCAATTTCTCCACCAGGGAGAAAAAAGGCTCCGTTTGGTGCTTGCACAAGACAGATTTGGCTCTTGTTTTCACGTGAAACAATACCATACACTCCATAGCGGTATTGGTAATCAACTCCGGCAATTTTTTCACCGAAGACTGGAATTTCTTGTTGTGTCATATTTACGGACCTCCGATATAATTTTATAGAAGAAAATTTAATTATATTCTATCAAAAAGTTGACAATTTTGATAAAATAAAGAGGCTAAATAAAGCTCTTGCGAAGGGAAATATGAACAGTGAAAAAATTCAATCTTAGTAAAATGATTATTATCGCCTTAATTATTGTTATTTCAGCATTTACAGCAATCTTCATCTCGGCTGATAATTTTAAAAATAATAAAAATCCATCAACGATGACACAAATTATTAATGATGGTACAGGAACCATAGACAGAATCATTGGTGCACCGATCCGCTTTGTTCAAGACAAAGCCAATCAAGTGGGCAATCTTTTTGATACATACAAGCAAAATCAGTCCCTAAAAACGCAGGTGGCAGACTTAAGTAGTTCAAAAAATAACCAAGAAAGTCTAGAAGTTGAAAATAAAGAATTAAAAGAAGCATTGAAGCTTCAAGAAACATTAACAGACTATAAGAGTATTTCTGCAAATGTGATTACCCGTAATCCGGCCAGTTGGGCAGATACGCTCGTAATTGATAGCGGCAGTAAACAAGGCATCAAAAACCGTCAACTCGTCATGGCTAATGGGGGTGTTATTGGGCGTGTAAGTCAGGTAAACGAAAATTCCTCTAAAGTTTCCTTGTTGAGCTCCGATAAAGGTATTGACGCTAAAATCCCCGTTCGCCTTGGTAGCCCGAGTGATCCAGTAAATGGACTTCTTGCGAGTTATGATGATGATCAGAATGCTTATGTTGTCACTTCTTTAGTAGGGGAAGGTAATATCGAAAAGGGAAGCCAAGTTGTTACTAGCGGTCTTGGAGGTGATTCGCCGCGTGGTCTCTTGCTTGGAACCGTAATTGATGTTAAAGAAACAGATCAAGGCTTGAACCGTAAAGTATATGTGAAACCTGCCAGCAATTTGTATGATATCCGGTTTGTCTTTGTGATTCAAGGCATGATTGGAGGCAACTAAATATGAGTCGTTTTAGCTTCCAGTTTTTTAGTCCCTTATTTCTTTTTTTCCTACTCTTGCTTGATGGGCAGCTGACGCATTTCTTTACGGCTTTGTCTGGTGGAAGTATTATGCCTGTAAGCCACTTGTTGCTCATTTTTATGGTATATACTGTGACACAGCACCGTCATAGCTATGTTCTTATCGTAGGTGTTCTTTTGGGAATTATCTATGACAGCTACTTTTTGGGAATTTTTGGTATTGCAAGTTTGATTTTACCTCTTATTGCTCTTTTCGTTTATCAAATCCAAACGGTTGTCTTTACCAATCGTTGGACACGTTTATTTACAGTGATTATCATTGTTTTTGCTTTTCAAGTTTTAAGTACGCTTATTGTTAACTTAGTCGGTGTTGTCAATGTCAATTTTGTCTCATTTATCGTTAGGCAACTTGCACCAACGTTAGCCCTAAATATTGCCTTTGCAATACTGCTGCAATGGCCTTTAGAAAAGATGTATCGCCTTCGGTGAACATCTTTTTGTAATCAAAGGGTAAAAAAAGTATTCTTAAAGAAATTAAATTGACTTGATTAAGTTATAAAAGAGTGTTATACTTGGGACTATCTTGGCGTTATATTTATAAATTATAGAAAACGGGAAGAAAAGAAAACTATGAAAAAGAAACTTATCACAGCATTGATGTTGTCGACAGTCATTTTATCTTCGGGTGCAAGCCTTGGAGCGGTAAAAGCGGACAGCACAGACGATCAAATCGCAAAGCAAGATGCAGCAATCAGCGCTGCTAAAAGTTCTTCTGCTGAAGCGCAAGCAAAAGTAGATGCGATTCAATCACAAGTAAATAGCTTACAATCTAAAAAAACTTCAACAGCAAATGAAGTAAATAAATTGATGAAGGAGCAAAAAGAACAATCAGCAGAGATTGCTCGTTTGCACAAAGACATCAAAGAACGTAACACAGCTCTTGAAGCACAAGCACGTAGCGCTCAAACAAGCGGTTCAGCGACAGACTATATGTCTACTATCTTGGATTCAAAATCTTTGACTGATGCAATTCAAAAAATGACAGCGATGGCAACCGTTTCTGGTGCTAACAAAGCCATGCTTGAAAAGCAACAAGAAGATGAAAAAGCTATTCAAGCTAAGTTGAAAGATAATGAAGCAAAATACGCTAAAGCTACAAAACTTCAACAAGAGTTAGAAACACAAAGTAACGAGTTGGCAAGCCAAGAAGCCGCCCTCAAAGTTGCTCAGTTAAATTATCAAACAACAATTGCTAACTCTGAGAGTAAAAAACAAAGTTTGATTGATCAAAAAGCAGCTGCAGTAGCTGCCCAAGAAGCTGCAGCTAAAAAAGCTGCAGAAGTGGAAGCTGAACAAGCTAAAGCTGAACAAGCTGCTCAAGCTGCTCAAAAAGCACAAACAGAACAAGCTGCAGCATCTAAGAGCGAAAATAAATCAGATGCAAGTACAGTAAATACAGAAACAGTACCTGTTGTTACAGCACCTGTTGAGACTACTCCAGCGGCTTCTGCACCAGCAGCATCAACGCCAGCTGTAGAAGAAAGCAAACCAGCATCAAACAATAACACAACAACTACGAATACTGGTTCAAACTCAACTACAACTACTGATACTGGTTCAAATAATACTAACAATAATAATGTATCTGGTGGTTCAGGTTCATCAAGTACTCCAGGAACAAGCTTGAGCAATCCTTACCCTTGGGGACAATGTACTTGGGGTGTTTGGGAATACTTCGGTGGAAGTATTCCTACTTACGCTGGTAACGCCGGTGACTGGGTAGTTTACGCAAATAGTGGACCAGCAGTTGGTACAATTGCGGTATTCCCTCCAGGTAACCAAGGCGCAGGTGGCGTAGGTCACGTTGCTGTGGTCACAGCTGTAAATGGTGATAAACTTACTGTCTCAGAAACAAACTTCTCAGGTCCTAATGGTGGAGGCCTCGGTATCCGCACAACTCGTGAAGTTTCAGCTGCAGGTGTAAGTTTCATCCGCCCATAAGAAATAACTCAAAACAAGTAATGAAATATTGCTTGTTTTTTTGTGCATTGATAAAAAACAGAAACCGACAGAAACAAACTTAAACGTAACTGTAATTGTTTTGTTACAAAACAGGTGAAGGCACATGATACAATATACTATATTCACCGAACTAACCTAGGGAGGCAAATTTAAAATTTTATGAAGAAAAAACTTATTACAGCATTGATGCTCTCGACAGTCGTGCTTACGGCTGGCGCACCTTTTGCTGCCGTAAAGGCTGATTCAACAGATTCAAAAATTGCACAACAAGATTCAAAAATCGCTAATGCAAAGAATGAAGCTGCTAAAGCGCAATCACAAGTTGATTCAATTCAATCACAAGTAAGCACTTTAAAATCAAAGCAAACATCAATGACTAAAAAAGTTAATGAGTTGATGGCTCAACAAAAGGAACAATCACAACAGATTCAAAAGTTGAGTGAGAGTATCAAGGAGCGCAATACTGCCCTTGAAGCTCAAGCACGTAGTGCACAAACTGATGGTTCAGCAACAAACTATATGTCTGCTGTACTAGACTCAAAATCTTTAACAGATGCGATTCAAAAAATGACAGCAATGGCAACTGTTGCTGGCGCTAACAAGTCAATGATTGAGCAACAACAAGCTGACCAAAAAGCTATTCAAACGAAGTTAGCTGATAACCAAAAGAAATATGCTGAAGCAACAAAACTTCAACAAGAGTTAGACGCACAAGCTAATGAGTTGGCGACACAAGAAGCTGCTCTCAAAGTTGCTCAGTTAGACTACCAAGCTACAGTAACTACTGCAGAAGGCA
Organism: Lactococcus sp. LG1267; assembly: GCF_017309545.1. Classification (NCBI taxonomy): domain Bacteria; kingdom Bacillati; phylum Bacillota; class Bacilli; order Lactobacillales; family Streptococcaceae; genus Lactococcus; species Lactococcus sp. LG1267. Next base: position 403,297 of record NZ_CP071295.1, on the reverse strand, counting down.
AAAAACAAGATTTATTGAGCCAAAAAGCAGCAGCAGAAAAAGCAGCTCAAAAAGCAGCAGCAGCAGAAAAAGCAGCAGCAGCGAAGTCTGTAGTAGCTCAACAAGAAAAAGCTGTAGCTGCAGCACCTGCAGCTTCTAATCCAGCTCCAGCTGCTAATAATACTGCTGACAATAGCAATTCGTCTACACCATCTACTGGAAATAATACAGGTGGCAATGGTAATTCTTCTAAACCAACGCCAACACCAGATCCAACTCCGATACCAACACCAGATCCAGACCCAGGACACAGTGGTACTAACCCTTATCCAGCTGGTCAATGTACTGCATTTGTTTGGGACTACTTTGGTGGTAACATGCCAACATACATGGGAAATGCTGGTGACTGGGTGGCTTATGCAAACAGTGGACCTGCAGCAGGTACAATTGCTGTATTCCCTCCAGGTAATCAAGGCGCAGGCGGCGTAGGACACGTTGCAGTTGTTCTTTCTGTATCTGGTTCAAAAATGACAGTTATTGAAGGAAACTTCAACGGCGGTTGGGGAACAACACGTGAATGTTCAACAGCTGGTGTAAGTTTCATTCGACCATAATTAAATAAAATTTAAATACAAACTACGGTTTGTATTTTTTATCTCTAGGATTTAGCACTCTTTATATAAGAGTGCTAATTTTTTTGCCAAAAGTCATAAAAAATGCTAAAATAGATTATGGTAGAAGTGAATATAGTCTACTTTTAGAGAGTAAGTGGTTGAAAAACCAAGTAAATCTCTAAAAATTCCATGTCAAGAAGGTTTAAATCATATGAATAACACAGAATTTTACGAACGCCTAGGTGTGGATAAAAATGCCAGCCAAGACGAAATTAAAAAAGCTTATCGAAAGATGTCTAAAAAGTATCACCCAGATATTAATAAAGACCCGGGTGCAGAAGACAAGTACAAAGAGGTTCAAGAAGCTTATGAAACTTTAAGTGATGAACAAAAACGTGCCAGCTACGATCAATATGGTGCTGCAGGTGCTAATGGTGGTTTTGGCGGAGGTCAAGGTGGTTTCTCTGGCTTTGACGGTTTCCAAAGTGCAGGCGGCTTTGGCGGTTTTGAGGATATTTTCTCAAGCTTCTTTGGTGGAGGCGGTGGCCAAGCTGATCCAAATGCACCACGTCAAGGAGATGACCTACAATATCGTATCAATTTGACATTTGAAGAAGCTATTTTTGGTGTTGAGAAAGAAATCAAATACCATCGCGAAGAGCTTTGTCACACTTGTGCAGGTTCAGGTGCCAAACCAGGTACTCATGCTGAAACATGTCATAAATGTCATGGACGAGGACAAACACAAGTTATTCGCGACACTCCATTAGGGCGTATGTCAACAAATGTCGTCTGTGATGTTTGTCATGGTACAGGTAAGGAAATCAAATCTCCTTGTCCAACATGTCACGGTACAGGTCACGAAAAATTGGCACACACAGTTAAGGTAAAAGTACCGGCTGGTGTGGAATCAGGTCAACAAATGCGCCTCCAAGGTCAAGGTGATGCTGGGACAAATGGTGGCCCTTACGGTGATCTCTATGTCCGTTTCCAAGTTGCTGCAAGTGATAAGTTTGAACGTGATGGTAGCGAAATTTATTACAAGATGCCATTGAACTTTGTTCAGGCAGCCTTAGGGGATGAGATTGAAGTTCCAACTGTTCACGGTAATGTGAAGTTGAAGATTCCTGCTGGTACGCAAACAGGTACTAATTTCCGACTTAAAGGTAAAGGTGCACCTAAATTACGTGGTAGTGGTCAAGGTGATCAACACGTTGTGATTAATATTGTAACACCAGAAAAATTGAATGATGCTCAACGTGATGCTTTGCGTGAGTTTGCAAAAGCTAGCGGACAAAATGTATCAGAACAGAAAAAAGGATTTTTCGATAAATTTAAATAAAAAAGCTGTCGTTAGACAGTTTTTTTGTTTATCAATTAGGTAAATGCTGCTGTATTTGGTATAATGTTTTTATGAAACTTGTGAATTATAAACCAGACTATCTTCTAGAAGCTGTGTATAACTTGGATGTGGAAAACTTAAAAAAGCGAGATATTCGAGGAATTATGGTGGACTTAGATAATACACTTATTGCTTGGAATAATCCCGATGGAACACCCGAATTGCATCAATGGCTACAAACAATGCGTACAAATGGTATAAAGGTTATTGTTGTCTCAAATAATAAACATGACCGTGTCAAACGTGCGGTAGCTAAGTTTGATGTTGATTTTGTTTCGCGTGCGATGAAACCTTTTGCTTGGGGAATAAATAAAGCCTTAGTTAAACTTAACGAACGACCGGACCATGTCATTATGGTTGGTGACCAATTAATGACAGATATTCGAGCTGCACACCGTGCTGGGGTTCGCAGTATTCTTGTGAAACAATTGGTAGAGTCTGATGGTTGGAGTACCAAGTTTAACCGCTGGCGTGAACGCCGTGTGTGGAAAAAGTTGATTCGGAAATACGGCTATCCTAAATGGAATACAAGATTATAACTCTGCAGAGGCAGAGTTATTTTCTATTATTGGGCTTTTCCCGAGGTTTTCCACTGTATTTTTCTACTTATCCCAAGTTTTCCACAGTTTTACACACCTTATTCACAAAAATGTGGAAAACTGTGAATAAATGTGTGGAAAAAAAGAAACCTCAATGAAGTTTCTTTTTTTTTATTTATATTAAACCGCGTTCTTTATACCATTGATCAGGTTGCCAGATCCACTGTCTTCCATCTTTTTTGAGAAGTTCAAAGGCTTCCTGTGGTCCCATGCTTGCTGCAGGGTATTTCGGAAGGTCTTGATGCGCTTCATCCCATGCTTGGCGGATAACATCAATAAGTTCCCAAGAACGGGAAACTTCTTCCCAGTGGGAGAAGTTAGTGCCATCACCATGTAAAACGTCAAGCAAGAGTTTTTCATAAGCTTCAGGAGAATTTCCTAAAATTGCTGCATCATGACGGTAGCCCAATTTGATAGGCGCGATATTGAATCCTTGGCCAACTTCTTTCCCATTAATTGTAAGGGAGAAACCTTCAGTAGGTTGGATATAAATGGTAAGGATGTTTTCCCCAAGATCTGTATCAAAAATATTATTAGGGTCTTGTTTGAAAACAATGTTAATTCGTGTTCCTTTTTCTGTCAGACGTTTTCCACTACGTACGTAGAAAGGAACACCAGCCCAACGGTCATTATCAATAAGGAATTTTCCAGCGACAAAAGTTTCTGTGTTAGAATCTGGCGCTACAGAGGGTTCAGAACGATAATCTACAAAGTTCTTACCGTCAATCTTACCCTCAATATATTGTCCAGGGATGAAAGCTTCAAGCGCTTCTTGTTTGGAATATTTACGAATGCTATGAAGGGCCTTAACCTTTTCGTTCAAAATGTTTTTTTGTGTAAAAGTTTGAGGCTTTTCCATAGCCAGTAAAGCCAAAACTTGAAGCACATGATTTTGAATCATATCCTTGAGCGCGCCGCTCGTTTCGTAATAACCACCGCGATCTTCAACGCCAATACTTTCAGCAAAAGTAATCTGTATATTATCGATGTGGTCCTTGTCCCAGATGGATTCAAACATTTGGTTGGCAAAGCGGATAGCCGAAACGGATTGAATCATTTCTTTTCCGAGATAGTGGTCAATACGGAAGGTTTGATCTTCTGAAAAGACATCTTTAAGTGCAGTATTCAGTTCTTGAGCTGTTTCCAAATCACTTCCGAAAGGCTTTTCGATAATCACACGTTCAAAACCTTTACCTGTCAGAATCTTTTCTGATTTGAGGTGGTTAGCAATGATTGAGAAAAATTGTGGCGCCATAGCCAGATAGAAAACTTGGTTGCAAGCAGTATTATACTTTTCTCGGAGTTCATCTCCGAGCTCCTTGAGGGCATGATAGTGACTGCTGTCATTTACATCATGGCTTTGATAGTAGAAGTGGCTCGAGAAGTCATTGAGTTCTTCTTGGTCACTGCTTAAACCAGCTAAAGATTCCATAACGATTTGGCGATAATACTTATCGGTCCATGGGCGACGAGCAGTACCAATCACTGCAAAATTTTCTGCAATTTCGCCTTTTTTATAAAGTTGGAAAAGGGCGGGATAAAGTTTCCGTTTTGCGAGGTCACCAGTAGCCCCGAACATGGTAAAAAGTACTTGTTTACTCATAAGTCTCTTCTTTCTATTGATTATCAAACATCATTTTCAGCATAGTCGATATAAGTATCAACATAATCCAGATAGTCTTTATTTAACTGGGTCTTTATATCTTGATACTCAGCTTCAGTATAATCACGCTCAGCAATTTTAGCACGATAAAAAGGTAAGTTTAATTCTTTTTGAAGTCTCTCTTCAAGCTCTTTACGATTCATAATGATTTCCTTATATGAGAAAAATTTACTACTAAGAAAATTATATCACAAAAATATCTTTGCGCCCTCCAACTGAGATTCTTTCGAATGAAAGTGATAGAATAGGAATATGTCTTTATTAACTTTTACACTTTGCATGCTCATACTTGGCGTTGTTGCCGGTATTGTAGGAAGCATTTTAGGTCTCGGTGGTGGAATTATCATCACACCGATTATTACCTCTTTTTTTGGGGTTGATATAAAATATGCAATCGGTGCAAGTATTGTCGCTGTTATTGCAACGAGTTCAGGTGCTGCCATTTCTTATTTGAAAGATGATCTGGTCAATGTTCGGGTCGCCATGTTTTTAGAAATTTTTACCACAATTGGTGGATTACTAGGAGCGATTTTGGCCGGACTGTTTAATGCTGCGGTATTAAATATACTTTTTGCTTGTTTATTGATTTTTCAAGCCTATAATATGTGGCGTAAGCTACATCAAGGTGAAAAAGTCTTGCAAAATGTTACCTCAGACAAATGGGCAGAAAAGATGAAGCTTAATTCTTCTTACTTTGATAAGCAAACAGGAAAAGAGGTAGCTTATCAAGTGGAAAAAGTCCCAGCTGGTGCATCGATTATGTTTGGTGCAGGAATAGCTTCAGGACTTTTAGGAATAGGTTCGGGGGCATTTAAGGTTTTAGCTATGGATACAACGATGAAAATGCCATTAAAACCGTCAACTGCAACCTCAAATCTCATGATTGGGGTAACTGCAGCAGCTTCAGCGACGGTCTACTTCTTTAACGGCTATGTTGATCCGTCCTTAGCAGGACCTTTAGCGATAGGAATTGTAGCTGGCGCAGCTATTGGTTCGCGTATTATGCCACATTTGCCTGCTCGGACGATTCGCTTGATATTTATTCCTGTAATTGGTCTTATGGCTTTACAAATGATACTTAAAGGACTTGGTTTATGACGGAAGAAAAAGAAAAATTACTTGAAATTGAACTCAGAATAGGAAAAATTTTAAGAGCGGGTGTGTTTATTAGCTCGGCAATTATCATTATTGGTTTAATTATGTTTGTTTTCACGGGGCATTCTGGTTACCCCGGGACGACTTATCCTCGAGGCTTGTCGGAAATTGCAGAGGGGCTTGTCGCTTTTAAAGCCTTCGCTTGGCTTATGACTGGTCTGTTTCTTTTGATTTTAACACCTGTCCTTCGGGTAGTTGCTTCTATTTTTGCCTTTGCAAAAGAAGGTGATAAAATGTATGTCATTATTACGATGATGGTACTCGCTGTATTGATTATAGCTATCCTTTTAGGGCATACAGGTGCGTAAGCTATTTCTTGCAAAACACTATTGAAACTGGTATTATAGGTAGTGCTGGGGGAGTGGTGGAATGGCAGACACGCATGCTTCAGGTGCATGTGCTCGTAAGGGCGTGGGGGTTCAAATCCCCTCTCCCCCATAACCAGTTACAATCTCGCTTAGGCGGGATTTTTTATTTAAGAGGTGAATATATGGCAAGAAGATTGACAAAAGAAGAGCTACAGGAGCGTATAGATGAAAATCCCCTCCGTGCTCTAGCAAGTATAGGAGAGGAAGTAGGTTTAACACGTGTTGGGATTGAAAAATTGCTGAAAAGCTATAAATTAGAAGATTATCGTAATCAAAAGATTAAAGCCTTACGTCGAACAGTAGCAAGGCAAAGAAGATTGAACAAATAAAGGAGAAATCATGGCAAAAATCGGATTTATCGGTACAGGAGTAATGGGCGCAGCAATGGCAGGTCATCTACTTGATGCAGGTAATGAACTGTATGTTTATAATAGAACAAAAGCAAAAACTGAATCTTTAGTAGCGCGTGGAGCAACTTACTGCGCGACACCGCAAGAAATTGCAGAAGTAACGGATATTGTTTTTTCTATTGTAGGCTATCCCAAAGATGTTCGCGAAATTTATTTCGGCGAAAAAGGTGTATTTAAGGCAGATGTACACGACACGTTTTTGGTGGATATGACGACATCAGAGCCGGCTTTGGCTCAAGAGATTTATCATGCTGCAAAAGAAGCGGGAGCTTCGGCTTTAGATGCTCCGGTATCGGGAGGTGACATTGGGGCAAAGAATGCCAGCTTAACAATTATGGTAGGTGGTGAGGAAGAAGCCTATGAACATCTCTTGCCTTACTTTGAAGCTATCGGCAAAACGATTACACGTCAAGGAGCAGCAGGAGCGGGTCAACATACCAAAATGGCTAACCAAATTGCTATTGCAGGAACGATGACTGCAATGACAGAGCTGATGGTTTATGCAGATAAAGCTGGTTTAGATGTGGAAAAAGTTCTTCAAACAGTAGGAGGAGGCTCGGCAGCCACTTGGTCAATGACTAATTATGCACCGCGTATTTTACGTGAGGACTTTAGCGCGGGTTTCTTCGTTAAACATTTTATTAAAGATTTAGGAATTGCTTTAGCTGAGGCTGAAAAAATGGGGATTGAACTTCCTGCCACAGCAGGAGCGAAAAAACTTTATGATCGTTTAGCAGAAAAAGGATATGAAAATGATGGCACTCAGGCGCTGATTAAACTTTGGTGGCCAGAAGGCGTGAGACCGAATAAATAAAAAAATAGACCATGTGGTCTATTTTTTTTATTTGAAAACTTACATTTCCTCTGGTGCTTCCACACCAAGCAGACGCAATGCTTCTTTTAAGACAAGAGAAGTTGCATTAGCAAGTGCTAAACGTGCTTGAAGCCCTTCGTTGTCCTCAAGGATACGTACATGTGCATAATATTTGTTAAAAGCTTGTGCTAAGGAAATTGAGTATTTCGCAATGATAGAAGGTTCATACTTATCTGCAGCACGTTTAACAATGTTACCAAAGTCTTGGAGTAGCTTCACAATTTCCCAAGCTTCAGCTGGTGTTTCTTCAACATTGACTGGTTGCGGTACATAGTTTGCTTTACGTAAGATTGAACGGATACGTGCATACGCATATTGTACGTAAGGGCCAGTCTCACCTTCAAATGAAACCATCTCTTCAAGGTTGAAGTCATAACCATTGTTACGGTCGGTTTTTAAGTCGTAGAACTTCACGGCACCAACCCCAACTTGTTGTGCAACACGCTCTTTGTTTGGCAAGTCAGGATTTTTATCGTTGATTTGCTTCAGAGCACGTTCTACCGCTTCGTCAAGTGTTGTTTCTAACTTAACAACGTGACCTTTACGTGTTGAGAATTTTTTCCCGCCTTGCGTTACCATACCGAAGGACACGTGTGTCATGTTGTCTGACCAGTCATAACCGGCTTCCTTGAGTACTGCCTTTAATTGTTTGAAGTGGTTTTGTTGCTCGCCACCAACAACATAAAGTGATTTTACAAAATCAAAAGTTGCTTTACGGTACATTGCTGTTGCTAAGTCACGTGTAATGTATAATGTTGCACCGTCAGTTTTTTTAATCAAGGCTGGGTTGAGGTTGTATTTTTCGAGGTCTACAACCATCGCACCTTTAGATTCGTGCATTAAGCCTTTAGATTCTAGGTCTTCAACAACGGCATCCATCTTATCAGAGTAGAAAGATTCACCTGTAAAGTGATCAAACTCAATGCCTAATTTACCGTAAATACGGTTAAATTCAATCAAGCTGACATCAGAGAACCATTTCCAGATGCGAAGGGCTTCCTCGTCACCTTGTTCCATTTTAAGGAACCAAGCGCGACCTTCTTCGTCTACCGCGGGATCTTCTTTAGCTTCGGCATTGATTTGTACATAAAGCTTCAATAACTCATCGATTGGATTGGCAGTAATTGTCGCTTCATCACCGTATTTTTTATAAGCAGTGATCAAGAGACCAAACTGTTTGCCCCAATCTCCCAAGTGATTGATTTTGATTGTATTGTAACCAATCTTTTCATAAATTTTTGAAAGCGAGTCTCCGATAACAGTTGAGCGCAAATGACCAATAGAAAAAGGCTTGGCAATATTTGGAGCCGACATGTCAATAGGAACATTAGCACCATGACCGATATTTTGGTCGCCATAGTCTTCTTTTTCAGTGATAACTTCGTTGATAACTGCTGTGGCAACAGCTTTTTTGTCAAGGAAGAAATTCACGTAAGGACCAGTAGCAACTACTTTATCAAAGCCAGTAGCATCAATGTTCTCAGCGATTTCACCAGCGATGATTTGTGGGGCTTTGCGCAAAGTCTTGGCTAAACTGAAAGCTGGAAATGCGATATCGCCCATTTCTGATGATTTTGGTTTTTCAAGCAAATTTTCGATTTGTTCGAGTTCAAGCGCACCATCGAGTACGGCGAACAAAGATTTTGCTGCTAATAGTTTTTCATTCATGGAATAATTATACCATAATAGAAATAAAAAAGTATAGTGCTTATTGTGTTAAATTTTAAGCTTTATGAGTGAAGTGAGCCAAATAACTCATAGGATAAGGAGCGTTCTTTCTCAGATATGTTTTTTTGTGTGATGTGTTGAATTTACGGACTGAAAAAATTATAAAAGATATATTTTGTATTTTTATACACTTTTGATTAGAAAGTGGAATGGTTGAAGCAAGGAAGAGGTCTCTTTATTCATTGGTGTTATGAGGATAGGTGCATATATTTTTATCCTAAGAGTTAAAATATGTATAAATAATAATTTAAAATAATGACAAATGTACCTTCATTCCTGTATTTTGTTGAGTATTTTTATGCTATAATGAGACTATGAAAAGAGAAGAACGATTAAATTTAATTAAACAAATTATCTCTGAAAATAAGATTGCGACACAGGAAGAGCTTCAAAGTGTCCTAGAATCTAGAGGGGTAAAGATTACGCAGGCGAGTCTGTCACGTGATATTCGTGAGCTGCATATTATTAAAAAGCGTGAAGACGGCAAGAGCTTTTATGTTTTTTTGACAGAACTTAACTCGCCTTCACAATCTTTGCTGCAACAATATCTGACTAACTTTGTACTGAAAGTTGATGTTGCCAGTGTTAATGTAGTTGTACACACGCATCTGGGTGAGGCAGATCTTTTGGCGAATGCTTTTGATGATGAGCAACGCCCAGAAATTTTAGGGACTTTGGCTGGTGCAGATACTTTACTGCTCATTTGTAAGGATGAAGCGGCTGCAGAAAGCTTAGCCTTGGAGATTGAAGATGCCTTATAATGCAAGTAAAGAAAAATTGATTGCACATATTCTTGATTTGGATTATGTTAAGGCTTTTCAAAAAGCAGAAAACACCTTACAGGAAGAAAAAGAGCTGTTTGAGCAACAAAGTAAAATGAAGGAGCTGCAGAAGGAAGCCGTTCTCTATCAAAAAATAGGTAAAATACAGGCCTTTAAAGAAACATCTAATGCAGCACAAAAGATACACAAGTCTTTAAAAAACGATCCCTTAGTTGAGGATTATCTTTTAAAAATGCAGCCTGTTGATGCTCTTTTGAATCATGTAACAGGTGAAATTGAAAGTAAAGTTAATGAAGCTTTAGGACATTAGGTCGCTAGGAGAAGGATCTTGTGTCCTTTTTGTTTTTACCTACAAGCTTAAGCTGGCTTTTTGTATGTTATAATAGAAGCAAACAATTTTCAAAAGAAAGAAGAATTATATGTCTGAAAAAATTTCACCAGGAATGCAGCAATATCTTGATATCAAAGCTGATTATCCGGATGCTTTCTTGCTCTTTCGTATGGGAGATTTTTACGAGCTTTTTTATGAAGATGCGGTGAATGCAGCCCAAATTTTAGAATTGTCTCTGACTTCGCGCAATAAGAATGCAGAAAATCCGATTCCAATGGCAGGCGTTCCTCACCATTCAGCAGATCAATATATTGAGCAGCTTGTGAATCTGGGCCATAAAGTTGCCGTGGCAGAGCAAATGGAAGACCCTAAAACAGCTGTCGGTATTGTCAAACGTGCCGTCACTCAAGTTATCACACCAGGAACAGCTGTTGATGTGGGCTTAACAACGGGAAATAACTTTTTAGTGGCCCTGGATAAAGCTTCTGAAACATTTTCCCTAGCTTATATGGATCTATCGACAGGCGAATTTAAAGCAACACAGTTCTCCGATTTTTCAGCAGCCCTCAGTGAGATATCATCTCTAAAGGCACGTGAGATTGTCGTCGGTTATGAGCTATCAGATGATGACAGGCAAGTCTTTGAAAAACAGTTGAACGTGATGGTTTCAGAGCAATACGAGTATGAAGATATTGCCTCCATTCTTGCGCCTTTGGAAAATCAAGTGGCTTCAAAGCTCTTGGCCTATGTTAATCGCACTCAGTTACGGGATTTAAGTCACTTACAGGAAGTGGAACACTATGAAATAAAAGACTTTCTGCAAATGGACTTTGCAACGAAATCTTCTCTAGAGTTAACCGCAAATAAACGCGAAGGAAAAAAACATGGGACACTCTATTGGTTGCTTGATGAAACCAAAACAGCTATGGGCACACGTTTACTCCGTAACTGGGTAGATCGTCCGTTGATTTCTGCCAGCGCAATCAATAAACGTGCGGATATTGTACAACTTTTCGTGGACAATTTCTTTGAACGGGCAGATTTGATTGAGGCTCTAAAGGGAGTTTACGACCTTGAGCGCTTGGCTTCCCGTGTGTCCTTCGGTAAAGTTCTTCCCGTGGATTATTTACAGTTAGAAAATTCCTTATCTAATGTCCCAGGCATTAAAAATGTTTTACTGACCATGAACAATCCAGCCCTAGAACCCTTGATCTCTCAACTGGATGAAATTCCAGAGCTTATCTCCTTGATACGTCAGGCAATAGATGAATCGGCGCAACGTGTCATCACTGAAGGGGGTGTCATTAAGTCAGGTTATAATGAGCAGCTGGACAAGTATCGCGAAGCTTTAACAAATGGTACCTCGTGGATAGCAGAGTTGGAAGCGAAAGAAAAAGCCGACACCGGAATCTCGACATTAAGAATTGATTTTAACCGCAAAGATGGTTATTATTTCCATATTACGCAGAGTCAGCTTGGTAGTGTTCCTGACCACTTTTATCGTAAAGCCACGCTGAAAAATTCAGAGCGTTTTGGCTCAAAAGAGTTGGCTGAAATCGAAGAAATTATGCTTGAGGCACGTGAAAAATCAAGTATTTTAGAATATGATCTTTTTGCGCAAGTACGTACAGAAACTGAACAATATATCTCGCGCCTGCAGAAATTAGCAAAAGCAATTGCCAGCATCGACTGTTTGCAAAGCTTAGCGACTGTTGCCGAAAAATATCAGTATATCCGTCCAATTTTTACTCCAGAACGTAAGGTTAACATTATAAAAGGGCGTCATCCTGTGGTTGAGAGCGTTCTTGGGGCACAAGAATATGTCCCCAATGACATTAAGTTACCGGACCAAACCGCAATTCAACTCATCACTGGGCCAAATATGTCTGGTAAATCAACTTACATGCGTCAATTTGCGATGATTGTTATTATGGCACAGCTAGGTTCTTTCGTACCAGCTGAGGTTGCTGAACTTCCAATATTTGATGCGATTTTTACACGTATTGGTGCAAGTGATAATCTAATCTCAGGAGAGTCGACCTTTATGGTAGAAATGATGGAAGCCAATCATGCTATACAACATGCTACGCCGCATTCTTTAATTATTTTTGATGAACTTGGACGAGGCACTGCAACCTATGACGGAATGGCTTTGGCGCAGTCGATTATTGAGTATATTCATGATAATATTCATGCTAAAACACTCTTTGCGACGCATTATCATGAGTTGACGGAGTTGGCAGATAATCTTAAGGAGTTAGAAAATGTTCATGTTGCCACCTTAGAAAAAGGCGGTGATGTGACTTTCCTGCATAAGATTACGGAAGGTCCAGCAGACAAATCCTATGGTATTCATGTGGCTAAAATTGCAGGACTGCCAACAAAATTACTCGAACGTGCCGATATTATTTTACAAAAGTTGGAGAATAAGCCTGTGATGAGTAAGGCACCCGAAGTTGAAAAAGAGCAATTGAGCCTCTTCACTTTTGAAGATAACCATCAAGATTTGATTGAGATGCTAAAAGAAACGAATGTCGATAATATGACAGCACGCGAAGCTTTGAACTTTTTGTGGGATCTCAAAGACAGGCTGTAAGATTTGGTTTTTAATAGTAAAATTGTTAGAATAAAGTGAATAAATATAGAAGTGTTAAAAGGAGAGTGTATGGCGGAAGATAAAGATAAAATCGTAGAAACACCTGAAGTCCCCGAAGTTGAAACTATGGAAGAAGATGGTGTTGGCGTAACTCCTGCAGGTAAACAGGAAGAAACACTTATAGTATCAGAAACAGAGGGCTCTGTCTCGCCTGTTTCGGAGCCTGTGGAAATCGTGGAAACTACAACTGAAGAAGAGGTTGCAGCTCCCGATGTAGCATCCAAAGACGAGATTCTTTCTGAAAAAGAAGAAACTGAAGCACCTCAAGTTTCTCCATTTGATTATGCAGATGAGCCATTTTTGGCAGACAACCGTGTCAAATCAGGAATAACTCCAAAATGGAACTGGGGTGCAATGGCTATGCCCGTCTTCTTTGGTGTAGCTAATCGCTCTTATCTCGGTTTGCTCAGTTTACTTGTATGTATTCCTTGGCTTGGCTGGATTTTTGGTATTGTTTGGGCTATTGTTTTCGGTATTAATGGAGAACGTTGGGCTCTACAAAATCCAGACAATCGTTACCGTGATGAAGAAGAGTTTCGTAAGGTTATGGACGGTTGGAATCGTGCCGGATTAGTTGCCTTTATCATTGGTGCAGTAGTTATCGTACTTCTCTTGCTTTTCTTTATGATTCTTGGCGCAGCTATATTCAGTAACATGGATCAGCTTCAGTATTAAAATAGATTAATGAAGTGATAATATGAGAGACCTCTCCGGTGTATTTCAGGAGAGGTTCTCTTTGTTGTCAAGAAACTCTTCAGCTTTCAAATTTCTCTCTTTAAAATATGCTATAATAAGTACTGACTATGAAAAAGAGAAACAGTCGCTTGATGCGGAGGTCTGAATAAGTGGGAAAAATAATCGAACTTGATGAATCACTTGCTAATCAGATAGCAGCTGGTGAAGTGGTAGAACGGCCTGCTAGCGTTGTAAAAGAATTAGTAGAAAACTCAATTGATGCCGGTGCAACGCGTATCATTGTGAAAATTCAAGAGAGTGGTTTACGACTCATTGAAGTGATTGACAATGGAACGGGGATTGAAAAAGAAGATGTTGCTAAGTCTTTGAAGCGGCACGCAACCAGTAAAATCAAAAATAAAGCGGATTTGTTTAAAATCCGTACTCTTGGATTTCGGGGAGAAGCGATGCCTTCAATTGCTTCAGTCAGTGAATTTTCTATTGAGACAAGTGTGACAGATGAAGAGTCAGGCACACGCTTGATTAGTCATGGTGGAAAAGTGGACACATTAGAAGCAATTGCTCAAAGAGAAGGGACCAAGGTTACTGTACAAAATCTTTTCTACAATACGCCGGCACGCTTAAAATATATTCGTTCCTTGCAAGCAGAACTTAGCCACATTACGGATGTCATTAATCGTCAAAGTATGGCTCATCCCGAGATTTCTTTCACACTGATCAATGAAGGCAGAGAATTGATGAAAACGGCGGGAAATGGTGATCTACGTCAGGTTATTGCCAGTGTTTACGGCCTTTCAACTGCCAAAAAAATGTTAAAAGTAGAAGCGGAAGATTTAGATTTTACGATTTCGGGATACGTGAGTTTGCCTGAGCTAACACGTGCTAACCGTAATTACATTACCTTGATGATAAATGGCCGCTTCATCAAAAATTTCTTGCTAAACCGTGCAATCCTTGAAGGATACGGTAACCGTTTGATGGTGGGGCGTTTTCCTATTGTTGTGCTTTCTATTGAGATTGATCCGCAATTAGCCGATGTTAATGTGCACCCGACGAAACAAGAAGTACGCTTATCAAAAGAGCGTGAACTAATGCGTTTGATTACAGAAGCTATTCAAAGTGTTTTTGTAGAGCAAACTTTAATTCCTGATGCATTGGAAAACCTTAATTCACGGCGGGCGAAAGTAGAGGAACAACCAGAAGTTACAAGTGAGAGCAAAACAACAAACCTTTATTACGATAAGGTAAGTCAGGATTTCTTTGTGAATAAGACTCAGGTACATGAGGAGTACAGCATGCCTCAGGAGAAGGTTGTTCCTCCAGATGAAGCCCGCACACCTTCTATTTTCGAAGAAACTGTGATCGAAGAAAAACAACAGGCTGAAAGCCCAGAGAAAATAGAAGAAAAAACGGCCTTTCCTGATTTGGAATATCTGGCACAACTGCATGCTACTTACCTGCTTTGCCAAGCGCAAGATGGACTTTATATTATTGATCAACATGCCGCCCAAGAGCGGATAAAATATGAATATTGGCGCGATAAAATTGGTGAAGTAAGCATGGACCAACAAATTTTACTGGCCCCTTACATTTTTAGTCTACCTAAGAATGATTTTTTGATGTTTTTAGATCGAAAATCTATTTTGGAAGAAGCAGGATTGTTCCTTGAAGAATATGGAGAAAATCAATTAATTCTACGTGAGCATCCCACTTGGCTTCAAGAAAATGACTTAGAAGAAACAGTTTATGAGATGATTGATGAAATCCTTTTGACAAAAGAATTCTCAGTCAAAAAATATCGACATGATTTAGCAACAATGGTGGCATGTAAGAGTTCGATTAAGGCAAACCATCCGCTTGATGTTGAATCAGCGCGGGCATTAGTCAAAGAACTTGCTACTTGTGAGAACCCTTACTCTTGTGCGCATGGACGTCCAACAATTGTCCATTTTAATGGCGGAGACTTAGAAAAAATGTTCCGACGCCGTCAAGAAACACATCTTTCCAAAGCCGCAAGTTGGAAGAATATAAATTAAAAATAGGAAAAGAAGAAAAATGACAACTTTATACATGGTAGTCCCTTGTTACAACGAAGAATTGGTACTTGATGAAACATCACGCCGCCTTGAAGAGAAATATGCAGCTTTGAAGCAAGCTGGCAAGATTGATGAAAAAAGCCGTGTTGTTTATGTTAATGATGGTTCGCGAGACAGTACCTGGGAAAAAATTCAAGAAAAACATGCGGCCAATCCGATGTTTAGTGGTATCAATCTCTCACGCAACAGAGGGCATCAAAATGCGCTCTTGGCAGGTTTGATGCAAGTTAAAGACTTAGCAGATGCCGTTATTTCAATGGATGCGGACTTACAGGACGATATCAATGCGATTGATGCGATGCTTGAAGAGTACGAAAAAGGTTACGAAGTAGTTTATGGCGTACGTGATAATCGTGACACAGATACGGCATTTAAACGTCGTACAGCTATGGCTTTTTATGGCTTGATGAAGAAACTAGGCAGTGAATCTGTGCCCAATTCGGCAGACTTTCGCCTGATGAGCAGTCGCGCCTTAAATGGTTTAGCTGAGTATGAGGAAGTAAATCTCTTTTTACGTGGAATGGTCCCTCTTGTGGGATATAAATCAACAAATGTTTACTATAAACGTGGGGAACGTTTTGCGGGCGAAAGTAAGTACCCTCTCAAAAAGATGGTGAGTTTTGCGATTGATGGTATTACTTCAACTTCAGCAACACCGATGCGCTTTATTTTCTGGACTGGATTGACTATGTTCCTTCTTGCTTTTGTAGCTGGAATTTATGTTGTAGCGCGTCATTTCATCGGAGGCTTTCCAACGACTGGTTGGGCCTCAATCATGGTTGCTATTATTGGTCTGGGTGGAATTCAACTCTTGGCTCTTGGGATTATTGGTGAGTATATTGGTAAGATCTTCCTCGAAGTTAAAGCACGCCCACGTTTTATTATCCAAGACTTTATTAACACAGAAGGTGATGAGGACTAATGTACGAATACTTCCAAGGCAAGTTAGTTAAAATTACACCAACATATATCGTTGTTGATGTCGCAAGTATTGGCTATCTCATCAATGTAGCAAATCCTTATGCTTGGTCGCATATGATGAACCAAGAGATTAAAATATATGTGCACCAAGTGATTCGGGAAGATGCACATAGTTTATATGGCTTTATGGATGATGCAGAGAAAGCTTTGTTTTTACGTTTGATTAGTGTATCAGGCATTGGACCAAAATCTGCCTTAGCAATCATCGCTGCAGATGATAATGTGGGTCTTGTTCATGCGATCGACAACAGCGATATCAAGTATTTGACGAAATTTCCAGGTGTCGGTAAAAAGACAGCGATGCAGATGGTTCTGGATTTAGCTGGTAAGTTTGATGCTACGACTTCAGCTGAAATAGTCAAAACTACGGCTAAAAATGAAAATCTAGCTCTTATTGAAGCGATTGAAGCTTTGCAAGCCCTAGGCTATAAAGCAACCGAGCTTAAGAAAATTCAGAAGAAACTTGAAGTTGAATCTGGATTGACCAGTGAAGAGTATATCAAAGCCGCCCTTAAATTAATGATGAAATAAAATCCGTACAATACGGATTTTTGTTATAATAAAAACAATGAACGAAAACTTATCACCAACACCACTTGAAGATGAAATGATGGTTGAGAAGTCTTTAAGGCCTCAATTTTTCAATCAATACATCGGTCAAGACAAGGTTAAAGAACAACTTGAAATATTTATCAAAGCAGCAAGACTACGTGAAGAAGTACTGGATCACGTGCTTCTTTTTGGCCCCCCTGGATTAGGTAAAACAACCATGGCCTTTGTTATTTCGAATGAGCTGGGGGTGAATATCAAACAAACATCGGGACCAGCAATTGAAAAACCAGGTGACTTGGTCGCTATCTTAAACGAACTTGAGCCAGGAGATGTCCTTTTTATTGATGAAATCCACCGTATGCCTATGCAAGTAGAAGAGGTTCTTTACTCTGCCATGGAAGACTTCTATATTGATATCATGCTCGGATCTGGCGATGGCAGTCGCTCAGTTCACTTGGATTTGCCGCCTTTTACATTAGTGGGGGCAACAACGCGAGCTGGGATGCTTTCCAATCCTCTGCGTGCGCGTTTTGGAATTTCGGCACATATGGAATATTACACTGAACGTGACTTGGAGGAAATTGTCAAACGGACAGCGGATATATTTGAAGTGGAGATTGTGGACCAAGGTGCGCTTGAGATTGCATTGCGAAGCCGAGGCACACCACGTATCGCAAATCGCCTGCTGAAGCGCGTTCGAGATTTTGCACAAATTATGGGTGACGGTCGCGTAGATAAAGAAATCACAGATAAAGCACTTCAGATTTTAGATGTGGATAATGCGGGACTTGATTATATTGACCAAAAAATCTTACGCACAATGATCGAAATGTATAATGGAGGTCCTGTAGGTTTAGGAACGCTAGCGGTTAATATAGCAGAAGACCAAGAGACTGTTGAAGATATGTATGAGCCTTATCTGATTCAAAAAGGGTTTATCATGAGAACTAAGCAAGGACGTAAAGCGACACCCAAAGCTTATGAACATTTGGGCTACCCTTATCAAGAGAAATAAAAAATACTCCGTATGGAGTATTTTTTATATGTCTTACTTAAGTAAATTTCCATTATATGATATTTTTTATGCTCATAGCTGTGCTATAATGAAGATATGGAAAAAATAGTATTTGTCTGCTTAGGTAATATTTGTCGAAGTCCCATGGCTGAGTTTGTCATGAAGGACTTAGTTGAAAAAGAGGGGAAAAATTTCGAGGTGGAAAGTAGAGCCACATCGAGCTGGGAACACGGGAATCCCATCCATCCAGGGACACGTTCTCTTTTAACTACGTATGGCATCCCATTTGATGCTGCCAAAGGGAGCCAACAGATCTCACAGGAAGATTTTCAATATTTTGATCAAATTATTGCAATGGATGAATCTAATAAAGAAAATTTAGAGAAAATGGCTCCTGCAGACCAAAAACATAAAATAAAAATGCTTTTGAATAAATCAGTTCCAGATCCTTGGTATACGGGAGATTTTGAGGAAACTTACCGCTTGGTAAAAGAGGGTTGTTTAAATATTTTAGAAAATAATGGCAATTGATGTTATATGATGTGACATAAACCTTTGACAAGAGATAAAACTAGGTTTATAATATGGCCATAGAGTTGAAGTTGAGGAGATGACGGGTGAAAGAACGTGAATTGAGACACTCCCTAGCAGTGCTACCTATTGGTACTGTTATGAAACTAACAGGATTGAGTGCAAGACAAATTCGCTATTATGAGGAACAAGGTTTACTTTTTCCAGAGCGTAACGAAGGTAACCGTCGGATGTACTCTCTTAATGATATTGAGATTGTTTTTGATATTGCTGATTTACTGTCGGAAGGCAATAATATCGCTGATATTAAGCGTATCTATGCTCAAAGACAGAAAAAAGCTATGAAAAATCTCTCTATCAGTGAAGTACATCTTGCTTTAGAACGTGAATTTGCACAGCAAGGACGCTTCGGACATCCAACATCAACTCATTTTAACCAGCCGCGTATGTAAGAAAAACTTACATCAAAGAAATTGAAGCATCGTTTATTCTTAAAAGGAGCCGTATTATGGGAATCACAGCAGCAAACATCCGTCGCGATGTCAAAGAAAAAAATATTAAGTTTCTACGTCTAATGTTTACCGATATTTTAGGAACACTTAAAAACGTAGAAGTTCCAGCAACTGATGAACAGTTAGACAAACTTTTTGACAACAAGATGATGTTTGATGGCAGTTCAATTGAAGGCTTTGTCCGCATCAATGAATCAGATATGTACCTCTATCCAGATTGGGACACATGGATTATCTTCCCTTGGGGAGATGAGTACGGAAAAGTAGCTGGCGTTATCTGTGATGTTTATACAGCAGAAGGACAACCTTTCCCAGGAGATCCACGTGGCGTATTGAAACGTAATCTTAAAAATATGGAAAAATTAGGCTTTAAAAAATTCAATCTTGGTCCAGAACCTGAATTTTTCCTCTTCAAGCTTGATGAAAATCAAGAACCAACACTGGAAGTAAACGATAAAGGTGGATATTTTGATCTCGCACCGACCGACTTGGCAGGAAATACACGTCGCGAAATCGTAAATGTCCTTACTGACCTTGGTTTTGAAGTAGAAGCAAGCCACCATGAAGTAGCTGTTGGGCAACACGAGATTGACTTCAAGTATGCCGATGCATTGAAAGCTTGTGACAATATTCAAATCTTTAAACTTGTGGTAAAAACAATCGCACGTAAACATGGTTTACACGCAACCTTTATGGCCAAACCTAAGTTTGGTATTAATGGATCTGGTATGCACTGCAACATGTCGCTCTTCACAGAAGATGGGCAAAATGCTTTCTATGATGAAGCAGGTGATATGGGACTTTCGGAAGCTGCAAACTACTTTATTGGCGGTTTGCTCAAGCACGCTTATAACTATACAGCCATCACTAACCCAACAGTTAACAGCTACAAACGTTTAGTGCCCGGATATGAAGCACCAGTTTACATTGCCTGGGCTGGTCGTAACCGCTCACCGCTAATTCGCGTACCAGCATCCCGTGGTATGTCTACACGTGTCGAGCTTCGTTCAGTAGATCCATCAGCCAATCCTTACTTGACAATGGCTGTTCTCCTTGCCTCTGGTCTTGATGGGATTGAAAATAAAATCGCCGCACCAGAAGCTGTTGAAGCGAATATTTATGTAATGACCGAAAGTGAACGTAAAGCACATGGTATTACAGACTTGCCGTCGACTTTACACAATGCTGTGAAGGCACTACGTGAAGATGAAGTAGTAACAGCTGCCTTAGGTGAGCATGTTTTGGTTAACTTTGTGGAAGCTAAAAAAATCGAATGGGCGAGCTATGCACAATTTGTAAGTCAATGGGAAATCGATAACTATTTGGAACTTTACTAAAAGAGATAAGCATCTTTAAGATGCTTTTTTTGAATTTTTATACTAAAAAGACTAAACTATACATATGGATATAAAAGAAAATTTAAAAAATATTATAGATAAATTAGACTATGGACAGGTTGCAAAACTTGCAATGTTGGAGAGAGGAGCTTATGCAGTATCTGGACCGCAGGAAGCAGCTGCTGATGGTGACCTGTTTGAGGACTTTGCATCCAAATACTTGTCGGAGAATGAAGATTTGACGGTTGTTAATCGCAAAGACCCAGAAGTTGCACTTCAACCAGAAGATTTTGAGGTATTGCTTGGTCAACTGAAAGCTCCTCAACATATCATTTTCGTAGAATGTCTTGAATTAGGTACGACTGAAATTAAGGGCTTTTTGAATACTCTACTCTCGGCTGGTTTAATCGAAAGTAGCAAAGTAGTTCTCTTGGACTTGCCACAATTAGAATATATGGCATTACGTTCAAGTATGAAAGGAAAAATCGCTATTTAAAGCGATTTTTTTCTTGATATTCTCGGGAACGTTTCATAATTTCTTTGTAGATAGAGTGGATAGCTGGCTCGTATTGGAGTTTCTCTGTCCTTTTTTTTATCTTTTCGAGAATAAAGTATTCTCGATCCGCATCGTAGACATTTTTATTTTCTTCTGCCTTAGCTGTGATTACCTCGTCAACCAAGGACATGCGTCTTTCTAAAAGCGCAATAATTTGATCGTCTAGTGCATCAATTTCTTTACGGGTTTTTTCTAAAGTCATATTTTTATTATGACACAAAAGCTTCTGGAGGACAATTTTTAAATAAAAAAAGCAATCTACATTTATTAAAATGAAAAATTTTGCCTTTTTACTTCAATAATGTTAAGCTTTAATAAATAATATTAAGGTTGGAGAAATTATGGATTGGTTTTTTAATCTGGAAGATGAAGAACAAGAATTTATCAAACAATTTATTTTTGCATCGGGTTCTTTAAAAGAGTTGGCCAGGTATTATGGGGTGAGTTATCCTACAGTGCGGTTGCGTGTAGACCGTTTAATTGAGAAAATTGCTCTGAGTGATACTAAAAAGGATTCTTTTGAAGTGAGTATTATGCAAATGGTTATTGATGAAAAAGTGAGTCTGAGCAGTGCAAAAGAGATTATAAGAAAACATAGGGAGATTTGAGATGAATCATTTAATGGATATAGCAATAATTGGAGTCATTATCGCATTTCAGACATTTGCGGGCTATAGGGAAAATAAGTACCTGGGTGCCATACTTCCGCTTGCTTTCTTAGCCGCTATAGGTGTTTTCTTATACAGAGGTGCTCTTGGTTTTAATTTTAAAGATATTGTGATGCCCTTCATTGGACTCTTTGTCTTAATCATGCTGTATCAAGGAGGAAAAGAGTCAAGAAAAAGCAAGATAAATAAAGAGTTAGAGAAAATGAAAGCCAAAGATATTTCAAAAAGAAAATAAGGGATAATTTAATCGCAAGTATTGACTCTATTGTGGGTTAAGTTTATAATTATAAGATGAATAAAAGCGAAAAAATTGAAGGATATGAACTCCTTAACCTACAATTGAAAGGTCTACTTTCAACACAAAACTATACATTGTCAAATCTCTCCAACGCATCAGCTCTTCTTAATGACTTCTTGCCTAATCAAGTCTTTGCAGGGTTTTATTTGTACAACGGCGAACAACTTATTTTAGGCCCTTTTCAAGGTGGGGTTTCTTGTGTCGAAATAAAGTTAGGCGCTGGAGTATGTGGTGAAGCCGCAGAAAAACGCCAAACATTGATTGTTGACAATGTTAAAGAACATAAAAACTATATTTCTTGTGACAGCCGAGCACTGTCAGAAATTGTAGTACCGATTATTAAAGACGGCGAATTAAAAGGAGTTTTAGATTTGGATGCTTCAGAAACTTCCTTTTATGATGATGTCGATCAAAAATATCTTGAAGAATTTTGCCACATTTTGTCAGATATGACTGATTGGAAATTTTTTTGAGCGAGGTAAACAATGAAGGAAACAGTAAATAACTTTATAGCGGATAAATTTGGTACCAGTGAGGTGAAGGCTGTAGGTTTTAATGCTTTGGCTCAACCTAAAGCATTTGCTCAAGATTTGGGTAACTTTGTGTATCAGTTGCACCAATTAGAAGCAACGGGAGCCGAAAGCCCAGCCTTAATGTTGCCGGTCATCGAAGCTGAATTTTTGACACTGTTGGATCAAATGAAAAGAATTGCACCTGTAGAAGGTCTGCGCTTGTATTGGGATAAAGCTTCTAAAAATCCATGGACTAAGCCCGCGGTCGTGTTACATGGGGATTTGAACTTAGATACCGTGTGGAAGATGGCCGACAAATTTTCGGGAGTGGCTGAAACAACAGCTTCCATAGTTGGCGATCCAGCCTGTGATTTGACTATTGCATGGGAAATATTTGATGAGAAACAAAGAAAGATATTTTTCTCCGCTGCTGAAGCCGATAAGGCAACAGTCATCCGCGCTCGCGTTTGGGCTATTTACAAGGCAATGAAAAATTATAACGCTGCCGATATTGATCAGTCCATACTGGCGCGTGATGTTCTTTTCCGAATCAATGAAGAGCTCGGTCTTGGCGCAGAGCCAGACCTTTATTAGAAGGAATGAAAAATGGCTTACCAAGCTTTATATAGAAAATACCGTAGTCAAAGATTTGATGAGATGGTTGGCCAAGAAGTGGTGGCCACAACCTTAAAGAATGCTATCGTTAATGGGCAGATTTCCCACGCTTATCTTTTTAGTGGTCCACGTGGGACAGGAAAAACTTCCGCGGCAAAAATTTTTGCCAAAGCAATTAACTGCCCTAATCAGAAAGAGGGAGAGCCTTGTAACACTTGTGATATTTGTCAAGCTATTACCCAAGGCAGCCTTGAAGATGTGATTGAACTTGATGCTGCTTCGAATAATGGGGTTGACGAAATCCGTGAGATTCGAGATAAATCAACCTATGCAGCCAGTCGCGCAACTTATAAGGTTTATATTATCGATGAGGTTCATATGCTTTCAACGGGAGCATTCAACGCTTTACTGAAAACCTTGGAAGAGCCTACAGATAATGTTGTCTTTGTTTTAGCAACAACTGAGCTTCAAAAAATTCCGGCAACAATTATTAGTCGTGTGCAAAGATTTGCTTTTAAAGCTATCACAACAAATGATATTCGTCAGCACTTAGCAGAAGTTTTAGCTGATGAGAAGATTGAGTTTGAAGATGCGGCACTTGATGTCATTGCAAAATCTGCCGAGGGAGGAATGCGTGATGCCTTGAGTTTATTGGATCAGGCCTTAAGTTTTTCTGATGGCAAGCTTGCAGAGAAGGATGCTCTTTTAGTGACAGGCTCCATTGCCAATGAAGCGCTTGTCTCTTATGTTGCAGCATTGATCGCTTCAGATGGACCAACTGCACTTGATGCTTTGGAGAAAATCTTTCTTGAAGGTAAAAATATGTTGCGTTTTACGGAAGATCTCTTAACTTATTTCCGTGATTTGCTTTTGCGGGAAAATAATGAAATCCCACGACCTCGTCTTTACCAATGGATCAACATTGCGATTGAGTCTCTGAAAATTATTAAAGAAACAACACAGAGCAAAATTGCTGCTGATGTGATGACGATGCGTCTTGTAGATGCAGGTGCTTATTCTTCTGCGGAAGATAAGGAAGTTCCAGAAAGTTTGAGCCATGAGCTTCAGGCTTTAAAAGCAGAAGTTGCAGAGCTAAAAGCTAAATTGGCAGAAACGGGCAGCCAAACGGTGGTATCCACTGTCAGTCAAGAAGTTCAAATTAAGCAGCAAGTGAAAACGAAAACAGTCACCGAAAAGTACACTGTAAATCAAGATTTGGTTTTTAAAGCTTTAAAGGAAGCGACCAACGAAGCTCGTCAAGCAGTTTTTGGTGCATGGCCTGAAATTGTTTCCAGCTTTACCAAACCTTCAGACCGTGCCTTAATCAATAATACTGCCCCCGTGGCAGCCTCAAGTAATTTTGTGGTAGTTACTTTTCCTCATGGTAATTTAGCAAAGCGTGTTACGGAAAATGAAAACCTACAATTAACTTTTGGCAATTTAATGTCATCAATATTGGGATTCTCGCCTGAGATTATTGCTTTAGCAGAGCAAGATTGGCATTCTGTACGTCAAGAGTATGTCTTAAGCCTTAAAAAAGGGGAGCAGCATGTTACAAAAGATACGGAATCTGAGCCAGAAGCAGAAGAAGTTCTTGTAAGTAAGGCTAAAGAATTTTTTGGTGAAAAAGTGAAGATAATCAACGACTAAAAAAACGCCTTATGGCGTTTTTATATTCGTTTTAATCAATATCACGGCTTAAATCAACTTCTTCAAGCGGAATAAGTTTTGTTTTCTTCACGATTTTGTAAGAGAAATATAAAATCAAGAAGAGAGGTAAAGCAAGGTAGGTTGTAATGATGCTTTGCGCATTCATCGTTACGGTAGTAATTTGCCCGATAACGATAATGATTGAAAGAATAAGAGCGATGATTGGCCCAATAGGGAACCATTTAGCATGGTAGCCTAACTCAGAAAGTTTGTGACCTTGTTTAATAAAAGCACGGCGGAAGCGGAAATGACAGATAGCAATTCCAATCCAAGCCAAGAAACCAGATAAACCGGAAGCAGCGACCAAATAGAAATAAATCTCAGTTCCGAAGATACTTGTTAAGAAGGCCAAAAGACCGATGGCAACAGTCGCTAAAATTGCATAAATTGGTACCCCGTTGCTTGTATTTGTTTTAGCGAAGATTTTCGGTGCATGCCCCTCTTTTGCCATACCAAAAAGCATGCGAGAAGCAGCATATAACCAAGAATTGGCAGATGAAATAACCGAGGTTAAGATGACAGCATTCATAACGGATGCAGCAGCAGCTAAGCCAGCACGTTCAAATACCAAGGTAAATGGAGAAACGGTAATGTCGCTTTGGGTTGCTGCACGGAGAAGACTTGGGTCTTTATAGTAAACCAAGGCACCGATTACGAATATTGAGAGGAAATAGAAAATAATAATCCGCCAAAAGACTTGTTTAATCGCTGAGGGTACATTTTTCTCAGGGTTTTCTGACTCGCCGGCTGCGATACCAACGATTTCTGTACCTTGGAAAGAGAAGCCTGCAATCATGAAGACAGCAATCATACCTCCAATACCACCGACAAAACCATGATTTCCTCCAGCAGAAAGATTGCGTGCCACATCTGGCTTATAACTCATAACTCCAAAAATTGTTGCGAGACCAATCACGATAAAGGCGATAACAGCGATGACTTTAATTGTCGCCATCCAAAATTCTGCTTCACCATAAGCTTTAGCTGAAATGAGGTTAACCAAGAGGATGAGCGCAATCACAATAGTCGACCATATCCATGTGGGCACATGGGGCAACCAGAACTGCATAATAACACCAACTGTAGCTGCCTCAACCGCTACAGTAATTGCTGAGTTAAACCAATAGTTCCATCCCATAGCGAAGCCGAAAGCTTTATCTACATAACGGTCAGCGAAAGAAGCAAAAGAGCCTGATACTGGAAGATAGGAAGCCATTTCACCTAAAGACGTCATAAGGAAGAAAACCATGAGCCCAATGGCGACATAGGCAACTAACGCGCCTAAAGGTCCAGCTTGAGAAATCGTTGCGCCTGATGCAACAAATAGCCCGGTACCAATAGTTCCTCCTAAGGCAATCATTGTTAAGTGACGATGTTTAAGGCCACGTTTAACTTGCGTGGATGGCGTGGCCTCATTATTTGAAGTATTATCCATTACTTCTCTCCTAAATTTATAAATATTAATACAAAAAGCAATCCCTAGAGATTGCTAAACGTCAGAAAGATCTTTCATCCGAATAGCGCATCATGGTCATAGTTAGACCACGACAGTTTAACAGGTATTTCCCGCTAAACCAAGAAAAGTCGGTGAGCATAACTTTTCTTTCGGCAACCGCTCCTGGGCTAAACTTCTCAGCATGCTCTAGCTCTGCTTAGCTTATTATTGGTTGCGACCTCTATCGTTTATTAAGTATTTATGAATATTTTAGATTAATTTGAGAGGGATGTCAAGGACGAGCCTACTAGATTTGAATAATTATACATGTTGTTGTTTAAAATTACAGATTTTTTAATGTTTAGCCATTAAAAATCTAGACATTTGTTTTAGAGATTAAAAAGAGTTATAATATAAGAAGAGATGATTGCGTTTTCATCTCAATTATATCTGGAGGTGGTTTTCAATGACGTTTACCCCAAAATATGTATCTCCAACTTACGCGGGAGAAAAAATAGTATGCGTAACCCGTAGCCAGGAAGGGGAAATCTCCCACTTATACCAGCGCTTTGATAGCCGTTGCAAGTTGCATTTTATCGTGAAAAAGCTTGGCTATTATCAATCGAAAGAAGGTGAGTATCGCTACATTCCAGCTAATGTGCTTGATGTAGTCGCTTAATAATAAAAAATGATGAGAAATCTTCTGCAGAGGCAGAGGGTTATTTTTTATTTTATAATAGAATAAATAAGATAAATCAACTTGCAAAATGTAGCTAAATTTGATAGAATATATACTTGTGAGTAAAAACTCATAACTTACACAGGCTCCAACCTGTGTCATTAGTCCAAAAGGAGGAAAAATCAATGACAAAATACGAAATTCTTTATATTATTCGTCCAAACATTGAAGAAGAAGCAAAGAAAGCCCTCGTTGAACGTTTCGATAGTATCTTGAATGACAACGGTGCTGCTAATCTTGAGTCTAAAGACTGGGAAACACGCAAACTCGCTTACGAAATTCAAGACTTCCGCGAAGGTATCTACCACATCGTAACTCTTGAAGCTGCTACTGATTCAGAAGCTTTGAGCGAATTTGACCGTCTTGCTAAGATTAACGGCGACATTCTTCGTCACATGATCACTAAAGTAGAAGCTTAATTCTAGTTTAGCTGGACAAATTTAAAGGAGAAGCATCATGATTAATAATGTTGTTTTGGTCGGACGCGTTGTGCGTGACCCTGAACTGCGATACACACCGCAAAATACTGCGGTTGCTACATTTACGATTGCTGTTAACCGTCGTTTTAAAAACGCGCAAGGCGAACGTGAAGCTGATTTCATTAACTGTGTCATCTGGCGCCAATCTGCTGAAAACTTGGCAAATTGGGCTAAAAAAGGTGCCTTGATTGGTGTAACAGGTAGTATTCAAGTGCGAAATTATGAGAACAAAGAAGGTCAACGTGTTTACGTGACTGAAGTATTGGCTGATAACTTCCAAATGCTTGAAAGTCGTGCCGCACGTGAAGGTGGCTCTGGTTCATATTCTGCACCACAGCAACAACAATCACAAAATCGTCCTTTTGCTGGCTCTAACAGCTCAGCAGGAAATTCAACACCTGATTTTGGTCGTGATGCAGATCCATTTGGTGGCTCACCAATGGAAATCTCAGATGATGATCTTCCATTCTAATAAGTAAGGCAGCTGTATAAGGCAGTCTATCTGAGCCCTATTCGTTGAGTATAAAAGCGGTATCCGTATTGACTTTTCTACTCAACAACATCATACAATAATATAAGGAGAAACACACTATGGCTTTTCAAAAACGTGGTGGCTTCAAACGCCGTAAAAAAGTTGACTTTATCGCAGCTAACAAAATCGAAGTTGTTGATTATAAAGACACTGAACTCTTAAAACGTTTTATCTCAGAACGTGGTAAAATCTTGCCACGTCGCGTAACTGGTACTTCAGCTAAAAACCAACGTAAAGTGGTTACAGCTATCAAACGCGCACGTGTTATGGCTCTCTTGCCATTCGTAGCTTCTGACGAAAACTAAGAAATAACTAGGCACCTTCGGGTGTTTTTTTGTTACGTGCTTTGATACAATAAGGAGCGTGAATCTCATTATGAAGAATAAAAAATCTGAATATGGTAAAATAAAGCAATGACATGGATTATAATTTTACTTTTCTGCCTTTTGGCTTATGGTATTTTCGTTGAACCGCATTTAATGCGTGTGCGACAAGTGAAAATTTCAAACACAGCCGGGCTGAAAGTTGCACACTTTACCGATACACATTTTAATTGGCACACACATCCACGCCGCTTTTTTAAATTTTCAAAACACATAAATAAAACACAACCTGACTTGATCTTGTTCACAGGCGACTTATTTGATAAAGTCGATTGGGCGCAAGCGCATGATGTTGATAAGGTAAAAGAAATTTTAGCAGAACTTGAAGCACCCTTAGGAAAATTTGCGATTTTGGGTAATCATGATTTTTCGCATGAAGGGGATGCTAACTATATAAGAACTTTTCTAAAGGAAGCGGGTTTTACTGTACTTACCAACCAATCACTCATGTCAGGAACAGTAGTATTAACCGGACTTGATGATTTACGTGAAGGACAACCAAATTTTAGTATGGTCCCTGAGCAAGGAAAGTTTTCGATTTTAATGATTCATGAGCCGGATACGATTTTGCAAGTAGAATTTCCTGAAAAATATGATTTAGTCGTTGCAGGACATAGTCATGGTGGGCAAATTCGTCTTGGTAATTTGCGCTTACGTAATGATGGCTCAAAGGTGTATGATTCTGGTCTATACTTATTAGGGAAATATACAAAACTTTTTGTCAATGCCGGTATTGGCTTAACCTTTTTACCAATCAGATTTGGTGTTCCTCCAGAAATCGTCTATTATGAAATTTAAAAAGTCTCCAGAATTTTATCTGGAGACTTTTGTTTAACGTTCTTGTGAAGAGATAATGGTTTCTTTACCATTATTATCAACAGCATGGAAATGCCGAGGCCAAGAATTATTAAAAGGGTATTGGAAATCAACTGTAATGGTTAAAGGATTGTGCGGCTGTGAAAATTTCACAGAAAGAAGTCCTTTTTGGTTGAGTAATTCAAAATTGATAAGAGGCTCAAGCGGGATAACGCCTTTTAGCTGATTGTCAATGATGAACCAAAAACTGTCAATGATTTCACCAGGAATACTAGAGACAGTTCCATAGCTTGCATAGCGTCCTTTTGTTTCAGTAAATGCCATTTTGGTCCTCCTTTATCATTAACTTTCTAGTTTAATTTAAACGGGTTTGGCTGATCACTTCTCGAATGTTTTCCAAAGTATCTTCGATTGAATCCTGAGCTTTCATCCCGTACATCAAAAAGATGGCATCTAGAAGACTAATTTGAGAGACGGTTGAAGCGACAGCTTCAGGTCGAAAAGATATTTCTTCAGCGATTGAAATAAGTGCCAAGTCGCTTTTTTTCACCAAGGCTGAGTTGGCAAATGACGTAATGGCAATCACAGGAACGTGATTGCTCTTCAAAATATCAACGATTTTCAGTGTATCTTTGTTTTTACCAGTATGTGAAATAACAAAAGCACAGTCTTTTTCGGTCAGTTTAGAAGCCAACATTTGTTGATAATGAAAATCCTGATGATATACCGTTTGCAGTGGCATACGCAAAAATTTATGGTAAGCAATTAAAGCAACGGCATTAGAGCCACCCAGACCAAAAAAACCACATGTTTTGGCGGATAGGAGGATATTCATAACCTTATCCAAAGTTTCGCTCTCTATCAGCTGCAATGTTGCATTGAGAGAAGAAATATTACTTGTAAAATTCTTGGCAAGAATATCTTTATAGCTATCTTCTGGCGATAGTTCGCTGAAAAAGTTGTCGGATTTAAATTTTTCGGTGCTGTGGATAGCTAACTTTAAATCTTGAAATGAATCAAAACCGATTTTTTTGGCAAAACGCGAAATGGTTGCAGTAGATACTTTAGTATTTTTTGCGAATTCTTGAATGGACAAGCGGGCAGCTGTGTCCATATTTTCAATCAAGTAATTTGAAATGGCTTGATCAGATTTACTGAGATTATCGTAATAAGAGTTGATACGTGTGATGAGAGATTGTGTCATATGCTTTCCAGTCTTGCTTTTATTATATCATAACACAATTTTGAGGTGGAAAATGGGAAATGCTTTTAAAGAGAAAGTTGATTTATTCCTCTTCAAAATCATAGTCTCGTATTGCGCTAGAAATATCACTAAAGTCGAATCCTTTACGGGCTAAGGCTTGGGTGATGCGTTGCTTAAGCTCATAGCCTTCGTATTTTCTACTGTATTTACGGGCACTTTTGTCGAGTTCAGTGTAAAGGAGCTCTAACTCATTTTCTTCATCCACTTCAAGTTCTAGACTTTCAAGAGCTATAGCGCTAATGGCATAGGAAAAACCCTTAGCAGTGAGTCCTTGTATGATTTTTTGTTTAAGCTGCTGTAGAGTGTGACGACTTGCTTTTTGGTGGACTATCTTTTCTGCAAGAGCGACAGCCACGTCAATTTGTTTTTCTTCATTAAAAACTTGCGCTATACCCTCATCAATAAGTTGTAAATCTAGCCCCTTTAGGTGGAGTTTCTGTTTGATCTGATAAGGACCAGCACTTGCTGTGCGTACTTTTCCCTGGATATAACTTTCGATATAAGCTCGGTCGTTGAGGAGACCATTTTTAGTAAGGCTGTCAATGATCGCTTCGATTTGAATTGGCTGGATATTATGGTCAGAGAGATATTTTTTGACTTCTGATGATGTCCGAGCTTTGAAGGAAATAAAGTAAAGTGCTAAAGATTTACCTTGTGCAAAATTATCAAAAGCTAACAGTTGCTCCAGCTCAGCTGTAGAAAAGGCTTTATCCCTCGTCAGCATATATTTTACAACTGTATCCTCACAGACGTAAATTTTATCTTTAGCTTCCTCCCAGTCCTTATATGAAAAAGGCTCTGTTAGTATAACTTTATAAAGCTTTTTGAGTTTTGTGATTTCCTTGATTTTTATCATAACTTTATTATAACAGAGTACTGGATGAAGGGGAAATAGATTTTTTGGATCTAAGAAAAAAGCACTAGCGAATGAACTAGTAGCTTTTTCTAAAGTTGTCTTTGTTTTTTATCTTGGAGTGATTTATTTGATAGCAACTTTTTGTTTTTGAGCCCCAATAATGAGAAGCATAGCAAGGAGGACAATAACAATCCCTGCAAGTGGTGTATAGATAACACTACTTACTTTTGCCACCTCGCCCCCCGTAAATGAACCCAGTGTAATACCAATGTTGAAAGCTGAAATATTAAAAGCTGAAACAAGAGTGATGTCTTGGGGAGTAAATTTTTCAGCCAGTTGGACAACATAGAGTTGTAAACCAGGCACGTTCATGAAGGCAAATAAACCCAGCAAGAGCGTTGCAAGTAATCCAAGCCACTGAGAAGCCATTAGTGCTGCTATAAAAAGGATAAGCAAACTTGCAGTTAAAGCACCAAACATTTTGAGTAATACAGGTAAAATATTTTTATTTGAGTAATGTCCACCGATAGTATTACCGATTGCTACCATTATACCGTAAGCGACCAGAACGACAACAACAGTACTTGAGCTGAAATTAAAGGTATCTTCTAATAAAGGAGCTAAATAAGTATAAGCAGCAAAGGTACCACCGTAACCAAAAGCAGTAATAAAGAAAGAAGTCATAATGTATTTATTGCGGAAAATTCTCGCAAAACCACTTAAGTTTACTTTGCCTGGTATAGGGAGGTTTGTCGGAATTAAAAAGATGCTCGCTAATAATCCAATCAATCCAATTGCAGCAATGAAGATAAAGGACATATGCCATGTAGAATGTTGTCCGATAAAAGTTCCCAAAGGCACACCGATAACAGTTGCTACAGTAAGTCCTGTAAACATCAAAGCAATAGCAGAAGCACGTTTTTCAGGACGAACTACATTTGCAGCAATAAGTGTTGACACCGACATAAAGATACCATGTGCTAATGATGCTAAAATACGTCCAACTAAGAGCAGGAGGAAAGTTGGAGCAAAAGCAGATAAGAGATTACCGCTGATAAAGAGTAGCATAATAGCTAACATTAATGAGCGTCGATTCCATGTGCCTGTAACAATCGTAAGAAGAGGTGCTCCAATAGTCACACCTAAGGCATATAAAGAGACGGTAAGTCCTGCTTGAGATAAATTGATATTAAAAGTGTTCACAATCATCGGCATAAGACCAACACTGATGAATTCTGTTGAACCTATGGCAAAGGCATTAATGGCTAAAGCCAATAAGGTTAGGTTTGGTGAAATTTTTTTCATGAAGGTTTCCTATTTTTTAAAAATTAAATGTTTCTGGATCTGGTCCCACGCGAAGATTTTCATCAAGATTATTGAGGAGTTCCATATCATCTTGATCCAGAGAGAAATCAAAGATATCACGGTTGGCACGCATACGTTCTATTTTGACAGATTTCACGTTAACCAAAATACCTTGCTCTAAATGCCAACGAAGGATAACTTGTGCTGTTGATTTATTGTGTTTCTGAGCAATTGTTTTAATTGTTTCATTGTCTAACAGTTGTCCTTGCATCAATGGTGACCAAGCTTGTACTTTAATATCGTGTGCTTCTAAAAAGTGACGCAGTTCTTTTTGAGCAAGTTTAGGGTGAAGCTCGATTTGATTTACTGCAGGGATAATTTGTGCATAGCTAAAGAGACGCTCTAAGTGATGTTTTTGGAAGTTACTTACACCAATAGCTTTGATACGTCCGTCTTTGTAGAGGTCTTCCATAGCTTTCCAAGAAGCTTCAAACCCATAATCAGTACCTGGCCAGTGAATGAGATAAAGATCAAGGTAATCCAGACCTAATTTTTCTAAACTTGTTTCAAAGCTTTGAATGGTTTCCTTATAAGAAAGGTTGCTGCCCCATAGTTTTGATGTGATGAAGAGATCTTCGCGTGTAAGATTTGTGTCTTCAAGGCCAGCCTTGATCCCTTGTCCTGTGCCTTCTTCGTTACCATAAATTTGGGCGGTATCGATCAAACGATAGCCATTGATGATTCCGTTTTTTACGACTTCAGCAGTTTCCTCATTTGAGATTTGGAAAACGCCTAATCCTAATTCGGGGATATGTGTTGTATTGTTAAGTTTCATTGTCTTTTCTCCTTAGGTTTTCTTTTGACAAAAAATAGTATATAATAAAAATAACTTGTTGAATAGTACCTACTTTTTTGTCATATACATACAAAAAAGTAAGTTTTGTTTGAAATAAAGGATTTAGAAAGGAAATTTTTTTGGAAAAAACTTATAACATAGGTGTAGAAGCCACAATGGACGTCATTGGTGGAAAATGGAAATCTATCATTTTGTGTAACCTCAGACACCAACCCCGCCGTCCAGGGGAACTTAAACGAAGTATTCCAGGGATCAGTCAAAAAATGCTTACACAACAATTACGTGAATTAGAGCTGGATAATATCATTGTCCGCACCGTTTACAATCAAGTGCCGCCAAAAGTTGAATATTCGCTTAGCCCATATGGTGAAAGCTTGAATAACATTTTAGATAATCTTTGTTCTTGGGGGGAAGATCACGTCCGTAATCTCAAAGCTCAAGGAGAAGAAGTCTGCATCTTGGAAGAAGATGAGCTTAAGGCTTAAGAGTTAGAAGATAAGATAGAGGGAAACATGTATACACCAAATTTTAAGAGCATACATCATATCGCTATTATAGGGAGTGATTACGAAAAATCACGACACTTTTATGTAGATATTCTGGGATTTCCAGTAATCAGAGAAAGCCATCGTCCGGATAAAGGGGATGTGAAAATCGATCTTCAAATGAATGACAGTACGGAAATAGAGCTCTTCATTAAAATTGATGCGCCTGAGCGTGTCTCCTATCCAGAGGCGAAAGGTTTACGCCATTTGGCAATACAGACCGATGATATTGAAGCAGACATGGCTTATTTATCGGATCAAGGAATTAAAGTTGAAGAACTGCGCGTGGATGAGATTACCAATAAAAAGATGGTTTTCTTCTATGATCCTGATGAATTGCCAATAGAATTACATGAATAGAAAAAAATTCCAGTGAAGGTACTGGGATTTTTCTTTACAATTAGGAGAATCCTTGGATTTTAGTGGTCCAATTATAGGGAAATTATGTTAAAATTGGGATATGATTAATCTGAAAATTGGACAAAAAATCCCACTCAATATCGAGCGTATGGGTATCAATGGCGAAGGAATCGCCTCTTACCATGGGCGCTTGGTATTTGTGCCTTATGCACTGCCTACAGAAGAAATTTTGGCAGAAATTACAGAAAATGCCCGCAATTTTTCACGCGCAAAAGTTGTCAAGATAAATAAAAAGTCAAAATACCGTGTTAAGCCTGAAGATCGTGTTTACCATGAGCTGAGCGGCTCACACATCATGCATCTTGCTTATCCGCAACAATTAGAGTTTAAGCGTGATTTGCTCCGTCAAGCACTTGAAAAATACCGTCCAACAGGTTGGAAGAAGTACGAACTTCTGCCAACACTTGGTATGGAAAATCCTTTGCGTTACCGTAATAAGTTGCAATTTCAAGTGCGTCGTCTAAACAATGGCGATGTCATTGCTGGATTGTACAAAGAAGGCACACACCATTTGGTGAATTTAGAGAATTGCTTGGTTCAAGACGAAGTCATTCAAAATATCGCTAATCGTATCTGCCGTTTGATTGAAAAATACAATTTACCTGTTTATGATGAGCGTAAAGTCATGGGGATTCGCACCATCGTTGCGCGACGCAGCCAAAAAACAGGTGAAGTCCAAATTATTTTCGTGACATCTGCACGCATTAGTCTAGATGGACAGGTTTGGCCTGCCCCACGTGAAGAGCTCTCAAAACGTCAACGCAAAGACTTGGTGAAGATGGATAATATTTTATCTGACTTGACGGAAGAGTTCCAAGAGATTGTTTCTGTATCAGCCAACTTCCATCCGAAGAAAACCAGCGAAATTTATGGTGACCGTACACAGATGCTTTTTGCGGAAAAAGAAACGATTACCGAAGGCGTTTTGGATTATGACTTTGAGTTGTCACCACGTGCTTTTTATCAACTCAATTCAGAACAAGCTAATGTGCTCTATGGTGAAGCTGTACGTGCGCTAAATCCGAAAAAAGATGACCGTGTGATTGATGCCTACTGTGGCGTTGGGACAATCGGTTTTGGTGTGGCCAAGAAAGTAAAATCTGTCCACGGAATGGATATTACGCCAGAATCTATCGCAGATGCTAAAATCAATGCAAAACGTCTTGGCTTTAAAAACTGTCACTATGAAGTAGGTAAGGCGGAGCGTATCATTCCTAACTGGTATAAGTCAGGCCATAGAGCCACAGCCCTTATCGTTGATCCACCTCGTACAGGATTGGATGATGCTTTGTTGGAAACAATCACCACTTATACACCAGAAAAACTGGTTTACGTGTCTTGTAATGTTTCAACATTGGCAAAAGACTTAGTGATTCTTTCGCAATTTTACAGCATCGAATATATCCAATCTGTCGACATGTTCCCACATACAGCGCGTACTGAAGCGGTAGTGAAAATGCGTAAACTTGCCCAACCTTTGGCAGCACCTTTCCGTGCGGAAAAACCAAAGCAACAATATGACAAGCCACGTAGAAAAAGAAAATAAAATAGGGCTTTTAGTTTGAGCGGGGAGAAAAAACATGATTTATTTAAGAAAGGCAACCACAGCAGATATCGTAGCTATTATGCCGATTATTGCTCAGGCGCGTGAATTTCTGGGCAAATCAGGCAGCGATCAATGGCAAGCAGAGTACCCCGCACAAAGTGATATTGAAAATTTTCTTCACAAAGCTGTAGGTTACGTTCTGATTGTAGATGAGAAAGTTGCAGGTTTTTGTGCGGTTATTACTGGAGAAGATACACAATATACGAAAATTTATAATGGCAAGTGGTTGAATGATAGCTTGGACTATGTCACTGTCCATTGTTTAGCACTATCCGACCAATATCGTGGTTTGGGTCTGACAAAATATCTTTTTTCAAATATCTTTACTTTGATGCAGGCACGCGGTTATAATGATTTCCGCGTGGATACGCATCCAGCTAATGCAGTGATGCAGGCCGTCTTTGAACGTGAGGGCTTTGAAAAGCGCGGCATGGTTTTCTACGAAGGAGATCGCTTCGCTTATCAACTCCTTTTAGGAGAATGAGATGGATAAAGAAAACTGGCTAGAGTTTTGCTTAGCGCTTGGTCCAACTTTTGCAGATACACCTTTTGCAAAGATGGAAAAAGGGCCAGCGACGATTGTAGTGAAGCATCTAAAAAATAAAAAATCTTTTGTCTACATCTCGGAGCGTGAAGGCGAGCTTGTTTTGGCTGTCAAAGGTTTACCTTCAGTCAATGAGGAACTGCGTGAATCTTTTGTCTCAATACGACCAGCTTGGCACATGAATAAAACGCACTGGAATGATATACATTTTGGTGGTGACGTTTCAGAGAAGCAAGCGAAACAGATGATTGAGAACAGTTATCATTTAATCAAACCAAAAAGAGAATAAAAATGGAATATAAAGAAAAATTTTTAAAAGATTTTAGTGAGTGGGTGGACCAACAGGTTCAACTTTCAGAAATTGCAATGAAAGCCGCAGAAAAAATTGCGCATGAAGATAAAAAAATTGAAGCAAAAGAAGCAGCTATTCGTTATGAAAGTCGTCTCGATGCCTACCAATTTATTCAAGGGAAATTTGAAAACTATAAAGCAGGTAAAGATTTCCACGACGTACCAGACTTAGGTACAAAAACTTTTTAAGTAATAAGGAGGGTTTTATGAAATTAAATCCTATGGTTGGTAAACAAGTGCGAGTAACTGCTCTCGCATAAGTTTACCGCTAAGTTAACAATATTCTCACTTAGCGGATAGTTAAGGAGAAAAAATGAAAGCATATGAATACAACAGAATAAAATACCTTACCTTTGACCTCATCAATGTCTACCATTCGGTTAATGATAAAGCCACGGTAGAAGCAGTTTATGCTCAAACTGTAGCTGAAATAGAAGAGCTCTCGAAAGCAAAAGAAGTCGGGGACTTTTTAGAGAGAATTGCTGACAGTAAAACAACTAAAGAGCAAGCAGAACGAGATTTGCTCCATTTAAAGAATTTAGTTGAACCTTTTGCCTTACCATCTGAAAGTCAGATTAAAAAGATTTTTAAGAAGGTCAAAAAGCTTAAAGTTCCAGCGCAAGCATCTTGGGACATGAAAGAACTCACCTATTTTGCTTGGAATGAAATTTCCAGTCAGCGAAAATATATCGTGACGAGTGACGGACGAGGTTTTTATGGGACGACTTCTGGAAGTATAAAAAATATTTGTGCGATTTGTCAAAAAACAAGCCAAGTGACACAATTTTTAGCAACCACTAAAAGAGGTTCTGATGGTACCTATACTAAGAACGGAACATATATCTGTGTTGATAGTGTGAACTGTAATCGACAAATGCAAAAAATAGAAGGTTTAGAGCATTTCTTAGAAATAATCAAAGAACGCTGAGCGACCTTGCAAAAAACTGACAAATCTGATAGAATAAAAACACTAAATGAGGAGTAACAAGTCTAGTCTTTGAGAGAGAAATCGGTCGCTGTGAGATTTCAGATGAAGCTTGTGAAGGTTGCATTGTGGTCAGTTAAATAAAATTAAGTGTCTGCTTTAAAAAAGGCAGGAATTTAGGTGGTACCGCGCGTGAGCGTCCTATTTTGGATGTTTAGGTGCGGTATTTTTTTATTGACATACTCTTGAACTTCTCCCTCGACATTATTAACTGTTTTCATACCGAAAGGAAAAATAAATGACAGAAGAATTATCAACAAAATTTAATCCTGCTGAAGTCGAAGCAGGGCGCTATGAAAAATGGCTCGAACAAGGTGTTTTTGCCCCTTCAGGTGACAAAAAAGCAAAACCCTATAGTATCGTTATCCCACCACCAAACGTAACAGGGAAGCTCCATTTAGGACATGCTTGGGATACAACCTTGCAAGATATTATCATCCGTCAAAAACGTATGCAAGGTTTCGATACCCTCTGGTTGCCAGGTATGGACCATGCAGGAATTGCAACGCAAGCCAAAGTGGAAGCGCGTTTAGCTGAAGATGGTATTTCCCGTTATGATTTAGGCCGTGAGAAATTCTTAGACAAGGTTTGGGAATGGAAAGACGAATATGCCTCAACCATCAAAGAACAATGGGGTAAAATGGGTATCTCTGTTGATTATAACCGTGAACGTTTTACTCTAGACGAAGGTTTGTCTGCTGCAGTCCGCAAAGTTTTTGTTCAACTTTACAAAAAGGGCTGGATTTACCGTGGTGAGTTTATCATTAACTGGGATCCAAAGGCCATGACTGCGCTCTCTGATATTGAAGTTATCCATAAGGATGTCGAAGGTGCCTTCTATCACATAACTTATCCTTTGGCGGATGGTTCAGGTGCACTTGAAGTAGCGACAACGCGTCCAGAAACTTTCTTTGGAGACACTGCTGTTGCTGTTAACCCAGCAGATGAACGTTATGCCAAATACATTGGTCAAAGTGTTATTCTCCCTATCATTAACAAAGAAATTCCTATTGTTGGTGACGAACACGCAGATATGGAAAAAGGGACAGGTGTAGTTAAAATTACCCCTGCCCATGATCCTAACGACTTCTTGGTTGGTCAACGTCATAACTTGCCACAAGTTAATGTAATGAATGCTGACGGTACAATGAACGAACTCACAGGCGAATTTAATGGTATGGATCGTTTTGAGGCCCGCGAAGCTATCATTAAAAAATTAGATGAGCTCGGCAACTTAGTTAAAGTTGAGAAAATGATGCACTCCGTTGGGCACTCAGAACGTACAGGCGTGATGGTTGAGCCTCGCTTATCGACACAATGGTTCGTTAAGATGGAAGAACTAGCTAAAAATGCAATCGCAAATCAAAAAACAGAAGATGCGGTTGAGTTTTATCCTCCACGTTT
This sequence comes from Lactococcus sp. LG1267, assembly GCF_017309545.1. Classification (NCBI taxonomy): domain Bacteria; kingdom Bacillati; phylum Bacillota; class Bacilli; order Lactobacillales; family Streptococcaceae; genus Lactococcus; species Lactococcus sp. LG1267. Next base: position 364,137 of record NZ_CP071295.1, on the reverse strand, counting down.
TAACGACACTTTCCTCCAATGGATGGAAAATGTACACGACTGGGTTATTTCACGCCAACTTTGGTGGGGACATCAAATTCCTGCATGGTACAACGAAGCTGGCGAAATGTATGTTGGCGAGGAAGCCCCAGAAGGTGAAGGTTGGGTTCAAGATGAAGACGTACTTGATACATGGTTCTCTTCAGCCTTATGGCCTTTCTCAACTATGGGCTGGCCGGATGAAAAGGCAGAAGACTTCCAACGTTACTTCCCTACATCGACCTTGGTTACGGGCTATGACATCATCTTCTTCTGGGTTTCGCGTATGATTTTCCAATCACTTGAGTTTACAGGAAAAGCACCATTTAATAATGTACTTATCCACGGTTTGATTCGTGATGAAGAGGGACGCAAGATGTCCAAATCTTTGGGGAATGGTATTGACCCAATGGATGTGATTGAAAAATATGGTGCCGATGCTTTGCGTTGGTTCTTGTCCAATGGTTCAGCTCCTGGACAAGATGTGCGTTTCAGCTACGACAAAATGGATGCAGCTTGGAATTTCATCAATAAGATATGGAATGTTTCACGCTATATCCTGATGAATGCAGGAGATATCACAGCAGAAGAAATTTCTACTCATCTTGACCAAGTGGCAGCGAAAACAGCAGGTAATGTTACCGATCGCTGGATTCTCACACGTTTGAACGATACAATTGCGCGTGTTACGGAACAAATGGATAAATTTGAGTTTGGTGTTGCAGGTCATATTCTGTATAATTTCATTTGGGATGAGTTTGCCAACTGGTATCTTGAGTTGACTAAAGAAGTAATGTTTGGCGATGATGAAGCAGAAAAAGACGTCACACGTTCAGTACTTGTGCATGTCCTTGATCAAGTGCTTCGTCTGCTACACCCAATCATGCCTTTCTTCACAGAAGAAATCTTCGAAAAACTTCCGACAGCTGAAGGCAAATCTATTGTGGTGACTGAATATCCAGAAGTACGTCCAGAATTTGATGATGCAGAAGCTGGAGATGGTGTTGCAATGCTTATTGAAATTATTACAGCTGTACGTAATATTCGTGCGGAAGTGAATACGCCTTTATCAAAAGCCGTGCCAATGATGATCAAATCAGACAAAGAAGCCTTCCTGAACAAGGTGGCGCCTTATATCAGACGTTTCACTAATCCAAGCGAGTTAACTATTGCAGCGGATGTGGCAGCACCAGAACAAGCCATGTCAGCAGTTGTTACTGGTGCGGAAATCTACCTTCCATTAGCAGGCTTGATTAATATCGAGGAAGAAATTGCTCGTCTCAATAAAGAACTAGACAAATGGCAGAAAGAACTCGATATGGTTAACCGTAAGCTTTCTAATGAAAAATTTGTGGCAAATGCCAAAGCAGAAGTTGTAGATAAAGAACGTGCTAAATTAGCAGACTATCAAGAGAAGTTTGAAAGCACACAAGCCCGTATTGAAGAGTTACAAAAATAGTTTATGAGACGTGGAAAAGTTCCTAATTGTGGGAACTTTTTCTTTTTGGTATAGATAGGTTTACAATATCTTAAATTTTCATTTCTTGTTAAACCTATGGAAAAGTGATAAAATAAACAAAGAAAAAAACTCTAAGGAGAGATATAAGATGGCACATATTAAATTTGACTATTCTAAATTGAAACCATTTGTAGCTGATAAAGAACTTGACGAAATTCAATGGCAAGTTGATGGCGCAGATAAACTTCTTCGTGAAGGAACCGGTGCTGGTTCTGACTTCATCGGTTGGTTAGATCTTCCAGAAGACTATGATAAAGAAGAATTTGCACGCATTCAAAAAGCAGCAAGCAAAATTCAATCTGACTCAGAAGTTCTTATTGTTATCGGTATCGGTGGTTCATACCTTGGTGCCCGCGCTGCAATTGACTTCTTGAACAACAGCTTTGTTAATCTTCAATCAAAAGAAGAACGTAAAGCACCACAAATTCTTTATGCAGGAAATTCAATTTCTTCAAGCTATCTTTCAGACTTGGTAGAATATGTGGCAGATAAAGATTTCTCTGTTAATGTTATCTCTAAATCAGGAACAACAACTGAACCAGCAATTGCTTTCCGTGTCTTTGAAGAACTTTTGGTTAAAAAATATGGCCGTGAAGAAGCAAATAAACGTATCTATGCAACAACAGATAAAGAAAAAGGTGCCGTTAAAGTTAATGCTGATGCAAACAACTGGGATACTTTTGTTGTGCCGGATTCAGTTGGCGGACGTTTTTCAGTTTTGACAGCTGTTGGTCTCTTGCCTATCGCAGCATCAGGTGCTGATATTACAGCTCTTATGGAAGGTGCTAACGCAGCGCGCAAAGAATATACAGCCACAGACGTACGTGAAAATGATGCTTATGCTTATGCAGCGCTTCGTAATATCCTTTACCGCAAAGGTAAACTTTCAGAAATCTTGATTAACTATGAGCCATCATTGCAATACTTCTCAGAATGGTGGAAACAGTTGGCAGGTGAATCTGAAGGCAAAGATCAAAAAGGTATTTATCCAACATCAGCAAACTTCTCAACAGACTTACACTCATTGGGTCAATTTATCCAAGAAGGTACACGTTCTGTATTTGAAACAGCTATTCGTGTTGAAAAACCACGTAAGAACATTAACATTCCTGAACTTGAAGCAGATCTTGATGGTCTTGGCTACTTGCAAGGTAAAGATGTTGACTTTGTCAACAAAAAAGCAGCTGACGGTGTTCTCCTTGCACACACAGATGGTGACGTTCCAAATATGATCGTTACTTTGCCTGAGCAAGATGAATTCACTTTAGGTTACACTATCTACTTCTTTGAGCTTGCAATTGCGATCTCAGGCTACTTGAATGGTATCAATCCATTTGACCAACCAGGTGTTGAAGCTTACAAACGTAACATGTTTGCACTTCTTGGCAAACCAGGATTTGAAGAATTGAGTGCTGAATTGAACGCACGTCTTTAATCAAAAATGAGATAAAAACAAAAACCACAGTACATCATTGAACTGTGGTTTTTTTGATGCTTGTGGGCGAAGAAGACACAGTGTGCTATAATAGAACAATGAGAGTTGTAGCAGGAAATTATGGTGGTAGACCACTGAAAACATTGGCAGGAAAAACAACACGTCCAACGACAGACAAAGTTAAAGGAGCAATTTTTAATATGATTGGTCCATATTTTGAAGGTGGACGAGTTCTGGATTTATTCTCAGGTTCGGGTTCGCTTGCTATAGAAGCTGTATCACGTGGGATGGACAATGCTGTAATGGTTGAAAAAGACCGTTCAGCACAGCTGGTGATTGCAGAAAATATTAAGATGACCAAGGAAGAGAAAAAGTTTCAACTTCTTAAAATTCCAGCAGAACGTGCTTTGGCTAATCTTTCTGGACAGTTCAACTTAGTTTTATTAGACCCACCTTATGCGAAAGAAAGTATTGTTGCTAACCTAGAAGAAATGCAGAAAAAAAACTTGTTGGCAGATGATGCTGTCGTGGTTTGTGAGACGGATAAGGAGGTCACGCTTCCGGAAAATATCGGTCACTTGTCGTTAAGTAAAGAAAAAGTATATGGAATTTCAAAGGTAACCATCTATGAAAGATAAAATCGGTTTATTTACGGGCACTTTTGACCCGGTCACAAAAGGCCATCTTGATATCATTGAACGTGCCAGTAAGCTTTTTGATAAGCTTTATATCGGTATTTTTAAAAATGAAGCTAAAAATCCTTTGTTCAGTCTAGAAGAACGTGTAGCTCTAATCGAAACAGCCTTAGCAGATTTACAATTAACCAATGTGTCAGTCATTGCACATGCGAGTGATCTGACAGTAAATATTGCGGAGAAACTTGAGGTAACAGCGCTTGTTCGGTCCGTTCGCAATGCGGCTGATTTAGACTATGAGAAAAATATGATTTACTTTAACCGTGAAATGACAGGGATCGAAACCATCTTACTGACTGCAAAACCAGAACTCGAAAATATTAGTTCTACCCGAATGCGTGAACTTTATCATTTTGGTCAAGACCTAAGTCGATGGTTACCTGCAAATGTTATTGAAACATTGAATGAGAAAAAAGCACATGAAAAATGAAAAAATAAAAAAGCATAAAAAACTAAAGCTATTCTTTGCCATCGCGCTACCGCTTCTTATTGTAGTGGGTTTATTCTTCCCCTTACCTTACTATATCGAGCAGCCAGGAGGAACCATTCCAGTTAACCAAATGGTTGATGTTGCAGGGAAAAAAGACGAACATAAAGGCAACTTTTATTTAACGACAGTTGAAATGGTTCGCGCCAATGCAGCAAGTATGCTTTATTCCAAGTCGAACTCTTTTGCCACTGTTGTGAGTAGTGAAGAGATGACGGGTGGAATGACCAATCAGCAATTTGACTTGGTCAACCAGTTTTATATGCAGACAGCGCAAAACACGGCTATTTATCAGGCCTTTAAGTTGGCAGGGAAACCTTATGAGATGAAGTATCAAGGTGTTTATGTTTTGAGCATCACTGAGGATTCAACCTTTAAAAATGACTTACAACTTTCAGATACGATAACGGCAGTTAATGGACATACTTTCAAATCTTCAACTGAGATGATTGATTATGTATCGCAACAAAAAGTTGGGGATAGCGTTACCATCAAATATACACGTGTGGATGGCAGTAATCATGAAGCCACAGGTAAGTACATTAAGTTGAGTAATGGTAAAACAGGGATTGGTATTGGTTTAGTAGATCATACCCAGGTTGTGACAGACCCTAAAGTTAAAATCGATGCTGGAAGTATTGGCGGGCCAAGTGCTGGTATGATGTTTACCTTGGAAATATATAGCCAAATCACAGGCAAAGATTTACGTCAAGGACGCGAAATTGCAGGTACTGGAACGATCAATGAGGATGGCAGCATCGGGCAAATAGGTGGCGTTGATAAAAAAGTTGCTACAGCAAGTAATGCGGGCGCAAAAATTTTCCTTTGCCCAGATGAAACGGAAGAACAGACAAAGGCTTCTGGTACAACAAATAACTACACAGATGCGCTTGCGGCAGCTAAAAAGTTGAATACAGATATGAAAATTGTACCTGTAAAGACGATTCAAGATGCGCTAGATTATCTCGAAAAATAAAAAAAGCTGTAATTTACAGCTTTTTTTATGCTTAATATTGATCTTGTAAGAGTGTTTTAAGCTCTGAAATACTTGGCTGGCGTGGATTTCCAGGTGTGCATTGATCATCATAAACAAGGTTTGCAAGCTTATCGAGTTCACGCTCCAAGTGGTTTTTATCAACACCATTTCCTGATAGAGTGACATCGATATCGATGCTGTCCGTCAATTTTTTAATTTCCTTAATAAGTTTGTCTACGAGTTCCGCATCATCTTTACCTGTAAGACCAATATAACGCGCAATTTCAGCGTAATCTTCTTGGGCACGGTAAATCTCATAACGTGGGTATGGTGTACGTTTAACGTTTCCTGTTACAGCGTTAAATTTAATGACGTGAGGCATAGCGATAGCGATAGCTAAACCATGTGGTAATTCAAACTCACCACCCACTTTGTGGGCTAGGGAGTGATTAATACCGAGAAATGCATTGGCAAAGGCCATACCAGCTAAGGTTGCTGCATTGTGCATATTGGCGCGTGCGACTTGTCCTTCTTTAGAAGGCTTTGATGGGTCGTAGTGATATGAGGTTGTCAAATTATCAAAGATTAACTTAATGGCACGAAGTGATAATGGTTTAGTATAATCCGAAGCCATGACTGAAACATAGGATTCAAGCGCGTGACTGAGGGCATCAATACCTGACCAAGCCACAGTACGTTTTGGCACGGTCATAACAAATTCAGGGTCAACAATAGCTACTTGAGGTGTAAGTTGATAATCAGCTAAAGGATATTTAACATGGGTTTCATCATCGGTGATAACAGCAAAGGGCGTTACTTCAGAACCTGTACCAGAAGTGGTCGGAATACATACCAATTGCGTTTGATCTTGATGCGGGAATTTGACGATACGTTTACGAATATCGATGAATTTTTGCGCCAACTGCTCAAATAGAGCTTTTAGTGCAACGTCATCATTGAGGTCAACCTCTCCACGAACAGAGTATTCATAAATCAAGCGGCCAATTTTTGCTGCATCAAGTGGAGAACCACCGCCGAGTGCGATAACTGTGTCAGGTTTAAAATCAGCCATTTGTCGAGCAATTTCAATCGCTTGTGAAAGTGTTGGGTCAGGTTTTACAGAACCATATATTGAAGTTTGAACTTGTGTTTCACGAACGGCCAATTGCTCAAGCATGTGGTCGACAAAGCCAAATTGCAACATGCCGTGGTCTGTGACGACAAAAGCACGCTCGATATTAGGCATTTCTTGTAGGTAAGAAATAGAGTTGTTTTCGTAGTAAATTTCTTTTGGCAGACGAACCCATTGTGGGCGATTACGACGACGTGCCACTGTTTTGATATTCAATAGATCATATGTACTCAAATTGTGTGAGATTGAATTTTTCCCCCATGAACCAGTTCCTAAAGTCAGCGATGGACGCATTGCATCAGTATAGATATCACCAACGCCTCCAATAGAATCTGGTTGGTTAACTAAGATACGTGCAGCACCAATAGCATCAGCATATTCTTTCACAAAAGGATCGTCTTGTGCACCTATCTGGATAGCCGCATTATGCCCAGCGCCTTGATAAGCCAAAAGTTTTTGAACGATGGCGGTACCATTTTCGCGTGAGGTAGATTTGTAAATTGACAAAAGCGGGCTAAGCTTTTCAGAAGAGAGAGCTTCACCAATGTTTTTTTCTTCCAATTCAAAGAGAAGAACATCTTTTCCTTCAGGTACTTTTACGCCTGCTTGTTCAGCAATCCATGGGCCAGGACGGCCGGCAACTGGACCAGTTACTCCGAAGCCCTCACCCGCACGCTCAACAAAAACAAATTTTTCGATGGCTGAATAATCTTCCTTTGGAACATTGTAAGCACCGTGAGCTTGAAGTTTTTCGAGGAATTCATCGTAAATTTCTGCAGCAACTACAGCAGAGTTTTCGGTAGCGCAAATCATGCCGTTATCAAAACGTTTAGAAAGTAGCAGGTCTTCAACTGCACGATCCACATTTGCAGTAGCATCAACGAAGACGGCACCATTACCTGCTCCCACTCCTAGTGAAGGGTTGCCTGACTTGAGTGCTGCATTAACCATTCCGGGTCCACCTGTAGCTAGAATAGAAGCAATACCGTGGTTTTGGATAAGTGCAGTAGTGTTGTAAAGACTTGGATCTTCGACCCATTGGATAAAGTTCTCAGGTGCCCCAGCTTTTAGGGCAGCTTCGTAGACAATACGTGCGGCATGAGAGGAACAATTTTGGGCTTGAGGATGAAAGGCGAATACGATAGCATTTCGTGTTTTTGCTGTTAAAAGTGATTTGAAAATTGTTGTAGAAGTAGGGTTGGTTGTTGGTACAATTCCTGCAAGCACACCCAAAGGGGCTGCAATTTCTACTGAGCCAGCAACTTTGTTCTCGCTGATTACTCCTACTGTTTTATCATTTTTAATTGAATTATAAACAGATTCTGAAGCAAAGCGGTTTTTAGTATCCTTATCCTCAACGATTCCTCGCCCTGTTTCATTATGAGCCTCGTGCGCAAGTTCAAGGGAATGTTCGCTTGCCGCTAAGGCCATTGCTGCGACAATTTTATCTACTTGCACTTGTGTGTAGCCTTCAAATTGTAAAGCGGCTTGATGTGCTTTTTTGACAAGACCGTCTGTATATTGCTCTGCTTTTTCCGCAAGTACAGCTTTATCAGCGGTTGTTAGTTCTTTTTTGGTATTCTTGCTTGACATATTTAAATTTCTCCTTTGTGAAATTTATCACGTTATTATTTTAACAAACTTTGAAAGTGCTGTCAAATAATATTGTGTAAAACCACACAAACTTTTTTTGATAAAATACTATCTGCATTTTAATGATAAAAAAACCGCCTTAAGGGCGGTTTTCATTAGAGTGTTGGTAAAATACATGTGCCCTCTGGGCTATAAAAATCTTTTTGCTTAAGTGTGAGCATTCCTGTTTTCCTATTACGGCGGAAAAGACTAATATTATCGCTATCTTGATGTGCTACGATAATAAAATCTTCTGTACTGTTGAAATTGAAATCGCGGGGCGTTTCCCCTTCAGTTTTTACAATATCTTCTAAAGTTATCTTTGTCCCTAAGGGGCTAACACTGTAGATGGCGATAGAATTATGTCCACGATTTGAAGCATAAAGAAATGCACCATCGGAAGAAAGGCGGAGAGCAGATGCGCTCTTTGTGCCTTCAAAATCTACTGGAAGAGTACTGATTGTTTCCAGTGCAGCAAAGCGTCCTTTTTCTTCATTATAGCTGAGAACAGTTACAGTAGAAGAAAACTCACCAATAGCATAAGCAATCTTACCATTGGGATGGAAAGTAAGATGACGTACTCCAGTACCTGCAGGCATACGATATAGGCTTACAAGAGAGAGCTTGCCTTCTTCACCAACAACATCGTAAACTGTAATCTCATCTGTACCCAAATCACAAGTGACTAATCGTCCGTCAGGTGTAAGATCTGTGTAATGCACGTGAGGGCGTTCTTGGCCAGGGTGTACTTTTGATCCCTCGCCTTCATGTTTTACAGTGTCTGTTAAGGTAAGCGACCCATCTTTTTGAATTTTGTAGACACGGATTTCCCCTAAGTGATAATTGGCACCGTAAACAAAACCACGTTTATTATCAACGGCTACATAGCACAGAGGTGCGCCAACACTAGTAACATAGTTGAGAAGCTCTGTTTTACCTCTTTTATAGCTGAGAGCAGCAATACCGCCACCATTTTCATCTGCAGCACAAGTGTAAAGGTGCTGTTTTGTTTTGTCCAAAGCAAAATAAGTAGCATTTTGAACATGAGCAACTTCAGTTAGATTAGAAAGTTCTTCCTTTGCAATATCTAGGTCAAAACTATAAATCCCCTTTGATTCACGCTTAGTGTAACCGCCAACTAGAATTTTTTCACGCATATCTTGGCTCCTTTAACATTTAATATTCGTATAATTATTTTATCATAAATGAGCGTTTTCAGGAAACTAAATCTCTTGGAATTTGCGAAGACAGGACAGCCAACAAAATGACACAACAAGCTCTTGCAATAAGGGAGTGTTTAGTGTATAATAGTACTGTTGTCTATGGGCAATAATTTCACATTTTGACTTGACAGTGTCGTAGTGCACTTGTGTAGCGGCATTGGCTGACAGTTAAAAGAGGAAAAACTATTTTAAAAGGAGACATTAATATGTCAGTTATTTCAATGAAACAACTTCTTGAAGCTGGTGTTCACTTCGGTCACCAAACTCGTCGTTGGAACCCAAAAATGAAACCATACATCTTCACAGAACGTAATGGTATCCACGTTATCGACCTTCAAAAAACAGTTAAACTTGTTGACGATGCTTACAACTATGTACGTAACGCTTCATCTGAAGGTGCTGTAGTACTTTTTGTTGGTACTAAAAAACAAGCTTCAGAAGCTGTTAAAGAAGAAGCACTTCGTGCTGGTCAATACTATGTAAACCACCGTTGGCTTGGTGGTATGCTCACTAACTGGAATACTATCCAAAAACGTGTAGCACGCCTTAAATCAATCAACAAAATGGAAGAAGACGGAACTTTCGAAGTATTGCCTAAGAAAGAAGTTGTTCTTTTGAACAAAGAACGCGAACGTCTTGAAAAATTCATCGGTGGTATCGCTGACATGCCTCGCATCCCAGATGTGATGTACGTTGTTGACCCACACAATGAACAAATCGCTATCCAAGAAGCTCAAAAATTGGGAATCCCAGTTGTAGCAATGGTTGATACAAATGCTGACCCAGATCCAATCGACGTTATTATCCCAGCAAACGATGATGCTATCCGTGCAGTTAAATTGATCACTGCTAAAATGGCTGACGCTATCATCGAAGGTCGTCAAGGCGAAGATTCAGTAGAAGCTGAACTTGCGGTTAAAGATACTGCTGCTTCAGAAGAATCACTTGAAGAACTTGCTGAAATCGTTGAAGGCAAATAATTTGTAATGAATAATACAGGCGAGGCCCTACGCCTCCCTGTTTTTTTATAAAATATAATAATAGGAGAATTATACAATGGCAGTAACAGCAGCTCAAGTAAAAGAATTGCGTGAAAAAACTGGTGCAGGTATCATGGATGCTAAACGTGCACTTGTTGAAACTGATGGAAATATGGAAGCAGCCGCTGAGCTCCTTCGTGAAAAAGGTATTGCGAAAGCTGAGAAAAAAGCTGACCGTATCGCCGCTGAAGGTTTGACAGGTATCGCTGTAAATGGTAATACTGCAGCACTTATCGAATTGAACTCAGAAACAGACTTCGTTGCTAAAAATGAACAATTCGTTGCTATCGTTAAAGAAACAGCTGAACTTATTGCAGAGAAAAAACCTGCAACTAATGAAGAAGCTTTGGCTTTGACAACTGCAGAAGGTATCAGCCTTGAAGATTCTTACACACAAGCTACAGCGACAATTGGTGAAAAAATTTCATTCCGTCGTTTCCAACTTATCGAAAAAACAGATGAGCAAACCTTTGGTGTTTACCAACACAACCAAGGTCGTATCGGTGTAGTTACAGTTGTTGAAGGTGGAGATGCTGAGCTGGCTAAAGCAGTTGCAATGCATATCGCTGCGATGAACCCAACTGTTCTCTCTTACAAAGAGTTGGATGCTGAGTTTGTTCATGATGAGTTAGCTAAATTAAACCACACAATCGATGAAGATAACGAAAGCCGCAAATTGGTAAACAAACCAATGCTTCCACATCTTGCCTACGGATCACGTAGCCAATTGACTGAAGAAGTTCTTGCAAATGCTGAAGCAGAAATGAAAGAAGAACTTTTGGCTGAAGGTAAACCAGAAGCGATCTTGGGTAAAATCATCCCTGGTAAAGTTGCAAAATTCATCATTGATAACACTAAAGTCGACCAAGCCTACACACTTCTTGGACAACTTTATGTTATGGATGACAGCAAAACAGTAGAAGCTTTCCTTGAGTCTAAAGGTGCTAAAGTTGTAGCATTCACACGTTACGAAGTGGGTGAAGGTATCGAGAAAGCAGAAAATAACTTCGCGGCTGAAGTTGCTGAAGCAGCAGGTCTTGCTTAATTATAAAAAAACAGTTCATTAGAGCTGTTTTTTTTATGACTATTTGTGTGAAGCGCTTCTTTTTCATGGTTTTAAACTTATAGTGTGTGTAATCTAAAAAATGTAGAAAAGTGATGTAAAATCAAATATAATGTGCTATAATAAAGAGTGAAACTTTGTATTTAAAAATAAGTTTAAATAAAAAGATAAAATTACCTAAAGTTTTGGAGAGAAGATGTCAAGTACAATAATTATTCTTTTGGGCGTTCTCATAGTGATTGTCGTTGGATTCTATGTATTTTCAATGGTAATGCGTAAGAAAACAGAAAATCGTATTCTTGAGTTGGAAGAGCGCAAAGAGCTGCTTTTTGATTTACCTGTGCAAGAAGAATTAGATGCCGTCAAGAAGATGCATCTCGTTGGACAGTCACAGACCATTTTCCGTGAGTGGAACCAAAAATGGATTGATTTGTCATCAGATTCATTTGCTGATTTAGAAAACCATATTTTTGAAGCTGAGCAATTGAATGACTCCTTCCATTTTTTCCGTGCACGTGAGTCTGCTGATGATAGCGAAGCACAAATCGAAGTTATGGAATCTGAAGTCGAAGCGATTCGTGCAGGTGTTGCAGAGTTGGTCGAACAAGAAAAACGTAATTCGACAAAAATTCAAGAATCTCTTGACCTTTATGAAACACTCCGCGATGAAATTACTGATAACCAAGAAAAATATGGTACAGTTATTGACGAAATTAACCGTCACTTAGCAAACATAGAAACAGAATTTTCACAGTTTGTTACGCTTAACTCAACAGGGGATCCGATTGAAGCAGCCGAAGTGTTAGAAACTGCGGAAGAACATACGATTGCTCTGCGTGCAATTACAGAGCAAATCCCAGACTTGCTTGTTGTTGTCGATAAAGAGTTGCCAAAACAAATTGAAGAGTTAGAAGAAACAGTTCATAAGTTCGAAGAGGAAGATTACGTACTTCCTGCAAGTGTTAACCTTGAGAATGAAATGAAAGCTATCCAAGATGATTTGGAAGAAGCTAAAGCCCTTCTTGACAGTTTTGAACTTGAAGCAACGGAAGCCCGTATTTCTTCAATTAATGACCGTATTAACGGTATTTATGACATTTTTGAGCGTGAATATAAAGCACGTCGTAGCGTAGAAAAACGCGTCAATATTCTCCGAAGCTATATCGAACACACACGTGCAAACAACAAAAATCTCTTGTTAGAAATCGACCACACGATGCAGTCATATTTGCTGTCTGACAATGAAAAAGCAGCAGTACGTAGCTACTCTGAACATCTTGATATCCTCGAAGGGGAAGTTGATAGTGTGCTTGAAGCAGTTAAAGAAAAACAAAAACCTTACTCTGCTTTAGGTGGAAATGTAAATTCAATCATTGAAGCTTTGGAAGATATCGAAAAGAATCAAATTAGTATTAGTGAAGGACTTGCTAACTTACGTGAGCAAGAAAAAGTTGCACAAGAAGCTGCTGATCGCTTTGACTCAGAATTACGCATTATCAAGCGTTATGTGGAAAAACGTAACCTTCCAGGTTTACCGAAAGATTATTTAGATCTCTTCTTTGCGACAAGTGAGCGCTTAGAAGCCCTCTTTAAAGAATTAGGTAAAGTACGTATTAATATTGATGTAGTGAACCATCAACTTGACACATCTACTCAAGATATGGAAGCCTTGAAAGATGCAACAGATGATTTAGTAGATCATGCCGTTCTTGCAGAACAGTTGATGCAATATGCTAATCGTTATAAAGCAAGTGATGAACGTATTGCTGGAGCCATTGCTCGAAGCTTACAACTCTTTGATCGTGCGCGCAACTATGATGGAGCTTTTAACGAAATTTCAAACGCTCTAGAAATGGTTGAACCAGGAGCAGCAGAACGTATTGCAAATGTATACAATAATCACAAAGAAAAACCAGATTATCGTTAATAAAAAGACGTAAGGAAACTTACGTCTTTTTATTTTATATCATTTTAAAATGTCCTTTCCTAACAAGCTCAAGTCTCGAATAAAAGGACAAATGGTTATTGTATGAAATATGTTATAATAGGCCTATGAATGAAACTGAAAATATTATGGAAGAATTGCATTGCATTGGCTGCGGTGCATTGATTCAAACAAAAGATAAAAATGCCTTGGGTTTCCTGCCTGCAGGAGCGCTAGCGAAAAGAGGAGAAGATGACGCACTGTACTGTCAACGTTGCTTCCGCCTTCGTCACTATAATGAAATCGCTGATGTCAGCTTGACAGACGATGATTTTTTGCGCCTTTTGAGCGAAATCGGTGAGCATGATGCGTTAATCGTGAATGTTGTTGACATCTTTGATTTTAATGGCTCCTTAATCCCAAGCTTGCATCGTTTTACGGGCAATAATGACCTTCTCTTAGTAGCCAATAAGAAAGACATTCTGCCGCACTCATTAAAAGTTGGTAAAATGAGCGCTTGGCTCAAGGAGCAAGCAAAGAAAGCTGGTCTCCGTCCTCTTGATGTTCTTGTAACTTCAGTTAAAAATCAAGATGATGTTCGAGAACTCATGGAAAAAATTGAGAAAATGCGTAAAGGTCGTGATGTTTACGTAGTTGGTGTAACGAATGTAGGTAAATCTACATTAATTAATGCCATTATCAAACTTGTCACAGGGGATGACAATGTCATTACCACTAGCCGTTTTCCAGGGACGACTTTAGATAAGATTGAGATTCCTCTTGATGATGATAGCTTGCTTATTGATACACCGGGGATTATTCATCGTGGACAAATGGCGCACTATCTTGAAGCAAAAGACCTGAAACTCGTTTCACCTAAAAAAGAAATCAAGCCTAAAACTTATCAACTTAATGCAGGGCAAACTCTATTTTTAGGGGGGCTTGCACGTTTTGACTATATACAAGGTGAAAAACAAGGGCTTACTGTTTTTTGTGATAATGAGTTAGATATTCATCGTACAAAATTAGAAGGAGCTACTGAATTTTATGAAAAACATGTGGGTGGTTTACTTCAACCGCCACGTGCGAAAAATCTTTCGGACTTTCCAAAACTCATCCGTAAAGAATTTTCTATCAAAGAAAAATCAGATATTGTCTTCTCTGGTCTAGGATGGATTCGGGTTGCGGAACGTGGCGTTGTGGCAGCATGGGTACCAGAAGGTGTAGACGTAGTTCTGCGTAAGGCATTGGTATAAGTATGATAAATCTAGAAGAAAAACAAGAACGTGTCTTACTCGTTGGCGTAGAGACCTTTGAAAATAGCGAAAATTTTGAAAGCTCGATGCTTGAACTAGCTGAACTCACAAAAACAGCAGGGGGGATTGTGATTGATGCCTTTACACAAAAGCGGGACAAATACGATACTAAATTTCTGATTGGAACCGGCAAGCTTGAACAAATGAGGTGGGCAATTGAAGTCGGAGAAATAGACACGGTCATTTTCAATGACCGTCTGACACCTCGCCAAAATATTAATCTGGAAGAAGCTTTAGGAATCAAAGTTATTGATCGGATGCAATTGATATTGGATATTTTTGCATTGCGGGCGCGGTCTCATGAAGGGATGCTTCAAGTCGAACAAGCTCAGCTTAGCTATTTGTTACCACGCTTGGTCGGCCAAGGTATCATGCTCAGTCGTCAAGGAGGAGGTATCGGCTCCAAAGGTCCTGGTGAAAGCAAACTTGAAACAGACCGTCGTTATATTCGAACACGTATTGAAAATATAGATAAACAGCTCCAAAAAGTTGAAAAAACCCGTGAAACGATTCGGAAAAAGCGTAAAGAAAGCTCTATCTTTAAGATCGGATTGATTGGCTATACGAATGCCGGGAAGTCAAGCATAATGAATGCTTTGACTGAAAAAACGCAATATGAAAAAGATGAACTTTTTGCTACACTAGATGCAACAACCAAGTTGGTAAAAATAAAAGAGGATTTTACAGTCAGTCTTACAGATACAGTTGGTTTTATTCAAGATTTGCCAACGGAGCTGATTAAAGCATTCAAGTCGACTTTAGAAGAGTCGACTCATGTGGACTTACTCATCCATGTCATTGACGCGAGTAATCCCCATCATGAAGTTCATGAAAAAACAGTCCAAAAATTGATGGAAGAAATGGATATTCAAGGTATTCCTGTGTTAAATGTCTATAATAAGATGGATATTGCTAAGGATTTTGTACCTACTTTGACACCAGCAGTACAGCTTTCGATTAAGTCAGACGAAGGTGTCCAGTGGTTGCGTACGGCAATTTTAGAAAAATTGCATGAGCTCTTTGTTGCTTTTGAGTTAGATTTGCCTTATGCAATGGCTTATAAACTACCTGAACTGAAAAAAATAGCCATGGTCAACGAAGTTGTTGAAGGTGAAACAGCTTATAAAGTTAAAGGGATCATTGCTCCCAGCATGACCTGGAAGCTGGATAATTATTAGAAAAGAGAATTAAAATGGAATTAACTGGAAAACAAAAGCGTTACCTGCGAAGCCTCGCAGTAAATATTCGCCCCATAGTTCAAATCGGAAAATCTGGACTGTCGAACGAAATTCTTACAAGTATTCGCCACGCTGCAGATGCGCGTGAATTAATTAAAGTTAACATCTTACAAAACTCTGATGAAACTGCCAAAGATGTTGCAGCGATGATTGATGAAATGGGGCTCAACGTTGTCCAAATTATCGGACGTAATGTAGTAGTCTTTAAGGTTAGTGATCGTAAAGAAAATCGTAAAATTTCAGAAGATGTAAAAAAGGTATAAGTTATGTCGCTTGAACTTCTAACACCTTTTACTAAGGTGGATCTACAAGAGGAAAATGCTCGTGTTCGCCGTGCCATCGGTCTTTTTTGGGGAAGTTTCAATCCTGTACACATCGCACATTTAACAATCGCTGATCAAGTGCGTCAGCAGCTGAATTTAGAACAAGTTGTGTTTCTTCCGGAACATAATACCGATGGGCATGTTACCCGCATGTTAGAGCTAGCACTGGAAGGAAAAGAAGGTCTTGTATTGAACAAATGCCGCTGCCAAGCAGATGAAGGCATATATGAAACAGTAAAGGCCCTCAAGGAAGAACATCCCGATACAGATTTTTACTTTATCATTGGGGGAGATTTAATCAATAGTTTACCAAGTTGGAAAAATATTGAGCAACTTTTAGAATTAGTACAGCTGGTTGGCGTACGTCGACCACGCTTCCGCGCGGGGACAAGTTATCCTATTTTGTGGGTGGATGTACCGGGAATGGATATCTCTGGTAATATGATACGTGAACAATTTAGCCGAGGGCTTGTTCCAAATTTCTTGTTAGCACCCAAAGTACTTGCTTATATTAAGAAAGAGGGACTTTATGTTTGATTTTTATCCAGAAGTAAACTTGTCAAGAGAAGAACTACTTGCGAAGATAAAAGCTCAAATGTCTGAAAAACGTTTCCAACATATCCTAGGAGTAGAGAAAGCAGCAGTTGCACTTGCTGAAAAATATGATGTAAATGTGCATAAAGCAAGTCTTGCTGCTCTGTTGCATGATTACGCAAAAGAAACAGCAGATGACATCTTTTTAGAACTGATTGAAAAGTATAACTTGAATCCTGATTTGAAAAATTGGGGCAATAACATATGGCATGGTACAGTGGGCATCTATAAAATGCAAGAAGATTTAGGTTTGAAAGATCCCGAAATTCTACATGCAATCGAGGTGCACACTGTAGGGGATGCAGCGATGTCTGACTTAGCAAAAGTACTTTATGTGGCGGACTATATTGAAGAGGGACGTGATTTCCCGGGTGTTATTGAAGCGCGAGCTATCGCGGATTACTCTCTGAATATGGCAGTTGCCTTTGAGACAATGCGACTTATTGATTATCTGGCTGAACTTCGTGTAAAAATTTACCCCCAAAGTATCGAAACATATAACGCATTTATCAAATATCTTAAAAAATAATAATAAAAATAGAAAATAGGAATAAAATGAATTCAAAACAATTACTCGAAACAGTTGTAAAAGCAGCCGATGATAAAAAAGCTTTAGATATTGTAGCACTTGATGTCGCTGCTGTGTCAGGCGTTGCAGATTATTTCGTTGTCCTTGAAGCAATGAATACACGTCAGATTGATGCGATTGTTGATAATGTCGCTGAAGAAGCAGATAAGCTTGGTGTTCAAGCAGCAGGTCATATTGAAGGAGATGCGCGTACAGGATGGGTTTTAGTTGACTTAGGTGACGTGATTGTCAATGTTTTTGACCATGATTCACGCTTGCGTTTTAACTTAGAGAAACTATGGTCAGATGCACCACTTGTTGATATTAATGAATGGATTTCTGAATAAATGACGGCTTCTTATGAGGAATTTGCCCGGGTCTATGATTCCGTAATGGATGAGGAGCTCTATGACTTGTGGTTTGAGTTTAGTCAAAGACATTTTCCAGCAAAAACGCAAAATATCATGGAATTGGCATGTGGTACAGGGATTCTCTCGATAAGATTTAGTCAAGCAGGCTATGAAGTAACCGGTGTTGATTTGTCAGAGGAAATGCTGACCATTGCAGATAAACGTGCACGTCAGATGGGGGCAAAAATTACTTTTGCTGCCGGAGATATGCGTGAATTATCAGGAGAAACCACATTTGATGTTGTGACTTGCTATTCGGATTCGCTTTGTTACATGTCGAATGCTTCTGAAGTTCAACGCGTTTTTGATGGTGTTTATAATTCTTTAAATGCGGAAGGTGTGTTTATCTTTGATGTCCATTCGACATATCAAGTGGATTCGGTCTTTCCAGGTTACTCTTATCACGAAAACGATGAAGATTTTGCTTTTCTCTGGGATTCTTTTGTAGGGGATTACCCTCATTCAGTCGTCCATGAATTGACTTTCTTTGTTAAAGATTCCGATGGAAAATTTGTGCGTAAAGATGAAGTACATCAAGAGAGAACGTACCCAATAAAGGAATATTTGACAAGACTTCAAAAATTTTCTAAAGTAGAAGTATATGCTGATTTTGAAGATGAAAAACCTGAAGAAGAAAGCTTACGTTGGTTCTTTGTATGCAAAAAATAATAGGAATTGTTGCTGAGTTCAACCCTTTTCACAATGGACATAAATATTTATTAGATCAGGCAGGCGATGGTATAAAAATCGTTGCCATGTCTGGTAATTTTATGCAAAGGGGTGAACCGGCTCTTTTTGATAAATGGACAAGAGCTGAAATGGCTCTAAAAAATGGTGCAGATATCGTGGTTGAGCTTCCTGTCATGGGAGCTGTCCAAGCTGCTGATTTTTTTGCACAGGCAGCAGTGGATATTCTTGATAAAATGGGGATTGGTGAACTTGTTTTTGGTTCGGAGTCTACCCTTGATTATCAAAAAATCGTGAATCTTTATGAAGAGAAGTCAACCGAAATGGAGAACTTCATTAAAGATTTACCTGATACATTGAGTTATCCCGAAAAAACTCAGATGATGTGGCAGAAATTCTCAGGCTTACATTTTGATGGAAATACACCCAACCATGTCCTGGCTCTTGCTTATGCCAAAGCCAGTGCGTGCAAAGATATAAGACTACAAGCCATTCAGCGTAGTAACGATTTTCATTCTCGTAGTTTATCTGGTGAAATTGCTTCAGCAACAGCTATTAGAGCAAATATCGACCAACAAGATATTTTGAATTTTGTGCCGGAAAATTTAAAACAACTCTATCAGCACCCCAGAGTTTCTTGGGATAATTATTTCACTTTGCTTAAGTATAAGATAATCTCCCATGATTTGAGCCTTATTTTTCAAATGAATACAGAGTTGGAAAGTCGGATAAAAACAGCCATTAAGCAAGTGAATACTGTCGATGAATTGATAGAGGCAGTGCATACAAAACGATATACTAGAGCACGTGTAAGACGGCTTTTGACCTATGTTTTATTGGATATTCCACGTGATTTTCAGTTGCCTCAAAACATTCATGTTTTAGGTTTTACAAAGCAAGGACAACAACATCTGGCTAAAGTGAAGGATAAGCTTGTGACTCGCATTGGAAAAGAATCATGGGACTTACTTACGCAAAAATCAGATGATATTTATCAATTAGGAAATCGTAATTTTAAAGAACAGAACCATGGGCGCAAACCATTGATTTTGTGATATAATATTTAAGAATAAATTGAAAATAGGAGGTGTCCCATGGGACGCAAATGGGCCAATATTGCCGCAAAAAAATCAGCTAAAGACGGAGCAACATCAAAAGTTTATGCAAAATTTGGTGTTGAAATATATGTAGCCGCAAAGCAAGGGGAGCCAGATCCAGAGTCAAATACAGCGCTCAAGTTTGTTATTGAACGTGCGAAACAAGCACAAGTTCCAAAGCATGTTATTGATAAAGCGATTGACAAAGCTAAAGGTGGAGCAGAAGAAGCTTTCGTTTCTGGACGATATGAAGGATTCGGACCGAATGGATCAATGATTATCTGTGAAACGTTAACTTCAAATGTAAACCGTACAATTTCTAATATCCGCACAATTTTCCATAAAAATGGTGGGAATATTGGTGCGGAAGGTTCTGTAGGCTACATGTTCGATAATACAGGTGTGATCGTCTTTGCTGGTGATGATGCTGACGAGATTTTTGAATATTTGATTGAACAAGAAATTGACGTCCGTGATGTTTCTGCGGAAGAAGGACAAATTATTGTTTATACAGAACCTACAGATTTACACAAAGCAATTGCTGCTCTCAAAGAAAAAGGTATTACTGAATTTACAACAACTGAACTTGAGATGATTGCACAGAGCGAAGTTGAACTTTCTGGTGAAGATTTAGAAACCTTCGAAGGTTTGGTAGATGCTTTAGAAGACGACGACGATGTTCAAAAAGTTTATCATAATGTAGATATGTAAATAAAAAAATGGCCAAGTGGCCATTTTTTATTTACATATCGGTGTTCTCATCTTAATTAACTGGAAATTACAAAAAAAATAAATGGCCGTAAAGCCCAGTAAATGGGGGATAAACCGAACAAAGGTAAAATTTTTTAAAAAAAGCACAGTTTATTCTTGACAGAACAAATTGAGTTTGATAGAATATAATAGTTGTCGCGAGAGAGCGTATCTCTTACGAGAGCGATAGACCTTTGAAAACTGAATAAAGTAGAATGACTATATGCGAGAAGTTAACTTCTTGTATACCAACTGTCAATTCAATAATGAAAGACAAAACAACAGCCAGTTCATTTGATGAACTAAATTTAAATGAGAGTTTGATCCTGGCTCAGGACGAACGCTGGCGGCGTGCCTAATACATGCAAGTCGAGCGATGATTAAAGATAGCTTGCTATTTTTATGAAGAGCGGCGAACGGGTGAGTAACGCGTGGGAAATCTGCCGAGTAGCGGGGGACAACGTTTGGAAACGAACGCTAATACCGCATAACAATGAGAATCGCATGATTCTTATTTGAAAGAAGCAATTGCTTCACTACTTGATGATCCCGCGTTGTATTAGCTAGTTGGTAGTGTAAAGGACTACCAAGGCGATGATACATAGCCGACCTGAGAGGGTGATCGGCCACACTGGGACTGAGACACGGCCCAGACTCCTACGGGAGGCAGCAGTAGGGAATCTTCGGCAATGGGGGCAACCCTGACCGAGCAACGCCGCGTGAGTGAAGAAGGTTTTCGGATCGTAAAACTCTGTTGTTAGAGAAGAACGTTAAGTAGAGTGGAAAATTACTTAAGTGACGGTATCTAACCAGAAAGGGACGGCTAACTACGTGCCAGCAGCCGCGGTAATACGTAGGTCCCAAGCGTTGTCCGGATTTATTGGGCGTAAAGCGAGCGCAGGTGGTTTCTTAAGTCTGATGTAAAAGGCAGTGGCTCAACCATTGTGTGCATTGGAAACTGGGAGACTTGAGTGCAGGAGAGGAGAGTGGAATTCCATGTGTAGCGGTGAAATGCGTAGATATATGGAGGAACACCGGAGGCGAAAGCGGCTCTCTGGCCTGTAACTGACACTGAGGCTCGAAAGCGTGGGGAGCAAACAGGATTAGATACCCTGGTAGTCCACGCCGTAAACGATGAGTGCTAGCTGTAGGGAGCTATAAGTTCTCTGTAGCGCAGCTAACGCATTAAGCACTCCGCCTGGGGAGTACGACCGCAAGGTTGAAACTCAAAGGAATTGACGGGGGCCCGCACAAGCGGTGGAGCATGTGGTTTAATTCGAAGCAACGCGAAGAACCTTACCAGGTCTTGACATACTCGTGCTATCCTTAGAGATAAGGAGTTCCTTCGGGACACGGGATACAGGTGGTGCATGGTTGTCGTCAGCTCGTGTCGTGAGATGTTGGGTTAAGTCCCGCAACGAGCGCAACCCTTATTACTAGTTGCCATCATTAAGTTGGGCACTCTAGTGAGACTGCCGGTGATAAACCGGAGGAAGGTGGGGATGACGTCAAATCATCATGCCCCTTATGACCTGGGCTACACACGTGCTACAATGGATGGTACAACGAGTCGCCAACCCGCGAGGGTGCGCTAATCTCTTAAAACCATTCTCAGTTCGGATTGCAGGCTGCAACTCGCCTGCATGAAGTCGGAATCGCTAGTAATCGCGGATCAGCACGCCGCGGTGAATACGTTCCCGGGCCTTGTACACACCGCCCGTCACACCACGGAAGTTGGGAGTACCCAAAGTAGGTTGCCTAACCGCAAGGAGGGCGCTTCCTAAGGTAAGACCGATGACTGGGGTGAAGTCGTAACAAGGTAGCCGTATCGGAAGGTGCGGCTGGATCACCTCCTTTCTAAGGAATATAAAAAAAGATGTTGTTCTACTTTATTCAGTTTTGAGGGGTCTATAAAGACCAAACAAGCAGTCTTTTGATGCAAGATAGAGAAGATTGCGTTGAGAGAAGGGGCCTTAGCTCAGCTGGGAGAGCGCCTGCTTTGCACGCAGGAGGTCAGCGGTTCGATCCCGCTAGGCTCCATAAGATACGAAAGTGTCTTGTCAACGAAGACGTTAAAATAGGAATTGATCATTGAAAACTAAATAACAATATCTTATAACGATAAATAAACCGAGAAATGGTAAAACATTTCTGTAAAGCTGCGAATTATTTTAAATAGTTCGAAAAAACTTATACTTGTTTTAATGGCAAAGTTAATAAGGGCGCACGGTGGATGCCTTGGCATTAAGAGCCGAAGAAGGACGTGACTAACGACGATATTCTAGGGGGAGCAGTAAGTACGCATTGATCCCTAGGTCTCCGAATGGGGAAACCCACTATGTTATGCATAGTATCCGTAAGTGAATACATAGCTTACGAGAAGGTAACGCAGAGAACTGAAACATCTAAGTACCTGCAGGAAGAGAAAGTAAAAACGATTTCCTAAGTAGCGGCGAGCGAACGGGAAACAGGCCAAACCAAGAAGCTTGCTTCTTGGGGTTGTAGGACTGCAACGTGGACTTAAAGTCTATAGAAGAATTACCTGGGAAGGTAAGCCAAAGAGAGTAATAGCCTCGTATTTTAAATAGACTTTATACCTAGCAGTATCCTGAGTAGGGCTGGACACGCGAAATCCAGTTTGAATCCGGGAGGACCATCTCCCAAGCCTAAATACTCCTTAATGACCGATAGTGAACCAGTACCGTGAGGGAAAGGTGAAAAGAACCCCGGGAGGGGAGTGAAATAGCACCTGAAACCGTGTGCCTACAAGAAGTTCGAGCCCGTCAATGGGTGAGAGCGTGCCTTTTGTAGAATGAACCGGCGAGTTACGTTATGATGCGAGGTTAAGCTGAAGAGGCGGAGCCGTAGCGAAAGCGAGTCTGAATAGGGCGCTTTAGTATCATGATGTAGACCCGAAACCTAGTGACCTATCCATGAGCAGGTTGAAGGTGCGGTAAGACGCACTGGAGGACCGAACCAGGACACGTTGAAAAGTGTTTGGATGACTTGTGGATAGCGGAGAAATTCCAAACGAACTGGGAGATAGCTGGTTCTCTCCGAAATAGCTTTAGGGCTAGCGTCGCAATTTAAGTGTATTGGAGGTAGAGCACTGTTTGGATGAGGGGCCCATCTCGGGTTACCAATTTCAGATAAACTCCGAATGCTAATACACATGTGCGGCAGTCAGACTGCGAGTGCTAAGATCCGTAGTCGAAAGGGAAACAGCCCAGACCACCAGCTAAGGTCCCAAAATATATGTTAAGTGGAAAAGGATGTGGGGTTGCACAGACAACTAGGATGTTAGCTCAGAAGCAGCTATCATTCAAAGAGTGCGTAATAGCTCACTAGTCGAGTGACCCTGCGCCGAAAATGTACCGGGGCTAAACATATTACCGAAGCTGTGGATTTAATATTAATTAAATGGTAGGAGAGCGTTGTAATCAGCGATGAAGGTATACCGTGAGGGGTGCTGGAGCGATTACAAGTGAGAATGCCGGTATGAGTAGCGCAAGATAAGTGAGAATCTTATCCACCGTAAGACTAAGGTTTCCAGGGGAAGGCTCGTCCGCCCTGGGTTAGTCGGGACCTAAGGCGAGGCCGAAAGGCGTAGTCGATGGACAACAGGTTGATATTCCTGTACTAGTATTGTTAGTGATGGAGGGACGCAGTAGGCTAAAGGGAGCCAGTTAATGGATTCTGGTCTAAGCAGTGAGGTGTGGAATGTGTCAAATGCATTTTCCTTTAACATTGAGCTGTGATGGGGAAGCAACTACGGTTGCGAAGCCCTTGATGTCACACTGCCAAGAAAATCTTCTAGCGTTTAATTCAATACTACCCGTACCGCAAACCGACACAGGTAGTCGAGGCGAGTAGCCTCAGGTGATCGAGAGAACTCTCGTTAAGGAACTCGGCAAAATGACCCCGTAACTTCGGGAGAAGGGGTGCTGTAGAAATACAGCCGCAGTGAAAAGATCCAAGCAACTGTTTATCAAAAACACAGCTCTCTGCTAAACCGCAAGGTGATGTATAGGGGGTGACGCCTGCCCGGTGCTGGAAGGTTAAGAGGAGGGGTTAGCTTAGGCGAAGCTCTGAATTGAAGCCCCAGTAAACGGCGGCCGTAACTATAACGGTCCTAAGGTAGCGAAATTCCTTGTCGGGTAAGTTCCGACCCGCACGAAAGGCGTAATGATTTGGATACTGTCTCAACGAGAGACTCGGTGAAATTTTAGTACCTGTGAAGATGCAGGTTACCCGCGACAGGACGGAAAGACCCCATGGAGCTTTACTGCAGATTGATATTGAGTACCTGTGAAGCATGTACAGGATAGGTAGGAGACTTTGACCTTGGGACGCTAGTTTCAAGTGAGTCGCTGTTGGGATACTACCCTTGCTTCATGGTTGCTCTAACCCACACGCATAATCGGCGTGGGAGACAGTGTCTGTCGGGCAGTTTGACTGGGGCGGTCGCCTCCTAAAGAGTAACGGAGGCGCCCAAAGGTTCCCTCAACATGGTTGGAAATCATGTGTAGAGTGTAAAGGTATAAGGGAGCTTGACTGCGAGAGCTACAACTCGAGCAGGTAGGAAACTAGGGCTTAGTGATCCGGTGGTACCGCATGGAAGGGCCATCGCTCAACGGATAAAAGCTACCCTGGGGATAACAGGCTTATCTCCCCCAAGAGTTCACATCGACGGGGAGGTTTGGCACCTCGATGTCGGCTCGTCGCATCCTGGGGCTGTAGTCGGTCCCAAGGGTTGGGCTGTTCGCCCATTAAAGCGGCACGCGAGCTGGGTTCAGAACGTCGTGAGACAGTTCGGTCCCTATCCGTCGCGGGCGTAGGAAATTTGAGAGGATCTGCCCTTAGTACGAGAGGACCGGGGTGGACTTACCGCTGGTGTACCAGTTGTTCCGCCAGGAGCACCGCTGGGTAGCTATGTAGGGAAGGGATAAGCGCTGAAAGCATCTAAGTGCGAAGCCCACCTCAAGATGAGATTTCCCATTCTTTATGAATTAAGAGCCCTGAGAGATGATCAGGTTGATAGGCTGGAAGTGGAAGTCCTGCGAGGGATGGAGCGGACCAGTACTAATAGCTCGAGGACTTTACCAAGTAATAGAACATATGAGTTCAGCTTTACTTATTTATCAAGAGATTGTTATTTAGTTTTGAGTGTTCAATACATTCAACTTTAGGCTTTTAGAGCCTGACCTTATGAAAATAGATAAGTTGAGAACCTGCGTGTGACGCAGAACCACAACTTCCTAATTTTCTACAGGTCAAAACGTCTCTAAAAGCACTAGACCATGATTTGGTATTCATTGCATAGGAGATACACCTGTTCCCATGTCGAACACAGAAGTTAAGTCCTATTACGCCGGAAGTAGTTGGGGGTTGCCCCCTGCGAGATAGGGTAAATGCCAAGTGAAGTAAAGAAGCTAAGGCTTCTTTTTTTTTATAAATTTAAGGTATAATAGGAGTTATGGAAAACAAGAAAAATAAATTACTGCTTATTGATGGTTCTTCATTAGCATTCAGGGCTTTTTTCGCCCTCTATAATCAAGTAGATCGTTTTGTGGCTCCGAGTGGCTTACATACCAATGCGATATATGGCTTTCATCTTATGCTTAATAATTTGGTCGAAAGATTAGAACCTAATCATGTTCTGATTGCATTTGATGCAGGAAAAACAACCTTTAGAACGGAAATGTTTTCTGCTTACAAAGATGGGCGAGCACGTACACCAGATGAATTCCGCGAACAATTGCCTTTTATTAAGGAGCTGATTGAAAAGTTAGGCTATAATCATTATGAGCTTAAAAACTATGAAGCAGATGACATTATTGGTACTTTAGATAAAATGGCTGAACTCCCTGAAGCTGGCGATTATGATGTTACAATCGTAACTGGGGATAAGGATTTGATTCAGTTAGTGGACTCAAATACGACAGTCGAAATTTCGAAAAAAGGTGTGGCTGAGTTTGAAAGCTTTACACCGGCTTATTTATTGGAAAAAACGGGCTTAACGCCACAACAGTTTATTGATCTTAAAGGTTTGATGGGTGATAGCTCGGATAATTATCCAGGTGTAACAAAAGTCGGCGAAAAGACGGCTATGAAGTTGCTTCAAGAGTGGGGATCTATTGATAATCTCTATGAGAATATTGATTCACTTAAGAAAAGTAAGATGAAGGAAAATCTTATTGCTGACCGTGAAATGGCCTTTTTATCTCGTACTCTTGCAACGATTGATACGAAATCTCCGATTGAAATTGATCTTGCTGATACTTTGATTAAGCCTGTGGATGCAGCAGAATTGATCAAGTTTTATGATGAGATGGGATTTGCGCAATTCAAAGCCAAACTTGAAACGGCAGAAGCAGATGAAGTTACGCTTAGTTTTGAAGTTGTGGAAGATGCAACAGATATTTTAGTGGACAAAGATGATTTCTTTTATATTGAAATTTTAAATGAGAATTACCACAAAGAAGATATCATTGGGTTTGCTTGGGGAAATGAAGAAAAAGTTTTTGTATCAAAGAATACAGAACTCCTAAAGAATTTCCCTTTTCCTGAAAATACATATGATTTTAAGAAAAATAAAGTTTTGCTTCATCGCTTAGGTATTGAACTACCGACAGCCAAGTACGACAGTATGTTAGCTAAATATCTTATTTCTACAACAGAAGATAATAAGGTTGAAACTATTGGTCGATTATTTGCTAACAAGTATATATCTACTGATGAAGAAGTTTACGGCAAAGGAGCAAAACGTCGTATTCCTGAAGATGAAATTCTTTTCAAACATTTGGCAGGTAAAATTCATGTCTTAGCTACAACGAAAGCGGTAATGATCCAAAATCTCGAGGAAAATGAACAATATCATCTTTTGACAGAAATGGAACTTCCCTTGGCCAACGTGTTAGCTAAAATGGAAATAGCAGGAATAGCTGCTGAAGTGAGCACCTTAGAAGAAATTGGTGCGGCAAATCAGAAGATGATTGCTGATTTAACTGAAAAAATTTATGAACTTGCAGGTGAAGAATTTAATATTAATTCGCCTAAGCAACTTGGAGTCATTCTTTTTGAAAAATTACAGTTGCCGCATGGGAAAAAAACAAAGACAGGCTATTCAACAGCAGCAGATATTTTAGAAAACTTGGCTCAAGACTATGAACTAGTAGCCAAAATACTCGAATATCGTCAAATATCAAAAATTCAATCCACTTACGTGCAAGGGTTGATTCCGCAAATAGCTGAAGATGGCCGTATCCATACACGATATGTTCAAGATTTAACGCAAACAGGTCGTCTCTCCTCGATTGATCCAAATCTGCAGAATATTCCAGTACGCCTAGAAGCTGGACGCTTGATTCGTAAAGCTTTTGTCGCAGCTGAAGATAATATTCTTTTGAGTTCCGACTATTCGCAAATTGAACTTCGGGTTTTGGCACATATGTCTAAAGATGAACATCTTATTGATGCTTTTAATCATGGTGCTGACATTCATAGCAGTACAGCAATGCGTGTTTTCAACATAGACAAGCCTGAAAATGTTACGCCTAACGATCGTCGCAATGCGAAAGCTGTCAATTTTGGTATCTCCTATGGAGAAACAGAATATGGACTCGCTAAACGCTTGAGTATTTCCAATAAGGAAGCAGCAGAGATGATCCAAGCTTACTTTGAGCGTTATCCTGGAGTTGCCAATTATATAGCGGAAACAAAACGTGAAGCCAAGGATAAAGGCTATGTAAGCACGATGTTTAATCGCCGGCGTAAACTGCCAGAAATCAATAATCGCAACTTTATGGTGCGACAAGGTGCAGAACGTCAAGCAATTAATGCCCCGATTCAAGGGTCAGCCGGAGATATCTTGAAAATTGCCATGATTAATCTTGATGCAGCATTGTCAGAAGGCAAGTTTAAAGCCAAATTATTGCTACAAGTTCACGATGAGATTATTCTTGAAGTACCTAAGGAAGAACTTACGGCGGTTCAAAACTTGGTGAAACAAACTATGGAATCTGCAGTAGAGTTAAATGTTCCCTTACTTGCAGATGAAAATACGGGCGACAGCTGGTATGAAGCAAAATAAATTTTTAAAAATAGAAAAAAACACTCTCTAACAATAGAGAGTGTTTTTTAGTAGTTTTGACTGCTTACCGTACGAATTAACCAGATGAAGAAGGCAATAATCGCTAGTGTGAAAAGGAAATGAGTATTGAAGAAGAGAAAGAGTCCGCCCAGAAAAAGTTTTGCAAGGAAGATAAAAAGAAGCAATGGCAAGATGAACTTAACAAAGCCCTTGAGAAATAGATAAGTGCATAGAATAAAGAATAATAAGAATAGCATAGTCGTTAACCCTCTCGATTTATTTATATCTTTATTATAACATTCTAAAATCTAGGGACAATCAGTCTTTCGAATGAATTTTAAAACTCTCCTTTGTTGTTCGTAAAACTTATGTAGACGAACAGGTGAGGCAAATGTGAAGCTTCAGGAAATTAAAATAGGCAGAAAAATGATATAATAATATGTAACTAAAATTAAGCTATAATCAAAAAATGCTAGGATAAGCTCTCGGAAACGGGAGTTTTCCTGCTTTTTATTTGATTGATAGCGGATACAAGTGAAGGAGAAAAATGAAAAAAGAAAAGTTATGGACGCCAAGTTTTATTATTAATATGCTACTCAATTTTATATATTATTTAGTATTTTATATTCCAACGATTGTTATTGGTACACATGCGATGGCAAAGTATAATGCTTCTGCGGGTACAGCCGGAATTTTGACAGGTCTTTTCATTGTAGGTAGCTTATTTGCACGTCTTTGGGCGGGGAACAACATTGCAAAATGGGGTGTTAAGAAAATGCTCTTTATGGGAACAAGCATTTATTTGCTCTTTGGTTTGGTATACTATCTTGTACCAAGTGTTGAGAGCTTGCTCGTTCTTCGTTTCCTACATGGTATTGGTTTTGGTATAGCAACAACAGCTTCAGGGACTTTAGCAGGAGCAACGGTTCCTTCTTCTCGGCGAGGGGAAGGTATCGGTTATTATGCTTTATCGGTAACGATGTCTTCAGCTATCGGTCCTTTCCTCTCCATGTTTCTTTATGGTAAATATGGTTTTACACTCTTAATTCATCTTTCAAATGTGCTCTTGCTACTTGCACTTATTGGTATCTTCTTTATTAAAGCGCCTCATACAACTGTAGCTAGTTCAGAAAGTATTAAGAAGAAATTCTCTTGGTCAAATTATTTTGAAAAGAAAGCTGTTTCTATTTCTGTAATAGGGATGCTGATAGGTATTGCTTATTCAAGTATTTTGGCATTTATGAATACTTATTCCTCAGAAATTGGGCTTGCAACAGCTGGATCCCTGTTCTTCCTTATTTATGCCTTAGCAATATTGGTTTCACGCCCTGTAACTGGTCGTATCTTTGATATCAAGGGTGATAATTATGTGATGTACCCTGTCTTTATCTTTTTTGCAATTGGCTTGGTACTGATCGGTTGGGCACAGTCTTCAATTATTCTACTGGTGGCAGCTATTTTTATTGGACTGGGTTATGGTTCATTTTCACCTTTTGGTCAAGCTATTGCAATACGTAGCTCAGGCGTTGATCGTTTAGGTGTAGCCACATCGACATTTTTTGGCTTTTTAGATATGGGTGTAGGTTTTGGTCCTTTCATCATGGGGCTTCTCGTTCCATTTTTAGGTTATCGTAATTTGTATTATGCATCAGCAATATTTATCGTTTTAATCATTGTTATCTATTATTTCACCCATGGGAAAAAAGTAAAAAAAGAAGCTCAGTAAGAGCTTCTTTTTAATATGCAGTTTGATTCATGTTTCTCTTCGTATCGATTAAGTTTTGATAATAAGCGATAGTAGACATTTCGATATATGGGGTTGTCCAGAATTTAGCAAGACCTAAAGTAATACCTGAGAGGATATACCATAAGATGAAGCTCAACAAGAAGAGGAAATAATCCCCACGTGAGCCACGCATTACTTGAGCAGAGGCATTGAGCACGCCCCAAATACCAGTATAAGTCCCAGATTCTAATTGGTCAAAAAGAATGTAATCTTTTTGTGACCAACCTAGGCCAAGATAGATAGCAAAAGGGATACCAATAATCGTCACTGTTAAAAGACCAATGAGGAGTGCAGTCACTAAGTGAAGAACAAATATTTTTGTCCAACTGCCGTCTTTAAAAGGAGTAAAGACATTTTTAAAGCGTGGATTTTCTCTTTCGCCACGGTATATTTTAATGTAGTTGAAACGCGCACCCACAGTGATAACATCTATAATGACCGAAATCATGAGGCCAATCAGCCCGCCGATAAGTATTCCTATGAGTATAGAAAGTAATAGTCCTGTTGTAATAGTATTGGCATCAAAATTATTGACTGTATCCATATTGGAATTATAATTTGATTGGTAAGTCATGTTTGTTGAGATAATTCCCCAGAAAATTGGAATTAAGAACAAACGTAATTTGGCACCAAAGTTTTCTCTCAGAGCATCCTTAGCTCTTTCTTTTAAATCTTTAAACTTCATAGTATCCTCCATTTCTTAGAATACCATAAAAGACGGGGCTTCACAACCAAAAACTTTTAGAGAAAGGAGGTTATAGACTGGCTGGGAAAAATCAAAGAAATTTGGTATACTTGTAGAAGTTTAAAGGAGTTTACATGACTGAACATGCAATAAGATACAGACTGATTAAAAAAGAAAAACATACAGGCGCGCGTCTCGGTGAAATTATAACGCCACATGGGACTTTTCCAACACCTATGTTCATGCCTGTAGGAACACAAGCCACGGTTAAGACACAATCCCCAGAAGAACTTAAAGAGATGGGTTCTGGGATTATTCTTGCCAACACCTATCATTTGTGGCTTCGACCAGGCGATGAGCTTGTTGCTCAAGCAGGCGGTTTGCACAAATTTATGAACTGGGATCAGCCTATTTTAACAGATAGTGGTGGCTTCCAAGTCTATTCTTTAGTACAAAACAAGAAAAATATCAGTGAAGAGGGTGTTAAGTTTAAAAGCCATCTCGACGGTCGCGAACTTTTCCTCAATCCAGAAAAAGCGATTTCTATCCAAAATAATTTAGGTTCTGATATCATGATGAGCTTTGATGAATGTCCACCTTTCTATCAACCTTATGATTACGTCAAAGCTTCTGTGGAACGTACATCCCGCTGGGCAGAGCGTGGCCTAAAAGCGCATCAACGCCCACATGATCAAGGACTTTTTGGTATCGTGCAAGGTGCTGGCTTTGAAGATTTACGCCGCCAATCTGCGCGTGATCTCGTCAGCATGGATTTCCCTGGTTATTCTATTGGCGGACTTGCTGTAGGTGAGTCTCACGCTGAGATGAATGCCGTACTTGACTTTACAACACCGCTTTTACCAGAAGATAAACCACGTTATTTGATGGGTGTTGGTGCACCTGATAGTTTGATTGACGGTGTCATTCGTGGTGTAGACATGTTTGACTGCGTGCTACCCACACGTATTGCTCGTAATGGTACCGCAATGACAAGTTTCGGCCGTGTGAATATTAAAAATGCCAAATATGAGCTTGACTTCACACCTCTTGATCCAGAATGTGATTGCTATTGCTGCTCAAACTACACCCGTGCTTACTTGCGTCATTTATTCAAGGCTGACGAAACTTTTGGTCTGCGCCTTTTAAGCTACCATAATTTACATTTCTTGATTAACTTGATGACAAATGTTCGTCAAGCTATCATGGATGATAATCTTCTAGAATTCAGAGAAGATTTTTGTGAAAAATACGGCTATAATAAGCCAAATGCTAAGAACTTTTAAAAATAAAAAACAGAGAAAATTTACGTTTTCTCTGTTTTTGTTTAAATCCCTCATAAAAATATAATCCAACATCTAAAAATGGTAAAATAAGGGAAAGATTGTCACCATGATTAAGAGGAGGTTTCTCAGAATGTTAAATATTTTGCAGTATGATCCATACCTAGAACCATATAAGGAGGACTTATCCTACCGCTTATTTGAATTTTCAAGAACGAAGAAGAGATTGCTAGGAATGGAGGGGAAACTTACAGATTTTGCCAATGGTCATAAATATTTTGGCTTTCAACAAGAAAAAGAGTATTGGACTTTCCGTGAATGGGCGCCTCATGCTGAAAAAGCTTTTTTAGTAGGGGACTTTAACGATTGGACAGACAAACATGAACTAAAGGCAGCTTATGGTGGTGTATGGGAAATAGCTGTACCAGGAGATTTACCACTTGGTTCCAAGGTAAAGGTTAAACTTGTTATCAACGGAGCTGAAGTTTATAGAGTGCCTTCTTATGCGCTCTATGCTGTTCAAAATGAACATTTCGAACTGGACGGTGTGATTGTTGCCCCACAATATCAATTTCAGCATTCTTCGCCTCTCTTAGAAGAGGAAGCACCACTTATTTATGAAGCTCATATTGGAATTTCTAGTGAAGAGCATAAAATAAATACTTATCAAGAGTTTACACGGGATGTTTTACCTCGTATTAAGGCAGCGGGCTATAATACGATTCAGCTTATGGCTATTATGGAGCATCCTTTATATGCAAGCTTTGGTTATCAAGTTTCTAACTTTTTTGCAATATCAAGCCGTTTCGGAAAACCTGAAGATTTGATGGCTTTGATTGATACAGCACATGGGATGGGACTTCGTGTTTTATTGGATGTGGTCCATTCACATGCTGTAAAAAATGTTGGAGACGGTCTGAATCTTTTTGATGGAAGTAGTGATCAGTACTTTCATCAAGGCGCGCGTGGCGAACATGCAGCTTGGAACACAAAGTTGTTTAACTATGGTAAAGATGAAGTTATTCACTTTCTTTTATCTAACCTCAAGTTTTGGTTAGAGACTTATCATTTTGATGGTTTCCGCTTTGATGGGGTCACGAGTATGTTGTATCATCATCATGGACTAGGGACAAGCTTTGATAGTTATAAGAAGTATTTTTCAACAGAGACAGACATTGAAGCAGTTGTTTATCTTATGCTGGCTACTGAACTTGTCCATCAAGTGAATCCACAGGCAACACTGATTGCAGAAGATATGTCAGCCATGCCAGGAATGGCACTTCCTATCTCTGAGGGAGGGATTGGTTTTGACTATCGCCTTTCGATGGGGGTGCCGGATTATTGGATTAAGCAATTTAAAGAAAAATCTGATGAGGACCTTGATTTAATGCAACTTTGGTGGGAATTAACCACACGACGTCCCGGAGAAAAGAACATTGGCTATGTGGAAAGTCATGATCAGGCTTTGGTTGGAGATAAGACGCTCATGATGTGGCTGGCCAATGAAGCAATCTATGATGCGATGGATATCCACAGTGAATCAATGGTGGTTGATCGCGCCGTTGCCTTGCATAAAATAGTACGCTTGATTACCTTTAGTTTAGCCGGAGAAGGCTACCTCAACTTTATGGGAAATGAATTTGGTCATCCAGAGTGGTTGGATTTTCCAAGAGAAGGCAATCATGATAGTTTTCAACATGCTCGTCGTCAATGGTCTCTCGCAGCAAAGGAGCATTTGCGTTACCAATACCTGCTCAAGTTCGATCATGACATGATTGCTTTAGAAAAAAACTATCACTTTTTGAAACAAAGTGATAGCTTGCAACAATACTGGATAAAAAATGAGAATAAGCTTTTAGCTTATCGTAAGGGAAATTTGCTGTTCGTTCTTAATTTCCATCCGACCATGGAACAACGACTCCAGCTCGATGTGCCTAATCCTCCGACATTTCTTCTCGATACAGATGATCGAAAATATGGAGGATTTGGTCCTCGATCAAGCTTTTCTTATCAAAAAGAAACGGGAAAACTTAAACTTTCATTAGCTGCACGCACAGCGATGGTCTTTCAATTGTAAAAGTTAGAGCGAGCATTGTCTCGCTTTTTTTGTCTACCTGCTTTTCATCAAGAATTTTAGAAATGAAAATTGTATAATAGAAGAATGACTAAAATCGAATTAAAAGCTGGTGAACGTATAGATCAAATCGCGGCATCGAATGTCCAGATTATTCAAAGTCGAGAGGTTTTTTCCTTTTCGATTGATGCTATTCTCCTTGCAAGATTTCCACGCCTTCCAAAAAAAGGGAAAATTGTGGATATGTGTGCGGGAAATGGAGCAGTGGGCCTTTTTGCCAGCTCAATGACTAATGCACATATTACAGAAATTGAATTGCAAGAACGTCTAGCAGAAATGGCACAGCGCTCCATTAAACTAAATGGCTTACAAGAACAAATGACTGTTATCAATGATAACTTGAACAAGTCTTTAGACTATATCAATACCTCAACAGTTGATTTAATTTTTTGTAACCCACCATATTTTAAGCTGGATGAAGCGAGCCATATTAATAATAATCACCATTACACACTTGCACGCCATGAGTTAGCGACAAATCTTGATGAAATTTTTGAAACCAGCAAGCGTCTTTTAAAAACAAATGGTCATTTGGCTCTGGTCCATCGTCCCGATCGTTTTTTTGAGATTATAGATAAAATGAGGGCTCATAATCTGATTCCCAAACGCATTCAGTTTGTTTACCCAAAAGCCAATCAAGCAGCAAATATACTACTGATTGATGCGATTAAAGATGGGAAAGCAGGGGGAGAAGTTTTTCTTCCACCTTTGATTGTACACGGAGAGGATGGCGCTTATACAGAAGAAATTCGCAAAATCTATTATGGTAAAGCATAAACGTTTTAAGATTGATTATGCCAGAGATTATCTGGTATTTTTTTTATAAGAAAAAATGTAAAATTTTACAAAAAGACGATTTTTACGAGAAAATATTTTCAAAAAATCTATTCTTATGTTATAGTAGGTATCTATTAAATTTTGGGAGAATTTTATTTAATGAATAAACGAATTTTAACACTTGGTGCACTTGCACTTGCCTCCGTAACTATTCTAGCTGGCTGTCGTGGACGTAATAGTGAATTAGCGGGTGCTGCAACAGACTTAAAGGTAGCACTTGTTCCAAGTACAGGTGGGGTAGATGACCGTTCATTTAATCAATCCGCTTGGGAAGGCCTACAAGAGTGGGGCAAGGAAAACGGTTTGTCACAATCAAAAGGTATTAACTACTTTAACGCAAGTGCTGTTTCTGAATATACAACCAACTTTAACTCTGCTGTTTCGGCAGGTTATGGTTTAGTATTCGGTGTTGGATTCGATCTCCAAGAAGCGACATCACAGGCAGCAAAAAATAATCCTGATACAAAATTTACAATTATTGATTCAGTGATAAAAGGTCAAGACAATGTTGCCTCAGCAACTTTCGCAGATCAAGAAGCAGCTTATCTTGCAGGTGTAGCTGCAGCAAAAACCACCAAAACAGATAAAGTCGGTTTTGTGGGCGGGATGCAATCGGATATTATCACTGCATTTGAAAAAGGTTTCACCGCTGGGGTAAAATCAATTAACCCTGATATAAAAATTGAAGTACAGTACGCGGGTACTTTTACTGATGCAGCCAAAGGAAAAACAATAGCTGCAGCAATGTATGGTTCAGGTAATGATGTTATTTATCAAGCAGCAGGTGGTTCTGGTGCCGGTGTCTTTTCTGAAGCTAAAGCTCTTAATGCTACAAAAAATGAAGCAGATAAAGTATGGGTTATTGGAGTAGACCAAGACCAAGAGTATCTTGGAAATTATAAATCTAAAGACGGAAAAGATTCGAACTTTGTCTTGGCTTCATCTGTTAAAGAAGTTGGTGTTGCTGTAAAAGATATTGCGAACAAAACCAAGGATAATAAATTTCCTGGTGGACAAGTTCTTAACTACAACCTAAAAAATGGAGGGGTTAGCCTTGCCAAAGACAACTTGTCAGATAAAACTTGGAAAGAAGTTGAAGTAGCAAAACAAAATATTATTGATGGTAAAGTTACAGTACCGGAAAAATAAAAAAAAACCATCAAAGATGGTTTTTTTGTTTAATAAATCATATCGTAAAGTTCAATCGCTACAAGGTCGATATCATCAAAGATAGCAACATCTTTTTGTTTTGGATATTTGATAGAAAAGGCAGTTTCTTCTGGCACGAAGCTTACAGTTGCAATAACTTCACCTTCGCGCTCAAAGTTGTAAGTTTCTTTTGGATCAGCCGTTTCAATCAAACGATTCAAACGATCCATGATTGCCATCAAATGTGATTTCATTATTTCCTCCAATGCTTATTTTAAGGGACCTTTTAATTGTCCCACAAGCCTTATTTCATATTTTCTTTATCTATTTTAACATAATTCTGTAGATTTTTAGCGAGTTTAGTTGCTTTTTTTGTTAAATATTGCGCCCTAATTTTTTCTCTACGAATAGAACGTTTCATTTTTCTTGACCATTTTTGAGTAACCACATCAAATTCTTCTAAAAAATGCTCAGAATTTTTACGTGCTTGATATTCAACAATGGTGTCTTGATAGAAGTTATAGACTTGTTGTGCGAAGTTTTCTGCAGAAATTTCGTACAATTTTTTAGCAAATTTTTCTTGATCAAGTGTTTGACTTTCTTGTACCGCTGCGACGACCGTATCAACGATTTCTTCATCAGAAGCAAAGAGTCGGCCAAACTCCTTATCATCAATAAGCTCTGTGAGATATGGGTTTACGGTTGCTAAAACACGTGTGCCGGCAGCTAGTGCTTCAAGATAAGTTAAACCTTGCGTTTCAGAAGTTGAAGCTGAAATGAAGAAGTCTGCGGCTTTATAGTAGTAAGCCGTTTTTGTATTTTCTACAGCCCCTGTAAAGACAACGTATTCTTCCATCCCTAGCTCAGCCACTTGATCTTGGAGATTCTTCATATATGGACCATCTCCGACAATGACCAATTTTACAGCAATTTGTTCAACCAACTGTGGCATGGCTGCCACAACTGCTTGAATGTTTTTCTCCGCCGCAATTCGTGAGAGGCTAAGAAGCATTGTTTCATCATCTTTAAGTCCTAAGCTATGACGTAGATCTTGAATCTCCTCGTGAGTAATTTCATCTCGTTTGAAACGAGACAAATCAATCCCTGTAGGAATAATTCGTTTAGGTAAGTCGATACCGTAGCCATTGACAGTATCTAAGACCATTTGGCTGGGGCAAATTATAGCCTCACTACCTCGAAGGAAGTTTTTGATGATATACTTCACCATACTAGGGCGTATCAAATGGCCCTTAGCAATATAATGGACGTAATCCTCATATTTTGTATGTAAAGTATGGATGACAGGAATTTGAAGCTGTTGTGCGACCATTTTTCCTAAGAGTCCCATACCAAACTCTGTTTGTGTGTGGATAATATCAAGCTGGTAAGTTTGTGCAATCTGATAAGCAGCAAAAACTCCCTTGATTACAATCTTACGTTCAGCAAGTGATACAAATGGCACACTTTGGAAACGTATGATATTTTCAGGTTCATGATCGACATCAGCGTGTGGATCTGTTGTAGTAAAGATAAAAACCTGATGTCCGAGTTTTTCTAACTCAATAGTTAAGCTTTGAATACTTGTAGCCACACCACTAATTTGTGGGAAGTAGCTGTCTGTAAAAATTCCGATTCTCATAGTCTTTCTCTTTTATAACTCCAAAGTTTGGCGATAAGCAGCAGCGAGTTCAGCGGCGACATGTTCAATGGCGCGTGTTTGTGCAACTTGATAGCCTTTTTCTGTTTTATCAATTGTGCCGTTCAGTACTTTTTCGAGCTCAGCTACAAAACCATCAACATCTGTTGCTAAACTAGCTGATGTGGTATCGAGCCATCCTTTATAAACTGGTATATCACGTACCACAACATCTTGATGACTGGCCAGTGCTTCTAAAACTACAATACCTTCGGTTTCCTCACGTGAAGGAAAGAAGAAGGCATCAGCAGCAGTCATTGCTCCTTCA
Organism: Lactococcus sp. LG1267; assembly: GCF_017309545.1. Classification (NCBI taxonomy): domain Bacteria; kingdom Bacillati; phylum Bacillota; class Bacilli; order Lactobacillales; family Streptococcaceae; genus Lactococcus; species Lactococcus sp. LG1267. The sequence goes on along the minus strand of NZ_CP071295.1, from coordinate 326,083 downwards.
TAGATGTCTCCTTTGATATAGCCGGGGAAGCGTACATTATCAGGATGGTTCTTTTTAACGATTCGACGTACCCATCCAGGGATGGTCCAAAGGTTTTGATAGCCGAACCAGATGAACTGAACATTTGGCATTTTTTCGGCAACTTTAACGAAATCGTCAATGCCCTTCCGTTTAAAATAAAGTCCGGCACAAATGACCACTTTTTGTTCGTCTTTAATCGTAAAATATTGACGGAAAGCTTCCTCTTTCTCAGGTTTAGCTTGATATTTGTTCAAATCAATCCCATTGGAGATGGGCAAGATAGGACAAGTCAAGCCATACCCACGTAAAAGTCCAGCTGAATAGTCTGTAGGCGTAATCACCAAATCAGCTTTACGATAAAAACGCATCAAGTAGCGTTTAAACAGAGGTGCAATTAAGTTAGAACCGATAAATGAATCTCGGAAGTCTTCCTCTGTAGAGTGTCCGTGGAAGATAACTTTTTTTCCAGCTTTTTTGGCTTTTTTGAGCATCCGCCAACTTTGAGGTCCATAAGTATTGAGATGGAGAATATCATAGTCCTCATTGGGATTTTGCGTCCACTCTACTTGCATTAAATCTAATGCTCTTTGTTGATGTTTCATTGCACGACCAATTCCTGAGCGGCTCAAAATTTGTTCGGCTTCTAAATAAAGTAATATTTTCATGCTTATCACTATTTTACCATAATTCTATTAACAAAAAATAAATATTTATTATAATTCCTTATCAAAAAATCCCCTGTTTCAAGGGGATGTAATTTTTTAATTTTGTTTGTCAAAGTTGATATCACTACTTGTTTTATCCAATTTGATATTCGCAGTAGCCTGTTTTCCGTCACGATAATAAGTTACCTTAATCGTATCACCAATTGAAGACTTATAAAGTGTACTTTGAAGGTTCACGCTTGAAGTGATTTCGTCATCATTGATTTTGACAATAACGTCGCCTTGCTTGAGTCCAGCTTTGGCAGCAGGCATTCCTGATTGAACTTCAGCGATAGCAACACCGTTAGTCACGTTTTCAGGAAGGTTAAGTGAAGCTAACATATTTTGGGAAAGACTTGACAAGTTGACCATTTGTACACCGAGAGCAGGTCGAATAACTTTGCCATCTTTTTCCAACTTATTGATAATGTTAACGACATCATTGGCTGGAATCGCAAATCCCATGCCTTCTACAGAGACACCACTGCTGCTTGTTCCGCTTGGTGTTGAGGTAATTTTACTTGAGGTAATCCCGATGACTTGTCCTTGAATATTTATGAGTGCACCACCAGAGTTACCGGGGTTAATAGCTGCATCGGTTTGAATAGCGTTAACATTAATTGTTTGGCCTTGGCTGTTTTGCAGTGTAACATTGCGATTTAGACTTGAAACAATTCCTTCTGTTGCTGAGTTTGCATACTCACTTCCAAGGGGAGAACCCACCGCGATAGCGGGCTCACCAACAGTAAGTTTGTCAGAGTTGCCGAATGTTGCTGTTTCTTTGACATACTTAGCATCAATTTTGAGGACAGCTAAATCAGAATAAGCATCAGAACCAACAACTTCAGCAGTAACTTTTTGACCACCAGCCATGAGAACTTCTAGGGAAGAAGCACCTTCAATAACGTGATAGTTGGTGACGATATATGCTGTATTGCCATCCTTTTTGTAAATAACACCAGAACCCTCTCCAGCCAGCTGTGGCGTATTACTCTCATTGCTACTTGTATCGCCTCCGCCGAAAATCTTCTCAAAATCGTTGCTTGAGGACGATTTTTGGTAATTAAGAACGGAAACAACAGTGTTCGAAATTTTCTTGATTGCTTTTGTAGTATCTGTATTTACTTGGACGTTAACTGTGCTTACAGAATTGTCCGAAGTGTTGTTAGATGACGGCGTGTTGGTCATATTTTGGTAGATAGCACTACCTCCGAGAGCGATAGCACCTCCGGCTACGCCTGTAATAAGTAATGAGGCGATATTTTTTTTTGCCATAGTACAAGAATCTCCTTTTCCAGTAAGAAATATTTATACACAAGTATAATGTACATTCCTTAAATAATCTTTAATATAATACTTATAATTGCGGGATACTCACATTTATATAATACCTTAAAAGCCACTAAAATGGAAATAGAAAAAGAAGTTTTCCACACTTCTGTGTAAAACTCAATAATAATTGTGAACAAGTGAATAAAATTCACAGCTTTTCCACAAGAATGTGGATAAGTTGTGAAAAATGTTGATAAATCTAGCTTTCATTTTGCTTTCAACTGGGGAAAAAGATAAAATAGAAGAATGAAGATAAAATTAATTGTTGTAGGAAAGCTTAAAGAAAAGTATCTCAAGGATGGCATAGCCGAATACCAAAAGCGTATGCGCACGATGAATCCTGTGGAAATTATTGAGTTGCCGGATGAAAAAATTCCCGACAATGCTTCAGACAAGGAAAAAGAAGCAGTAAAAAATCGAGAAGGTGAAAAAATATTGGCTCGAATTGATGATGGGGATAAGTTGGCAGTTCTTGCCATTCAAGGCAAGCTAATGACCAGTGAGAATCTGGCCGAATTTGTGAAGAACTGTGAAATTTATGGTACGCGTCACTTAGTTTTAGTTATTGGAGGATCTCTGGGGCTATCTGATGCTGTTTATAAACGAAGTGATTTACAATTATCTTTTGGGCGTTTTACTTTACCCCATCAATTAATGCGGCTTGTGCTTATTGAGCAAATTTATCGCGCACAAATGATAAATAGAGGGAGTGCCTATCATAAATGAAAATCATAGAAGACTTTCAGGCCCATGCTGATACAGAAAAGTCAAAGAAGCAAGAAGCTTATTTGCGCAACCAGTTTAAATTTTTAGGGCTTTCAACACCGGTTCGTCGCGAGTTATCAAAAAGTTTCTTAAAGGAAAAAGCTGAAGAAAAGATAATCGATTGGCAACTTGTTGATCGTTTGTGGTCAGAAGAAGAAAGAGAATTTCAATATTTGGCATGTGACTATCTTCGAAAAATGAAGAAGTATCTAAAGACTACAGATTTACCCCAAATTTATCAGCTAGCAACGACAAAATCTTGGTGGGAAACAGTGGATAGTTTGGATGAGTTGGTGGGCACTCTCTTGCTTAGTGGAAAGATAAAATCACAAGATATTTTGAATTGGTCAATAGATGAAAATTTTTGGATTCGTCGTATCGCAATTGATTGTCAGCTTGGTTTTAAAGAAGCGACAGATACAGAACTCCTGTCCTCCGTAATTCGAAATAATCTGGGGTCAAAGGAATTTTTTATTAATAAGGCTATCGGGTGGGCTTTAAGAGATTATTCGAAGACGCATCCAAAATGGGTCGCCCACTTTCTTTCAGAAAATGAAGAAAAACTTGCAAATTTGTCTTTGCGTGAAGCGTCCAAGTATTTATAGACAGCCCTTACAAAATGTGCTATAATAGTCCTATTGTCTGTGGATAATCAATGTTTTAAAGGAGAATTTAATAAATGAATGTTATGTCTTTGATTTTTATGGTTGTTGTTGTAGGTGGGATGATGTTCTTCATGAACCGTAGCCAAAAGAAAGCTCAACAACAACGTCAAGAACAATTGAACTCAATGGTTATTGGCGCAGAAATCGTAACTATTGGTGGTTTACACGGTGTCTTGAGTGGTATGAATGAAGCTGATGCAACGATCGAATTAGATTGTGAAGGCGTTATTTTAACTTTTGATCGTGCAGCTGTTAAAACAGTAAAAAACAATACTGTTGCAGCACCAACAGTTTCTGAAACAACAGTTGTTGAAGAAACTAAAAAAGAAGATAACCCAATCGAAGAATAAGCAGTAAAAGATAAGTTTAAAAGCCTATCACTCGTGATAGGTTTTTTGTTTTTCGAAAACACCATGATTGTATTGTAAAAAACAGGTCTTTTTCTCTTTAGAGAGCCATTACTGCAGTGACTTCAGAGCAAAATGTATCGAATTTACCTGTGTTTTTATCCAAAATATGATAAAATGGGAGTACTAACTGTGAGGTGCTATGTTTAATAACTTAAAAAATAACTCGCAAGAGCAAATTCCAGTGCCACGGCATATTGGAATAATTATGGATGGAAATGGCCGTTGGGCTAAAAGTCAAGGGAAACCAAGAATTTTTGGTCATAAGGCCGGAATGGATGCCCTAAAGACGGCAGCTATCCACGGACAAAGACGTGGTGTAAAGGTAATGACTGTTTATGCTTTTTCGACAGAAAACTGGTCTCGTCCTATGGATGAGGTCAAGTTTATCATGAGTTTGCCCATTGATTTTTATAGTAAATATCTTCCAATTCTTAATGAAGAAAATATTCAAATTCGGATGATTGGCGAGCGTGAAGGTTTACCGAAAGCAACTTTAAATTCAATTGACCGTGCAGCTGCTGAAACAGCCAATAATACAGGAATGATTCTTAACTTTGCCATGAATTATGGCGGACGTCGGGATATCCTTTTGGCTGTTCAAGAGTTGGCAAAAAGTGGCAAAGATTTGGCGGAAATTACAGAAGAAGAACTTTCTGCTCATTTACAGACAGCAATTTTACCTGAAGATTTACGGGATCCTGATTTGATTGTCCGAACATCAGGGGAATTACGTTTGTCTAACTTTTTACCTTGGCAGGCTGCCTACAGTGAGCTTTATTTTACAGACGTAGCTTGGCCAGATTTTGATGAAGCAGCTTTAGATGCTGCTATTTTAGAGTTTCAAAAACGTGATCGCAGATATGGAGGAGTAAAATGATAAAGCGTATAATCACTGCTATTATCGGAGGAGCCGTTTTTATTGGCCTAATGTTGGCAGGCGGTGCCTATTTTCAAATTTTAATAGCATTGTTGGTTATTATAGCGATGAATGAACTGTTCAAGATGCACAAACTACAATTGATGTCTTTTGAAGGAATATTATCAACTATGGCGGCCTTATGCTTGGCTTTGCCGATTGGAAAATATTTCTTTGGCATGGATGTTGAAGGAAGTACTCTTCTCTTCATGCTTTGTTTATTTGGCATGTTGACCGCTATGGTTTTTTCCAAAGGTTCATATAGTTTCGAAGATATTGGCTTTCCTTTTCTCTCAGCCTTTTATGTAGGTATTGGCTTTCAAAGCTTACTCTTGGCACGTGAAAGTGGATTAGCTGTCGTCTTCTTGGCTTTATTTATTGTTTGGTCTACAGATATTGGGGCATACTTTGTCGGGAAATCAATTGGGAAACGAAAATTAATCCCCGATGTTTCACCAAATAAGACGGTAGAAGGTTCTATTGGAGGTATCTTATCTGCAGTAGTCGTTGCAATTTTGATGTTTATTTTTTATAAAAATGACTTGCCTCAAATCGGCTTCGTAAAACTTGTTCTCTTTACCATTGTCTTTTCTATCGTAGGACAAATTGGTGACTTGGTAGAGTCAAGCATCAAACGTCATTATGGGGTAAAAGATTCAGGGAAACTTTTACCGGGACATGGAGGCGTGCTTGATCGCTTTGATAATTTAATCTTTGTCTTCCCAATTATGCATTTATTAGGCTTGTTCTAAGCCTTGAGGTAAAATAATACGAAATAAAAATACTCTCACTTCACATTTTATTACGCTTTAGGTAAAATAGAGTGTTAAGGAGGGTTTTGTTTCAAAGAAAATAAGAAATAAATACACCTTTAAAGTTATTCGCTCACAAGCTGATGAAAAGCTAGAAGATTAAGGGAGGATCTTTATTGATTCAAACATTGGTAACATTTATCATTGTCTTTGGTATTATTGTTGTTGTACATGAGTATGGTCATCTGTTCTTTGCTAAGCGCGCGGGGATTTTAGTCCGCGAGTTTTCCATTGGAATGGGCCCCAAAATTTTTGCACATCAAGCCAAAGATGGTACGTTTTATAGCATTCGTATACTTCCTCTTGGAGGTTATGTCCGCATGGCGGGCTGGGGCGATGATACAACGGAAATAAAAAAAGGAACCCCGGCATCTTTGATGATTGTTGAAAATCAGGTGGTTAAAATTAATCTTTCTGAGCGGGTGACTTTGGAAAATAGTGTCCCCATGCTGGTCACTGAATACGATTTTGAAGAAGCACTTTTCATCGAAGGAGAAGTTTTTGGTGAAACAAAACGTTATTCAGTTGACCATGATGCAACAATTATCGAAGCGGATGGCACGGAACTTCGTATCGCTCCACGAGACGTACAATATCAAAGTGCCAGCGTTCTCGGCAAGATTTTAACAAATTTTGCTGGTCCTTTAAATAACTTTATTTTAGGGATTATAGCTTTTATTATCATCACTTTTATGCAAGGTGGTGTACCTTCTAATACAAATCAAATCGGACAAGTCCAATCTGGCACCCCTGCTTATTCGGCAGGTTTACAGTCAAAGGATAAAATCCAAGCAGTCAATGGTGAAAAAACCAATAACTGGGAAGAAGTTGTCCAAAGGATTGGTGCAAATGATGGCAGTGAAATCAAGCTGGATATCGAACGTGCAGGTGCGACGAAGACACTGGAGCTCAAGCCAGAAAAAATTGACGGAAGATACCGCATTGGTATCACTCAAACAATCAAAACTGGCTTTTTAGATAAGCTAACGGGTGGCTTTACTCAGGCTGCTAACGCAACAACGTTGATATTTAAAGCTTTAGGTAACCTCATTGCACAGCCAAGTCTTGATAAACTTGGTGGGCCCGTTGCCATTTATGATTTAAGTGGGCAAGCAGCCCGAGAAGGCCTATTATCTGTTATCGCTTTACTTGCCATGCTCTCAATTAATCTGGGAATCGTAAATTTAATCCCAATCCCCGTCCTTGACGGGGGGAAAATTGTCCTCAATATTGTTGAGGCCCTACGAGGCAAACCACTTTCACAAGAAAAAGAAGGAATTTTAACACTTGTTGGTCTTGTCTTTATGGTGGTCTTAATGATTGCTGTGACTTGGAATGATATCCTCCGAGCCTTTATTAGATAAGAAACGAAAAATTTAAGGAATAAAATATGAAACAATCAAAAATGCTTATACCAACGCTTCGCGAAATGCCAAGCGATGCACAAGTTATCTCACATGCTCTTTTAGTTCGCGCGGGATATGTCCGTCAAATCTCTGCAGGTATTTACGCTTACTTGCCATTGGCAAATCGTGTGCTTGAAAAACTTAAAACAATCATGCGCGAAGAATTTGAAGAAATCGGTGCGGTGGAACTCTTGGCTCCTGCACTTTTGACAGCAGATCTCTGGCGTGAATCAGGACGTTACGATACTTATGGGGAAGATCTCTACAAGTTGAAAAACCGCGATCATTCCGACTTTATCCTAGGTCCTACACATGAAGAAACAATGACGGCCCTGGTGCGTGATGAAGTTACTTCATATAAAAAACTTCCTTTAAACGTTTACCAAATCCAATCGAAATATCGTGATGAGAAACGTCCACGTTATGGGTTGCTCCGCGGTCGTGAATTCATCATGAAAGACGGTTATAGTTTCCATGCGGACTATGAAAGTCTTGATGAAACTTACAACGACTACAAGCGGGCTTATGAAAAAATCTTTAGTCGTGCAGGACTTGATTTCAAAGCAATTATTGGTGACGGTGGTGCAATGGGCGGTAAAGATAGCCAAGAGTTTATGGCTATCACAGCTGATCGCACGGATCTGGAAAAATGGTTGGTTCTTGGAAATTCTATTGAATCAATTGACGAAATTCCAAACACAGTCATTGAGCAAATCCAAGAAGAACTTGCCAAATGGCTTGTTGCAGGTGAAGACACAGTCGTTTATGCTGACGGTGGTGACTATTCTGCTAACTTGGAAATGGCAACAAACAAGTTTGAAAATATCGCTAGCTATACGGAAACTTTAGAGCTTGAAAAAGTTGCAACACCTGACGCGAAGACAATCGATGAAGTTGCTGCCTTTTTAGAAGCTGACGTTGCTGAAACGATTAAAACACTTGTTTTCCGTGCTGATGAAGAGTTAGTTGTAGTACTGATGCACGGTAATGATGAGTTGAATGAAGTCAAACTCCAAAACTACTTAGGTGCAAGTTCTGTCGAACCTGCCACAGAAGCAGATGTTGAAAACTTAGCTGGTGCTCACTTTGGTTCACTTGGTCCTATCGGTTTGAAAGACGTTAAGATTATTGCTGACCGTGAAGTTCAAGCGGTTAAGAATGCTATCATCGGAGCAAATGAAGATGGTTTCCACTATCGTAATGCTAATTTTGGTCGTGACTTTGAAGTAGACGAATTTGTTGATTTACGTACGGTTAACGAAGGCGAAATGTCTCCTGACGGACGTGGCACACTTAAGTTTGCGCGTGGTATTGAGATTGGACACATCTTTAAATTAGGCACACGCTACTCAGATTCAATGGGCGCCAACGTTCTTGACAAAAATGGTAAGGCAGTGCCGATCGTTATGGGTTGTTATGGTATCGGCGTGAGCCGTTTACTTTCAGCAATTCTTGAACAATTTGCCCGCATTTACGTAGAGAAAACACCACGTGAAGAGTACAAATTCAGCTGGTCAATCAACTTCCCTAAGGAACTTGCACCATTTGATATCCACTTGGTACCAGTCAATACAAAAGATGAAGAAGCAATGGCTGTAACAGCTGAACTAGAAACTGCCCTTCGTGGTAAAGGCTATCAAGTTCTTGTGGATGACCGCAATGAACGTGCAGGAGTTAAATTCGCAGACAGTGATTTGATTGGCTTACCTGTTCGTGTAACGATCGGTAAAAAAGCAAGTGAAGGTATCGTTGAAGTCAAAATTCGCGCAACAGGTGAAGTTGTTGAAATCAATAAAGAAGAACTTGTCAATACGATTGAGATTTTGACGAAATAAGATATCACAGATTAAGCCTCTAAAACTTATCTGGTAAGTTTTTAAAGTATAAATGAAAAGATTGAGATTGGAATTGTCTCAATCTTTTTTATATCTTTTCTTGAAAGGAAAAGATTATGTTACAATTTCTTTAAATAATTTAATAAAATATTAAGAGCAAAAATATATTTAGAGGAAGTTCCTCTTATTCTATTAAGAAATTAAGCAAAGATTATCATGGGAAAAAATAAAGTTAATACTGAAAGGCTTGCAAAGCGATGTAAAATACCTAAAATAATTCTGGCCTATATCTGGTATATTTGTACTAAAAAATGAATTTACTATTAGGTGTATTAAGTTGATGAAATTAAATAAAATAACAACTTTATGGCTTAATAGTAACGATCGGCTTTATTATTTTGCTGTTAATTATCCTTTATAAACTCTTTAAAAGAACTTATAATATCCCAAAGGTGAGGTGTAATATTATGAAATTATTTTTTTGGGGTTTAGCATTTATGCTAGGCACCAATTTTTTGAGGAGATTTGTGCAATGGGGGCTTGTGGCTTTCCTCGAATTTCCCCTCAATCTGACGACAGAATTATTAAGTCTAGCCATTTCAGGTCTTTTCTTATTAGCAGTTTTTATGCTTGGACCTCGGAAAATTGACATCCTAAAGTTAATTTTTTTATCATTTTTATTGCTCACCCATTTTTTCAGTCAGCTTTTCAATCACATGCTTGTGTCTGGTTTTGATTTTCCTGACACTCTAGCTATAGACTTGTTAAGTTTTGCTCTCCCCGCTCTTATCTTTGGAATACTTTTTGCTATCCTAGGGCGAAAGGCTGATGTTTTTAAGTGAAATTTACGTGTTTTTTCTAAAATTAAAAAGGCTGACATCACTTTCAGCCTTTTTAACTTCATAATAATTTCCGATAAAAAGCACAGATGTTGCTTTTTTGTTATAATGGAGGATACAGAAAAAATAGAGATATGCGGAGAAAAAATGGAAAATCTTTTTGAAAAACTGATGGATCAAATAAAAATGCCAAACCAAATTCGCGAATCGGCTCTTTTTTCCAGTGGAGAAATTGAAAATGTCGAAGTACATACGGAACGGAAGCTTTGGAAATTCCAATTAAAATTTGAGAAAATCTTGCCAGTTGAACAGTGGAAGGTTTTGTCTGGATTGATTGAGTCTGCTTTTTCAACTATCGCTGAGACGGAACTTTCGATAACAGTGGACCAACCTGAATTTGATGAGGCGATGCTTAACGATTATTATCAGCTTGCATTGACTTTACCAGACTTAGCAGATACAGCTTTTGCGAATATCTTTAAAAAATATCAGATAGAGCAACGAGGCGTTCAGATCAATCTTTTGGTCGAAGATAATCCTCAGTTGGATCATTTTGTAAAAAAAGACTTCCCTATCTTAGAAGAAAAGTTAAAGGATTTTGGCTTTGGAGCACTTACTATTCGCCCTGTTGTTGACGAAAAGTTAACCTTGGAAAAACGAGAAGCACATGAGCGTAAAGTGCATAACATGCTGGCTGCAGAGTCAGCCTCGCAACAGCAGATAAGTGAACTCAAAAAGCAACGCACAGATGAAGCTAGTGCCAAAACCGAAAAAGCTCCTGAAAAAATTGATACAGCCTTGTCAGAAGGAATTTCATTTGGACGTAAAATTAACGGCACAAGTCCCGTGACTTCGATGAGCTTTATCGCTGGCGAGGGAAGTGGCGTTGTTTTTGAAGGTTACGTCTTTGATGCGCATCATCGTGAGTTTGCCAGCAATGGTACAGGAAAAGTCAATCATGTTTTGGAGATGAAGATTGCGGATGAAACTTCCATCTTCCAAGTTGTTAAATGGGGGCGCAAAGACAATGAGATAGCTCAATTTGACGCGATTGTTGAGAAAGTCAAAGCGGCCAATACAAGTGAAGATGGTGCGATTCAATTTGATCAAGGCATTTGGCTGCGTGTGCGTGGAAATATTGCACATGATGTTTATAAAGACGATCTAGTCATGACCGCAAATGATGTCGTTGAGATTGCTAAAAAAGAAGATTGTAGTCGAGTCGCGGCACAAATTAGTGCTGTAAAATCAGATAAAATTCAGATAGGGCGTGAAATTAAGAATTCTGAGCCAATCACACCGATGCGTTCGGTCAGTGAATTTTCTACTCATGGCTCTTTGGTGTTTGAAGGTTATATCTTCAAGAGTGAGCTGCGCGAGATTAAATCACGCAAGACAGGAAATATTAGCCATCTGTTAGAGATTGAAATGACTGACTATACATCCAGCTTTTATATCTCAAAATGGGTTCGTGGAGATGAAGAAATTGCTGTGGCTAAGCAGCTTACAGGCATTTGGGCGCGGGTACGCGGCACAGTGCAGCATGATGACTATAAAAAAGATCTTGTTCTCCAGATGAGTGACTTACAAGAAATACCGACACAAAGAGTGCGGGAAGATACGGCGGCTGAAGGAGATAAACGTGTGGAATTCCATAGCCATACGAATATGTCAACCATGGATGCGATGCCTCCTGCAAGTAAGCTTGTTGCTCAAGCTGCGAAATTTGGTCATAAAGCAATTGCCATTACAGACCATGCGGGTCTTCAAGCTTATCCTGAAGCTCACCAAGCCGGTAAGAAACATGGTGTAAAGATTATCTATGGTGTAGAGGCAAATCTGGTAGAAGACAAGATTCCTATTGTATTTAATGAAGAAGATGTCAACATGTATGAGTCAACTTATGTTGTCTTTGACGTGGAAACGACAGGACTATCTGCTGTACATAATGACTTGATTCAAATTGCCGGAACGAAGATGCATAAGGGAAATCCTATCGGCGAGTTTGATGAGTTTATTAACCCGGGTTATGCCATTAGTGATTTTACAACAGAATTAACAGGTATTACACAGGATCATTTAAAAAATGCGAAGCCTCTATATGATGTTTTAAAAGCCTTTCAAGAATTTTGTCAAGGCAGTATCTTGGTAGCCCATAATGCTACTTTTGACGTAGGCTTTATGAATATGAATTATCAGCGAAATGGCTTACCTATCATTAAGCAACCTGTAGTGGATACTTTAGAATTCGCTCGTAATCTGTACCCAGAGATGAAGCGTTTTGGTTTGGGACAATTGACGAAAAAGTTTCAGATTGGTTTAGAGCATCACCACATGGCCAATTATGATGCGGAAGCGACGGGACGTTTATTGTTTGTCTTCCTTAATGAAGTTCGCGATCGTTTTGGCTGGACATCACTGCTTGACTTGAACGACAAACTCGTAGCGGAAGATTCTTATAAGAAAGTCCGTCCAAAACACGTTACACTTTATGCTCAAACACAAGCAGGTTTGAAGAATTTATTTAAACTTGTAAGTTATTCTAATGTTAAGTATCTTGCTGGTGTACCACGTATTCCGCGTTCCGTTTTGCAAGAACATAGAGAAGGCATCATTGTTGGCTCAGCCTGCAAATCAGGCGAAGTTTTCGATGCAATAACCAATAAAACCTTTGAAGAAGCTTTAGAAATTGCCAAGTTTTATGACTTTATTGAAGTTATGCCGCCAGCGCTGTATCAATCTCTTGTTGTCGGGGGTAATTTTAAGAGTGAGAAAGAGCTGCAACAAACGCTGAAAGACTTGATTAAGCTCGGCAAGAAGTTAGGCAAACCGGTCTTAGCTACTGGTGATGCTCATTACCTTAACCCAGAAGATGCGATAAATCGTGAGATTATTATACGTTCGCTGGGGCAAGGGGCAGAAATCAACTGGAATCAAGGAAGAGGGGAGCATGCAAAACCTCTACCTTTACCCGAAGCGCATTTCCGTACGACAGATGAAATGTTGGACGAATTTAGCTTCTTAGACGAAGCCACAGCGCGTGAAATTGTCATCACCAATACGCAAGAAATGGCAGAGCGGTTTGAAGAATTAACACCTGTAAGAGATGATCTTTATACACCGAAAATGACCTTTGAAGGTGGAGAAAGTTCTGAGGAGCGCATCACGCGTTTGACTTATGAGAAAGCGCACGAGTGGTATGGCAATCCTTTGCCAGATATTGTAGATGCGCGTTTGGAAAAAGAGTTACGTTCTATTATAGGGAATGGTTTCTCCGTGGTTTATATTATTTCGCAAGAACTTGTACGGCGTTCAAATGAACGTGGTTATATAGTAGGTTCTCGTGGATCAGTGGGTTCATCACTTGTAGCTACAATGATTGGTATTACCGAGGTTAATCCTCTTGCACCGCATTATCGCTGCCCGGAATGTCAATATTTTGAATGTTATGATGATGGGAGCTACGGCTCAGGTTATGATATGCCTGATAAAAAATGTCCAAAATGCGGACATAAGTTGGTAAAAGATGGTCATGATATTCCCTTTGAAACTTTCCTTGGTTTCAAAGGTGACAAAGTACCCGATATTGACTTGAACTTCTCGGGGGATGATCAGCCTTTGGCCCATTTGGATGTCCGTGATATTTTTGGAGAAGACTATGCTTTTCGTGCGGGAACAATTGGTACGGTAGCCGAAAAAACAGCCTTTGGTTTTGTCAAAGGTTATGAACGAGATTACAATCAGTTTTATAGCAATGCTGAAATTGATCGTTTAGCCATGACTTCAACAGGTGTTAAACGTACAACTGGACAACACCCGGGCGGGATTATCGTTATTCCAAACTATATGGATGTCTATGATTTTACACCTGTACAATATCCAGCTGATGATGTGCGTGCGGAATGGCAAACTACCCACTTTGATTTCCATGCGATTCATGATAACATCTTAAAACTTGATATTCTTGGACATGATGATCCGACGATGATTCGAAAACTCCAAAGTTTATCGGGGATTGTCCCACAAGATATTCCCATGGACGATGAGGAAGTAATGAAACTCTTTACAGGTACAGAATCGTTGGGAATTACGGAGGAACAACTAGGCGCAAAACTTGGTACGCTAGGTATTCCTGAGATGGGGACCTTCACTTCAATGAACATGATTGCTGAAGCTAAACCTAAAACTTTTGCAGATTTATTGCAAATTTCAGGACTTTCACATGGTACGGACGTATGGGCAGGTAATGCCCAAGAATTAATACGCTCAGGAATTGCTGACTTGTCCAGCGTTATCGGTTGTCGGGATGATATTATGGTTTACTTGATACATGCTGGTTTAGACGAATCCATGGCCTTTAATATTATGGAACGAGTGCGTAAAGGGATGTGGAGCAAGATTGGGGCAGAAGAAAGAGAAACCTATGTTAATGCGATGCGTGAGCATGGTGTCCCAGATTGGTATATTGAATCTTGTTCGAAAATCAAATATATGTTCCCGAAAGCCCATGCTGCTGCCTATATTATGATGGCTCTTCGTGTTGCTTATTTCAAGGTACATAAGCCAATTCTTTACTATTGTGCATGGTTTTCTATTCGTGCAACAACATTTGATGTTGCAACGATGGGAGCAGGTTTAGATGCAGTCAAGGCGAAGATGAAGGAGATTCGTGATAAAGGTTTCGATGCAACCAACACTGAGGTCTCTTTAATGACAACGCTTGAGCTTTGTAACGAAATGCTTGAACGCGGCTATAAATTTGGTAAAATTGACCTTTACCGCAGTGAAGCTACAGAATTTGTTATCGATGGCGATACATTGATTCCACCATTTATCACAATGGATAGCTTGGGCGAAAACGTTGCAAAACAACTTGTTGAAGCCCGTAAAGAAGGAGAGTTCTTGAGTATTATGGAACTTCGTAAACGAGGAGGCGTGTCACAAACAGTTGTTGACAATATGAAATCTATGGGAATCCTCCAAGGAATGCCAGAAGATAATCAATTAAGTCTCTTTGAAGACCTCTTTTAATAAAAAACAGGAAACCAGACACAATGGTGTCTGTTTTTTTATAGTCTTTAAACGTGACAACGGCGGGGTTTTCCGAACGAGTGTAAAAAAAAGGGAGAAAAAGCACAGTTTATTCTTGACAGAACAAATTGAGTTTGATAGAATATAATAGTTGTCGCGAGAGAGCGTATCTCTTACGAGAGCGATAGACCTTTGAAAACTGAATAAAGTAGAATGACTATATGCGAGAAGTTAACTTCTTGTATACCAACTGTCAATTCAATAATGAAAGACAAAACAACAGCCAGTTCATTTGATGAACTAAATTTAAATGAGAGTTTGATCCTGGC
This sequence comes from Lactococcus sp. LG1267, assembly GCF_017309545.1. Classification (NCBI taxonomy): domain Bacteria; kingdom Bacillati; phylum Bacillota; class Bacilli; order Lactobacillales; family Streptococcaceae; genus Lactococcus; species Lactococcus sp. LG1267. Next base: position 311,018 of record NZ_CP071295.1, on the reverse strand, counting down.
TCAGGACGAACGCTGGCGGCGTGCCTAATACATGCAAGTCGAGCGATGATTAAAGATAGCTTGCTATTTTTATGAAGAGCGGCGAACGGGTGAGTAACGCGTGGGAAATCTGCCGAGTAGCGGGGGACAACGTTTGGAAACGAACGCTAATACCGCATAACAATGAGAATCGCATGATTCTTATTTGAAAGAAGCAATTGCTTCACTACTTGATGATCCCGCGTTGTATTAGCTAGTTGGTAGTGTAAAGGACTACCAAGGCGATGATACATAGCCGACCTGAGAGGGTGATCGGCCACACTGGGACTGAGACACGGCCCAGACTCCTACGGGAGGCAGCAGTAGGGAATCTTCGGCAATGGGGGCAACCCTGACCGAGCAACGCCGCGTGAGTGAAGAAGGTTTTCGGATCGTAAAACTCTGTTGTTAGAGAAGAACGTTAAGTAGAGTGGAAAATTACTTAAGTGACGGTATCTAACCAGAAAGGGACGGCTAACTACGTGCCAGCAGCCGCGGTAATACGTAGGTCCCAAGCGTTGTCCGGATTTATTGGGCGTAAAGCGAGCGCAGGTGGTTTCTTAAGTCTGATGTAAAAGGCAGTGGCTCAACCATTGTGTGCATTGGAAACTGGGAGACTTGAGTGCAGGAGAGGAGAGTGGAATTCCATGTGTAGCGGTGAAATGCGTAGATATATGGAGGAACACCGGAGGCGAAAGCGGCTCTCTGGCCTGTAACTGACACTGAGGCTCGAAAGCGTGGGGAGCAAACAGGATTAGATACCCTGGTAGTCCACGCCGTAAACGATGAGTGCTAGCTGTAGGGAGCTATAAGTTCTCTGTAGCGCAGCTAACGCATTAAGCACTCCGCCTGGGGAGTACGACCGCAAGGTTGAAACTCAAAGGAATTGACGGGGGCCCGCACAAGCGGTGGAGCATGTGGTTTAATTCGAAGCAACGCGAAGAACCTTACCAGGTCTTGACATACTCGTGCTATCCTTAGAGATAAGGAGTTCCTTCGGGACACGGGATACAGGTGGTGCATGGTTGTCGTCAGCTCGTGTCGTGAGATGTTGGGTTAAGTCCCGCAACGAGCGCAACCCTTATTACTAGTTGCCATCATTAAGTTGGGCACTCTAGTGAGACTGCCGGTGATAAACCGGAGGAAGGTGGGGATGACGTCAAATCATCATGCCCCTTATGACCTGGGCTACACACGTGCTACAATGGATGGTACAACGAGTCGCCAACCCGCGAGGGTGCGCTAATCTCTTAAAACCATTCTCAGTTCGGATTGCAGGCTGCAACTCGCCTGCATGAAGTCGGAATCGCTAGTAATCGCGGATCAGCACGCCGCGGTGAATACGTTCCCGGGCCTTGTACACACCGCCCGTCACACCACGGAAGTTGGGAGTACCCAAAGTAGGTTGCCTAACCGCAAGGAGGGCGCTTCCTAAGGTAAGACCGATGACTGGGGTGAAGTCGTAACAAGGTAGCCGTATCGGAAGGTGCGGCTGGATCACCTCCTTTCTAAGGAATATAAAAAAAGATGTTGTTCTACTTTATTCAGTTTTGAGGGGTCTATAAAGACCAAACAAGCAGTCTTTTGATGCAAGATAGAGAAGATTGCGTTGAGAGAAGGGGCCTTAGCTCAGCTGGGAGAGCGCCTGCTTTGCACGCAGGAGGTCAGCGGTTCGATCCCGCTAGGCTCCATAAGATACGAAAGTGTCTTGTCAACGAAGACGTTAAAATAGGAATTGATCATTGAAAACTAAATAACAATATCTTATAACGATAAATAAACCGAGAAATGGTAAAACATTTCTGTAAAGCTGCGAATTATTTTAAATAGTTCGAAAAAACTTATACTTGTTTTAATGGCAAAGTTAATAAGGGCGCACGGTGGATGCCTTGGCATTAAGAGCCGAAGAAGGACGTGACTAACGACGATATTCTAGGGGGAGCAGTAAGTACGCATTGATCCCTAGGTCTCCGAATGGGGAAACCCACTATGTTATGCATAGTATCCGTAAGTGAATACATAGCTTACGAGAAGGTAACGCAGAGAACTGAAACATCTAAGTACCTGCAGGAAGAGAAAGTAAAAACGATTTCCTAAGTAGCGGCGAGCGAACGGGAAACAGGCCAAACCAAGAAGCTTGCTTCTTGGGGTTGTAGGACTGCAACGTGGACTTAAAGTCTATAGAAGAATTACCTGGGAAGGTAAGCCAAAGAGAGTAATAGCCTCGTATTTTAAATAGACTTTATACCTAGCAGTATCCTGAGTAGGGCTGGACACGCGAAATCCAGTTTGAATCCGGGAGGACCATCTCCCAAGCCTAAATACTCCTTAATGACCGATAGTGAACCAGTACCGTGAGGGAAAGGTGAAAAGAACCCCGGGAGGGGAGTGAAATAGCACCTGAAACCGTGTGCCTACAAGAAGTTCGAGCCCGTCAATGGGTGAGAGCGTGCCTTTTGTAGAATGAACCGGCGAGTTACGTTATGATGCGAGGTTAAGCTGAAGAGGCGGAGCCGTAGCGAAAGCGAGTCTGAATAGGGCGCTTTAGTATCATGATGTAGACCCGAAACCTAGTGACCTATCCATGAGCAGGTTGAAGGTGCGGTAAGACGCACTGGAGGACCGAACCAGGACACGTTGAAAAGTGTTTGGATGACTTGTGGATAGCGGAGAAATTCCAAACGAACTGGGAGATAGCTGGTTCTCTCCGAAATAGCTTTAGGGCTAGCGTCGCAATTTAAGTGTATTGGAGGTAGAGCACTGTTTGGATGAGGGGCCCATCTCGGGTTACCAATTTCAGATAAACTCCGAATGCTAATACACATGTGCGGCAGTCAGACTGCGAGTGCTAAGATCCGTAGTCGAAAGGGAAACAGCCCAGACCACCAGCTAAGGTCCCAAAATATATGTTAAGTGGAAAAGGATGTGGGGTTGCACAGACAACTAGGATGTTAGCTCAGAAGCAGCTATCATTCAAAGAGTGCGTAATAGCTCACTAGTCGAGTGACCCTGCGCCGAAAATGTACCGGGGCTAAACATATTACCGAAGCTGTGGATTTAATATTAATTAAATGGTAGGAGAGCGTTGTAATCAGCGATGAAGGTATACCGTGAGGGGTGCTGGAGCGATTACAAGTGAGAATGCCGGTATGAGTAGCGCAAGATAAGTGAGAATCTTATCCACCGTAAGACTAAGGTTTCCAGGGGAAGGCTCGTCCGCCCTGGGTTAGTCGGGACCTAAGGCGAGGCCGAAAGGCGTAGTCGATGGACAACAGGTTGATATTCCTGTACTAGTATTGTTAGTGATGGAGGGACGCAGTAGGCTAAAGGGAGCCAGTTAATGGATTCTGGTCTAAGCAGTGAGGTGTGGAATGTGTCAAATGCATTTTCCTTTAACATTGAGCTGTGATGGGGAAGCAACTACGGTTGCGAAGCCCTTGATGTCACACTGCCAAGAAAATCTTCTAGCGTTTAATTCAATACTACCCGTACCGCAAACCGACACAGGTAGTCGAGGCGAGTAGCCTCAGGTGATCGAGAGAACTCTCGTTAAGGAACTCGGCAAAATGACCCCGTAACTTCGGGAGAAGGGGTGCTGTAGAAATACAGCCGCAGTGAAAAGATCCAAGCAACTGTTTATCAAAAACACAGCTCTCTGCTAAACCGCAAGGTGATGTATAGGGGGTGACGCCTGCCCGGTGCTGGAAGGTTAAGAGGAGGGGTTAGCTTAGGCGAAGCTCTGAATTGAAGCCCCAGTAAACGGCGGCCGTAACTATAACGGTCCTAAGGTAGCGAAATTCCTTGTCGGGTAAGTTCCGACCCGCACGAAAGGCGTAATGATTTGGATACTGTCTCAACGAGAGACTCGGTGAAATTTTAGTACCTGTGAAGATGCAGGTTACCCGCGACAGGACGGAAAGACCCCATGGAGCTTTACTGCAGATTGATATTGAGTACCTGTGAAGCATGTACAGGATAGGTAGGAGACTTTGACCTTGGGACGCTAGTTTCAAGTGAGTCGCTGTTGGGATACTACCCTTGCTTCATGGTTGCTCTAACCCACACGCATAATCGGCGTGGGAGACAGTGTCTGTCGGGCAGTTTGACTGGGGCGGTCGCCTCCTAAAGAGTAACGGAGGCGCCCAAAGGTTCCCTCAACATGGTTGGAAATCATGTGTAGAGTGTAAAGGTATAAGGGAGCTTGACTGCGAGAGCTACAACTCGAGCAGGTAGGAAACTAGGGCTTAGTGATCCGGTGGTACCGCATGGAAGGGCCATCGCTCAACGGATAAAAGCTACCCTGGGGATAACAGGCTTATCTCCCCCAAGAGTTCACATCGACGGGGAGGTTTGGCACCTCGATGTCGGCTCGTCGCATCCTGGGGCTGTAGTCGGTCCCAAGGGTTGGGCTGTTCGCCCATTAAAGCGGCACGCGAGCTGGGTTCAGAACGTCGTGAGACAGTTCGGTCCCTATCCGTCGCGGGCGTAGGAAATTTGAGAGGATCTGCCCTTAGTACGAGAGGACCGGGGTGGACTTACCGCTGGTGTACCAGTTGTTCCGCCAGGAGCACCGCTGGGTAGCTATGTAGGGAAGGGATAAGCGCTGAAAGCATCTAAGTGCGAAGCCCACCTCAAGATGAGATTTCCCATTCTTTATGAATTAAGAGCCCTGAGAGATGATCAGGTTGATAGGCTGGAAGTGGAAGTCCTGCGAGGGATGGAGCGGACCAGTACTAATAGCTCGAGGACTTTACCAAGTAATAGAACATATGAGTTCAGCTTTACTTATTTATCAAGAGATTGTTATTTAGTTTTGAGTGTTCAATACATTCAACTTTAGGCTTTTAGAGCCTGACCTTATGAAAATAGATAAGTTGAGAACCTGCGTGTGACGCAGAACCACAACTTCCTAATTTTCTACAGGTCAAAACGTCTCTAAAAGCACTAGACCATGATTTGGTATTCATTGCATAGGAGATACACCTGTTCCCATGTCGAACACAGAAGTTAAGTCCTATTACGCCGGAAGTAGTTGGGGGTTGCCCCCTGCGAGATAGGGTAAATGCCAAGTGATTGGGAGTTTAGCTCAGCTGGGAGAGCATCTGCCTTACAAGCAGAGGGTCAGCGGTTCGATCCCGTTAACTCCCATAGGTTCCGTAGTGTAGCGGTTATCACGTCGCCCTGTCACGGCGAAGATCGCGGGTTCGATTCCCGTCGGAACCGTTTCAAGTAGATAGACTTGAAAGGTAATAAAAGAAATAGACTCGTTAGCTCAGTTGGTAGAGCATTTGACTTTTAATCAAAGGGTCGCTGGTTCGAGCCCAGCACGGGTCATACTTTAACAATAGGTTGAGGTATAAAGCGTAAAAGAACTTGTCAAGCGGATGTGGTGAAATTGGCAGACACGCTAGATTTAGGTTCTAGTGCTTTAGGGCGTGGGGGTTCAAGTCCCTTCATCCGCATTTCTTTTATAGCCGACTTAGCTCAGTTGGTAGAGCATCTGATTTGTAATCAGAGGGTCGCGTGTTCGAATCATGTAGTCGGCATTCCTTTAACTGTTGGACCTAGTGTAGTGCAGCTAGAGGTATTTAGAAAGTTTTTCTTTCTTTAAGCGTTGCGAACGTAGTTCAGGGGTAGAACACAACCTTGCCATGGTTGGGGTCGCGAGTTCGAATCTCGTCGTTCGCTTTGTTAGTTCTCCCTTAGTGGGGGATTTTCCATATTTTGCCGGGGTGGCGGAACTGGCAGACGCACAGGACTTAAAATCCTGCGAAGGGTAACCTTCGTACCGGTTCGAAACCGGTCCTCGGCATCAGTCAAACCAAGAGTTTTATGACTCTTGGTTTTTTTATATATTTTTTATTAATAACTAGGTTAGTGACCTAGTTATTATTTTATTGACAAATAAGTTTGTTTGTTAAATATCAGAGAATTGTTATTTATTACTCTAAGATGAAAAGATACGTGCTAATATTCTAGTTTTTTTGATAAAATGTCAATTTATATTTTGTAACTTAAAAAATGTCCATAATTTCGATTATGTTTTAGAAATTTAAAAAATAAAAATAATTTGATAATTGTATTTAATTGAAGCTATGGTATTCTACTATATAGGAGTAGGGCATATCACAAAAGGAAGGGGGAACATAATAAAATTACGATAAGTTGGAAGTTATTCTAGAGGGGAGAAAAAAATATAAGGATGGAGCATAATTTAGATATGGAGCAGCTGGAAGAAATATTTCATTCTGTCCAACATATTGTGTGGAAAAGCAGTCGTTTAATTCCGATAAATTTTTGGACGATTGATGACTATCAGCAGGAAGGGCGCTTGGTATTATATGACTTGCTTAGCGACGGTGTGACACAAAGGAATTTATTTTGCCATTTTAAGGTGCGCTATAAGCAGAGACTTATTGATATTAAAAGAAGGGAGCGGGCTTTTAAAAGGGGTTTTGATTGTGGGACTGGCTTAGACATATACGAATATTCGGATGCTTTAAAAGGTAAAGCGGCCAGTCCAGAACATACGCTGATTTCTGGAAGTTTACTTGAAGAAGTTTTTGAAAACTTAAGTTTACGTTACCGACGGCTCCTGAAAAGTTATCTCGCGGGCGATGAATTGCATCGTATGGAAAAGTATCGTTTGAAAGAAAAAATAACGAAAATATTGTATGATCAGCAGTGAGTTTATTGATAATGCTTGGAGAGAAAGTTTTGCCTAAATTGTGATATAATTACTTTATTACTAAATAAAAATTTATAGGAGATTTCCAGAAAATGGCAAAATTGACTGTTAAAGATGTAGATCTTAAAGGAAAAAAAGTTCTTATTCGTGTGGACTTCAATGTCCCACTTAAAGATGGTGTAATTACTAATGATAACCGTATTACTGCAGCTCTTCCAACAATTAAGTATGTACTTGAACAAGGCGGACGTGCAATTCTCTTCTCTCACCTTGGTCGTGTTAAAGAAGAAGCAGATAAAGCTGGTAAATCTCTTGCTCCAGTAGCAGCAGCTTTGGGCGAAAAATTGGGCAAAGAAGTGGTCTTCCCAGGAACTACACGTGGTGCTGAATTGGAAGCTGCTATTGCTGAATTAAAAGATGGCGATATCTTGCTTGTTGAAAACACTCGTTTTGAAGATGTTGATGGTAAAAAAGAATCTAAAAATGACCCTGAACTTGGTAAATACTGGGCTTCACTTGGAGACGGTATCTTCGTAAATGATGCATTTGGTACTGCTCACCGTGCGCACGCTTCAAACGTAGGTATTTCTGCTAACGTGGATAAAGCAGTAGCTGGTTTCTTGCTTGAAAACGAAATTGCTTACATCCAAGAAGCTGTTGAAAACCCAGTTCGCCCATTCGTAGCGATCCTTGGTGGTTCAAAAGTTTCAGATAAAATCGGTGTTATTGAAAACTTGCTTGGTAAAGCAGACAAAGTTATCATCGGTGGTGGTATGGCGTACACATTCTTCAAAGCACAAGGTATCGAAATCGGTGATTCTTTGGTTGAAGAAGACAAACTTGACTTGGCAAAAGAATTGCTTGAAAAAGCAGACGGTAAACTTATCTTGCCAGTAGACTCAAAAGAAGCAAATGCTTTTGCTGGTTACACTGAAGTGAAAGATACTGAAGGTGAAGCAGTCGATGCAGGTTTCCTTGGCCTTGATGCTGGTCCTAAATCAGTTGAACGTTTTGCTAAAGAGCTTGAAGGTGCTAAAACAGTTGTTTGGAACGGTCCTATGGGTGTCTTCGAAAACCCTGATTTCCAAGCAGGTACTATTGGTGTTATGGATGCTATCATTGCTCAACCAGGTGTAAAATCAATCATCGGTGGTGGTGACTCAGCAGCTGCAGCAATCAACCTTGGCCGTGCAGATAAATTCTCATGGATCTCTACAGGTGGTGGTGCTTCTATGGAACTTCTCGAAGGTAAAGTTCTTCCAGGACTTGATGCTCTTACAGAAAAATAATGCAATAAAAAACAGACCATGGTCTGTTTTTTTGATACAATAATACTATGAAGAAAATCACAGTAAAAAAGCAGGCTGCACTTAAGCTTCGTCGCGCTTTTCCCTTAATTGTTGCCGAAGATTTAAAGTCTACTCCACAGGAAGATGGGTTTATTGACTTTGTTGATGAAAAAGAAAACTTTTTAGGAAGAGGCTATTTATCGAAGCAAAATAAAGGCGCTGGTTGGCTTTTAAGTCAAATCCCAGAGGATATAAATCAGCGTTTCTATGAAAAGAAGTTTGAGGAAGCTAAGCGCGCACGTCTTTCTTTTTTCCAAGATGACCTAACAACAGCTTTCCGGATTTTTAATGGTGAAGGCGATGGCTTAGGCGGTATAACTGTTGATTATTATGCTGATTATGCTGTTTTTAGCTGGTACAATCCTTTTATTTATACGCAAAGTACAGACATTATAGCTGCCTTTCGCTCTGTTTATCCTGAAATCAAAGGAATTTATGAAAAAATTCGTTTTGATGGACTAAGTTTTGAAACGCGACATATAGGCGGAGAAATTGCCCCAGAACCATTGGCCGTTAAGGAAAATGGTGTGACCTATGCAACATATATGAATGAAGGGCTGATGACAGGGATTTTCTTAGATCAGAAAGAAGTGCGTGGTACTTTAGCAAATGGTTTAGTGGCCGGTAAGACTCTTCTTAATATGTTTAGTTATACAGGCGCTTTTTCGGTTGCAGCAGCGTTTGGAGGAGCAAGTCAGACAACCTCAGTAGATTTGGCCAAACGTTCTTTGGATAAAACGCGAGAACAATTTACAATGAATGGCATTGATTCAGAGAGTCAACGTATCTATGTTATGGATGTTTTTGGCTATTTTAATTATGCCAAGAAAAAAGAATTAAGTTATGATGTTGTAGTTTTAGATCCACCAAGCTTTGCTCGCAACAAGAAGAAAACTTTTTCGGTGGCAAAGAATTATGGGGAACTCGTTCAAGAATCAATCGATATTTTAAATAAAGAAGGACTTTTGATTGCGTCTACAAATGCTGCTAATGTTAGCCGTGAGAAATTCCGTACAATGGTAGAACAGGCTCTGAAAAATAAAAAAGTTAAATTTGATATTTTTCAGGAAGAGCACTTGCCTGCCGACTTCAAGGTGGCTTCTTCTTTCCCGGAAGGTGATTATTTGAAAGTCTTGTTTATTCAAATCAAAAAATAAGAAAAAACTGTTGGAAAGTTGCTCCAGCAGTTTTTTAATAAGCCATAAATTACTGAAATGTAAGAGAGGATGTACAATTCTCCTTTATAATAAAAAGGTATCAGTTTTTTTAAAAAAAGCCGTCTCAGTAAAAGTAGTTCTCTTGATTCTTAACTATCTTCATCTAGGCTGGTTTCTTCTAGAAAATCTGTTTCACAAATAAGGGAGAACAGAGTATGAAAAAAAATTTTTCTAGCTATGATTTAAAAATTATAGGTATAGTATTTATGGTTATCGACCATATTAACATTTATCTTGGAAGTTATTTGGGCTTACCTACCTGGATAGGCTTTTTAGGGAGATTTGTCGCACCTCTATTTGTCTTTATGATGGTCGAAGGCTTTCATTATACAAGAAGTCGAAAAAAATATTTTTTAAGGCTTCTAGGTGGTGGTCTACTAATGTATGCCATCAATATTAGCTTCAACTTGCTGACACGGAGCAGTTTTGAGGACCCATATGGGCAATTTGATATATTTTTACTTCTTGCAGGTCAAAATATTTTCATGACGCTGGCGCTCTTATTTGCTTTAATCTGGGCAATTGATATTATTCGTAAAAATCAAGGGACGAAGCTTAAGTGCTTTTCATATAGTTTAGTCATTATATTACTTTTGCCCCTTATCCTGTTGAGTGAGGGTGGCCCATATGAGCTTGTATTGGTCCTCATTTTCTATTTTTTCCGAAGAAGATGGGCAAAAATTTCAGCAGGGATTATTACTTTTAGTCTTCTTTTGCTTATATGGAGTTTGGTGGGCTATTTTACAGGCAGTGCAGCAGGTACGCTTTACCAGGTACTCAGTTTTTCAAATGAATTTATGATTATTACTGTTTTACCTTTCATTTATCTCTACAATGGTCAACGTGGCGGCAATGGCGCACAGTGGCAAAGAGATCTTTTCTATTATTTTTATCCCGCACATTTGCTTATTCTGTACATCTTACGTTATGCCTTGGTAGGTGTAGTATAACAAAAACACACGGTCATTCATTAACCGTGTGTTTTTATATTGGTAAAAAGCTATATAATAAAGCGAAGAAAACAAAACCAATGAGGCTCATAACCCATATTTTATTGTGTGATAAGAGGGCCACGTATTCACGTATGAGGGCTGTGGGTAAGAAATAAAGTGCTGTTGGTGCACCAACCCCTTCAGCCTTAAGATGCACTCTACGGGCATATAAACGTGCACGGAGTACATGATAATTATTGGTTGAAAAGATAATACTTGGCGCTGGGTGGCCACCCTCAAATCTTGTGAGCCAATCTTCTTCAATAAGCTGTTTTGAAAAAAGCATATTTTCATAAGTTGTAGTTGATTGATCTTCTAAAATAATCATATTTTCAGGAATATGCTGAGAGAGGAGGTATTTACGCATAGCATAAGCTTCAGAAACAGGCTCATCAGCACCTTGCCCACCACTCACAACAAATTTCGCATTCGGATTTTTGTAGAAATATTCAATCCCTTTGTCCAAACGGCTTTTTAGAAGCGGTGGAACGTCTTCACTAGAAATACCAGACCCAAGTACAATAATATAGTCAATATGCTTTTTAAGCGGCAGCATCTGGTACATCCAAGAATAAAAGAGGTAAGCAATAAAGATGAAGGACAGTATTAAATCAAGTAAGAGGATAAATAACAAAATTATATCCAGAAAGAGTGGTAGTTTGAACATACCCGTGATTAAAAAAAGAAAAATAGGAAAACTAATGATTAAGTTTAAGCCCATGGCAGCGGAGAGCTTTGCAGTTAAACTTTTTCCTTCTTTAGTACGCATCGTTTGTGAATTGAAAATGAGATAGATGCATACAGCTAAAAAGATGAGAGGGAGAAGTAAATAAAAAATTGCTAAAGCAAGCATTGAACCATGAGAGGAGGTTTTATCAAGGAAAACGAGTCCAAGAATTAAAAGGGTGAAAAATGAGAGAATCAACCCAGCAGCAAAAAGCAGCCCGCCCAAGATACTACGATCTTTAAATTTTATTAGCAAATAGCCTATCCCAGAAATAGCGAGAAAAAAGAGTAGATATAGCATAAAGTCCTCCAATAGATAAAATTAGTATACCATGTTCGCGCCTTGGTAAACCAGTATTTTGTATTACTCGCTGACGCTAAGGACTACTGTGAGAAACAAAAACTTAAAATTGCCTAAGAAAAGTCCATATGCTGGGAAGATGTTTTGAATTTACTAAGAAAAATATTACAATGGATATATGTTTGTTATTTTAGTTACCTAAAAGTAATGTTTATAACTGTTCAAACAGATCGTACAGAATGAAGGGACTTTTTCTTATGGAGGAAACGCTATATATCGTTGTAATGATTCCCGCATGGAATGAAGCGGGGAGTATAGGAGAAGCGGTAAGCAGTATTTATGAACAAACGAGATTACCTGATCGCATCTTTGTCGTACCCAATAACACAACGGATTTGACCTCTGTAGAAGCTATGGCCGCTGGGGCAGAAGTTTTGGTTATGCCAGGGAAAAATGAGAAGAAAAAAGCAGGTGCACTTAACTGGGCACTAGAAAAACTTTCTCCGACATTAGATGCTCAACGCTCTGCTGTTTTAGTTATGGATGCGGATACGATGATAGAGCCTGATTTCATCGAAAAAGCTGAGAAAAAAATGATAGAACAAGCGCGTGTGGGTGGGGTCAGTTCTATCTTTGTTGGACGTAATTCAACCAACTTACTTGGGATTTTACAACAAATGGAATTTGCTCGCTTTGCCCGCTTAGTTCACAAAAGAGCTGAAGTTTATGTTTTGTCAGGAACAGCTAGCTTGATTAGTTGGGATGTTCTCAAAGAAATTAAGGGAGCACGTTTAGAAGGTAAGCTATTACCAGAGGGGGAAAGCTACTATGATGTCGATAGCATGACAGAGGATAATGAGCTGACTTTAGCTATCCTCGTTTTAGGCTTTTCAGTACCTCATGTAGGTGTGAAGTCCATAACTGATGTTATGGAAGATTATAACTCGCTTTACCATCAGCGTAAACGCTGGTATATTGGTGCTTTACAAAATATTAAAGAATATGGCAGAAAAATGCCACCTTGGATGCGGATGATTTATTGGGTGCAACAAATCGGACTGTATATGGCGCTTGCTATCACTCCGATTGTTCTTTTTGCCTTTACGATTTATTTGATTCAGGTAGTGCTTAGTGAGGGAGCGGTTTTGGGATGGTCTAGAATAACTTCTATCGTACTTCTCATACTTTATCTCTTCGTTCAAGTGACTACCGTTTGGGATCAAGGCTGGAAATGTCGCCTTGTGGCACTCAGTTATTTCCCCGAAATTGTCTATGCCATCTTTCTTTTGATTTTCTATGCCGCGGCTCTATGGTCTTTCCTGACAGGTAAAGATATGAAATGGAAGCACACTTAAAAAAGAGGGTGTAAAACGACAGGCCACAGCTAATTTGTTACAAATTATCTAAATACTAACGCATAAACTAGTCATAGTTTAGCGTTTTTTAGTTATTTAGAGTAATGTGAAAGAAATATTTAAAATGATTTGCATATCTATTGTAATCTAAATTACTTTTATATATAATAAATTACACAAGTAAACATAAAACAAAAAAGTGAGGAAATAATATGCAAAACTTCTTGATTATCGTTTCTTATTTCATTAATATTGGTATCGTCTTCCATATTCTGAAATTTGTATCAGGCGTTGGTTTACATTTCCTCATTAATGATGAAAAAGGCACAAGAAAGCTCTACCTTACGCTTAGAGGTAAACCAGTGTTAGCATTGGTAGAATTGGCAGCAACGATTACAGAAAAACCTTCATATTAATTAGATTGCATTATCTTGGCAATACTCAGAGGTAATCAAATTTGAATGACAAAATTTAGGTGTATACAGCAATTGTTCAAGATTAAGAGGCTTCTTTTTTGAAGAAAAAATATGAAAATTTTTTTAATTTCTATTTTAAAACCACAACCTAATCAAGGTTGTGGTTTATTTTTGTATCTATATTTTTATCCATTGTCCACTGTAGCATGCTTAGCAATAAAAAAAGAAAAGCACCAGTCTTACAAGACTGGTGCTTAAATTCTTATATAGATGCGGAAGGCGGGACTTGAACCCGCACAGCCAAGATAGGCCACAGGATCCTTAATCCTGCGCGTCTGCCAATTCCGCCACTTCCGCGAATTGGTACTTTAATATAATACCATTTCACGAGAAAGAATGCAAGAATGAACTTAACTTTTAGATGTTTTTATAAAGTATGTTCAGTATTTCATATAAGAGGCCATTTCTGCGGCATGGGTACCTGCTACATGACCAGTCACAAAAGCACAAGTGATATTATAGCCTCCCGTATAACCGTTAATATCGAGCAATTCCCCAGTCATATAGAGACCGGCTGTTAATTTACTTTCCATTGTCTTTGGATTAATTTCTTTAAGCTGAACGCCTCCACCAGTGACAAAAGATTTTTCAATCGGAAAAGTTTTATCGATTTGGATTGGAAATGCTTTAAGGATATGAGAAAATTTCTCCAACTGTTTTTCGGTCAATTGCTTTGCAGGTATATCTGCGTCGATTTGAACTTTATCCAGTAAGAAAAGTAAATAGCGTTCCTGCGTGAGCGCTGCAAAAGCATTCTTAACAGCCTTGCCATTGTCTCGCGCAGTATTTTTCAAGTCGTTTAAGAGTTGTGCTACAGATATGTCAGGGAAGCTGTCCAGCTGGACAGTCACACTTTCTGCGCCTTTAGCTAGTTCTTGGTTGATAAAGCTAGAACAGCGAAGTGCTGCAGGGCCACTGAGACCAAAGTGCGTGAAGAGCATGTCCATTTGATGTTCAATGATGATTTTCCCTTTAGCATTAAGTACACTTAATCGGATATCTCGAAGAGAGATACCTTGTAAAGTTTTCTCACTAATAAATGTTTCAGAAGAAATTAATGGGGATTCTGTCGGATAAAGTGTTGTGATTGTATGACCAGCACTTCGTGTTAATTTATAACCGTCACCAGTGGAGCCTGTCGAGGGATAGGCGCGTCCGCCAGTAGATAAGACAACACAAGAGGCTGTGAAGCTATCTGTTTCTGTTTCAAGTCCTGTAATAGCACCATGTTCTATATTGAGTTCAGTTACAGCAGCGTTTGGAAAATAGTCCACATGAAGCTCCTCTATTTTACTGAAAAGGCCCTCAACAATTGTTCGAGATTTATCGGTTACAGGAAACATTCGACCATGGTCTTCCTCCTTGAGTGGAATACCATTTTTTTCAAAGAAGTCAATAATATCTAAGTTTGAAAATTGAGCAAAAGCACTGTGCAAGAAGCGGCCATTTCCAGGAACATGGGTGATAATTTCGTCCACAGAATGGCTGTTGGTAACGTTACATCGTCCGCCTCCCGTCATCAACAGTTTTTTTCCTACTTTTTTGTTCTTATCAATTAAAGCTGTATGTGCACCATTTTCTGCAGCAGCTATTGCTGCCATCATACCCGAAGGACCGGCTCCAACAACGATTACATCATATTTTTTCATAACTTCATTATAGCATAGTTTCAGGTGCTGATTTCTTGCGCTCGCTTATGAAATATATAAAAAGAACCCTTATGTAAGAGTTCTTAAGCTCAACCTTTAAATCAAACTGTGTTTCACTAAAAAGTCATGTGCCACGGCAGCGGGATCTTTTTGCTCAACATTGACGGCGTAATTCATATCAATCATTTCCTGATTGGTAATTTTTCCTGAAAGTCGGTTTAAAATTTGCTCCAATTGGGGGTATTTCTTAAGGAGATTTTTATTCATCAAAGGAGCTGCTTGATATGGAGGGAAAAGATTTTTATCATCATTCAGTACAGTGAGTTCATATTGTTTGATTTGACTGTCTGTGGAGTAGACTTGTGCCAAATCAATGTTATTACTGTTTAAAGCATTGTAGATCAGGCTTGTTTGCATTGTCTTCACATCAAAACTTAACCCATATAAACTTTGAATTCCGATATAGCCATCCTGACGGTGTGCAAATTCTAAGTCAAAGCCAGCTTTAACTGAAGGAAGCCCTTGGAGATCAGAAATATTTTTAAGGTGATGTTTCTGGGCGTAGCTATTTTTCACAGCTAAAGCATAAGTATCCTGAAATTCCATAGGTGTAAGATAGGCAAAGTTATCAAGTTTAGCAATACCTGTGCGTGCCTCTTCGTAAACTTTTTTGGGATCGGTGGAGGTTGTGTTTTTTTTCAAGAATGTCGTTAAGACTGTTCCAGAAAATTCAGGATAAATATCAATTTTATTGGATTTTAAAGCATTGTAAAGGAAAGTTGTATCTCCAAAGTTGGACTTGAGTGTGACTTCGATATCACTGTTCTTTTCAATGACTTCCTTGTACATATTTATCAAAAGTGTCGGCTCAGCTCCGAGCTTTCCAGCAATGGTAATCTGTGGATGAGTATTGGATTGAGGTTGATAATACGACCCTAGCAAGAGTAAAAGACCAGCAAAGAAACTAATCAGAATGGTCCGAATTTTTGCTTTTTCCAAGAAGCGGAGTAAGGTTGAGAAAATAACGGCTAATAAAGCAGAAGAAATCGCTCCAATCAGGATAAGGTTAACATCATTGGAGTTAATGCCCAAGAGGATGAAGTTTCCGAGTCCGCCTGCTCCAATAAGTGCAGCTAAAGTTGCTGTCCCAATAATCATGACAGCACTTGTACGAATACCAGCCATAATAAAGGGAAGAGCAAGTATCAGCTCAAACTTCATCAAGCGCTCTCGTCGGTTCATCCCAAAAGCAGTTGCTGCTTCAATTAAAGACTGATCAATTTGCTGAAGACCGGTATAGGTGTTTTGAATAATAGGAAAAAGAGCGTAGACAACTAATGCGACAATAGCTGGCAAAGAACCAATCCCAATAAAAGGAATCAATAATCCAAGTAAGGCCAAACTTGGAATCGTTTGGAAAATTCCGGTAAGTTGCAGTACGGGCTCAGCAATTTTGGGGTAACGTCTTAAAAGTAAAGCAAGGGGAAGAGCGATTAAAATAGCGATAAAAAGAGAAACCAAGGAAATTTGGATATGCTCTAGAAGAGCAAGCCAAAACTGGTGCTCTTGCTGTTGAAAGGTAGAAATCAAATTATTCATGAGCATCGTCCTCCAGACTATTTAAGATTTCCCCCAAAGGCGTTTCTTCCGAAAAATCATGAGTTGCAAGGACTTGTTCAAGATTTTTTAATTTATATTGAGACAAGTCTTGCTGATAATCAGTGAAGAAGTCCGCCACAAAAGTATTTGCTGGGGCATTTAAAATTTCTTGGGGACGTCCCACCTGTTGAAGTTCGCCGTCTTTGAGAATTGCGATACGGTCAGCCATCGCCATTCCTTCAGACATATCGTGGGTAACAAAAACCGTTGTGATTTTTAAGGTTTTCTGCAAATCTTTGACCAGTTCCTGTAGCTGTTTACGGGAGATAGGATCCAGAGCGGAGAAAGGTTCGTCCATTAAAATAATCTTTGGTTTACAGGCGATAGCACGCAAAATACCAATCCGTTGTGCTTCACCTCCAGAAAGTTCATGAGGGTATCGGTTAAGGTACTTTTCAGCATCTAGACCCACTAAAGGAAGGAGTTCGAGTACGCGCTCACGCGTTTCTCTTTTGCTCCAACCTTTCATTGTCGGGATGATACCAATATTTTCTAAAACGGTCATGTTAGGAAAGAGCGCAATTTGTTGAAGCACATATCCTATTTGAAGACGCAAGTCTCTTAAGTTAATTGTTTGAATATCTTGATCATCAATGAGGACCTGCCCTTCATTGGGTTCGATGAGCCGGTTAACCATCTTGAGTAATGTTGTTTTTCCGCCACCAGAAGAGCCTGCGAGAACAAAAAACTCGTGACTTTCAATGGATAAGTTGATATCTGAAAGTACGGCTTTGTCTCCGTATTTTTTAGTGACATTTTTAAATGTAATAGTCATAGTGTCATTTTAACATTTTATCTTTCAGTTCTTTCAGGAAATGGATTGCTATTTTTATGGATGGAAGGGTATAGAAAAAGCCCTCAAAGAGGACTTTTTATTTAAAGCCATTTTCTAAAGTTTCAATAACTGTCAAAATTTGCTCATCCGAAACGAGTTTTTCAGCTCCATTCACGAGTGACTCATAAGCTGCATCATAGACACGACCATAATCGCCTGAAACCGTAGGAATTGACTTTTCAATGCGATCGCCATTTTGATTGTAGTATGTCAATTGAGCAAAATCTTGCGGTGCATCGGCCCCAAAACCGTCACTTCCCGGGAAGATTCCCACCTTCAAATCATTTTCCTGTTGGTCAACGTTTTCTTTAATTAAAGTTCCTCTAGAACCATAAAGCACCCATTTGGGACGTTTGAGTGCAGCCAGTTCAGTGGCTTGAACTGTTGCTCGGAAATCGGTGTAAAGCAAGTTTACAGAGAAGTAATCATCTACAGCATTTGAATCGCGTGTTGAACGAATATCGTATTGTACATCTTTTGGCTGTCCAAAGAGTGAAACCATTTGGTCAACCATGTGTACACCATGGCCATACCAGGCGCCATCAAAGTTTTTACCAGCAGTTGCATCTGCTGGACGATAGTGATCCATAGTGACAGTAATGTCAAGCAAATCTCCTAGGTAACCCGTATCCAAAACTTTTTTGATTGTCAAAAAATCACTGTCAAAACGACGGTTTTGGAAAGGCATAAAGAAGAGCTTCTTTTCTTGAGCGATACCAACTAATTCTTCGGCTTGTTCTAACGTTTCTACTAACGGTTTGTCACAGATAACGTTTTTTCCACCCAGTAAAAGCTTTTTACTGGTTTCATAGTGTGCAGCA
Source organism: Lactococcus sp. LG1267 (assembly GCF_017309545.1). NCBI lineage: Bacteria > Bacillati > Bacillota > Bacilli > Lactobacillales > Streptococcaceae > Lactococcus > Lactococcus sp. LG1267. Next base: position 292,932 of record NZ_CP071295.1, on the reverse strand, counting down.
CCTGGAGTGACGACAATGACTAAATCAATTGAATCATCTTGAATAATATCATTGATGTCTGTTGAAAAAATAGTTCCTTCAGCCTCAAGAATAGCTTGCTCAGGACGTTTGCCTAGGCTACGGTTGACAACGCGCGCAATGTTGAAGTGCTCACGGATTTTAACATAAGGAATATGATAGCGATTGGTGGACTTCCCAAAACCAACATAAGCAATGTTTAACTTTTTCATGCTTTCTTCTCTTTTTTCTTTTTCGCTTGGTGTTGTTTTTTTAATTCTTCGATTTTTGACAATTTATCTGTCTTTTTATTTGAATTTTTTTCGTGGAATTTTTGGACAGAGGCTTGCCCTTTATAATCTAATTGATACTTTCCCATGGTTCTCTTTCTCTCTATTTTACAAGGCGACGTTCGAAAGCATCCGAGGAGATACCTTCACTTAAAATTTTCTTCGCCCATTCTTTTGCTGAAAATAATGAGTGATCGCGATAATTTCCACATTCTTTTTCGGCAACCCCTGGGACATTATCCCAAGTGAAACTGTCTCCTGCGAGCTCTTCCAAAGATGAAGTGATCACTTTAGCAATCTCCTCAGCAGTTGGTTCGCCCCACATAATCATATGGAAGCCAGTACGACATCCAAAAGGAGAAAAGTCAATCATGCCATCAATACGGTCACGAATCAAACTTGCCATTGAGTGTTCGATAGTATGTAGCCCACTTGTCGGGATTTCACCGTGATTAGGTTGCACAAAACGGACATCAAAGTTGGTGATGATGTCACCTTTAGGACCAGTCTCTGTCCCAATTAGGCGCACGTAAGGTGCTAAAACTTTTGTGTGATCGAGCTGGAATGATTCTACTTCAGCCATATTTTCTACCTCCAGTATTCTTAGTATTCTTCTATTTTACCATTTTTTGAACCAAAATTTTTTTGTCTGACCTCGTAAAGTGATAGAATGAAGCTAGAAAGTAAAGAAAAGGAGAAATTATGTCACTTACAGAAACTTACACTCTCGCAAATGGTATGACAATTCCAAAAGTTGGTTTTGGAACATGGCAATCTAAAGATGGTGAAGAAGCATATCAAGCTGTAAAAACGGCCTTAGAAGTTGGCTACCGTCATATTGATACAGCAGCTGTCTATGGCAATGAAGAGTCAGTGGGACGCGCGATTAAAGACAGTGGAATTGCTCGTGAAGACTTGTTTATTACAACAAAGCTTTGGGCTGTTGGTACAACAGAAGATGCCCGAGCAGCACTAGATGAAAGCTTGGAAAAACTAGGTTTAGACTATGTGGACCTTTATCTTATTCACTGGCCAAATCCAAAAGCGTTTCGACCAAACTTTGCAGAGCGTAATGCTGCGGTTTGGAAAGCAATGGAAGAAGGCGTACGGAACAAAAAAGTTCGAGCTATCGGGGTGTCTAACTTCCATCCACGTCACTTAGAACCTTTATTGGAAGTTGCTGAAATTAAACCTGTTGTCAACCAAATTATGGTTAATCCTTCGGATCAGCAAGAAGAGGTTGTAGCTTTCAATAAAGCACACGATATTTTGACAGAAGCTTATAGCCCACTTGGTACAGGTAAAATCTTTGCGGTTACTGAATTGGCGGATATTGCAGATAAATATGGTAAAACAGTTGCCCAAGTCGTTTTACGTTGGAGTTTACACAAAGGTTATCTTCCTTTACCTAAGTCTGTGACGGCAAGCCGTATTAAAGAAAATGCGGATATTTTTGATTTTGATTTGACCGAAGAAGATATCGCCTTTATTGACAGCCTTCATGGGAAAGCAGGTCTGGCACGCAATCCAGACGAAGTGGACCACTAAAATAAATTTAAGGACATTCAAATTGTAAGATTTGAGTGTCTTTTTTTATAATTGACAGAATATAGACAGGAAGAATAATAAAACGTTAAAAAAGTGTTTTATTTCACAATAATAATTGCTAAATAAATATGAAAGTGCTATCATTTAATTGATAAAGAATTCACAAAGGAGAAACAAAATGAAAATTGGTGTAATTAAAGACCCAAAACAAGGTGAAGCGCGTGTAGGGATGACTCCAGAAAACGTAAAAATTCTCGTTGAAGCAGGTAATGAAGTACTTGTCGATAGTAATGCTGGTGCAGGTTGTGGTTTTACAAATGACCTTTATGAAGCGGCTGGAGGACAAATCGTTGATACAGAAACTGCTTGGGAAGCAGAGTTGATTGTTAAAGTCAAAGAACCAATGGAATCTGAATATAAATACTTCAAACCAGGCCAAATTATTTGGGGATTCTTACACTTGGCAGCCAATAAAGCTTGTGTGGAAAAAATGATGGAAGTCGGAGTAACAGCTATTTCCGGTGAAAATATCTCAATCAATGGTGTGCTTGAGTTGCTTAAACCAATGTCAGCTATTGCGGGACGTCGTGCAGTTAATATTGGGCAATATTATCTTGAAAAACAACATGAAGGGGAAGGAATTCTTCTTCCTGGTATTGAAGGTATCGAGGCTGGTACAGTTGTTATCTTCGGTGGTGGTAATGCTGCAGAAAATGCTGCCGATATGGCTGTTGCTTTGGGATGTAAGGTTATTATCATTGAACTTGGTGATGCGCGTATCGCCCAACTTAAAGAACGCTATGCAGGCAAAACAGTTGAAATCGTTAAATCAACAACTGAAGCATTGGAAAAAAATATTAAACTTGCAGATGTCTTTATCTCAACAATCTTAATCCCTGGCGCTAAACCACCAAAATTAGTCAAAGAATATATGGTTAAATCTATGAAACCAGGTTCTGTTATCGTGGACATCGCTATTGACCAAGGAGGAACTGTTGAAACAATCGATCATGCAACAAACCATGCGGATCCAGTCTTCATCAAACACGGCATAATTCATTACGCTGTGCCAAATATGCCAGGAGCAACACCTCGTACAGCGACAATTGCTTTGGCTCAGGGCAATATCTCTTTCCTTAAGGATATTTCAGTCAAAGGCTTAGATGAGGCGCTGAAATCAAAAGAACTCTTATCTGGTTTGAGTGTTTATAAAGGAAAAGTTGTTTCTAAAGCACTTGCTGATTCAATTGATGTCACTTATACGGAACTTTAAAAAGAAATCTAAGGAAAAAGAATTATGCCAAATTTAGCAAATCTGCCAATTACAATTAAAGATATTAAAAAAGCTCAAAACACTGTTAAACAATATGCACGTGAAACACCCTTGATTCAGTCAATGTTCTTGACTGCTAAAACAGGTGGCGAAGTTTACTTGAAACTTGAAAATATGCAATTAACAGGCTCATTCAAGTTCCGTGGCGCTTTCAATAAGATTGCTCAATTATCTCAAGAAGAGAAAGATCGTGGAGTGATTGCGTGTTCAGCAGGGAACCATGCTCAAGGTGTGGCTTTAACTTCCAAACTTCTCGGTATCAAGAGCATTATTGTTATGCCAAAAGGTGCACCTCAAGCTAAAGTTGATGCCACACGTGGCTATGGTGCAGAAGTAATGCTTGAAGGTGAACAGTTTGATGACTCAAAGGCCTTTTGTGAGGCTTACGCTAAGGAAAATAATATTACGTATATTCCTCCATATGATGATGCAGAAGTAATGGCTGGACAAGGAACAATCGGTCTAGAAATCTTAGATCATCTGTGGGATGTTGACACAGTATTGGTGCCAGTAGGCGGTGGTGGTTTGATTTCAGGTGTTGCGGTTGCCTTGAAATCTTTTAACCCTAATATCCAAGTTATTGGTGTGCAAGCTGAAAATTGCCATGGTATGACTGCATCTTTTAGAGAACGTAAGAAAGTGCACCATGATGAAGCACCAACGATTGCAGATGGCTGTCATGTGGCTTATCCAGGTGAATTGACTTTTGAAGTAGTCAATCAAATCGTTGATAATATGGTTCTTGTAACGGAAGCAGAAATCGAATTAGCCATTAAAGATTTGATTCAACGTACGAAAATTGTGGTGGAAGGTGCTGGCGCTCTTGCAACAGCAGCTATTCTTTCAGGTAAAGTTGATGATTATGTGAAAGGCAAAAAAGTTGTTTCTATCGTTTCAGGAGGGAATGTTGACTTGGCCCGTATTGAAGATGTTGTGGATCATTTTCTCATTGCCAATGACAATGATCAATAATTCTTAAAACAAAAGGACTTTGAATTTCAAAGTCTTTTTTTGTATAGTTCAGTCTTTTTTTAATCGTGAGATAATTTACTCTGATATCACGAAATTCACAAAGACATGTAATTTAAATTAAAATTTAATCAAAGTGCAAAAAATTCTTGCATGAGTAAAAAAAAAGTGTTAAACTTACTGTAAACGGTTACAAAGTGTGTAACTAAAAATTGAAAGAAGGTTATAGAATGACTTCAAAAGTTTTAACACAGTTCCTCGAAAATGGGCTTGGAGACCTTAAACAAAAGGGTTTGCTCAACACAATTGACGTTTTAGATAGCGCTAATGGTCCTGAGATTACAGTTGCGGGCAACAAGATGATTAACCTTGCTTCAAATAACTATTTGGGATTTGCGACACGTCCTGAATTAATTCAAGCAACAAAAGATGCAACAGATAAATATGGAGCTGGAGCTGGTGCAGTACGTACTATCAACGGCACTTTAGATATACACATTGAATTGGAAAAAACAATCGCTGAATTTAAAGGCACAGAAGCCGCGATTGCGTTTCAATCAGGTTTCAATTGTAATATGGGAGCGATTAGCGCCGTAATGAAAAAAGGTGATGCGATTCTTTCAGATGAACTAAATCATGCCTCAATTATTGACGGATGTCGTCTTTCAGGTGCTAAAATTATCCGTGTTAAGCATCAAGATATGGCTGACCTTGAAGCAAAAGCAAAAGAAGCGACTGAGTCTGGTGAATACAATAAAGTAATGTACATCACAGACGGTGTGTTCTCAATGGATGGGGACGTTGCTAAATTGCCAGAAATTGTTGAAATCGCTGAAAAATATGATTTGATTACTTATGTTGATGATGCGCATGGTTCTGGTGTTATGGGCGGCGGAGCCGGTACAGTAAAACATTTTGGCTTGCAAGATAAGATTGACTTCCAAATCGGTACTCTTTCAAAAGCGATTGGTGTAGTAGGCGGATATGTAGCGGGATCAAAACTTTTGGTTGATTGGCTTAAATCACAAGGACGTCCTTTCCTTTTCTCAACTTCATTGACACCGGGTGCAGCAGCAGCAGCAAAAGAAGCCTTTGTCTTAATGCATGATCATCCAGAATATGTTGAAACACTTTGGGACAACGCAAAATACTTCAAAGAAGAATTACAAAAAGCCGGCTTTGATACAGGTGTATCTGAAACACCAATCACACCAGTGATTCTTGGAGATGAAGCAAAAACACAAGAGTTTTCTAAGAAATTGATTGAAAATGGCGTCTATGTTAAACCTATCGTCTTCCCAACTGTACCGCTTGGAACAGGACGTGTACGTGCGATGCCTACAGCAGCGCATACGAAAGAAATGTTAGATGAAGCTGTTGCTGTTTTTGCCAAAGTAGGTAAAGAAATCGGCTTGATTTAATTTCTTGGGGCAATAAAAACTTTCTATTACAAGTAAGCATACAACAAATATATTGGAGAAAATATAATGAAAAAAGTACTCATCACAGGCGCACTCGGACAAATCGGATCAGAATTAACAGAACGTCTTCGGAAAGATCTTGGGGTTGATAATGTTATCGCAACAGATGTACGTGAAGTTGAAGGTAATCCAGTTGTGACTGACGGCCATTTTGAAATTTTGGACGTCATGGACCGTGACAAAATGATGGCAATTGCTAAAGATAATGGTGTGGATACAATTATCCACTTGGCTTCACTTCTTTCAGCTGTTGCAGAAGCAAAGCCACAATTTGCTTGGAATTTGAATATGGGTGGTTTGGTTAATGCCTTAGAAACAGCGCGTGAACTTAACCTCCAATACTTCTCACCATCATCTATTGCTGCCTTTGGACCAAGCACTCCAATGGACAACACACCTCAAGTAACTATTCAACGTCCGAATACAATGTACGGTGTGACTAAAGTTTCTATGGAATTGCTTTGTGATTACTACTACACTAAATTTGGTGTTGATACACGTGGTGTACGTTTCCCAGGTTTGATTTCTTATAAAACATTGCCTGGTGGAGGAACGACAGACTATGCTGTAGATATTTATTACGAGGCAATTAAAAATGGTCATTACTCAAGCTTTATCGCTGAAGGAACAAAGATGGATATGATGTACATGCCTGATGCTATCGATGCTATTGTTGACTTGATGAATGCCCCTGCAGACAAATTAGTAAACCGTAACGCTTTTAATATTACTGCGATGAGTTTTGAGCCTGAAGAAATTGCTGCGTCAATCAAAAAATTCATGCCAGACTTTACAATGGATTATGATGTAGATCCAGTCCGTCAAGGTATTGCAGACAGCTGGCCAAACTCTATAGATGCAACTTGTGCCAAAGAAGAATGGGGCTTCAATCCTAAATATGATTTAGATGCAATGACGAAAGAAATGCTTGAAAAACTTACAGAAAAATTAAAAGGCTAAAAACTAAGTTCATCCCATCACAAAATCTAAAATTATGTTAAAATAAGAGAGTAATCGGTTACAAGATTACTCTCTAATGCTGATGTTAGGAGTCAGCATTGTTATTATTAATCTTATCAAAAATTTATCTTTGAAAGAGGAGCTCTTATGGAACAAAAAAATGAAATGAAGCGAACGCTTGGTTTCTTCCCTGCCCTTACAACAGTAATGGGTACGGTTATTGGTGCAGGTGTATTCTTCAAGGCTGGACGAGTTGCGGAACTCACAGGCCAACCAGGATTGCACATATTGGTTTGGATACTTGGTGGTATCATTTCAATTTGTGGGGGATTAACTGCTGCAGAACTTGCTGCTGCTATCCCTGAAACAGGTGGGATGATTCGCTATATTCAACGTGGTTTTGGTAAACGTTGGTCATTTCTCTTAGGTTGGGCACAGTCTATTATCTATTTCCCTGCAAATATTGCAGCACTCTCTGTTGTATTTGGTACACAATTTTTAAATTTGTTTGGGATGAATGTGAGCGCAGCTAACACTGCAATAGTCGGTGTAATTGCAGCAATTACAGTTACCTTAATTAACTTCATTAGTTCTAAAGCTGCGGGAGGCCTTCAGTCCGTTACAACAGTGATTAAGTTAATTCCGATTGCCTTGATTGTTGTTGTTGGGTTACTTCGTCCTGGTGGTGTTGATTTCCAATTGCTTCCTATTACAGCAGGAGAAAACTTATCCTTGGCGTCTGCAATTGGTTCAGGTCTTTTAGCAACTATGTTTGCCTATGACGGTTGGATTTATGCTGGTAATATTGCCGGTGAAATGAAAAACCCTGCTAAACATTTGCCTCGTGCGATTATTCTTGGTATTGTTGCTATCATGTTTGTATATGTCTTTATCAATGCAGCTTATATTCGTACTTTAGGTATTCCAACCTTGATGGAAAATGATCCGAATCTCCCTGCTATTGTTGCCAATACAATTTTTGGTGGTATGGGAGGTAAACTTGTCACAATTGGTATCTTAATTTCTGTTTACGGTACAATTAATGGTTATTCAATGACAGGAATGCGTGCATCATACGCTTTGGCAACAGAGAAATCTTTCCCTTTCTGGAGAACGTTTAAAAAGCTTTCAGCGAGCGGCGTGCCCGTAAACTCAGGTATTCTGCAAGTTGCAATTGCAGCAATCATGTTAGTTGTAACAATGCTTTCAAGCGATGCTTTTGATTTCTTAACAAATATGTTGGTCTTTGTAATTTGGATTTTCTACACTATGGTTTTCATAACGGTCTTTATCTTACGTAAGCGCGAACCAGAATTAGTCCGTCCATATAAAGTACCACTTTATCCAGTTATTCCAATTATTGCAATCATTGGTGGTGTCTTCATCTTAGTCATGACCTTGATTAGTTCAGACTATATGAGTAACCAAGTTCCAGCCTTGGTTGGTGTTGTCTTTACCTTAATTGGTCTTCCTGTATACAACCATCTAGACAAGAAGTACCATCGTTAATATAGAAAAAAACTCCGAGTATGGAGTTTTTCTTTTGGAGCTGGAAGGAGAGCTTATTTTTTATCAGCATTTGCTTTTTAAAGTAAATTTGCTATAATTTGCTTATGAAAAAATTACTGGTATTGATTGACTTTCAAAATGATTTTATAGATGGTTCTTTGGGCACAAAAGAAGCGCAAGCCATTGTTCCAAAGGTTATCGAGAAGTTGGTGTCTTACGCTGAAAATGAACGACTTGCTACACAAGATACACACTTTGAAGATTACCTAACAACTCAAGAAGGACAAAACTTGCCAGTAATTCACTGTCAAAAAGGTACTAAGGGTTGGGAAATACGTAAGGAAGCACAAGTTGGCTTTCAACGTGTGTTCGAAAAAAATATTTTTGGTTCAGTAGAGCTTGCAGAATATATCCGCAATGAGAATGTGGAGCAAGTGGAACTCATTGGTATCTGTACAGATATATGTGTGGTTTCAAATGCTTTATTGATTAAGTCATTTGCTCCAGAAGTAAAAATTACTGTTGATGCCTCATGTTGTGCGGGTGTAACTCCAGAAAGTCATCGTGCAGCTTTAGAAACAATGAAATCTTGTCAAATTAATGTGATTAATGACTAAAAAAGAGCAAAAATAGCTCTTTTTTTATTTTGGGCCTCGACACTATATATAGTGTGCTTTCTTTTGTTTTCATAAAAAATGATACTAGATATAGTGGAAAAAGAAAAATTTATTTGATAGAATAGAAGCACAAGGAATTAAAAAATGGGGGAACGAAACAATGAAAATGGTTGAGGAAAGCACTGTTGTAACAGATCGAGAAATCAGTGTGATTAAGCGTGATGGTCGCTCCGTAAAGTTTGACAGCAGCAAAATTTTTGAGGCGTTGCAAAAAGCCGGGGACGAAATACTACCTCCGGCTTCAGAGGAGCGTATAGCAGAAATCTGCGATCGTGTAGTACACGAAATATTCACACGTTTTACGGATAATGTTAAGATTTATGAAATTCAAAGTATTGTGGAACATCTGTTGATGGAACTTGGTGAAACAAAGTGGGCGGAAGTTTACACAACTTATCGCACACAACGTGATCTTGAAAGAAGTAAGGCAACAGACATTAACTTTACCATCGAAAAATTGATCAACAAGGACCAAACGGTTGTCAATGAGAATGCCAACAAGGATAGCGATGTTTTCAATACACAGCGTGACTTAACTGCAGGTGCTGTTTCTAAAGCCATTGGTTTAAAGATGCTTCCTCCTCATGTAGCGAATGCCCACCAAAAAGGGGAAATTCATTATCATGACTTAGATTATTCTCCCTTCACAACGATGTCAAACTGTTGTTTGATTGACTTTAAAAATATGTTTGAAAATGGCTTTAAATTAGGGAATGCTCAAGTAGACTCACCTAAGTCCATTCAAACAGCAACTGCTCAAGCTTCACAAATTATTGCAAATGTAGCTAGCTCACAATACGGCGGCTGTTCATTTGACCGTGCTGATGAAATTTTAGCACCTTATGCAAAATTAAACTATGCGAAGCATTTAAAAGATGCGGAAGAGTGGATTGAGCAACCGGAAAAACGTGAAGCCTATGCTCAAGCAAAAACTAAAAAAGATATCTATGATGCGATGCAATCTTTGGAATATGAAATCAATACGCTTTTTACTTCAAATGGGCAAACGCCTTTTGTTACAGTTGGTTTTGGTTTAGGAGAAGACTGGTATGCACGTGAAATCCAAAAAGCTATCCTGAAAGTCCGTATCGGAGGTTTAGGAAAAGAGCATCGTACAGCTATTTTCCCTAAATTAATTTTCACCTTGAAGCGTGGTTTGAATCTTGAAGTCGGTACGCCAAACTATGATATTAAAAACTTGGCACTAGAGTGTGCCACAAAACGTATGTATCCAGATATCTTGTCTTATGACAAGATTGTCGAGTTAACAGGTTCATTTAAAGCAAGTATGGGATGCCGTAGCTTCCTTCATGGTTGGAAAGATGAAAAGGGCAATGAAGTAACTGCTGGCCGTAATAACCTCGGAGTAGTAACGGTAAACCTTCCACGTATTGCACTTGAAGCGGCAGGCGATAAAGAAAAGTTTTGGGAAATTTTTAATGAACGCATTGCCATTGCTAAGGATGCTTTGGTTTTCCGTGTTAATCGTACAAAAGAAGCCCAACCCAAAAATGCCCCTATACTCTTTATGAATGGGGCCTTGGGTCGCTTGAAAGCTGAAGATTCAGTCGATGAGCTTTATAAAAATGAACGTGCAACAGTTTCCCTTGGCTATATCGGCCTTTATGAAGTTGCAACAAGTTTCTATGGACCAACGTGGGAAAATAACAAGGAAGCAAAAGACTTTACTTTGGAAATCGTAAAACGTATGAACCAAGATTGTAAAGACTGGAGTAAAGAAACCGGTTATCATTTCTCTGTTTACTCTACACCAAGTGAAAGTCTGACAGACCGTTTCTGTCGTATGGATAAGGAGAAATTTGGTTCTGTTGCGGATATCACCGATAAAGATTACTATACGAACAGCTTCCATTATGATGTGCGTAAAAATCCAACTCCATTTGAAAAATTGGAATTTGAAAAAGATTATCCCGTTTATGCCAACGGAGGTTTTATCCACTATGCGGAATATCCAATGATTCAACAAAATCCTCGTGCACTTGAAGCCGTTTGGGACTTTGCTTATGATCGTATCGGCTATTTGGGAACAAATGCACCGATTGACCATTGTTATGAGTGTGGTTTCGAAGGAGACTTTACTGCGACTGAGCGTGGCTTTAAATGTCCCCAATGTGACAATGCTAACCCACAAACATGTGATGTGGTAAAACGAACATGTGGTTACCTAGGTAACCCTCAAGCTCGCCCTATGGTTCATGGTCGTCATAAAGAAATATCAGCGCGTGTCAAACATATGAATGGCTCTGTAGGTGTTCTTGAAGATGGCGAGAGCATTGACAGTGAAGCTGTAGATCATGCAAAGAGTAAGTTTGTAAAATAAAGTAAAAAGTGAATCTTAGGATTCATTTTTTTTATGAAAAGATAAAAAAGCAGGGACAAATTTTAAATTTTAGTGAAAATTCAAGAATAATATTGACAGTGTTTAAGTTTTATTTTATAATTTTAATGCAACCGCTTTTTTATATTTGTAAAAGGCGCGTAAAAAATTACTTTGTCTTGTCCGCAGAGTGATAAAAAATTTTAAGGAGTAATATGGACACTAAAAAAATTAGATGGTTTACCGTCGCATTTATCGCCTTCAACATGGTTTGGGGCATGGGAAATGTGGTCAATAACTTCGCCCAGCAAGGGATCACAGTTGTTACCTCATGGATTTTGATTTTGGCGCTTTACTTTGTACCTTATGCACTTATTGTTGGGCAGTTAGGCTCAACTTTTAAAGACAGTAAAGGAGGCGTAAGTTCGTGGGTTGAACAAACTTCAACAAAACGTCTTGCCTACTATGCAGCCTGGACATATTGGGTTGTGCATATCCCTTATCTGGCCCAAAAACCTCAAGCTATTTTGATTGCCTTTGGTTGGATTGGTCGTGGAGATGGACAGCTTGTAAGTTTGATGTCTGTTCCGATGGTTGCCATCATTTCATTGATTATTTTCCTTCTCTTCCTCTGGCTCGCAACAAAAGGTTTAAACACGCTTAAAGTTATTGGGGGACTTGCAGGAACAGCAATGTTTGTCATGAGCTTGCTCTTTATCGTGATGGCTGTCAGCGTTCCTTTTATTGCAAAAGACTTTGCAATCGCAACGCCAGATATGGGAAATATCAACACATATATCCCTAAATTCGACTTCAGTTACTTCACAACAATCTCTATGCTGGTCTTTGCGGTTGGTGGGGCAGAAAAAATTTCACCTTATGTCAACCAAATGAAGAGTCCTGCACGTGAGTTTCCAAAAGCAATGTTTATGCTTGCTGCAATGGTCGGTGTCTGTGCCGTTCTTGGCTCAGTTGCGATGGGTATGCTCTTTACAAGTGGTAACTTGCCTGATGACCTCATGGCCAATGGTGCCTATGCTGCCTTTCAAATGCTTGGCGAACACTATGGTATTGGCAATAGCCTGATGTATGTTTATGCCTTTACACAAGGTATCGGTCAAATTGCTGCGCTTGCCTTTTCAATAGATGCGCCATTGCGTATTTTGCTTGCGGATGCAGATCCACAATTTGTTCCAGCTTGGCTACGTAAAACGACTGCCAAAGGAACACTGATCAATGGTTTCGTATTGACAGGAATTTTGGTAAGTATCGTTATTTTGATGCCTTTGCTTGGAATAGGAAACATGAACGAATTGGTCAAATGGCTGACAAACTTAAACTCAGTGGTGATGCCAATGCGCTACATGTGGGTATTCTTCGCCTTTATCATGCTTAATCGTGCGATCAAACACTTTACTTCTGAATACAAATTTATCAAGCAAAAACGCTTGGCGATGTTTGCTGGTATCTGGTGTTTCTTGTTCACTTTAGTAGCATGTGTCCTTGGTATGGTACCAAAAGTTGATTTTGCTGCCGACCCTTCGGCTTGGTGGTTCCAATTGACTTCGAACATTTTGACCCCAGTTGTCTTAATTCTTTTAGGAATGCTCCTTCCATTTATTGCGCGTCGTGAGCAAAAAAAATCAAATGATTTAGTCTAAAAAGTAGTATAATAGAATGAGTAGTTTCGGAAGAAATTGCTCATTTTTTGATACGCTACTCTCATTGCCCCTAAAGGGTCTAATGAGGAACGTCAAGCTTTATCCGGCTTGTCTGCATGATATCCTCTTCATTGTGATTAAGAGGATGAATTGTGAAATTTTAGATAAAATAGAGATAGGAGTAATGGCAGATGAATAATCCAAAACCACAAGAGTGGCTTGCTGCGGATTTGGAACAGGGCTATGTTTCAGATTATAAGCCTTTCAATTTTGTTGATGGTGAAGGTGTACGTTGCTCGCTTTACTTATCCGGCTGTAAATTCCACTGCGAAGGATGCTATAATCAAGCAACTTGGAATTTCCGTTACGGTAGTCCATATACAAAAGAATTAGAAGAAAGAATCATGACTGACTTGAGCCAGTCTTATGTTCAGGGATTGACATTACTTGGTGGTGAGCCTTTCCTCAATACTGGCGTTGCTTTACCGCTTGTCAAACGTATACGCGCAGAACTTCCTGAAAAGGATATTTGGTCTTGGACGGGTTATACTTGGGAAGAGCTTCTACAAGAGGATGAAACCAAACTTGAGCTTTTGCGAAATATTGATATACTTGTTGACGGTCGCTTTAAACTCAGTAAGAAAAACTTATTGCTCCAATTTAGAGGCTCTTCAAATCAACGAATTATTGATGTGAAAAAGTCCCTCGCTGAGCATCGAGTAGTCATCTGGGAAAAACTCAATGACGGTAAAGCAGCTGTAGAACAAATTCATAAGGAAAAGCTAATATGAAAACTGTGTTAGTAATTTGTGAATCAGGCTATTGGCATGACTTACGTGCAGGACTAGCAGCTGTAGAAGTTGGCTTTCTCGGTTTTGACAAGAAAAAACCTAGGCGTTCCGAAATTGACCAATTAGTTGCGCAAGCTGACTTTGTGATGATTCGGAACCTCAATGTCGCTCATGCTTCAGTTCGATTTGCAAAAGAAGCAGCAAAAGCGAGTGATACACCTTTCTGGATAGGCAGTAATTTCGGTGTAGAAAAGATTATTGAAAAGCTTAAGCTTGCCTTTCCAGAAATAAAGTTGTCCGAAAAAACTATGAAGCCAAAAATGCCAAGAAAAAAAAGTCCGCAACAAAAGTTGGCTAATCCTTCTACGAACAATTCTGAAGAAAAGTACCAGCTACCCAAGAAAGCAAAAAATCTTGCCTTAAAATCGGCTCTGAAGGACTTTAAAGTTACTGAAGAGGAAGTTGATTTTGCAAAAATGTTTAAGCCCTGACATCAGGGCTTTTTTGCAAAAATGAGAGATAGCGAAAATGCAAGTCATTTGGTATAATTAGTTTTATGAATAAAATCCTCGAAGTAGAAAATCTAACTTTCAAATATGAAGAAGATCAAGAAGCGCCCACTTTAGATGGGGTATCTTTTGCTGTCCAAGCAGGAGAGTGGGTTTCTATCATTGGTCAAAATGGTTCAGGAAAGTCAACCACAGCTCGTGCTATTGACGGTTTACTTGAAAATGTATCTGGAAATATAAAAATTGACGGACAAATTTTAAGTTCAGAGAACGTTTGGGCACTTCGTCAAAAAATAGGAATGGTTTTCCAAAACCCTGACAATCAATTTGTTGGAGCAACTGTTGAGGACGACGTCGCATTTGGAATGGAAAATCAGGGTATTCCTCGTGAAGAGATGATTTTGCGTGTGGACCAGGCTTTAAAACAAGTCAATATGCTAGAGTTTAAAGGCAAGGAACCTGCACGATTATCTGGTGGACAAAAACAGCGTGTTGCTATTGCAGGGATTATCGCATTGCGTCCAGAAATTATTATTCTTGATGAGGCAACTTCCATGCTTGATCCGACAGGACGTGCTGAAATCATGCGCGTTATCCGTGAAATTAAGGCAGAATATAATCTTACAGTGCTCTCGATTACTCATGACCTTGATGAAGCTACCCTGTCTGATCGTGTATTGGTCATGCGTGCGGGTAAAATTATCAAATCCGCCAAGCCAGAGGAACTTTTTGGTTCTGGTGAGGATATGATTAATATTGGTTTAGATATGCCTTTCACATCGAACTTAGCCGAGGATTTACGAGCGGACTTTAACTTGCCAGAAAAATATTTAAATGAAGAAGAACTGGCAGAACTCTTAGCAGAAAGACTGAGAAAATGATTAAATTTGATAAGGTAAATTTCACTTACCAACCGAATACTCCCTTTGCGAGTCGAGCGCTCTTTGACATCAATTTAGAGGTGGCAGAAGGAAGTTATACTGCCCTTATTGGCCATACAGGTTCAGGGAAATCAACACTATTACAACATCTTAATGGCCTGTTGCAACCTACAGAAGGTAAGGTCAATATTGATGATATTGTCATTCAGGCCAGCAGTAAACAAAAAGAAATCAAGCCAGCACGTAAAAAGGTGGGGGTTGTTTTCCAGTTTCCAGAAAGTCAGCTTTTTGAAGAAACGGTTTTGAAAGATGTTGCTTTTGGTCCACAAAACTTTGGTGTTTCGCAAGAAGAGGCGCTTAAAATTGCGCGTGAAAAGCTCGAGCTTGTCGGTCTAGCAGAAAAAAACTTTGAAAAATCGCCTTTTGAATTATCAGGTGGACAAATGCGCCGTGTTGCCATTGCGGGAATTTTAGCAATGGAACCTAAAGTTTTAGTTCTTGATGAACCCACTGCTGGATTGGATCCCAAAGCCCGTATCGAGATGATGGAGCTCTTTAGTCACCTGCATCAAGAAGGACAGACAGTTGTTTTGGTCACACATAATATGGATGACGTGGCCGAATATGCAGACAAGGTATATCTCTTAGAAAAAGGACGTGTTATTTCATCAGGTAGTCCTCAAGACGTTTTTCAAAATGTTGAATTTTTGATGCAGCATGAGCTTGGTGTACCTAAAACAACAGAATTTGCTGTCAAGTTAGAGCAGCGAGGTGTGGTCTTTGACCGCTTGCCTATCAAACGTCAAGAGTTGATTCAAATGCTGAAGGAGGCGAAAAAGTAGAATGCAAAATATGCTTATGGGACGTTACATCCCTGGAAATTCGCTGATTCATCGTCTGGATCCTCGTAGCAAACTTTTAGTCATGTTTATTTTTGTTATCGTGATTTTCTTTGCACATGACTGGTTAGGCTATTTACTCTTAATTCTTTACACTTTTGCTGGTGTCCTTTTATCAGGAATTTCTATTTCTTATTTCCTTAAAGGTCTAAGACCGATGATTGGCTTGATTTTATTTACAGTTATTTTTCAGATGCTGTTTACACCTGGAGAACATATTATTTTTCAATTTTGGATATTGAAAATATCAACAGAGAGCTTAATTAACGCACTCTATATTTTCTTCCGCTTTGTGTTAATTATCTTTATGTCAACAGTACTCACATTGACCACGCCGCCGCTAACCTTGGCAGATGGTATTGAAACTGGTTTAGCACCTTTGAAGAAAATCAAGGTACCGGTACATGAATTAGGACTTATGCTTTCGATTTCACTTCGCTTTATTCCAACATTGATGGACGATACAACCATGATTATGAATGCCCAAAAGGCAAGAGGTATGGATTTTGGTGAAGGGAATCTCTTGCAAAAAGTCCGCTCGATTATCCCGATATTGATTCCGCTCTTTGTTTCGAGCTTCCGCCGTGCAGAAGATTTAGCAGTTGCCATGGAGTCACGAGGCTATCAAGGAGGCGATGGGCGCAGTAAATATCGTCAGCTCAAATGGTCGAAAAATGATTTTATTTTATTACTGAGTATTTTTATATTGGCTGCTCTCTTACTGTCATGGAATACCTTTAGTCGTTAATTCGCACAGCTACTTTTAGAATAAAAAAACTGAATAATTTCGGTTTTTTTTGTTTAATTATGAGTTTATTCTTGCATTCGCAAATTTGATTTGCTATAATAATCAAGTAGTTAAAAAACGCACCCGTGGCTCAACTGGATAGAGTACCTGACTACGAATCAGGCGGTTGCAGGTTCGAATCCTGCCGGGTGCATAATAATTAATTCGGGCTTGCCCGTTTTATTATTGTAAAAAATTTTCATACCTTCGGGAAGTAGCTCAGCTTGGTAGAGTACTTGGTTTGGGACCAAGGTGTCGCAGGTTCGAATCCTGTCTTCCCGATTACCGACTAACCCTAACTCATCTTTCGTAGATGAGTTTTTTTGTTGGAAATGAAAACTGAGCCTGTATTGCGGTTGATGTCATCGAGTTAAAGAATAGATTCCTTGGAGTCTATTTTTTTATTTTGCTTTGAAGTTAGCATTAATATTGTCACTCTAGTATCAGGACGTACTATATACGTTAAAGCAAATAGGAGATATCAAAGAAGCATTGCGATTCTAGAAGTAGCAGTTAAAAAGTTTTTTTGATTTTTTTGTTATATTTCATATTTTTTTACGGATAATAGTGTGCCATGAATAAAATTTATTGTGAATAGGAGGATGTGAAGTCAACATTGCAGAATAGATCAAAAAATAGTAGAAAACAGACCTTGAGAATAAAAGTACTAACTGAAATGAGGCTTTTTTGAAAAAAAGAATTTTAAAATTTAATCTTGCTATTCTTCTACTCAGCATTTTATTTGGAATGTTTATTTTTCAGGTAGAGCAATATTCAAGAGATAAAGTAACTGATTTTTTTAGATATACGGATAGTTATTCTCCTGTAAAAAAACCTAAAAAAATAACGAATAAAAAAGAGAATGACAGTGCGATTGATATTATAGAAAAAATTTCAAAACAGGAGGGATTATTTACACTCTATAAAGTTGTAGACCAAGGGTACTTTATCAAAGAAGGGATCAATTTTAAGTTTCTAGAAAAAGCAGAGATAACCTTGTATGCACCTCAGATGCATCAAAAAAGCGTGTACAGCCCTCCATTGAGTAAATCAGTCTTAACTATAGACGGTATAGATAATTTAAAAAATAAAAATGAATTTGAGTGGCAAGTTTTTATAAAAACAGAGGATAAAAACAAATATAAAGATACGGTAGAACAGATTAAAAATGCTTATAACAAAGCTTTTGATGAGAACTATACTTACAAAGATTTTGCAGATTTTGAAAAAAGTGAAAATTACGAATTATCATCGGGTAGGGACATTTACAATATTTCAAGCTATTTAAAGATTGGCATAGCCTTTTTTATAGTGATGTTAAGTTTTTGGATTTTTTCGGTTCATAAAAAAATTCATATTTTACGACAAAATGGCTATTCTATCGTAGCGAGTATAAATAACTTTATCGGCAAGGGGTATGCAACTTGTATTTTTGCATCCATTGCTTTACTTACCTATTTATTAGGACGTATTTCAAGCATCTATTGTGTCAATTTTATGATCAATATTGGCCTCCTCCTAGCCTTGAGTTATGTTTGGTTGATGCTGCTGGTTTATGTCGTGGAGAAGTTAGGTCGGAGAAAAAAAGAGAGTAAAAATAAAGGAGAAAAGTTATTTATCAACGTATTGCCAACAGCGATAAAACTTATTTTTCTGATGATGTTAGTCGCAACTCACCTAGATTTAGCAAGGATTATGTATCAAGCCTCCAATATCACCTTTAATAGTGAAGTGCCTAAAAAAATAAGTGAAGATAACTATCATGTTTTTTACCCCGTTGTTGTGGGAAAAAATCAACTTGAATTTACCTATGACAAGGATTCTAGAGCAGAAGAAGAGGAGGAAATTTATCGCTATTTAAACCAAAAGGGAAGCTTGCTGGTAAGTATACAACATTATAATACAAAAGAGAACGAAGTATTTGGGAGAGAGATACAACTCAACCCTAATTATTTAAAAAAATTCGAGATTTTAGATGAAAATAATCAGAGAGTCCTTATAGAAGAAAGTGAAGAAAAAAGGATATTACTCATTCCCGAAAGATTCAAGGGAAGTGATGACTTAAAGAAGATAGAAGAATACTATTTTAAAGACTTACTCCAATTTGAGGATAAATTAACGGAGATTATCTATATCAAAGATAAACAACCTGTCTACAGTTTTGTTCCCAATAAGCCATGGATTGATGACTATCCTATTTTAGATATTTTAACACTCAAAAACAGCGACAGTTGGGAAAGGAATATTTTTAGTGGTGCTATGTATCCGCCAATCAAAATAAAAACAGCTGGGAAGGCAAGTGAAAAGCTTAACGGGCTTTTAGAGAAAAACAAGTTAACAGATAATTTACCTTCTTTTGTCCCCTATGAAAAGTCAGAGATTACGCTAATAAAAAGCCTGTCTGGTTCGCTCAGCTCTTTATTAATCAGCTCCCTATTGACTGTATTTGTCTTTTCCATTGTTTGCTTACTCACCACTGCCTATTTTTTCCAGTATCATAATAAAAAATTTTATTTGCTAAGGCTAAACGGTTATTCCTTTTTTGAAACTTATGCATCCGTCTTTTTATTGCTGCTATTCGAACTAATGATGGGTTTAACTATAGCTGCATTCTTGTCTGAAATCAGCAAAGAATTTGTTATTAATATCTTTCTGGCCATGGTACTCAATGTCATTATAGTCAGTATGACTTTGTTTAGAGTTGAAAAAAGACAGTCTAATTAAATCTTTAAAGGGGAAAGTGATGAATAAAAACGAAATAGTCTCTCTATCTAATGTCCAAAAAAAAATACAGGATAAACCCATTTTTTCAATCAATGCGTTTACTGTAAATAAGGGTGATTTTGTTACCATCAAAGGTGTCAGTGGTTCTGGAAAGACGACGCTGTTAAACATACTAGGGATGAACGACACGGTAAGTTCAGGAGAATATTTATTTGAAGGTATTGAAGCGGCAGAGCTGAAAGGAAAAGAAAAACTAAAAATCAAGAGAAATAAAATATCATTTTTATTTCAAGATTTCGGTCTAGTTGAAGAAGAAACAATTAATTTTAATTTAGAAATAGGCTTAAAATATAGCAAATTAAGTAGGAAAGAGAAAGTAAAACAAAAAAAGGAGGCACTGAATGCGGTCAATTTAAATAAAAAACTATCCACAATGATTAGCAGTTTATCTGGAGGAGAAAAACAGCGCGTTGCACTCGCGCGAATTATTTTAAAGCCATCCATACTTATCTTAGCGGATGAACCGACAGGTTCTTTAGATTCGCTCAACAGAGATATCGTTACGGATATTTTATTTCAACAATCAATAGAGGGGAAAGCAGTAATCATTGTCACCCATGATGAGGAACTGGCAAAGAAAGGGAATAAAAGCATAGAACTTTAATTTTGCGCTACTCTTTTTTTAAATCAACCCTACACAAGATCATGAACAATCCTCGGCTTTAAAATTATCGGAGACACAGCGACATTGTATATAAAAAATTTTTGGAGGTAAATATGAAAAAAATGATATATTTAGCAACTTTAGTACTTTCTTTTGGACTGTTCGGCGGTTTCCTAGGTGGTTCAGTGGCTTTTGCGGACAAACAAGAGCCATATGGGGATATCACACACACATCAGATTCTGAGGGATATATCCATTTTGACCCTGAAGGTAATATTGTAGAAAGTAATTTAGGGTCTAACACCAATAAGAAAGCAAGACCAGCTATTAATCATGCTTCAGGGAGATGGGTATATTTTTCTGACCTTTATGATTGGGGAAGAATGAAAAGAGGACATTCTAACCATTACAGCTCTAGATATCAAAGACATGGTGCTAAAGCTAAAGTAGGTACGAGAAGTCAAGTAGCAAATGCTGGATTTAAACAATGGGCACTTGCAACTACTTATGGAAGATCTTCTGCTACATTTTCTTGTTGGTATAACCCAACAAACTGGTATTAATTTTTAAGGAGATTGTTCATGGTCTTCTGTAAGATTGGTTTGAAAAAATAGCAGTGGATAAAAAGATGTTGTCTTCGGACAGCCATTGAGTTGTGTTTGCTGAGAAGTTTTCGTAGCTGAGTTTTTTGTTCTTTAATTCATCTAAAGAATTACATTTGCTTAACAAGCTCCTAAAGTCCCGCAAATTGTTAGGTGTGTAGAAGTACTTGAAGTATAATAGTGCATAACACTAAAAAAATTAGTGAATATATTACTTAAGGAAGATATTATATGGAAAAAGACTTGAAAAATGATGTCGGTTTTTTCGGAGCCTTATCTATCGTTGTCGGAACGGTTATTGGAGCAGGAGTATTCTTCAAAATTGCTGCGATGGTTGCAGTAACTCAATCTGCTTCGCTAACTTTGCTTGCTTGGGCAGTGGGTGGTATTTTATCGATTTGCGCTGGACTCAGTGTTGCTGAACTTGCTGCTGCCATTCCGGAAACAGGTGGTGCTGTAAAATATTTAGAGCGCAGTTATGGAAAACTAGTGGGCTTTCTTTTTGGCTGGGTACAAGTATTAATTTATAATCCTGGAAATATGGCAGCCCTAGGAATAATCTTTGCCACACAAGTTCTGAACTTACTTGGCCTACCTCAAGGCTTATTATTACCTATCGCTATTGCCTCTATTTTAACTATCATGTCTATTAATCTACTGGGTTCACGTTTTACTTCACGTTTTCAGCAAGTGACTTCGATTTTAAAATTAATCCCAATCTTTTTAATTATTATTTTTGGTTTGACAACCAATTCGCAAGTGGATGTGCAGTTGTTTCCGCTTCAGGCGGGACAAAATATCGGATTCTTTGCCGGTCTTGGTGGCGCTTTGGTCGCGAGTTTGTTTGCCTTTGACGGCTGGATGAATGTAGGGAATATCGCCGGTGAGATGAAAAATCCGCAAAAACATTTGTCGAAAGTTATCACCATCGGTCTATTGGTTATTTCATTTATTTATATTGCCATTAGCTTAGGGTTTTTGAAAGTTCTGCCTCTGGATCAGATTGCAGGAAATGCAAATACAGCTTCAGATGCTGCACAAAAATTATTTGGTGTAAATGGTGGTAAGCTCGTAACGATTGGGATTTTAGTTTCTGTTTATGGCACGCTCAATGGCTACACAATGACAGCAATTCGTGTGCCTTATGCTCTAGCTTTAGAAAACTCACTTCCTTTCTCAAAACACTTGAGTAAACTCAATAAAAATGCCATTCCCTTTGTTTCAACGGCCTTGGTTGGGAGTTTAGTTTGCATCTTTATGGCAGCAGGTTCCTTTGATATCCTGACAAATCTGGTCATCTTTGTAATGTGGTTTTTCTCCTTCTTGTTAATTCTTGCAGTATTTATCCTCCGCAAAAAGGAGCCAAATTTGCACCGTCCATATAAGGTTGTACTTTACCCTGTCCTTCCTGTCATTGGAATGTTGGGTGCCTTGTTTATCATGTGGACGACTATTACACAGCAGCCCGTTCTTGCGATGATTGGGATTGCTATTACGCTTGCCGGTATTCCTGTGTTTTATTACCAGACGAAAATGAAGCGAAGCAGCGATAGTGTTGCAGCAGTTGTTAAAGTAAAATCTAAATAAGAAGAATACTGTAAATGATTCACTAGTCATGTTGACAGTTTTTAATAATTTTGCTAAAATAGTAAAGTTGAATATAGCAGTCAGCTAGAAAACTCGTCAACATTTCCCTTGTTACGAAGTAACCGAAGCTGTAAGGCGAAAGTGAAATGCACGAATTCGAGGCTGTCAATATTCTTCAAAAAAAATTTGAAGGAGACATTTACATGTCACGTTATACTGGTCCATCTTGGAAACAATCACGCCGTCTCGGCATCTCACTTACAGGTTCTGGTAAAGAACTTGCACGTCGTAACTACGTACCTGGTCAACACGGCCCTAACAACCGTTCAAAACTTTCTGAATACGGTTTGCAATTGGCTGAAAAACAAAAACTCCGTTTCACTTACGGTGTTTCTGAACGTCAATTCCGTAACTTGTTTGTAGCAGCTACACGTGTTAAAGAAGGAACTCTTGGTTTCAACTTCATGACTTTGCTTGAACAACGTTTGGATAACGTTGTATTCCGTCTTGGTCTTGCAACTACACGTCGTCAAGCACGTCAATTCGTAAACCACGGTCACATCCTCGTTGATGGTAAACGCGTTGATATCCCATCATACCGTGTAGCACCTGGTCAAGTGATTTCAGTTCGTGAAAAATCTATGAAAGTTCCTGCAATCCTTGAAGCTGTTGAAGCAACTAAAGGACGTCCAAACTTCGTATCATTCGATGCTGATAAACTTGAAGGTTCACTCGTTCGTCTTCCAGAGCGCGATGAAATCAATACAGAAATCAACGAAGCACTTATCGTCGAATTCTACAACAAAATGATGTAATCTCGTTTCACACGAGTTATAACTCTAAGTCAGATTGACTTAGAGTTTTTTGTTTTCAATAAAACTCTCAAAAATATTGAACTCAAAATAAAAAATCTGCTTAAATGCAGATTTTTTATCACCGAATTTCCATAATATCCTCAAGCCCCAACCGAAAGCTTGGTTGGCCAGTTTCCTCAGAAGTTCCAAAAGGGATGATGAGTTCTGGACGGTATTTTTTATCGACGTTGAGAATCTCATTGATTTTTTCTGTGCGTTTATAGCCAAGGACAACATTGGCTTTATAACCTTTATCATAGATACCATAGAGCAAGTTCATTGTGACAAGGCCAGTTGTCATAGACATATAGGTATTGAGATATTCAGCATCAAAACTATTGACATAAGCTTGATAGCGTTGAGTAAAGCGTTCAATGTCAAGGCTTGAAAGTTCTTCACTGCCACGCTCGCTAATAAGTTTAAGGCGATCAGCATATTGACTGTCCGCAAAAATCATGATCAAGCCACCTGCTGTTTCAATCTGCTCGTGATTTGAAGGATTGACTTCTTTTAAAAGTGCGGCTTTGGCTTCAGTTGAATCAATAACGACAAAGTGCCAACTTTGTATATTAATGCCTGAAGGGGCTAAACGAGCAGTTTTAATAATGTCTTTTATCTCTTCAAGAGGAACTTTCTTCCTATCAAACTTTTTGACGGCATGGCGTGTTTGGGCTAATTCTAAATATTCCATTTCTTCCACTTTCTAATTTTTTACTAGAGCTATTTTAGCAAATAAACATCGAAATCACATGAATTGAAAATGGTGATAATATGGTAAAATGGAAGAATGGAAAATACGCAAAAAATAGCTGAATTACTAAATATTAAAAGTTCACAAGTTCAAAAAGTACTTGAACTGACAGCAGAAGGTAACACAGTACCTTTTATTGCCCGTTATCGAAAAGAAGTTACGGGCAGCTTAGATGAAGTTGAAATCAAAAAAATTATTGACGAAAATGATAGCCTAACAAAACTTAAGGATCGAAAAACAGCAGTGCTGTCCAAGATTGAGGAGCAAGGCAAATTAACGGATGCGCTTAAGGCTCAAATAGCAGCGGCTGAGAAGCTGTCCGAAGTTGAAGACCTTTATCTTCCTTATAAAGAAAAACGCCGCACAAAAGCCACAGTGGCGAAAGAAAATGGTCTTTTCCCGCTTGCACAACTCATTGTTAAAAATACACCAAGTCTTGAAGCAGAAGCAGAGAAATATACGAATGAAACTTTCGCCACAGTAGCAAAAGCGCTTCAAGGTGCCATGGATATCCTGGCAGAGGCGATCTCTGAGGATGCTAAATTGCGGAGCTGGCTATTGAGCGAAGTGAAACAAAATAGCCTCTTAGAAAGTCGTCTGAAAGAGCAAAGCCTTGATGAGAAAAAAGTCTTCCAAATTTATTATGAATTTGCGGAGAAAGTATCTGAGCTTCCTAATCATCGTGTACTCGCTTTGAATCGTGGCGAAAAGATGGGCGTTCTTTCTGTGAAATTTGAACATAACGAAGATAAGATTTTACGCTTTTTTGAAAATCGTTTTGCTGCGCGAAACAACAAATATATGAGTTTAGCCATAAAAGAAGCAGTGAAGAAAAAGCTGCTTCCAGCGATGGAACGTGCAGTACGGGGTGAATTAACAGAAAAAGCTGAAGATGCAGCCATCGAAGTGTTTGGTGAAAATTTGAAAAATCTACTCTTGGTGGCACCGCTTAAAGGGCGAACAGTGATGGGTTTTGACCCCGCATATCGTACAGGAGCAAAGCTTGCCATTGTTGATGCAACAGGTAAACTTTTGACGACGACAGTTATCTATCCAGTAAAACCTGCTAATGCGAGTCAAATTGCCCAAGCGAAAAAGGATTTAGCAGCGCTTATTTCTAAATATAAGGTTGATATGATAGCTATTGGTAATGGAACAGCCAGTCGTGAATCCGAAGCATTTGTGGCCGAAGTCTTAAAAGAAAACAGCCTGTCTGATGTCTTTTATGTCATCGTGAGTGAATCTGGGGCTTCTGTTTACTCGGCATCAGAGTTGGCGCGTGAAGAGTTTCCGGACTTGACGGTAGAAAAACGTTCGGCTATTTCCATTGCAAGAAGGTTGCAAGATCCTTTGGCTGAGTTGGTGAAAATAGAACCGAAAGCTATTGGTGTAGGACAATATCAACATGATGTTGCAGAGAAGAAACTTACCGAAAACTTGGACTTTGTTGTTGAAACGGTCGTCAACCAAGTTGGTGTCAATGTAAATACAGCAAGTCCAGCGCTACTTTCACATGTTGCTGGTTTTAACAAAACCTTAGCCAACAATGTCGTGAAGTTTCGTGAGGAAAATGGAGCTCTCAAAAGCCGTGCGCAGTTGAAAAAAGTTCCACGTTTAGGGGCGAAAGCTTTTGAGCAGGCAGCAGGCTTCCTTCGTATTCCTGAAGCAAAGAATTTCCTTGATAACACTGGAGTCCATCCAGAGTCGTATCAAGTGGTCGAAAAATTACTTGAAACACTTGATATAGCAGACCTCGATGCGAATTCCGCAGCAATTTTGAAAAAAGTAAATATTTCCGAAATGTCAGAAAAACTTGGGGTTGGTCGCGAAACATTGACAGATATTATTGCTGATTTGACAAAGCCAGGACGTGATTTACGTGATAATTTTGATGCACCAATCTTACGCCAAGATGTTCTTTCCGCGAGCGATTTACGTGTGGGCCAAAAACTTGAAGGAGCAGTGCGTAACGTTGTCGATTTTGGTGCCTTTGTGGATATTGGTATTAAAAATGACGGATTGATTCATGTTTCTGACCTGAGCAAAAACTTTGTGAAAAATCCTCATGAAGTTGTTGCTGTCGGACAAATCGTAACCGTTTGGGTAAAATCAATTGACCAAGAGCGTGGTAAGATTAATTTAACTTTGGTTGAACCACGTGAACAATGAGGAATTAACGGACTATGTGCGCCATCTCTCTATAGAGAAATTTGCGCGCCCATTTCTGCATACTGCTCAGTGGAATAATAGGTTACGCAGTACGGGCGGTCGCTTTTTTCCTAAGGATATGCATTTGGATTTTAACCCTAAAATGGCAAATCGAGCAGAGTTTGATGGTATTATTCTCCATGAGCTGGTTCATTATCATCTCTATGACCAGCAACGAGGTTATAAGCATAAAGACAGGGAGTTCAAGGATTTACTTGCTCAAGTAGGAGGTTTACGTTATGCTCCATCAATAAGAGAGGCTAAACATACTTATGTGTGTCAAAGCTGTCAGCAGATTTATCAACGTCAACGTAAAATTGATATAAAAAAATATGCCTGTGGCAAATGCCGCGGCAAACTAAAAGAACAAGGATAACTTCTTGTTCTTTTTTCTTTGCTTTTTTTAGTGTTAATTTCGTTTTTTTCTCGTATTAGTTAGTGAAGGATTTATCACGATTTTTAAGGAGAAAGACGATTGAAAAGTAAAAAAAGATGATGATGTTTTTAGTCTTAAGTTTGCTACAAATACTTATTGCTGTGTTTATAGTTGTGAAAAGAGAGGATTTTATTTATCTATTACCCGCAAAAGAGCCACAAGTATTAAGAGATTTAGCCTATGACAAGGACAAACGCTTGGGCTACACCATTCACATCAAAGAAGAAGGAAAGTTGGTGCCCTATCTGGTGCTCACGAAAAATTACATTAATCAAGGCAATGTCTTGTTGCTTCGCAAATACCTGCTAGATCCGCCCATGTCTTTTCGAGATGGCTGGGAGGAAGCTTATTATGGCCACAGCATACCGGATGCCTTTATGCACAAGGACTTTATCAAGCGTTTGTCTAAAGATGTGCAGAAAAATATCCCCCTTACAGAGCTGGGGATAAAACCCTCGGCAAAAAATGCAGGAATGGGGCATATAGAAAAAATAAAGCGGAAACTTTTCTTGCTTTCGGACGTTGATGCTGGAGATGATAGAGGCAAGTATCGTATGGGGGATGACCGTAATTTACTTTATTTTAAGCGAAAAGGTAGAGTAAAAGAGGACAGGTTAGCTTATTCAGATGGGAATTCAACTCCTTACAGTTGGTGGCTCCGTACTGCTTTTGCGACGGATTCTGTAGTAGCTAGTGTAGTTAATTATAAAGGGAGGCTTGGAGGAAATGGTGTTGCTTACATCTCTTATGTCCGTCCAGCCTTCACACTGCCACCAGAAACAGAGGTGGAGGAAAAAGGGAACGACGAGCAGACAATATATGTGCTTAAGGCGGATAAATAAAGGAGTGAACCCAAATGACCAATAAAAAAATATTTCTGATTGTATTTTCTCTGTTCTTTAGTATCGCAGTAACAGCTCTTTTAGTAAATAGAGAAAAACTTGTGTATTTACTTCCTGCAAAAGAGCCACAAGTATTAAGAGATTTAGCCTATGACAAGGACAAGCGTTTAGGCTACACCGTTCACATCAAAGAAGATGGAAAGCTAGTACCTTATCTGGTTCTTGCGAAAAATTACATCGGACAAGGTAATGTTTTATTGCTTCGAAAGCATCTTGTAGATCCGCCCATGTCTTTTCGAGATGGCTGGGAGGAAGCTTATTACGGGCATAGCATACCAGATGCCTTTATGCACAAAGACTTTATCAAGCGTTTGTCTAAAGATGTCCAAGAAAATATTCCTTCTACAGAGCTGGGGATAAAACCCTCAGAAGAAAATGCAGGAAGGGGGCATATAGAAAAAATAAAGCGGCAACTTTTCTTACTTTCGGATATTGATGTAGGAAATTACAAGGGTAGAGTTCGTTTTGAAGATGACTGTAACTTACTGTATTTTAAGCGAAAAGGGGGTGTGAAAGAGGACAGATTAGCTTATTTAGCTGGGGCTTCTACTCCTAACAGCTGGTGGCTCCGTACGGCTTTTGCGACGGCCTCCACAGTAGTTAAAGGAGTTGATGACGAGGGAATGTTATCAGGCGGGGGTGTTGTCTACCCTGCCCATGTCCGCCCAGCCTTTACGCTTCCACCTGAAACAGAGGTAGAGGAAAAAGAGAATAACGGGCAGATGGTGTATGTGCTTAAGACGGATAAATAAAGGAGTGAATGATGTTAAAAAAATTATGTTTGTTGCTGTTTGTGCTGTGTCACCCCATATTTTTTGATACACGCATATCTGCTACAGAAGTGAAAGATTTGGATTTAAGTATCAGTTTGTCAGAAGCTCAAAGACAAAAGATAAGCTTTGAAGCTCCCGATGACAGTAAAAAAAAGCAGTACAGCATTTTTCTGATGGACAGCTCTAGAAGTATGGGGGGAAGAAGCGTTAAGCAGACTAAAGATATAGTTGGCAAGTTTGTAAAAGAGTCGGGTGCGTCCAAGCAGGCGCACCAGGTTGCGTTGGTGAGTTTTGGAGATGAGGCAACCGTGCTATAAGCTTTTACTCCCGATGAGAAACAGCTGCTGTCCGCTTTGGAAAAGATAGAAACACGAGGGAAGACCAACTTACACAGTGGTTTGAAGCAGGCAGAGCAGCTCTTGCAAGCAGTCAAGGATGAGGGGCAAAAAAATATCTTCATCATCAGTGACCGGACACCAACCACAGGTGAAAAATTAAATACAGGAAAGTATGGAAATAAAGATATATACAGTTATCAGTTTGCCAATGCGGCGGATAATCTGGCGCAAAAGATGAAAACGGAACAACAGGTAAGTTTTCGGACTTTCGTATTTATCGATAAGATTGCGGACTCGACCAAAGCATTTGCCCGGACCTTTTTCCAAAATATCCAAACAGATGGGGCCTTTGATTTTAGAGATGTACAAGATATGGATTTTGTTTTTAAAAGTAAGGAGGCAGGCAAGGAGTTTCAGTCAGGGACTTTTAATTATGGTTCCGCACCTGCAGGAAAAGAAGGTAGGGATTCTCAAGCAGTTTACCACTACAGTGACTCTTATTTTGAGCAGAGTGCTTATGCTTATCGCCAGGAGAAAAATCGCCCTTATGACCCACGGCTAGCGACCATGTCGCTCAACCTAGAATTGGCTGCTTGGTCCAGTATCCAAGAAAAAAACTATCTTTTAAAAATTAGAAACGCGAAGAACCTGCTGGAAGAAATCGGTTTTGAAAAATTCAAGGCCAACCAACATTTTCAAGAAAGACCCTCGACAGACTCGATCGGGGCGGTTATTGCCCAGAAAAAACTGACGGTCAAAGAAGAAGACTATACCTTGATAGCTCTAGCTATTCGTGGTGGCGGTTACGAAGCAGAGTGGGCCAGTAACTTGACTCTGGGACGGTCAGGCGAACATCAGGGTTTTAGAGAAGCCAGTGAAAAAGCGCTGACCTTCTTAGACCAATACCTGAAAGAACACAAGGTGACAGGCAAGGTAAAACTTTGGATTAACGGCTATAGCCGAGCTGCAGCAGTGACCAATCTGACCGCTGGTGCTTTAAATAAGGGACGTAAGCTAGCCAGTGGCGAACTCAAAGCAGAAGATATGTATGCTTTCTGCTTTGAAGCACCTGCGGGGACTTTGAAGGGAACAGGGAATAGAGAGGGACGGCATGACAATATTGTTAATGTTATTAATGTCAATGATGTGGTAACCAAAGTGGGACCGGAGGTCTATCCGTTTGAGTTTACGCGTTATGGGCAGGATTCGTCTTTGCCTGATAAAACTTTACTTCCCCAAGAGGTTTATGAAACTGCTAAAAGTCGAATGGAAGCGGAATTAAAAAAGCTAGACTCTAACTTAATCTATAAACTAGAAGAATTTCAAGCTAAAAAAATAAGTATACTGGATATTTTTAATGGGTTAATTGTGGATGACCCAAAGGGTAAGAGAATGAATGAATCTCTGGATGATATCATTAGATTTTTTGCAGTAGAAAGGATAAAGAACAGAAACAAATATGTAAATGCACATCAAGAAGACATACGAATACTAGCTGAACTCTATTTCACAACACGGGTTGAAGACAGGGAAAAACTTACAAAAAGTTTATTTAAAAATCTTGTCACCTCTATGATGTTAGGAAGTGATGCAACGAAGGTGAAAAAAATTGTTGTTGACTGGTTGAGAACCATGGGGTTGGTCAATCATTCAGAGGTACGAATTGAGTCTTTAGCAGAGACTTTTCGAGAGCTTGTGTTCAAATTTATGATTAAACACCCCAATCTCTCAGTGACCCTTGTATCAAACTTAGACCCAGTCGCCCAAGCGCATCATCCTGACCTTTGTCTCGCATGGTTGAGGGCGCAGGATGAAAATTATCAGAAGGAAAAGATTGAGACTCCTGAGCCAAGTAAAACCTCAAAACGCATCCTAATAGCAGGAGATGTAGACATCAAGGTAAAACGTGAAACAGGGGAGATGGAGGAGTATTCGACGGATGAAGTCATGGAGCTTTCCACTTCAGCAGCAGAAGACACGACAGTACTTGTCCAAGCCAGCGAGGCGACCAAGGTGGATTATACGGTACAGACCATTGATAATATGGACGGAAGCGTATTTCTGACCGAAGAGTTTGAAGATGTTGAACTAAATGCGGGAGAAAAAGTTGAGATAAACCTCTATAAAGAATCAGAAAATAAAGCTACTGAACTCATCAAGGAGGGAGAGCAGCTAAGCTCAGAAACGAGAGGTAAAGAAGAGTCATCAAAATATTATGCGACAAATGTTAGAGTGGAAAACGAAAACCTAGGCTTTGTTTTAGGAGGTGGAATGACTCGCTTTGCAAACTATTCGCCCTTATATTCTATTCCACGAGAAAATGCAGAGTTTGTAGGTTGGTACAAAGGAGATGAACTTCTATCTTCGGAAAATACTTATCAGCATCAAGTAAAAGCTGAGGAAGAACTTGTTGCGAAGTTCAGAGAGGTAAAGTCAGATGACCAGTAAAAAAAATTTTTTTCTTATTACTTCACTGTTCTTAAGTCTTGTCCTTTCAATTGCCCTTATAAAGAGAGAGGAACTCGTGTATTTACTTCCCGTAAAAGATCCACAAACTCTAAGAGATTTAGCTTATGACAAGGATAAACGCTTAGGATATACTGTTCACATCAAAGAAGATGGTAAGCTAGTGCCTTATCTGGTGCTCACGAAAAATTATATCGGTCAAGGTAATGTTTTGCTTTTAAGAAAACACCTCGTAGATCCACCCATGTCTTTTCGGGATAGTTGGGAGGAAGCCTATTATGGACATAGCATACCGGATGCCTTTATGCACAAGGACTTTATCAAGCGTTTTTCCAAAGGAGTGAAGGATCGGATCCCTCTCACAGAAATTGCGATTGAACCCTTAGAACCGACATCCTCAAAAAGATATTTGGAAAAAATAGAGCGGAAGCTTTTCTTGCTTTCGGATATTGATGTAGGAAATTTTAAGGACGGACTCCGTTTGGAAGGTGACTGTAACTTACTATATTTCAGACGAAAAGGAGGGATTAGAGAGGATAGACTTGCCTATTTAGAAGGAGACCATGTTAGCTATCCTTGGTGGTTGCGTACAGTTTTTGAAACTGCCTCTGCAGTGGTTAAAGTGATTGGTTATGAGGGGAGGTTTGGAGGAAATGGCGTAGTTTACCCTGCCTATGTCCGCCCAGCCTTTACACTTCCACCTGAAACAGAGGTGGAAGAGAAAGAAATCAATGGGCATAAGGAATATGTGCTTAAAATAGATAAGTAAAGAGGTTGGGGCAAAAATTAACATTGGACGCCTTTAGTTTAAAGTTTTAAAAATAAAATCGCTCACCAATGCATGTAAGAATATCGTGTTCCAATATCTTTTTTCTTGGCAAAAAAATTTGCATGTCGTAAGAAAAAAGCGTAAAATAGAAAAAATATATTTTTATGGGGGCTCTAATCTAATGCTTAATTCAGAAACCATTGCTTTAATGCCGAAAGTTGAACTTCATTGTCATCTTGATGGTTCACTCAGTTTGTCTTGTATTAAGCAGCTGGCTAATAACATAGGGTACGATTTAAATATGAGTGATGATGAAATACTGAATTGTGCACAAGCGCCAGAAACGACTCAAAGTCTTTTGGAATATCTGGAGCGTTTTGACTTCGTTCTTCCGTTACTACAAAGCTATACTAATCTTGAGCTGGCAGCTTATGATGTGGTTCGTCAAGCTGCTGAGGATAATGTCAAATATATTGAAATTCGCTTTGCACCTGGTCAGCATCTGGAAAAAAATCTAGAACTTGAAGAAGCTGTAGAAGCTGTTATTGCTGGTGTTTCTCGTGCTGAAGAAGACTTTGATATTGTCGCAAATGTTCTCCTCTGTGGTCTTCGTCAGGTGCCAATCGAGCGTTTGGAAAAGTTGGTTCCGCTTTTTGATGAAATTGATGATGAGCATTTGGTTGGCTTTGATATGGCAGGCGATGAAGTAAACTACCCTCAAGTAAAATTTAAAACCTTGCTGGATAAGGTGACGTGTCGTGGGGTACAAGTCACACTGCATGCAGGTGAGTGTCCAGGGTGCGAACAAAACATTATTGATTCTGTCGAGATGGGAGCAACACGTTTGGGACATGGCATCATGACGAAAGAGCTTCCAGACTATCAACATGTTTTGATAGAGTTGGGTATCGTTTTGGAAATGGCACCAACAAGTAATTTTCAAACAAAAGCTATCCACCATCTTGAAGAATATCCTTTTTTGGAATTGTATAAGAAAGGTCTTCATGTAACCATAAATACTGACAATCGCACAGTAAGTAATACCAACTTGCAAAAGGAATATGAGAAAATTGCAGAATGGTATGATTTTCAGGTGAATGATTTTGAAAAAATCAATCATTATGCTATTGATGGCGCCTTTATTAGTGAGGAAGAAAAAGAAGCTCTCCATCAGCGGTTTTCCATTGAGTATGCCCAAATAAAAAAACTGATTAACATCAGCTCTTTTTAATGAAGTAAAAGAATGAAAGTAAAGAAGAGAAGAAAGCCACCAAAAAACAAGCTTACTACATCTTGTCTTCTTTCGTTTTTCTGAAAGGCATGATAAAGCAAGAGTCCCATCAAACCACCGGAAGTATTTGTGATGATGTCGGTTATATCGGTGGCTCCGATGCCGAAAATATATTGAAGGATTTCGACAAAGAGACTGACAAGGAAAATTGTTCCCCATTTTCCAAGAAAGCTCCGTTCTGAAAAGCGACCCATAAAAAAACCAAAAGGAATAAAAATAAGGATATTAAAAAGGATTTCTAAACGTCCACCAGAAGCATCAAAAGGTGAAACATTTAAGCTACGTGAAGGGAACAAATGTGCTGTATTTATCGTATGTGTGATATCAAATTTAAAAAGAATCCCCCAAAATAGAAATAGAAGATAATAAGCAAAGATAATTTTGGAGAATTTATACATGAAAGTCCTCAGATATTCAAACGTTTTTTATCCTTAATTATAGTAAAATAACTGAAAATAAGCTTAATGCGCCTAGAACAGGAAATAAAAAACCACATCGAAAGATGTGGTTTTTGTATTATTTTTCGTCAGGTGTCATAATCATCGGAACGATAAGTGGACGACGTTCAGTTTGTTTATAGAGGAATGGAGCCAACGCTTCACGCATTGCCCGTGCCACAACAGCTTCATTAGCATTTTCGGTATTGAGCATGGCTTCACGGATAGCATTGAAAAGTACACGTTGACCATTACGGATCAAATCCCCAGACTCACGCATGTAAATAAAGCCGCGACTTAACATATCAGGACCTGCAAGCACTGTTTTATTTTTGAAATCCACAGTAGCAACAGCAAGAACAATACCATCTTCAGCAAGCTCATGACGATCATGAAGCACTGCATTACCGACATCACCAATACCTGAGCCATCAACATAAGTATCAGCAGCAGGGAAATGATCAGCATAACGTGCTGAATCAGCAGTTAAAGCCAGAACATCTCCATTTTCGAAAATGAAACAATTTTCTTTAGGAACACCAGTATCTTGAGCGAGCCCAGCATGAATTTTTAACATACGGTACTCACCATGGACAGGCATGAAGTATTTTGGTTTAATCAAACGGAGCATCAATTTCTGCTCCTGTTGTCCACCGTGACCAGAAGTGTGAATGTTATTCATCTTACCATAAACCACGGTTGCACCAGCTTCGGTGATTGTGTTAGCCAACTGGTTTACACCATGTGTGTTACCTGGTATCGCGTTAGATGAGAACACAACGGTGTCTCCCATTTGTAGTGTGATATGACGGTGCATACCATTAGCGATACGGCTTAGAGCAGCCATTGGTTCACCTTGAGAACCCGTACACATAATGAGTAGTTCGCTTGAATTGTATTGGTTCACCTCATTTGGTTCAATAAAAGTTCCTTTAGGGGCTTTAATATATCCAAGTTCAAGTCCGTTAACTATGGCTTTCTCCATAGAACGGCCAAAGACAACAATCTTGCGTCCGGTTTTCACAGCACCATCAACGGCTTGCTGTAAACGGAAGATGTTTGAAGCGAAAGAAGCGAAAATAATGCGTCCTTCAATGCGTTCGAAAATCTTCATGATATTTTGGCCAACAACTTTTTCAGAGTGAGAGAAGATTGGAATTTCGGCATTGGTTGAGTCAGAGAGAAGAAGCAAAACACCTTCTTCACCAAGAGCCGCCATACGATGTAAATCAGCGGGCTCACCAACAGGCGTAAAGTCAAACTTGAAGTCACCTGTGGCTACAACTTTACCTTGAGGTGTTTCCACAACAATACCCAAAGGTTCTGGAATGGAGTGAGTTGTACGGAAAAAGTTAACACTTAAGTTGTTAAATTTAATTTCGCTGTCCGCATGAATTTCAAAGAGTTTTGCATCACGCAAAAGCCCGTGTTCTTCCAATTTTCCACGAATTAAAGCAAGTGATAACGGACCTGCATAAATAGGGATATTCGCTTGCTTAAGCAAGAAGGGAATACCACCGATGTGATCCTCGTGTCCATGTGTAATGAAGAGCCCTTTGATACGGTCGATATTTTCGACAATATAACTATAATCTGGGATAACATAATCGACACCTAATAGGTCATCTTCTGGAAATTTTATACCGGCATCGATGATGATAATTTCATCTTGATATTCGACACCATATGTGTTTTTTCCGATTTCGCCCAGTCCGCCAATCGCGTAAACTGCGACTTCGTCGGAGTTAATTTTTAATGGTTTAATCATTGTTTTCTTTCTATACATATTTGTATGACAAAATCACTTTAGAGTGGTGACTTTTGTCCCTTTCTAAAGTGTTTTGCAGTAAATCTTTTGATGATGCAAGTTGCAAGCATCTTTTTTTAATTAAAAGCTTGTAATTTCAAGGCCACCGTTTTCTTTTTCATATTCAATGGCTTCGTCTGAAAGTGAATCGATGAATTCAACGTGATAGTCTGTGTTTGCAGCTAAAAGTTCGCGCGCTAAGATGACACCTTCACGTGTATCTGTAACATCAAGGTCAAGGTAGAGAACCTTAGTTGTTTCACGACGTGGTGAACGTGTTTTGTCTTCTTGGTAAAATGCTTTGAAAATCATATTATATTTGAGCGAATAAAAATTCGCTTTCCTTTCTTTTGTTTCCGAGTGTTTCAGTTTTACAGTTACTTTCATTTTAGCATAAAATGGAGATAATGAAAAGTAAAGGTTTATAGAGCCAAAGCATTTAGAACAAGAAGAGCTTTTTCAAAGAAGTAAAAGACAGACAAAAAGTTGAGTGAAAATAATAGTAATACTTTTGTCAGTGATAAAGAAAAATACAAAATAGGAAAGCGAAAAATTTCAAGAAATATAAAAAATGTTATAATAGATGCTATCGTATACTTCTAGATGTTTAAAAGAGCTACACACTTTGTTCTGACTTGCATATTCGATAGTGTGAAAAGTAATTACTGAGATGCAGATATTAGGGTATAATAAAATAAGAAGAATGGAGAATAGAATCTCGTGAAAATTTTAGCTTTTGACAGTTCAAGTAAGGCCTTGTCTGTGGCACTTGTCGATAATGATGTTTTGTTGGGAGAGATTACTCTAAATTTAAAGAAAAATCATAGCACTACTCTGATGACATCTGTTGACTTTTTGATGCACCAATCAGCAGTAGAAGCGAGTGAACTTGACCGCATTGTTGTAGCCCAAGGTCCAGGATCTTATACAGGATTGCGTTTAGCAGCGACTGTCGGAAAGACGCTTGCTTACAGTTTAAATAAGGACATCGTTGGTGTCTCAAGTCTTTTCGCTATTGCAAGAAGATTGAAAACGGACAGAGCCGTTGTTCCTGTGATGGATGCACGTCGTGGTAACGCTTATGCTGCGCTTTACCAAGAAGATAATGAAGTTGTCATAGGACAGCATTGTGTCTTTCGTGACTTCTTAGCAAACTTAGATAAGAATCTTCCGCTTGTATTTACAGGGGAAACAGAAAACTTTGTGGCTGACATTGAAGCTGCAGGGTTTACAAACTTTGAAATTATTGAAGACAGCTTAGACAAACTACCTTCAGCTTATCAAATCGCCCTATTTGGAAAAAAACTAAAACCTGTAGCGGTTCACGGCTTTGCTCCAAATTATTTGAAAAAAGTTGAAGCAGAAGAGAAATGGTTGGAGACACATGAAGAATCTGAAAACGCTACTGGCGAATATGTTCAAAGGATTTGAACCACGTCGTTATCTTAATATGGATGAGGTGGACTTAAAGTCAAATATTGACGGTGTAGATTATCGCTTGGCAGAGCGTAAAGATATTGTAGACATGCTTGCAATTGAGCGTGATGTTTATGATGGAGAAGTTCCGTGGACTTTTTCGCATTTTGAACACGAGATAGTTCAGGATGAGAATGCCTTCTTTGTTTCAGCAGTCGTTGACGATAATCTTATTGGTTTCATTGGGGTTCGCCTTACGGAACGGGGTAAAGTCGTGCATATCACAAATCTTGCGGTTGCTGTAGCCTATCAAGGTAAGGGTGTTGGGAGTAATCTCGTCAACCAAATGATTCGTCTAATGACACTTCTTGGTAAGCAGCAGATGACGCTTGAAGTGCGGCGTGACAATACAAAAGCTCAAGGTCTTTACCGTCGCTTAGGTTTTTCAACAGGGAAGCTGATTTCTCACTATTATGAGGACGGCGGTGATGCTGTGTGGATGTCAAGACAGTTGAGAGCTGAACATGAAAATTGAACGTTTTGATTCTGCAAAGTTTGATACGCAGGACATAGCCTGTAAGCTAAAAGAAATTTTAGAACTTTGCTATGGAGAATCACCTTGGTCTGAATCCTATCTCCTTAGCAACCTGAAAAGGGATATCTATTTTCTAGCTGAAGTAGACGATGAGCTTGTTGGTTTTTTAGCAATTCAAGTGATCATGGAAGAGATGGAAATTACCAACCTTGCAGTGAAGCCAGAATTTCAAAGTAACAAAATAGCCAGCACGTTGATGGATCAAGTTGCTGATTTTGCTGGTACCCTGTTTTTAGAAGTACGGGAATCTAATAAACCAGCGCAAAATCTCTATAAAAAATATAATTTCGAGGCCTTCTATACTCGGAAAAACTACTATTCGCACCCGACAGAAGATGCGATTCTAATGAGGAAGATACAATAAAATGAATGACAAATATATATTAGCTTTCGAAACCTCTTGTGATGAGACATCTGTCGCTGTTTTGAAAAATGGCACAGAACTTCTCTCTAATGTTATTGCAAGTCAGGTGAATAGCCATAAACGTTTTGGTGGAGTAGTCCCTGAGGTGGCTAGCCGGCATCACGTGGAACAAATTACCGCCTGTATTGATGAGGCCTTAGAGCAAGCTGGTATTACTGCAAAAGAACTCTCAGCTGTAGCTGTGACAGAAGGTCCAGGGCTTGTTGGGGCTTTACTTGTGGGTATTATGGCAGCGAAAACCTTTGCCTGGGCCAACAAGCTTCCATTAATTCCTGTCAATCACATGGCTGGTCATCTTATGGCTGCAGCTTTAGTAGATACTATTGAATACCCAGCCATGGCTCTTTTAGTCAGTGGTGGGCATACGGAGTTGGTTTATGTGGAATCTGAGGGAAACTATAAAAAAATTGGTGAAACACGAGATGATGCAGCAGGGGAAGCCTATGATA
Organism: Lactococcus sp. LG1267; assembly: GCF_017309545.1. Taxonomy (NCBI): domain Bacteria; kingdom Bacillati; phylum Bacillota; class Bacilli; order Lactobacillales; family Streptococcaceae; genus Lactococcus; species Lactococcus sp. LG1267. The sequence goes on along the minus strand of NZ_CP071295.1, from coordinate 254,809 downwards.
AAGTCGGCCGTGTCATGGGGCTAACTTATCCTTCAGGGAAGGAGATTGATGAGTTGGCACATAAAGGAGAAGATACTTATGCTTTTCCACGTGCAATGATGACTGCAGCAGATGGTTTGGAAATGTCTTTTAGTGGTCTGAAATCGGCATTTATCAATCTTGTTCATAATGCAAAACAGCAAGGACAAGATTTAGTGGCTACAGACTTAGAAAATTTAGCTGCCAGTTTTCAAGCAGCGGTGGTTGATGTCTTAATTGCTAAAACCAAACGTGCCCTTGAACAATACCCAGCTAAAACCTTAATCGTTGGTGGAGGAGTATCCGCTAATCAAGGTTTACGTGAGCGGCTTGCCACCGATATGAAGGATATTAAAGTCATATTGCCTCCCCTTCGCCTCTGTGGTGATAATGCTGGAATGATAGCAGCAGCAGCAACTATAGAGATGGAAAGGGAAAACTTTACTGATTTATCACTTAATGCGCGCCCGAGCCTTGTTTTTGGTGATATTTGAAGCAAAAAAACTCAGAGTATTTCTGAGCTTTTTTTATTTTTTAATGACCGGTAACCAAATCTCACCGTAATAACTGCCATCAGGTCGCTCTTGACGATAAGCAAGATGTGGACCACCAAGATAGGTATAGTCCATAACTTTGGGGAGGATTTTTCGAAAAGCTTGATGTGACAAATGTTCAAAAATTTTTCCCTTAGCTGCTGTATCAGAAATTACAATATAGTTACTTTCAGGAAATTTGAGTAAACGACAGTCATCCTTCAGCTCTTTGCGACTCTCCACTGCAAAATAATTCCAAGGTTTTCCGAGGTAATCCGTATGGACAGACCACTCCCGCTCATTTTTAGCTCTTTTCTTGAGCTTTGCTAAGCGGCCATCATTTTGCAAACTCAACTCAAATATTTCTCTTTCGAGGGCCAAAGAGCGGTAGTCTTGCAGCGCGGCTTGAATGGGAAAACCATAAGCCGCTAAGATGAACGGGTTTTTATGCTCTAGAGTATAATCAATCATAGTCGCTCCTTAGTTAACAACGGTTAGTTCATGGATTGAACGTCCTTGGTCATCAAACATTTCCAACCAGCTGTTTGTTCCTGCAAAGTAGAGAAAATGGCCGATTTCATTGACGGAACGCAGAATGATGTCTTCAGTAGTGGTCCAAGTTTCAGGATCGAATTTTTCTTGATTTTCTTCCCTAAGGTTTAACGTAAATTTTGCAGTGAAGCCAAGGGTACCATCGGCCCTTTTAGGAGCTGCCTCATTAGGTAGCATTTTTGCACCTGCAAGCAGCCTCATTTCGGTAGATTTTTGCCAGATAACTGTGCCGGATGTTCCTTCATGTTTAATATGAAATGGAATATCTGAGATAGCCTTTTTCCAGCGGTGTTGCGCTTTAGCTGAAAAAGCTTTATTCTTTGCGAGTTTAAAACCGAACGCTTCAAGGCTAGGCAAAAATTCATCAGCAGCTTTACTACAGATGGTGTAGACATTTGAGGGGAGTTTAATCCTTTCAGAAAAGACGGCTAACTTCATAGAAGCTTCTTGAGCTTTGTCGAGGAGAAAAGCTTCAAGATAGGCAGTGTCTATTTCATATGCCTTAGGATCAAGGACAATAACTTTATCAAATTCCAACTTAGGGATTATTTTTTTATCGGCAGCAATCATAATAATCTGGCTTTTTTTCGTTAGGAAAAATATTTCACCTTTTTTGAGGGCAAAACGACTATTATTACTATCAAAGATACGGATCGTGGCACCAGAGGAAAGTTCAAGAAGGAGTTTTCCCTTCTCATCAATCGTTACTGAAAACTTTGTTTTTTTCATAACTTTATTTTAACAGAAAAGTCTATTTTTTCATCTTTTTTTGAATACCCTTTATCTAATTAAAGGGTTTCTACTTATCTAATAAACTTTTTTCCTATAAATGAAAAATAGACCATTTAATAATTTACGTAAGCACCTTTAAAAATTAAATGTGGGAAAGCAAAGCTTTTCTCGAAATTTTCTAAACAATTTGCTATAATTAAGTAAACTAACGAAAAAGGAAGCGAACAACATTATGGCAGTAAAACGTTTAATTGAAACATTTGTACCAGAAAATTATAAAATTTTCCTTGATATTGACCGCAAATCAAAGACCTTCAAAGGTCAGGTGGCAATCAAAGGTGAAGCTAAAGCTGAAACTATTTATTTCCACCAAAAAGATTTGAATATTACTAAAGTTTCTGCTTTTAGTGTTGAAGCAGACTTTACTGTGGATAATGCCAACGAAGAACTTACAGTTAAAGTGGGCCAAAAAGGTCAAGTGACTGTTTCCTTTGAATATGAAGGTAAAATCACAGATAACATGATGGGCATTTATCCTTCATATTACGAAGTAAACGGTGAGAAGAAAATGCTTATCGGTACGCAATTTGAATCACATTTTGCTCGTCAAGCTTTCCCATCAATTGATGAACCAGAAGCTAAGGCTACTTTTGACCTATCGGTTAAATTTGATGAAGAACCAGGTGATATTATTATTTCCAATATGCCAGAACTTCTCAATATTGAAGGAATTCACGTATTTGAACGTACAGTTCGTATGAGTTCTTATCTTCTTGCTTTTGTCTTTGGGGATATGCAGTATAAAAAAGGACGTACAAAATCTGGTGTTGAAGTAGGAACTTTCTCAACGAAAGCACATTCTGAAGATGTTTTAGATTTTCCTTTGGATATTGCGATTCGTTCAATTGAATTTTACGAGGACTACTATAAAACCCCTTACCCATTGCCACACAGCTGGCATGTTGCACTGCCTGACTTCTCAGCAGGTGCTATGGAAAACTGGGGTTGTATCACTTACCGTGAAGTCTGCATGCTGGTTGACCCAGAAAATGCAACAGTTGCCAGCAAACAATATGTAGCAACAGTCATTGCGCATGAGTTAGCCCACCAATGGTTTGGTGATTTGGTAACAATGCGTTGGTGGGATGATTTGTGGCTCAATGAATCATTTGCCAACAACATGGAATACGTGGCAATTGATGCTATTGAACCTGATTGGAAAGTTTGGGAAAGCTTCTCTGTTAAGGAAGCCAGCCTTGCTTTAGATCGTGATGCTACAGATGGTGTTCAATCTGTTCATGTGGATGTGAATCATCCTGACGAAATTGGTACACTCTTTGATGCTGCTATTGTCTATGCTAAAGGTTCACGCTTGATGGTCATGCTCCGTAAATGGTTGGGGGATGAGGACTTTTCTGCAGGACTTCGCAAATACTTTGAAACGCACCAATATGGCAATACCGTAGGTGATGATCTTTGGGATGCACTCTCAAGTACATCAGGTAAAAATGTGGGCGAATTTATGCATTCATGGGTAAACCAACCTGGTTATCCTGTCTTGACTGCGGAAGTTGTTGATGACACACTTATTTTAAGCCAACAACAATTCTTCATTGGTAAAGGGGAAGACAAAGGGCGCTTGTGGCAAATTCCATTGAACACAAACTGGAAAGGCTTGCCAGATACGTTGACTACGGAAAAAGTTGAAATTCCGGGCTATGCAGCACTTAAGGCTGAAAATGAAGGCCAACCGCTCTTCTTCAACGAAGCACACGCAGCACATTATATTATTGATTATAAAGGTCAGCTTTTAGATAACCTTTTAGCCGATCTTGAGAAACTGGAAGATATTACGAAATTCCAAATTCTTCAAGACCGTAAGTATCTTGCTAAAGGTGAGGTTATCAGCTACGCTGATGTTGTGAATATCTTACCAGCCTTTGCCAATGAAGAAAGTTATATCGTCAACCAAGCGCTTAACCAAATCTTTAGTGAGCTAGATATCTTTATTGATGATGAGTCAGCTACAGAAAAATCTTACAAATCACTTGTGGGTAAAGTTTTTGCTAAAAACTATGCACGTTTGGGATGGGAGAAAAAAGCTGGTGAATCAGCTGGAGACGAAACTTTACGTGGGACAGTACTCTCACGGACTCTCTACTCTGAAAACCCTGAAGCAGTAGAAAAAGCGAGTGAGATTTACGCAGCGCATAAAGACAATGTAGCAACTATTCCTGCGGATATTCGACCAATTGTCTTGAATAACGAAATTAAAACAAGTAATTCTGCGGAACTTGTAGCTTCTTATATGGATACGTATGTGAAAACAAGTCTCCAAGAACTAAAACGTGAATTAGCTGCAGCTGTAGCCAATGTCCGTGATGAAGCAGCAATTAAAGGACTCTTGGAAGATTTCAAAAATGCGGATATCGTTAAACCTCAAGATATTGCATTCTCTTGGTTCTACCTCTTAGCGAAAGACTTCGCTCAAGATGCTGCATGGACTTGGGAGCAAGAAAACTGGGATTGGATTGCCGAAAAACTTGGCGGAGATATGAGCTATGATAAGTTTGTCATCTATCCAGGTAATGTCTTTAAGACAGCCGAAAAGTTTGAAGAATATAAAGCTTTCTTTGAACCAAAATTGAGTAACCCAGGACTTAAACGTTCAATCGAGATGGCGATTAAACAAATTGATGCACGTGTATCATTGATTAATAATCAAAAGAGTGCAGTCGAAGCTGCCATCGTAGATGTAGAAAAAGAATTGTAAAAAAGACTTCTTAGAAATCAGAAAGAGCTGAATTCTAAGAGGTTTTTTCTGTGTAGCAAACTTCTGTAAACATCTAAAACCCAATGTAAAAGAAAAGCCTTGAAATTGAGAATTATCTGAACAAGGTATGTGGTAAACTATAAAAGTAAAAAAATTAACAGAGTAGGGCCGATGCGTTAAGTGCTGTGAAATGGGATGTCGTTCACAGACGAAACTTGAATTTTTCAAGTGCGGTAGAGGCTTGCATCCGCTGATTCTCATATAATCAGTTACTCACCAGATCCTTGGGAGGTACTATATGAAAAGATTTACTGTGAAGCTGTCACTCATACAGCTTGTTTTTTTGGCGATTTTGCTGGCATTGTCCATCATTTTACGTTCTTTCACTTTTGGGAGCAGTTTTTGGAAGTTATCGCCAGGATTTATTGCTGATGGTTTGATTGGCTTCTTTGTTGGCCCTTTATGGGCAGGTTTAGCTTTAGGGCTGGGTGATATATTTGGCGTTTTGTTCCGAGGAAGTATTTCCTCGCCAGGTATGACTATAACAGCAGCTCTAGTCGGATTTATCTATGGTTGGGCTTTTTATAACAAGAAGTTCAGTCTAACACGAGGTAAAGATTGGCTCTACATTTTAGCTGTTGTAAGTGTAACAATGGTTCTCCAAACCGTGTTACTTAATACTTTTTGGCTTTCGCTCATGTATCAGACACCTTTTAAGGTTTTATTAGCTACGCGACTTCCTTTGCTTGTACAGATTCCTATAAGAACGGTTATTTTCATGTTGGTATTTGATAATATTCAACGTTTACCGCAGATTATGAGGCGTCTAAAAACATAAAAGAAAACCGTCATTTTTGACGGTTTTTTGTTTTGAAAATTGTCAGAGCAACGATTAACAGGATAACTCCCATGCAGGCAGGAGCCGAAGAGCCGAAGAGAACATAAAGTTGTCCCCCAATAATAGGACCTAAAATACGCGTTAGTGCTTGTAAAGCTTGGCTACTCCCTTGAATCTGTCCTTGTTGGTGTTCAGTGACTGATTTAGAGAGAGTTCCATTGAATGGTGGGGCAAAAATCGAATCACCAAAACCGTAGATAAAAATACCAATTACAAAATAGAAAGGGTGCAGGGTAAAGGCAGAAACAGCCATAAAAATATAGCCAAAGAGTTCCGCAACTATCGCACATTTAATGATGGATTGCTCCGTCAATTTTTTTAATAGAAAAGGCATAATGAGCGCCTGGCTAAAAATATCTTGAAGTCCCATAATAGAAAATAGAAGACCGATTTGTACGGGTTGCCAAGAGAAGTTATCTAAAGAAAACTGAGCAACAATAGCTTGTAATGCACCATTTGGAAGCCACAACAACAGTGCAGCTAGAAATAAACGGTTCAGTTGTTTTATCTCAAATAAGTTTTTGAGAGGTGCAAAGGGATAAAGCTGATGTGGATCTAGCTTAACAAGTCTTTCTTTTGGTGAAAGACTTTCAGGCATAAAGAAAAGGCCGTAGAGGAGATTGAATAAGCTGAGAACAGCAGCAAAATAAAAGGGAACGCGGTTACCATAATGAGCTAACAGTCCTCCAAAAGTTGGACCTAACAATGTTCCGACTCCAACAAGGGCAGAAATCCATCCGAAGATTTTAGTGCGGGAAGCAGCTGGCGTAATATCGGAAAAGTAGGCAAATAAAGTGGCAATATTTCCTCCGGAAATACCATCGATGATACGGCCAAGGAAAAAGAGCCATAGAGCTCCAGCCATGGCAAAGATGAGATAACCCAAGGCAGAGCCAAGTAAGCAGAAAAGTAAAATCGGTTTACGGCCATAGCGATCACTCAATGTTCCTAGAGCTGGTGCTGCAAGAAAAGTGCATAAGGCATAGATAGAGGTCAAGAAGCTGATGACTAAGGGTTGATTTTGTGATGAGGTATAGGGCTCCAGTAAAAAAGGAACCACAGGATTGATAATGGTAAAGCCAAGGCCTGTAAGAAAAACGGAAAATAAGCCAAAACTCAATGCGTGTTTATTTAGTGTATGCATATAACTCCTTATTAATGTTTCCTTGGAAACTATAAAAGTATAACTTATTATTGTTTCTTTGTCAACAAAAACTAAATTAAGAAAAACAACCCCATTCTATATGGAGTTGTTACGGAGTTCTTTATCAAGGTGTTGATTGTAAAGTTGAGTAAACTCTAGTATCGTTTCTAATTTTTCAGAACTGAAGGAATCAAAGACTGCTTGATCATTGAGTAGAAAAGCTTTGTGAAGATCTTCGTGCTGCTGATTTATTTTTCTTCCTTTTGAAGTCAGTTTAAAATAAATCTCTTTGTTGTTGTTGGGATTTCTAAATGTTATAATGTCTTGCTTTTGGAGGAGTTTTTTTGTTGCTTTACTAATTGCTCCTCGAGTGACATATAGTTCTTCTGACAACCGTGTGACATTTGGGTTATTAAGCTTGGCAATGAACTCAATGCAGGCGATTTCCAAAAAAGAATAACCTTTGAATTTTTCGACCATTTGAGGTTTTCGAAGTTGATCCATTTTATTAAAGAGATCTGTAAGGCTCAGCATAATTTCTTCTTGTTGTTTCATACTAGCTTTCTCCTGTCACTTGGCGATAAATGCAACGCCAATATTCATTTCTGCGCCAGATACTTGATACAGTGTAGCTTTTTTGATTGTCCAAGTAATGATAGGTAAGGATAAATGTCTTTTTGCTGACTTGCTCTGCTTGGTAATTTTTGATGGCTAAATCTTCTGTTTCAACAGCACTTGCCATATATTCTTCCTGTTGAATAATTTTACCCTTTGTCGTAATAGCTTGAAATTGAGGCGCTAAAAGTTGATCAAGATGTTTACCGTTGAGAAGGGCCTCTTCTTTGGGCAAAAGCTCTAATGCACGTGAAGCAAAGTGTTCTTCTTCAGGTAACGCAGCGGGTTCGACATGGACATCAACATCATAAACATCAAAACCAGCCATGAGCATGCGTTCTATTTTTTCGGTAGCGGCATGACTTTCATAGACAGAAAGATCGCGGGACATCTCAACGACAACATCCAGAAAGATATTACTGCCGTAGGTACGACCCCGAATCATCTTTACAGACTTGACTTTGTTTACGAGCTCAATCGCTTCTTTATAATCTGCTAAAAGATTGTCATCAAAACCATCGGAAAGTGAAAAAACACTATCACGGAAAATATCATAAGCCGTTTTCAGGATGAAACCGCAGATAACAAGAGCCATAATACGGTCAAGCCATATCCAATGCAAGGCTGCTGCCACAATGGCGACAGTTGTACCCAAGGATGTTAGTGCATCACTAAGGTTATCTTTACTGGAAGCTTCAAGTGCTTTCGATTGAGTTTTTTTCGCTAAACGGCTAGAGTAGAGGTAAACGCCAATCATCACAAAGGCAGAAAATAAAGCCACTGCTGCACCAACGGGGTTGATTTCAGTGGAACTTCCTTCTATAAAACCAACGATTGTTTGGCGCAAAACTTCAAAGCCAATGAAGAACATGATGAAACTAGAAATCAGACTAGCAATTGATTCAACCTTCCAGTGCCCATACGTATGGTCGTTATCAGAAGGGATACGCGCAATACGTAAACCAATCACGATAGCAATATTTCCTAAAATATCGGTGACGTTATTAAAACCATTTGCTAGAAGGGAGGCTGAATTGGTGATTTGAGCTACACCAAGTTGTAAAAGAGACAGAAATATATAAGCCGCTATACTGACCCACACGCCTCGTTCGGCGAGTTTAAGGTTATGAGAGCGTGATATTTTGCTATTATTCATAAGCTTAATTATAACAAAAAAGCAGAGGAGCTGCTTTTAAAGGACGAAATAATGTCCCATAAGGTCGCATTTCGGCTTTGAACGTGGAAGCTTTTGAGCTTAATTTCTATTATAAATAAGTTGTCGCAAATGATTGACACTCTTATTAAAAAACGGTAAAATTAAATTGTTAGTTTATTTTTGTTATAAACTAAAGAAAAGACTAATAGTGTTAGTTATTAGCATTGCAAAATAGATGCTTAAATGTTATATTTTTTCAGCTAACGTATTTATTCTTGTTATTTTTGACAAGAAAATGAAAGGAAACTTTTTTATTTATGGTAATGAAAGCCATCGGCAAGTACAAATTGCTTGTCTTCGCTGCCCTTGCTACCATGCTTCTTCAAGTTGGCGCTGCTCTTTGGCAGCCCCAATATATGAAGAACATTTTGAGTGTTATGGCAGAATCTATTTCGATATCGGACAAGGTCGATAAAATTAATCATTATGGGGTATATCTTCTACTTATAGCCGCTGTGGGATTAATTGGTTCTATCCTTAATACAGTAACTGCTGCAAAGATTGCTCAGTCTGTATCGGCGGATATCCGTGAAGAAACCTTCCGAAAAATCCAAACTTTTTCTTATGAAAATATTGAGAAGTTTAATGCAGGTAATCTGGTTGTTCGGATGACTAACGATATCAACCAAGTGCAAACACTTCTAATGATGACTTTCCAAGTCTTGATTCGAGTACCGTTACTCTTTATTGGTGCTTTTATCTTATCTATTATCACGATGCCAGAACTTTGGTGGATTATTATTGTGATGGTTGTTCTTATTGTGTTAGTGACGATGTTATCCATGAAATCTATGGGTCCTCACTTTATGGTTTTCCAAAAATTGATGGACCGTATCAATGGAATTGCCAAAGAAAACCTACGTGGTGCTCGTGTCGTTAAATCATTTGTTCAAGAAAAAGATCAAATCCAAAAATTTGATGCCACATCTGATGAGTTATTGGGTCATAATATGGCTGTAGGTTATACTTTTGCTGCGATGATTCCCGCATTTACAATCATTTCACAATTGGCTGTTTTTGGCGCAATTTTACTGGTTTCTACTTATGTAACACGTGATTTGAATACCGCCGCTAATACGCTTGGTGGGATTATGTCCTTTATCCAATACATGATGCAAATCATGATGGCGATTATCATGGGCGGTATGATGTCAATGTTTGCCTCTCGTGGTTTTGTTTCTATTGGACGTATTAACGAAATTTTAAAAACTGAACCTGCGATGGTGTTTGAAGATGTTGCGGACGAAGAACTTAACGGTTCTGTTAAGTTTGATCATGTCTCTTTTGCTTATCCTAACGATGAACATCCAACCTTACAAGACATCAGCTTTGAAATTCAACCTGGACAAATGGTTGGGATTGTCGGAGCAACGGGTTCTGGTAAGTCAACCCTGGCTCAATTGATTCCGCGTCTTTTTGACCCAACTGAAGGTACAGTAAGTGTAGGTGGAAAAGATTTACGCCATGTTTCTAAAGCTACTCTGAAAAACACAATTTCAATTGTCTTACAAAAAGCAATTCTTTTCTCTGGGACAATTTCTGGCAACCTGAAACAAGGGAAAGCAGATGCGACCTTGGAGCAAATGAGCCGTGCAGCCAGCATCGCGCAGGCAGCAGAGTTTATTGAAAAACTGCCCGATCATTATGAATCACAGGTTGAAGAACGTGGGAATAACTTCTCAGGCGGACAAAAGCAACGTATGTCGATCACGCGTGGTATTATCAAAGATCCTAAAGTCCTTATCTTAGATGACTCAACATCAGCGCTTGATGCCAAGTCAGAAAAACTGGTACAAGAAGCTTTGAGCAATGACTTAAAAGATACGACAACAATTATTATCGCTCAAAAGATTTCATCTGTCGTTCATGCGGACAATATTCTGGTCCTTGATGAAGGTAAACTTGTGGCGCAAGGCACACACGCAGAGCTCGTTGAGAATTCTGCAGTTTACCGTGAAATCTATGATACACAGAAAGCAAAGGAGGACTAAATTTTCAATGTTCTTCAATATATTAATGAAAAACAAGAAAATGAAAAAAGATTATGAATGATACATCTCGTGCATTGAAGTTCTTCTATCTCTACTTCAAAAAATATAAATTACAATTCCTCGTGATTGCGATATTTATCATTGCGGCTACTTATCTGCAAGTTAAAGCGCCCGTACTTCTCGGGGATTCTATCACACATCTTTCGACTTACGTTGGTGATTATTTTAGTCATCAACACGCTGATGAAGCGATGAAAGGTTTACAACAAATAGCGGCAGGAGCAAACCAAGCTCAGGACGCCTTGCAGCAGATTGCTGCGCAAATGGGGAAAGCTACTGGACAAGTGGTTGATTGGCATAGTCTGACATCTGCTAATGTACCAACTGCGGTAACTTCTAACCTTCCTTCAGGAACAACAATTGATAGTCTTCAAGCTATGGCTAAGATTCCGACAGATTGGCACCAGCTTACAGATGCCAATGTTCCAGAAGCTATCCGTGCTAATCTTAATGGTCAGTCAATTTCTGACTTGATGAAGGTAGCTACATCACATGCACCAAGCAAGGCTGACTTTATGCGTTCAATGTGGATGCTACTTGCTTTTTACGTGATGACAGGTATTGCGCAACTTATCTATAGCTTGCTCTTTACACGTATCGTTGCACACTCAACAAACCGTATGCGTAAAGGTCTCTTTGGTAAGTTGGAACGCCTAACAATTTCGTATTTTGACCGTCATGCGGATGGAGATATTCTCGCCCGCTTTACCTCAGACTTGGATAATATTCAAAACACATTGAACCAAGCAGCAGTGAACGTTACCACTAACTTTGCCCTGTTCATCGGGATTTTGTATATGATTTTCGACCAAAATGTCAAGATGGCATTAGTGACAATTTCTACAACTCCTGTGGCCGTTCTCTGCGCTGTGATTATCATTATTCAAGCTAAGAAATACACGGATAGACAACAAAAAGAAGTCGGCGAACTTAATGCTTATATGGATGAAAAAATCTCTGGGCAAAAAGCGATTATCGTTGAAGGACTTCAAGCAGATGCAATCGAAGGTTTTGAAGTACGTAATGATAAAGTACGTAAAACAACCTTCGCAGCTCAAGCTTGGTCAGGTATGATTTTCCCATTGATGAATGGCTTCTCCCTCTTGACTTTGGCTTTGGTTATTTTTGCAGGTGCTAATATCCTCCTTAATGATGCTTCATTATCAACTGCTGCAGCCTTTGGTTTGCTTGCTACATTTATCCAATATGCGCAACAATATTACAACCCAATCATGCAGGTTTCTTCATCTTTCGGTCAATTGCAACTTGCGGTAACTGGTGCAACACGTCTGAATGTGATGTTTGATGAAAAAGAAGAAGTACGTCCTGAAAATGGTAAAACTTTTGAAGGTATTTCTGAAGGTGTACACATTGAAGATATTGACTTTAGTTATCTTCCTGGCAAGCCGGTCCTCAAAGATGTCAACATTAATGTAAACAAAGGCCAAATGGTTGCCTTGGTTGGTCCAACAGGATCAGGTAAAACAACTGTTATGAACCTCATGAATCGTTTCTATGATGTGGACAAAGGGGGAATAAAGTTTGACGGTACCGATATTCGTGAATTTGACTTAGATTCATTACGTTCAAAAGTTGGGATCGTCTTGCAAGAATCTGTCCTTTTTTCTGGAACCATTGCGGACAATATCAAGTTTGGTAAAAAAGATGCGACTATGGATGAAGTTATCACAGTAGCCAAGACGACACATATCCACGAATTCATTGAGAGCTTACCAGATGGCTATGAAACGCTTGTGGATGACGACGATAATATTTTCTCTGTAGGTCAAAAACAACAAATTTCGATTGCCCGTACTATCTTGACTAACCCTGATTTGCTTATTCTTGACGAAGCAACATCAAACGTTGATACGGTGACAGAAGAACAAATTCAAATGGCTATGGAAGCAGCAATTGCTGGTCGTACTTCATTTGTTATTGCCCACCGTTTGAAAACAATACTTAATGCAGATAAAATTGTTGTTCTTAAGGACGGTGAAGTTATTGAAGAAGGAAACCACAATGAGCTTGTAAATCTTGGTGGCTTCTACTCTGAGCTTTATCACAACCAATTTGTCTTTGAATAAAATTAAGAAGTATCTTAATATAAAAAACGCTCGTGCTTTAACGAGCGTTTTTTTTAATGTGGTCAAGATTTCCTAAAATAAGGGAAAGTGCTGATCATACTGAATCAGGATATTTGCTCGAAAATAGCGATAATATCGACAGGACCAATACCAGCAGGAATAATTAGCTGCTCTTTGCTTAAGGGAGCATCCTCTACTTGCCAGCCGACAAAGTGATAGTGAGGTAATTTGACTTTGGCTGGTGAGATGTAGCCTTGTTCAATGCTTCGCATACCTTCAGGATGGTCCCACTCCAGTGGTTCATTCCAAATTGTTTTAGCGCTGTAGCGTACAGGATATTTGATTGGTGTCCATTGTGCATGAAAGTCATAGATTTGCCCAATAGGCTCGAAGTGATGTTTTTCTTGAGGTTTCCAGAGGAAGCTGGGATTATAGACTCTGGTGCGATGAATAACTGAAGTTGGTCCAGCATACAGTTGGGCTTGTTCCTGAGATTGGGGGTGAGCAAGTACATTGTGACGGTTACGGACTTTAGCCCATCCTTCAAAGGTATAGCCGGGGAGCTTTAAGGTTTTGTTCTTGAGAGAATAGCTTTGACTTTTAGGAAGGAGTTCCGAGCTCATGCCAATCCATTTCCCTTCAGCACTTATTATTTTATTATAAGCTTGATAATCTGCTTCATTAAGAGAAGGCACTGGACTTATTTGAGCACGTTCCAAATGGTTGAGCATGTCATTATTAATATTGAAAAAATAATTTGCTTTAAAAAAGGTTGCTTTCTTTTTGTTTGGGATGAAAGAAGTTTTGAGTGAAAAATTCATCATTTATCCCTTTCTTTATTTTTTGTGTCTAATGTTATATTATCATTTTTTTCTAATGTTAAATAATAATATACAATGAGATTTTAGACAGATAAATGAATACATTTCATAGATGAAGATCTGCGAAGAAAAAAGGATGCTTTTCATCTATTCAAAAGACGGGAAAAATGGTAGAATAGAGGGTACATGTATTTCATGTCTCAAATAAAACAATAAGTGATAGAGTAATAAATTTATGAAAAAAATAGTAATCAATGGTGGTAAAAGTATCTCAGGGAAGGTAACGATTTCTGGAGCTAAGAATAGTGTAGTTGCCCTTATTCCGGCAACGATTTTAGCTAACGATATTGTTACACTTGAAGGCGTTCCCGATATTTCAGATGTTGCAAGTTTGGTTGATATCATGGAAATCATGGGCGCAAAAATTCAACGTGATACTGATGCGGGTATTTTGACGATTGATACACGTGACGTTGTTTCAAAGCCATTGCCCTATGGTAAGATAAACTCTTTGCGTGCATCGTATTATTTCAATGGAGCACTTCTTGGTCGTTTTGGGAAGTCAACGGTTGGTTTACCCGGGGGCTGTGATTTAGGTCCACGTCCTATGGATCTTCATGTTAAAGCTTTTGAAGCTTTAGGAGCAGAGTTATCTTACCTTGAAGATGCCATGCACCTTGAAGCTAAAGAAGAAAAATTACATGGCACAACCATCTATATGGATATGGTTTCTGTAGGTGCAACAATTAATACAATGCTTGCAGCGAGTACAGCAGAAGGTGTAACCATTATTGAAAATGCAGCACGTGAACCAGAAATTATTGATGTGGCTACACTCTTGAATAACATGGGCGCAAAGGTACGTGGGGCTGGCACAGATGTGATTCGTATTACAGGAAAATCAGAAATGCACGGTGCACGTCATACGGTCATTCCTGACCGTATTGAAGCAGGAACTTATCTTGCTTTGGCTGCAGCTATGGGAGACGGTGTCATCGTTGACAATGTTATCTACGAACACTTAGAATCTTTTATTGCTAAACTTGAAGAAATGGGTGTACGCATGACCATTCGTGAGGACTCTATCGAGGTTCATCGCTCAGAAAACTTAAAAGCTATCAATATTAAGACAGTACCTTACCCTGGTTTTGCGACTGATTTACAACAACCAATCACACCGTTATTACTGAAAGCACAAGGCCGTGGTTGGATTAAGGATACGATTTATGAAAAACGTGTCAATCATGTGCCAGAAATGGCACGTATGGGTGCTACAATCTCAACTGTAGATGATCATATTATTTATGAAGCACCTAATAAGCTTCAAGGTGCTCATGTTCGTGCTACCGACTTGCGTGCAGGAGCAAGTTTAGTTTTGGCTGGTATTATCGCCGAAGGTACAACAACGATTGAAAATATTGAATTTATTCTTCGAGGTTACGATAGTATCATAGAAAAAATGACGGCTTTAGGTGTTGATATTCAACTTATTGAAGATTAATTGGGAAAAGTTAACACTTTTTACGTATCATTAATATAGGAGGTGTATATGGCTGATTTAAAATTTGAAATTGAGGAGCATCTTATTACTCTATCTGAAAATGCTAAAGGCTGGACAAAAGAGCTTAACCGCGTGTCATGGAATGGCATGGAAGCTAAGTATGATTTGCGCCAGTGGTCGCCCGACCATGAAAAGATGGGCAAGGGAATTACGCTGACAGATGAAGAATTTGCTGTTCTTTTGAAAGAACTCGGAAACAAATAAAAAAACCAGTTTTTCTGGTTTTTTTTATGAATCATATATAAAAAGAAAAACCATTAGTATGGTTCTTTTATCAATGCATGTAAATCATGACAATCATAGCGATGTAAAGAGCAAAAGTAATCACAAAAGTAATGCGCCAAAAAAGCTTAAAGAAACGTTTATATTTGAAGTCTTTAAAATAGAACAAATCCAATAGCAACAAGACGAGAGCTAAGAAGGAAAGAATCAAAAAGTAGTAAGGCAAAATATTGATAGCAGTAAATTGCTCTGAAAAAAGTTGGAGTCCAAAAATTAAAAAGAGGACAAAAATATCAGGAATGCGAAGTTTTCGATTAGTCAAGTGGCGAATACGTAAAAATTTAAAAGCGAAAACCAATACGATCCAGCTGAGAAGCGGATATAAAGTGGCAATAATCTTAGGTAACATAGCTTAATTTTAGCGGTTTTGGGTACTTTTGTAAAGTGTTATTTGTCGGAACAATAAATCGAGATGTAAAAATAAAAAGAAAAGCCATAGTTAAGCTTTCCTTTTTATTTAAATTTCACGAATTTCAGCAAATTCAGCTTGTACAAAAGTTGCGAGTTCTTTTGGATTGAGGCGTATAGAACGGCCGACTTCACCGGCAGAAACAATGATTTTATCTGCATCCAGTGCGATGGTATCGATATAGATAGGGAACCTTTTGGTTTGCCAGATACCGACAGGATTATTAGCACCATGGATGTATCCAGTGGTTTTTTGCAAATCTTTTTGAGGAATCATGTGGACCTTCTTATTTCCAGAGACCTTTGCTAATTTCTTTTCAGAAAGATGCTCTGTCAGAGGAAGAATCCCTACGATTGGACCTGTTTTATCTCCTATAAGTGCGAGCGTTTTATAAATGTCACGACGTTGGATGTCTTCAGGCATGAGCTCTGCTTCTAAAGCATTGAGAGCAAGCCCTTCATGATTGACTTGACCTTTGTCCAGAATTTGTTCAACTAATGTTTTTTTCAGTTTCTTTTTCTTGCTCATGCGTTCATTATATCACTTTTTCGCTTGAAAAATCTGAGGTGCACTCTTGGAGAGCAGAACAAGGACTAGAGAAGCAAGAGCCGCAGTCGCAATTCCACTTATTCCATTTACAACAAATGAATAGGGAATAGCTCCCCAGCCTTTCCAAGCATATTGTCCCCAAAAGATAACACCAGCGACAAAGTGCCAAAAATATTTGATAAGAACGCCGAGAAAAGCTACAGCAAAGATTGTACGTGTTTGGCTAGAGTCCTTTTTGCGCAAAACACCAGCTAAACCAAGAGAAATCGGTGCAACAATATATTCAAGCAAGGCCTGTACTGGAGTCAAGATAGTAGCTTGACCTAATACAATCAGAAGTAGGCCAAATACTAGCCCGCCTGTCATGCCCCAAAAGACGCCGCGGCGCAAGGCTAAGACCAGTAAGGGAATAACTGCCAGCTCAAGATAAAAAACCTGAGCATAGTTTATCGAGATGAAACTCAAGACAAGAGCTAATGCGGCAGCAATAGCTGTTTCGGTAAGTTCTAAAACTTTAGAATTAGACATAAAAAATCTCCTTTTGTTGGCACAAAGGAGGGTTAGAGAGAATTGAAGACAGCAGTCCCCTATACAAACACATTCCTACGCTGGTACTAACCAGATCAGGTCAAATGGTGTTTCTCAGCTCTTGGTTTCCCTTAGAGCACCCATTGTGCAAATTTTTAATTTTACAATCTTAATATACCATAAGATGTTTACTTTAGCAAAAATGTCATACTTATTCCCAGAAAATTCCAAGCCATATGAATGACCATATTGAGGTAAAAATTTCGGTATTTAAAATAGAATGTGGTTAACACCAGACTCATTGAGCCATAAACAAGCCAACTGTAAAGATCTGTTGGACTGTGCATACCTGCAAAAAGCAGAGCTGCTGTCACGAAGGCTAAAAATTTATTTTTTGTGAAGAGAACTTCGAAAGGGCCAACACGGTAAGTGAGTTCCTCAAAGAAACCGGCAAAAATCGTTTGGACAGCAAAGATGCCTAAAGGAATAACCTGGGCGAGACTATTCAATGCCTCTTGATTTTCTGTACTTGCTTGTAAACCAAGCGCCTGTGCTAAAATGTTGACACAGAGTGAAACTAAGAAAAGCGCACCAAATCCGAGGGCAATTTTGCCCAAGGGAAATTCTTTGATAGCAATCGGTGGAATAATATTACGGCGGCGAGCAAGAAAGTAAGATAAGCCAAGAGCAATAAAGAAAATCACAAAAAAGATCACTTGGTCAAGAGAAGAAAAAGCTCTTCCAGAATGCAATTGGCTCATGAGTGACGTAGCAAAACTTGGCAATAAAGAAAGTACAAAGAAAGCAAGCCAGATTGATTTTTTATAAGTAAAAATTAAACTAATTAGATAAAGAAGGAGGCTGAGTCCTAACCATTGCCCCCAACCAGCCCGTAAAGAAAAAGGAAGGGCAAAGAGAAGAGCAGGAAGAATTGTCCAGGTCCAAGGTTTTTTAATAAGGTCTCGAAATTTAATCATAAAACAATTCTAACATATAATCATTGATAATTTGTATAAGTTTTAATAAAATATAAGAAGATAAATGGAGAATCAGAATGAAAGAATTCATAAATAATTTAGAAGTTTGCTTACCAGGCTACCGTGTACTCAATCGCGAAGAAAATTTAAATTTTTATCGTGATGTGCTTGGCATGAAAGTCTTGCACGAAGAAAATGCAGAAGTTTTTTTATCTGGTTATGAAGCAAAGCAACCAAGGTTAATCTTAGAGGAATCACCAGGTGTAGTTCCAGTTCAAGGTGTGAAAAAACATGGACGTACAGTCATCCAAGCTGATGAGGATGAAATCGAACAGCTTTTAGCGCGCAATCTGGACCAAGTCACACATCTTTATCAGGTAAAAGACAGTTGGGCTTTTGAAGCTGTTTCTCCAGAAAGTGATGTTTTTCTGATGGTATCTGTAAATGATTGGTCAGACTTAACGGAAGTTGCTAAATCTGAAGTTGACTTTGATGAGGGAGAATTTACAGGATTATCCGATTTCGCTATTAAAGAAGTGCAAATTAATATTGCTGAAAAGTCTATTATTTCAGAGTATGAAAAAATTCTTGGTGTAAAAGCGCAAGGGAATCTTTTAGATCTTGCTGGCTTGCATCTGGTCTTTTGTCAAAATGATGGACCTGACTTGACAGCTAATATGGATGAAAAGCTTGACCTGATGCTTTTACGTTTTCAAGTGTCGCCATCTTTTGATTTGGCTCAGTTTGCAGATGATTTACCTGATGAAAAATTGTATCTGGATAAAAAAGCAAAGACATTGGCTATTGACATCCCACACCACATGGAACTTTGGTTTACAAAACAAGGCCTATGAAAAATGAAGAAGAATTTTTAGCGACAATTGATGACTATGTGGCAGAAGAAATTTTCCCAGGCTGCCAGATTGCTATTGTAGAAGGAACAAAGGTTCAAGAGTTTGTTCGAGGCAATCAAGCAATACTTCCACAAGTCGAACCATTGGTTGCAGGGAAAAAATGGGATTTAGCTTCCGTTTCAAAAGTTGTAGGTACAGGAACAGTAGTCATTAACCTCGTTTTATCAGGAAAGTTAAGTCTGGATGCTCCGTTTACGGATTATTATCCTGATTTTCATGATGAGAGCATCACTTTGAGACAGCTTCTTACTCATACAACAGGTATCAATCCGTTTATTGAAAACCGTGATAAGTTAGATTTTAAAGGTTTAAAAGAGGCGATTGACCATATCGAGGTAACGGAAGACAAAAGTTGTCACTACACAGATATTAACTTTATTTTGTTGGGCTTTATGCTTGAAAAGCTTTATGGGAAATCTTTAGACGTAGTTTTTAAAGCAGAGGTTTTTGAAAAATGGGACATGTCTGCCACATCTTTTGGTCCTGTTACCAATGCTGTACCTACAAGTCTAGATACGAGAGTGGGAACAGTTCATGATCCAAAAGCAAAAGTGTTAGGGAAACATTGTGGATCAGCAGGGCTTTTTGCACCGATGAATGATTTGGTGAAATTTGTTCAAGGTTATTTTTCAGACACAAAATATTTGGCCCTACAGAAAAATTTTGCAGCGGGTCAACGTCCAAGAAGTTTAGCTTGGGACTTCATACATGACCAATGGTTACTGCACACAGGTTACACAGGAACTTTCATCCTGATGAACCTGGAAGCAAAAAAAGCGGTGATTTTCTTATCCAATCGTGTGCATCTGAAAGATGAGCGGGCACAATGGATTGCAGATCGCGATGTATTGATTGAAACACTCATAAAAAATTTAAGCTGACAGTCCTGTCAGCTTTTTTTACTACCACATAAAAAAACATTTTCCTTTTTAAAAGGAAAATGTTTAATATTTCTTAACTGATATTGTCTACAGGATCGTTCTTTTTCCGATAACTGATCAATATAATAAAGTAAAGTAGTGCGGTAAAGAGGGTTACTCCAACAGGATTAGTAGTAAGGATACCAAAGAAAATCAATAACAAAGCAATAAGAGCAATAAGACTCATACTCATAGTACCTAGAGCTTTGGTCTTACGCGCTAATAAGAAGCCTACAAGACTAATTAAGAACCAAACTAAAAGGACAGTGTAAGATAAAGAACCAGCGAGATAGTTGAATAAGCTGTCTCCTAAGAAGTAAGAAAGAACAACACCAATATACAATGTCCCAGAGCAGAAGAGCACAGCTCTTTGAGGAACCTTGCTTTTATTTAAAGTAGCAATTTTTTGCGAAAATTTCCCTTTATGATTTTTTAAGCGGAAGAATAAAATTCTTGAAGAGGCATAAATGCCAGAGTTGATTGAAGAAAAGAGCGCCAGAATAATAATGGAATTAATGATGTCTGCAGCAAATGGAATATGCATTTTGTTAAAGACCATGACAAACGGGCTCATTGTTGATGTTGCCAAGTCGTTCCAGTTGTAGATAAGGAGCAAGAGGAACATTGGGACGATATAAAAAGAAATGATACGTCCAATAACGCCTCGGATAGCGCGCGGGATAGCAGTTTTAGGATCTTCTGTCTCACTAACAGTAATGGCAATGAGTTCAGAACCACCGTAGGAATAGATAACAATCAATAAAGAATTGATAACGCCTTTAAGTCCGTGTGGCGCAAAGCCACCATATTTTGTCATCCCTGAAAATGCAGATATCAAGTTGGTATTAAAAATGTTTTGTGCAACTAAAATGACACCAAAAATAATAAGAAGAATGATAACGCTGATTTTGATAAAAGCAAGCCAGTATTCCGTTTCGGCAAAGAATGTTACTGACAGTAGGTTAATAAGTGACGTTAGGATAGCGATGAGTAAGACAAAAGCCCATGAAGGGATATTAGGAAACCAAAGCTGTATAAAGCTAGCAGCAGCGACAGCTTCGGCAATAATATTAATCATCCAAAGTGACCAATACACCCAGTCGGTAAAGTCGGCCGCATGGTTACCCAGATAAGGTTGAACCAAACCTGAAAGGCCATGTGGTTCATCCGAGCTGAGAACTAATTTTTCTAAGCTCTTCATCACAAAGAATAAAACCACGCCTCCGATAAAGTAAGAAAGAAGGACAGCAGGACCAGCAGATTCTATAGCGGAAGCGCTCCCTTTAAAGAGTCCAGCCCCAATTGCTCCACCTAGAGCAATCATAGTGATATGGCGTGTTGCCATTCTCTTTTGTAAATTTTGATTATTTTCCAATTATAAATTCCTCTCGTTATAAAAATAAATATTTTTAATTTAAAATTCTAAGTCAAATTAAGTCTCCTCTCATTTTATTGTCACGTTTGAGTAGCAATAATCGTTAAAAATAAATTAAAAAAAGATGCCCAAAGGGACATCTCTTTGCCCCTTTTTGACCAACGCCAAAGAGGACTCACACCTTTACTTTCCAGTACTTAGTGTGAGCCCATAATCAACAACAAAACTGTGTGATAAGCGTTAATCATTTTTTGAGCCTCTTTATTTTAATAGTGTAAAGTATAATACAAATAATACAAAAATTCAAATTTTTGCATAAATTAAAAAATTAAAAGTGGACTTAAAAAATTTTTATGTCAAAAGGTTTTTACATTGACTTACACTGAAGGAACTAAGTCTTAGAAAAAATTTTTATTGAAGACGGACATACGTTTTTTATTAGGGCATTCGTGAAAAAATTAGCCAAATATGGTATAATGTATGCACATTTTAAAGGGATTTAGAAGAAAAAATAGACGGAGAGTTGGTGCAAAAAGGCATCAAAAATAGGATAAAGATAAAATGAGCAGAATGATGCCAGCACGTGTACGCAGTGAAGGAATAGCCCTGTATAGTCAGGGGCTTTTAATTGATCCGTCAATAGAAGATTTTAAACTTTCTGCAGAGGTTGCAGGAGAACAAGTAATTTACGATATGGATGGAGCGCAGGACTATTGTTCTTGTGCTGATTTTCAGCGTAATCATCGCTATTGTAAGCACATTGCTGCAGTAGAAGAATACCTCAAGAATGAAAATAAAGAAATCGAAGACGATAAAAAAAATATAGAAAAGATTGAGCTAGTGGCAAATGATGAATTGGCTGCCAACGCTGCCTTTTTAGATGCCTTGAATGGGGAAACACAAGTTAATTTCGGAGCAGAGCAATTTTCGATTGAAGTACATGTTGAAGATAATTCACAACTCTATGATGTTTTTTCTATGGATTACTTCATGTATTTTGACTTACGCTTATATAGCGAACGTTTAGGTAGGGCTTATGTGATTAAGGATATTCCATATTTTTTGAGAACATTGCAAAACTTTGGACAATATTCGCTTGGTGCTCTTCACTATGTTGATCTCTTTTTTGATAATTTCGATGAAGCCAGTCAAGACTTTTTGAATTTCTTGCTTAAAATACATGGCAAACTTGATGCCCAAATGGCCAATCAACTATATATTAAAAATGGACGTTACCTCAACTTCCCTTATCTTTTTATTGAAGAGGCAATGGATTTGGCTTCTAACTTGTCACGTTTTAGCTTGAGATTATCAGGTGCATTGGTTAACTATTTCACCTTCGTTACTCTTGACGAAGATTCAGAAATTTTTAAATTTAGTGTGACAAGCCAAAGAGACTTTATTGAGCTAAAAATCGAAGATAATGCTTTCAGTTCCTTTTACAGTGGTTCGCTTTTATATTATAATCATGTTTTTTATAAGGTTGACCATGAACAAAAACGGTTGTTACAGCTGGTTCAAAAAGAACTTGAGGGTGCAAAACATAATCAATTTTCATATATGGATAAGGACAAAGTAGCGCAAGCACTGCAACAACTTTCTAGTTTAGGTCAAATCTCAGCTCCTGAAAATTTTGTTATTCGCCCCTTTACACCGATTTTTAACTTTGCTAATCCTGATGGACAAAATATAGAACTTTCGGTTCAATTTGATTATGGAAATTTTAAAGTGGAACACTTCCATGAATTAGAAACACTCGAGTTTTCAAGAGACTTACGCCTAGAAAATAAGATATTTACGCTCATGGCTCGTTTTGGTTTCACACGTTCTTTTACAAGTTCTGTTACGCTTTCGGCACAATTTGCAGAAACTTTCTTTATTAAAATTTTGCCCCAATTCCAGAAATTAGGTCAAGTAAAACTGTCTCCTGGACTAATGGATATGAAAGTCGATGAAGTGCCGGAAATCATGATTGATCGTCGAGGAGGCTTGTTGGATATCGCCTTTGAAATGCCAAGCATCGGCGAAAATGAATTTGCAAATGTTATTGCACAACTGCAAAATAATGCGGAATATTATGTCAGTGAAAACGGAAAATTATTTATCTTTGACCAGAAGTTCAGTGAGTTGAAATCGGCTTTACGAGAACTGGATGATAATTTTACTATTAGTGGAACGAGCTTAGAAGTCAATGTGACACGTAGCTTCCAAGTTTCTAAAATATTTGAAAATATTTCAAGTAGCAATTTTTCGAATGAATTTAAAGCCTTCTATGAACACTTAACGCACCCAGAAACCTTCCCTTACGAAAAACCTGAGCATGTCAAAGCAGAACTGCGAAGTTACCAGGAAACAGGAGTTCGTTGGATGTCTATGTTAACGCACTATCACTTAGGAGGTGTGTTGGCAGACGACATGGGGCTGGGTAAAACAGTACAAGCAATCACCTATTTACTATCAAATCTAAAAGAAGATGAAACAGCCTTAGTCACTGCTCCTGCCAGCCTTATTTACAACTGGGCCAGTGAGTTTGAGCAATTTACGGACACGGTAGATTATGTGGTTGTTGATGGGATGAAGGCCGATCGTGATGCTTTGATTCACGGGAAACATCAAGTTTATATTACAAGTTACGGAAGTTTCCTTAAGGATTTCGATGATTATCAAGACAAGAAGCTTAACTATCTTCTCTTGGATGAAGCACAAGCTGTGAAAAACTACAGCAGTAAAACAAATAGAGCACTTAGTCAACTGAATGTTGAGCATACTTTTGCTTTATCAGGAACGCCGTTGGAAAATCGCTTAGAAGAAATTTGGGCTATTTTCCAAGTGGTAATGCCTGGCTTTTTACCAAAACGGGAAACATTTAATAAGATGTCGCCAGAAGTTATTGCCCGTATTATCCATCCATTTATTATGCGTCGTAAAAAAGAAGAAGTTCTGACAGAGTTGCCTGATAAGATGGAAATGACCTTACGCAATAACATGGTTGAAGAGCAAAAGCTCTTATACTTAGCACAATTGGAATTGATGCAACAATCTGTCCGTCAAATGGACAGTGCGAGTCTTAAGAAATCACGTATTGAAATTTTGGCAGGAATCACACGACTCCGTCAAATATGTAATACACCGGCACTTTTCATGGACAATTATGAAGGTGGTTCTGGGAAGTTAGACAGTTTGATGGAGCTTTTAGAGCAAGTCAAGGCTTCTGGTCATCGCCCTTTGATTTTCTCACAGTTTACCAAAACCTTCCCTTATATTGAAGAAGCCATGGAAAAATTGGATCTCACAGCTTATAAGCTAACGGGTTCAACTCCAGTCAAAGAACGGTTAGAAATGGTACAAGCCTTTAATGCTGGAAGTCGTGATGCTTTCCTCATCTCACTGAAAGCAGGTGGTGTAGGTCTGAACCTTACAAGTGCTGATGTTGTTATCCTGGTCGATCTCTGGTGGAATCCAGCGGTTGAGGAACAAGCCATTGCAAGAGCTCATCGTATGGGGCAAAAGAGTACTGTTGAAGTCATTCGCTTGATTACACAAGGAACGATTGAAGAAAAAATCATGGAGATTCAGGAACGTAAAAAAGATTTGATTGCAAATGTTTTAGACGGTGATGTGATTGATAAGACGCTCAGCGAAGCAGAAATCAGAGAAATTTTGGGACTATAACTTTAAAAATCACTGAAAATGCGATATAATAATAATTGAAACACTTACCTAAGAAAAAAATAAGATTAAACAAACTTTTTAAGGAACGTAGAGGAAAAGTTTCAAGACAAACAAAAAATTAAGTAGGGCAAGCAATGAACGAAGGAAGAAGAGTCGTATTTCCAATCATCGATGATGATGAAATGCTTGAAAAAGACACACGCGTCATCATGACAAATTCACAACTGATTACTAAGAATCCTAGTCAACAAGACGAGGCTTCTTTTGGTGGTGTTCAAATGTCTGATAAAAAACGTTCAGATGTCTATAAGCCAATAAAAACAAAGGTCAGCTATAGCACTCAACATCGTCCATTAAATAGCAATCATAGTGGGTATAGTTCTTTTGATAAAATGCCTAAAAAAACGAGTGTTGATGAATCAAAAGAAAAGGCCAAAAGAGAAGCAGCGGTACCTCCTAAACGTCCAAAAGGCTATGTTCATCCGCTAGAGCGTGATAAAGATGATTTTTCTTTGCGCCGTTCATCAGCAGTACTTAATGCAGCGAAACCGGCATCGAGTGAAAAGAAGACAATCGAACAAAAGCCGATGTCTCCAAGACGTCCAGCCACTAATAATCCGATTCGGGATATGAAAAAACGAGGATTAAACCTCGACGAAGCTATTATTTCTGGCTCTCCTCAAAAAGGAGAAGATAAGGCTAAAACTGCAAAAAATGAGTATTTCGATAATAAACGGAAGAACTTATTTGACCGCGGACTTTAAATAAAAGAAGGAGAAAAGATTTCAGTTCCGACTGAAATTTCTTATTTATCATGGAAAAAGTATATCATTTTATAGGAATTAAAGGCTCAGGTATGAGTGCACTCGCTCTTATGCTCCACCAAATGGGTAAAAAAGTACAAGGTTCGGATACAACTGACTACTATTTTACACAACGTGGACTTGAGGAAGCGGGTATTCCTATTCTTCCTTTTGACGAGAAAAATATTACACCAGAAGTTGAGTTGATTGCAGGGAATGCTTTCCGTACGGACAATAATGTAGAAATTGCTTTTGCTGAAAAAAATGGCTTCACTTTTAAACGTTACCACGAGTTTTTAGGTCATTTCATGGAAGGTTTTATCAGTGTTGGGGTTGCGGGGGCGCATGGTAAAACTTCAACGACAGGAATTTTAGCTCATGTCATGAAAAACGCTGTGGATACGTCATACTTGATTGGTGATGGTACAGGACGTGGAAATGCGGACAGTGAGTATTTTGTTTTTGAATCTGATGAATATGAACGTCACTTCATGCCTTATCATCCAGAATATACAATTATTACAAATGTTGACTTTGACCATCCTGATTATTTCCAAAATATCGATGATGTAGCTTCTGCATTCCAAGACTATGCTCAAAATATTAAAAAAGGTATTTTCGTTTTTGGAGAAGATCCTTATTTACGTAAAATTACAGCAGAAGCACCGATTTACTATTATGGTTTTGAAGATGGAGATGATTATCAAGCAAAAGATATCATCCGCTCAACACGCGGCTCATCTTTTGATGCTTATTTCCGCGGTGAAAAAATCGGACACTTTGTCGTGCCTGCTTATGGGAAGCACAATATTGCAAATGCTTTAGCGGTAGTTGGTGTAACACATCAGCTTGGCTTGGATATGAATGATATTGCTGATCATTTGTTGACTTTCTCTGGTGTAAAACGCCGATTTACAGAGAAAAAAGTTGGCGAAACAATCATTATTGATGATTTCGCCCATCATCCTACCGAAATCGAAGCAACGATTGATGCAGCGCGTCAAAAATATCCAGATCGTGAAATTGTAGCCGTTTTCCAACCTCATACATTTACACGAACAATCGCCTTTGCAGATGAGTTTGCTCAAGTCCTTGATTCTGCAGATACTGTGTATCTTGCTGAAATTTATGGCTCTGCGCGTGAAGTTGACCACCATGAAATTACAGCACAAGACCTAGCGGATAAAGTACGTAAGCCTGCTCGTGTTATTTCAGTGGAAAATGTTTCGCCACTTTTGGATCACAACCGCGGTGTTTATGTTTTCATGGGCGCAGGCAATATCCAACAATATGAAGCAGCCTTTGAGGATTTGCTCAGTCAGTTGACAAAAAATACATTGTAAAAACAAAAAGACTTCCTCAACAGGAAGTTTTTTTATTTGTTAAAGTAGAAGATAAATGATTTAAAAGTAACAATCATTATCCCCAAAAAACTAGCACCATTAAATTATATACCCCAATCTGTAAACCTATACCGCTTATCAGCTCTATGATATAATAAAAGTATGCTAACATTTCCACTGGTCAATGATACGTCACGAAAAATCATCCATATTGATATGGATGCCTTTTTCGCTTCAGTAGAAATACGGGACAATCCAGAATTAAAAGGTAAGCCTGTGGTTATCGCACGGAATCCACTGGAAACAGGAGGACGTGGCGTTGTTTCAACGTGTTCCTATGAAGCTAGAGCCTTTGGAATCCACTCGGCTATGAGTGCAAAAGAAGCTTATGAACTCTGTCCACAAGCTGTTTTTATCAGTGGAAATTATGAAAAGTATCGTGCCATATCGGAACAAGTTCGGGAAATTTTTAATCGTTATACCGATGAAGTAGAAGCGGCATCCATTGATGAAGCTTATCTGGATGTTACGCGAAATAAGATTGGATCAACAAGTGCAATCAAAGTGGCGAAACTTATACAGCGTGATATTTTTATTGAGCTTGGTTTGACTTGCTCAGCAGGGGTTTCCTATAATAAATTTTTAGCAAAAATTGCTTCGGATTATGAAAAGCCTCACGGTTTGACTGTCATCTTGCCGGAGGCAGCAAAAGATTTTCTAGCAGAACTGCCAGTGGAAAAATTTCACGGTGTGGGTAAGGCTACTGGAGCAAAGCTGCATGAGCTGGGAATTTTTACCGGCGCGGAAATTCAAGCAGCTGACCCATTACTCTTGGCTGAACGCTTTGGGGTTTATGGCTGGAATCTTTTTTTGAAAGCCAATGGTATTCATCATGCTCCAGTTGTGACAAGTCGTCAAAGAAAGTCAGTAGGTAAAGAAAGAACTTATAGCAAACTCCTCTATAATAGTGAAGATATTAAGCAGGAACTCGCTAACCTCTCCGAACGTGTCTCTACTAATGTGAAACGCCACCAACTTCTGGGTGATACAGTTGTACTCAAGTTACGTTACTCTGATTTTAAGACAATTACGAAACGCAAAAAACTTTCCGAGAAGATAAATGAAGCAATTACACTTGCACATGTGGCTCAGGATTTACTGGAAGAGATTGATTATGATGAAACAATAGGAGTCCGCCTTCTTGGAGTGACCCTTACGGGATTTGGGGCAGAAGAATTACGATTAGATATGCAAAACTGAGAAAAGGAATAAAGGGGAGTTTTTTCCTTTTTTTAATGAGTAAAAAACATAGGCCAAACACACAAGCCATTTGGATAAGTAGGAGTATTTCTTCTAAAGATACAGAAAAAGATACCAAGAAAAGCCAGAGGAAGTCGCCAGCACCAATCCCAATATTGATAAAAAAAGAAACACAAGCAAGACCGAGCCAGAAATAGCTTATGGGACTGATAGGAAAGAAAATAAAAAAACAAGCAGTAAAGCCTAAACCAATATTTAAAGGATAAGAGTAAGTATCAATATCAAATTTGCTCAAAAGTAAGCTTATGGAGAGGGTTAAAAAGTGGATTAAGTCTAAATCAAACCAAAGTGCGCCAAAGAGAATTCCGGTAAGAAATTCTAAGATAAAATAACTGTAAGAAAATTTTTCTCCACAAAAGGCGCACCTACTTTTAAAGATGAATTGAGAGATTAAAGGAAGGAGTTGCCACCATTTGAGGACTTTTTGGCAAGAACTACATTGTGAACGCCCAAAAATAATTGAGGCCTCTGTACCCCAGCGCTCACTTACTAGACCGAGGAAAGAGCCAAAGATGGTCCCGATAATGAAGTAAAATATAAGCATGTTTATTAATACGATAAAAAGATAAAAAACTCACAATCTTAAGCAGAATATTTTATAATTGACCTCTTTTTTTATATAATTGTAATAGAAATAAAAAATTGGAGGTTTCTATGTCTAAGGAAAAAACACAAGAAGTTTTGAATCAAACAGTTGCAGATTTATCTCAAGCAGCAGCACTTGTTCATCAAACACACTGGTATATGCGTGGTTCTGGTTTCTTGACTTTGCATCCTAAAATGGATGAGTTCATGGATGGGCTTAACGAGCATTTAGATGAATTTGCTGAACGTTTAATTACGATTGGTGGTTCACCAGTTTCAACGCTTAAAGAGTTTGATGAGAAGTCAAAAATTGAACTTCAACCAGCAACTTGGGATAAATCAATGTCTGAACGTTTGCACGGTGTCTTGGATACTTACAAATACTTGGCTAAACTTTTCCAAGAAGGCATGGATATTGCTGAGTCTGAAAATGATGCAGTTACTGTTGACCTTTATACGGTTGCACTCGGAGATGTTGAAAAAACAATCTGGATGCTCGAAGCAGAACTTGGATAATAAAAAAGACCTTACACACGCGGTAAGGTCCTTTTTTATTATCCGTTTTTAATTTTTCCAGGCCAGTTGTTCAAGCCAGTTTTAAGAATATAAACTTCTGGTACGCCAGCTTTTTTGAGTTGTTTAGCAACTTTGACTGAAGCTGTTGGTTTACCATTTTCATAAAGTAACACAGGTTTCTTTTTGTTGATTGCGTTCAAACTTTGTTCTATTTGAGAAGCAGGTAAATTACGAGCACCAAGGATGTGTTTTACTCGGAAATCTGCTGCTTCGCGTACATCGATAAGTTGCGAAGTAGCCATCAAACGTTCAAATTCAGGTGCTTCAACAACTTTGGCGTTACGTTTGAGTGTCCAACGTGGATAGAGAAAGAAGACGACAATGAGGGCTAAAAGTATAAAGTCAATGATCCAGATCATTTAAGTTCTCCTAAGATTATTATTTGAATTTTAAAGCAAGGCTTGCGGCACCGATGATACCAGCATCATTTCCGAGCTCAGCAAGTTTAATTTTTGTAGAATCACGTACTGTTGAGAACGAATATTTTTGGAAATAAGTTTCAACTTTAGAACGAAGAAACTCTCCAGCAGCAGAAACGCCACCACCGATGACAATAGCAGCAGGATTCAGGGTACTTCCAAGGTTAGCACAAGCAAAACCAAGGTAATAAGCAAATTTATCCACAACGCTAAGTGCAAAGGCATCACCTGCTTCTGCTGCAATAAAGATGTCTTTTGAAGTTACTTCGTCACCATTGTCGATACTTGCTTTAATTTGGCTGCTTCCTTCGTATTCTTCAGCGAATTTTCTTGCAAGACGTACGACGCCAGTAGCAGAAGTGACTGTTTCTAAGCAACCATGGTTTCCACAAGTACAAGCAAAACCATCATGTGGTTCTACTACGATATGTCCGATTTCACCGGCAGCGCCAACAACACCGTGGATAAGATTTCCAGCAGCAACAATACCGCCACCAACTCCAGTTCCTAAAGTGATAAAGACAACATCTGGCTGATTTTCACCAGCTCCGACCCAACGCTCGCCTAAAGCTGCAACATTTGCATCATTGTCAAGAATGAATGGTAGACCGACACCTTCGCTAATAGGCGCACCAACTTCTTGAATATCGGCCCAGTTAAGGTTAAATGCACCTCGGACAGTAGCAGCTTCAATATCTACGGTACCAGGCGTGCCCATTCCAATACCAATAAAGTCAGACTTATCCAAGTTGTAAAGATTTAAACGGTGATTGATAGACTCAATGATATCAGGGACAATATGTTTTCCGTCACTGAGAATATTTGTCGGGATAGCCCATTTATCTTGAACTTCACCTTCAAGTGTCAAAATACCGAACTTGATAGAAGTTCCGCCGAGGTCAATACCAATAATTTTGTTAGCCATTTAGTTTTTCCTTCTCAATTCTTTCTTCACGACGTAAAATAAGTTGGGCAGTGAGGTATTCTTTATCACTTTTCTCAAAAATCCCCTGTTCAACCATATTTGTAAGTTCCTGTTGCATAAAATAAATCGCATCTAAGCGATTGGTCATGAAATTAATAAAACCGTATTTTTTTAACAATTCCTGTACATCATAAAGTGTTTTCATTGTTCTATTTTACCCTAACTGTAAGCGGTTTTCAAGTGTTGATAAGTTTTTAAGTGACTTTTTTGTCGTTATTTTTCTTAACCAACTGTTAACTTGTTTGGACTATTTCAAAAATATAAACTAATTTTCATAGTAGGAAGTGAGTCAAATTTGTTAATTTTATCCCTTAGAAAACTTGTAAACGCGTGCATTTTCGCCTTTGACAAAAAGTGTGCTATAATAAATCTGATATATTGTTTGGGCGCACCATAAAAGCTAGCGTTCAAGCTACGGAGACGCGATTTCCGTATGAATTTTTCGAAAGAATAGGTAGAAATAAATTGACTAAATTACGCGAAAACATCAGAAACGTTGCGATTATTGCCCACGTCGACCACGGTAAAACAACTTTGGTTGATGAGTTACTTAAACAATCACAAACGCTTGATGCCCGTACAAACCTTGCTGAACGCGCAATGGACTCTAACGCCCTTGAACAAGAACGCGGGATCACAATCCTTGCTAAAAATACAGCTGTAGAATATGGCGACACACGCATCAACATCTTGGACACACCAGGACACGCGGACTTCGGTGGTGAAGTAGAACGTATCATGAAAATGGTCGATGGTGTTGTTCTTGTCGTAGATGCTTATGAAGGTACAATGCCTCAAACACGTTTCGTGTTGAAAAAAGCTTTGGATCAAAACTTGACACCAATCGTTGTCGTGAACAAGATTGATAAACCATCTGCACGTCCACAAGAAGTTGTAGATGAAGTGTTGGAACTTTTCATCGAACTTGGTGCCGACGATGATCAATTGGACTTCCCAGTTGTTTATGCTTCAGCTATTAATGGATCATCTTCATTGAGCGATGATCCCGCAGATCAAGAAGCAACAATGGATCCAATCTTTAATACAATCATCGAACACATCCCGGCTCCTATCGATAACTCTGATGAACCTTTGCAATTCCAAGTTTCTCTCTTGGACTACAATGATTTCGTGGGTCGTATTGGTATCGGACGTGTTTTCCGTGGCACAATTAAAGTTGGGGACAATGTAACACTGTCTAAACTTGATGGTTCAACTAAAAACTTCCGTGTAACAAAACTTTTTGGTTTCTTTGGCCTTGACCGTCAAGAAATCACTGAAGCAAAAGCAGGTGACTTGATTGCTGTTTCTGGTATGGATGATATCTTCGTAGGTGAAACTGTTACACCTACAGATGCCATTGAACCATTGCCAGTTCTCCACATTGACGAACCAACACTTCAAATGACTTTCCTTGTAAATAACTCACCATTCGCAGGCCGCGAAGGTAAATGGGTAACTGCACGTAAAGTTGAAGAACGTTTGCAAGCAGAACTTCAAACAGACGTATCACTTCGTGTTGAAAATACTGATTCACCAGATAAATGGATCGTTTCAGGTCGTGGAGAATTGCACTTATCTATCCTTATCGAAACAATGCGTCGTGAAGGCTATGAACTTCAAGTTTCACGTCCAGAAGTTATCGTTAAAGAAATTGACGGTGTAGAATGTGAACCATTCGAACGTGTACGTATTGATACACCTGAAGAATACCAAGGATCAATTATCCAAGCCCTTTCAGAACGTAAGGGTGACATGTTGGACATGGAAATCACAGGTAATGGTCAAGCACGTCTAGTCTTCTTGGTTCCAGCACGTGGTTTGATTGGTTTCACAACAGAATTTATGTCAATGACACGTGGATATGGTATCATGAACCACACATTTGACCAATATATGCCAATGGTTAAAGGAACAATCGGTGGACGTAGCCGTGGTGCTTTGATCTCTATGGACCAAGGTTCTGTAACATCTTATGCTATGGGATACGTACAAGAGCGTGGTACACTTTTTGTTGAAGCGGGTACAGAAGTTTATGCAGGTATGATTATCGGTGAGCACTCACGTGATAATGACTTGACAGTTAACGTTACAAAAGCTAAACAACAAACAAACGTTCGTTCATCTAATAAAGACTCAACTTCAGTCCTTAACGCTTCTAAAATCTTGTCTCTTGAAGAATCATTAGAATTCTTGGGTGATGACGAATACATGGAAGTAACACCAGAATCAATCCGTTTGCGTAAACAAATTCTTGACAAAGCAATGCGTGAAAAAGCAACGAAAAAGAAAAAAACTGCTGAATAATAGTTTGCATATGGCGCTTGAAACAGCAGAGGAATTTGAGGAAAGACTAAGAAGCCAAAAATAAGGAGAAAAGCATGTTTTATCTGATACTTTTAGTTTTATTTGCCTTGGGCTATATCTTTTTAATGCCGAAGGATGTGAGAAGAAGTGCAGATATCTTTGTTTTTGCATCTGTGTCTGTCCTCATCGTGGCTGTAGCCATCGGTCAAGCGGTCAGTCACCGTGCTGCTTTATATGAAATTGCAATGGTGATTGCACTCTTAGCCCTCGCTGTTAAGGCTCTTGTGGAAATTGAAAAATTATAAAATAAGAAATAGTTTGTCTCGGGCAGACTATTTTTTGGAGGTTACATGGATATAGAGAAAATCGAAAAAGCCTTTGGATTAGTTCTTGAGAATATTATGGCAATTCAAGCAGAGCTCTTGACGGATTTTTATGATGCTTTTGTGGAACAAAATGCAGCTTACTTAGGCGCTTTAGAATTTGCGTCACTGACGAAGGAAAATAATGATAAGGTTCGTTCAATGAACCTCACGAAAAGTGAATGGCAAAAGCTGTTTCAGTTTGTTTTGCTTCAGGGGTCACGTGTCGCACCAATGCAGGCAAATCATAATTTAACTCCGGATTCTATTGGTTTCATCTTTAATTTTATCATTGAGGAGTTACACAAAGAAAGAAAGATTCGTTTACTAGAATTTGGCTCAGGAACGGGGAATTTGGCGGAAACGCTTTTGGTTCACATGCAAAAAGAAGTAGACTATGTTGGTTTTGAAGTAGATGACCTCTTGTTGGATTTGTCCGCTTCAATGTCAGAAGTCATGGGAACAGAAGCAAGTTTTCTCCAAATCGATGCCGTTAAACCACAGCCCTTGGAACCTGTGGATGTTGTGATGAGTGATCTCCCAGTTGGTTATTATCCAGACGATGAAACAGCCAGCCATTTTCAAGTGCATGACAAATCAGAACATACCTATGTGCACCATTTAATGGTTGAGCAATCTTTCAAATATCTGAAAGAGAGTGGTTTTGCGCTCTTCTTAGCTCCAGATAATCTTTTGACAAGTGCACAGTCTGAGTTTTTGAAGGCTTGGATTAAAGAGCATGCGCATGTTGCTGCAGTTATTACATTACCTTCATCACTCTTTAAAGGTGCAGGGAAATCAATTTATTTATTAAGTAAAAACCAGACAAATACACCGACTTTTGTTTACCCCTTGTCTGATTTAGCAGACCGTTCTATTTTGCAAGAATTTATGTCTGAGTTTGTGAAAAATGTTAAGATTTGACCAAAAACTCTTGGCCAGTCACTGCCTTCAAATTGGTTTTGTGATATAATTTAAGAGAAATTTGAAAGAAGAAGGATAGATAAAATGACAAAAACTCTTGCGGTTAATGCTGGTTCATCATCAATGAAATGGCAAATGTATGAAATGCCAGAAGAAAAAGTTCTTGCAAAAGGTTTAATCGAACGTATTGGCTTGAAAGATTCAGTCACAACCGTTAAATTTAATGATCAAAAAGAAGAACGTGTGTTGGATATTGTAGATCATACACAAGCCGTTCACATTTTACTTGAAGACTTGAAACGTTTCCATATTGTTGAAGAATTTTCAGAGATTACAGGAGTAGGTCACCGTGTTGTCGCTGGTGGAGAGTTATTTAAAAAATCTACTTTGATCGATCAGGAAGTACTGAAACAAATTGAAGAGCTTTCACCGCTTGCTCCCCTTCACAATCCAGCAAATGCTGCTGGTATAAAGGCTTTCTTGGAGTTGTTGCCTGAAGCAACAGCGGTAGCTGTTTTTGATACGGCTTTCCACACAACAATGCCTGAAAAAGCTTTCCGTTACCCATTGCCTAAAAAATATTACACTGAAAATGCAGTGCGTAAATATGGAGCACACGGAACTTCACACATGTTTGTGGCACAAGAAGCTGCAAAAATGTTAGGCAAAGATATTAAGGATACAAAAATCATTACTGCTCATATCGGTAATGGGGGCTCAATCACTGCTGTAAAAGGTGGCAAGTCCATCGACACTTCAATGGGCTTCACACCCTTAGCAGGTATTATGATGGGAACACGTACAGGCGATATGGATCCTTCTGTTTTCCCTTATCTTATTGCTAACGACGATTCACTCAAGGATGCTCAAGACGTTGTCAACATGATGAATAAAGAGTCAGGACTATTTGGTGTTTCTGGTTTGTCTTCTGATATGCGTGAAATTATTACTGCTCGTGATGCTGGGGATACAGATGCAGCCTTAGCATTCGAAATGTATGTTGATCGTATTCAAAAATTCATTGGTCAATACTTGGCTGTTTTGAACGGTGCCGATGCGATTGTATTTACAGCAGGTGTAGGGGAAAACTCAGCTCCAGTACGTGAAGGCGTCTTAAAAGGTTTGTCATGGTTTGGTATTGATGTTGACTTCTCTAAGAATGTTTTTGGATTTGAAGGAGAAATGTCAACACCAGAATCACGCGTTAAAGTCTTTGTTATTCCAACTGATGAGGAGCTTGTAATTGCACGCGATGTTGAAGCGGCAAAAGCGAAATAAAATAAAACGGCGTGTAAAATGCCGTTTTTTTAATATTTCTTTTAAGATATTTTTTAAAGTTATGTTATACTAGTAAGACAAAAAGAAAACACTTACATATTGAAGGGATTTTTAAAATATGGAAAAAACACTCGCTGTTAACGCTGGATCATCATCACTAAAATGGCAACTTTATGATATGCCAGAAGAAAAAGTTATTGCTAAAGGTATTTTTGAACGTATTGGTTTGAAAGATTCTATTTCAACAACGAAGTTTGATGATCAAGTGCATAAAAGAGAGCAGGATATTGTTGACCATCGTCAAGCAGTCTTGCTTTTGATGGACGAGTTGATACATTTTAAACTCATTAGTAGTTTCCGTGAGATTACAGCTATTGGTCACCGTGTTGTTGCGGGTGGAGAATTTTTCAATACGTCTACTGTAATTACTCCTGAAGTTTTAGAAGAGATAAAAAACCTTTCAACTTTAGCCCCTCTCCACAACCCAGCAAATGTGCTAGGGATTGAGGCTTTTAAACGATTACTTCCAGATGCACTTGCTGTAGCTGTCTTTGATACAGCTTTTCACACGACATTGCCAGAAAAAGCCTTCCGTTATCCCATTCCAACAAAATACTATACGGATTATGCTATTCGTAAATATGGAGCGCATGGAACTTCACACATGTATGTGTCACGTGAAGCAGCAAAAGTTTTAGGGAAACCATTAGAAGACTTAAAACTTATCACCGCTCACATTGGTAATGGTGCTTCGATTACTGCTATTGAAGGCGGAAAGTCTGTTGATACTTCAATGGGCTTCACACCACTAGCGGGTGTTATGATGGGCACACGTTCAGGAGAAATGGACCCTTCGGTGATTTCTTATATGCTTGAAAGTGATCCTAGCCTACGCTCAGCGCAAGATGTTATTGATGTGCTCAATAAAAAATCTGGCTTACTTGGTGTATCAGAGTTTTCAAGTGATATGCGTGACCTAGAGGAAGCACGTAACTCTGGCAATGAAAAAGCTATCTTAGCTTATGAAATGTTTATTGACCGTTTGAAGAAATTTATCGCACAGTACTTTGGGGTCCTCAATGGAGCAGATGCGCTTATCTTTACAGCAGGTATTGGGGAAAACGATACTGATGCTCGTCGTGATATTGTAGCAGGCTTGTCCTGGTTTGGTATGGAAATTGACCCAGAAAAGAATGTCCGCGGGGCGAATGGCATCATTTCTACTCCAGAATCACGTGTTAAAGTTTTGGTTATACCAACAGACGAAGAATTGGTTATTGCGCGTGATGTTGAAGCTGCAAAAAATAAATAATCTTGTTAAAAGACCATATGGTCTTTTTTTCAGCTAAATTTTATGGTAAAATAGTAGGGATAAAAAAGAATAGAGAAGAGATAGGTAACTATGGCTGATATTAAATATAAACGCGTACTTTTGAAACTTTCTGGCGAAGCTTTAGCTGGAGAAAAGGGTTTTGGAATTGATCCTGAAACAGTGAAAAAAGTTGCTGAAGAGCTCAAAGAAGTATACGCTCTTGGTGCAGA
Source organism: Lactococcus sp. LG1267 (assembly GCF_017309545.1). Taxonomy (NCBI): domain Bacteria; kingdom Bacillati; phylum Bacillota; class Bacilli; order Lactobacillales; family Streptococcaceae; genus Lactococcus; species Lactococcus sp. LG1267. The sequence continues at coordinate 217,738 of NZ_CP071295.1, read as the reverse complement.
AATCGCCATTGTTTGTGGCGGTGGAAATATCTGGCGCGGCGTGACCGGTGAAAAGATCGGTATGGAACGTGCCCAAGCAGATTATATGGGCATGCTAGCTACGATCATGAACGGCTTAGCTCTTCAAGATACACTTGAAGCACTTGGTGTACCTACTCGTGTTCAAACAGCTATCGAAATGAAAGCTGTCGCAGAGCCTTATATCCGCCGTCGCGCTGAACGACACCTTGAAAAAGGTCGTGTCGTTATTTTTGCAGGTGGAACAGGTTCGCCATACTTCTCCACAGATACAACATCAGCACTTCGTGCAGCAGAAATTAATGCGGATGTTATTTTAATGGCTAAAAATGGTGTCGATGGTGTCTATAATGCAGATCCAAAACTTGACGAAACAGCAGTTAAATTTGACAACCTTACACACATGGACGTCATCACAAAAGGTCTTCACGTTATGGACTCAACGGCTTCAACAATGTCAATGGACAACCACATTCCACTTGTTGTCTTCAATATGAATGAATCTGGAAATATTAAACGTGTTGTTCAAGGTGAAGAAATCGGAACAACTGTAGAATAAATTTATAATAAAATAAAAAGGAAAAATCATGGCAAACGAAATTATTGATAATACAAAAGAACGTATGAATAGCTCATTGAACAGCTTGCAACGTGACCTTGGTCACATCCGTGCAGGTCGTGCCAATGCGAGCTTGCTCGACCGCATCTCTGTGGAGTACTATGGCGCACCAACACCACTAAATCAAATGGCATCAATCACAATTCCAGAAGCGCGTGTTTTGATGATTACACCATTTGATAAAACAATCTTGAAAGATATCGAGCATGCCTTGAATGCCAGTGATATTGGAATTACACCAGCAAATGATGGTTCAGTTATTCGCTTGGTTATCCCAATGTTGACAGAAGAACGTCGTAAAGAGTTGGTTAAAGAGATGGGTAAATACATCGAAGGTGCAAAAGTTGCAATCCGTAACATCCGTCGTGATGCTATCGATACAGCGAAAAAACAAGAAAAAGCAAAAGAAATCACAGAAGATGATTTGAAAGTACTTGAAAAAGACATTCAAACTATAACAGATAATGCTGTTAAAGAAGCAGATAAAATGGCTGCTGAAAAAGAAAAAGAACTTTTGGATGTTTAAGTTTGTATCGTCATTTGATTGTAAAAGATTTTATTCTATATAATCGAGAGAGAGCAAAAAAAAACAATCAGAAATAAACGGCTCTGCGGAGCCGTTTTTAAGGAAACAGAATGAATAATTTATTAGCAACAACATTTTCAGCGATTATTACAGCTGAGAATGATCAATTTTACTTTTTGCAGAAAGATGATAATATCATACGTCTTGCAAAATCAGAAGGCGAACACCAGGTAGGGGATATCGTCACAGGTTTTGCCTATGTGGATAAATCTGACAAAATGTGCATGACAACGCAAGAACCAACAGCAACACGTGAAAAATTCGGCTGGGGCACAGTGACCGATATTCGTCGTGACTTGGGAGCTTTCGTTGATATTGGTTTAGCTGGGAAAGATATCGTGGTTTCGCTTGATGATCTTCCGCTACCAGAAGATAAAGATCAATGGCCTAAAAAAGGGGATAAGCTCTTTGTTAAAATCGTCGTTGATGCGAAAGATCGTCTTTGGGGTAAATTAGCTTGGCACCAAGATTTCTGGGAAATGTCAGGACCGGCCTATGACAATATGCAAAACCAAGACTTACGCGGGATTGTTTACCGTAACAAAGAAACGGGCTCTTTCGTCTATCTTCCAGATAATAATATGCTTGGTTTCATCCATCCTAACGAAGCTTTTGGCACACTCCGTATCGGGCAAGAGCTTCAGGTACGTGTCATTGGCTTCCGTGATCAAGACCGTAGTTTAAACCTTAGTGCGAGACCACGTGCTTATGAAATGTTGGATGCTGATGCACAGATGATTCTCGCATATCTTGAGAGTATGGGTGGAAAAATGCCTTTTAATGATAAGTCAGCGCCAGATGATATCAAAGCGACATTTGGTATATCTAAAGGACAATTTAAAAAAGCGCTTGGCGGTTTGATGAAGAATAAAAAAATTAAACAAAGTCCAGAAGGTACAGAGCTCATTTGATAAAAACACTAAAAAGTTGGATTCATCCAGCTTTTTTTTCCCATAAATAAAAGCCGTTTGGAATTTAAAGAAAAAAATAAGTGCATGATAGAGTGAGTTTTGTTATAATATCTTCAACTAAGAAGAACGGGGAAAGAGTATGAGTAAAGAAAGAGCAATATTTGCCGGTGGCTGTTTTTGGTGTATGGTACAGCCCTTTGAGGAACAAACAGGGATTCTTGCTGTGACAAGTGGTTATACAGGCGGTCATGTTGATAATCCAACTTATGAGCAAGTTTGCAATCATCAGACAGGCCATACTGAGGCAGTGGAGATTATCTTTGATAATGAAAAAATCACTTACAAAGATTTAGTGGAACTTTACTGGGAGCAGACCGATCCAACCGATATGTTTGGTCAATTTGAGGATCGTGGCGATAACTATCGTCCAGTTATTTTCTATACTGCTGACTCACAGAGAGAAGTCGCTGAAAAGTCAAAAGAAGCACTTCAAAATTCTGGGCGTTTTGATCGTCCTATTGTTACCACAATAGAACCCGCACAAAAGTTCTGGCCGGCAGAGGATTATCATCAAGGATTTTATAAAACAAATCCTGAGCGTTATGCTTTGTCCAGCCGCTTACGTCATAAGTTTTTGGAGGAAAACTGGAAATGAGACAGCCTTTTTATACTTATTTGATGCGCCATCGGGCGCCAGTTGAGGTGGATGATGTCACACGTTTGGCTAATCTTGCCTTTGCAGATACACAGTTTCCCAAACAATCGAAAGACTTTGATGAAGTCTCCACATATCTGGAAACCTATGCTCCTTTTTACTTTAACTTGGGACTTTTTGACGATATCTGGGCAATGTACCTAGAAGCCTAAAAATGGAGGAAAACACAATGAAAATGGCACACACTTGTTACCGCGTCAAAGACTTGGATGCTTCAATCAAGTTTTATCAAGAAGCTTTCGGCTTTGAGGAAAAACGTCGTCGTGACTTTTTAGAATATGAATTTACTTTAGTTTATCTGACTTTACCTGGTGATGACTACGAATTAGAATTGACTTATAATTACAATCATGAAGCGTATGATTTGGGTAATGGCTATGGACATATTGCTATTTCGGTTGATAATTTGGAAGAACTGCATACAAAACAAAAACAAGCAGGGTTTGAAGTTACCGAACTTAAAGGCCTTCCTAACTCCGACACACGCTATTACTTTATTATTGATCCAGATGGCTATAAGGTTGAAGTGATTGCAGAGTAAATAAAAAAGAATAAAAAGACTGAATTATTTCAGTCTTTTTTTGATTTTCGCCTAAATGTAGCAGCCGCATTTTTCAAGCTTAAAGTATTTCTACTTTTTCATGAAAACTAAATGTAGAGGGAAAATTATCAGAGGATTCTCGTGTTAGACTAATAAATATAAAATAAAGGAAGGAGGCTAAAAAGTACTGTTGTCCTAGAAAAAAATAGTTGTATTTGAAAGGAAGCTTTATTATGAAAATCAAAAAAATTATTGCCGTATCAACTTTAGGGCTAGCTCTTTTTGGGGCAAGTCAGATTGCGACTGCTGAGAAAATATCTGCCGATGGTGTTTTTGGCGATAGTGTTGAAAAGATGGAACGTGCTGTTCGTATTTTGCAAAATAATTTTACGAAACACGGCAAACAGGTGGCATATTATAAAACTTTTCCAGATGCCGCTTTGGGGAAGAAAACCTTGACATCAGAGTATTATAATTGGGCTGTAAAGCATCAAAGCACTGCTTATGTCCAAGGCGGAGGAAATCAAAGTAGTGGCTGGTATCCGGCAGGTTATAAAGTTTGGGTATCTTCTACAGGTTATCGTTATGGAGGATATAGCTGGGGCTATCAGGCAGTTGGAAATAAATGGTAAATCGTGATGAATAAGCTGTTGAAATTTACCTTATTACTCCTTTTTTCTTTGATTACTTGCATGATTGCTTATATGCGTTATACCGATAAAGAAGCCACACGGTTGAGGGAAGCTGTTCAACTTCCAAATTATACCCAGATTTATCAGCCCAAAATAAATAATCCCAATAATGACCTTAACGACCTTGATGTGAAGGTAGAGTTTATAAATCGTAAAGATTTTATTAAGGCAATAAAAGAGGTTTCGCAAGAATTTGATGTTCCTTTTATTATCCGTGTGCGTTTTCTAGGGCATAAAAATGATGGAAAAGGTAATGTTGATTATGGATCCCCTCTATCAAATATTACTTATTTTGAAACACACTATCATCCTAGAAAAGAAAAGAAGTTTAGAGACCTCGATTATAAGGTAAAGATAAATAATAGCCCTATAGAAGATTTGACAGATGAGCAATATCAAGGAGCCAGTATATTTTTCAAATCTGACGATAAAAAAAGAGTTTTAGAAGCTTTATCCCAAAAGTTTAATCAAATCTCAAAAGTTCAAACAAGCTCTGCCAGTTTAGAGAATCAGCCGTCATGGTATATTCCGAGCAGTCCAATTATTAGAGTCAGTGATATCTATGTATTCCTTATTAAAGTTGTTCTTTTCTTTTCTTTTACTTTGTTTTTATGTTTATATGGATAATTTTAAGAAATAAAGAAATAGCTATATTTTCTCTTAATGGCTTGAGCAACTTCATAATCCTCAAACGAATCTATCTTAAATCTTTTGTTGGAACACAGCTTTTGGTACTTTTTTTGGCAAATATACTGATAATAAGAGCAATTGATACAGAATACATAGGATTGATTTTTTTAATTTCAATTTTGAGTGTGTTTGGTGTATTGCTTATTATTGGAGTTATTGTGAGGTTTTCTCTGGCTCAGCAAGTCAATAATAAACCATTTTTTAAAAGATTTTATGTTGCTGTCTATCTTGTCAAGGTATATATTTTTGCAGCAAGTGTAGCAACAAGCATGGGATTGATGCTCTTGTTCAACAGTAGTATAGGAGTGTTACAATCCTCGCCTATAAAAGGTTATGGTACTTTTCATGGCGGCGGTTCGGGTTATTTAGAAAGTTTGAAGAGTCATACACAGCACGAATCCCTTTTTAAATACATGGAGAATAATGGTGGTTTACACGCTGCAAAGAAATTTTTACCGCAGAAATTTTTGGAGAAATATCAAGGCATGGAAATTAATTCAGCTTATCTTCAAAAATATAAGATAGAAGATGTTAATGGAAATGATATTAAAATCCCGACTGAAACAAGTGAAGCGGTGATTTTAATTAACGAACGCTATAAAGATAAGTTGCATGAGATAAAAAAAGGATATTTGGAACTTCTAGATATGTCTGGTCTTTGGTTTAAAGGAAAGAATAGTCGTTTCATTATCATCAAAGATAAGCAAAAAATACCAGCTTTTCAAGGGGAACGAGGCGGAATTTTTTCTAATGGAAGAAAAGAGGAAATACGAGCAGATATAGTAGAGGTCCATACGGTAAATAATGCGGGAGTAAACACCTACATCAATATGTTTTATAATGGGAACACTCTTGGTGCTTTATTTCCTATTAAGAAAAGTGCGGAAAAAACTTATTTAGATCTACTCCCTAGTTTAAGGAAGGATAAGGTAGAAGCTAGTTTTACTTCATTTGTTTCTAGCTCAAAAATTGCAGAGAATGATATGAAGATGTATATTGGAGAGCGCTGGTCATGGGTATTTATGAACCTTCTGGCATTCATTCTCTTTATCATCATGATACTATCCACAACAATGATTTATTTCAGAGTCAATAAAGAAAAGCTTGCCCTTTTTCGGATACAAGGATTTTTCTGTCTAAGAAGCTATCGCTTTCTATTTATAATCATTATCATTCAAAACATAGTGTTTTTTACTCAATCGATGATTTTAGGCTATGATTTCACAGTCATTGAGGCTTATATACTTTATGCTTTGATTGAGATATTTTTAGTCTTCCACCTCCTCACTCGCCTCGAAAAGAAAGAGTTAGTCAACACCTTGAAAGGAGCATAATACAGCATGATAGAACTGCAAGAAGTGAGTAAAAAGTTTGGGAAACATCAGATTTTTGAAAATTTTTCCCTCAGTATTCCAGCTCAGAAAATGACAGCGATACTCGGAAGAAGTGGCGCCGGAAAGTCCACGCTTCTTAATCTTATCGGACTGATTGAAGGCGCAGATTCTGGGAGGTTATATATATCAGGGAAAAAAGCACCTAAGATAAACAGCAAAGAAGCGTTACTTATGCGGCGCAACCTGATAGCATTTCTTTTTCAAAACTTTGCCTTGATTGAAGATGAGAGCATTGAGCGAAATCTCAATATCTCTCTAGTGTATGAGAAAATAAAAGGCAAAGAAAAGCAACGTAGGATGAGAGAGATTTTAAATCAAGTAGGTATTGCTCATAAGCTAAGCGAAAAAGTATACGCTTTGTCTGGTGGGGAAAAACAGCGTGTAGCTCTGGCGCGTGCTTTGTTGAAACGCAGTAAGATTATCTTGGCTGATGAGCCGACCGGCTCTTTAGATGAACAAAATAGATCCTTGATACTGGGATTGTTACGCCAAGAAGTAGAAAAGGGAAAAACAGTCATCATTGTCACGCATGACCCAGCTGTTGTTGCAGCATGTGATGAATTCGTTGAAATATAGAGACTTGACAAAAATAACTATATTTGGTAGACTGTTTAAGTATGTTTTTAGCATATAGGCGTGGAAGATAGAATGGTCTATCATCATACCACATCACGAAAACAATATTATAAGGAGAAATTTATCGTGGCTAAACAAGTAGAAAAACTCGTTAAATTGCAAATTCCTGCCGGTAAAGCAACACCAGCTCCACCAGTTGGTCCAGCTTTGGGTCAAGCAGGTATCAACATCATGGGATTCACTAAAGAATTCAACGCGCGTACAGCTGACCAAGCTGGTATGCTCATCCCAGTTGTAATCTCAGTATATGAAGATAAATCATTTACATTCATTACAAAAACTCCTCCAGCAGCAGTTCTTTTGAAAAAAGCAGCTAAAGTTGAAAAAGGTTCAGGTGAACCTAATAAAGTTAAAGTTGCAACTGTAACAAAAGCACAAGTTGAAGAAATTGCAAACACTAAGATGGCTGACCTTAACGCTGGTTCACTTGAAGCAGCAATGTCAATGATCGAAGGTACTGCGAAATCTATGGGATTTGTAGTAGAAGGTTAATTTTTAATTAATCATCGCTCATTTTCCACACAAGTGGAAGGCTGTTATAATAACAGACAACCGATATTACCACAAGGAGAAATATAGAAATGGCTAAAAAAAGCAAATCAATGCGCGCTGCTATCGAAAAAGTAGACGCAACTAAACTTTACAGCGTTGAAGAAGCAGTAGCACTCGCTAAAGAAGCTTCAATCGCAAAATTTGATGCATCTGTAGAAGTTGCATACAATCTTAACATCGATACTAAAAAATCTGACCAACAAATCCGTGGTGCAATGGTATTGCCAAACGGTACTGGTAAAACTGCTCGTGTTCTTGTTTTCGCTCGTGGCGAAAAAGCTAAAGAAGCAGAAGCAGCTGGTGCAGACTTCGTTGGTGCTGATGAACTCGTAACTAAAATCAACGGTGGTTGGTTGGACTTTGACGTTGTAATCGCAACACCTGACATGATGGCTGTTGTAGGTCGTCTTGGACGTGTCCTTGGCCCACGTAACCTCATGCCAAACCCTAAAACTGGTACTGTAACAATGGACGTAACTAAAGCTATTGAAGAATCAAAAGCTGGTAAAGTTAACTACCGTGCTGATAAAGCGGGTAACATCCACGTACCAATCGGTAAAGTTTCATTCGACAACGAAAAACTTATCGAAAACTTCAAAGCTATCAATGCCGTAGTTGTTGCTGCTAAACCAGCTACAGCTAAAGGTACTTACATCACAAACCTTTCAGTTACTACAACTATGGGTGCTGGTGTTAAAGTTGATACAACAAGCTTCTAAGTTGAAAATTAAAAAAGCTCCTCAGGGAGTTTTTTTTGCATATCTTAGAAACTAATATGTAATTTTTGTAATTTGGATTAGAGAAACATGCTTTTTCATGTTACAATAGTAATATGAAACGAATGACTCTATTAATAGGCTTTATAGCAGCTGTTTGGATAACTATATATATCGGAACAGTATTTGAATTTCCCTTAATAAGTTTACAAATAATTTCATTGTTGTTACTTTTTACGACTTTTTACTTGGTGAAACTTGATGGAACTTGTGCTTGGCCCTATTTACTCATTATTGATATTTTCTTGGTGTTTTTCCTTTTTACCTTTTATAATTCTCGTTATTTTTTCACATATATCCAATATGATAGCGATGTGACTGAAATTTTAATTATCGCTGGATCATTTATTATCTCCCAAATTTTAGGAATTTTTTGGGGCAGTCAATTTTATATTAATCCAAATAAAAAGTAGTGAATCATCCTTCACTACTTTTTTCTGAAAGTTTTTCTAAAATTTCATTGATTTTATCAACTTTAGGTTGAGCAAGGGTTTGAAATTCGTTCACTTTTCTTTGAATTTCTTGTCCGGTAAGCTCAGCCTTTTTTGCTTCAATTTTTACATTTTCTAAGTTCGCTTTGACCTCATCTATTTCTTTACTTAACCGTGAAAAGATTTCTGAGACGTCATTGATGAATTCTTTCATAAGATTTCCTCCGCAATTGCATTAAGATCATAAGTATGTGCTGTGAAAGCAGCAGAGAAACCATCATCTTCAGCATAACGTGGAATAAGGTGTACGTGAGTGTGGAAGACGGTTTGTCCAGCTATTTCCTCGTTGTTTTGCAGGATATTCATCCCCTTGGCGCCTAGAGAATCCACAAGTTTATTGGCGATTTCTGGAATTTTAGAGAAAAGCTGAGAGGCTTGCTCGGGTGCCATTGCTAATAAATTTCGTGTATGTGTTTTAGGTACAACTAAAGTATGCCCTTTTGTGGTCTGTGTGATATCAAGAAAGGCTACCAAGTTATCGTCTTCGTAGATTTTCGTACTTGGAATTTCACCCGCAATTATTTTACAAAAAATACAATTATCCATAAGAAATCTCCCTGTCCATTTGTAGAGTCTCAAAAGTTGAGCACTACTTTGTTATAAGTAAATTATAACAAATTCTTCTGTTTTTGCTTAGTGTAACTTGTTTAGAAAATTTTTTAGAAAGCGTTAAGACAAATAAATAGTTTTTAATGTTTAAAATTGGTATTATCATGGTAAGAAAAACAAAATAGGAGGTAAAGTCATGAAAAAAATTACAAACCAATTATTGCTTTTCATCCTCATGTTGGGGAGCATTTTGAATCTTACCCCATTGGTGAGTGCTGAAACAACGTCTCCAAGTGCAATACAATTTGTAGATCAAGTTGTTCTAAGTAATAACAATGGTCCAATAACCTCAAATAAAATAAGCGATGCTTCTTTGGTCAACGCTACCTACACGCTTAGTATTCCAAACGGTACAGTCATTGATACGGCGCAAACGTACTCAATGCCATTACCACAGGAATCAAAGTATACAGGAACTGCTCCAATTTTGCTGACTAAAGAAGATGGTACATTGTTAGGTTCAGTGACTATCCAAAATAATATGCTTAATATTGTTTTTGCGCCTGTTATCAACAATTTATCTAATCGTACATTATTTTTTAACTTTTGGTCTGGCTTTAATAAAAATACTTTAAATTATGATGCGGGGAATGATTTAGCCTTTCCGACAAAAAATAATTTAAATAATAGTATTCACGTTAATTTTTCAAAAAGTAGCTCAGGTGAAGGGTCAGGGAACAGTGCAATTGCTAAAACGTTGCACTATGAAGCAAATGATATAGTGACTTGGACTATTACCATAAACAATGGTGGTTATGAAATTTCCGATGCGAATTTTGCTGATACGATGAGCAACACGCAGGACTATATACCGGGTTCGACCAGTATACATTATAGAAACTATAAAAACACTGTTATTAAAACAGAGTCAACGGATTTGGTTTTTAATCCTAATGCAGATGGGAGTCAATCCACCTCCTTAAATCTTGGACATCTCCATGGTGACACAGAAGCATCTCTCACCGAACCCAATTCAGTGGTCATACATTATCAGACAAAATTAAAATCTAATCCTCTGAATAATAAATACCCTAATCAAGCTTTTTCCTATGATGGGACAACTCTAATTGATAGTGCAGTTTCCACTGCAACTTATCATGGACAAGGTGGAGGAGGAACAGGTGATCTTGCTGGTGATGTACTTATCAAATATGTTGACGAATTGGGAAATAAGCTCATAGATAATATTACACTCAAGGGAAACATTGGTCAACCTTACACTTCCGAGCAAAAAGAAATTGAGGGTTATACCTTTAAAGAAGGGCTCTTTGTCAAATCGGACTGATGAGTCGGATATATAAGATGATAAACTTGAGATTACTCTCAGATTTATCATCTTTTTTAGTTATTTAATTTTAATAAGGCCGTTTATCAAGAAAATTCTTATACGCATATTTGTAAATGAGTTGAATCCATAGGAAACTCTTTTAAGTGTTTTTATATGAGTGTTCTTAGCTTCAATTTTTCCATTGGAAAAATTATATTTAAGAGCGTTTCTAATACCTTCTTCATAGGAAATCAGATTTTCTATTTTATCTCTAAATTGTGTATCCAAGCTATCAGGTAGATTTTTCAATAGTTCGAAAAAGGAACGGTCATCTTTGTTTCTAAAGTGATACATTAATAAATGGAAAATGTCATAAGCTTCTTTTAGTTCAGAAGAAAATGAGAGTAGTCGATCAATCACCATAGATTCCGTTAAAAGATGGTACTTTGGAGAAGGAAAACTTCTCCAAGTTTTGAACTCTGAAATGGAAATATTTGTTTGATTTTTTAGAAGTAATTTCCAGTTTGATTTTAATTTATTTGCTTTTGACTTTTTCTTATTGGTAATTAATCTCTTCATTTCTCGGACTCTAAAATCATTAAAAGCGGTGTTCAAATGCTTCACAATATGGAACCTATCAATGATTAATTTAGCAGTAGGAAAGACATTTTTAGTTAATTGAAAGTAAGCAGCATTCATATCTGTTACTAAAAATTTAACTTTTTCCCTTTCCTCCAACGGAGAGCGATTGAAGTAAGGGATTATTTTATCTAATTTCCTACTAGGTAAAATATCTACTAATTCACCTGTTTCTCCATCAGCACATATGAAGCTCATTTTATCTTCATAACTAGCGTGAGATCTAAACTCATCTACCATTAAAACTTCTGGAAAACTCCGTGGTTTAAGTTGTTGCGGGAGTTGTGATTCAACTGACTTAAGAACTCTTAAAACTGTAGTTAATGAAACGTGGCATTGTTTAGCTATAAATGTCATAGAGATTTTCTCAGTTAATAATTCTAAAATTTTCAAAGTAATAAATTTACTGATATGACAGTTTTTTTCAACAATAGAACACTGTGCCGTCCAATTGTGCGAACAGCTTTTACAATGGAATCGTTGTTTCTTCAGTTTTAAAATAGTGGGCATATTTTGATAAGAATCTAACTGAATAGTTACTTCCTTTTTTCCATTTCTAACAACTACACTTTTCCCTTCATTATCAACAATAGTTGAACCACAGTTCCTACAAGCCGAAGGCATGGGAGAATAGACTCCAAAGATAACTAAAGTGTTCTTCCCTTTAATTTTATATTCCTCCGTATTTGTTAAATCTAAATGTTCATCTGTAATTCGTAGCATTTTTTTGATATGATTATTCAAGACATGTCGTCCTTTCTATCTTAGATTTTTGGTCGTACTTAAATTTTACTAGATAGACGACATGTTTTATATTTAAATAAACTAAAAAAGGACTGATGAATCAAAATTTGATTCATCAGTCCTTTAAATTATAGAGCCTAAAGAAGTACAAGGGAATCCCACAGGAATCTTTACAGATCAGGCGCAAACCATCACTTATGTTTATACTAAGATTCCTGCTGCAGTAAATGGAGATGTTACAGTTCAGTATGTTGACGAAACAGGTAAGAAACTTTCAACTGACGAGAAACTGACTGGAAAAGTCGGAGATCCTTATATATCAGAGCAAAAAGAAATTGAAGGTTATACCTTTAAAGAAGTACAAGGGAATCCCACAGGAACCTTTACAGATCAGGCGCAAACCATCACTTATGTTTATACTAAATTACCAGTAAAAGGTGAAACAGTAACTGTAAAATACACAGGCGATGATGGTAAAAAAATAGCAGAAGATACAGTTCTTACAGGGAACATTGGTGAAGAATATGTTTCGACACCAAAAGAGCTCCCAGGTTATAGTATAAAAGGCGTGCAGGGAAATCCAAAAGGTGTATTTACCTCTACCAAACAAGAAGTAAAATACTTGTACGCGAAAAATCAAACGTATCAAGCTAATCTTCCGGCGACAGGAGAAGATAATGGAAAATTTTTGACCATCATTGGTGTTATTCTCTTATTTTTAATAGGAGGAGTAATAGTCTTTGTGCGAAAAATAAACAAATATAAGTAAAGCATCCTACCATTTTCAACCATAAAAAGATAAATAGATTAAAAACATTAAAAAAATCAAATCTATGTTATAATAATTTTTAATAAATTATAAATAAGGAGAAATTTAATATGGATGCGTATATTTTTGACTTCGATGGGACATTAGCAAATTCGGGGAGTACGGGTATATTGGCAACACAATCTGCTTTTCAGCAGTTTAACTTAAGTATTCCCTCAAACGAGACAATTAACTACTATACAGGTATTCCGATTGAAAAGTCTTTTAAGAAAATGGCTGTGGGGCATACATTTAAGGAAGAAGAATTTGATGAGTTGTTAAGTGCCTTTCGAAAATACTATAAGGCATATGAGCAAGAAAATCTTACACTTTTTCCTCAAATAAAAGAAGTGCTTCAAAACCTGCGCCATTCCGGTAAAAAGCTTTATGTGGTCTCAAGTAAGCACTCTACAGCTTTAAAAAGAAATTTAGAATTTCTTGAGATTGCTTCTTATTTTGAAGGTGTGATTGGTTCAGATCAAGTAGAAAATTATAAACCTGCACCAGATGGTGTACTCTACATAGTAAAACAATACGGCTTGAGCACGCATCAGACCGTAATGATTGGTGATGCCATTTTCGATATACAGATGGGGAAAGCCGCAGGGGTACAGACATGTGCTGTAACTTGGGGTGCACATGATGCTGCTGAATTAGCAGGCCAGCATCCCGACTTTTTGATAAAACAAGTAGACGAGTTGCTGAATCTTTAAGGGAGATGTATGAATAAAACTTTTAGTTATTTAACTTTAGGGGAATGAGTTTTATGATTTACAAAAAATACGGGGAAATCTTTAAAAAATTACGTGTCCAACATAAACTTTCTTTGCGTGATTTTGAGCGCATTGGTTTATCAAAGTCAACTATATCTTCCTTTGAAAATGGAAAAACACTGATTTCATTTGATAAACTAGATCTTGCCTTGCAGGAAATGCATATAACGTTCAGATCTTATATGCTGATGCTCAATAATGATGAAGAAGATTATTGGTTAAATCAGTTTAAGAAAATAGAGCAAGCTTATTTTAACAAGAATTTCTCTTTATTAGAGCAAGTCTATTTAGACAATATTGAATATGATTTAGAAGAAAATAAAGTTATTGCACTTTCTGCTAAAGCTTGTTATAGCCATTTATCTCCAGTGGAAGTTTCTTATATTGAAACGAGATTAAAAAGCTATCATATTTGGCATAGTTATGAACTTTATATTTTAGTAAATACCTTAGAGGAGATTGATCCCAGGTTATTGCAAGATCTTGTAGGGCAAATGCTTTCCCAAAACGAACATTACTTGAAAGAAATAACAGAATTTAGAAATCTGCTTATTCGTGTTGTTCTCCGAGCGACACTTGTAATGATACGTCACGGCTACAGAGATGATTCAGAACGATTTCTCAAAGCGTTTGAAGGATTAACGATAGTCTTTGACACCTATGTTCGAATATCCTCCCTTTTTGTAAAGGGATGTTGGATATACGCGTTTGAAAACCAAATTACGGGTAAAAAACTGACTGCACGTGCTTTAAAAATATTATCCGAAATCGGAGCTTTAGAACTACGGGAAGTTTTCCAAAAAGATTTTGAGAAAATCAGCAACAAATCAAGTGCATGAATGATAAGGGACTTTTCTACATAGTCCCTCATTTTTTTAGTAGAAAAATTAAGAAAAAGAGATAACATTAGAGGAAAGCAAAAGAAGTTGGGATATGATAAAATTAACTTATACTAAATTTGATTAGAAATGGAGATATTAATGTGGCTCTAAAAATAAATAACGTGACTGGAGGCTACTTTGGTAATCCGGTTCTTGAAGATGTAAGCTTTGAGATAGCGGATGGAGAACTGGTTGGACTTATTGGTCTTAATGGTGCGGGTAAATCAACAACTATTCAGGAAATTATGGGACTGCTCACGCCTTACTCAGGTCAGATCGAATTGGATGGAATTACGCTCCAAGAAGATCTTGAAGGTTATCGTAAAAAGATTGGCTTTATTCCAGAAACACCAAGTCTTTATGAGGAACTAACTTTGCGTGAGCACATTGAGCTTACAGCTTTAGCTTATGGAGTTCCTGGAGAAGAAGCAATGCCTCGGGCAGAAGAACTCCTAAAAACCTTCCGTTTGGAAGATAAGTTAGACTGGTTCCCGGTCAATTTTTCTAAAGGAATGAAGCAAAAAGTAATGATTATTTGCGCCTTTTTGACGGATCCAAGTCTTTACATTATTGATGAACCCTTTCTAGGATTAGATCCTTTAGCGATTCAAGATTTAATCACACTTATGCTTTCTATGCGTGATGCTGGTGCTTCGATTTTGATGAGTACACATATTCTCTCAACAGCAGAGAAATTCTGTGACAAATTTGTCATCCTTCATGAAGGTAAGGTATTGATTGCGGGAACGATGGAAGATTTGCGTGCCAAATTTGGCAAGGAAGATGCCAGCCTTGATGAAATTTATTTAGAATTGACGAAAGGTGTAAATGCTCATGAATAGCTTATTTGAAGAACGCCGCAAAGTATACTATCGGCAAAATCTCAAATATTTGCGTTATGTGTTTAATGATCATTTTGTTCTCTTTTTGATGATTTTATTGGGCGCTTTAGCCGTACAGTATGCTCAATTTTTACAAGCTCACAGTTTAAATACTGCTGGAAAAGTTGGTTTAGTTCTTTTAATCACCATTCTAAGCCAGATTTTCGGAAGATTAGCCAGCTTCGTGGAACCTGCGGATAAGGTGTTTCTCTTACCGCAAGAGAAAGCAGTGCGCAAACATTTACTTCTGTCTTGCTTGCGTTCGCTTCTTTTCCCTGCGCTTATTAGTCTTGTTTTAGTCGGAATTGTGGCGCCTCTTTTAAAATGGTCTTTCTTCTATCTTTTGCTATGGTTTATTCTTTTAGTTTTGTTAAAAGCAGCTGGTTTAGGCCTTCGCTTACGTCAACTCATGCCCAATGGAATTATTTCTTGGGAGAGACTTATTGCTTACGAAGAAAACCGCAAAACGAATACATTACGCTTTTTTGCCCTTTTTACCAATGTTAAAGGACTGAAAACACAAAGCCGTCGTCGCAAATATTTAGATTTTCTCTTACCGAAAACGCTGCGAACCTATGAATATCTCTTTAGTCGTGCTTTTTTGCGCTCCGGAGACTATCTCTCGCTGACGTTGCGTTTGATTGCTCTTAGTGTACTTTCTTTAATTTTTATTGGTAACCCGATTCTTGCGGTTATTTTGGCATCGGTCTTTAATTATTTGTTGCTTTTTCAACTTTTTGCCCTCCAAGATTCTTTTGATTACCAAGTGTTGACGCGAATTTATCCACTCCGTCAATCATCAAAATTTGCAGCAATTAAAAATGTCCTCTCACGTATAATGCTTTTCGCGACAGTCGTAGAAGTCATTTTCGGTTTAGTCTTTCTGCAACCACGCCTTTATCTGATTGTACTTTTACTGGTGAATTTCTTGTTAGTGAAATTTTATATAAAAATGCGTTTGAAGTGAAAATAAAAAAACAGCTTAAGCTGTTTTTTTATTTTGCAATAATTTTTGTTCCATGGACAAAGTTTGTACCTGTTAAGTTTGCGTATTCTTCATAGTTATCAACAGTTACACCACCACCAATAATAATAGCAATTCTTCCTTTCGCATATTTAACAAGATCTGCAATTTTTTCGGTATTGAGTGGCTTGTCGAGACTGTCTCCATGCATAAGAATTTTTTCGACGCCAGCTTCGACCAATGTATCGATGGCAGCATGCTGGTCCTCAATCTCATCAAAGGCCATGTGGAAGGTCACAGGAAGACCTTGAGAAGCCACCATAAGTGTTTCAAGGGCTTCAACGTCAATTTGATTGTCTTCTGTTAGAGCGCCTAAAACGAGATTTTGTGCACCAGCTTCGATAGCTTTGAGAATATCATTTTCCATGATTTTTAATTCATAAGAATTATAGACAAAATTGCCTCCACGTGGGCGGATGATAACAGCTAAAGTTGTCTTTTGGTCTCTGATAAATTCAGCGGCTTGCTGAATGACACCATAGCTTGGTGTTGTTCCACCCACAGCAAGGTTATCACAAAGTTCAATACGCTCGACTCCTGCAGCAATTGCTTGAGGAATTTCAGTAAAATTTTCAACACAAAGTTCACGAATAATCATTGGCTTCTTTATTTCCTTTTCTGACTTTTTCTTTATTATAACAAAAAAAGTAGCTTTGCTGTTTTTAATGAATAAAAAGCTAGTGTATAGCAAACGAGGCATGCGATTTGATATAAAATACTGCATAAATAGAAAAAATATTTTCTTGGATATTTGTGATTCCTACGCTTTATGGGATTACTTGGATCCAGAAAAGTTAAAGCATCTGATGAAATGATATAATAGGTTTATGTTAAAAAAAATTGAAAAAGCCTATGTTTATTTAGAAAAAAATCTTGAAAGTCTCAGCTGTCCTTTATGCCGCGCTTCCTTTTCTTTGGAGCCTTATGCACTGCGTTGTGAGAATAAGCATACCTTCAATTTAAATAAAAAAGGGTATGTTAACTTTTTACAAACAAAAGCAGATACGGAACATTATACAAAGAAGATGTTTGAACCCAGACGTCGCTTAATAGCTGCTGGCATGTACACACCTGTACTTAAGGAAATTGAAAAAGCCCTTTTACCTGGAAATTTGTTGGATGTGGGCACAGGTGAAGGCAAGTTTTTGGAGTTGTTGTCTTACCAAGGGAACAAATTTGGCTTTGATATTGCAAAAGATGGTATTGAAATGGCGACTGATTTGCCTTTTTCAGCTTTTCTAAGTTTGGCAGATTTGACAAGACTACCTTTTGCTGATGCTTCTATTTCGAGTGTCTTAAATATTTTTACACCTTCAAACTATAAAGAGTTTAATCGAGTGTTACAGTCAGGGGGGAATATCATCAAGATTGTACCAGATCGATATTATCTTCAAGAGTTGCGTAAAGTATATGGCTTTCCAGTTAACTATGACAATACAGAGGTTATTCAACGCTTTGAGCAGGAATATCCTAATGCCGTGGAAAAAGAACTTCATTATAGTTTTGAGATTCCTGAGGCCCTTCGTTTAGATTTTCTGGAAATGAGTCCTTTAGAATGGGCGGTATCCTCTAAGATAAAAGAAGCAGCAAGAAAAAATCCCCCCACCCAGGCAACTATTCATGTGCAAGTTTTAATAGGGCAAAAATAAAAAACCTCTTCTTGAGGTTTTTTCTGTTAGAACATAAAATTTATTATTTCATGAGGAGGTGTACAATCTTTTTGATTCCTTTTTTACAAACAAGGAAAACGATAAAACCAACAACAAGAGCAGCTGGAACAGCAACTAAACTGCTTGTCATTGTAATAAAAATATAGACCATCATTGCCATGATGACTGAAAAGCTTGCGACATTAAGAAAGAAAGTCAGCTCGTGCACACGTTTGGTAAGATGGCTTTCTTGTTCATGTAGCTCATCATATGAATAGTATTCTTGCTTCTCATAGAAATCGTTTAAATTTTTTAATTCCATAGTTTTTTTCCTAAGTTTTCCTGATAATTAAGCTCTATACTACATCATAACAAATTATGTAAATGTTTGCAATACAATTTCATGTCTTATATTACTTTTTTGTTAATCGGAAAATAAAATAAAATGAAAATCTGACGTGTCAAGAGCGATAAATAGTGATATAATTTAGTCTATGATTAAAATTACTACTACCGCAGAAAGTGTGGAGCAAGCCAAGGCTCTACTTGCTGCTGGAACTGACAACCTTTATATTGGTGAAGCCGAGTTTGGGTTACGCTTACCCACAGCGCTTAGCTACGATGAAATTCGTGAGATTACAGCTCTTGCACATGAAGCAGGAAAAACAGTGACTGTTGCTGTAAATGCATTGATGCACGTTGATATGATGGCTAAAATAAAACCCTACTTAGACTTCTTGCAAGATATTCAAGTAGATCGCATAGCCGTAGGAGATGCGGGAGTTATCTTCGTGCTTCAAAGAGACAAATATGACTTGCCTTTTACTTATGATGCTTCTACCATGGTGACTTCAAGCCGCCAAATCAACTTCTGGGCGGGCCAAGGTGCTGTCGAAGCTGTGTTAGCACGGGAGCTTCCCAAACCGGAACTTGAAGCCATGACGGGAAACTTAGATGTACCCGGCGAGGTATTGGTTTATGGAGCAACTGTTATTCATCAAAGTAAACGTCCTTTAGTGCAAAATTACTACAATTTTATTAAGACAGAAGAGACAGGAAAAGATCGTGAACGTAATCTTTTTGTTTCGGAACCCAAAAAGGAAGATACCCACTATAGTATCTTTGAAGACAATCATGGTACACACATTTTTGCTAACGATGATCTTAATATGATGAGCGAGCTCTCGGAACTGGTAAAAATGGGCTTTGACCATTGGAAACTGGACGGTATCTTTACACGCGGTGCGGATTTTGTTGCCATTACGAAGTTGTTTGTAGAAGCGAAAAAGGCCATTGAAGCAGGAAATTTCACTGCAGATAAGGCCTTTCAGCTTGAAGAAGAAGTGCGTAAACTTCATCCAGCAGGGCGTACTTTATCACATGGTTTCTATGACTTAGACCCAGGTAAAATTAAATGATGAAAGCTTTGTATTTTGAAGAATTTGGGGATAGTGATGTCCTTAAATATGGCAAAGTTCCCTTGCCACAAGTGCTAGAAGATGAAGTTTTAGTCAAAACGGCATATATTGGTCTCAATTTTGCAGATATTTATCGCCGCCGAGGAGGCTATCATATCGAGGAACACCATCCTTATATTAATGGATACGAAGGTTCTGGTGAAATTGTCGAAGGGAAGCAGAAAGGAAGAAAAGTTCTTTTTGTCGATGTTCCCTTTGCTAATGCTGAATATGTTGCTGTGCCTAAAGAAAAGCTGATTTATTTGCCTGATAATATTGATTTAAAGTTAGCCGCCAGTATTGGTCTTCAAGGTTTGACTGCAGATTTCTTAGCGCATGATTTAGGGAAAAATCAAATAGGGGACAAAGTATTTGTTACAGGAATTAGCGGTGGTGTCGGGCAGATCTTGTCTCAAATTCTTGTGGCAGATGGTATGGAAGTATATGGTACGGCATCAAATGCAGAAAAACAAGCTTTGGCCCTTTCTCGTGGAGTGTGTCAAGTCTATCCAAGCCGAACGGATGAGTGGCGACAAGCGTTGTCTATTAAATTTGATACGGTTTATGATGGTGTGGGCAGTACTGTGAATAAAAATTTAGAGCTTTTGAGGAACAGAGGAAGCCTGATTTTCTTTGGTATGGCGGGAGGCAATCCACCACAAATTGATCTCGTGAAGATGATGTCTCAATCCAAAAATATCCTAACGGGTGACTTATGGGATTTTTTGACCAGCTTTTCTGAAAGGGAACGCCGAAGTCAGCGTCTCTTTGCTTACTTTGAAAGAGGAGAAGTTGAAACAGCTGAAGCAACTGTCTTCCCTTTATCTGAAGGCAAGGCAGCTCATCAGTATTTAGAGTCTGGAAAAAATATTGGCAAGGTTTTATTAAAACCATAGTTTATTATTAAGAAGTTTTGGTCGGCAGACCTTATCAAAAATCTTATCTTGAAAATAGGAGAAAAAATGCAAGAAAATTATACAAGACCTGAGGTACTTTCACCTGCAGGCACACTGGAAAAACTCAAAGTAGCGATTGATTATGGCGCAGATGCTGTATATATCGGTGGACAAGCCTACGGTTTGCGATCACGCGCAGGTAACTTTACCTTTGATGAGATGCGTGAAGGCGTAGAATATGCTTCAGCCCACAATGCTAAGGTATATGTTGCGGCCAATATGGTCACACACGAAGGGAATGAGGAAGGTGCAGGCGAATGGTTCCGTACACTGCGTGATTTAGGAATTTCTGCAGTAATCGTTTCGGATCCTGCATTGATAGCAATTTGTGCAGCCGAAGCACCAGGTTTACCAATTCATCTCTCTACGCAGTCTTCAGCAACGAATTACGAAACTTTAGAATTCTGGCAAGGTTTAGGATTGGAACGTGTCGTCTTAGCCCGTGAAGTTTCTATGGAAGAATTAGCAGAAATCCGAAAACATACATCTGTGGAAATTGAAGCCTTTGTCCATGGTGCTATGTGTATTTCTTATAGTGGACGCTGTGTACTTTCAAACTATATGAGCATGCGTGATGCCAATCGAGGTGGCTGTTCACAATCATGCCGTTGGAAATATGACCTTTATGATATGCCTTTTGGTAGTGAGCGCAAATCAATCAAAGGTGAAATTCCCGAAGAATTTTCAATGTCTGCAGTTGATATGAGCATGATTGAACATATTCCTGATATGATCAAAAATGGTGTAAATTCCTTGAAAATTGAAGGACGTATGAAATCTATTCACTACGTTTCAACAGTTTCAAATGTTTACAAAGCGGCCATTGATGCTTATCTAGAAAGTCCGGAAAAGTTTGAGGCTATTAAGCCAGATTTGGTTGATGAACTTTGGAAAGTGGCGCAACGTGAATTGGATACAGGCTTTTATTATGGTATTCCTGATGAAAATAAACAACTTTTTGGTGCACGTCGTAAAATTCCAGAATACAAGTTTATTGGCGAAGTTGTTGCTTACGATGAAGACAGTAAGGTTGCGACGATTCGTCAACGGAACGTCATTACAGAAGGTGATACGATTGAATTTTATGGGCCTGGCTTCCGTCATTCTGAAACAACAATTAAAAACTTACGTTTGGCAGAAACAGGAGAATCTATCGACCGTGCACCAAATCCAATGACCCTTTTACATATTGATGTGGAAACGCCTGTACAACCTGGAGATATGATCCGTAAATCAGGTGCAGGCTTAATCAATCTTTACGAAAAATCAGGTGCGGCTAAAACAGTGCGTGCTTAAAAAGATCAAATAGAGGAGCGTAATGACAGAAAAGATAAGATTAGGCGTTTATTTTGGTACTTTTGCTCCTTTTCATAAGGGGCACCAGCAACAGATTTACAAGTGTGCTGCACTTAATGATCAGGTTCTCTTAGTCGTATCAGGCTATACTCATGATCGAGGTGATAAGATTGGCTTGCCTTTAACCCTACGTTATCACTATTTACAGGAAGCTTTTGCTGATGAAGAGGACATTGAGGTTGCAATGTTAGATGAAACGGATTTACCTCCGATGCCACAAGGATGGGATGCTTGGTTTAAACGTTTGTTTGACTTATTAAAAAATTACCAGAGCCAGGAAATTACTTTTTATGTGGGAGAGCCGGAATATGTAACTGAGCTCAGTGCACGTTTTCCGCAAGATTTGCGTACCTATAAGGTAGAAATGGCTGATAGGCAAGACATTAAGATATCCGCAACAGACATACGTGAAAATCCATTGTTGCACTGGAACGAGATAAATCCCGCCTTTCGTAGACATTTTACTAAAATTGTTGGCATAATCGGTGGCCGACAAAGTGGTAAGTCAACCTTGGCTAGACGTTTAGCACGTACTTTTAACAATGCCCCCTTTGCAAAGGATATTGAACAGGCTATCACTTCAGCCGGAAATCAAGGTATAATCTTTATTGATAATACTCTATCTCCGGATATGGATCTGGTGCTTTTAATTCCATCTGATAATGACGAAGCACTTTTAAGGGAGATAGCAGAGCAAGGACTTGCTGAAAAAGTTGTACGTTTAGATGATGAAGAAACGACGCGTGACACACGCGCTTATCTCGGGCGCTATTATCATGCTATTGATGCAATTAGTCAGTATACAGGGAGTCAAATTGACCGTTTAAAATATTAGGAGAGGAAACATGGTTAACCAAAAGTTATCAAGTGCCGAAGCCTATACATGGCAAGTAATTCAAGAGCATTATGATGAAATTCCCCAACTTTCTATTACAGATTTGGCAGAATTAGCTCATTGCTCTTTATCAACGATTAATCGCACAGTGAGGAAAAAAGGTTTTTCGGGCTATGCCGAATTTCGCTATTCGATAAAAGAAAAGCCACTTCCCAATATTAATGGTTTTTCAAATGAAGTTTTGGCCGCAATTGGTAAAAACGAAGAAGAACTCCTACGGACCATTCATAATATTTCGGCTCCTGCTATCGAACAAGCCGTGCGTGCTATTGACCAAGCTGGTGAGATCATTCTCTTTGCGCGTGGTCTTTCCACTCATGCTGCTGTAGAGATGATGAAGAAGCTTCAACTTTTCCATAAGCCAGTGACACTTCATGATGACTATAAATATATGGCTTATTATGCAAGTTTTGTCAAAGAGAACAGCTTAATCATCAATCTGTCCTTGAGTGGCGAAACTTTAGAACTGATTGAAGCAACCGAAGTGGCGAAAATCCATGGTGCAAAAATTTTGACCTTGACTGTAACGGAGCAAAGTCCATTAGTACGTCTTGCAGATGTCTCCCTAATTGGCTATAAAAGCTCTTTAGAAGTTAATTACTTTGATCTTGATGTCCATAGTCGACTGCCCTTGTATATTTTAGTACGTGTCCTCTTTGATGCTTACTCTATTTATAAAAAACAATGAAAAACAAATAATAAGCAAAGCCAAGGAGCTTTGCTTTTATTATCGTTCTTTTTGCTTTAGCAAATTAGAACGATAATACGCAGGGAGCGAAGCGAGTTGTGAACAACAACTTACATTCTTAGGTTTTGTAAGCGGTGTTTTAGGAAGTATTTCCTGCCTTCTTTACCCAATGGGAAACTTTTCCAAATAAGAAAATGCTATCATATTAATGTAAGCGATTTCGGTGTAAGGAAATCGAAAAAGGAGGTTCCCGATGGAGGGAGGAAAAATGAAACAAAGAATTTCGTATGCTTTAGGTGCTTTGGGTCACGATACCTATTATGCAGCAATTAGCGTGTTCTTTATTGCTTTTGTTACGAGTCAAATGTTTGCAGGTAGTGAACATGAAGATGCAATGATTGCCCTTGTGACATCACTTGTCGTCATTATTCGATTGGTAGAAATTGTTTTTGATCCCATTATTGGGAGTATTATTGACAACACACGCACGCGTTGGGGAAAATTTAAACCTTGGTTGGTTGCTGGCGGTTTAATATCATCTGTAATGATTGTATTGATGTTTTCAGACTTCTTTGGATTAGCCAAAAGTTCAAATACAACCTTATTTATTATTGTCTTTATCATTTCTTTTGTCATTCTGGATGCTTTTTATTCCTTCAAGGACATTGCCTTTTGGTCAATGATTCCTGCGCTCTCTGAAAAGAATGAAGAACGTGAGTCACTCGGAACATTTGCCCGTTTTGGTTCAGCTATTGGTGCTCAAGGAACAACTATTCTCGTTATCCCGATTACCTATGGATTCACTCAACTCATGACGGGGCACCATGCCCAAGGTGCATCAGGTTGGTTTGCATTTGGTGTCATTGCTGCGATTGTTTCAGGTGGAACAGCCTTAATTACAGCTTGGGGTACCCAAGAAAAGGATTCTGTTATCCGTCAACAATCACAAAAAACAACAACCATTGATGTGTTTAAAGCTTTATTGAAAAATGATCAGCTGATGTGGTTGTCATTGTCTTATATCTTGTTTGCTTTAGCCTATGTCGCAACAACAGCAACTTTGATTTTGATGTTTACCTTCGTTTTAGGACAAGCTGCACTGTATTCAATTACAGGGATTGTCGGCTTCATCGGTTCTATCGTCTTAGTACCACTGTTCCCTGTCTTAGCGAAGAAATTTGGCCGTCGTAAAGTTTTGACAGGTGCAATTCTCTCGATGCTTGTCGGTTATGCTTTCTTTATCTTTGGAAGTTCAGTGCCAATGACAATTCTCGGTCTTATCTTTCTGACTACACCTTATCAGCTTGTGTTCTTATCAGTTTTGATGACAATCACAGACTCTGTAGAATATGGTCAATGGAAAAATGGTGTGCGTAATGAAGCAGTCACTTTGGCAATGCGTCCGTTACTGGATAAAATTGCCGGTGCTTTCTCAAATGGGATCTTTGGGTTTGTGGCGATTGCAGCTGGTATGACCGGTTCAACTTTTGATCCACATAAAGTTTACGGGGTAACAACATTTAAGCTTTACGCCTTCGCTCTTCCAGCCGTTCTGATGATTATCTCACTCACGATTTATCTTCTTAAGGTAAAATTAACAGAGAAACGTCATAAAGAAATTGTTGCGGAACTCGAAAATAAATTAAAATAAAGATAAGGACTAGCGGTGACGCTAGCTCTCCTTATTTAAAGACAGGTGAATTATGGAAATAACAACAAAAGACTTTGGCTTAGGCGCGCATTTGATTTGTTTAACAAACAAGGCAGGAGATACGCTCTCATTGAGCAATTACGGTGCCCGAATCGTGGATTGGACAGTCAATGGTAAGAAAATCGTTTTGGGCTTTGATTCTACACAAGAATATGTCGAAAAAGATAACTATCCTGGTGCCACAATTGGCCGAACAGCTGGCCGTATCAAAGACGGTCAAGTGAAGATAGCAGGCAAGAACGTACAATTGCAACAAAATGAAGCTGCGCAAACCTTACATGGAGGGCAAGATTCCTTTGAAAGTAAACTCTGGCAGTTTGAAGTTTTTCAAGAAGCAGAACAAGCCAAAGTTCAATTTTACTTGACGTCAAACGATGGTGAAAATGGCTATCCAGGACAGATACAAGTTACTGTAACTCACAGTTTTGATGAAAATGGCGCTTGGTCCATTGAATATGATGCCGTTTCTGATAAAGACACGGTATTTAACCCTACAGGTCATGTTTACTTTAATTTGTCTGGAGATGTAGCTCAAAGTATAGACAACCATTTCTTGCGTTTAGGCGCCTCTCGTTTTGTTCCTTTGTTAGACAAGAGCGAGGTAGTACGTGGAGATATTGCGGAGTTAGCGGGTACAGACTTAGATTTGCGTTCAGGCAAAAGGCTCTCGGAAGTCTTTCAAAGTACTATGGAGCAAGTGATTTTGGTTGATGGCCTTGATCATCCTTTCCTTTTAGATGAGCCAAGCATAGAGAAGGAGCAAGCACGTTTAAGCTTTGAAGAGTTAAGTATCTCTGTTTATACTGATCGTCCAAGTATTGTTATTTTTTCAGCAAATTTTGGCGAATCTGGTGCAGTGTATCAAGGAAAAAAAGAAGTAAACCATGGCGGAATCACTTTTGAAACACAAGTGGCGCCGGGCAGTCAACAAATTCCGGAGTTGGGTGATATCACACTCAAAGCAGGTGAGAAATACTATTCAAAAACAATTTATAAACTCCATAAAGAAGAGAAAAAATGAGGAAAAGAAAATGACAACAATCGTGGAAAACAGTAAAGTTTTAACAGCATTAACAAACAGTTTTGAAAAAGTATTTGGGGATACAGAAAATGTGGAATACTTCTTTTCGCCAGGTCGTATTAACTTGATCGGTGAACATACTGATTATAACGGCGGATACGTCTTCCCAGCCTCAATTACAATTGGGACAACAGGTTTGGCCCGTTTACGTGAAGATACAAAAATCCGACTTTTTTCACAAAACTTTCCAGAAGCAGGTCTTATCGAATTTGATTTAACAGAGGTCAAGGAAAAAGATGATGACAGTTGGTCAAATTACGTTAAAGGAATGATAGTGATGCTTCAAGGTGCAGGCTATACCATCGATAAAGGTTTTGAACTACTTATCAATGGTGAAATTCCAACAGCTTCTGGTTTATCATCTTCAGCTTCTTTGGAACTTTTAGTCGGTGTAGTTTTAGACGACCTGTTTAATTTACAAGTCCCACGCTTGGAGTTGGTACAACTCGGACAAAAAACGGAAAATGAATTCATTGGTGTCAACTCTGGTATTTTAGACCAGTTTGCGATTGGTTTTGGTGAAGTGAAAAAAGCGATTTTATTGGACTGTAATACTCTTAAGTATGAAATGGTGCCGGTAGAATTACGTGATTATGATATTGTCATCATGAACACAAACAAACCACGTGCTTTAACAGAATCAAAATATAATGAGCGTTTTGCTGAAACACGTGAAGCATTGAAACGTATGCAAAGTAAATTAGCTATTGAATCACTGGGTGAACTTTCTAATGAGGAATTTGATGCCAATACAGACTTGATTGGTGATGAAACTCTGATTAAACGTGCGCGCCATGCCGTATATGAAAATAACCGTACAAAAATAGCACAAAAAGCTTTTGTTGCTGGTAATTTGACGAAGTTTGGTGAATTACTTAATGCTTCACACGCTTCCCTCAAAGACGACTATGAAGTGACTGGGATTGAACTTGATACGCTGGCTGAAACCGCACAAAAACAGGCAGGTGTATTAGGCGCACGTATGACAGGTGCAGGCTTTGGCGGTTGTGCAATTGCTTTAGTCGCTCATGATAAAGTCGCAGATTTTGAAGAAGCAGTTGGAGCGGAATATGAAAAAGTAGTTGGCTATCCAGCAAGCTTTTATGTCGCCCAAATTGGTTCAGGATCAACAAAACTGGATGTGGAGTAGGAAAAGTAAAAATGGAAAAATATCAAGCTGTTCAAGAATTTATTAATTTAGCAGAAAAAAATCATCGAATTGAAACGCTTGATAAAATATATTGGCGTAATCAATTACTCCATTTCTTGGGGATGAACGATTGGGACGAACCACAAGTTAAAGAAGAACATGATGCACTAACTTTAATGGATCAGCTCATGATCCTTGCACGCGACAATCAAGCTTTTTCGCCAGAAGAAGAAGAATTTTATGAAGCGGCTCTGATGGACTTTATTAGTCCAACACCAAGTCAAATTAATCGTGAGTTCTGGAAGAATTATCAAGAGAGTCCTAAAAAAGCAACAGATTATTTTTATGGACTGACTCAGGAAATTAATCAGGTCAAGACGAGAGATATCGCAAAAAATATCGCCTTTAATTATCACTCAAAATATGGCGATTTAGAAATCACAATCAATCTCTCAAAACCGGAGAAAGATCCAAAAGCTATCGCTGCAGCTAAATTAGTCAAGGATTCTAGTTATCCAGCCTGTGCGCTCTGTATTGAAAACGAAGGGCTTTATGGTGGAGGGAATAAAGCTGCACGAAGCAATCATCGCCTCATCCGTTTAAAATTACAGGATGAAGAATGGGGCTTTCAGTATTCGCCTTATGCTTATTATAATGAACACTCAATTGTGCTCAACAACTTGCACAAGCCAATGAAAATTAATCGCCGATCTTTTAGTAATCTCTTGGACTTTTTGGATTTGTTCCCTCACTATATGATTGGATCCAATGCTGATTTACCAATTGTTGGGGGTTCTATTTTGACACATGATCACTATCAAGCAGGACGTCATGAATTTCCGATGGCTAAAGCTAAGTTAAGAGAACAAGTAGCCTTTAAAGCTTTTCCAGAAGTAGCAGTTGGCATTGTGAATTGGCCTATGAGTGTGTTACGTTTGTCTTCTGAGGACAAAGGGCAGCTTTTGACACTTGCGGACTACATTTTGAAGAAATGGCAACAGTATTCGGATACAAGCATTGATGTCATTGCTCATTCTGCTGATGGTACGCCACACCATACGATTACGCCAATCGCTCGTAAACGTGAGGGGGCTTACGAGATGGATTTAGTCTTGCGAGACAATAATGTTAATGAAACATATCCTGATGGGATTTTTCATCCTCATGCAGACCTGCATCATATCAAGAAAGAAAATATTGGCCTGATTGAGGTCATGGGTTTGGCTGTTTTACCTCCGCGATTGAAAAATGAACTGCAAGAAGTGGAACAGTATCTCTTAGGAAAGCCACATCATATGAAAGATATGCACTTACCTTGGGCACAAGAGTTAAAAAATCAAGGGGGGGTTACTGAAGAAAATGTCTCAGAGTATGTCCGTGAAGCAGTTGGAGCTGTCTTTACAAGAGTATTGCAAGACGCGGGAGTATTTAAAGATGACAAAGCAGGATATGCCGGGTTTAAGCGCTTCATTGATTTTATAAATGAATAAGGTTATACTTGTAAGTGATTGATAAATAGTATTTAAAAACTTTGTACATCAAAGTAATGGAGGATAAATAAATGACAGTCTTAGTACTTGGAGGCGCAGGTTATGTAGGTAGCCATGCTGTTGATATTCTAGTATCACGTGGTTATGATGTGGCCGTTGTAGACAATCTTGTGACAGGACATCGTGAAGCTGTCCCAGCAGATGTACGCTTCTATGAAGGAGATGTGCGCGATCAAGCTTTTTTGGCTGATGTTTTTACAAAAGAAAAAGATATCGAAGGTTTAATGCACTTTTGTGCCTATTCATTGGTGGGTGAATCAATGCAAAAACCCCTGATGTATTTTAATAATAATGTTGGTGGGGCACAGGTTATTCTTGAAACCATGGAAAAATTTGGTATTAAGCATATTGTCTTTTCAAGTACGGCTGCAACTTTTGGAATACCCGACGAAAGCCCTATTTCTGAAAAAACTCCACAAAAACCAATCAATCCTTATGGCGAAAGCAAACTCATCATGGAAAAAATGATGAAGTGGCAATCAGAGGCAACGGATATGACTTATGTAGCACTGCGCTACTTCAATGTTGCTGGTGCTAAACATGACGGAAGCATTGGTGAAGCACATAAAAATGAAACACATTTGATTCCGCTTATTTTACAAACAGCTTTAGGCCAACGTGAGTTTATCACTATCTATGGCGATGATTACAATACGCCTGATGGTACATGCGTACGTGACTATATTGACATGGAAGATTTGATTGAAGCACACATCAAAGCCTTAGAATATCTTAAAGCGGGCGGTGCTTCGGATCAGTTTAATCTTGGCTCTTCAAAAGGCTACTCTAACCTTGAGGTCTTGGA
The DNA here is from genome assembly GCF_017309545.1 of Lactococcus sp. LG1267. NCBI lineage: Bacteria > Bacillati > Bacillota > Bacilli > Lactobacillales > Streptococcaceae > Lactococcus > Lactococcus sp. LG1267. The sequence continues at coordinate 188,193 of NZ_CP071295.1, read as the reverse complement.
AACTGCACGCCGTGTTACCGGTAAAGAAATTCCATCACAAATGGGAGAACGTCGTCCTGGCGATCCAGATATGTTGGTGGCAGACTCGACGAAAGCAGGAGAAGTCTTGGATTGGCACGTGAAAAATAATTTAGAATATATTATCGAGAATGCTTGGAAATGGCATAGCTCTCATCCAAATGGATATTAATACAAATGGAAAAAGCAATCTTTTAATTTGGGTTGCTTTTTCGTTATTTTTGTAAGAAAACGCTTCAAAATGTAAAAATATAAAGAAAACAGGATTGAAAGCAGATGAAACTTGCATGAAAATGCAAAAAATGTTATATTAAGAAAATATTTCAATATAAATAAAATGGAATTATAGGAAAAATAAATGGAAAATAAAAAAGGGATGGGGCTGATAGCCCTTGTCTCCATCGTTGTCTCCAGTGCTATTGGTGGTGGGGTATTTAACCTTTCCAACGATTTAGCCAATGGAGCTACTGCAGGTGGTGTAATCATAGCATGGCTCTTCGTTGGTTTAGGGCTTTTAGCGCTTGTCTTGAGCTTAAACTATCTGATTATTAACAAACCACAACTTTCAGGGGTTTCTGATTATGCGCGAGAAGGCTTTGGCGATTTGGTAGGTTTTCTTTCTGGGTGGGGTTACTGGTTGTCCACATGGTTAGGTAATATTGCCTTTGCCGTGCTCATGATGATATCTATGGATTACTTTTTCCCTGGTAAATTTGCAGATGCAAATGGAAGTCTAAGCGTTTTTGCAGTAGTGTCCGTATCTATTCTTTCTTGGCTTTTAGCTTTGATGGTGAGTAAAGGGGTCGAATCTGCAGCGATTGTGAATACCATTGTTCTGGTTTGTAAATTAATCCCAATCTTTGTTTTCATGATTACAGGGATCTTTATGTTCAAAGCAGGAGTATTCACTGCAGGTTTTTGGAACAATATTACAGAAAATACTCAAGGCTTGGTTCAAGCTCAAGGGTCAATGACCGCTGGCGGCTTGCTCGATCAAGTTAAAAGCTCTCTTATGGTCATGATTTGGGTCTTTGTCGGGATTGAAGGTGCGGCAATGATGGGCGATCGTGCCAAGAAAAAATCTGATGCAGGCCGCGCGACAATCATTGGTCTTATCGTTTTACTTTTTATCTACATCTTGCTTTCACTCCTACCTTTCGGCTATTATGATCAAGCAGAATTAGCTGCCATGAAAACGCCAGGCATGGTTTATATGCTAAAAGATATGCTTGGTAGCTTTGGAGGCGCATTGATGGCCAGTGGTCTTGTTGTTTCCGTTTTAGGGGCTTGGATATCATGGACGATGCTTCCAGTAGAATCCACAACACAGTTGGCCAATCAAAAATTACTCCCAGAATGGTTTGGGCGCTTAAATAAACATAACGCTCCTGCAAATTCTCTTTGGCTTACACAAATCTTTGTTCAATTTTTCATCATCGTTACTTTTTATGTCGCAAATGCTTATAATGTAATGGTGTACCTCTGTACAGCATGTATCATGATCTGTTACGCTTTGGTCGGTGCATATATGATGAAACACGGTCTTGAAGAAAAAAATACAAAAAATATAGTTATTGGCTTTGTGGCCCTTGCTTTCCAAATTTTAGCGCTATGGCTTTCAGGCTGGCAGTATGTTTGGATGGCTTCGATTCTCTATGCAATTGGTTTTATTTTCTACTACTTAGCGAAGAAAGAAAATGGTAAGACACTTTCTCGTGTAGAAATTATTGTTCTTTTTGTAATTATCGGTTTGTCTATCTTTGCAGCTTTTGGCTTGATTGGCAATCATTATGGTTTAAGAGAGTTACTTGGCTTATAAATAACGTAAAAAAATTCGGAATTAATGTTCCGAATTTTTTTGCTCTAATTGTGAGTAATGGCTATTTTTGATATGAACCAATACACGTAAATCTTCTTCGAGTTTATCTTTTTGTTGACGTAATTCACGTTCTTGTTCAACAAGAAGGGAAATACGTTTTAATAACGTAGAATCCCCTTCTGCCTCCAGTGCCTTAAATTTGATCAGGTTATCCTCAGTCAGTGGTGGTTCTTTCTTGTCCATTTGTTTCAATTTCTCCTTGCTTCACATTGAAAATACTTAAGTTTTCTGGCAGGTTTTTGAGGTGGTCAAGCGTCGTTGTAGTAATAAAGGTTTGTGTTTTTCCGAGCGTTGTTTCTAAAAGATCCAACTGACGGCTATTATCGAGCTCACTCATGACATCGTCGAGCAAAAGAATAGGATATTCTCCAGTCTCTTCAAAAATTAAATCAATCTCAGCGAGCTTGACAGATAAAGCAACGGTTCTTTGTTGGCCTTGGCTGCCAAAGTCCGCAACATTAATACCATTGACAAAAAAAGTCAAATCATCTCGGTGAGGACCGACAGAGGTCTGATGACGAAAGATATCCTTATCACGTGCGCTTTTCAAATCTTCTAAGAGAGCTGTAGAATTAACTTTATAATTAATCTGCAGCTCCTCAAGCCCATGAGTGAGTTGAGCATGAATTTTTTGTGCCAGCTTTTCCAGTTTGTCAATAAAATTTTGACGTTCAGTACTAATCTTCTGACCGTGTTCTGCCAGTTGGCTGTCTAAAACATCTAAAAAAGTAGTGTCAATTTGTTTGCGTTCCATCTTGAGGTAAGCATTGCGCTCTTTTAAAGCGCGGTTATAGCGCACCGAATCATAAAGATAAACGGGACGTATTTGACCAATCTCCATATCAAGGAAGCGACGGCGAATGCTTGGTGCACCTTTGATAAGTTCTAAATCTTCAGGTGCAAACATGATAAGGTTTAGCTGACCAATATAGTCTGCTAAGCGATTTTCTTTCAGATGATTGACATGAGCCGTACGTCCTTTAGGAGTCAAAGCAACTTCTAGAGGGATATTACTGTGGCCTTTTGTAACAGTACCAGAAACCTTCATTTCTTTGGCATTCCACCGAATCAGTTCCCGATCATGATGGGTGCGGTGGCTACGTGTTAAAGCAAGAAAGTAGATACTTTCTAAAAGATTTGTTTTACCTTGGGCATTCTGTCCTAAAAAGATATTGAGATTGGGATGAAATTCAAGGGAAAGCTTATCATAATTTCGGAAATTATAGAGCTGTATATTGTTAAGTTTCATGCTTATTTAGCGCCGGGGAATCTTGGCTTGGCCGCTTTTTTGGGTTTTTGAGTTTTGACTTGAGCGTTCATTTTCTTGACAAGTGCTTTGACGCGTTCTTCCTCGGCCTTATCTTCTTCACGTTCAGCAATTTCTTCTTCAGAAGCTTGGACAAATGTGAGAATCAGTCCAAATTCAGGAATCTCCAAAACATCTCCCGCACGAAGTTTTTTGCCACGGCGATTTTCAGCTTCCTTGTTTAAGAAAATATTGCCTTCATTTTCAGCGAGAAAAAGCTTAGCTTGGCCTCCTGTATTGACAATTGCCAATTCTTTAATGACTTGTCCTAAGGTGATGTATTCTTCAAATAAAATGTAATTTTGCATAACTCTATTTTAGCATAAAGAGTCTCAAAAATAGTGGAAAATTTGCTATAATAGAGATATTACAGCTCCTGCTCTTTTTAGGATTAAAAGAAGTTCCTTTAAACTTAAAAAGAGGAGTAGACAAGGGATATCTATGAAACTAGCCAGCGGAGTAAATCTCCATGTTATAAAAGAAACAAAATTCAAAACAATACGTCTCATGGTGCGCTTTCGTGAAGAACTTTCGCGAGAAAATATTGCTAAGCGTGTGATTATCTCTAATTTATGGGAAACGACCAATGCAGCATACCCAACAGCTCAAGCATTTTCAAGCCGCTTGTCAGAACTTTATGGGACATCTTTCTCAACTGCAGTAAATAAAAAAGGCAGTCAACATTTGTTGAGCATTCATATGAATCTTGTTAATCCTAAGTTTGTTGATGTGGATACTTTGGCAGGTGCCGTTGACTTTATGCATAAAGCGCTCTTTAGTCCAGATAATAATGTTGAAGTTTTCCAGCGGGAAAAGACAAATCTCATCAACTACCTTAAAGCTATGAATGAAGATCGCTCTTATTATGCCAGCCGTCAGTTGGCTACCCTTTTCTTTACGGATCCAAAACAATCTCTCCCAGGTGTAGCAACGGTGGAACTTTTGCAGGCAGAAACAGCAGAAGCTGTTTTTAATTATTACACTGAAATGCTTAATCACAATCTGATTGATATTTTTGTTCTAGGTGATGTGGAAGAAGCTGAAGTTGTACGTTTGTTCCAAAACTTTGACTTTAAGGATCGTCAGGGGCATTCTGAAATTTTTTATAAGCAAGAGCTCAAGGATTATCAAGAAAAAATCGAAGCTAAGGAGGTGCAACAGTCTATTTTACAAATGGCTTTTGCGCAACCAACAACTTATGGCAGCAAGGATTACATGACTTTACAAGTGATGAATGGCCTTTTTGGTGGTTTTGCACATTCTAAATTATTTATGAATGTCCGTGAAAAGGCAAGCTTGGCTTACTATGCAAGTTCAGCTTTTGATAGTTTTACAGGCCTGCTAAGAGTTAATGCAGGAATTGATGCAGGAAATTATCAACAGGCACGAGAGCTGATTCTAGAACAACTTCAAGCCATGCAATCTGGAGACTTTACCGCACAAGAAATTGAGCAAACTAAAACAATGCTAAAAAATTCTTACTTCATGTCGCTTGACTCTTCTTCGAATCTCATCGAACAAGCTTTTATTCACGAAGTTTTGCCTGAACTTTATGTTGATGAAGCAACTTTTTTGAAAGCATTAGAAGCTGTGAGCAAAGAAGATATTATGCGCTTGGCGCAAAGTTTAAAACTACAGGCTCAATATTTCATGAAAGGAGAAGTTTATGCAGAAGAAGAGATATGAAAAAACGGGTGAAATCTTATATACTGATGTTCTAGCCAACGGTTTAACGGTTTATTACTTACCGAAACCTGATTACAATCGTACCTACGGTCTTTTTACGACAAACTTTGGGTCATTGGATACCTCTTTTGTCCCTATGGGAAGTCAAGAGATAAAGACTTTTCCAGAAGGTATCGCTCACTTTTTGGAGCATAAACTCTTCGAGAAAAAAGAAGGGGATGTAATGTACAAGTTTGGAGCCTATGGGGCGCAAACCAATGCTTTTACAAGCTTTTCGAGAACGTCTTATCTTTTTTCGACACGTGAAAATATCTATGAGTGTGTGAACTTACTGCTTGATTTTGTGCAAGAACCTTACTTTACGGAAGAAAATGTTGCAAAAGAGCAAGGTATTATTCAACAAGAAATCCAAATGTATCAAGATGATAGTGACTGGCGTTTGTTTGCAGGGCTTTTAGCTTCGCTTTATCCTGAGTCACCATTGGCAGATGATATTGCTGGTACTCCACGTTCGATTAAGGAAATTACCGCAGCTGACTTGTATGTTAACTATGAAACTTTTTATCATCCCTCAAACATGAACCTCTTTTTAACAGGTCCTTTTGATGTGGATTACATGGCTGCATTTGTAAATGAGAATCAAGAGAAGAAAGCTTTTGTTAAAGCTGAACCCATACAGAGAAAAACTGTTGAGGGGAGTCAGCCGATTGCAGGAAAAACTCTTGCGTTTGAAGTTGCGATGCCCAAGTTGGCTCTTGGTTTTCGTGGAGAAGATGCTTTACCAACTGATGCCCGCGAATTATTAGAATATAAACTTTCAAATCAGTTGCTTCTCGATATGCTTTTTGGGAAAACAAGTCATCGTTATGAGGAAATGTATAATGCAGGTTTAGTCGATGATTCTTTTGGCTATGGTTTTGATATGGATAAAAGTTTTCACTTTGCGAATATTACCGTAGATACTGAAAAACCAGAGCAAGTAAGTAAAGTTTTGCAGGAAGCCCTAAAAAGTTATAAAATAGATAAGGATTTTGAAAAAGAAAATCTAGAAATACTGAAACGTGAAACACTAGGGGACTATTATAAATCCCTAAACTCTTTAGAATATATCGCCAATCAATTTTCATCAAATATTTATGGCGAGATTAACTTCTTTGATTTACCTGAAATTTTATCAGGATTAACCCTTGAAAAAGTCAGCAAACACGCTGAAAAATTTGTTGAGAATCTGCAAACTGTAGATTTTATCATCTACCCTAAATAATACGAACAGTTATGAATAAATCCATGTATTTCATAAAGCTGAGAGGAGGACATGGTGGCAATTAAAACAATAGGCGAAGTCCTCAAAGACAAGAGGACGGAACTTGGCCTCGGGCTAAGTGAAGCCGAAAAACTTACAAACATTCCGAAATTATATATTATTGCTTTAGAAACAGGGGATTATAAGGCTTTACCCGGTGATTTTTATATTAAAGCTTATCTTAAACAATATGCAGAAAAGTTGGATCTTGATGCAGATCAAATCATGTTTGCATATGAGAAGGATGGATCAATGTCTGTTGAAGAACACGAAGACATCCAAGAAACTTATCGATTTGTGAAACCAAGTGAACGCGTAGAAGAGGATGAGGAAGAGGAAGAAAGTAATAAGCCTGCATGGCGTCATTATGTCCCCATTATCTTGCTTTCTGCTGTTGCACTAGCCATTGTCGGAAGTGTCACAGCTGTTGTATTACTTACGCGCCCGCCAAAGCCTGACTTGAGTGATACATCTTATACTTATAAAACGAGCGAAACAAAAAAGGCAACAGAAGAACAAAAGAAAACAACAGAATCATCAGAAAAGCCTGTTGAATCAAAACCAGAGCCCCAAAACCAAATTTCGGTTACTGGAAGTGGTGCGCAACTCAATGTCAAGGTAGAAAATGCTACGAGCCCAACACAAATTGTCTTTACAACAGCAGCTGGTGCAGTGACAACTGTTTCATTGACCAATGCGGATTGGGCAACAGTACGCACGCTATCTGATGCCGAAAATACAGCTACAGCAACGCTGGGGGCAGGATTAACTAACTCCGTGATTAACCTGTCCAATACCCAAGGACTTACAATGACAATCAACGGTAGCACTGTCGATTTGTCTGCTCTTACAGTAGGCGTTCCAGTTCAAGTGCAATTAACGGTGACTTATGCAAGCACTACAGCACCTGTAACACAATAAAAAGTTGAGTCACGAGCAGGCCAACTCTAAGAAGCGAAGAAAGTAATTATGAAAAAAGAAAAACTCCCTAATCAACTAACGATACTAAGAATCTTTATGATTCCTGTCTTTCTCATTGTCCTTTATCTGCCACATGGTGCAGCTGTGGGTGCCAGCTATGTTTCATGGATTGTTGCAGCAATTATCTTTGCTGTAGCTTCAATTACAGACTGGCTTGATGGCTATTTGGCACGCAAGTGGAAAGTTGTTTCTAATTTTGGTAAATTTGCAGATCCTTTAGCGGATAAAATGTTAACGATGGCTGCATTTGTGATGCTAATTGCTCTAGGCTTAGCTCCAGCTTGGGTTGTTGCAATCATCGTATGTCGTGAACTTGCTGTGACTGGACTTCGCCTTTTACTGGTTGAACAAGGTGGTGCAGTCTTGGCTGCAGCTATGCCAGGAAAAATTAAAACATTTACACAAATGTTGTCTATTATTTTCTTACTAATTGGTGATCCCATTTATATTGGCACAATCTTACTTTATGTTTGCCTTATCTTCACGATTTATTCCGGCTATGATTACTTTGCCAAAAATATGCAAGTTTTTAAAAATTAATGTGAATTTAAAGCTTGAAAAAAATAGAAGTCTGCGTTATACTTAAACATACAGAGAGTAAGACTTGGCTGAAAGCTTACAAAACCTAAAGTGACGATAAAAAACGGTAGCAACGTTATAGCTAAACTGAGGTTCTGGAAGACAGGACAAATTTAGGTGGTACCGCGATAAGATTACTGACGCCCTAGAGCTTTTATGCTTGGGGCGTTTTAATTTGCTACCAGCATTGCACCTAAAGGTGCTAATGCTGGACGGCAAGCCCAATAGGGCTTTGCCTAAGCAACTTATTAGGTAAAATGTAAAAAAATTATCGTTTTTTACATTTTACCGTCATAATTATTCGTCATTGCGCCTGAAGGCGCTAATGCATTATGGCAAGGTTCACGTGAGCTTTCTTAATAATGTTTAAATCATAAATGTATTCGCTACAAGGAGATAATATGAAATTACAAAAACCAAAAGGTACGGCAGATATTCTGCCTCAAGAGTCACAAAAATGGCAATATGTAGAAATGATGGCACGTGCAGTATTTGAAGATTACAATTTCAAAGAAATCCGTACACCCCTTTTTGAAAGTTATGAGCTGTTCAGTCGTGCAACAGGTGAAACAAGTGATATTGTGACGAAAGAAATGTATGACTTTGACGATAAAGGTGGACGTCACATTGCCTTACGTCCTGAAGGAACTGCTTCAACTGTTCGCGCTTATATTGAAAATAAACTCTTTGCCCCAGAAGTGCCAAAACCTGTAAAAATGTATTATATGGGCTCAATGTTCCGCTATGAACGCCCTCAATCTGGACGTTTACGTGAATTCCACCAATTTGGTGTAGAGTGTTTCGGAGCAAAAAATCCGGCAATTGATGTCGAAATTATCGCCATGGCACAATCATTATTTGAACAAATCGGTATTTCTGGTGTGACGCTTCACTTGAATTCTTTGGGGGATTTAGAAACACGTAAGGCTTATCGTACAGCTTTGGTTGATTATTTGACACCTTTTGAAAAACAACTTTCAAAAGATAGCCAACGTCGTCTTCACGAAAATCCTCTTCGAGTACTTGACAGCAAGGAAAAAGAAGATAAAGAAATCGTCAAGGATGCACCATCTATCTTGGATTTTCTTACAGAAGAGTCTCAAAATCACTTTGACATGACACGTGAACTGCTCGATGGTTTAGGCATTGAATATGTCATTGATACAAATATGGTTCGTGGTTTGGACTATTATAATGATACAATTTTTGAATTTATCGTAGATGTCAAAGGACAAGAATTGACGGTTTGTGCAGGCGGCCGTTATGATGGTTTGGTTGAATACTTTGATGGTCCAGCCACACCAGGTTTTGGATTCGGACTGGGCGTAGAGCGCTTGTTGATGATTGCTGAAATGCAAGGTGTTGATTTCCATGAAGAAGATACACTTGATGTTTATATTGCCGTTATGGGAAATAAAGCCAGCTTAGCAGCGACACAACTCGCAGAAAGCCTCCGTGCTCAAGCCTTTAAAGTCGAACGTGATTTCTCTAATCGCAAGCTTAGCGCACAATTTAAATCAGCAGAAAAAGCAAAAGCAGAAGTGATAATTACGCTTGGGGATAATGAAGTGGAAACAGGTGAAATTACAGTTAAACATAACCAAACGCGTAAAGAAGTGAAAACAACTTTGGCAGAAGTTGCGAAAGGATTTGCGCCTATCTTTGAAGAAGCGCTTGGAGAATAACAAAGTTCAGTAGTTCTAGAGAACACGAGTACTAAAAAACATAAGGAGATTAAATTTGAAGAGAACAAACTATGCAGGAAATATTACCGAAGAATATTTAAATCAAGAAGTTACCGTAAAAGGTTGGGTTGCGAAGCGTCGCAATCTTGGAGGCTTAATCTTTATTGATTTGCGCGACCGCGAAGGTATTGTCCAGATTGTCGTTAACCCAGAAACAGCAGCAAAAGAAATTGTTGAGGTAGCAGATAAAGTCCGGAACGAATACGTCCTTGAAATTACAGGTAAAGTTGTTGAACGTGCCAGCAAAAACGAAAATATTAAAACAGGTGGAATTGAAATTGAAGCCAACCAAATGCAAATTCTCAGCACTTCAAAAACAACGCCCTTTGAGATTAAAGATGGAGTTGAGGTGCTTGATGATACACGGTTGAAATACCGTTATCTCGACTTACGTCGTCCGGAAATGCTTAATAATATTACGATGCGTCATGCGACAACACGTGCTATCCGTAGCTACTTAGATAATCAAGGCTTTATCGATGTTGAAACACCTTTCTTGAATAAATCAACTCCAGAAGGTGCACGTGATTACCTTGTTCCTTCTCGTGTTAATAAAGGCGAATTTTATGCTTTACCACAAAGTCCACAACTTATGAAACAATTGTTGATGACTGCGGGCCTTGATCGTTACTATCAAATCGTGAAATGTTTCCGTGACGAAGACTTGCGTGGTGACCGTCAACCAGAATTTACACAGGTCGACTTAGAAACAAGTTTTCTTGGGGAAGAAGAAATTCAAGATTTAACTGAAGGTTTGATTGCGAAAGTTATGAAGGACGTTAAAAACGTTGATGTAACTTTGCCATTTCCGCGTATGAAATACGATGATGCTATGAATTTCTATGGTTCAGATAAGCCAGATACACGCTACGAAATGCTTTTGACAGATTTGACAGACCTTGTGAAAACTGTAGATTTCAAAGTGTTTAGTGAGGCGCCAGTTGTTAAAGCCATTGTTGTTAAAAATAATGCCGATAAGTACTCTCGTAAAGCTATTGATAAATTAACAGAGCAAGCCAAACAAAATGGTGCCAAAGGCTTAGCTTGGGTCAAGTTTGAGGACGATAAATTGGCAGGTCCAATTGCTAAATTCTTGACAGATAAAACATCAGAATTCGTTGAAACTTTGGGCTTAGAAAACAACGACTTGGTTCTCTTTGTGGCGGACAGTTTAGAAGTGGCAAATTCAGCACTGGGTGCTTTACGTCAAACGATTGCCAAAGAGCAAGGCTTAATTGATTATTCGAAATTCAATTTCCTCTGGGTTATTGATTGGCCAATGTTTGAATGGTCAGAAGAAGAAGGTCGTTATATGAGTGCGCATCACCCGTTCACTTTACCAACTGCTGAAACACAAGGGGAACTTTCAGGAGATCTTAGTAAAGTGCGTGCGCATGCTTACGACATTGTTTTGAATGGTTACGAACTCGGTGGTGGTTCACTTCGTATTAATACGCGTGAATTACAAGAAGAAATGCTCAAAGCGCTAGGCTTTAGTTTAGAAGATGCCAAAGAGCAATTTGGTTTCTTGTTGGAAGCTTTAGATTATGGCTTCCCACCACACGGAGGATTGGCCCTTGGTTTGGACCGTTTCGTTATGTTGCTTGCAGGAAAAGACAATATTCGTGAAGTTATTGCCTTTCCTAAGAATAATAAAGCCACAGACCCGATGACACAAGCACCATCAGTAGTCAGTGAGAGCCAACTGGAAGAATTGAGAATTAAACTTGAAAAACTTGACTAAATTTATCAACATGTTTGGTGGCTGGGAAAAGTTGACACATCGTTTCTCAGCATCTGTCTTATATGGAATCACATCTGCTTTTGCATTGAACTTCTTTTATCAACCCGGAAGAGTTTATGCAAGTGGCGCGACAGGGGCAGCACAGGTGGCAACGGAAATTTTAACACGAATTTTGGGGCACAACTATCTTCCCATATCAGCCACGCTCTTCCTGATCAATGTCCCCTTAATGATTTTAGCTTGGTTCCGTTTAGGGAAACAGTTTACTCTGTTTACTTTGTTAACGGTTACCATGAGCTCCATTTTTATCCACTTTGTTCCTGAAACAACGCTGACACCTGATCCAATCATCAATGCCATCTTTGGTGGTACCATCATGGGTGCAGGTGTTGGATATGCCATGCGTAATGGTATCTCAAGTGGTGGTACGGACATCATTGCCCTTTATATCCGGAAGAGAACAGGCCATAATGTTGGTACACTAGGTTTCATCGTCAACGGAGTAATTATCTTTACTGCAGGCGTACTCTTTGGCTGGGAATATATGCTATATTCTATGATTGCTATCTTTGTGAGCTCACGTGTCACAGATGCAATCTTTACGCGTCAAAAACGTATGCAGGTGATGATAGTTACCGAGAATCCTGAAATCATCATCCGCAAACTCTTTGAAAAAATGCATCACAGTGCAACAATTTTGAACAATGCTGAAGGCGCATACTCACATGAGAAACGGACAATTTTGTTTACGGTTATCACCATGTATGAGTATCAAGATTTTAAAGAAATCATCACAAAATATGATCCGAAAGCTTTTGTCTCTATCTCAGAAAACGTTCGTGTAATAGGGAACTTTAGTGAGATTACTGATTAAGTTGACAAAATGACCGTTTTAGTATAAATTAGAGAAGGCCTCTGTCAACTGTGACAGAGGTTTTACAAGAAATTATAAAGCCATTTTTATAAGGTAAAAATGGTATTAGATTGGAGAGTTGTATGAAGGATATGAGCCTCATTAAAATCCATTTTCGTAACTTTATTGCCATCAGCTTAGGCGCAATTATCTTTGCTTTTGGTTTTGTAAAGTTAAATATGGCCAATCAGTTGGCTGCAGGTGGCCTTTCCGGTATTACCTTGATCTTGCACGCATTATTCAAGTTGGATCCGGCCCTAAGTCAGTTTATTCTGAATATCCCCTTGCTTTTTATTGGTTACCGTTTCCTAGGACAACGGACCTTTACCTATACGGTCTATGCGATTGTTAACATCTCGCTTTTCCTTTCAGTTTTCCAAGCATTTGATTTTAGTATTAATCTTTTGCATGATAACTTAGTCGCAGCTCTCCTGGCCGGGGTATTTGCCGGAACGGGGATTGGGATTATCTTCCGCTTTGGCGGAACAACTGGAGGTTCAGACATCATTGCTCAGCTGTTGCAAATTAAGCGAGGCACAGCAGTGGGGCGTGTGATTTTCACAATAGACCTTTTTGTAATGACACTTTCTCTCACTTACATTGATGTTAATCATATGGTTTATACATTAATTGCAAGTTTCGTAAGTGCTCAAGTTATTAACCTTATCCAATCTGGTGGTTATACCGTTCGTGGGATGCTTATTATCAGTCCTAAGTATCAAGAAATTTCAAATGCCATCCTGGCAGAACTTGGACGTGGTGCAACATTCTTACATGGTGAAGGCGCATATTCAGGTACAGAAAAACGTGTGGTCTATGTGGTGCTTAACCCTCGAGAAGTCATGACGGTTAAAGCTCTGATTGCTGAAATAGATCCTCAAGCCTTCTCAACAGTAATAAATGTGCATGAAGTTATGGGAGATTTTACTTATCCACAAAGTAAATATAAACGTAAGAAAAAATAAAAAAGAGCCAGATTTTGGTTCTTTTTATTTTAATGGCTATTATTGAAAAAGTTTTGAAGTTAGACGTTCGCCTTCAAGTCGGCCTACAGAAGAAACACCTTCTACATCAGAAGAATCAGCATTAACGCCGTCCTTAAGAATTTGTAAGCGATCGATAGCTTGATTGATCTGAATGAGGCTTTGAGTTTGATTTTCAAAGCTATAATTACTAATCTCACGTTTAGCTTTCTTGAGGTGAATAATTGCCTTTTCGATTTCGACAAGAGCTTTTGATGTACGCATAGAGTCCCTCCTTGTTTTATGATACTAACCTTATTATAAACAAAAAGACTGGCAAAAGCCAATCTCTTAATTTTGGGCAACGAAATCATCTAAAATCTTGACAATTTCTGCTTGTGTTTCTGCTTGATTTACAGCTACTTTAACTTTTGCAGCACGTTTTGCACCTTTGAGGTAGTAAGCTGCATGTTGACGAAATTCGCGTGACGCTAAGTTATCGCCTTTGAGGTCAACAAGACGTTGCAAGTGAATCTTAGCGATACGCATTTTTTCATCCACAGTTGGTTCAGGGAGTAATTCCCCTGTGCGAAGGTAGTGTTCCGTACGGTGAAGCATCCACGGATTTCCGAGAGCTGCTCGACCAATCATGACTGCATCAACACCTGTCTCATCAATCATGCGTTTAGCATCTTCAGGTGTTTTAACATCACCGTTTCCGATGAAAGGAATGTTAATATTGCTTGCTACTTTTTCAAGCCATGTCCAGTCAGCTTTACCTTCATAGAGTTGAGCGCGTGTCCGTGCGTGCATTGCAACAGCTGCACCACCAGCTGCTTCAATAGCTTTGGCATTTTCGACAGCGTAGAGATGATCAGAATCCCAACCGATACGAATTTTTACAGTGAGTGGTAGATCAATCGCAGAGCTGACAGCTTTCACTACATCGTAAACCTTATCTGGGTCAAGTAGTAAGCGACTTCCCGCTTCATTTTTGGTTACCTTCGGAACAGGACAGCCCATATTGATATCAATGATGTCTGCTACTGTATTTTCTTGAACAAATTTCGCTGCTTCAACCAGTGTATCAACTTCACCACCAAAAATCTGCATGGAAAGTGGATGCGGAACGCCTTCAAAGTCCATCATTTGAAGCGTTTTTTTGTTACGATGTTCGATACCTTTATCAGAAATCATTTCAGTAACAACAAGTCCGGCTCCAAACTCTTTAGCTGTTGTCAGGAAGGCTTTATTATTAATTCCCGCCATTGGAGCGAGTACAATTTTATTAGCAATTTCTATATCCCCAATTTTCCATGGGCGTGTGTATTTTGAATCCATAGTCATAGAGAATATTTTACCATTTTTTAGGGGATTTGCTAAAACTTTGCACTGAAAAAACCTTCGTAAATAAATTAACGAAGGTTTTTTATCTTAATCGGTAAATAAGTGCTTTATTTTTTGGCGTACAGAAACTTCCTGAGCTTGAGTGGTTAAAAAGGTTGCAACATCTCCAGCATGGAGTAGTGTATCTCCTCGTGGAATAATTTTTTCACCATTTCTTTGAATAGCAATCAGAAGACTATCTTTAGGAAGATGGAGATTTTGAACCGGTTGATGGTCAGCTTCCGAATCAAACTGTACCAAGGCTTCAATCATAATATGACCTTCTTTTTCAGTAGCTATTTCCGAATCAACAGTAAGTAGATTGTGGAGTAATGAGTGGTAGATTGGCTCAGAGTGTAAAAGCTCGGCCACAAGATAGGAAATTAGAGAAACAAAAGCCAGAGGTAATAAATGATCAAAGGAACCTGTCATCTCGACTAAAAGGAGAATTCCAGTCATTGGTGCACGAACGATAGCAGTAAAAGTTGCAGCCATCGCTAAAATAATAAAATTTGGGAAAAGGTTGGGCGACAAATGCAAGAGAGGAATGACTGTTGTAGCAAAAATGCTACCAAGACTAGCACCGAGTACTAAGAGGGGGAAGAATATTCCTCCGGGAACACCTGAAGCATAGCTGATGAGGGAAATCAAAAACTTTGCAACAAAGACCAGACAGAGAAAGGCAAGTCCCCAGGTAAGCGTCAATTGGTCAATCAACTGGTGACCACTGCCGCTGATTAGTGGAAAGAAGAGAGCGACAAGAGCAGAAGCAGCAAAACTGAACAAGACACGAAGAAAAGGACTTTTTATCTTCCCCTTCATGAGGCTTTGACTCTTTAGAAGAGCAGCATTATAAACTGCACCAAAAATTCCCATAAGGATACCTAAAAGTAAGAGTAGCCAATAATCTGAGAGGGGAAAGCTGCTCACGATTTGGAAATCAAAGATACTGGCTGGACCAAAAATAATACGCGAAACGGCATCAGCCATGATAGCAGAGCTCATACAAGTTAATAATATCAAAGGTGAGAAGTATTTGAATACTTCTTCAAGCGTAAACATGATTCCCGAAAGCGGTGCATTAAAAGCAGCAGATAAACCAGCGGAAGCTCCCGAAGCAATCAACAAACGTTGGTGCCGCTTAGTAGAGGAAAATCTTTGACCAAAGGCTTGTCCCATCGCAGCCCCGAGCTGGATTGACGGTCCTTCACGACCTAAGGATAACCCAGCAAACATGGCCAGTGTTCCTCCGACAAACTTAGCCCAAGCCGTTGAAAACCAGTCTGGTTTAAAGTAGCCCAGCAATTGCCCTTTGACTTGAGGGATTCCGCTACCAGTCGACATAGGGTATTTTTTCATCAAGGTACTGACAATAAAGACAAGGAGAAACAATGTAGGAAGGAGGAAAAGCCCATAAATAAGATGAATGCTGACTTGATGATAGAGAGCAGCACCTAATTTTTCAGCTAGAGAAAGGGCCAAACGATAAAAGCTGGCTAAGAAGCCAGCTGCCAGTCCAACCAATAGACTTAAAAAAATTAAACCTATATTTTTGTTTGACGATTGTGAAAGATCTTTAATCAATAGTCTCATTTTTGAGCAGCTCCCAAGATTAAATCATTGAGTTCTTTTTCTGTAAATTCATATTTGCGTCCGCAAAATTGGCAGAGGACTTCAGCCCCATGATCTTCTTCGATAATTTCGGTGAGTGCTTGACTACCGAGGCTTTGCAATCCTTCAGCAAATCGATCCTTTGAACAGTCACATTCGAAGGCTAAGGGTGATTCAGCTAGAATCGTATATTCAAGCTCACCATAAAGTGCAGCAAGCATGGCTTCGAGCGGGTTTTCTTTTAAAAGCATTTCCGAAATACTTGGCATTGCTTTAATATTTTTTTCCATTAGTGTGATTTCATCATCAGTTGCATCGGGCAAGGCTTGGAGCATAAAGCCACCAGCGATTTTAACACTGTCTTCCCCGTCATTGAGCAAGACATTTAAACCAATAGAAGAAGGTGTTTGCTCACTGGAGAGAAAATACCAGGCCAGATCTTCCCCAATTTCTCCAGTAATTAAATCAGTTTGTCCTGTATAAGGTTGACGAAGTCCCATATCTTTAATGACGACAAAGAAGCCATTGCCAATGAAAGGAGCAACAAGTACTTCTCCTGTTGAAGCTTTTTTATAGTCTAAATCTTTGTTTTGAACATAACCTTTAACATTTCCTTTAGCGTCTGCTACGGCAACAATTGCACCCATAGCACCATCACCCAAGATTTTGACTGTGATTTTACTGTCCCCTTTTTCATTGGCACCTAAAATTTGGGCAGCAATCAAGGTACGACCAAGGGCAACAGTAGAAGTAGGCATCGTTTGATGACGTTCCTGAGCTTCACGGACAGTTAATGTTGAATCAAGAGTAAATGCACGAAAGTGACCATTTTTTGAAATGGATTTTAATATTTTATCAGTCATAACTCCTTCTATTTTAACATATTTTTAACAGCATTGATTGCTGGGCTTTTATTTTGGCGATGATATTTTGTATTAAAAACAAATGGGGGCAAAAAAGTAAGGTTTGTAAAGAAAACTAGGATAAAGTTAGATATTTCCGAACAAAAAAAGAGATTTATAGCAAAAAAATTATTTCTTACTCAAAGCAAATTATATTTTTTGCTATAATAGGAATAGTGCGATAGGAGCTTTTCAATATCAAAATGCCAGCTGTGCCTCTTGAAAAGGAGACATAGAGCGTACAAATATTAAAAGAAAAGAGAGCTATTATGCCATCAGTTGTTGTTGTAGGAACGCAGTGGGGAGATGAAGGAAAAGGTAAAATTACTGACTTCCTCAGCTCAGACGCAGAGGTTATTGCGCGTTACCAAGGAGGGGACAATGCCGGTCACACTATTGTTATTGACGGCTTTAAGTACAAACTCCACCTTATCCCATCTGGTATTTTCTTCCCAGAAAAAACATCTGTTATCGGTAATGGTGTAGTCATCAACCCCAAAGCCCTGGTAAAAGAAATTGCTTACCTCCACGAAAACGGTGTAACAACAGACAATCTTCGTATCTCAGACCGCGCCCACGTTATCTTGCCTTACCATATCAAGTTAGATGCCCTTCAAGAAGAAGCTAAAGGCGATCAAAAGATTGGTACGACAATCAAAGGTATCGGCCCAGCTTACATGGATAAAGCGGCACGTGTCGGTATCCGTATCGCAGACCTTCTTGATAAAGAAATTTTTGAAGAACGTCTACGTACAAACCTTGAAAATAAAAACCGTGAATTCGTTAAACTTTACGACAGTGAAGCACTTGATTTCGATGAAATCTTTAACGAATATTATGAATACGGTCAACAAATTAAAAAATATGTAGCGGACACTTCAGTGATTTTGAACGATGCGCTTGATGAAGGCCATCGCGTCCTCTTTGAAGGTGCACAAGGTGTTATGCTAGATATCGACCAAGGAACTTATCCTTTTGTTACATCTTCAAACCCATTGGCAGGAGGAGTAGCTATCGGTTCAGGTGTTGGTCCAACAAAAATTGATAAAGCAGTTGGTGTATGTAAAGCCTACACTTCACGCGTTGGTGATGGTCCATTCCCAACAGAGCTTTTTGATGAAACAGGTCACCAAATCCGTGAAGTTGGACATGAATATGGTACAACAACAGGTCGTCCACGCCGTGTAGGATGGTTTGATGCGGTCGTTATGCGTCACTCACGACGTGTTTCAGGCCTGACTCATCTTAGCTTGAACTCTATTGATGTTCTGGCAGGATTACCAACAGTGAAAATCTGTGTCGCTTACGAACTTGACGGAAAAGAAATCACTCACTACCCAGCAAGTCTTAAAGAATTGGAACGTTGCAAACCAATTTACGAAGAAATGCCAGGTTGGTCTGAAGATATTACAGGAATGCGTACTCTGGAAGAACTTCCAGAAACAGCACGCAACTATGTTCTTCGTGTTGCAGAACTCGTTGGTGTCCGTATCTCAACATTCTCTGTTGGTCCAGACCGTGACCAAACAAACGTTTTGGAAAACGTTTGGGAAGCCTAAGGAAATAAATCTAAAAGCAAGCAATCATTGATTTGATTGCTTTTTTTGGTGCCTTTTTTCTCGTATTAGTTGCTAAAAATTAATTATTGATTTTTGGAGGAGAATATTATTGAAAAAGAGAATAAGAGTAGTGCTGTTTGTGAGCCTGAGTTTTGTCCAAATACTTATTGCTATGTTTATAGTCGTGAAAAAATGGCTCCGTACGGCTTTTGAAACGGATGCTGCAGTAGTAAAAACGATTGAAGATGGGATGTTTTCAGGAAATGTCGTAGTCTATCCCACCTATGTCCGCCAGCTTTCAATCTGCCACCAGAAACAGAAGTAGAAGAAAAAGAAATCAATAGGCGTAAGGGGTATATCCTTAAAATCAAGAAGTAATAATTCTTTGAAATTGTTAATAATTGTGGAAAATGCTTAAGGCAGCGATAACCATTGACAAATGAGATAAATCTGCTAAAATAAGAACATATAAAGAATGAGAAGAGTAGGTTACTGGAACGTTTAAGGGAGTGATGTCGTCGACTGCAAATCATCACACGGAAAAGTTATTGAAGTTCACCTCGTTCTAATTTAAAATAGTCTTTAATTAAGTGATAAAATAGGATGGTACCGCGGTTTTCGCTCCTTTGTTTAGGGGTTGAAATCGTGGTATTTTTTGTCATCACGGTTAGAAGGTATTAGGAGAAGAAATGAATTTACAAGAAAAAATTGAAGCTTTACGCGAACAAGCTTTGAATAATTTAACAGCAGCTGTTGAAGAAAGAATGCTGAATGATTTGCGAACAGCAATCATGGGTAAAAAAGGTGAGCTGACAGAAATCCTCAAAGGGATGAAAGACCTAACAAATGAAGAACGTCCAGTTATCGGTGCTCTAGCTAATGCCTTCCGTGACGAATTTGGAGCGAAACTTGAGGAGAAAAAAGCAGAGCTTGAAGCAGCAGCCATGAATGCAGCCTTAAATTCTGAAACTTTAGACGTGACTTTACCCGGTCATGCACCTAAAAAAGGTGCGCGTCATATTTTGACTCAAACAGCAGAAGAGATTGAGGAAATTTTCTTAGGTATGGGTTATGAGATTGTTGACGGCTATGAAGTCGAAACGGATCATTATAACTTTGAGCGTATGAATTTGCCTAAAGATCATCCTGCGCGTGATATGCAAGATACTTTCTATGTAACAAATGAGGTATTATTACGCACACATACATCGCCAATGCAAGCGCGCACGATGGACCAACATGACTTTAGTAAAGGTGGTTTACGCATGATTGCTCCAGGTCGCGTTTACCGCCGTGATACGGATGATGCTACTCACAGCCACCAATTCCATCAAGTCGAAGGCTTAGTTGTGGATAAAAACATTACGATGGCCGATCTTAAAGGTACGCTTGAACTTGTCATTCAAAAAATGTTCGGTGCTGACCGTGAGATTCGTCTACGTCCTTCTTACTTCCCGTTTACGGAACCTTCTGTTGAGGTCGATGTAAGCTGCTTCAAATGTGGCGGCAAGGGATGTAATGTCTGCAAATATACTGGCTGGATTGAAATTCTCGGTGCGGGTATGGTTCATCCTAACGTTTTAGAAATGAGTGGTATCGACAGCAAGGAATATTCTGGTTTTGCTTTTGGTATGGGACAAGAACGTATCGCAATGCTCCGCTATGGTATCAATGATATTCGTGGCTTCTATCAAGGTGACTTACGTTTCTTAGAACAATTTGGAAAATAATTTCAGAAGTAAAGACATAAAAGAATACGGAATAAAAGGAAAAATAAAATGTTAGTATCATATAAATGGTTAAAAAAATTAGTCAACGGTCTTGATGATGTTCCTGTTGCTGATTTGGCAGAAAAAATGTCACTTTCAGGTATTGAAATTGAAGGTGTAACTGTACCAGGACAAGGTTTGTCAAAAATTGTTGTCGGTCAAGTCTTGACTTGTGAAGATGTACCTGAAACACATCTACATATTTGCCAAGTTGATGTTGGAGAAGAAGAACCGCTCCAAATCGTCTGTGGTGCTCCAAATGTCAAAGCTGGAATTAAAGTCATTACAGCACTTGTGGGTGCACGTATCGCGGATAACTATAAAATCAAAAAAGGAAAAATCCGTGGTATTGTTTCCTTAGGAATGCTGTGCGCACTTGATGAAATTGGTATTCCTGAATCTGTTAATCCAATGAAGCATGAAGATGGTATCTATATTTTACCTGAAGATGCAGTGATTGGTGACAGTGTCTTGCCATATCTTGACTTAGATGATGAAATTATCGAACCCGATATCTTGGCCAACCGTGCTGATGCAATGTCAATGCGTGGTGTTGCTTATGAAGTAGCAGCTATCTATGGTAAAACAGTCAACTTTGAAGAAAAAACGGTAACCGAAGTAGCCAAAAAAGCGGCTGACAAGGTAGCTGTAAAAGTGGAAACAAGTACAGAACAAGTTCCGACTTACAAAATTCGTATGATTGAAAATGTCAAAATTGCTCCATCACCACTTTGGCTACAAAATACCTTGATGAATGCTGGTATTCGCCCCATTAATAATGTTGTTGACGTAACCAACTATGTTTTGATGTACTACGGCCAACCGCTTCATGCTTTTGATTTTGATAAGTTTGGTGCAGATGAAATTGTGGTGCGTCAAGCGGATCAAGGAGAGAAAATCGTTACTCTCGACGAGCAAGAGCGGGAACTTAGCCCTGAGGATATCGTAATTACAGCTAATGGACAACCGGTAGCTCTTGGAGGTGTCATGGGTGGCTTTGATAGTGAAATTACTGATCAAACAGTCACAGTAGCTTTAGAAGCTGCACTTTTCAACGGCACTTCAATCCGTAAAACTTCACATAAGTTTGCCTTACGTTCAGAATCTTCAAGCCGTTTTGAAAAAGGAATCAACCAAGGTACCGTACGTGAAGCACTAGACTTTGCAGCAGCCATGATTCAAGAACTGGCTGGTGGAGAGATTCTCTCAGGTGTGGTAGAGTCAAATGACTTCATGCCCAAGCTTCAAGAAGTTAACATTACTTTGGACCGTATCAATGCGGCTTTAGGAACATCACTTGAAGATGCAGAAGTACTTGCGATTTTAGCGCAACTTGGTTTTGAAACACAAGAAAAAGAAGGACAATTTAACATTCAAATTCCTTCACGACGTTGGGATATCAAGATTGAAGCCGATATCGTGGAAGAAGTAGCTCGTATTTATGGCTATGATAATTTACCTAGTACTCTACCTTCAGGTGCGACAGCAGGTGAATTAACTGCCAT
Organism: Lactococcus sp. LG1267; assembly: GCF_017309545.1. Taxonomy (NCBI): domain Bacteria; kingdom Bacillati; phylum Bacillota; class Bacilli; order Lactobacillales; family Streptococcaceae; genus Lactococcus; species Lactococcus sp. LG1267. The sequence continues at coordinate 166,345 of NZ_CP071295.1, read as the reverse complement.
GCAAAAATTACGTCGCAAGGTACGCACAAACGTTGAAGCGGCAAGACTTTCAGAAGTTATTGGTTATTCTTTAACCACAGCAGAAAAAGCGCAAGAATTTGTAGAAAAACAAGGGCCAACAACATCGTTGATGTTACCCATGACAGAAGATCGTCAAACCTTACGTGGCAGTCAAATTCCGGGTCTCTTAGATATTGTTAATTACAATCAAAACCGCAAAAATGCAGATGTTGCAATTTATGAAGTAGGCAATATTTTTGTAGCAACAGATTCTGAAGATACACGTCCTCTTGAAATTCCACATCTTGCCTTTGCTATTTCTGGAAATGTAGAAGACAAAACCTACAGTTCTGATGCTGTAGCTGTGGACTTTTATTATGCAAAAGCTATTGTTGAACAACTCCTAGCAGGTTATGACAACCTTGCTTTTGAAGCTTATTCTGAAGTCAAAGAAATGCACCCAGGGCGTACTGCACGTATTCTTTTGGGTGACCGTCAAGTTGGTTTCGTTGGGCAAGTTCATCCTGCAACAGCAAAAGCTTATGATGTGAAAGAAACTTATGTGGCTTCACTGGACTTGGATGCAATGCTTGAGCTTGCACCAGCGCAGACAGTCTTTGTGGAAATTCCAAAAGTTCAAGCTGTGCATCGTGACATTGCGATGCTAGTTGATGCAGAGAAAACACATGCTGAAATCGTAGAAACAATCACTTCAAGTAAAGTTAAAACATTAAGCAAAGTTGAGCTCTTTGATATTTATCAAGGTGAAAACTTACCAGAAGGTAAGAAATCAATGGCTTATAGCTTAACTTTCCAAAGTCGTGAAAAGACAATGACAGAAGAAGAAATTGCAAAAGCAATGGCAAAAATTACGAAAAATCTTGTAGAAACTTTAGCGGTTGAAATCCGTTAAATGAAAAACCTTAGAAGTATATTCTAAGGTTTTTATTATGAGTTTTAAAAAAAGTCAAGAGATAAAGTATTAATAAAAGCGGTTTACATTAAGTTTGTATGTCTCTTCGTAATGTATTTGACATCAACCTGCGTTCTTTTTGTGTTAAAATAGTAAAATATGAAAAAGAACAATTGGAAAAAAGGTGCAACTTTACTTGGACTGTCAGTCGGAATGCTGACAATGGGCCTACAAGTTGCTAAAGCTGACGAAAGTACGATTGATAAAGATATCGAGAACTTTCAACAACAGCTCAACTCAGAACTTTCTCAGACAAATGCTATCTACGCAAAAGCAACTGATTCGCAAAATAAGCTAAAAACAACGCAAGAAAAGATTGCAAGTCTGAATCAAGAAATTGAAAGAACTGAGGGAAAATACAATTCTTTAAAAGAAACAGTAGCGAAGCAAATGCGTGCCATGCAAGCTCACGGTGGAGCTTCAGCTTCTGTTCTTAATGTAGTATTGAATGCTAATGATTTTCATGAAGCAATACAGGCTTGGACAAACCTGAGTGTGATATTAAGAGCTGAGGATGCGCAAGCTAAGGACTTAGTTGACACGCAGAAAAATTTGGAAACAATGCAAAGCTCACTTATGCAAACCAAAGATGAGTTAAAAACCGCTCAGGCAGACTACCAAGAGCAAGCGGAGAACCTTGAAGAGAGTATTCATACCCTAAAAAATAAAATGGCTGATAACCAGAACATACTGGAGGAGATGAAAGCCAAAGCAGAAATGTCTAAAGATACAACAGTAGACGAGAATGCAGATCAGCCTAAAATAGAGCAGTTGGCTTCAAAGAAAAATGAAGCACCTCAAGTTTCGGAGCCTAAAGATACGACGATTACAGCTCCGAGTAGTGATGGTGGAACTTCCTTGACTGTTTCGGCTACAGCTTATTCCTCAGATAACGGCTTAGGTTTTATCACAGCCACAGGGATTAACTTGCACCAAAATCCAATGTGTATTGCCGTAGATCCTTCTGTCATTCCCTTAGGAAAGATGGTTGAAGTCCCAGGATATGGCATTGCTATTGCAGGTGATACAGGTGGAGCCATCAAGGGAAATATTATTGATGTCCATCTTCCAACAACAGCTCAAGCGCAAGCTTGGGGACGTAAGACAATTCAGATTAATGTACTTGCTTAACAAACAACAGCATATCTACAGTAGCCTTTCAAAACTACTTTAAGTATGCTTTTTGTTTTGCATTTATAAGTACTAAAAAAGCCCAAGAAGAGGTTATTCAAAGTCTTCTTGGGCTTTTTTTTGTGAGCCAAGGCTGCACTTATCTTTCTTTCATGAAACTTTCTGACCAGTTTTTAACTTTATCGCCGTTGGCAGAGTGATGAATTTTTGAGCTTCAACTTGTTTTACTTTTTTAGTCTTACGTAAATCTCGCTCCTCAGGACTAAACCAGAGGGCTATTTCATAGAGGGCTGCAAAACCTAAGCCCATTCCACCAAACATTAAAACAATTTCTATAAATTCCATTGTGACCTTCTTTTATAATATTCTTAGTTCTCGATTAATTCGGGGGTTATTTCTTCAATACAATCAACGACAGGGCCGACGATCCTTGAAGTTTCTTCATCTAAGTAAAAATCCTTGTATTGCGGATCGGTGTTGAGTGAGTGACAGCGGAAACTTTCTCCATCTCTAAAAACTTGCTTACAATATAGCTGTTCTTCTCCGGGTCCGCCCTCTGAAATGACATAAATATCGCCATCTCTATCAAAACCAGTCGTAACAAAGGTGACAATAGAGAAGTTAGGATACTCTGGTTGCATAGAGTCTCCTTTGATGCGTGCAGCACCATCATAACGGCCTGGACGTACGTCTGTAAAGATGGTGTAAGTCTCTTGGGTGTCATTCAGAGCCTGACCAAAACCAGCAGATAATTGCTCATCAGCTACCTCAATCGTATATAGTTCCTCACGACGGTAAGTACGTAAAGGAATGATATTATCTGAGTCAGGAAGAGTTTGTGGTTTCTGACTGGCAAGAAACTGTGAAAAATTCAAGACATTCTTTTGCTGTTCAGCATCTAACTGTTTGTAAATATCGAGAAGCTCAATAAAAGGAGAATGCCCTTGATTTTCGTTGAGGATAAGATCAATAGGTGTTTTGTAAATATCTGCAAGTTTAGTAATCATTTCTAAAGCAGGATTACTGGTTTTCTTCTCCCAAAGCGCATAAGTCCCTTGAGTGATGTCAAGCATCTCGGCAATTTCTTTTTGAGTAAACTGATGTTCTTTACGTAGCTTCTTTAAGGTTTGTCCTAGATTCATGCTTTCATCCTCTTTTATTGAATTTATCAATATTATAAGCTAAAATAGAATAGAAGTCAAGCTAAAAAATTGAATGAGTCAATAAAAGGAAGCGAGCTTGCTTCCTTACATTTATTAATCTTCTCGATATTCAAGGAGATCTTTAGGTTGACAGTCGAGTGCCTTACAAAGTGCTTCAAGTGTAGAGAAGCGTATTGCTTTAGCCTTACCATTTTTTAAAATAGAAATGTTAGCCATTGTGATACCTACTCGTTCTGAAAGTTCAGTCACGGACATTTCACGCTCTACAAGCATTCGATCTATATGTACTTTTATTGCCATTTTATACTCCTTTCTTAAACCGTGAGATCATTTTCTGACTTAATCTGAATGACACTTTGCAGGAGCTTTTCAATTGTTGCAATAAAGATAGCAACGATCAAAGGAGTAACACTAATGGCCACGCCAATAACCATAATTACCGGTGCATGAATCACCTCGATGATGTGATAGGTCATAGGTAAAATTCCAAGAAGCACAAAGAAAGTTGCAAATGATAATTTTTTAATAGTAGAAATTATCTTTAAGGCCGGCTCAGTAAAGGCGGTACCACGCTCAATAAGTAACAGTATACGATAGACAAAAATCGTTACGACAAGAGATAGGGCCGCAGCTATGTAAAGCGCCAAATAAAAGAGAATTTTTACAAAATAAATATCATGATCAGAGTAGGAACTGATGAGCCCTTGTGTCAAAACAACAAAGAAAAAAAGGATAAATGCAATAACAGGTACAAGTGCAACCTTGAGAAAGGTGGTCTTAATTTTCGATATTTCTTTCATGCTGTTCATTATAAGTGATGGATGATTGATTGTCAAGATGAAAATATCGTTTTGCGATATGAGTTGACTGTGGTTTTCTGCGTATAGATGTATCATTCAAAGAACAATTGTTTTTTATAAGAGAGATAGTCGTAAGGGTTTCAAGGAGCAGAGAATAATAATTATATGAAATGTGTTAAAATATCAGTATGGTAAAAAAAGGACGTATTATTAAATCTTTAGCAGGGTTTTACAATGTAGAATCTGAGGGACAAGTTTATCAAACGCGAGCGCGTGGTAACTTTCGTAAGAAAGGGATGAAGCCAATCGTTGGTGATTTTGTGGACTTTTCAGCTGAAGAAAATTCAGAAGGTTATATCTTAGATATACACAAACGCAGTAACAGCTTGATTCGTCCTTCCATTGCGAATATCGATCAGGCTGTCATCATCATGTCAACGGTTAATCCTGATTTTTCCTTGAACCTGTTGGATCGCTTTCTTGTGTTTTTGGAACATAAAGATATTCAGCCTCTCATCTACATTTCGAAACTAGATTTGCTTGAGGATGTCAGTGAGTATGAACAGTTCAAAAAGAATTATGAAACGATTGGCTATCAAGTTTTCTTTGATTGGAAAGAACTGACAGAAGTATTAGCAGATAAAGTTACGGTCTTTATGGGGCAAACGGGCGCTGGAAAAACAACTTTGTTGAATCTAATTGCGCCAGGTATGAACTTGGCTACGGGAGAAACTTCAGACAAACTAGGACGTGGACGTCACACTACGCGCCACGTGGAGTTCTTTGAAGTGGCGTCAGGCTTAATTGCAGATACCCCAGGATTTTCAAATCTAGACTATGATGTCTCTAACCAACCCGATTTAAATGCGGCCTTTCCAGAAATTTTACGAGAAAGTCATGGGTGTAAGTTTAGAGAATGTACCCATACACATGAACCTTCTTGTGCTGTCAAAGAAGCACTTGAAGAAGGTAGGATTTTAGCGAGCCGTTATGAGAACTACCTACAATTATTAACTGAAATAAACAACACGAGGGAAACTTATGCCAAACAAAGAAAAAAACAAAATTAAAGGGAACATTTGGATGAAGCAAGCCGGCTTTTTAGGTTTAGTGATTCTTTGGGGCCTTATCATTCTGTTTAAAAATAGTTTAGGAGATTGGAAGTGGCCACTTTTTGGCTTGCTTGTTGTCTTAACTATTTGGGGTTTATACCAAATCAATAAAGCTTTCTTTGGCTTGAAAAAATAGGAGGAAACATGAAACAATATACAAATAAAATCGCACCATCTATTCTCGCTGCTGACTTTGGTGCTTTTACAGCAGAAGTCGCAAAGATTAAAGCTGCTGGTGCTGATTATGTACACATTGATGTTATGGATGGTCATTTTGTTGACAACTTGACTTTTGGCTCTGGTGTCGTTGCTGCACTTCGCCCACATACAGATATGGTTTTGGATGTGCACATGATGGTCGAAAATCCAGAAAAATACGTAACGGAGTTTGCGAAAGCTGGTACGGATATCATGAGTATTCATGTTGAAGCAACAGCACATATCCATGGTGCATTGCAAAAGATTAAAGCAGCCGGAATGAAAGCAAGCGTGGTCATCAATCCTGGAACTCCCGTTTCAATGATTGAACCTGTTCTCGGCATGGTGGATATGGTCTTGGTGATGACTGTCAATCCTGGTTTTGGAGGTCAAGCCTTTATTCCTGAAACGATGGATAAAATTCGTGAACTTGTGAAATTACGTGAAGCTAATAATCTAGAATTTGATATTGAAGTTGATGGTGGTATTGACGATAAAACTGTTGACCAAGCACGAGAAGCAGGCGCCAATGTATTTGTAGCTGGATCTTTTGTCTTTAAAGGCGATGTGGCTGATAATATTCAAAAGTTAAGAGATAGATTATGAACGTCGTCATTATTATTCTTTTGATTTTAGCCATTCTGATTGGGATTGCTAATTTTTTCAAAAAGCCAACGTCTAACACCAAACTGAATGCGCGGGTCGAAAATCTGTCTTCAAACCTGACAGAGTTACGTATAGAAATGTCGCAACAGTTGGGGCAAAATCGCCAAGAAATTTCCGGAACAGTTTCAAGCTTATCGCATAATATGAATGCAAACTTAGGAAATCTGACAGAAAATATCAATGCTAAATTTGATTACCAGTTTAAGGATTTACAAAGTTCCAACGAGCAAAAACTAGATAAAATTGCGCTTAACTTAGCAGAAATGTCAGCAGCTATTACGGATAAATTTGACCGTAAGTTTCAGGAGCTGCAAGAGGCTAATGATAAAAAGCTCAGTCAAATTCAGAACACGGTGGATGAAAAGCTTCAGGAAACATTAAACAAAAGGATTTCCCAAAGCTTTGAACAGGTCACAAATCTTCTGACTTCAGTTGATAAAGGATTAGGCGAGATGCGTAACCTAGCCAGTGATGTCGATAGCCTACAAAAAGTAATGACGGGTGTGAAGACACGAGGTATTATTGGCGAGGTACAACTTGGCCGTATCTTAGAGCAAATTTTCACCTCAAGTCAGTACCAGGAGCAAGTCAACATTCAAGACCGAAATGCAGTAGATTTTGCGGTTATCATGCCTGGTAAAGTAGCAGGCAGTGATGTTTTATTGCCGATTGACTCAAAGTTTCCTTTGGAAGACTACCAACGCCTGCAAACTGCGCTTGAAACAAACGATATGCTGGCGATTGAAGCATCACGAAAAGCCTTGTTTGCCGCGGTTAAAGCTCAGGCAAAATCAATTTCGGAGAAATACATCTTACCGCCAAAGACAACCGACTTTGCAATCATGTTTTTACCTATTGAGGGGCTTTTCATGGAAGTGGTAAATAACACAGAACTTTATGAGCAACTCAGCCGTGATTATAAGGTAAATGTTACTGGTCCAACAACCATGACAGCAGTCTTGAATAGCTTGCAAATGGGATTTAAGACCTTACAGATAGAACAAAAATCAAGTGAAGTTTATGAAATGCTTGGGGCTGTTAAAACCGAATTTGGTAAGTTTGAAACCTCGCTTAAGAAAGTTCACGAACGTTTGCAACAGTCCGAAAAAGAAATCAATACGCTGATTACGACAAGAACGAATGTCATGAATCGTAAATTGCGCACGATTGATGCCGTTGACAAAGACACGAGTGCTGCGCTTTTAGAAATAGAAGGGGACTAAGATGGTTCTGATAAAAAACATAGCTATGGGAGAATTTTTTGAAGGATTCTACCTGATAAAATCAGTCGAGCTTCGTCGAACACGCGCAGGTAAGGATTTCCTTGCGATTGTTTTTCAAGATCGGACAGGAACAATCTCGGGCAATATTTGGGATGCCAATCCTAAAGCTGTCAAGCAGTTTGTTGCGGGGCGTGTGGTTCATATGAAAGCCTTAAAAGAACTCTACAACGGTATGCCGCAGGTCAATCGAATTAGCCTACGTTTGCCGGAAGGTAACGAACCAGCTAACCCTGCAGATTATCGTGAAAAATCACCGGTAAATGAGACGGATCTCCGTAAATATGTTGAAAGTATCGTTTTCCGTATTGAAAATGCAACATGGAATCGTATCGTTCGTCATATCTTGAAAAAATTTGACCGTGAATTTTATCAGTTTCCTGCTGCAAAAACCAATCATCATGCCTTTGAAGGTGGATTAGCTTATCATACAACCACGATGCTCCAACTGGCCGAAAAAGTATGTGAAGTTTATCCACAGCTCAATGAATCTTTGATGTTTGCAGGTATTCTTTTGCATGATATGGCCAAATGTTTAGAGTTTACTGGTTATGAAAACACAAGTTATACGTTGCGTGGAAATCTCTTAGGACACATCGTTCTTATCGATGAAGAAGTCAGTAAAGCAGTGATCGAACTTGACATCAGTGATGAAAAAGAGGACTTGCTTTTACTGCGTCATGTCTTACTGAGTCATCACGGCCAGTTAGAATATGGCAGTCCTGTCCGCCCTAAAATCATGGAAGCAGAAATCATTCATCAGATTGATATGATGGATGCTAGCATGATGATGATGATGACCGCTCTAAATAATGTTGAACCGGGACAATCAAGTCAACGCGTCTTTGCCTTGGAAAATCGTAACTTTTATAAACCATTAGATAACTAAAGAGAAGAAGAAAAGATGAAACACACACTTAAAAATAATACATTAACGGTTGCAGTTGACACTTTTGGTGCAGAATTATACTCTGTTCAAAAAGAGGGTATCGAATATCTTTGGCAAGCAGCTCCAGCGTTTTGGGGACGTCATGCTCCTGTTCTTTTCCCGATTGTTGGGAAGTTAAAAGACGGACATTACAGCTACGCAGGTAAAAACTATGAGATGTCAGGACACGGCTTTGCACGTGATACAGAATTCAAACTCGTACAGGAAAAAGAGGATGAGTTGGTTTATGAAATTACCTCAAATGCTGATACACTTGCACAATATCCTTTTGAATTTAGCTTTAAGGTAAGTTACAAATTGACAGGAAATCAAGTGCGCGTACGTTATCAAGTGGAAAACAAAGATGAAAAGACGATGATTTTTGGCGTGGGTGCTCATCCAGCTTTTAATGTTCCTCTCGAAAAAGGCAGCTTTGAAGATTACACCTTGACAATAGCCCCAGCCGAAAAACGTACATTTATTCCTTTAGATTTACCAACGGGTACGCTTAAGAGAGAAGAGCAATCTGAGGTTGAGGTGAGGGATATAACACTGAATCATGAACGCTTTTCAAAAGACGCGCTCGTTTATACATCATCAGATGAAATGTCAGTGGCCTTAACAAACCGTTTAGATAGCCGAAGTGTGAAAGTCACTTGGGAAAATATGCCTTTCTTTGGTCTTTGGAGTCCCTATCCAGCTGAAGCTCCTTTTGTTTGTATCGAACCTTGGGCTGGTATAGCAGATGAAGTTAGCACAACAGGTGAACTTACCGAAAAATTTGGGATGAATCAACTTGCTCCACATGAAACTTTTAGCTGTGAATATGTCATTGAAATAAACTAAGACAAAAAGATAGACAGTAAGTCTATCTTTTTCTAAATTTTTAAGAAAGACCGCGAGAAAAAGCAGCTGTAAATTGCTATAATAGAAAGTATGAATGATATTTTCCAACTTACACTGATTTTAGTGGCTTCATTAGTCGCAACTTTAATCGCAAGAAGAATAAGAATTCCCGCAGTAGTCGGTCAAATACTGATTGGTATTGTCTTAGCACCTGCTGCTTTGGGATGGTTGCAAGGAGGACACACCATTGAGGTCCTCTCCGAAATTGGGGTGATTCTGCTCATGTTTCTGGCAGGGCTAGAGAGTGACCTAGGGGTTTTAAAGAAAAACTTTAAACCTGCTTTACTGGTTGCCCTAGCGGGTGTCCTTGTTCCTTTACTGGTTTTCTGGGGCGTAACAACGATGATGGGCTATGCCTTCTCAACGGCTATCTTTTATGGTATCGTCTTTGCAGCAACCTCTGTCTCGATTACAGTTGAAGTTTTGCAAGAATACGGTAAGCTTTCCACAAAGGCAGGCTCTATTATCTTGGGTGCGGCTGTTGTAGACGATATTCTGGCTGTTTTAGCTCTATCTATCTTCACATCTACACAAAGCTCTTCTGGCAACTTGCCAAAGCAGTTTTTCATGGAATTCCTCTTCCTTATTTTCCTTGTCTTGGTACACAAGTCAATCCCTAAAGTTTGGCGTTTTGTGGAGAAACTTCCGGTCTACGCAAAAAATACAACAGCGGCGCTCATTCTTTGTTTGGTTTTAAGCCTCCTTGCTGATGCAGCGGGTATGTCAGCTGTGATTGGTTCTTTCTTTGCTGGATTAGCTTTAAGTCAAACAGACGTTTCTCATAAGATTGAGGAATACAGTTCCGCTATTGCTTATGTCGTCTTCATCCCAGTTTTCTTCGTTTCCATTGCGATTTCCGTAACTTTCGAGAGCATCTTTGAACATCCAATCTTGATTCTCTTCTTTACTTTATTAGCAGTATTGACGAAGTTTATTCCGGCTTATTTCATCGGGAAATCAACGGGACTTACAAGCTCAGACAGTGCCTTGGTCGGTACAGGAATGGTTTCTCGTGGTGAAATGGCTTTAATCATCGCGCAGATTGGTCTTGCTTCACAAGTGATTAATAGCGATATTTATTCAGAGCTGGTTATCGTGATTATCCTCAGCACTCTGATTGCACCGTTCCTAATCAAGCTCTCTTTGAAAAAAGACTAAAATAACAATAATAACAGACTTATGACAAGAAAAATGATAAAATAGTCAAAGTATATAAAATGAAGGGGTTTCTTATGTCAAACTGTCAAGTAGTAAAACATCCACTTATCCAACACAAACTTTCAATCTTGCGTCGTGCAGACGTTTCAACAAAAGAGTTCCGCGAACTCGTTGACGAGATTGGTATGCTTATGGCTTATGAAGTATCTCGTGACTTGCCTGTACAAGATGTCGAAATTGATACTCCTGTTGCGCACATGACTGCGCAAGAACTTGCAGGGAAGAAATTAGCAGTTGTGCCAATTCTTCGTGCAGGTATCGGTATGGTAGATGGTATCTTGAAACTTATCCCAGCAGCGCGCGTGGGCCACATTGGTATGTATCGTGATGAAGAAACGTTCAAACCAGTTGAATACTTGGTTAAACTCCCAACAGATATCGCTGAGCGCCAAATCTTTTTGGTTGATCCAATGTTAGCTACAGGTGGTTCAGCAATTCTTGCAATTGATAGCCTTAAAAAGCGTAATGCTAACAATATCAAGTTCGTTTGTCTTGTTGCAGCACCAGAAGGTGTAAAAGCAGTCCAAGAAGCGCATCCAGATATTGATATCTATGTTGCAGCACTTGATGATCACCTTAACGAACATGGCTACATCGTTCCAGGACTTGGTGATGCTGGAGACCGTTTGTTCGGAACAAAATAATAAAACTTTAAAACGTTAGAGAGTAAAAGCTTTCTAGCGTTTTTTTATAAAAAAAATAAAAATCCTGAGCTAAATAGTTTACAAGCGTAAATTTATGTGTTAAGATTACACTTGTAAACATAAATAAGAAAATAAAAGGAGACATTACTATGTCATTTATCAACTCACTCAAAAATCGTCGTTCAATCTACGCACTTGGTAAAGATGTTAAAGATGCAGACCAAGCTATCGAAACAATTAAAGAAGCAGTAAAACACAGCCCATCAGCTTTCAACAGCCAAACAACACGTGTACTTATCGTTACAGGTGAGGCGCAAGAAAAACTTTGGGGCCAAATCGTGGCTAACGAATTGAAAGCAACAATGAAAGCACAAGGTGTTCCTGAGTCAGCTTGGGAAGGTACAAAAGCAAAACTTGATGGCTTCAAAGCTGCTTATGGTACAGCTCTCTTCTTCGAAGATCAAGACGTCGTAAAAGGTTTGCAAGAACAATTTGCCCTTTATGCAGACAACTTCCCAGTATGGAGCGAGCAAGCTTCAGGTATCACTTCAGTCAATGCATGGACAGCTCTTGCAGAACTTGGTATTGGGGCAAACTTGCAACACTATAATCCAGTTATTGATGAAGCAGTTGCTAAAGAATGGAATGTTCCAGCAAACTGGAAACTACGTGGTCAACTCGTATTCGGTTCTATCGAAGACGAAGCAGGAGAAAAAACTTACATGGCAGATGATGACCGTTTCATTATCGTAAAATAAGTTAATAAAGGCCTTAGGGCTTTTTTTTGTAGGAAAAATGATAATTTGCTATAATAAAAGAAAGTAATACTACTCGAAAAAGACTAGCGTTGCTACTGTTTGAGGCAATAAAATATTTTGAGATAATCAAGATATGAGCCAAAATATGATTTCGAAAAATTCCTTAGAACTAAGGACGCAAGATAAAGCACATAAAGGAGAAGATATGGAAGCAAAATTGCTCAATAAAGTAGTGATAAAACGTAATGGTCGCGTTGTCGATTGGGATTCATTTCGTATACAAACAGCGGTTTTTAAAGCTGCAATTAATGGAAAATACAAAGACAAACCCTTGCATGCCAATATGATTGCCAACAATGTTGCTAAGGTTGTTGAGAAAGTTATCGCTGAAATTCCTTTTGATAAGATTGAGATTGACACAATTCAAAACCAAGTGGTCAACCAGCTCAATGACTTTGACAAAGAAGTGGCAAAAGATTTCCTTGAATATAAAGTGAAACAAGAAATTAATCGTAAGCACTAATAGCGGGACTATATTGAAAATAAAAAGCAGATTCTCTGAGAAACTGCTTTTTGTGTTCCTTAATTAAAAACAAATGAGTGTAATATTACTTCTTTATAATTTTAATCTTTGATATAATTTGTAATATGAGAAACATTACGTTATATCCGAGCGGTATCATGAGATTCCCAAAAGATTTCAGGAGAAGAATATATGACAGAAAGAAAAGTAATCAAAGCAAAGAAGCAAGCCATACGCCGTGCGCGACTTAAAAAAGCAGGCACTGTCGCTGCAATGTTGCCACTTGTAATGTCCAAAGGTGCACCTGTAGCTACACTCATCCGGGGCCGACATGATGAAGAAGTGCCCGGTATCGAACAAGTTGTCGAAATGCCTGAGCAGGAAATCGCAGACGTTGTCTTGCCAGAAACACCTGCTGAAGCAATGTATGAAGAAGAAAAAGAAGCTGAGGTGCTAGAAGAACTGGAGATACAGGAAATTTCCGAAACTCCAGCTACTTTTGAAGCGCCACAAAACTTTGAGGCACCACGTTTTTCTGAAGGGGGATTGACTCAGTTTGAGGCCAGTGATGCTTATGTGGGGATTGCGCCTTTGGCGGTGAATTGGGGTGCTAAAGAGACGTGGCCTGTTGCGCAAATTATTAGTGTACAATGGGAATCAGCTACTAGGATAAGGATTCATTTTGAAACAACAGCTGACAATGGTAAAACTTTAGGTACTGGTCAAATTGACAGAATGCAATTTAGAGTAAGTGTCGGTGATGAGCTTGTGGATTATGTGAGCTATGCAGGGACTGAAAACAGTCAGGGTACGACATACATTGTGTTTCTGGAGGGGATAACACAAGATCTTTTTGGAGACGTCACCGTTTATGCAGGCGATCCCTTTCCACATCAGGGAGGAGATGATTCTTTCCGTCTTGCAGGTAGTTCCGTACGACCGAATCATCATGTACCCATCGTTATTACAGAAGAACATATTCGTCTTGGGAGAGTGGCAGATAAGTTTGTGGGGGAGGATGCCCTAGTTTCATATTCTGATGTTATGGACTGGCCGTTCTTGGACTTGCCACAGTTAGGATTTACAGGAAGTTTTGATTTTATAAGTAGAATATCGAATATTGAGTTTGCAAGCACAGCTATTGTTGGACCGTCCCCAATCAATTATGGAGCTGTTGATTGGGAAGAGATACGTGGAGCTATTGAAGACGAACTTGAACGCCAAACCAATCTCCCTGCAGAGCAGTACTATCGAGTCGACCTTTCTGCCTTACAAAATTTCACTAACACAGGTCTTTTCGAGCAAGCAAAAGTCCGTGAAAATGTACCTGTGGCGCTTCAAAATATCGTGGTCAATCGTGGTCGGGTAGAGACACGTCCTTTCGATGCAACTCGGACAGTAAAACATATCGAGGAGCACCTCTCACTTGTCTTTGATATTGAAATGGCGAACGGTGAAATTATTGATGACATCCCACCGTTAACGATTGAACTGCCCGTAGAGAGTTTGCTTTACGACCAAGCAGGACTTTGGGCATCTTTCGTTCATCTGGCAGGACATGGCGATCAGCGTGCAGCAGTTCAGGAAGCTGTAGCGCAAGCCGTTGCTGAGACTCAACTTCCAGATGAACTTAGTGCGGCTTTGCTTGGGCAGCTGACCGAGAGCATCATCGCTCAGTCGATGGTACGTAATCAGCCTAACGCAAATGGTCTCTACGACGGTCAGATAACCCTCGCTGATGCAAGTTTTACTCCAACGACTATCGGTCAACTTCAAAGTGTACCCAATAAGGTATTTGATAACACTAATCTTATCGGGGATGTTCAAGACAAATACGTCTTTGAGTTTGCAATCAAGGGAGATAGTCCTGGTGGAGAACGACGTTTTGCCACAGCAACTTTGGTTATCGAGCGTGAATATTTGAAATTTGCCGACTCTCATGTAGGTACTCACAAAATCATAGTATCGCCTTATGTTTACACGACCTTGGTCTTCAGCGCTGATAGAGATGATGATGCTTTCAACGCAGAAGAATTGACAGTTTTCGAAGCGGAATACCGTAAGCATATTGAAGGAAAAATCCAGATTCTGGCAGAGAATGGCGGACTCTTTAGCGATGCACAGATTACACCTCGACCAGTCACATGGACAGCAGGAACTGTTGCTGACAAGGATTATGATGGGACTACTGATGTATTGATCTTTGAGGCACCTAAATTAAACTTAACCGACTTCGCTGATGGTGACGATAATATCATTACTGTTGACTTTGGTACTGACTTGGCGGAACGTTTGCAGTTTGCTCAAAGTTTACCGGGGACGTGGGAGATTGAAGGACTTGATTTCGATGAAAGTATGCTCAAGCGTCTGGATAGGAATATAGCCGGTAATTTTAACTATAAGATTGTCGACCTTCCGACTTTTAATCCCGCGACCATTCGTCCTTTAGTTTTAGATATTGACGATATTGACAGACTTAAATTTGTTGAAGGTACGGTTGACCGTGAGTATGACGCAACAGATGTTTTCACGAATAACTTGCCGAGAATTAATGTTTCTATTACAGGTGTAGATGATGGAAATACCTATCAGTTTGTCTTTGATACAGAGTCTATTCTGCGTTTTCCTGAGCGACATGTCACATCTGGTTTAGTTTCGGTAGTTTTGGAAGACTCAACGATTGGTTTACAAATTCAGGGAAGTACAGTTCAACCTGTTCAGATTTCCTCAGACTTGCAAGAGGCTCTACGTGGGGAACTTTTCCTCGGCGAAATTACGCCACGTGAAGTTTTCTGGGGCATGGGCAAGGTAAAAGATAAGCCTTATGACAGAACTGATGTCGCTATTATCGAAGATGGAGGAATGCCACAACTTATCGCAGTAAGTGATGGAAGTGATGGTATCTTTGCTATAGATGAAGATGGTCCTGATGCTCTTATTCTAGACCTTGGTTTAGCCACATTCGCATCTGAAAATGTCGCCCGTAACGCACAAGGCGGTGTCATCGCACAAGAAATTACTGCTACAGGCGATTGGAGCATTGGTGGCGGCGACAATAGGCATAACTATGTCATAGTGGCGCATCCAGCTGCAAGGACGATTGGCTTTGACATGCCAAGCAATATCTTCGGTCAATCTGCTTTCGAAATGCCGAACTTCTTGCATGAGGTGCATCTGAAACCGAGCTTTGCTGATGCAACGATTCGCCCGCTAGATGTTCATTTCACAGGTGGTTATTTACGAAGCGCCAGCAGGGAATATACCGGTATGCCGATAAACCCAGAAATAAGTGAGTTTGAACTGCCAACTTTACGCACGATTCGAGTTGATAAGCAAGATGTACTGGACCAGGACCTCCTAGAACTTCGAGTAGGTCCAGTGAAGGGTGAATTTGTTCATCAAAATAATCTTAATGTAAGTACTACGGAAAATCCTGCAAGGTCAGCTTTAACAGGTTGGAGGATTAGCGGAACAAACCCACAAAACTACGAGTTGAAAGACTCTCCGGATATTGAGTGGACTATCGCTCCACGAGCGGTACAGCATTGGAAAGATATAGCGGGTGCACAAGCGGGACGTGCAGTCAAACGCTTTGATAATACAACGGCTTTCTCAACAGAACATCTCACAAGCTTGCCACGCTTGGCTGGATTGTCTTTGAACATTGACAACTGGGATTTATCCTTTAACAACCAACATGCGAATCCTAACTTTTATGGCGCGCATACGCTGACTGTTGGAAATGAGACAGGGGTTCGTGAGCAGCTGAATGTCTTGATTGGTCCTAACCAAGTCCTACATGATGATTTTTGGTTTGACACTCTTTTCGATGCGGAAATCTTCCCACGTATCTTGAAATGGAATGAAGGTGTTATCGAACCACGTTCGTACAACGGTGGCAATAACATTACAGGAACTATTGTCCGACCAGAATTAGTCGCATCAGAAGAGGGTCATGAAATCATAGATCATCAGGTGTTTACTGAATATGACTCAGCTCTATTAGATAACTTGGTCTTCCCAAGTGCTGCACCAGGAACACATAGATTTGACTGGAGCGAGATAGACATGCGTCACGTCTTTTCTGATCCTGTACATGAGCACAACTATGTTGTGCCGGAAATTCCTGTAACTTTCGCGACAATCTTCCCGGCGCACGTGAGCAAGGAGGATATTCTCTCTTATGGCTTTACCGTTCAGAGTCGAGAATATGATGGTACAACTGAGATTTCTGAGAATAACTTTGTAGCTAATATTCTTCTTGACGGAGATTATGAGATTCAACTGCCTTACCGTGTGGAAGGACTGCGCTTTGATGAAGTACACGCTGGGACAAACGTGCTTGATTTTGTCAACATTGTCTTTGATGAGAAGCTCGCAGAATTCTTTGAAGACTATGAAGGTGAAATTCGTGAACGTATTATAGATGAAATCCTCAGATATCGCGATGCAGAAATCGAACCACGTCGTATTGAGTGGACTGTGGGCAAAGTTGCCAATAAGGAATGGGACGATACGGATGAAGTACACAACATTCTTATCGAACCTGAGCTGACACGACCTTCGAGAGACAATCTGGTCATGAATGACAGAGCTATCGTTGCGCGTGATGAGGGTATTATTACTAAAGTTCTGGGTAGAGCAAGGTTTACCCAGACAGAAGTAGGTAACGACATTCCAGTAAATTCAGATGGTAACTGGAATCTATCGACAAGTGATGCGGATGAATACCCACTGACAAACTACATTTTTGACTGGATACATGGCGCTCCAGGAGAGATGGTCCAGCCGAGTTTTAACCCAGCCAACATCGAACCAGTCGCTGTCACAGAAGTACGCCCAATGCCAGCAGATCAAGACGAGATGGAAGCCAACGTCCTTTACATCCAGACAGGCTATATCCAACGACAATATAATGGCAGCTCTGAGATTGACCTCAACGAAGATGTGCGGATCGAACCTGTATTTGCCCTGCGCAATGCAAAAGATAAAAAAATTGCACTTTCACTAGACAACTTGGTAGATCTTGATGTTCGCTTCTTTGATAAAGATGTCGAATATGATAATGGGAATGTTATGGACAAGCCACTTATCATAAGGATTGCAGGCTTTGCGCATGACAACATCACGCTGTCTGATGATGGCTTGCGTGAGATTGAGCGCCTGCTCTTCACAGGTCGAATCACACCGCAGGAACTTAGAACGGAAGACGTTCGTCTTGGCGGAAATCGCACGATTCATAAGATTTACGATGGCGAAACAGACTGGGAAGTTGCAGAATGGCCTGATTCAGCTAATCCAGGGCAGACGATTAGAGCTTTCCCAGAGCTTTGGGTTGAAATTAAGGAAACGGACGAAAGAATTCCTATCCGTTTTGACGAAAACAACTATGCAATTGCCTTTGCGGATCGTCATGCAGGTCCTAATAAGTCAGTCACTGTAGATGGTTTCTACTTAGATTCACGAAATGTGAGCTTGAGGACTGACCTCAGGGATTATATGAGAAACAATTTACTGACGGGAACCATTAGTCCGATGACAATTCACTGGACACAAGGACAGGTCGAGAGACGTTCGTATGATGGCACTGAAGAGGCAGTGATTTCGTCTAGGCCAGATTTGCCGATTTTGTATATTGACCTTGAAAACGGCGGCGTTATTATCCAGAGGGGTGAAGCGTGCTTTGATGATAGGAATGTACGTTTTGATGATGCGGACAATGTTGTTGCTATGCCGGTTCATGCGACAGGCGAGTGGAGTATTTCTGGAGTAAACTCGGGCAACTATCATTTACAATTGCCACTCCACCGCGTACTTCATGCAATGATTCCAACAAGCCAGACTCTTTCGACTATCGTGCCACGACCAGAACAACGTGTAAATCCATTATTTGAGAGCCAAATCATTGACCCGCTTTGCCTACGCTTTAACGGTCGGAAAATAGCAGAGCGTGTCTTCAATTACGATTACTACTTCATGGCAGAAGATAAGTCTTACGAGTACGGTATTGAAGCTGGTTTCACTAATCCAGAAAAATGGACAAATGTAGAAACCGGCCAACCGATGAACGTGTTGGGCGACTACTATTTAACGATAGTTTTTGTTGATCAGATGTCACGCTTGGCAAATGGTCAACCCCATGTAGCTGAAGATGAGTTGATCTTTGTTGACGAGCAAGGCAATAAAATTGGAAGAGCAGATGTTCGTGTAGAGTTGCGGGATGAGCAAGGTAATGTCAACCGTAACTATCAGTATGTTTTTGATGAGAATGTTGAAACGATAGGGCGAATTACCAAGGCTCAAGGTTTACCAGTCACGCGACCACAAGCGGCACGCATCACTGAAACAGAGATTGAACTTTTCCACTCAACTATCACGAAACATCAACCCTTACTTGAAGAAATGCCTTTCCTCTTTGAACCTTTCAGCTTTGGTGATGCAGATACAGCCGATGGAAGAAGGGAAAATCTTTTTGCGCCAGCTACAGCCTTTGACCTAGGACCTTACAAGATTGAATATTCGATTTCACTGTCAAATGATCCGGAGGACTTAGGAGCAGCTGATTGGCAGACGTCCACGCTCTTTACAGATTTGACACCAGCTACAGAATACTTCCTCTTTGCCCGTCAAGCGGATCATCATAACCGTTATGCTGGAGCGATTATTTCGGGGCTTGCTTCGGTAGTGACTTTAGCAGAACCACGAGTTGAACCTGAAAATGGAGATGCAACGAATAACGATAGAGCTGAAGAAACACGCCGACCAGGGGAACCTAATGGTGAGGATAAACGCGACCAACTAAACGACTTCCCAAGTGATGAAAATCTCGTTAATGAGAGGCCCCCTATGGAGGGCTCGGTACCCATAGAGGAAAAACAAGAAGAAAGAACAGAATTACCAAGGACAGGAGATATGGTTGCCTCTGGACTTGGTATCCTTGGCTTAGCAGCTCTAGCCAGCGCAGCTATTTTACGAAAAAAGAATAAAAAAGAGTAAGCTCTACTCTTGAAAAGAATGTTTCAAAACGAGAAGATATACGGATTTTCTCGTTTTTTTCTTGCCATTTTTGCTCTAAGTCATAGATTTTCTCAAAATATTAATGAATAACTTATGAAATTCAGGTAAAATAGAAAACAGGATAATTGGATTGTCCGTTGAATTTTAGAAAACACAGGAGACATATATCGCATGAAAAAAAGAGGCATCCTCTTAGTTAATCTTGGTACACCCGAGAATACATCGCCCCAAGCTCTAAGAAAATACCTGAAGAAATTTTTATCTGACCGGCGCGTGATTAAGACTCATCCTTTGCTCTGGCAGCCGCTTCTCAATGGTATCATTCTTAATACTCGGCCGAAAAAATCAGCTAAGCTTTACGAAAAGATTGTCAAAGACGGCGCGTTTCCACTGCTTACCTACACAGCAGCTCAAGAAAAAAACCTGCAGGAAATCTGTCCTGACGTTGAAGTAGCTATGGGGATGTCCTACAGTGAACCAAGTATTGAAAGTAGTCTGGAAAGTCTCTTGAGTAAAGGTGTGGAGGAGTTAACGGTTCTTCCTATGTATCCACAATATTCAGGGACAACAGTAGGTTCGGTCTTTGATAGTGTCATGAACTTTTTTTTAAAAAAAGATCATATTGTGGATTTAAAGTTTATACGCTCCTTTTATAAAGAACCTCTCTATATCAAATATTTTGCTGAGAAGATAAAAGAAACCCTTGCAAATGAAGAGGATATTGAAGCTGTGGTCTTTTCTTACCATGGTATCCCGCTTTCTTACGTAACGGATGGAGATGCTTACCCAGACGAATGCACGGAAACGACACGTTTAATTATGGAAGAACTTGGCGATTTCCCACATTATCAAACCTATCAGTCGAAATTTGGCCCCGCCGAATGGCTGACTCCCGCAACCGATGATACCTTGAAGAAACTTCCAGAACAAGGTGTCAAAAAAGTTCTTATCGTTGCACCTGGCTTTGTAGTTGATTGTTTAGAAACGATTGAAGAGCTTGAAGAGGAAAATAAAGAATACTTCCTTGAAAATGGTGGTGAAAAGTATGTCTATGTCTCACCGTTTAATGAAGATATGGCTTTTGCTGAGCTTGTCAAAGAGATTGCAAAGAAAAAATAAAGATTATTTTCTAAAAAATCAAAAAACTTACTCAAAAGGACTTGACAAAAGATAAAGAAAATCCTAAAATGGTCATTAGAGACAAGTCTTTAACCAATTCTTTCCAAGAGAGCGAGTGTGTGGTGCGAACTCGTATTGTGATTGCTAAAGATACCACTCTGATAATTCTTTCTGAGAACAGAAAGCGTGGCTGACACGTTACGTCAAAGATGAGATATTTTTGAAGCTTTTTATGCCGAAAAAATTAAGAAGGTGGTAACACGCAGATCGCGTCCTTTAGAGGGAGTTGATCTGCGTTTTTTTATTTCCTCAGTGCTCATCCCCAAAACTAAAATATGTTAAAAAAAATTGGAGGCTTATATGATTAAAATCACTTTCCCAGATGGTGCTGTCAAAGAATTTGAGGCAGGCATCTCAACACTTGAAATTGCGAAATCAATCTCACCTGGTTTGGCTAAAAAAGCCTTGGCTGGTAAAGTCAACGGCAAACTTATTGACGTGACCCGTCCAATCAAAGAAGATGCAACTTTTGAAATTGTAACACCGGATCATGAAGATGCTTTTGGTTTACTTCGTCACTCTGCAGCTCACTTATTTGCTCAAGCAGCACGTCGTCATTTTCCAAATATTCACCTTGGTGTAGGTCCAGCTATTGAAAATGGTTTCTACTACGATACTGATAATGAAGAAGGACAAATTTCAAACGATGATTTGGAAAAAATCGAAGCAGAAATGCGTCGTATCTCAAAAGAAAATTTCCCTTCAATTCGTAAAGAAGTAAGCAAAGAAGAAGCGAAAGAAATCTTTGCTGGTGATCCTTATAAGCTTGAGCTTATCGAAGAACACAATGAAGATGAAGGCGGCTTGACAATCTATAGTCAAGGCGAATACACAGATCTTTGCCGTGGCCCACATGTGCCATCAACTGGCTTTATTAAATTCTTCAAATTGCTTAATGTGGCAGGAGCTTACTGGCGTGGAAATAGTGATAATGCAATGATGCAACGTGTTTACGGTACTGCTTGGTTTAATAAAGAAGACCTCGAAGAAAACTTGAGAATGCGTGAAGAAGCGAAAGAACGTGATCACCGTAAGCTCGGTCGTGAGTTAGATCTCTTCTTCAATGAAGCTTCTTTGGGAGCAGGTACAGCTTACTGGCTTCCAGATGGAGCAACTATTCGCCGTACAATCCAACGTTTCGTAGAAGACCGTGAAATCGCTGCAGGCTACTTGCACGTTAACACACCAAACTTGATGAACTTGGATATTTATAAACAATCAGGTCACTGGCAACATTATCATGAAGACATGTTCCCACCAATGGATATGGGTGATGGCGAGCAAATGGAGCTTCGTCCGATGAACTGCCCATCGCACATTGCTATCTATAAACACCACGTACACAGCTACCGCGAATTACCTATCCGTATCGCTGAGTTCGGTACAATGCACCGTTATGAAAAATCAGGCGCACTTTCAGGTCTTCAACGTGTACGTGTGATGCAACTGAATGATGGTCACACATTTGTGACACCTGATCAAATCCAAGAAGAATTTGGAAAAATTCTTGAATTGATTATGGAAATGTACCGTGATTTTGGTATCGACGATTACAGCTTCCGTTTGTCATATCGTGACCCGGAAGACACAGAAAAATATTTCCCAGACGATGCAATGTGGGAAAAATCACAACGTATGCTTAAAGCAACAATGGATGATATGAATCTTGACTACGTTGAAGCTGAAGGCGAAGCAGCCTTCTATGGACCAAAATTGGACATCCAAGTTAAGACAGCTTTAGGTAATGAAGAAACACTTTCAACTATCCAGCTGGACTTCCTTAACCCTGAAAACTTTGACATCACATATGTTGGTGCAGATGGTGAAAAACACCGTCCAGTTATGATTCACCGCGGTGTAATTTCAACTTTGGAACGCTTTACAGCTTACTTGATTGAACTTTATAAAGGTGCGTTCCCAACTTGGTTGGCACCTACTCAAGCAATCATCATTCCTGTAAACAACGAAATTCATGCCGATTACGCATGGGAAATCAAAAAACGTCTCCAAGAAAAAGGATTGCGTATCGTTGTTGATGAATCAAATGAAAAAATGGGTTATAAAATCCGTCAAGCCCAAACACGTAAAGTTCCTTATCAAATCGTTGTGGGTGACCAAGAAATGGCAGATGGCACTGTAAACATTCGCCGTTATGGTTCAACAGATACTGAAGTTATTAGCTTGGATCAATTTATCGAAAATATTCAAGAAGACGTAGCTAACTACAGCCGTACTAAATAATAAAAAGAGAGGGAACTCTCTTTTTATTTGTCATTACCATAGGTTTTATTTTCTAAAAAAACCAGAATACAAGCGCATTCACGACTTATAACTAGAAAAATAGTTCACAAAATGCTATACTAAGACAGTAATAGAAAATATTCGGAGGAATTTGAAATGGCAATCGTTTCAGCAGAAAAATTCGTACAAGCCGCTCGTGACAATGGTTACGCTATCGGTGGTTTCAACACAAACAACCTTGAATGGACTCAAGCTATCTTGCGCGCAGCAGAAGCTAAAAAGACTCCAGTACTTATCCAAACTTCAATGGGTGCTGCTAAATACATGGGTGGTTACAAAATGTGTAAACTCCTCATTGAAACTCTTGTAGAATCAATGGGAATCACTGTACCAGTAGCTATTCACCTTGACCACGGTCACTTTGATGATGCTTTGGAATGTATCGAAGTTGGTTACTCTTCATTGATGTTTGACGGTTCACACCTTCCAATCGAAGAAAACCTTAAACTTGCTGAAGAAGTTATCACAAAAGCTCACGCTAAAGGTATCTCAGTTGAGTGTGAAGTTGGTTCTATCGGTGGTGAAGAAGACGGTATCGTCGGTGAAGGCGAACTTGCTCCTATCGAAGATGCAGTAGCAATGGCTAAACTTGGTGTTGACTTCCTTGCAGCTGGTATCGGTAACATCCACGGTCCTTACCCAGAAAACTGGAAAGGTCTCCACATCGATCACTTGACTAAATTGAACGAAGCACTCGTTGAAGCTATGGGCAAAAATGTTCCTATCGTATTGCACGGTGGTTCAGGTATCCCTGACGATCAAATCCGCGAAGCAATCGCTAACGGTGTAGCTAAAATCAACGTAAACACAGAATGCCAACTTGCATTTGCAAAAGCAACTCGTGAATTCGTCGTTGAATTTAACGCTAACGAAGCTGAATACATGAAGAAAAAACTCTTCGACCCACGTAAATTCTTGAAACCTGGTTTCGACGCAATCACTGCATCAGTTGAAGAACGTATCGACGTTTTCGGTTCAGCAAACAAGGCGTAAGCCTTGTTCTGCGAAGCAATCTCTGATTGTGAGCAAACAAAGATAGTTTTTGATTTGCGAATCAATCTTTGATTGTGAGCAAACCAAGATTAATCAGTTTTTTGAAATATGATTAAAAGAACGCTTGTCACTTTTGGCAAGCTTTTTTTGTGTGAACTTAGGAGTAGGAAGTAAGTGAAGTCAGATTGAGTCAAAAATTTGAAAGAAAATGTTAAACTTAAAGAAGAGCAAAGAACATACGATTTGCAGGATAAATCTGAAACTTAGATCGATGAAGCTCAGACAATAAATAGTGAAGAAATGAGGGGGAGAGATGATAGGAATAAAAAAACGTAAGAATACAGAAGTTTCAAAAGAAATGAACGGACAAATACCTCAAATGGTAAAAAAATCTATAAGTAGTGATAAAGCTTCTAAGGTTCATAGAACAATTCACGGAGCCTCGATCACTGCTGCGGGCGTAGGTGCTCTGCCGATACCTATTGCTGATGCTTTAATTTTAGTACCTATTCAGTTAAAGATGCTGAAAAGTATTTATAATATTTATGACGTGAAGTTTAGTGATAAATTTGTCGTAAACTTTATAAGGGTGACATTGATTCCGTATATAGGAAGATCATTGGCTACTTTGATTCCAGGTGTAGGTAGTGTGGTCAATGCTTCAATAGCTGCGGTAATCACTGAAGCGATTGGCTGGAGTGCAGCTGCTTCATTAGAAAAAGGCATTGATATCACGAAAGATACTGAAAAATTCGAAGGAATACTTACAGATACACTTAAAACTTTAATTCAACAAAAAAAATAAAAACTGCTAGGTATTAGCAGTTTTTTTTATTTTAAAATTTATCCTTGACAAGATTTTGATAATACAGTATACTAATATAAAAGCGGTTTCATAAAAACGGATAGTGATTATTAAGTTAAGCTAGACCTTATCGTACTCTATTTTTGTCATAGGGGCGATAGGGTCTATTTTTGTGAAATGAGGGGTGAATTGTGGAAATCAGAAAAATCCTAAACAATAATGTGGTCATAGCAATCAATAGCAGAAATGAAGAAATCATCCTTATGGGTCTTGGTATTGGTTTCAAGAAAAGAATAGGTCAAGCAGTTGAGGTTGATAAAATCGAAAAGATTTTCGGTCTAAAAGCCAGCTCAGATATACAGAGTTTTTCGGAGATTTTAAATGAAATTCCGAGTGCTATCATTGAGCTTTCGATGGTGACTTTAGCTGAGGTCAAAGTTAAATTTGATAAGGAAGTTTCAGATACAACGCTTGTTGCTTTTGCGGACCATCTTCATGCAGCGCTTCTGCGTACTGAAGAAAACATCTCGGTGAAGAATTTTCTGCTCTGGGATATTAAACGTTTCTTTCCAGAAGAGTTCAAAATCTGTTTGAAAGCATTGGAAAAGGTCAAAGAACAATTTGGTGTAGAGCTGCCAGAAGATGAAGCAGGTTTTCTGACGATGCATATCGTTAACGGTACACTTGGTACTGGTCATGAGTACGCGATGCAGCTGACCAAGCTTATGGAAGAAATTTTAACGACATTAAAGTATACTTTGAAAATCACCTTTGATGAACAAGATATTTACTTCCAACGCTTCATTACACATTTAAAATTCTTTACGGAGCGGATTTTAGCAGGTAGTGCTAGAGTAGAAGAAACCGACAAGGAACTTTTTGCTCTTATTGTGCGCAAATATCCCAATGCTTATCTTGGCACACGTAAAGTGAGCGAATTTTTAAATCAAACAAGGGATTATGAAGTCTCTGAAAGCGAACAGATTTACATGACTGTGCATTTGGCACGTATCTTGGAGAAAATCCAATAAAACTAAACTTTGGTAACAAATGGATCGTGACATTAAGTTGGCGAGACCTCTAAAAATATATTATATTATGGAGGTTTGTGATGGGCAAATATGAAGCTCTTGCAAAAGACATTGTAGCAAATGTGGGAGGGAAAGAAAACATCCTCTCATTGACAAATTGTATTACGCGACTACGTTTTAAGTTGAAAGACGAAAATCTCGCGAATACAGAAGTACTGAAGAAGATGAATGGTGTTGTCACTGTCATGCAAGCTGGGGGACAGTACCAAGTCGTCATTGGGAACCATGTTCCTGATGTTCGTGCTGATGTGGATAATGTTATCGGTAAGCTAGAGATGGATTCTTCTCAGACGAAAGCTAAGGGAAATATTTTCGATAAGTTTGTCGAAATGATTTCAGGAATTTTCCAGCCTATTTTAGCACCCTTGGCGGCAGCAGGTATGATTAAAGGGTTGAACGCGATTCTATCCTTTGCATTGGGAGCAAGCTTCCAAGCTTCTTCAACCTATGCTGTCCTTAATTCTATGGGCGATGGACTTTTCTTGTTCTTACCAATTTTTATCGGCTATACAGCGATGAAAAAATTTAACGGCTCGCCATTTGTCGGGATGCTGATTGCCGCAGCCTTGGTTTATCCTGGATTTGTGGATGGTTCAGTCACAAAAACTTTCGCTGAGAGTGGAGGGCTAAACTTCTTTGGTATTCCATTTTCAGTGCCAGCAGCAGGTTATGGTTCATCAGTTATGCCTATTATCGCTATTACAGCTTTTGCGGCCTTTCTTGAACAACAGCTCAAGAAAATTATCCCTGACGTGGTGAAACTTTTCTTAGCACCTTTCTTTACAGCTTTGATTGCAATTCCTTTAGGTTTTCTCATTATTGGGCCAGTCATGAATATTGCTTCTGATGCTTTAGGGAAAGGACTTCTCGCCTTGCAAGGTTTCAGTCCAATTATCTTTGGACTTGTGTTAGGCTTTACGTGGCAAATTTTGGTTATGTTTGGCTTGCACTGGGCAATTGTGCCTTTTGCCATCATTTCTTTAGCACAAGGTGAACCAACAGCATTACTTATTGCAGCATCAGGTGCTTCATTTGCTCAGACGGGTGCAGTGGGAGCAGTAATGGTAAAAACAAAAGATAAACGATTACGTGAGTTAGCAATCCCTGCTTTCATTTCAGGATGGTTTGGCGTAACAGAGCCAGCAATCTACGGGATAACCCTTCCAAAGAAACGTCCTTTCTGGGCTTCATGTGTGGTAAGTGGTATTATTGGTGCATTTGCTATGGGAATGGGTATTAAAGGATACACAATGGGCGGCTTAGGTGTCTTTAGTTTCACAACAAATATCAGTTTAGATGGTGATATTTCGGGAGCAGTTAAGATGATTATTTTAGCAATCATTGCTGTAATCGCAGGTTTTGCCTTGACATGGATTCTTGGTTTTGAAGATGAAAACTCAGAGGAAGAACAACCAAAAGAAACAACAAATAATCAAACTCGTGTATCACAAGCAGTAGGTGAAGAACATATTACGACTCCTTTAGAAGGCAAAGTCCTTCCATTATCTGAAGCCAATGATGCTGCTTTTGCTGCGGGTGTTATGGGCAAAGGAGCAGTAATTGAGCCAACACTTGGTGAAGTTTATGCCCCATTTGATGGACAAGTGATGACTGTTTTCCCTACAAAACACGCTATTGGTTTAATTTCAGAGCAAGGAACAGAACTCCTTATACATGTTGGCATTGATACCGTGCAGCTAGAAGGAAAATATTTTGAATCCTTTGTTTCACAGGGACAAAAGATTCAAAAAGGCGATTTATTGTTGAAGTTTGATATGGAAGCTATTGAAGCTGCAGGTTTCAGTACACAAGTGCCGATTATTATAACTAATAGCAGTGATTTTTCAGATATTGTAATCACTGACAAGACAGTTATTCATAAAGCAGAAGAGTTATTAACTGGTCTTGTAAAAACAGCTGATGGTTTGGTCGTTCAGCCGGTATAAAAAAGGAGAGAGAAATGAGCTTTAAAAAAGACTTTTTATGGGGTGGAGCTATCGCGGCCAATCAAGCAGAAGGTGCTTATAATGTTGGTGGTAAAGGACTGTCTGTAGCTGATATGAAAACAGTAGGTGGAAAAAATAAGGAACGTCATTTTACACCAGTGCTTGACGAGGAGACATATTACCCTTCACATCGCGCGATTGATTTCTATCATAATTACAAAGAAGACATTGCTTTATTTGCAGAAATGGGCTTTAAAACATTTAGACTGAGTATAAACTGGTCGCGCATTTTCCCTCAGGGAGACGAAACGCAACCTAATGAAGAAGGTTTACTCTTTTATGATCGCGTATTTGATGAATGTTTGAAACATGGCATTGAACCGTTGGTTACACTCAGTCACTTTGAAATTCCCTTGGGATTGATGGAAAAATATGATGGCTTTTTAAGCCGGGAAACCATTGATTTCTATGTGAATTATGCCAAAGTATGTTTTGAGCGCTACAAAGATAAAGTGAAATACTGGATCACTTTTAACGAACTAAATTTTGGTACAATGCCACACGGTGAACTTACAGTTTTAGGCCTTCATCCACATGGTGATTTTGCGCTCAATGCGATTCCAGAAGATGAGCATAAAAGATTTCAAGCCTTACACCATACTTTTATTGCCAGTGCAAAGGCGGTCATTGAGGGCCATAAGATTAATCCAGAGTTTAAGATTGGCTGTATGATTGCTCATTTGACTATGTACCCTCTTACACCAAACCCAGAAGATATCTTGCAAACCAAAGAATACGACCTGCTTGTGAATAAGTTTGTCGGTGATGTCCAAGTTAAAGGGAAATATCCAGCGCTTATCGAAAAATACTTTCAAAATAAAAAAATTGAAATCCAAAAAGAAGAAGGTGATGATGCGCTGCTCCAAGAAGGAAGAGTAGATATGTACACTTTCAGTTACTATATGACACTTTGCGTAACGACTCAAGAAGGGGCAGAGCCTTCGATGGGGAACTTGATGGGAGGTGCAGCAAATCCTTACTTGGAAGCCAGTGAATATGGCTGGCAGATTGATGCGACAGGGTTAGAATATACCTTAATGGATTTGTATGACCGCTATGAAGTCCCGCTCTTTGTTGTGGAAAACGGTTTAGGTATGGAAGACAAAGTCGAAGCAGATGGTACAATAAATGATGATTATCGTATCGATTATTTCCAAAAACATATCAAGGCGATGAGCCGTGCAATTGATAAAGGTGTGGATCTCCTGGGTTATACACCTTGGGGCTGTATTGATTTGGTTTCAGCAGGAACTGGGGAAATGCGGAAACGTTATGGTTTTATCTATGTAGATATGGACAATGACGGTAAAGGAACATTAAAACGTTCAAAGAAAAAATCCTTTGACTGGTACAAAGAAGTAATTGCCTCAAATGGCGAAACGATTTTAGGAGAAAAATAAAATGACATTTAAAAAAGACTTTTTATGGGGCGGTGCCACAGCTGCTAATCAATTGGAAGGTGCCTTTGATGTGGATGGAAAAGGACTTTCGGTCGCAGATGCGATGCCAGGTGGAAAAGAACGCTTAGGAATTCTCAATTCACCAGACTTTGACTGGACCATTGATGAAGACAAATATGTTTATCCTAACCACAAAGGGATTGATCATTACCATCATTTTAAAGAAGATATCGCCTTGTTCGCCGAGATGGGTTTTAAAGCTTATCGCTTTTCTGTAGCTTGGTCCCGCATCTTTCCTAAGGGAAACGAAAGTGAGCCTAATGAAGCCGGTCTTAAATTCTACGACCAATTGATTGACGAATGTTTGAAATACAATATCGAACCTGTAGTCACAATTTCTCACTATGAAATGCCGCTTCATCTTGCTAAAGAATATGGTGGATGGAAAAATCGGGAATTGATTGAGTTCTATGTTCGTTATGCCAAAGTTTTGTTGGAGCGTTATCAAGACAAAGTGAAATACTGGATGACTTTCAATGAAATTAACTCTGCAACTTTCTTTGCGGCTCTGGGTCAAGGTTTAGTACCTTCAAATGGTGGAGATGATAAAAAGAATGTCTTCCAAGCTTGGCATAATCAATTTGTTGCAAGTGCATTAACTGTAGAATTTGGACATGCCTTAAACAAAGATTTACACATCGGTTGTATGAGCATTTATTCGACAACTTATGCTTTTGATGCCAATCCAATCAATCAGATAGCTGCTCAACAAAGTATTCAAGAATTCAATTACTTCTGTAATGATGTTCAAGTGCGAGGGGAGTATCCTGTCTTTACACATCGACTTCATAAAAAATATGGAATTAAAAAAGAAGACTTAGAGATAACGAAAGAAGATTTGGAAACTTTGAAAAAAGGAACAGTCGATTACATCGGTTTTAGTTACTATATGTCAACTGTAGAATCGAAAACTCAAGAAGGAGTTGAAGCAAGTGGGAATATGGTACTCGGGGGTGTAAAAAATCCGTTTCTTAAAGAAAGTGAATGGGGTTGGGCCGTTGACCCTGATGGATTACGTTATGCCTTAAATGATCTTTATGGACGATATCAGGTTCCACTCTTTATAGTAGAAAATGGCTTAGGAGCTATTGATAAAGTTGAAGCTGACGGCAGCATTCAAGATGATTACCGTATCGATTATTTACGCAGACACATTATCGCCATGGAAGAAGCAGTCGAAGATGGTGTTGATTTGATGGGGTATACACCTTGGGGCTGTATTGACCTTGTTTCTGCCTCAACCGGGGAAATGAACAAACGTTATGGTTTCATTTATGTGGATTTGGATGATGAAATTCATGGTACAGGAAAACGTTCGAAGAAAAAATCATTTGACTGGTATAAAGAAGTCATTGCATCAAACGGTCAAAGACTTTGAAATAAAAAACCACTTTAAGTGGTTTTTTTATTGAGAGATTTATTAACAGGAGGTTTCCAAGCATCCTCTAGAAAATGACGGACAATCTGACTGAAATTTGTGGGACGAAAATAGAAACTCAGATGGCTTCCCCAAGGGATAATAAAAAACTGACTGTTAGGAATATGCTTTGCAATATCATGAGCATGGGCAGTTTTAACCACATCAAACTGGCCATTGATGACAAGTGTGGGAGCAGTGATATTCTCTAGTTCATCCATATTTTGAAGCACATCTTCTAAAAGAAGTTGCAAAGCAGGTGAAGGTCTACGCAGTAAATGTGCACAAATGTTGAGTGATTTTACTGTGAAGCGTACCAAGCTATAAAGTCCAGCATAGGTGGAATTGCCAGCGTTAAGGATTAAGCGATGTATGCGCGTAGGGTACTTGCTGGCTAGAAGCATTGCAATATTTGCGCCATCGCTGAAACCAAGCAGATTGATAGACTGGAGATCTTCAGCTTGCATCACTTCAAGTACATCCTCCATTAAACGATTAAAACTAAGTTTTTTTCCGCTAAAAAGACTTTTTCCATGACCGCGTGTATCGATTGAAATACAAGTATAATCACCTTTTAGCCTTTTGATAAGTGGCTTAAAGATATTACTATTTTGTGAGTTGCCGTGTAACAGTAAAAGTGCAGGTCCTTTACCTTCAACTTTATAGTAAATTTTCACCTTATCACTTGTAATAATATATTTTTCCATGATTTTGTCCTTGATGTTAGTATAGCAGATTAGCTTGGGAAATGGGGGCTTGTAAAATAAATGAAATAACTGTAAAATAATCGCTCATATTGGTTGAGTGAAATAATAATTTTTGTTAGAATAAAGTGACCAATCGTTTTATTAAAAAAAGATTATAAAACCAAGATTTTTTGATTGACTTGAGGAGATAAAATTAACAATGGCTGAAAAAAAATATAAACATATGAAGGTAAAGGAGCGTAAAGCTCTACCAAAGGTCACTCTAAGTGCAGCGGCAGTATTAGGCGTCGCTGCTTTTGGTGCGAATGCTCATGCGGATAGTACAACAACTGCTTCATCAGATTTCAAAGTGGTAACGAATGTAGATACTGTGACTCAGAACTCAGAGGTAAACAAGATTGAAGCTGGGGATGATGGGCAGTTGAGCAGTAGTAATTCAGAAAACTCAACGGATTCAACAAATCCAACGGATCCAGTAGATCCTACAGACCCGGTTGACCCAACAGATCCAGTAGAACCTACAGATCCGGTTGACCCAACAGATCCAGTAGAACCTACAGATCCGGTTGACCCAACGGACCCAGTAGATCCTACAGACCCGGTTGATCCAACGGATCCAGTAGATCCTACAGACCCAGTTGACCCAACAGATCCTGGTAAACCTGTGAACCCTGAGAAACCAAAACCAGAAAAGCCGAAACCATCTAAGCCAAAGCCTTCTAAACCAAAGCCATCAACGCCAAAACCTAGCACTCCGGCACCGGCGCCTACACCAGCTCCATCTGCACCTAACTATAATTATGTGGCACCCGTTTATTCTGGAGCAAATTATACAGCACAGGATGCGGTAACTACTTATAAACAGGCAAGTACAGATGGCGATTTGAAATTCAATAAAACAAATATTGCAGTACCTCCATTGACAAAAATTAACAACACAACTGTTGAAGATTTTATCAAAAGTATTGCTCCTCGAATTTCACAACTTGCAGGACAAAATAATCTCTATGCTTCTTTAATTATTGCACAAGCTATTTTGGAGTCAGGCTACGGACATAGTAATGTCGCATCTATCTACCACAATTTGTTTAATATCATTGGTGCATTTAATGGACAGTCCGTAACAATTTCTTCGGGAACTTATCGGGCCTATGATAATTTTGACCAATCCCTTGTAGATTACATCAACTTGATGTTGCATGGGACAACTTGGAACAGCAAGATTTATGCTGGAAGCTGGAAGGTCAATAGTGACAGTGTTGAGGATGCAGCACGTTCATTGCAAGGAATTTTTGCTACGGATCCGGAGTATGCCGCTAAGCTTATTCAAATTATTAAAGAATACAACTTGACTCAGTATGACGATATTGAAAACTTGTCAGATGAGTTTAAAAATCTTGATGCTCCTGCAAGTCCATTATTGGAAAAAATGCCGACTGACTTGAAATTCCCAGAATATGATGGCAAACAATATCCAGGTGCCTCAAGCTATGCTTGGGGAAATTGTACACAATATGTGTATAACCGTATCTTCCAATTGGGTGGAAAAATTGGTCAATTCATGGGTAATGGTGGCGTTTGGGGTTCAAACGGTGCCGCACAAGGTTATTACACAACGACTATTCCACAAGTGGGTTATGCGGTAAGTTTCCCACCGGGTGTAGCTGGAGCTTCTGCTGAGTATGGTCACGTTGCTTTTGTGGAAAAAGTAAATAAGGATGGTTCAATCCTTGTTTCCGAAATGAATGTTAAAGGCCTCAATGTTGTGGATTATCGTACGATATCTGCAAGCGATGCAAGTTTATCCACATATATTCAACCTAAAAAATAAAAAAACGGTTCGTAAGAGCCTTTTTTTGTTCTTTTTAAAAAAAGTTAAAGAAAAAAATCAGTCCAAAGACTGAGATTATCCACAATAAAGTATGGGATAATTTAAATATAGAGATTGACAGATCTCAGTTCTATAACAGGAGGAACAAAAATGAATAAAAAAGATAGAATTATGGACTTGATGCGTCGGGGAATTATCACCGAAGATGAAGCTTTGGAATTGCTTGATAAATCAAATCCTATGGCTGAAGAAGGCCAAAGCGAAAATAAAGAAAAATTTAATTATACAGATACAGAAGGATTTGTTAACCACGAGGTTGACTTTATGGACTCCTTCAAAGGAATCATGGATCAAATCGTGTCAAAAGGAAAAGTAGTGTTCAAAGATGCTTCGAAAGCAATCGATGACAATATCGACTTCTCTAAAGGCTTTCCAAAAGTAAAATCAACAGTAAAAACTGTGGAAAAAGATATTGACGGCGACTTTCATTCCGTTAATTTAGACATTAAGGCAGGTAAAATTTCCGTTTATCCTGGTGAAAATGCTCATGTAAAAGCTGAATACAGAATTTACGGTGCAGTGGATCAAGAAAAAATTGATGAATATCTGGCTGAAAAAACAAAACTCGAAGTTAACGACGGCGTTTTAGAGATTACGACATCTGATAGCTTGCGTACAGCTGTTAATTTGGAACTTTACTTACCTGAAAAAGTGTATGAAACTTTTGATTTCAAGTTTGCACATGGGGATATTAAAGTAGAAAAAATAGCAGTGGATAACTTAGAGATTGATCAAGTCAATGGTGAAGTTGAACTTGTGGAAACAACCAACAAAGACATTAACGTAACTATTAAAAATGGTGAAATTAAAGTTTTAGATGGTTCAACAAATGTTTTGAAGTTGAATTCAGTCAATGGTAACATTCGAGTTACATCAGCTTTTGAAGATGGAGATGTCAACTTGGTTAATGGGAATATTCTCTTGACACAAAACCAAGATACACCAAGAAAATTAATGGTGAAAAATGTCAATGGTGATGTGAAACTTTCTGTACCAGAATATCTCGGTCTTGTTGGACATGTGCGTACAGTCTTTGGTGGCTATAAAACACGTTTGAACTTGGATAATCCTTTTGAAGCAAGTCGTAACGGTGCGGCAGTCGTTCGTACTGGTCCAGATACTTTAACCTTTGAACTCGAAACAAAATCAGGAACAATCTGGCTTAAAGATATTGACTAAGCAGAAATCCTTCCAAACTTTTTAGAAAGGAAAACATATGTCTAAAAGACAACTTACAAAATCATCGAGTAACCGTATGCTGACGGGGACCATAGCTGGCGTAGGCGAGTATTTTGGCTTAAGTCGTGATATAATTACACTAATGCGTATTTTGTATGTGTTCTTCGCTTTAGGAAGTTTTGGAACACTTGCACTTGTATATATCGTAGCGAGTTGGCTAATACCTAGCCCTCATTAATCATTCGAAGGACAGCTTCTAGAAAGGAAAGAAAATGTCTCAAAAACAATTAACAAAATCACCAAACAATCGAATGTTGACGGGTACGATTGCAGGTATCTGTGAATACTTTGGTTGGAGCCCTGATATCATTACTTTTGTACGGATCTTGTATGTCCTCTTAGCTTTCGGAAGTTGGGGAAGTCTTATTCCTGTATACTTTATTGCCAGTTGGATTATTCCAAGTGCTGGAAGTAATGCTGGGAGACAAAACTACCGCAGAACAAATGAAGAAAACTGGTCAAGCTATGCGGACCGTTGGCAAAGCAAATCTTCATCTCACTCATCTGGCCGTAAGATGAAAGAGGCTGAACCAGTTGAAGATGAGAAAAAAGATGACTGGTCAGATTTTTAAAAAATAATAATTCCGAATTTCCTAAACTCCTAATAATATAAATGAAAAAATTAAAACTGGACGTCCATCACGTCCAGTTTTTTAGCGAGATTTCACCGCTTGAGAGAGTTTTTATCTGACCATCTTCAAGGTGAACAATGAGTTGACCAGATGGTGTTAAGTCTACTGCGGTACCTCTATATAAGACTTTATTTTCCTCAAATTCTACTGTTTTCCCAAGAATGAAGGAATGAGTTTTATAAATTTCAAAGAAGTCTCTTTTAGAGAGCTGATGAAATTCTGACCAGATTTTGGCAACAAGCTCAGAGCGTGTTATTGTAGGAGTTTCTGTAAATAATGAGCCGGCTTTGAGAGCGATTGCTTCAGGAAATGTTGAAATATGAAAATTTATTCCGATGCCCAAGGCGACCTGCAAACTCGTATCTGGTTGGACTTGGGCCTCTGCGAGAATTCCTACAATTTTTTTATGATTGAGATAAATATCGTTAACCCATTTAATATCTACTTTCTTTGTGGTCAGTGTTTCAATTGCTGAAACGACAGCTGCAGCGGCAAGCAGTGTGTAATTAGGCAGATTTCCCAAAGATCCGACAGGCTTTAAGAGGAGTGTCATATAGATACCTCCTTCAGGGCTGGCATAGTATTCCCGCCCAAAACGGCCATAAATACCTGATTGTTTTTCAGACATATATAAAGTGTTGGCTTGACCATCAGCTTTAGCATCCAACTGTGTGGAGATGGATTCATCAAGGATTTTAACGTCGTTTAACCAAGGATTAGCATCTAAAATAATTTTTTTATCTAAAGGATTTTTCATTTAGGCAAAGTATATCAAAAATTCTCTTTTTGTGCTAAAATAAAGGAGTTACAATTTCCGATGGCGGGAGAAGACTCTCCAAGTGAGCAATCACTACCATTAAGCCTGTAACCGAAAAATACTTAAGAAGTAGGGGAAATAAAGAATGTCAGAAAAACGTCTATTCACATCAGAATCAGTTTCAGAAGGACATCCAGATAAGGTCGCTGACCAAATCTCGGATGCTATCCTTGATGCCATTGTGGCACAAGACCCAGATGCACACGTAGCCTGTGAAACAGTAGTTTACACAGGTACAGTTAATGTATTTGGGGAGATATCAACATCAGCTTATGTTGATATTGCTGGAGTGGTTCGTGAGACAATCAAAAATATTGGCTATACAGACAGTGAAAATGGATTTGACTACAAATCAGTCGGTGTCCATGTTTCACTTGTAGAGCAGTCACCAGATATTGCCCAAGGGGTAAACGAAGCAGAAGAAGTTCGTGGTAAAGATGGAAAAATCATTGATCCACTTGATCTTATCGGTGCTGGTGACCAAGGGATGATGTTTGGTTATGCAACCAACGAAACAGAAGAATATATGCCACTTGCGATTTCACTTAGCCATAAACTAGTGAAAAAATTAGCAGACTTACGTAAGTCAGGTGATATCAGCTACCTTCGTCCAGATGCAAAATCACAAGTTACAGTAGAATATGATGAAGCAGGACAAGTTAAGCGTGTAGATACAGTGGTTATTTCAACACAACACGCAGCTGAAGCTACTAATGAAGAAATTCGCCGAGATGTCATTGAAAAAGTAATCAAGGAAGTTATTCCGGAAAATCTTCTTGATGATGAAACAAAATACTTTATTAATCCAACAGGTCGCTTTGTTATTGGTGGACCTCAAGGAGATTCTGGTTTGACTGGCCGTAAAATAATCGTAGACACTTATGGTGGGTACGCACCTCATGGTGGTGGTGCTTTCTCAGGTAAAGATGCCACAAAAGTTGACCGTTCAGCTTCATACGCAGCACGTTATGTTGCCAAAAATATTGTTGCTGCCGGTTTGGCAGATAAAGCTCAAGTCCAATTGTCTTATGCGATTGGTGTAGCTACACCAACCTCTGTAAATATTGAAACCTTTGGTACTGGAAAAGTTTCTGACGACATCTTATTGGCAGCTATCCGTGAAAACTTTGATTTGCGTCCGGCTGGTATCATCGAAATGCTAGATTTGCTCCGCCCAATTTATGGACAAACAGCCGCTTATGGTCATTTTGGTCGTACAGACATTGATCTTCCATGGGAACGTTTAGACAAGGTTGAAACACTTAAAGAATTGCTTTAAACAACAAAACTGTGTTATTATGCACAGTTTTTTTATTTTATAAAAATGCTATAAAGGACGTTATTACGTAGTTACTTTACTGGTTTTACTAATCATAATCTTTCATCTTTCACTCTGCAGGCTATCATGCTTTTAAAATCAAAATGTCAAAAAGTTGAAAGCGGTAAAATACTTAATTGAAACATATCCTAAAAAATGGTAAAATATAGGGAGTGTTTCTCTGCAAACACATATGAATTATAATCAAGCTATCTGCCTTATTGAACCGCGATAAGGCAGGTATGAATAAAAGGAGACAAATGAACGTCATATCACTCGTTCTGCTTGTCTTGTTGATTGTATTGGTTATTGCCTTTATTTTTTATGCCCAAAATATTAAGAAAAACAAGCAAGATGCTGAGAGTCTTTTTATGCAGGCAGAAAACAAGGCAAATGAGATAACGGCAAATGCACAGCGTGATGCTGCTCTTGTAAGAAAAGAAGCGGAAATCCTGAGGGACGAAGCAGAAGCATTCAAGAAAGAAGCGCGCTTTAATCTTCGCGAAGAAGAACAAAAGCAACGCCGTGAAATCGAAGATGAATTTAAGCAAGATCGTAAGGAGTTAAAAGAAACTGAACAACGCCTAAAACAACGTGAAGAAGTTCTAGACCGTAAGGATGATAAACTTACAAATAAAGAACGTAGCTTAGACTCTAAAGAGGAAGCGCTCTCTAAAAAAACTGATACACTCAATAAACGTGAGCAAGAACTTTTAGAAATTGAAGAAAAGAAACAAGAAGAATTAGAACGTATCGCTGCTTTAACAAAAGATGAAGCGAAAGAAATCATTCTTAGTGAAACCCGTGATGGTTTAACCAAAGAAATGGCACAGCTGATACGTTCAAGTGAAGAAAAAGCACATGCTGAAGCTGATAAACGTGCGAAAAACATTGTTTCACTTGCAATCCAACGTGTCTCTAGTGATTCGGTGGCTGAACAAACGGTATCAGTAGTTACTTTACCAGATGATGGCATGAAGGGACGGATTATCGGACGTGAAGGTCGGAATATCCGCACCTTTGAAGCCTTGACGGGTATCGACGTAATTATTGATGATACTCCAGAAGCTGTTGTATTATCTGGCTTTGATCCGATTAGACGTGAGATTGCACGAATGACCTTGGAGCAACTGGTTCAAGATGGTCGTATTCACCCTGCACGTATTGAGGAACTTGTTGAGAAAAATCGCAAAGCATTGGATCACAAGATGCGCGAGTATGGCGAACAAGCTGCCTTTGAAGTGGGAGCACATAACCTCCATCCAGATTTAATGAAAATCATGGGTCGCTTGCATTTCCGTACTTCTTATGGTCAAAATGTTCTTGACCATTCAGTTGAGGTGGCAAATGTTGCTGGAAACCTTGCTGGAGAGATGGGCGAAAATGTGAGTCTTGCAAAACGTGCCGGCTTCTTACATGATATCGGTAAAGCTCTGGATCATGAAGTTGAAGGTAGCCACGTCGAGATTGGTACAGAACTTGCACGTAAGTACAAGGAAAATCCAATCGTTATTAATACTATTGCGAGTCACCATGGAGATACAGAACCAAACAGTAATATTGCTACTTTGGTTGCTGCAGCTGATGCTTTAAGTGCAGCGCGTCCTGGGGCACGTCGTGAGTCGATTGAAAATTATATTAAACGACTGCGTGATTTGGAAAATATCTCAACAAGTTTTGACGGTGTTGAAAGTGCCTTTGCATTACAGGCAGGACGCGAAGTTCGTGTCATGGTTAAGCCAGAAAAGCTTACAGATGATCAAATCGTAATTCTTGCACGAGATGTGAAAAATCGTATTGAAGACGAGATGGATTATCCAGGAAATATTAAAGTTACAGTTATTCGTGAAACACGAGCTATTGACTATGCAAAATAAAAAGTACTCCCAGCAGTGCTTTTTATTTTGAGGAAGAATAAAAAAGTTATGTTACAATTAAATTAATTAAAGTTACTTTGTATTACGCGAAGTGGATATATAAGCCCAACTTTGCTAGAATAGATTGTAAACAATAAGTGAGGTTAAAAAGATGCCCGAACGTGGTTTATTAATTGTCTTTTCTGGTCCTTCGGGAGTAGGAAAAGGTACTGTCCGTGCGAAAATTTTTGAAAATGAAAATAACTTTGATTACTCTGTATCAATGACAACACGTGCACAACGCCCTGGTGAAGTAGATGGAAAAGATTATTATTTCCGCACACGTGAAGAGTTTGAAGAAATGATACGTAAAGGTGAGATGTTAGAGTATGCTGAATATGTCGGCAATTACTACGGTACACCTTTAACCTATGTCAATCAAACTTTAGATGAAGGTAAGGATGTATTTCTTGAAATCGAAGTGCAAGGAGCCTTGCAAGTTAAGGAGAAAGTACCAGATGGTGTATTTGTCTTCTTGACGCCCCCGGATTTGGAGGAGCTACGTGGTCGACTTGTTGGCCGTGGTACTGATAGTGCAGAAGTAATCAATAACCGGATGATGAAAGCAAAAGAAGAAATTCGCTTGATGAGTGAATACGACTATGCTGTTGTCAATGATAAGGTTGAACTTGCTGCAGAACGTGTCATCAAGATTATTGAGGCAGAACATTATCGTGTCGATCGTGTAATGGAGCGTTATGCACATATGATTGAGAAGTTAGACGAAGACGGTAAAAATTAAAAACAAGAGGCTTGAGATTTTAGCTGAAAGACGCTTAGGTTGTTTTAAATAAGAAGAACCCATTGGTGACTGAGATCCAATGAAACAGCGTACAGAAAAGAAAAGAGGAAACTGATATGATGTTAGAACCTTCAATTGACAAATTACTCCAACACGTGGATTCAAAATATTCACTCGTTGTTTTGGAAGCCAAACGTGCTCATGAATTGCGTGATGGCGAACGTCCTACAATGGAATTTAAATCTGTTAAACGTACATTACAAGCCTTGGAAGAAATCGCGGCAGGAACAGTAACGATTCACCCTTCGCCAGATGCTAAACGTGAAACATTGAAAGAAAAACGTGAATTAGAACGTCTTCAACAAAAAATGGCTGAAAAACTTATCCGCGAACAAATCGCGAAAGAAGAAGCCGAAGAAGAAGCAAAACAAAAAGGTAATCGTGCAGCTAAAGCAGCTGCAGCTGCAGCTGAATAAGAAATGGTACCAGCTTTCAAAGATTTATTTTATATAGAAAATCTTTGGAAGTTTTTCTTTATCCCAAATTCAGAGTTGACATTCGGTTAACTCTTTTTGCTATAATTAAATTATTATATTTAGATACAGAAAAAGTAAGCAGAGGAGAAAAATGTTCAAAAAAATAGCACGAATTATTGTAGATGTTCCTCTGATGCAGACAGACAAACCGTTCTCCTATGCTATTCCTACAGAATTGCAAGAGATGATTGAGCCAGGAATGCGCGTTCATGTTCCCTTTGGTAAAGGCAATCGGCTAGTTCAAGGAATTATTATTGAAAGTGTAGATGAGGAAGAAGAGGGACTCAAAGAAATAGCGGAATTGCTCGACTTAGAGCCTGTCTTGACAAAGGAACAACTCTGCTTGGCAGATGAAATGCGCCATACTGTCTTTTCTTACAAAATTTCTTGCCTTAAAGCCATGTTGCCTAATTTATTGAATTCAAGCTATGATAAGATTTTGACTAATCAAGAAGGCATTCAAACCAAATGGAGTGCGCTTAGTGAAAGTCAAAAAGTCCGAGCATTAAAAGATGTCAAGTCAGGAAACTTATCCGTTAGCTACTCTGCAAAATCAAAAGAAAATAAGAAAACAGAAAAGTATTTAAAGGCAAATGCTAAATTGGCTACCTTTGAGATTGGCAAAGCGGCCAAAAAAAG
This sequence comes from Lactococcus sp. LG1267, assembly GCF_017309545.1. Lineage (NCBI taxonomy): Bacteria > Bacillati > Bacillota > Bacilli > Lactobacillales > Streptococcaceae > Lactococcus > Lactococcus sp. LG1267. Next base: position 125,339 of record NZ_CP071295.1, on the reverse strand, counting down.
AGCAGAATTGAAAGATTATCTTTTAAACCAAGAAGCAAGTGTGCGTCAAAAAGACTTACCATTTTCTTCGGCTATCATCAAGTATTTTATAGAAAATGAACTTGTTGAAGTGACTGAAAAAGAGATTTCAAGAACAGCGGCTGTTTTTGAAGCTGTCGTTCCTGATAAAGCAAAAGTTTTGAATCATGAGCAGCAACTTGCCTTTGAGGCAATTGTTTCTTCTGCAGAAAAGCCTTTTTTACTGGAAGGAATTACAGGATCAGGAAAGACAGAAATTTATTTACAGGTTATTGAACATTTTTTGGAAAAGGGACAAACTGCAATTATGCTGGTGCCTGAGATTTCTCTAACACCACAAATGTCTAATCGTTTTATTGCGCGCTTTGGGGGAAAAGTTGCGATTATGCATTCGGGACTTTCGGATGGTGAAAAATATGACGAATGGCGTAAGATAAAGGAAGGACGAGCTCAGGTTGTTGTGGGGGCGCGTTCCGCTATCTTCGCACCTTTAGAAAATATTGGGGTTATTATTATTGATGAGGAGCATGAAACAAGCTACAAGCAAGATTCAAGCCCACGTTACCATGCCAGAGATATTGCCTTATTACGTGCACAATATCATCATGCACGGTTAGTTCTCGGTTCAGCGACCCCTAGTCTCGAAAGCCGAGCACGTGCTCAGCGAAATGTTTATCATTTATTGACACTCACACATCGAGCTAATGACCAAGCTTTCCTACCTGAAGTTCAAATCGTAGATATGCGTAATAACCTTAGTGACAAGTCGGCCAATTTCTCAGATATTTTACTACAAAAAATTCGCGAAAAAATTGAGCGAAATGAACAAGTAATCTTGATGCTTAACCGTCGGGGTTATAGTTCTTTTGTGATGTGTAGAGATTGTGGTTTTGTTGTTGAATGCCCGAACTGTGATATTTCTTTGACCCTTCATATGGATACGAAAACTTTGAATTGCCATTATTGTGGTCATCAAGAGGGGATTCCACAAGCGTGTCCGAGCTGTCAAAGTCGAAAAATAAGGTATTATGGCTCAGGTACGCAGAAGGTTCAAGAAGAATTAGAAAAACTTCTACCAGAAATCCGCATTTTACGTATGGATGTAGATACAACAAAAACAAAAAATGCCCATGAGAAAATTTTAAATAAGTTTGGTCATCATGAGGCAGATGTACTTTTAGGAACACAAATGATAGCGAAGGGACTGGATTTTCCTAATGTGACACTGGTCGGTGTGATTAATGCGGACACTGGTTTAAATCTCCCCGATTTTCGGGCAAGTGAGCGCAGTTTTCAGCTGCTCATGCAAGTTGCAGGACGTGCTGGGCGTGCGGATAAAAAAGGAGAAGTTATCATCCAAACATTTAATCCAGGTCACTATGCGGTTCAACTTGTTGCTGATCAAGATTACGAAGCCTTCTACCGTCAGGAGATGTATTACCGGCAACAACTTTCTTATCCGCCCTATTATTTTACGGTTCAGCTCTTAGTTAGTCATAAGGATGAGGATACAGTTGCAAAAAAAGCTTATGAGATAGCAAGCATAATTAAGTCAAGTTTATCAGAGAAGGCTAAAATATTAGGACCAACTCCAAAACCTATCGCACGAACACATAATCTTTATCATTATCAGATACTGGTGAAGTATCGTTTTGAGGAGCAACTGGAAGAAGTCTTAAATCAGGTCCTTGATTTAACACAAAAACGTGAAAATAAAGATGTTAGAGTTCTTATCGATAGTGAACCCCAAAGTTTTGTATAAAAATGACAAGCTACTTGTCGTTTTTTTTTGTGGAACATTGTCTGAATTTTATCAGGTTTTCATTGCTTACATTTTTAAAGTTAGCACTATATGTTGTGTTGTGTTATAATTAAAAATGCCTTTAACCACTACATGTTGTGTTTGTGCGTTGGGGCGATTTTGAACAAAAAAAGTGTGTTCATGAGCTCAATGAACCTTTTCAAATAGTATTCTGGGAGTAAGAATACAAAAAGTTAGGAAGGAAAAAATGGCAGTGTTAGTATTAGCTGGAACAATTGGAGCTGGCAAAAGTTCACTTACAGAGATGTTAGCAGAAGAGCTGGGAACAGAGGCGTTCTATGAGAGTGTAGATGATAATGAGGTTTTGCCTCTCTTTTATCAAGATCCACAAAAATATGCCTTCTTGTTGCAAATCTATTTTTTAAATAAGAGATTTGACTCGATTAAAAGAGCACTTTCGCATAACAATAACGTGCTTGATCGTTCAATTTATGAGGACAGTTTGCTTTTTCACCTGAATGCAGATTTGGGACGAGCAACAGAGATTGAAGTAGAGGTTTATGATGCTTTATTGGAAAATATGTTAGAGGAAATCAATACGCTAACTTTTAAAAAGCGCCCTGATTTATTGATTCATGTAAGTGTATCCTTTGAAAAAATGTTGGAACGTATCCAAAAAAGAGGACGCGAATTTGAACAATTGGAATACGATAGTTCATTGTATGGCTATTATCAAGAGTTAAACAAGCGTTACGAAAAATGGTTTGAGGATTTTGATATTTGTCCTAAAATTCAGATTGACGGCGATAAGTATGATTTTGTTGAGGATGAAGAAGCAAAATTGTTTGTCCTTGAACAAATTAAAGATAAACTCGCAGAAATTGAGAAGGAGAACAACAAATGAATCTGACTGTTTTCTTATCGGCTCGTGATGGGAAAAATCCGACACATTTATTACGTAGCAAGAAACTCGGTGAAGCGATAACGCGTTGTGGACATACCTTAGTTTATGGAGGGTCCCAAGAAGGATGTATGGGTGCTGTATCAGATGCGGTGCTAGAGAACAAAGGACAAGTTATTGCTGTTTACCCGGATGGGGTTTTGCCTTTAGAACCACCTCGCCAAAATGCAACAGAGCTCTATCTGGCCAAAAATATGGATGAACGCAAGCGCAAGTTGATTGATCTGGGCGAAGCATTTATTATTTTGCCTGGAGGATTTGGGACAATGGAAGAAGTTTTTCAACTCTTGACAGAAATGAGTATTGGGCAAACAGCAATTCGCCCAGTTATTTTCATTGATAAAGACTTTTATCTTCCTTTATTTAATATGATTCAACAACAAACCAAAGAAGAAATGTTATCTTTAGAAGTTTTAGAAGCCGTTCATCTTGTTGAAACAACCGAACAAGCCATGGAGTTATTAGGAGATTTAAATTATGAACAAGCCATTTGAACAGGCAGTAAAAGTATATCTTGCAGCACCCTTTTTCAGCGAGATTCAAATTCAAAAAGTGGAAAAATTAGAAGCAGCACTTGCAAGTAATGAAACAGTAGCGTCTTATTTTAGTCCGATGCGTTGCCAACGTCCAGAAGGATTAGCAGAGGATATTGAGCCATTTACACCAGTGTGGGCAAAAGCTACGATGGAAAACGATGTTAAAGAAGTTGAAGCTGCTGATGTGATTGTTGCCATCTTAGATTATGATGGACAGGATACTGATTCGGGCACTGCATGGGAATTAGGCTATGCGATTGCGAAAGGCAAACCGACTTTCTTAGTACGTTTTGAAGAAGATGTACCGGGAAATATTATGCTCACAGAGCGAAATACCGCCTTCTTTACCGAAGTTGAGCAAGTAGAAACATATGATTTTATGGAAGCTCAAACCATACCTTATACCGGTAAATATATATAGTTATTATTTATTTTTTATTCATTTCGGAGCGAATAAATAACAAAAAGAGAGGTATTGATTTTCTCTCTTTTTCTTTTTTATCGTAAAGAAGAGTTATCCTAAGTTGAAAGCCTATAATTAAGGGTACGAAAAGGAATAGGGGGTAAGAAAATGTTATAATAAAGGGCACACATTTTTTATAGGATAAGAAAAAATTTTTTATGAAAAATAAAAGAGGAGGATGAAGAGCACGAGTAACCTGTTCAAGGAAATTATCATGCACTTGAAATATTAAGAAAAAGGTTTAGACAACGTGTTAAAATAATACTATGACAAAAACGAAAATCATATTTATGGGGACACCTCAGTTTTCTCAAACGGTTTTGCAAGGATTAATTGATAGCCAACGTTATGATATTTTAGCTGTGGTGACACAACCAGATCGTAAGGTGGGACGTAAGCAAGAACTTCGACAAACACCTGTAAAAGAGTTAGCATTGAAAGCTAACTTGAAAATTTTACAACCAGAGAAATTATCTGGTTCACCTGAAATGGAAGAATTGTTAGCCTTTGGCGCTCAAGGTGCAGGTATTGTAACGGCAGCCTTCGGACAATTTTTGCCGGGGAAATTGCTTGATGCAATGGCTTTTGCGGTAAATGTTCACGCGTCTTTATTGCCTAAATACCGTGGCGGAGCACCTATTCATTATGCAATTATGAATGGTGAAAAAGAAGCAGGCGTGACCATTATGGAGATGGTTAGAAAAATGGATGCAGGCGATATGGTTGCAAAAGCTTCTACTCCGATTTTAGAAGAAGATAATGTAGGTACAATGTTTGAAAAATTAGCTGTTGTCGGTCGTGACCTTCTTCTTGAAACACTCCCTCTCTATGTTGCAGGAGAAATCAAGCCAGAAGCACAGGATGAAACGCAAGCTACTTTTTCTCCAAACATTAGTCCTGAAGAAGAAAAAATAGACTGGACAAAAAATAATCGTCAAATCTTTAATCAGATTCGCGGTATGAATCCTTTCCCTGTGGCACATACCACCTGGAATGAAGGGCGTTTCAAAATCTACAATAGTCGTCCCATCGACACAGAAAAACATGGTCAGCCTGGCGAAATCATTGACAAAACAAAAAAAACGCTCGTAGTGGCAACAGGTTCTGGTGCCTTAGAGCTTTTAGAAGTACAGCCGGCTGGAAAGCCCAAAATGGATATTGTTAGTTTCCTCAATGGTTTAGGACAGAAAGTAAATATAGGTGATCAATTTGGCAAGTAATGCAAGACAAGTCGCACTCGATGTGCTTAACGATATTTTTGGGAATGATGCGTATGCGAATATCGCCTTAGATAGGACGTTACGTGAGGTACAACTTTCGGACTTAGATCGTAATTTTGTAACGGCTTTGGTCTATGGTGTAGTGTCCAAGGAAAAACTTTTGGAGTGGTATCTAGAGCCTTTCTTTAAAAAACAACCGAAACCTTGGGCCAAGATGCTTTTGATAATGACCATATATCAAATCCTTTTTATGGATAAAGTGCCAACTTCAGCTGCGGTTGATGAGGCAGTTAAGATAGCTAAACGTAAGGATGGACAGCAAGCTGGAAACTTTATTAATGCTGTTTTACGTAATTTTATGCGGTCAGAACGCCGAAATGAAGAACCAAAAACTTGGGAAATCAAATATTCTATGCCGAAACTTCTTTTGGATAAAATGGTACGTCAGTTTGGTGGAAAACGTACAGGAATGATTTTAGAGAGCTTAGAAAAACCAAGTAAAGCCAGTCTCAGAATAATTGATCCTCAAGTTGCTATTCCTGACACAGTTCCTTCAGAACTCTCGCCGGTTGGCCGTGTGGCAGACCATGGTAATTTTGCTCATAGCCAAGCATTTATTGAAGGAAAAATGACCATTCAGGATGAGACAAGTCAGTTGGTAGCCCCACAACTTGATTTAACGGGAAGCGAACGGGTTCTTGATGCCTGTGCTGCTCCAGGAGGTAAAACAACACATATCGCTCAATATCTTGATACAGGACATGTTACAGCCTGTGATTTATACGATCACAAGCTAAAGCTCATTGAAGACAATGCGGAACGTCAAGGCGTGTGGGAAAAAATTACGACTGTCAAAGCCGATGCAACACAATTAGAAGAACGTTTTGCAGACGAAGAGGACTTTGACCGCATCTTGGTTGATGCACCGTGTTCGGGTATTGGTTTAATTCGTCGCAAACCTGATATTCGCTATCGTAAAGAAAGCTCTGATTTTCTTAATTTACAGGAAATCCAACTGAGAATATTGGACAGTGCTTCGAAAAAGCTGAAGAAAAATGGTATAATGGTTTACAGTACCTGCACAATTTTTGATGAAGAAAACTTTGAGGTAGTCAATAAGTTCCTTGAGGCTCATCTAGAATTTGAACAGGTTGAAATTTCGCACGAAAAAGAAGATATTGTCACAGACGGTTGTATTTTCATTACACCGGAAATGTACCATACAGATGGTTTCTTTATTGCGAAATTCAGAAAACTTTAATTCTTTTATAAGGAGCAAAAGTGGAATATAGTATTTTATCAGACATTGGTATGAAACGTACTGCCAACCAAGACTTTGCAGGCACTTATGTTAACCGCGCAGGTTATCGTCTTTTTCTTTTAGCAGATGGTATGGGTGGTCACAAAGCAGGCAATGTCGCTAGTAAATTAACCGTAGAGGATTTGGGGAAATTGTGGTCCGAATCATTTTTTGATGATGGCACACCTGTTGCGACAATGGAAACATGGCTTCGCAATCAAATCCGTAATGAAAGTGAAAATATTGCAGATTTAGGTAAACTAGATGAATATCAAGGGATGGGAACAACTCTTGAAGCTTTAGTGATGCAAGAAGGACAGGTCATTTCGGCTCACGTTGGTGACAGTCGTACCTATCTCATTCGTGATGGACAATTGCAAAAAATTACAACAGATCATTCTTTAGTTCAAGAACTTGTTGATGCAGGTCAAATTACTGAAGAGGAAGCTGAAATACACCCTAACAAAAATATCATTACACGTTCTCTTGGCCAGTCAGCCGAAGTACAAGCTGATTTACAAGCTGTTGATGTTCAGCCAGGGGACTATCTGTTAATGAACTCTGATGGTTTGACCAATATGATTTCTGCAGAGGAAATTTTAGAAGTTGTTTATTCTGAAGCTAGTATTGAAGAGAAAACGGAAATACTTGTAGGTCTTGCAAATGAAGCAGGTGGTCATGACAATATCACAGTAATCTTGGTGAAAATTGACGAAGAGTCTGCAGTGGTGAATGAAGATGTGGAGGTTGACTGATGATTCAAATCGGAAAAATCTTTGCAGATCGGTATAAAATCATTAAAGAAGTTGGTCGTGGTGGTATGGCCAATGTTTATCAAGGTGAAGATACATATCTTGATAATCGGCAAGTCGCTATTAAAGTTTTGCGTTCTAATTTTGAAAATGACAATATTGCCATTGCTCGTTTTCAAAGAGAAGCATTTGCAATGGCAGAACTATCTCACCCCAATATCGTTAGTATTTCTGATGTAGGAGAGTCTGAAAATCAACAATATATCGTAATGGAATATGTTGATGGTATGACTTTAAAGCAATACATCAATGAACACGCCCCTTTATCAAATGATGAGGCAATGAATATTACTTCAGAAATACTTTCGGCTATGGAATGTGCACATAACCACGGCATTATTCACCGGGATCTGAAACCGCAAAACGTGTTACTCTCACAAAGTGGTAACGTGAAAGTGACGGACTTCGGTATTGCCAAAGCCTTAACAGAAACGAGTTTAACACAAACGAACACGATGTTTGGTAGTGTTCACTACTTATCGCCAGAACAAGCGCGTGGTGCCAATGCAACGCTTCAGTCAGATATTTATGCTATTGGTATTATCTTGTTTGAGTTGTTGACAGGGCAGATCCCGTTTGATGGCGATTCTGCAGTAGCCATTGCCTTGAAACATTTTCAGGAAAATGTACCCAGCATTATCAACATCAACAAAAATGTACCTCAAGCGTTAGAAAATGTCGTAATCAAAGCAACAGCTAAAGATATCGACAATCGCTATGCGAATGTTGAGGAGATGATGACAGATCTCGCTACGGCTACCAGTTTGGATCGTAAAGGAGAACCAAAGCTTACCTTTGATAAGGATTTAGATGCAACTAAAGCTTTGCCTAGTAAGTTAATTAATCCTTATGATACGAAGCCATTAATTGATCATCCGCAAGCTGAGCAAAAGGATGAAGCTAAAGATAAAGCGTCTGAAGATAAGGCAAAAACAGATTCTGAGCCAAAAAAGAAAAAATCACGCAAAGGCTTAATTGCTTGGATTATCCTTGCCCTTGTACTTATTGCAGGCGGCATCACAGCTTGGATGATTACAACACCTCAAAATGTTTCTGTTCCTGATGTGACAAATATGACACAGGCAGAAGCAGAAAGTAAACTGAAAGAGAAAAATCTTGCTGTAGGAAATATTATTCCCGAACTAAGTACGACGGTTGAAAAAGATAAAGTAACACGTACGAATCCTGAATCTGGATCAAATGTCCGAAAAAATAGCAAAGTAGATATCTATGTCTCACAAGGTGCAACCGGCTTCAAGATGGACGACTATGTAGGTCAAAAATATGAAGACGTTGTTGACGAGCTTGTTTTGAATAAAAATATCAGTAAGAGCCAAATTAAGGTTAACTACGTGACAAGCTCCGAAGATTCTGGCACTATTGTGAAACAAACGCCAGCTAAAGGAGAGTTTTTCGATCCGACAGGTAACGATCAAATTACATTTGATGTATCCGAAGGCGAGACAGTAATTATGCCTGCGCTTGCTCTTACTTCAGGTGGATTAAGCTCAACATCAGCAATCAGTTACCTCAATCAGCTTGAAAGTCTTGGTGTTCCTACATCCAATATAACTTTTGTTGATGCTAGCACGGCTAGCAAGGTTTCAAGTTCTAACCTCGATGGTTATTATGTAACACAGACCAGCCCTGAATCAGGAAAAGAATTTAATCCTTCAAATACAAAAATTACATTGACAGTGGCTAAAGCTAACAATAGTAATACTGGAGGCAATCAAACGCCAGAAACCACAACTGAAACAACTCCGGAAACAACACCAGAGACGACTCCAGAAACAACACCAGAGACTTCACCAGAACAAGGTAAAGACTCTTCCAACCAAGAAAAAGATTCTTCATCAAACAATGGAAACACGAATAATACAACGGAACAATCGTCTTAATATAAAAAACTTCCAGATATCTGGAAGTTTTTTTGATACAGTAAAAGAAAAAAACTGCCCAAAGACAGTTTTTTCTGAGTCTTAACGACGAAGACCGAGTGAAGCGATAAGTTCGCGGTAACGTTGAACATCTTTTTCACGAAGGTAAGCAAGAAGGTTACGACGGTGACCGATTTTTTTCATCAATCCACGGTAAGTTGCGTGGTCTTTTTTGTGTGATTTGATGTGGTCGTTAAGGTGGTTGATTTCCCAAGTCAAAACAGCGATTTGAACTTCAGGTGAACCAGTATCGCCTTCAGTGCGCGCATATTGCTTGATGATTTCTTGTTTTTTTTCTTTTGAGATTGCCATGAGTTTTTCTCCTTTTTATTTAGTGCTCATACCGAGTAGAGCGCAGGCAAAGCGCAAAACCAAGAATGAGTTGTAAAAAACTACCTACTTATCTTACACTATTTTTAGACTTTTTACAAGCTTATTAGGTAACAAAAGCTGTTTTAGTTTAAGGTATTTTCTTTTTCAATCGTTGCAGTGATTGCATCAATTACTGTGGCTACAAAATGATTTTGTTCTAAAGAAACAACACCGGCAACAGTGGTCCCGCCAGGACTTGAAACTTTATCGACCAAAGTCCAAGGACCTTCACCTGATTCCAAAATCATTTGAGCAGAAGCTGCAACGGTTTCTGCAACGATTTTGGTAGCTTGATCTTTAGGAATACCATGAAGAACACCAGCTCGGCTCAAAGCATCAACAAACATATAGATATATGCAGGACTAGAACCAGCAATCGCTGTGAAAGTAGAAAAATCTTTTTCAGCAACTTCATGAACAGTACCGATGGAAGAGAAGATTTCTTGAGTCAACTGATAGATATCAGAACTTACATACTCATTACGTACAATCGCAGAAGTCGATTTTTGAATTTGTGCGTTAATGTTTGGCATTACGCGAATGATAGGAAAGTCATATGTTTTAGACATGTCTGATAAGGCTTCCAAATCGAAACCGGCTGCGATAGAAATAAGGGTTTTATCTTTCGTAAACAGAGGGGAAATTTCTTCCATGATGTCAGGCAAAATTTGAGGTTTGACAGCCATAACGATAAGATCAGATTGTTCAACGAGCTCACCATGTGAATGACTAGCAAACACACCCAATTTATCAGCTTGCTCCTGTGTCTTTCTCAAATCACGTCCCGAAATAAGCACGCGGACATTTGACTTATCAAGTCCAGTAATGATAGCAGATGCCATCTTACCGACACCTATAAAACCAATTGTTTTCATTTTATCTCCATTTTCTTTATAGTAGAACTTCCTTCATTTTAGCATATATTTTAGCATATTTATAGAAACAAAGACAATAATTAGAAATACTCTTAGAATGTGATATAATCGATGTATATTCTATTAGAAATTTAACAAGTTTTGGAGGCCATATAAAATGGAAAAATATGCAATTATACTCGCGGCTGGAAAAGGCACGCGCATGAAATCGTCTTTACCAAAAGTTCTTCACAATGTGGCAGGAAAAACAATGCTAGGTCACGTTTTACAAAGTGTGAATCAAGTGGATATGGAAAAACGTATCGTGATTGTTGGGCATGAAGCAGATAAAGTTATTGAAACTCTTCCTAAAGGAACAAACTTTGTGAAACAAGATGAGCAATTAGGAACTGGCCATGCGGTTCGTATTGCCTCAGATTTACTTGAAAATGAAGAAGGTGCAACTTTGGTTATTGCGGGAGATACACCTTTAATTACAGGCGAAACTTTAGAACAATTATTTGAGTATCATGTGGCGCAAAAAGCTACCGCAACTATTTTAACAGCTATTGCACCAAATCCTACAGGCTATGGACGTATCATCCGCGATGCTGAGGATTGTGTGGAAAAAATTGTGGAGCAAAAAGATGCTTCTGCAGAAGAACAAGCTATCCAAGAAATCAATACAGGTACTTATATCTTTGATAACAAGGCTTTGTTCTCAGCGCTTGAAAATCTTACAACGGATAACGCACAAGGGGAATACTACTTGACAGATGTTATCGAAATTTTCAAAAAGCAAGGAAAAACTGTTACGGCCCATATTTTAGAAGACTTTGATGAAAGTCTTGGTGTAAACGATCGTGTTGCTTTAGCACAAGCAGAAAAAATTATGCGTCGTCGCATCAACCATCAACATATGGTCAATGGTGTGACACTTATTGATCCAGAAACAACTTATATTGATGCAGATATCGAAATCGGTGAAGAAACGGTCATTGAACCAAATGTACAAATTATGGGTAATACCGTTATTGGTAAGAAAACCTTGATTACAAGTGGAAGCCGCATTGAGAATTCAGAAATTCATTCTCATTGTGAAATCCGTTCGTCATGGATTGAAAGCAGTAAAATGAACATTATGAGTAATGTTGGACCATATGCTCACTTACGCCCAGGAACGGTTCTCAGCGAAAAAGTTCATGTGGGTAACTTTGTTGAAATCAAGGGCTCAACACTCGGTAAAGGAACAAAAGCCGGTCACCTTACTTACATTGGTAATGCAACAGTTGGTGAAAAAGTGAACTTCGGTGCTGGAACAATCACTGTAAATTATGATGGTCAAAATAAATACAATACGGAAATTGATGATTTTGCCTTTATTGGTTCTAACTCAACATTAGTAGCACCACTTCGTGTGGGTAAAAACGCCTTGACTGCTGCCGGCTCAACTATTACTAAGGACGTTGCACCAGAAAGTATCGCAATTGGACGTTCACGTCAAGTTGAAAAGTCAGGTGCTGCACGTCGCTTGCCGCATTTTCGTGGTGAGTAAAATATAAGAAAATAAAGATAACGGAGATAAACATGCGAGAATTTGACGAGAAAAAGTTTGAAGAACCCACTTTGTCTCGTGAGCAAATTTTTCACGGACAAATTTTTCGAGTGGTAAAAGACTTAGTAAGTTTACCAGATGAAACAATGGCAACAAGAGAGCTAGTTTTTCATAATGGGGGTGTTGCTGTTGCACCAATAAGTGGAGATAAGCTTGTATTGGTAGGACAATATCGTAAAGCTTTTGAAAAATTTATTTATGAAGTGCCTGCGGGGAAACTAGAAGCCGATGAGTTGGATGACCCGAAAGCCGCCGCTTTACGTGAATTAGAAGAAGAGACGGGCTACACAGCAGAACAACTTGTCGAAATTACGAGCTTTTATGGTACACCTGGTTTTTCTTCTGAAAAAACATATCTTTATTTCCCTATTGGACTCACGAAGGTTGAAAACCCTCGTCCGAAAGACGAAGGAGAATTTCTTGAAATGATTGAAGTGACGCTCCCGGAAGCTAAGACAATGATTGAAGAAGGGCAAATCTGTGATGCTAAGACAATCATGGCTGTTTGGTACTGGGAGCTGAAAAATCTGAAAAAACAAGGAGATTTAGATGCCTAAACCACTTTTGACAGATGATATCATTGAGGATGCAGAGCGAAAAAGAAGGCGTTTAGAGAGAAGTCTCAAAGAAGAATTAGAGCAAGATCGAGAAATATCAGAGAAATACGATAAACTTGAACGTGATTTATCAAAAAATGCGGTTTATAAAAGTCGTCGCATTGAAAATGCCAAGCAGAAAAAACGAAGTAGTCGTGTAAACAAATGGCTCCTTATTACTTCGCTTGTTGTAATTGGGATAGGAATTTTGTTTTTCTGGTACTATTTCTAAATGATATCTATACCTCACATATATGTGGGGTTTTATTTTAAACTTTTATACTATATAATGTACTTACCACAATGAAAGAAAAAGGAGAATAAAAATGAAATTAGGAATTATTTGTGCAATGGAAGAAGAGCTACGTACTCTTGTAGAAAATCTTGACAATGCAAGTAAGATTACACGTCACGGTTATGTCTTTCATACCGGCTCAATAGGTCGTCATGAGGTTGTACTGGTCCAATCAGGAATAGGTAAAGTGATGTCTGCAATGGCAGTTACTTTGTTGGTTGAAGTTTTTTCCGTTGATGGGATTATTAATACAGGTTCTGCTGGTGCGGTTAATCACGAATTAAAAATAGGCGATGTTGTTGTTGCTGACAAGCTTGCTTATCATGATGTTGATGTTACAGCTTTTGGCTATGCTTTTGGGCAAATGGCGCAACAGCCGCTTTATTTTGAGAGCAGTAAATATTTCGTTTCGGAGCTTAAAAAAGCGATTGAGGATCCTGTTGTTGGTCTGATTACAAGCTCTGACAGCTTTATTTCTAGCGACGGTCGCATTGCTGAAATTAAAAAACACTTTCCAGATGTTTTGGCCGTTGAAATGGAAGGGGCTTCGATTGCCCAAGCAGCAACAGCCTTGAAAAAACCGTTTGTCATTATTCGTGCGATGTCGGATACAGCAAGCCACGATGCAAATGTGAAATTTGATGAATTTATTATTGAAGCTGGTCGCAAATCTGCGCAAACATTAATGAATTTTCTGAACAATATGGAATAAACGATAATTAGCTGACTTTTTCACCAGAAAAAGTTATAATAATAAAATCAATACATGGAAGTGGAGAAGAATGAAATGACTATTACTCAAGATTTCACACAAAAACTTTATGACAACTTTGCGGAAAACCCTAAATTTCGTGCTGTAGAGAATGCAGCGACGAAAAATGGGCTCCTGAATGCTTTGGAAGTTCGTAGCTCACATGCCAACAATATTCCAGAGTTTTCAATTGACCTTACCAAAGATAAAGTAACGAATCAAAAACAATCAGGTCGTTGTTGGATGTTTGCTGCTCTGAATACTTTCCGTCATAAAATGATTGGACAATTTAAGTTAGAAAACTTTGAACTGTCACAGGCTTACACTTTCTTTTGGGATAAATACGAAAAGTCAAATTGGTTTATGGAACAAATTATTAACCATGTAGATATGGACGATCGTCGCTTGAAATTTTTACTCCAAACACCACAACAAGATGGTGGACAATGGGATATGGTTGTGGCGCTTTTTGAAAAATACGGTGTTGTTCCTAAGGATATTTATCCTGAATCAGCAGCATCTTCTAATTCGCGTGAACTCAACCAGTATTTAGACAAACTGTTGCGCCAAGATGCTCAATTATTGAGAGAAGCACTGGCAAAGGGCGAAGATGTACAAGTTCTTAAAGAAGATTTGTTACAAGAAATTTTTAACTTTTTAGCAGCAACTCTTGGACTTCCTCCGCAACATTTTGAGTATGCATTCCGTGACAAAGAAAGCAAATTAGAAAAATTCTCAGGCACAGCCCAAGAATTTTATGCTCAATATGTGGATATCAAACTTGATGACTATGTTTCAGTCATTAATGCACCAACAGAAGATAAACCTTACAACAAATCATACACAGTTGAATTTCTGGGAAATGTGGTTGGAGCTCGTGATGTTAAGCACTTGAATCTTGACATGGATCGTTTCAAAAAACTCGCCATTGCACAAATGCAAGCAGGTGAAACAGTTTGGTTTGGTTGTGATGTTGGACAAGTTTCAAATCGTAAGGATGGTTTGTTGACTCTTGATGCATATGATTTTGAGACAGCGCTTGATATTCACTTTACACAGGATAAAGCCTCACGCTTAGATTATGCTGAATCTTTGATGACACATGCTATGGTTTTAACAGGTGTAGATTTGGATGAAAATGGAGCACCTACGAAATGGAAAGTTGAAAACTCTTGGGGGAAAGATGTTGGTAAGGAAGGCTATTTTGTGGCCTCTGATGCGTGGATGGATGAATATACCTACCAAATCGTAGTACGTAAAGATTTGCTCACTCCTGAAGAACTTGCAGCCTACAATGCTGAACCTCAGATCCTCTTACCTTGGGATCCTATGGGAGCTTTGGCTTAAAAGAAGAGAAGATGTCCCATATGGACATCTTTTTTGCTATAATAATATTATGGAAAATACGGATATCATATACGGCTTACATGCTGTAACAGAGTCACTCAATGCAGGAGTAGTCAATAAACTCTATGTCGAGGAAAAATTACGGGGTAAGAACGTTGAGAAAATCAAGGAACTTGCGCGTGAAAAAAAAGTAAACATCTCTTGGACACCCAAAACTGAATTAAATAAAATATCAGAAAATGGAGTTCATCAAGGTTTTGTTGCCCGTGTGGCAGAATTTGCTTATGCAGAATTGGCAACAATTTTAGCGCAAGTTTCGGACAAAGAAACTGCGACAATTTTAATTTTAGATGAGCTGACAGACCCCCACAATTTAGGATCAATTGCCCGAACAGCAGATGCAACAGGAGTAGATGCGATTATTATTCCAAAACACCGTGCGGTAGGCATCACGCCAACAGCAGTAAAAGCAAGTACAGGTGCTTTGCAACATGTGCCCGTGGTACGTGTTACTAATCTTTCTCAAACGTTAGATAAACTAAAAGAAGCTGGATTTTGGACTTTTGGAACCGACATGGACGGTACCACTTATTCTAAATGGAATACCTCAGGTAAAGTTGCCTTGGTGATTGGAAATGAAGGAAAAGGTATTGGTCAAAATCTGAAAAAACAAGTGGACGAGATGATTACTATTCCGATGGTTGGCCATGTTCAAAGTTTGAATGCAAGTGTTGCTGCCAGTATTTTGATGTACGAAATTTTTAGAAATAAGATGTAAGGGGGAAAAGATGACTTTTCGCATTGTTACCGATTCAACAGCGGATTTGAGTGAAGATTATTTACAAAAATACGACATAGCTGTATTAGGAATGACTGTCACTATTGGTGAGCAAACCTATCCAACTATTGGCGAAAATAGCCTGAGTAATGAACACCTTCTCCGAGAAATTAAAGCAGGCAAAACTGTTCAAACATCACAAATTAATTCTGGCCAGTTTTCCGAGTTATTCAAAAAATTTATAAGCCAAAATCCAGAAGAAGAAATTGTGTATCTGGCCTTTTCATCAGGCTTATCAGGGACTTATCAATCTGCCGTTATTGCTCGAGAGATGATTCTAGAAGAATATCCGAAAGCTAAAATTACGGTAGTGGATACATTGGCCGCAGCTTCTGGAGAGGGTTTCTTGGTCCAAGAAATGGTGAATCTACGAGAATCTGGGAAGAGTTTGACAGAAGCGTTGCCTATTTTTGAAGCACTTATTTTACGCCTCAAGAGTCTTTTCATGGTTGACGACTTGAATCACCTTGCACGAGGAGGACGTATTCCCAAAGCTGTTGCTATGGTTGGAACGATGGCCAACATCAAACCTCTCCTTACCGTAGATGCAGAAGGCAAGTTGACACAACTGACTAAAGTACGTGGCAAGAAGAAAGCAATAAAAAGTTTAGTTGACATGACACTTGAAGAGATGGACCCGGCTTATTCACGTGTAATTGTGGCATATTCTGGGAGCGAAGCCACTGCTCAAGAAGTGAAACAACTCTTCTTGGAACAACATGTTGACAAGGTTGACATCCGTCCTCTGAGTCCAACGATTGTCACTCATACAGGTTCTGGTACTTTGGCGATTTTTTCAATTACTAAAAAAAATAGAAAATAATATAAAAAATCACAGTTGAACTCTTGTTTTACTGTGATTTTGTGTTAAAATATAGAGTGAGTGTAAACTCGATAAATTGAAAATATGAATTGTGATATGTGAGGAAAGGGGTCGCTTTTATGCTAAAAAGTGGACTTTATACGGGCGTTGACATCGGTACAAATACTATTAAAGTGTTGGTTGCGGAGTACGTCTCAGACGAAATGAATATAATTGGCGTCGGTAATGCAAAATCTGACGGTCTAAAAAACGGAATTATTGTAGATATTGAAAAGGTGGCAACAGCATTACGCAAGGCTGTTAACGCTGCTGAAGAACGTGCGGGAATTACGATTGACAAAATTAATGTCAGTATTCCTGCCAATCAACTCGAAATGGAAAACTGCCAAGGCATGGTTCCAATTATCGGGACTTCAAAAGAAATTACAGAAGATGATGTAATGC
Organism: Lactococcus sp. LG1267; assembly: GCF_017309545.1. Taxonomy (NCBI): domain Bacteria; kingdom Bacillati; phylum Bacillota; class Bacilli; order Lactobacillales; family Streptococcaceae; genus Lactococcus; species Lactococcus sp. LG1267. The sequence continues at coordinate 108,392 of NZ_CP071295.1, read as the reverse complement.
AAACTGTGCAAAATGCATTGATGCGCGGTGTAGTTCCTGAACGTGAAATAATTTCTGTAGAGACAACTGAGTTTACAGTTGATGATTTCACAGGAATATCTGACCCTCGTGGGATGTTTGGTGTGCGTTTAGGTATGCGTGGTATCATTTATACTGGTCCAAAAACATTAGTACACAACATTCGTAAAGTTGTGGAACGTGCTGGCTTGATTGTGGATAATCTCGTGATTGCTCCGCTGGCTATGAGTCACTACGTACTTTCAGAAGGAGAACGTGAGTTTGGTACAGTAATGATTGATCTTGGTGCAGGCCAAACAACAGTTTCCGCTGTTCGTGATCAACAGCTGAAGTTTGCACATACAAGCCCAGAAGGTGGCGATTATGTGACACGTGACATTTCTACTGTACTCAATACTTCATTGAGTGAAGCAGAAGATTTGAAACTAAATTATGGTGAAGCAAGCACCGAGCGCGCCAGTCAAGAGGAATACTTCCCGGTTGACGTTGTTGGACAAACAGACCCAGAAGAAATCACAGAATATTACCTTTCACAAATTATTGAAGCACGTTTAACACAAATTTTTAACCGTGTGAAATCAGATTTGGAAAACACTCGTTCATTAGACTATCCTGGTGGAATTGTGGTGCTTGGTGGAGCTGCGGCAATGCCTGGCACAGTGAATCTTGCAACAAAAGTTATTGGGATGAACGCACGTCTTTTCGTACCAAGCGAAATGGGCTTACGTAACCCAGCTTTCGCACAAGTAATCAGTGTTGTCAACTACGTTGGTGAACGCACAGACATTGATCGACTTGTATCACAAGCCATTGCTTCTGACAGCACATATGTTGCTCCTGTTGCGCAATATGAAGAACCTGTTCTTCCGGCAACAGATACAATGGATTATGAAGAAAATAACTTCTACCAAACAGAAGCTCCAACTCGTCCAGTTGCTCAACCAGCAGCTGAACCTGAAGAAGAAAAAGAAGGTGTTGTGGATCGTATGCGCAACATGTTCTCAAACCTTTTTGACTAAAACGACTTAATAACGGAGAAATAAAACATGGAATTTTCATTTGATACAGAAATCGCTCAAGGCGCTGTAATTAAAGTTATCGGTGTTGGTGGCGGCGGTGGTAACGCAGTTAACCGCATGATTGAAGAAGGCGTTTCTGGCGTTGACTTTATCGTAGCTAATACAGATGTACAAGCTTTGCGCAGTTCAAAAGCAGATACAGTAATTCAACTTGGCCCAAAATTGACACGAGGACTTGGTGCAGGTGCACAGCCTGAGGTTGGTCGCCGTGCCGCAGAAGAATCTGCAGAAACAATTGCCCAATCTTTTGAAGGCGCAGATATGGTCTTCATCACTGCTGGTATGGGTGGTGGAACAGGAACAGGTGCTGCTCCGGTAATCGCTCAAATCGCAAAAGAAATTGGTGCTTTGACAGTTGCAGTTGTAACTCGTCCATTTGGTTTTGAAGGCTCAAAACGTAGCTACTTTGCAACAGAAGGTATTGAAGATCTTCGTGCAAATGTAGACACATTACTTATCATCTCAAACAACAACTTGCTTGAAATCGTTGATAAGAAAACTCCTTTGACAGAGGCATTGCGTGAAGCAGATAATGTTCTCCGCCAAGGTGTTCAAGGTGTTACTGACTTGATTACAAATCCAGGTATGATTAACCTTGACTTCGCCGATGTGAAAACAGTTATGGCGAACAAAGGAGATGCCCTCATGGGTATCGGTGTTGCAACTGGTGAAGATCGTGTCATCGAAGCAACACGTAAAGCGATTTACTCACCATTGCTTGAAACAACAATTGAAGGTGCTGAAAATGTACTCCTTAATGTTACAGGTGGTATGGATATGAGCCTTATTGAAGCTCAAGATGCTTCAGAAATTGTTATTCAAGCTGCAGGTAACGATGTGAACATCTTGTTGGGTACATCTATTGATGACTCACTCAGTGATGAAATTCGTGTTACTGTTGTAGCAACAGGTGTTTCACAAGATGCAACTGATGAATATTTAGGAACATCTACAGCTCCAGTTGTAGATGAACCACGTCGTCAACCTAACTTTCAACATACTTCGATGAAACAAGCCTCAACGCCAACTTCACGACCAGCACAAGCTTCACAGCCTTCACAAGCACAACAAGCTCCTACACAAAAATCAGGATCTGCTTTTGGCGATTGGGATCTTCGTCGTGATGCTTCACCGCGTCAAAACGGAAATCAAAACCGTGAAAACTCATCGAATGTTACAAGCTTCTCAGGTATCCCATCTACAGATGAAGATATCGATACTCCACCATTTTTCCGTAAATAATGAGTATAGCAGAAAATGTTAAAAATATTTTGAACAAGGTAGATGTGGCAAAAGCTACATCTCCTTATTCAAATCAAGACGTTCAGGTGATTGCCGTAACCAAGTATGTCGATACTGCAAAAGCAGCACAAGTAGTTGAAGCAGGTATTCATCATTTAGCAGAAAATCGTACAGATTTATTTCTTGAAAAATATAAGGCTCTTGAAAACAAAGATATTACTTGGCATCTCATCGGAAATTTGCAACGTCGTAAAGTAAAAGATGTCATTAATTTAGTTGATTACTTTCATGCTTTAGATTCGGTCAAGCTTGCCAAAGAAATTGAAAAACGTGCGGAACATATGATAAAATGTTTCCTCGAAGTCAATATCTCAGGTGAAGAGACAAAACATGGATTTGCGCCAGAAGACATAGATCAAGCTTTAGCAGAAATTTCACAGTTAGATAATGTGGAAATTGTGGGCTTGATGACGATGGCGCCGATTGATGCTGATAATGAGCAGTTGGATAACATTTTCGCTTCGATGAAGCAATTGCAAATCGAAATTGCGGCTAAAGAAATTACTAATATTCCTTGTACTGAATTGAGTATGGGAATGAGCCGTGATTATACAAGAGCAATTCAACAAGGAGCGACCTTTGTTCGAATTGGTACAGCATTTTTTGAATAAAATTTGTATAGAATCTTAAGCATTGAAAACGGAGGGAAGTATGGCCTTAAAAGATCAATTTGATAAATTAAAAAAATTTTTCGAAGAGGACGACGATGAGTATGATGAACCCGTTGTAGCGGCACAAAAGCCACAACCGCAAAAGTCTTCAACAGTAAACACAGAAAAGAAAGCCACAGGTATGAATCGTCCGGTTCAACCTCAAAGACAAGCGCAAGCAAAATCAACTGCTAAACGCCCAGTACCCTTTTCTTCAACAACAAATAACACTAAAACAACAGAGAAAAAAGTTCAAAAACCTATGATGAATCAAGCCACAACAAATGCAGGACAAGTTATTGCCATCAAAGAGCCACGTGCCTATTCTGATATTATGGAATCTGCGCGCATCGTTAAAAATGGAGAGTCGGTTTTGGTTAACTTCAAGTTTATGCCAGATAACCAAGCACGACGTTCAATTGACTTCTTGACTGGTGTTGTATTCACACTTGATGGTGATGTTCAAAATGTTGGCGGACAAATTTTCTTACTTACACCGGCGAATATCACAGTTGATGCTTCCCAAGAATTAAGTATCTTGGCAGGGCAAAACTTTGAGAACTTCGATATTTAATAAACTATGATTATATATATTTTAATTCGACTGATTGGTCTTTATACCTGGGTTTTGGTAGCTTATGCTCTGATGAGTTGGATACCAAGCCTTTATGATACAGCTGTAGGCCGTTTTATTGTCAAAATTTCAAGACCTTATCTGAGCTTATTTGAAGGTATTCCATTACGTTTTGCAGGATTAGATTTCACAATCGTGCTTGGTGTAATTGCTTTACAAGTTATTCAACAACTTCTTTTACGCTTCTTATGAGTCATGAAAATATATATCAACACTTTCATCCTGATGAAAAGCAATTTATTGATCGCGTCTTAGACTGGATGGATCGTGTGGAAAACAATTATTCTGTAGTTACTACTTATTTTCTAAATCCTAGAGAAGTTGAAATTCTCGAATCTTTAGCAAATAAGCGGGAACTTCAGATTTTTTCTACTCAGGATATTGCCCAGACCGAACTCACTAAGATTATTATTGCGCCTGAATTTTATCAGTTAGATGTCGCAGACTTTGACATAGCGTTGTTAGAAATTTTATACGCTAAGAAATTTTATCAACTCAAGCATTCCCAAATTTTAGGGAGTTTCTTAGGTCAAACGGGAATTAGGCGTTCAGAGCTTGGCGATATTATTTTAAGCGAAGGAAGGGCACAAGTTTTTGTTTCCAAACATCTTCTTGAAATCTTTCAGAATAATATCAAAAAAATTGGTTCTGCCTCCGTACAATTTGTTGAAAAACCATTTGAAGAGCTGATAGAAACAGAAGCTGCCTCAGTTATGAAAGTAGTCTTAGTTTCGAGTATGCGTATTGACAAAATTATTGCAAGCACTTTCGAGATTTCTCGCAATCTTGCCGTAAATATGTTACAATCAAGAAAGGTAAAATTAAATTACCTTGAAATTGAAAAGAAAGATTTTACTGTCGAACAAGGAGATTTAATCAGTGTTCGTGGCCTAGGTCGTATTAAGATTCTAAGAATTTTAGGTGAAACCAAAAAAGGTAAACAGAAAATCGAATGTGAAATTACTAAGAATCATAAGAAAAGTTAGAGTCTCTTGGGAGATTGGAGGTACTTATGGCATTAAATAGTTTAGATGTTCAAAATAAAACATTTAATACACAAATGCGTGGTTACAACAAACATGAAATTGAAGAATTTTTAGATATCGTTGTTCGTGATTACGATGAATTTGCACAAAAAATTAAAGATCAAGAGCGTGAGCTTAAGGCTTTACGTGAACGCGTAAAATATTTCGATGATATGAAAGATTCCTTGAATAAATCTATTGTCGTTGCACAAGATGCGGCCGACAATTTACGTGTTCAAGCACAGAGTGAATCAAACAGCATTATTGCTGAAGCTAGTCAAAAAGGTCAGCTCATTATTGAAGCCGCTAAAAAAGAAGCAGGAACAATCCTTAATCAAGCTTCGGATGATGCACGTCGTTTGGTTCGTGATACAGATGATTTGAAACGTAAAATGCGTCTTTATCACCAACGTATGACTTCAATTATTGAGGCTCAGTTGGCAAGTATTCATTCAGAAGATTGGCAAGATACTCTAGAAGCAACATCTTCACATATCACAAATCCTGAAGAAAAGCTTCAAGAAATTGTAGATATGCAGTTGAGTGATACATCTTTACAAGGAAATATCGCTAAAGATCAACTTTCTAAGGCTGAAGAAAACACTGTTGTAGAACCTACAGTTAAGGAAGAAACTGAAAAAATAGTTGAAGTTGAAGTTGAAGAAACTGAAATTCCACAGACTGTGAAAGAAGTTTTGGCTCCCGCTCTTGAAGAGGAAACTGAAAAATTACCCTCTGAAGACGGAAAAGTTGCAGAAACTGAAAAAAATGAAGAAACTTCTTATCCAGTTTTTCCAGAAATGCAAACAGAAGTTCCAGAAGTAGAAGCACCTGAACATAAATAATTTAATTTTAGGACAAGAAAAGAAAAATATATTTACAGCAAGTGAGAGTTGATGGAAGTCTCATATTCCCTGTTTTTCGGATTATCACCTAAATTATTCTAAGCCCAAGTCAAGTAAGTTTAGACGCTGTACACGTTACGTACGTAAGAGTTCTCACTTTTTGTGAGAAAAATTAAGGTGGTACCACGGTCTTTCGTCCTTTTTCGAAAGACCGTTTTTTATTATCATTCTTTCCGCTTTAGCGGATTAGAATGATAATACGCAAGAAACAGAGAGTTTAGAGATACTGGTAAACAGATAAAGTTTAAAAGAAAGGTAAAAATTATGAAAATTAAAGATACATTGAATTTAGGAAAAACGGCTTTCCCGATGCGAGCAGGCTTGCCAAATAAAGAAGCTGGCTGGCAAAAAAGCTGGGAAGAAGCTAAACTTTATGAAGCACGTCAAGAACTGAATGAAGGTAAACCATCGTTTATGTTGCACGATGGACCTCCCTATGCAAATGGAAATATCCACGTTGGACATGCTCTAAATAAAATTTCGAAAGATATTATTGTACGCTATAAATCCATGTCTGGTTTCCGTGCACCATATGTACCAGGATGGGATACTCACGGTTTACCTATCGAACAACAACTTTCAAAAGCGGGTATGAACCGTAAAGAAATGGACATGTTAGACTATCTTGAGGAGTGTCGCAAATATGCGCTTAAGCAAGTAGATATGCAGCGTTCAGACTTTAAGTCTTTAGGAGTTTTAGCAGATTGGGAACGTCCATATATGACACTTCTCCCAGAATATGAGGCTGCACAAATTCGTGTCTTCGGTAAAATGGCGGAAAAAGGCTATATCTACAAAGGTCAAAAACCAATTTACTGGTCTCCTTCATCAGAAAGTTCATTGGCAGAAGCGGAAATTGAATACCAAGATGTCCGTTCGGCATCAATCTTTGTGGCTTTCAAAGCAAAAGATGTTAAGGGCTTGTTACCAGAAGATGCAGAATTTGTTATCTGGACAACGACACCTTGGACATTGCCAGCAAATATGGGGATTTTTGTACATCCAGACTACGAATATTCAGTTGTAGAAGTAGGAAATCGTAAATTTGTTGTTGCTTCAGAAATGCTTAGCAAGGTGGCAGAGACTTTAGAGTGGGAAAACCCAACGGTAATTCAAACACTTAAAGGTTCTGAAATGGATATGATGACGGCTTATCACCCATTTTATGATCGTGAATCATTGATTATGAATGGGGATTATGTCACACTTGATTCTGGTACTGGACTCGTTCATAGCGCACCGGGTCATGGTGAAGATGACTACTTCTTTAGCCGTAAATATAAACTTGAAGTTCTATCACCTGTGGACAACCGTGGTTACTATACGGATGAAGCACCTGGTTTAGAAGGTATCTTCTACGATGAAGGAAACAAAATTGTAAGTAAATGGTTAGAAGAAAAAGGAGCTTTGCTGAAGCTTGACTTCTTTACACACAGTTATCCACATGATTGGCGTACGAAGAAACCCGTTATTTTCCGTGCAACACCACAATGGTTTGCATCGATTGATGACTTCCGTGAAAATATCCTAAGTGAAATTGAACAAGTGGATTGGATTATCCCTTGGGGGAAAACACGTCTCTATAATATGGTTCGTGACCGTGGAGATTGGGTCATTTCTCGTCAACGCGCTTGGGGTGTTCCACTGCCAATCTTCTATGCGGAAAATGGAGAGGCAATCATTACGCCGGAAACAACAGAACATGTTGCCCAGCTTTTTGCGGAACACGGTTCAAAAGTTTGGGTTGAACGTGAAGCTAAAGAGTTGTTACCAGAAGGCTTCACTCATCCTGGTTCTCCAAACGGTAAATTCACAAAAGAAAAAGACATCATGGATGTCTGGTTTGATTCAGGTTCATCATGGAATGGTGTTCTGAACGAACGTGATTACCTATCTTATCCTGCCGATCTTTATCTTGAAGGTTCAGATCAATATCGTGGTTGGTTTAACTCTTCAATCACAACTTCAGTTGCTGTTAACGGTGTTTCTCCATACAAAGCAGTTCTGTCACAAGGCTTTGTTCTTGATGGAAAAGGACGTAAAATGTCTAAATCTATTGGTAATACAATTTTACCTTCAGATGTGACAGGAAAATTAGGGGCAGATATTCTTCGTCTGTGGGTAGCTTCTGTCGATACTGAAGCCGATGTTCGTGTTTCTATGGAGATTCTTAATCAAGTTTCAGAAGTTTATCGTAAAATCCGTAACACAATGCGTTTCCTAATTGCAAATACTACCGATTTTGATAAAAACACAAATGCGGTTTCTTATGAAAACTTACGTAGTGTTGATAAATATATGCTTGTCAAATTCAATACACTAGTAGAATCAGTACGTGAAGCTTATGATTCATACAATTTCATGAGTGTTTATAAGCAAGTGATTAACTTCTTGACCAATGATTTGTCTGCTTTCTATCTTGATTTTGCTAAGGATGTGGTATACATCGAGGCAGCCAATGCTGCAGATCGTCGTTCAATGCAAACCGTGATGTATACAATGCTTGCAGATTTGACAAAACTTTTAGTTCCGATTCTGCCGCACACAGCAGAAGAAATCTGGTCATACCTTGAAGCAGAAACGGAAGAGTTCGCTTATCTTGCTGAAATGCCTGAAGTTAAAGACTTCACTGGCTCAGAAGAGTTACTCGGTGAATGGGAAGCATTCCTTGATTTCCGAAATAAAGTACTTAAAGCGCTTGAAGAAGCACGCGAAGCAAAATTAATTGGTAAATCACTTGAAGCAAAAGTTACTGTATATCCTAATGAAGTGGTTTCAAGTCTTCTTGTAAGTCTTGATGAAAATGTTGCTCAACTTCTCATTGTTTCAGAATTCTCTGTATCAAATGAAGGAGCACCAGAAGAAGCTCTTAAATTTGATGATGTAGCTATTCTTGTGGAACAAGCAGCAGGTCAAGTATGTGACCGTTGCCGCCGTACAGATGTGACCGTTGGGACTGATGAAAATGAACATTTACATGCCCTTTGCTCAAGCTGTGCTACCATTGTAAGAAATGAATTTCCTCAAGTATTAACTGATGGGTTTGAATAAAATAAAAAGCTTGGATATCCAAGCTTTTTATAATATAAAAAACTGCTTCAAGCAGTTTTTAAAATGCAGACAGAGCCATAGCTAGGGAGCTAAAGACAATAAGTAGCAGCATCGCAACGACAACAACCATCGTCACTTTTTGAAAAGTAGATTTTTGTTTCTTTTTGTAAGTCATAGTTTCCTCAATATTTATTATTCTCAGTTCTATTCTAGCAATAAATTAGTAAAATGTCACACTATTTACCAGAATCGTCCGTTTCCGATTTTGAAGACTCTTTTGGTTCTAAGAATTTCGCAAATGGATCTTCTTGCTTCTCAGTTTTTGCTGTTGCTTTATCAGTGTCTAAATTACCGGTTGAGACGCCTAAATCATCCATCATTTTATCGAAATCATCACGTTTTCTAAAAGTTAATCCCATATCGATATTACTCCTTATCATTTTTTATATATTTTACTACGAAAAGTCAAAAAAAGCCAGATAAATAGCAATAAAGTTTGCATTTAAAGCGAAAATCCAGTATAATGTTATGGAACGGTAGTTTGTGCAAAGCACTTCTACCTATAAAAAATATATTTTTTCTCAAAGGAGACATTTTAAAATGGCTAAAGAAGTTTACGACCGTAGCAAACCGCACGTAAATATTGGTACTATCGGACACGTTGACCATGGTAAAACTACCCTCTCAGCTGCAATCTCTAAAGTATTGTCTGACAAAGGTTACTCTAAAGCGACTGATTTCGCATCTATCGATGCTGCGCCAGAAGAACGCGAACGTGGAATCACTATCAACACTGCTCACATCGAGTACGAAACTGATAAACGTCACTATGCCCACATCGACGCCCCAGGTCACGCGGACTACGTTAAAAACATGATCACTGGTGCTGCCCAAATGGACGGTGCGATCCTTGTAGTTGCTGCAACTGATGGACCAATGCCACAAACACGTGAACACATCTTGCTTTCACGTCAAGTTGGTGTTAAATACCTTATCGTATTCCTTAACAAAGCTGACCTCGTTGATGACGAAGAACTTATGGAACTTGTTGAAATGGAAGTACGTGACCTCTTGTCAGAATACGACTTCCCAGGTGACGATACTCCAGTAATCGCTGGTTCAGCTCTTGGTGCTTTGAACGGTGAACCTCAATGGGTTGCTAAAGTTGAAGAACTTATGGACATCGTTGATGAATACATCCCAACTCCAGAACGTGACACTGACAAACCATTGTTGCTTCCAGTCGAAGACGTATTCTCAATCACTGGTCGTGGTACAGTTGCTTCAGGTCGTATCGAACGTGGTACTGTTAAAGTCAACGACGAAATCGAAATCGTTGGTATCAAAGAAGACACTAAAAAAGCTGTCGTTACTGGTATCGAAATGTTCCGTAAAACACTTGACGAAGGTCTTGCCGGCGATAACGTTGGTGTACTTCTCCGTGGTGTTCAACGTGACGAAATCGAACGTGGTCAAGTTATCGCTAAACCAGGTTCAATCACTCCACATACTAAATTCGAAGGTGAAGTTTACGTATTGAGCAAAGAAGAAGGCGGACGTCACACTCCATTCTTCGACAACTACCGTCCTCAATTCTACTTCCACACAACTGACGTTACTGGTTCAGTTAAACTTCCAGAAGGTACTGAAATGGTAATGCCTGGTGATAACGTTCACATCGACGTTGAACTTATCCACCCAGTTGCCATCGAACAAGGAACTACTTTCTCTATCCGTGAAGGTGGACGTACTGTTGGTTCAGGTATCGTAGCTGAAATCAAAGCATAATTCGTTAAGAATTATTGAAGTGGACTCACTTCTTAAAAAAACCTCACATTTTGTGAGGTTTTTTTGATGAATGTTTTTGAAATTAGGAAATAAAAAGCTCCCATTTGGGAGTTTTTTTAGACTTCATTTTTAATAAAGATTTCACGATCAACAAAAGTATCCATTTGGAAATAAAATTTTTCTTGGATAATTTCGCTAGCATTTTTAAAGATATTCACATTACGTAATCCTGATTTATCAGTAACTGATAGTTTAAAACCTGTTAAATCAGGATTAATAATAATTTTAAGGAGAAAACCTTGACCAGAATTTGGAACCTCTTCAAGTATACGTTTAAATTCAAAGTTTCCAATATTATTTTGAGAAAAAGTTGTGTCTTTGAGAGTAAATTTCTTAACTTTCGGTGATAATGAGTAGCTGTATTTGCAGCCCTCAAGTTTTTTTTCAGTAATAAAAGCCATCTTTTATAGTGCCCTTTCTTTTAGTGTTTGAACAAAATTGTGAATTTCTTCTTCAGTATTGAGTTCTGAAAAAGAAACACGAATATTTTCTTTAAGTTTTGGTGATTCACTACCATATACAGCTTCGAGAACATGGGAAGGATCAACTGTTCCAGCGGTGCAGGCGGAACCAGTTGAAATTGCCACACCAGCAAGATCAAGTTTTGCGAGTAATAAATCATGATTTTTCCCTGGGAACCCGATATTTACAACATGTGGCATACTCGGACCAAATTCGTGTGTATAATATTCAATTTCTGCAAGATCATCTAGAAGTGAAGCTTTGAGTTTTTCAACATGGGCATAATTAGCATTCATGTTATCTGTTGCAATTTGTAGTGCTTTTGCCATGCCCAAAAGAGAATGAAGATTTTCCGTACCTGCACGGCGTTTTTCTTCTTGTTCACCACCGTGGATAATACTGTCAAATTTTAGTCCAGAACGGTGATAAAGAAAGCCGACACCTTTTGGACCGTGGAATTTGTGAGCGCTAGCTGATAGAAAATCTATTTTTAGCTCCTCAGGATGTACGGGGATTTTACCCATTGTTTGTACTGAATCAACATGAAAAACAGCTTGATGATTTTCTAAAAGTTGCCCCACTTCTTTGATGGGAAGTAGTTGCCCAGTTTCATTATTGGCCATCATCATTGAAACAAGAATTGTCTCTTCCCGCAATTCATTTTCAATCAATTGGGTGGGGAAAGAGCCATCAGCTTGGGGTTGAACAAAAGTAACATCAAAGCCATGACGTGTTTTCAAGTAGTCAAGGGCATTAAGTACTGATGGATGCTCTAAGGCAGTGGTGATAATATGATTACCATTTTGACGGTTGGCTAAAGCGTAACCGACCAAAGCGGTGGAGTTGGATTCACTTCCGCCGGAAGTAAAAGTAATTGTTCCAGGCGAAACTTGAAGTGCCTTAGCTACTGTTTCTCGTGCCTGACGTACGAGTTGGCTCGCTTGGCGACCAAAATTGTGCGTACTGGACGGATTGCCAAAATTGTTAGCAAGAACTTCCGTCATGACATCAACAACTTCAGGAAGTATCGGTGTTGTTGCGGCATTATCTAGATATATAATTGTTCTTTCCTCTCTTTCGAGTTTCTATTAAAAGTCTTATTTCAAGGACATGTAAGGTTCTATTAACTTAACCTTTTTAATAAATGTGTGTATTTCATTTATGTACTCTATACGAAAGCTTAATGACAATCGTAAGTTTCCATTATCTCTATATTACCATGTTTTATATTTTTTTTCTGAAATTCGAACGCTTCCGCTAATTTTTTAGATAAATGAAGTTATGAGAGGAGAAAGAAGTGACTAAAGTAAGTACAGGTTATGAAAAAAGCCACCTAGGCAGAGAGGTGACCTTTGAAAGATGTATTAATTATATTATTGTAATCTGCCTATACCAATTATAACACTGACAAAGGCTAAAGTATAATTTTTTAAACGAAGTGGAACAATCTAAAAATGAAGGATATAATAAATTTAAGCTGGTAAGCAGTCTTATAGGAAAGGAAGAGCAGACAAATGGAATATAACTTATTAGGTATCTCGGCATTAATTGTAATTATTTTAGGATTAACATGGCTCAAGGATGGCGAAAAAATGGATCCGCCTTTGAAGAAAAGAATAGTGATTGATGGTGTAACGATAGCAATCTTTTGGGGTGTTTTCGAGTTTTATAAGTTTTCAAATGTAAAAATGTACAACCATGAAATAGAATTTGTTATCAATAGTTCTTTACTTTTTTTCTTTGCACGAATGCTTCAACTCATTTGTCAAATCAATCCATTATTTCAAGAACTCTTTCTCTATCTCAAATCAAAAGGATTTACTCTTGAGGACAAAAAAATAAAGGAAGAAAAGAATGATAAAAAAAGAGATAGCTAACCGTTTTTAGCTCTGTTAACAAAAGGTAACGTTATTGATAAGCAGAAATGATATATTGGATATGGCAAATCAAAATATCGATTAAAATTTCCTGAACATGAAGTCTCGTTTTGCCAGCGTGGCTTTTTTTCATATAAAAAACCAGCGAAAAGCTGGTGGTGAATGAACTTAAATATTGTTCAGAATAGACTTTAGTCTTGATTTTTATCAAATTTGAAGAGCGGAGATACAGGACGTCCTTCATGAATACGAAGAATTGCATCTGCCATATGTTTATCGACACTAAGGTATTTTACATTGTTAGGTTTACGATTTTTAGTAGCTACAGAGTCTGTGACGAGAACTTCACAAATTCCAGACTTTTCAAGTAAGTCAGCTGCCGTTTTAGTGAAGAGACCGTGACTTGCTACGGCATAAACGTCTCCAGCACCTGCTTCGCGCACGACAGAAGCAGCATTTGAGAATGTTACACCTGAGTTGAGGATATCATCAATAAGAATAACTTTTTTCCCTTCAACATTACCAATGATATAACCATTTTCACGTTTTGCATCGTCATCTTCATAGTCAACGATGGCAATAGGAGCTTCTAAATATTCCGCAAGACTACGCGCGCGTTTGATACCAGAGTTTTTAGGTGCAACAACAACAACGTCATCGCCAGACAATCCTTTATTCATGTAGTACTCAGCAAAAAGCGGTACAGTAAAGAGATTATCGACAGGAATATCAAAGAAACCTTGAACTTGAACTGCATGGATGTCTAAAGTGAGTACACGATCTGCTCCAGCTTTGACGAGCATATCAGCTACAAGCTTAGCTGTGATTGGTTCACGGCTTGAAGCAGTTCGGTCTTGACGCGCATAACCAAAGTATGGCATAACGATATTGACTGAATGTGCAGATGCACGGACGCAAGCATCAATCATAATCAACAATTCCCAAATGTTGTCATTGACTGGCCAACTTGTTGACTGGATAATATACACATCATGATTACGAACACTTTCTTCCATGTTAATCATGATTTCTCCGTCAGAAAATTGTTTTGAAGTTACTTTCCCCAAAGGAACATCCATAATTTTGCTAATTTTTTCAGCTAATTCAGGATTCGAGTTCAGTGAAAAAAGTTTAAGTTGTGCGTCAGAATAAGTCACAGTTTTTCTCCTATAATATTATGATATGTCTATTCTATCAAATTTGAGGGGGATTTCATAGCGCTATTTACGTGAAAGGTTTCACGTTATATAGGTAAGGGTTAAAATAAAAAAATTTTTAATGGAAGATGTTTGATATTTAGAGTTATCTCATTATCTTATATCCTCTGTAGTAAGCCAAGTGTTTTAGTTACCGAAGTTAAGTGTAGACATGGTAAAATAAGAGGAATATTATGTCTCAAGATGAGATAAATAAAAATAATACAAGAACAGCGGCAAGTATGGAAAGAGGGTAACTTCTTAGCAGCACTTAAATGACTGTGAGGGACCAGACTAAGTCATATTTGTGGGTGACACTGTTAGCAAGGGCCTTGGTTTCAAAAATAAGGGCTTTACATGATGAGAGCTTTTTTAGTGAGGGAGAACAAATGAAAAAGAAAACACTAACGATAATTGGTTTGCTGTTTATGGTGGTTAGTCTATCAGCATGTACAAAAAATAAACACGTGACTCAGGAAGCAAACTCATCTAAAGTTGAAATTACGACACCACAAGGTGAGAGAGTAAAAATTCCCAACAATATTCAGAGAGTTGTGTCACTCTCACCTGCGGTGACACAAGTGATTAACGATCTGGGGCAAAAAGATAAACTCATTGCTGTAGATACGCAAAGCCCCAAGTATGTTAAGGGTTTGGAAAATGTGCAGCAGACAGACCTTATGAACTTGGATCTTGAAAAAATAATGGCGCTCCAGCCAGAACTTTTATTTGTGAGTGATTTGACCCTGTTCCAATCGGAAGATAAAATTAAGAAGCTACAAGATAAAGGAACGAGTGTTGTCGTCCTACCTACTGAAAAGAACTTTAAAGAAATTGAAAACAATATTCGTCTCGTGGCGACAGTTTTAAACCAAAAAGAAAAAGGAGAACAACTTACTGGTCAGATGGAGAAGGATATCTCTGCTTTTAAAGAACAAGCTGCAAAAATAAATCATAAGAAAAGGGTTCTGTTTGAAATCGCGGCTTCCCCAGAAATTTATAGTATGGGAAAGGACACTTATATCAATGAAATGATTGAAACAATTGGAGCTGAGAATGTGATGGCCAAAGAAACAGGAGCCATCAAAGTTTCAGAAGAGGCAGCAATTATGGCTAATCCAGATGTAATATTAACAAATGTTGAATATGTTCCGGATCCTATTAACGACATTTTAAAATTGAAAGGTTGGGAAGAAGTGAAGGCAGTAAAAAATAAAGCCGTTTATTCTATTGATAACGAAAGAAGCTCGCTTCCTAATCAACATGTAATAAAAGCAATGACAGAAATGGCAAAAGCGGTATATCCTGATGTATTCAAAAACTTCAAATAAGAATAGAATAAGCATTATTGTGATGCTTTTGGCCCTGTCTTTACTGGCAATGCTTTTAAGCCTTCAAATAGGAAGTGCTCCGATATCAGTCGGTGATTTAATGAATATGATATTGGGCAGAGGGAAAGATTCTGCTCCTCTTTTGCAAAGTATTCTTCTTGAAGTTCGCATGCCTCGGATTTTGCTCAGCTTTCTTGTCGGCTTAGCCTTGGGTGCTAGTGGAACAGTGATGCAATCACTTTTACAAAATCCTTTAGCCTCTTCCTATACCTTAGGCGTATCATCAGGTGCTTCATTAGGCGCTTCGACTGTGATGTTACTCGGTATTAATTTTATGAGCACTTCGATTTCGATGAGCCTTGCGGGCTTTGCTTTTGGACTTGTAACTGTTTTTATCGTTTTACTCTTTGCTCAACAACTTTCCCAATCATTAGATAATCAAACTATCATTTTGGTGGGAATGATATTTTCTTTGTTTGTTAATTCTTTTTTAACCTTAATGATGACCTTTTCGCCGGATTATATGCAACGTATCATTTTCTGGCAATTGGGGAGTTTTTCAGGAGCTTCGTGGGAAAACGTACAGCTCCTCGCTTTGCTCTTTGTCTTTAGTTTCATCTGCTTACTTTACTTTCACCAAGAAATGGATATTTTGAGTTTTGGTGATACCTTTGCTTTGAGTCAAGGAGTAGAAGTCAAACGGACGAAAGTTATTTTAATTAGCTTATCGACTTTGCTCACAGGAGCCAGCGTAGCAATGACGGGAGTGATTGGTTTTGTCGATTTGATTGCACCCCATATCGCTCGTCGTTTGTTTGGTGCGACACATAAGTGGGTTCTTCCAAGCTCAGCACTTATAGGCGGCTTGCTCTGTGTTCTTGCAGATACTGTAGCAAGAAGTGTTTTCCAAACAAGAGAATTACCAATTGGAGCAGTAACAGCCCTCATTGGTGCGCCATTTTTCTGCTATATTTTCTTTAGAAAAGGACAAGTATGAGATGTTAAAAGTTGAAAATATGAAGGTTGAGTATTCGGGAAAAGAGATTCTTTCTGATATTAATTTTTCTGTCAAGGCAGGGGAAAGGTTAGCAATTTTAGGACCAAACGGTAGTGGGAAATCAACGCTTTTAAAGGGTCTAGCTGGTTTGCTAAAATATCAAGGAAAAATTGAACTAAACGAACAATCATTGACCACATTAAAAAGAATTGAATTAGCAGAAAAAGTGGCTCTTCTCTCTCAAAACCCAGCTGTATATTTTTCTTATTCCGTCTATGAAACTTTGATGATGGGACTCTACACCCAGCTGAGAAAACGATTTATGGCAGTGGCAAGTGCCCAAGATAAAGCACGTGTAGCAGAAGTGATAGCCGCATTTGATTTGGATACGATAAAAGATCAACAACTGTCAACACTTTCTGGCGGCCAGCTGCAGCGTGTCTTTTTAGCCCGGACTTTATTACAGAACCCTCAGATTGTTTTATTGGATGAACCCAATAATCATTTGGATATTTATTATCAACTAGAAATGTTGCGCAATATTGATGAGTATTTTGCTCAAAATCAAATCATCATTGCTGTTTTTCATGATATTAATTTAGCTCTGTCTTTTTCAGAAAATGTTCTAGTTTTACATGAGGGAAAAATAGTAAAACAAGGAAAAGCAAACGAAGTACTTTCTAGAAGTTTTTTGGAGCAAGTTTACCAAACCGATGTTCTTGCTTATATGCTTGAAAAACATAAATTTTGGTATGAAATGGATAAAAAGCGAGAATAGTTATCTGCTTAGCTGATACAATGGAAAAATGTATTGAGATACTTAAAGTAAAAATATACCTTTACCAAAAAGCAACGTACAGTTGCTTTTTTTGTATGAAGAGAATGATTATTTTTTTACAATCCTTTTTATCAGAGAAGTTAAAAATTTCATTGGAAAGTGAGCGTTTTCTTTTGTGGCGTCCGAATGCCTAAAACCGTTATAGATTGCTCTTACAAAGCTTTTTTTATCCTCAAAAATATAGTATAATGGGCACAGTGCTGTTCTATACAAAAATGAGTTTACTTTTGAGAAAGCAAATTGATTTTTGGATAGAAATGAGAAGCACTGAAATCTCGAAAAGTGGGAGAAAACATGAAAAAAGAAACTTTCAGAATGAATTTTGCAGGACGCGAGCTTGTTGTTGAAACAGGTCAAGTTGCCAAGCAAGCCAATGGCGCAGTTATTGTTCGCTATGGAGACACAACCGTGCTAACTGCAGCGACCATGTCGAAAAAAATGGCAAACGGTGACTTTTTCCCTTTGCAAGTTAATTATGAAGAAAAAATGTATGCCGCAGGAAAATTTCCTGGAGGTTTTAATAAGCGTGAAGCACGACCATCCACTTATGCTACTCTGACTGCCCGGTTGATTGATCGCCCTATACGCCCAATGTTTGCTGACGGTTTTCGAAATGAAGTACAAGTAATCAATACTGTACTCTCTTATGATGAAAATGCAAGTGGGCGTATGGCAGCGATGTTTGGAAGTTCCTTGGCATTAGCCATTTCAGATATTCCTTTTGACGGACCGATTGCGGGTGTTGAAGTGGGCTATATCAATGGTGAAATTGTCATTAATCCCGATGTTGCACAGATGCAAAAGTCTGATTTGGATCTTGCTGTCGCTGGGAATATTGATGCGATCAATATGGTAGAGTCAGGTGCAAAGGAACTATCAGAAACAATCATGCTCGATGCCCTCCTTGCAGGACACGAAGCGATTAAAGAACTTATTGCTTTCCAAAATGAGATTGTAGCCAAAGTTGGTAAGAACAAGGCAGAAGTTGAACTTTTGCGTGTTGATGAAACATTGAAAGCCCAAATTATTGCAGACTATAATAAAGACTTGCAAGCTGCTGTACAAGTAGAAGAAAAGCTTGCGCGTGAAGCGGCTACTCAAGCCGTTAAAGATCGTGTCAAAGCAGAATATGAAACAGCTTATGCCGAACATGAAGAGTTTGAGCGCATTATGCGTGATGTTTCTGAGATTCTGGAGGGAATGGAACATACAGAAGTCCGTCGCCTCATAACAGAGGATAAAATTCGCCCTGATGGTCGTAAAGTCGATGAGATTCGTCCTTTAGAAGCAGAAATAGACTTTACACCGAATACAATTACACACGGATCAGCTCTCTTTACACGTGGGCAAACGCAAGCCTTGTCAACTTTGACTCTGGCTCCGATGGGGGAAGCACAAGTCATTGATGGCTTGGATCTGGAATATAAAAAACGTTTCATGCACCACTATAATTTCCCGCAGTATTCAGTGGGAGAAATTGGACGTTATGGTGCACCTGGTCGCCGCGAAATAGGGCATGGTGCACTTGGTGAGCGTGCGCTTGAGCAAGTTATGCCGTCACTTGAAGAATTTCCTTATGCTGTACGTTTAGTTGCGGAAGTACTAGAGTCGAATGGTTCTTCATCACAAGCTTCGATTTGTGCAGGAACATTAGCCTTGATGGCTGGAGGAGTACCAATCAAGGCGCCGGTAGCTGGAATTGCTATGGGCTTAATCTCAGACGGCTCCAACTATACTATTTTGACAGATATTCAAGGTTTGGAAGATCACTTTGGTGATATGGATTTCAAAGTTGCTGGTACACGCGAGGGGATTACTGCTTTACAAATGGACATCAAAATTTCAGGAATTACTGCCGAAATTTTGGCAGAAGCACTCGCACAAGCAAAACGCGCTCGTTTTGAAATATTAGATGTGATTGAAGCAACAATTTCGGAACCACGTCCAAATCTTGCACCATCCGCACCTAAAATTGATACGATTAAAATTAATGCGGATAAAATTAAGATTGTTATTGGTAAGGGCGGCGAAACGATTGACAAAATCATCGAAGAAACAGGAGTTAAAATTGACATCGATGAAGATGGACTTTGTTCTATCTTTTCTCCTGATCAGACAGCGATTAACCGTGCGAAAGAAATCATTACAGAATTGGTCCGCGAAGCCAAAGTCGGCGATGTGTATGAAGCAAAGGTTGTAAGAATCGAAAAATTCGGTGCATTTGTTCATCTTTTTGGCCATACTGATGCGATGGTACATATTTCAGAACTTGCATGGAATCGCACGAACAAAGTAGAAGATGCTTTGAAGCTTGGAGATGTTGTTAAAGTTAAGATTACAAAAGTTGATGATAAAGGTCGTGTTGATGCCTCAGTACGTGCTTTGCTAGAAAAACCAGAAGGTTATGAAGAACCTGAACATAAGCCACGCGAACGTCGTAATGGGAATAACGGTAATGGTCACCGTGGATCTCATAAAGAAAAAACATCTGGTCCTAAATTTGAGCGCCGTGAACGCAAAGCGTCAGTCATAGATGAAGAGTTTCCAGAATTATCAACAACTCGACCAGAGTGATAAAAAGGAGGAAGGCGCAGTGTAATGCGCTTTTCCTATAGATTTTTGCTATAATAAATGAATATGAAAAATAAAAAGAGAGGCTTTTGGCAGGAAGCCATCCGTGTCACTAAAGAAAATGATCCTGCTGCACGAACTGGGCTAGAAGTTCTCTTGACTTATCCGGGAGTAAAAGCTTTAGCAGCACATCGTTTTAGTCATTGGCTGTGGACACATAACTTTAAACTTTGGGCGCGTATGAATTCACAGTTTTGGCGTTTTTGGACACAAATCGAAATTCATCCAGGAGCAACGATTGCCCACGGAGTTTTTATCGATCACGGTTCTGGATTGGTTATCGGTGAGACAGCGATAGTAGAAACAGATGTTAAACTTTATCACGGAGTAACCCTTGGAGGAACAGGGAAAGATAAAGGAAAACGTCACCCTACGGTGCGTAAGGGGGCCTTAATATCAGCACACTCACAGCTGCTTGGTCCTATCGAAATTGGCGAAAATGCCAAAGTTGGTGCTGGTGCTGTTGTCGTAAGTGATGTCCCACCTGAAGTTACAGTAGTAGGTATTCCAGCAAAAGTTGTTCGAGTTAAGGGACAAAAAGACTCAGAGAAAATTTCGTCCATAGAAGAAAAAAGGGAGGCGAGCTACCATGCTTCACATCTATAATACAATGACAAGAAAAATCGAGGAGTTCCATCCTCTCGAAGAAAATAAGATAAAGATGTATGTTTGTGGTCCAACAGTCTATAACTACATCCATATCGGGAATGCACGATCTGTTGTTGCTTTCGATTTAATCCGTAGATATATGGAATACCGAGGCTTTGAAGTGATTTACGTCTCTAACTTTACAGATGTTGATGATAAAATTATCAAAGGAGCCTCTCAGGAACATCTTACACCACTTGAATTATCCGACAAATATATTGCCGCATTTTATCAAGATACAGATGCTCTCAATGTTAAACGTGCAACGGTAAATCCAAGAGCAACTAACTATATCGACAAGATGATTACCTTTATTCAAGATTTAATGGATAAAGGGTTCGCTTACGAAGCCGAAGGCGACGTCTATTTTCGTGTTGCAAAATCAAAAGGTTATGCTAAGCTCGCAAATAAAAATTTAGAAGAACTGCTGCAAGGCGCTTCTGGTCGAACAGATGAAGAAACAGTACGTAAAGAAAGCCCAGCGGATTTTGCCTTATGGAAATCCGCGAAAAAAGACGAAATTTCTTGGTCAAGCCCTTGGGGTGAAGGACGTCCAGGGTGGCACATCGAATGTTCAGTGATGAGCAGTGATCTTTTAGGGGATACTTTAGATATACATGCGGGAGGAGCTGATCTGGAGTTCCCTCATCATACCAATGAAATTGCGCAATCAGAAGCTAAAACAGGTAAAAAATTTGTGAACTACTGGATGCACAATGGATTTGTAAATGTCAGCGGTGAAAAAATGTCTAAGTCTTTAGGAAACTTTAAAACCGTGCATGAAATGCTCGACGTAGTAAGTCCAACAATTCTCCGCTTTTTCTTGGCTACGACTCATTATCGCCGACCTGTTAACTTTACAGATGAAGCCGTACAAGATGCAGAAAATAATGTCAAGAAGATTGAAAATGCTTACCGCAATCTTGAAGTAGAAGGTCAGGCTGACTTAGAAGTTCTTGCTAAATTCAAAGCAGAGTTTGAAACAGCAATGGATGAGGACTTTAATATTGCGAATGGTTTAACTGTTTTTTATAACTTTATCACTTGGGTAAATAAGGGAAATGGTGGATTAGAAGTTAAAGCCTTCTTTGAGGATGTTCTCTTAATTCTCGGTTTGCGTTTTGAAAATCAAGATACAAGATTAGATGCTGAAATTGAAGACTTAATCGAAGCAAGGCAAGCGGCAAGAGCAGCACGAGATTTTGCTCAAGCAGATAAGATTCGTGATGAATTAAAGGCACAAGGGATTGTGCTTGAAGATACTGCTCAAGGTGTGAGGTGGCATCGTGAATAAAAAAGATGCAGAGTTATTAAATGGTGTAGCACTCGCCTATATCGGAGATGCTGTTTATGAAGTTTTCGTTAGAGATTATCTCCTCGATAAAGGATTAACTAAACCAGGAGAACTTCAGCGACAAGCCACGCAATATGTTTCCGCTAAAGCACAGGCTGCCTTAATTCGTAAAATGGAAGACGTTGACTTTCTAACAGAAGAGGAACTTCTTTATTTCAAACGTGGGCGAAATGCGCACTCTAAAACAACAGCGAAAAATACAGATGTTGTGACTTATCGTATATCTACAGGCTTCGAAGCAGTCGTAGGTTTCTTACACTTGACTAAAAAGACCGAACGTTTAGAGGAGTTTGCTGCGTTTTGCATTAAGAATATTGACATATCTGTAAAATAGTGCAAAATATTTCTCAAAAGCATATTTTTTCGTTACAATACATAACAAGAGATGTATATTAAAGAAAAGAAGCTGGACAAGAAATATGTATAGAGTAATCACAATGTCAGGCTATGATGAACCATGGTGGTTTTTTGAAGACTGGCAAAAAGATATTCAATCAGTAGATGAATATGAAGACTTCTATCAAGCTTTGAAAAAGTACAAAAGTGAATGGCTAAAAATGGCAAAAAGCTATAAAGAATTTAAAAGCCAAGATGACCTTTTAGCTGCATTCTGGAGAAGTGGAGATGAGATCTGGTGTGAAGAATGCGCAGGATATCTCCAACGCTATCAAAGTTTGATGCTTTTAGAAGATTGGCATGTACTTCCAGTAGAGAAAAAACGCTGGGCGTATGGAAAATCTTCTGGAGAATTACCTCCTAAATTTTGTAATAAATTTTGGGATAAAAAATAATCAAGTATAAAAGACTTTTAGCCATTAAGCTAGAAGTCTTTTAATATCAAAAAGTCTCCAAGTAAAACGTTATTGAAGATTAAGTTATTTTGTTATAATTATTTTATAATCAAATTCTAATCGAAATGGAAAGGAGTTGTCCTTGAAAAAACTGCTTGTTATCACAGACGTTACATTAGTTCTTACTGCTGTTCTTTTAATTTTTGCTGTGAAACAGGATGAACATTCTGTTGTCGCGCCAACAATAGAGTTTGCGAAAGCAGACCAATACAGCCCAGCAAAAACAGTTAATATTGAGCAAATAAAGCTGGGGAATTTTGAAACTATTCATGGGGATTGGGTTAATTATGAAAGTGATATTGATGGCAGAAGAGCACGTGTTTTGGATTCAAAAGTGACGAAGCAGAAACGGGATTTTTATCTCCAATATGGAGGTATAAATGAACAAACAGGACAGATTTATTTGTGGATGTATTTGGAAGGTATTGCTCCTGAAAATGGTTCCCGGTTCGAAATATATCCTAAAGGTACACCTATTCCGGTCAAATTAAGGAACGGCACGATTGTTTATTCTGGCAAATATGATCCGACATCTCGAGAAAAAGACAGAATACTACCAGAAGGTTCAGCACGAACAGTAGAGGAACTTGCTTCGTTGGTCTTGTATCGTGATGGTGAAGCAATATCTTAAAAATAAACAGGAAAATACTCTTGAAAAAAATTTTGAAAAGAGTTAAAATAGTCCTATCATAAAAACTCGATGGTCAAGGCTCGGGAAGATATGTGCTTTTTAGCATGTATTTTTCACTGGCTTTGGCTTTTTGTTTTGTAAAAATGGAGAAATTATGGAATTTCAAGAAAAATATGATGTTATAGTGATCGGCGCGGGACATGCTGGTGTAGAAGCAGCTCTCGCTTCAGCTCGTATGGGCACCAAAACCCTTTTATTAACAATTAATCTCGACATGGTTGCTTTCATGCCCTGTAATCCTTCAATCGGAGGTTCTGCCAAAGGAATAGTTGTTCGTGAAATTGATGCCTTAGGTGGCGAAATGGGGCGAAATATTGACAAGACCTATATTCAGATGAAGATGTTGAATACCGGTAAAGGGCCTGCTGTCCGTGCCTTACGTGCACAAGCAGACAAGGCACTATATTCGCAAGAAATGAAGCATACAGTAGAAAATCAAGAAAATCTAACCTTACGTCAAGCTATGGTTGAAGAAATTTTGGTTGATGATGGAAAAGTAACAGGCGTAAAAGTTACAACGGGGGCGAAGTATGCTGCCCAAGCAGTTATTGTTACTACAGGAACTGCTTTACGCGGTGAAATTATCATCGGTGAGCTTAAATATTCCTCAGGACCAAACAATTCGCTAGCCTCTGTCGGCTTGGCTGATAACTTACGCAATTTGGGCTTTGAAATTGGACGCTTTAAAACAGGAACGCCGCCACGTGTACTCTCATCAAGTATTAATTACGATGCGACAGAGATTCAACCAGGGGATGAAAAGCCTAATCACTTTAGCTTTTTGTCAAAAGATGAAGATTACCTTACAGAGCAAATTCCTTGTTGGCTGACGTATACAAGTAAGACAACACATGAGATTATACAAGAAAATTTGCACCGTGCTCCAATGTTTTCAGGAATTGTCAAAGGTGTCGGCCCACGTTATTGTCCTTCTATAGAAGATAAAGTTGTACGCTTTGCAGATAAGCCCCGTCACCAACTTTTCTTAGAACCAGAAGGGCGGAATACAGAAGAAGTATACATCCAAGGTTTATCCACAAGTTTACCGGAAGATGTTCAGTTTGATTTGGTCCGTTCTATTCCTGGTTTAGAAGATGCAAAAATGATGCGTACTGGCTATGCTATCGAATATGATGTGGTATTACCTCACCAGCTCCGTCCAACACTGGAAACGAAACTAGTTTCAGGACTTTTCACTGCAGGACAAACAAATGGTACATCTGGCTATGAAGAAGCGGCTGGACAAGGTTTGGTTGCAGGAATCAATGCAAGTCTTAAAGTTCAAGGTAAAGAAGAGCTCATCCTTAAACGAAGTGATGCATATATCGGTGTAATGATTGATGATCTTGTGACTAAAGGAACTTTAGAACCCTACCGTTTACTGACTTCTCGTGCTGAATATCGTTTGATTTTACGCCATGACAATGCAGATATGCGTTTGACATCTATTGGACGAGAAATTGGCTTAGTTGGTGACGAACGCTGGGATGCTTTCCAAGATAAACTAACTTCTTACCAAACAGAGATTGCTCGTCTCAATAAAGAAAAACTTAAACCACTTGCCGATACGCAAGAAAAACTTGGGATGATGGGATTTGGGCCAATCAAAGATGCTTTGACGGGTATTGAATTTTTAAAACGTCCTGAAGTGAAGTATTCTGATGTAGTTAGATTTGTCGGTGAATCTTCTGAGAAACTTGATCGAACTGTTATTGAACTTATTGAAACAGAAGTTACCTATGAGGGATACATCAAAAAAGCAAAAGAACAAGTTGAAAAGATGCACCGTTTAGAAGCTAAACGCATTCCTAAAAATATGAATTGGGATGCATTAGACAGTATCGCAACGGAAGCACGCCAAAAATTCAAGAAAATAAATCCTGAAACTTTAGGCCAAGCGAGTCGTATTTCAGGAGTAAATCCTGCCGATATTTCCATTTTGATGGTTTATCTTGAAGGCAAAAGATAAAAAAACAGGAAACCAGACACAATGGTGTCTGTTTTTTTATAGTCTTTAAACGTGACAACGGCGGGGTTTTCCGAACGAGTGTAAAAAAAAGGGAGAAAAAGCACAGTTTATTCTTGACAGAACAAATTGAGTTTGATAGAATATAATAGTTGTCGCGAGAGAGCGTATCTCTTACGAGAGCGATAGACCTTTGAAAACTGAATAAAGTAGAATGACTATATGCGAGAAGTTAACTTCTTGTATACCAACTGTCAATTCAATAATGAAAGACAAAACAACAGCCAGTTCATTTGATGAACTAAATTTAAATGAGAGTTTGATCCTGGCTCAGGACGAACGCTGGCGGCGTGCCTAATACATGCAAGTCGAGCGATGATTAAAGATAGCTTGCTATTTTTATGAAGAGCGGCGAACGGGTGAGTAACGCGTGGGAAATCTGCCGAGTAGCGGGGGACAACGTTTGGAAACGAACGCTAATACCGCATAACAATGAGAATCGCATGATTCTTATTTGAAAGAAGCAATTGCTTCACTACTTGATGATCCCGCGTTGTATTAGCTAGTTGGTAGTGTAAAGGACTACCAAGGCGATGATACATAGCCGACCTGAGAGGGTGATCGGCCACACTGGGACTGAGACACGGCCCAGACTCCTACGGGAGGCAGCAGTAGGGAATCTTCGGCAATGGGGGCAACCCTGACCGAGCAACGCCGCGTGAGTGAAGAAGGTTTTCGGATCGTAAAACTCTGTTGTTAGAGAAGAACGTTAAGTAGAGTGGAAAATTACTTAAGTGACGGTATCTAACCAGAAAGGGACGGCTAACTACGTGCCAGCAGCCGCGGTAATACGTAGGTCCCAAGCGTTGTCCGGATTTATTGGGCGTAAAGCGAGCGCAGGTGGTTTCTTAAGTCTGATGTAAAAGGCAGTGGCTCAACCATTGTGTGCATTGGAAACTGGGAGACTTGAGTGCAGGAGAGGAGAGTGGAATTCCATGTGTAGCGGTGAAATGCGTAGATATATGGAGGAACACCGGAGGCGAAAGCGGCTCTCTGGCCTGTAACTGACACTGAGGCTCGAAAGCGTGGGGAGCAAACAGGATTAGATACCCTGGTAGTCCACGCCGTAAACGATGAGTGCTAGCTGTAGGGAGCTATAAGTTCTCTGTAGCGCAGCTAACGCATTAAGCACTCCGCCTGGGGAGTACGACCGCAAGGTTGAAACTCAAAGGAATTGACGGGGGCCCGCACAAGCGGTGGAGCATGTGGTTTAATTCGAAGCAACGCGAAGAACCTTACCAGGTCTTGACATACTCGTGCTATCCTTAGAGATAAGGAGTTCCTTCGGGACACGGGATACAGGTGGTGCATGGTTGTCGTCAGCTCGTGTCGTGAGATGTTGGGTTAAGTCCCGCAACGAGCGCAACCCTTATTACTAGTTGCCATCATTAAGTTGGGCACTCTAGTGAGACTGCCGGTGATAAACCGGAGGAAGGTGGGGATGACGTCAAATCATCATGCCCCTTATGACCTGGGCTACACACGTGCTACAATGGATGGTACAACGAGTCGCCAACCCGCGAGGGTGCGCTAATCTCTTAAAACCATTCTCAGTTCGGATTGCAGGCTGCAACTCGCCTGCATGAAGTCGGAATCGCTAGTAATCGCGGATCAGCACGCCGCGGTGAATACGTTCCCGGGCCTTGTACACACCGCCCGTCACACCACGGAAGTTGGGAGTACCCAAAGTAGGTTGCCTAACCGCAAGGAGGGCGCTTCCTAAGGTAAGACCGATGACTGGGGTGAAGTCGTAACAAGGTAGCCGTATCGGAAGGTGCGGCTGGATCACCTCCTTTCTAAGGAATATAAAAAAAGATGTTGTTCTACTTTATTCAGTTTTGAGGGGTCTATAAAGACCAAACAAGCAGTCTTTTGATGCAAGATAGAGAAGATTGCGTTGAGAGAAGGGGCCTTAGCTCAGCTGGGAGAGCGCCTGCTTTGCACGCAGGAGGTCAGCGGTTCGATCCCGCTAGGCTCCATAAGATACGAAAGTGTCTTGTCAACGAAGACGTTAAAATAGGAATTGATCATTGAAAACTAAATAACAATATCTTATAACGATAAATAAACCGAGAAATGGTAAAACATTTCTGTAAAGCTGCGAATTATTTTAAATAGTTCGAAAAAACTTATACTTGTTTTAATGGCAAAGTTAATAAGGGCGCACGGTGGATGCCTTGGCATTAAGAGCCGAAGAAGGACGTGACTAACGACGATATTCTAGGGGGAGCAGTAAGTACGCATTGATCCCTAGGTCTCCGAATGGGGAAACCCACTATGTTATGCATAGTATCCGTAAGTGAATACATAGCTTACGAGAAGGTAACGCAGAGAACTGAAACATCTAAGTACCTGCAGGAAGAGAAAGTAAAAACGATTTCCTAAGTAGCGGCGAGCGAACGGGAAACAGGCCAAACCAAGAAGCTTGCTTCTTGGGGTTGTAGGACTGCAACGTGGACTTAAAGTCTATAGAAGAATTACCTGGGAAGGTAAGCCAAAGAGAGTAATAGCCTCGTATTTTAAATAGACTTTATACCTAGCAGTATCCTGAGTAGGGCTGGACACGCGAAATCCAGTTTGAATCCGGGAGGACCATCTCCCAAGCCTAAATACTCCTTAATGACCGATAGTGAACCAGTACCGTGAGGGAAAGGTGAAAAGAACCCCGGGAGGGGAGTGAAATAGCACCTGAAACCGTGTGCCTACAAGAAGTTCGAGCCCGTCAATGGGTGAGAGCGTGCCTTTTGTAGAATGAACCGGCGAGTTACGTTATGATGCGAGGTTAAGCTGAAGAGGCGGAGCCGTAGCGAAAGCGAGTCTGAATAGGGCGCTTTAGTATCATGATGTAGACCCGAAACCTAGTGACCTATCCATGAGCAGGTTGAAGGTGCGGTAAGACGCACTGGAGGACCGAACCAGGACACGTTGAAAAGTGTTTGGATGACTTGTGGATAGCGGAGAAATTCCAAACGAACTGGGAGATAGCTGGTTCTCTCCGAAATAGCTTTAGGGCTAGCGTCGCAATTTAAGTGTATTGGAGGTAGAGCACTGTTTGGATGAGGGGCCCATCTCGGGTTACCAATTTCAGATAAACTCCGAATGCTAATACACATGTGCGGCAGTCAGACTGCGAGTGCTAAGATCCGTAGTCGAAAGGGAAACAGCCCAGACCACCAGCTAAGGTCCCAAAATATATGTTAAGTGGAAAAGGATGTGGGGTTGCACAGACAACTAGGATGTTAGCTCAGAAGCAGCTATCATTCAAAGAGTGCGTAATAGCTCACTAGTCGAGTGACCCTGCGCCGAAAATGTACCGGGGCTAAACATATTACCGAAGCTGTGGATTTAATATTAATTAAATGGTAGGAGAGCGTTGTAATCAGCGATGAAGGTATACCGTGAGGGGTGCTGGAGCGATTACAAGTGAGAATGCCGGTATGAGTAGCGCAAGATAAGTGAGAATCTTATCCACCGTAAGACTAAGGTTTCCAGGGGAAGGCTCGTCCGCCCTGGGTTAGTCGGGACCTAAGGCGAGGCCGAAAGGCGTAGTCGATGGACAACAGGTTGATATTCCTGTACTAGTATTGTTAGTGATGGAGGGACGCAGTAGGCTAAAGGGAGCCAGTTAATGGATTCTGGTCTAAGCAGTGAGGTGTGGAATGTGTCAAATGCATTTTCCTTTAACATTGAGCTGTGATGGGGAAGCAACTACGGTTGCGAAGCCCTTGATGTCACACTGCCAAGAAAATCTTCTAGCGTTTAATTCAATACTACCCGTACCGCAAACCGACACAGGTAGTCGAGGCGAGTAGCCTCAGGTGATCGAGAGAACTCTCGTTAAGGAACTCGGCAAAATGACCCCGTAACTTCGGGAGAAGGGGTGCTGTAGAAATACAGCCGCAGTGAAAAGATCCAAGCAACTGTTTATCAAAAACACAGCTCTCTGCTAAACCGCAAGGTGATGTATAGGGGGTGACGCCTGCCCGGTGCTGGAAGGTTAAGAGGAGGGGTTAGCTTAGGCGAAGCTCTGAATTGAAGCCCCAGTAAACGGCGGCCGTAACTATAACGGTCCTAAGGTAGCGAAATTCCTTGTCGGGTAAGTTCCGACCCGCACGAAAGGCGTAATGATTTGGATACTGTCTCAACGAGAGACTCGGTGAAATTTTAGTACCTGTGAAGATGCAGGTTACCCGCGACAGGACGGAAAGACCCCATGGAGCTTTACTGCAGATTGATATTGAGTACCTGTGAAGCATGTACAGGATAGGTAGGAGACTTTGACCTTGGGACGCTAGTTTCAAGTGAGTCGCTGTTGGGATACTACCCTTGCTTCATGGTTGCTCTAACCCACACGCATAATCGGCGTGGGAGACAGTGTCTGTCGGGCAGTTTGACTGGGGCGGTCGCCTCCTAAAGAGTAACGGAGGCGCCCAAAGGTTCCCTCAACATGGTTGGAAATCATGTGTAGAGTGTAAAGGTATAAGGGAGCTTGACTGCGAGAGCTACAACTCGAGCAGGTAGGAAACTAGGGCTTAGTGATCCGGTGGTACCGCATGGAAGGGCCATCGCTCAACGGATAAAAGCTACCCTGGGGATAACAGGCTTATCTCCCCCAAGAGTTCACATCGACGGGGAGGTTTGGCACCTCGATGTCGGCTCGTCGCATCCTGGGGCTGTAGTCGGTCCCAAGGGTTGGGCTGTTCGCCCATTAAAGCGGCACGCGAGCTGGGTTCAGAACGTCGTGAGACAGTTCGGTCCCTATCCGTCGCGGGCGTAGGAAATTTGAGAGGATCTGCCCTTAGTACGAGAGGACCGGGGTGGACTTACCGCTGGTGTACCAGTTGTTCCGCCAGGAGCACCGCTGGGTAGCTATGTAGGGAAGGGATAAGCGCTGAAAGCATCTAAGTGCGAAGCCCACCTCAAGATGAGATTTCCCATTCTTTATGAATTAAGAGCCCTGAGAGATGATCAGGTTGATAGGCTGGAAGTGGAAGTCCTGCGAGGGATGGAGCGGACCAGTACTAATAGCTCGAGGACTTTACCAAGTAATAGAACATATGAGTTCAGCTTTACTTATTTATCAAGAGATTGTTATTTAGTTTTGAGTGTTCAATACATTCAACTTTAGGCTTTTAGAGCCTGACCTTATGAAAATAGATAAGTTGAGAACCTGCGTGTGACGCAGAACCACAACTTCCTAATTTTCTACAGGTCAAAACGTCTCTAAAAGCACTAGACCATGATTTGGTATTCATTGCATAGGAGATACACCTGTTCCCATGTCGAACACAGAAGTTAAGTCCTATTACGCCGGAAGTAGTTGGGGGTTGCCCCCTGCGAGATAGGGTAAATGCCAAGTGATTGGGAGTTTAGCTCAGCTGGGAGAGCATCTGCCTTACAAGCAGAGGGTCAGCGGTTCGATCCCGTTAACTCCCATAGGTTCCGTAGTGTAGCGGTTATCACGTCGCCCTGTCACGGCGAAGATCGCGGGTTCGATTCCCGTCGGAACCGTTTCAAGTAGATAGACTTGAAAGGTAATAAAAGAAATAGACTCGTTAGCTCAGTTGGTAGAGCATTTGACTTTTAATCAAAGGGTCGCTGGTTCGAGCCCAGCACGGGTCATACTTTAACAATAGGTTGAGGTATAAAGCGTAAAAGAACTTGTCAAGCGGATGTGGTGAAATTGGCAGACACGCTAGATTTAGGTTCTAGTGCTTTAGGGCGTGGGGGTTCAAGTCCCTTCATCCGCATTTCTTTTATAGCCGACTTAGCTCAGTTGGTAGAGCATCTGATTTGTAATCAGAGGGTCGCGTGTTCGAATCATGTAGTCGGCATTCCTTTAACTGTTGGACCTAGTGTAGTGCAGCTAGAGGTATTTAGAAAGTTTTTCTTTCTTTAAGCGTTGCGAACGTAGTTCAGGGGTAGAACACAACCTTGCCATGGTTGGGGTCGCGAGTTCGAATCTCGTCGTTCGCTTTAAAATTAAATATTATGCACCCGTGGCTCAACTGGATAGAGTACCTGACTACGAATCAGGCGGTTGCAGGTTCGAATCCTGCCGGGTGCATTGATTTCTGAATGAAATCATGATGATAATGAACTTTATCTCGGGAAGTAGCTCAGCTTGGTAGAGTACTTGGTTTGGGACCAAGGTGTCGCAGGTTCGAATCCTGTCTTCCCGATTGATAGATTATTCTATCAGAAATTTTTGGCGGTGTAGCTCAGCTGGCTAGAGCGTTCGGTTCATACCCGAGAGGTCGGGGGTTCGATCCCCTTCGCCGCTATTATATTTTACAGCTGGATCTTTAGCTCAGTTGGTTAGAGCTCTCGGCTCATAACCGAGCGGTCGTTGGTTCGAATCCAACAAGATCCACTTTTTGGAGGATTACCCAAGTCCGGCTGAAGGGAACGGTCTTGAAAACCGTCAGGCGGGTAAAACCGTGCGTGGGTTCGAATCCCACATCCTCCTTTCCTTTGGCTCGGTAGCTCAGTTGGTAGAGCAATGGATTGAAGCTCCATGTGTCGGCGGTTCGATTCCGTCTCGCGCCATTTGCGGGTGTAGTTTAGTGGTAAAACCTCAGCCTTCCAAGCTGATGTTGTGAGTTCGATTCTCATCACCCGCTTAAAAATTTTCTGGGATATAGAAGATTTTTTAATAATTTGGGAGCATAGCTCAGTTGGTTAGAGCACTGTGTTGATAACGCAGGGGTCCGAGGTTCAAATCCTCGTGTTCCCATAGATGTTTATAATATCTATATATTGTGAATAACTGGTGGGGAGTTACTCAAGAGGCTGAAGAGGACGGTTTGCTAAATCGTTAGGTCGGGAAACCGGCGCGAGGGTTCGAATCCCTTACTCCCCTTCCGTACAACGACTATTGTTGAATAGTCGTTTTTTATGCTTTATGTAGAATGTTTAAGATGAGAGGGGGTTATATGGCTTTTCTTACGAACGAAGAAGTAACCGAGTTAAAAAATCAGGTAAATATTGCTGATTTAATTTCACAATATGTGCCTCTCACTAAGTCTGGAAAGAATTATTTAGGGCTATGTCCTTTTCATGGGGAAAAAACACCAAGCTTTAATGTCAATGCTGATAAAGGGTTTTATCACTGTTTTGGTTGCGGAAAATCTGGCGATGTTATTGATTTTATAAAAGATTATAAACAAGTTGGTTTTGTGGATGCAGTAAAAGATGTTGCGAGTTTTGCTGGAATTACCTTAAATATTGATAATGATTCTACTGCAGAAAAAGATAATCCTCATGCAATGCTTTATGATATAAACAATCAAGCTGCACGGCTTTATAACATTGTTTTGACTTCGACAGAAATTGGTGAAAAAGCTCGGCTTTATTTAGAAAAACGTGGGATTACTTCTGAGATTATCAAGCAGTTTAATATCGGCTTAGCACCAGACGAAAACGATTTTATTTTTAAAAATCTCTCTGGAAAATTTGATGAAGGTGTTCAAGCGAATTCCGGGCTTTTCAACTTTTCAAGTAACAAGGTTTTTGATGCTTTTCAAAACAGAATTATGTTTCCACTCAAAAATGAGTACGGGCATGTTGTGGGATTTTCAGGCCGAAAATGGCAAGAAAATGATACAAGTAAGGCAAAGTATATTAATACAAGTGCAACAAAAATCTTTGATAAATCTTACGAGCTTTATAATTTGGATAGAGCAAAACCAGTTATTTCCAAAACACGTGAAGTTTACTTGATGGAAGGTTTCATGGATGTTATTGCAGCTTATAAAGCGGGTGTATATAATGTTGTGGCGACCATGGGAACTGCCTTAACTGATAAACACGTAAAGCGTTTAAAAAAAATAGCTAAAAATTATGTTCTTATCTATGATGGCGATCAGGCAGGTCAAAATGCAATATATAAAGCAATTGATTTGATTGGTGAAGAGAAGACACAGATTGTTCGTGTTCCAGAAGGCTTGGATCCAGATGATTACAGTAAAAAATATTCTTTAGAATCATTAGCTGGTCTGATGGAAAACAGCAGGATACAACCGACAGAATTTCTGATTGATTATTTGAAACCTGAAAACCTTTCAAATCTGCAAAATCAATTGGATTTTATTGAGCAAATGGCGCCTGTTATTGCAAGGGTTTCGTCAATTACAGCACAGGATGCTTTTATAAGAAAATTAGTTGAGATTTTACCTGATTTCGAGTATAATCAAGTAGAGCAATCTGTCAATTTAAAGCGTGAAAACGTCCTTAAATCAAGGGCAGAAGCGGGAAATTTTGAAGAGAGTTTTGGGAGCTTTTCGGAAGAAGATTTTTCGAATTATCCTGATTCTGGTTTTATTGCAACGGAGCAAGATTATTATGGTGATTTTCCTTCTGGTCAAGAGGCTGCTAAAACTGTACAACAGCCGCAACTTCCAAGTTTATCACGAAGTGAACGGGCAGAGGAACAACTGTTGAATCGCATGATTTATCATCAAAGTATTCTTCAAAAATTTGCGGAGGATGAAACTTTTCGCTTTGTCCATCAGCGTTACCAGAAGCTTTTTGATAAAATCATACTTGAGGTTATGAGTTTTGAAGAAATTGATCCTTCTCACTTTGGCACCTCATTAGATGCCGATGAGAAAAATTTATTTTATCAAATCCTAAGTCTTGATTTGCCAGATGAGACAAGTAGTCAGGAGCTCGAAGATTTGGTGGCCGTTTTTGCAAAGGAAATGGAGCAAATAAAGTTTAGTGAATTGCAAAAACAACTAGAGAATGCCCAAAAAGTAGGCAACAAGGAACGTGAGCTGGAACTCACAATCCAAATCATTAATCAGAAGAAAAAAATATAAGCTATTGCTTATATTGTTCATTGGGGAGGATTAAATTGGCAAGTAATAATAAAAAAAGAATCAGTCAAATTGCAAAAGAAACTGGAATCACTAACAAAGCTTTAATCGCAAAAGCACAAGAGCTTGGTATGGCGGTTAAATCGCATTCAAGTTCTATTTTTGAAGCTGAAGAAGCAAAACTCCTTGCGGCAATGGATTTTAAACCAATTATTGTTGAAAAAGTTGATGTGGAAGAGTTAAAAGAAAAAGGTTCTAAACATGTAACTTCTGTTAAAGAAAAAGCGGCCAAGAAAATCGATATTAAAGATTCGGATACTTTTGACAATAAGGCTTTTGATAAAGCAGTAGCAGCTTATATTACAAAACGTAAACCTCTCGAAGAAGCTTTAGATGATGAAATTACAGATGAGCTTGTGGTGAAGTTTGGTTTGGAAGCCGAAGCTATCGAAGATTTGCTTCAACAAATCCAAGATGCAGGTATTTCTATTGTTGATAAAGAAGGAAATCCTAGTCCGTTAGCTTTACAAGCCGAAGAAGAAGAAAAGCTTGATGATAATGCAATGGATGAAATCGTGACAAATGTCCGTATTGATGATCCTGTCCGTATGTATCTTAAGGAAATCGGACGTTATCCATTGATTTCGCTTGAAGAAGAAACAAAACTTGCGGAAGCTATCGTGGCAGGTGGTGATGAAGCAGAATTTGCCAAACAAATGCTTGCGGAAGCCAATTTACGTTTGGTTGTTTCAATTGCAAAGCGTTATTCTGGACGAGGGATGCAATTCCTGGATTTGATCCAAGAAGGAAACATGGGACTTATGAAAGCTGTGGACAAATTTGACCATACGAAAGGTTTCAAATTCTCAACTTATGCGACCTGGTGGATTCGTCAAGCAATCACACGTGCGATTGCTGACCAAGCACGTACAATTCGTATTCCTGTCCACATGGTCGAAACAATCAATAAGTTAATCCGTGTACAACGTAATCTTTTACAAGAATTAGGTCGTGATCCTTTACCAGAAGAAATTGGTAAAGAATTGCACATGACACCTGATAAAGTTCGTGAAGTCTTAAAAATTGCGCAGGAACCTGTATCATTGGAAACACCTATTGGTGAGGAAGACGATTCACACCTTGGAGATTTCATTGAAGATGATGTGATTGAAAGTCCGGTAGACTATACCAACCGTATCTTGCTTCGTGAACAGCTTGATGAAGTTATGGATACCTTAACGGACCGCGAAGAAAACGTATTGCGTATGCGTTTTGGACTTGATGATGGACGTATGCACACACTTGAAGATGTTGGTAAACAATTTAAAGTGACACGTGAACGTATTCGTCAAATTGAAGCGAAAGCGATTAAAAAGTTACGTCATCCTCGTCGTAGCAAACCATTGCGTGACTTTATGTAATATAAAAAACTCTCTCGACAGATGTCGAAGAGTTTTTTCTTATAATTGAAAAAGAATATAGTACAAAAGATTTGATAAATTTGAGAGAAGTGATATAATAAAAATTATTAAAGGTCAAAAAAGGTCAAACTTTAAATAAAAGAAGCCAGACATGATTCTTTAATTCTAAAAAAATAAGTTAAAATAAAGAAAAGACGTAACCACAAAGGAGGAAGAGATGCTCTGCCAAAATTGTAAAATAAACGAAGCGACAATTCACCTTTATACAAATGTGAATGGCCAGCGTAAGCAAGTGGATCTATGCCAAAATTGTTATCAAATTATGAAATCAGGTGGTCAAGAAAGCTTGTTTGCTGGAGCTACAAATATTTCGAATAATGATGATCCCTTTAATCCATTTCCAGATATTTTCCAAGCCTTACATGGTAATGATCAAGGTCGGACAATGACACCTCCAACACAAGCGGGTGGTCGAGGTCCAGGAGGTCCACAAAACCCTCGGGGAAGTCAAGCACCTAAAGGACTTCTTGAAGAATTCGGAGTCAACATTACTGATGCTGCACGTCGTGGAGAAATAGATCCTGTTATTGGACGAGATTCTGAAATTACACGTGTTATCGAAATTTTGAATCGTCGAACAAAAAATAATCCTGTTCTTATTGGTGAACCTGGTGTTGGTAAAACAGCAGTTGTTGAAGGCTTAGCCCAAAAAATAGTTGATGGTGATGTACCACAAAAACTACAAAATAAAGAAGTTATTCGTCTTGATGTTGTCAGTCTCGTCCAAGGTACTGGTGTGCGCGGGCAATTTGAAGAGCGTATGCAAAAACTGATGGAAGAGATTCGTAAACGTGATGACGTTATCCTCTTCATTGATGAAATTCATGAGATTGTGGGCGCAGGCTCTGCTGGGGAAGGAAATATGGATGCTGGAAATATCCTTAAACCGGCTTTAGCGCGTGGAGAACTCCAACTTGTTGGAGCAACAACCCTCAATGAATATCGAATTATTGAAAAAGATGCAGCGCTTGAGCGCCGGATGCAACCTGTTAAAGTTGATGAACCTTCTGTAGATGAGACTATCACAATCTTACGTGGTATTCAAAAACGTTATGAAGATTATCATCATGTAAAATACTCAGATGAAGCAATCTTAGCTGCTGCAAATCTGTCTAACCGTTATATTCAGGACCGTTTCCTTCCCGATAAAGCAATTGACTTGCTGGACGAAGCGGGTTCGAAAAAGAATCTGACACTCAAATTTGTTGATCCTGAGGACATAAAGAAACGTATTGAGCAAGCAGAGGTGCAAAAAAACGAAGCCATGCAACGTGAAGATTTTGAGAAAGCGGCCCATTTCCGTGATCAAATCGCTAAGCTTCGTGAGCTTCAAAGTCATGAAATCTCAGATACTGACATGCCAAATATCACAGAAAAAGATATTGAAGCAATTGTTGAAGAAAAGACACATATACCTGTAGGTGATTTGAAAGAAAAAGAACAAACACAGCTCATTAATCTAGCTGAAGACTTGAAAGAACATGTTATCGGGCAAGATGAAGCGATTGATAAAATTTCTAAAGCTGTGCGTCGTTCGCGTGTCGGACTTGGAAAGCCTAATCGTCCTATCGGTTCATTCCTCTTTGTTGGACCTACTGGTGTAGGGAAGACCGAACTTGCAAAACAATTGGCTTATGAGCTTTTTGGCTCAAGAGATAGCATGATTCGCTTTGACATGTCGGAATACATGGAAAAACATAGTGTGGCTAAGTTGATTGGTGCTCCTCCAGGATATGTGGGGTATGAAGAAGCAGGTCAGTTGACAGAACGTGTGCGCCGTAACCCATACAGCTTAATTTTATTGGATGAGATTGAGAAAGCTCACCCGGATGTAATGCATATGTTCTTGCAAATTCTTGATGACGGGCGTTTGACAGATGCGCAAGGTCGTACAGTTTCCTTCAAAGATGCCATCATCATTATGACATCGAATGCTGGTACAGGTAAGGTTGAAGCAAGTGTTGGTTTTGGCGCTGCACGTGAAGGACGTACGAATTCAGTGCTTGGAGAGTTGGGTAATTTCTTCAGTCCAGAATTCATGAACCGTTTTGATGCTATCATTGAATTCTCAGCATTGAGCAAAGAAAACTTGCTTAAGATTGTAGATTTAATGTTGGATGAAGTAAATGCTCAAATCGCTCAAAATGATATTCATCTTGACGTCACACAGGCGGTTAAAGAAAAACTCGTTGATCTGGGCTACGATCCGAAAATGGGAGCACGCCCATTACGTCGTACCATCCAGGATAATATCGAGGATGCTATTGCTGATTTTTATATCGAGCATCCTGAGTATAAAGAATTACTTGCAGACTTGGTTGATGATAAGATTGTTATTGTGAATAAGCCTGAAGAAGTAAAAGACACAGCGGATACATCTGATAATGAAGATGAAGAGAAATAAAAACAAGATAAGACCGGTTGATGGTCTTATCTTGTTTTGTTAAAGTAAGGTAAATATGAAAAATACAAATCAACTTAAACAAGAGATAAAAACTTTTTTATTAGAAAAGGAATGTTATGCAACATATAACCATTGCATAACTGTTGGTGACAATGCTGAAGAAATAGGGCATGCATTTCTAAAAGAAGCAGAAAGAGAGCAAGTAAAAATAGCAGGATACTTACATGATATTTCTGCTATTTGTCCCACCATACTACCTTGAAGAAAAAATTTTCAAAGGTTGATTTAGTTTTATTTGTGGCTGACAAAATAAGATGGGATCAAGAAGGACAACCTCCTTATCCAAAGGAAATCACTCAGGCGCTAAATTATTCTTTTGAAGCAGCAGCCTTTGCTTATATTGATTATATTTTGAAACACGATATAAAAGTTATTCATCCTTGGCTTTTAGAAGCTTATGAATTTTTAAATCTGAGAAGAATTGGTTAATGAAAAAACTTTATCTTTGGTGCATATTCCTTATATTTTTCGTGCTAATAAATAACTAAAAATACTTTTAGGGGGAATATTTATGCTCTGGAGAATTTTAAATGAAGAAGATATGGCTCGGAAATATGATCAAGAAACGTCTTCAAAATACACAGCCTTTAATCAAGTCAATAATTATTTTATTGGAGCAATTAGTGGATTTGTGATAATAATCGCTCTCCCCCTCATATATTTTCCTTTTTTACCCTGTTTACCTCATAATAACAATTATCCTTAATGTTCAAGACTATAGGATAAGAAAAAGGAAACTTGAAAAATTATTAAAATAAAAAAGAATAAGCTTTTTAGACTTATTCTTTTTTATTGGGGGAAATTATTGGACAATCAGAAGTCCATCTTTGACAGCCCAAGGTTCTTTTTCATTGATGTGATCGTAGAACATTATACCATTTGTATGGTCGATCTCATGTTGGACACACATTGAAGGGAAATCTTTCAGACGAATCTTGTGTTTCTCACCATTTTTGTCATAGTATTCTACAGTTACACGCGCGTGACGGATAACCAGACCAGGGACTTCACGATCGACAGAAAGACAACCTTCACCAGACTCAATAGCTGCATCTTGAACAGAGTGACTTACAATTTTAGCATTATACATGATTTCTGCCAACTTATAAGCTTCTTTAGGTGCAACTTCATTACCATTTTCATCTACTTCTGGATCGTTAGGGATAAGGACAGCGATAATTTTTTTGGCAATATCGAGTTGATTGGCTGCTAAACCAACACCTGGACGGAGCTGCATTTTTTCCGCCATTGCTGGATTTTGTGAATTACGGAGAAATTCCATCATTTTTTCGCCTAGAATGATATCTTCATCAGACAAGGGTAAGCTTACTTCATCAGCAACAGTACGTAGCGTTTCGTTTCCTTCACGGACAATATCGTCCATGCTAATCATATGACTTGCTTTGATTAATTTTTCTTGTACAGACATTTTTTTACTTCCTTGATATATTATTACTATTAGTTAATTATATCATAAATTTTCAGTCAAAAATGTTAAAATTGATTAAAGAGAAGGTTTATAAGGGGGCAGAAATGAAAACTTATAGAAAAAATACAGCAGCAATCATTTTGAATGCAG
This sequence comes from Lactococcus sp. LG1267, assembly GCF_017309545.1. NCBI lineage: Bacteria > Bacillati > Bacillota > Bacilli > Lactobacillales > Streptococcaceae > Lactococcus > Lactococcus sp. LG1267. The sequence continues at coordinate 68,635 of NZ_CP071295.1, read as the reverse complement.
AAAATGAAATTTTACTCTTTCAACGTGCAGATTTGCCACAAATTTGGGGTTTCCCACAAGGAGGAATTGAGACAAGTGAAACCCCTGAACAAGCCGTGGTAAGAGAACTTGAAGAAGAGATTGGTACGCAAGATTTTGAAATTATAGGGAAATATCCAGAACTTTTACGTTATGACTTTCCAGAAGGTATGACTTTTCCTGATTGGAGATATGATGGGCAAGAACAACAGTATTTTCTTATCCGACTTTATCCCGAGGCTTCTATAAATGTAAAAACTGGTCATCCTGAGTTTATCAGCTATAAGGCTGTGCCTTTTGCAGATATTGATTTTAATACATTTAGTTTCAAAGCCGATGTATACCGAAAGGCCCTCGCTTATTTTAAAAAAGAATTTAAGGAAATAAAATGATAGAACGTATAACAGATAATAAATTTGATCTGGTCAGCAAGTATGAACCAGCTGGAGATCAAGGACAAGCTATTGAGACGCTTGTAGAAAATATTGAAAATGGTGAAAAAGCGCAAATTTTACGGGGGGCTACTGGTACAGGTAAAACATATACCATGAGCCAAGTTATTGCGCGGACAAATAAACCTACCTTAGTTATGGCACATAATAAGACACTTGCGGGTCAGCTTTACAGTGAATTCAAAGAGTTTTTCCCTAATAATGCTGTCGAATATTTTGTCAGTTACTATGATTATTACCAACCTGAAGCTTATGTGCCTTCTTCAGATACTTATATTGAAAAAGACAGTTCTGTCAATGATGAGATTGATAAACTACGTCATAGTGCAACAAGTTCCCTTTTAGAGCGTAATGATGTCATTGTCGTTGCTTCTGTTTCATGTATTTATGGTTTGGGTTCTCCTAAGGAATATCAAGATAGCGTCGTCAGCTTACGTCCTGGACTGGAAATTTCTCGTGATAAATTACTCAACGATTTAGTGGGCATCCAGTTTGAACGTAATGATATCGATTTTCAACGTGGTCGTTTTCGTGTACGTGGTGATGTTGTGGAAGTATTCCCAGCATCACGAGATGAGCATGCTTTTCGTGTTGAATTTTTTGGTGATGAAATTGACCGGATCCGTGAAATAGAAGCCCTGACAGGACAAGTTTTAGGCGAAGTAGACCATCTTGCTATATTCCCGGCTACTCACTTTATGACTAATGACGACCGTATGGAAGAGTCCATTGCCAAGATTGAAGCAGAACTTCAACAGCAATTAAAGGTCTTCCGTAGTGAAGGGAAGCTCCTTGAAGCGCAACGTTTGGAACAAAGAACCAACTACGATATTGAAATGCTACGTGAGATGGGCTATTGTAATGGTGTCGAAAACTACTCGCGTCATATGGACGGCCGTACCGAAGGGGAACCACCTTTCACTTTACTTGATTTCTTCCCTGATGATTTCATGATTATGATTGACGAAAGCCACATGACGATGGGACAAGTAAAGGGAATGTATAATGGTGACCGGGCGCGTAAAGATATGCTGGTTAATTATGGTTTCCGTCTGCCTTCAGCCTTGGATAACCGTCCGCTTCGTCGGGAAGAGTTTGAAAGTCATGTGCATCAAATTGTCTATGTTTCTGCCACACCTGGTGACTATGAAATGGAGCAAACAGAGACAATCGTGGAGCAAATTATACGTCCTACAGGTCTTCTCGATCCTATCGTGGAAGTTCGGCCAATGATGGGGCAAATTGACGATCTCTTAGGAGAAATCAATGCGCGTGTTGAAAAAGATGAACGTGTTTTTGTAACAACCTTGACGAAAAAGATGGCTGAAGATTTAACTTCCTATTTCAAAGAAATGGGTGTAAAAGTTAAGTACATGCACAGTGATATCAAAACTTTGGAGCGAACAGAAATTATTCGTGACTTGAGATTGGGTGTTTTTGATGTATTAGTGGGTATTAATCTTTTACGTGAGGGGATTGATGTGCCAGAAGTTTCTCTGGTTGCTATTTTGGATGCGGATAAGGAAGGTTTCTTACGTAATGAGCGTGGCTTGATTCAAACCATCGGACGTGCTGCACGTAATTCTAATGGACGTGTCATCATGTATGGTGATAATATTACACAGTCTATGCAACGTGCAATGGATGAAACGAGTCGTCGTCGTGAAGTTCAAATGGCATATAATGAAAAACATGGGATTGTGCCACAAACCATTAAGAAAGAAATTCGTGATCTGATTTCAATTACGAAACGTACCGAAAGTGGAGAAGTTGAAGAAATTTCAGCTGAAGCAATGACGAAAAAAGAACGTAAAGCATTACTTAAAAAGCTGGAGAAAGAAATGGCGGAAGCTGCAGGAGCGCTTGACTTTGAATCAGCTGCGCAGTTACGAGACATGATTTTGGAAATTAAGGCTTTAGATTAAATAAAAAAAGAGCACCTGCTCTTTTTTTATTTTTCTTGTTCAGCGGCTTCATCCACGATGAAGGTAAACTCACAAGTTGTTACTTTCTTGCCATCAACATATGCGGCAGCATCAGCCTTACCTACTTTGCCGCGGAATTTAGTGATTTCAAATTCGAGTTTCATTACATCACCAGGAACAACTTTTTGACGGAATTTAGCTTTGTCGATGCCACCAATATAGGCCATTTTTCCTTGAAATTCTTCTTTTTTAAGAATCAAGATAGAACCGGCTTGAGCTAAACTTTCCAAAATCAAAACGCCTGGGAAAGTTGGGTTGCCAGGGAAATGCCCATTAAAAACTTCTTCGTTAATTGTAACGTTTTTTGTTGCAAGAATCTTATTTTCTGAGATTTCGTCAACATAATCGATAAACATAATAGGATAACGGTTAGGAATAACTTCCATAACTTCTGTCGCTGTCATAGCATACTTTGAATTTGTCATATTAATAGTACCTCATATTTTATTTGTACTATCTCATTATATCACTATTTTTATTGTTTTATGTATAAAAACATTAAAATGCTCCTTGGATTGCTACTATAGACCATGGAGAAATTCGATAGAGGTATAACTAGAGCCAAGCATGGCAAATTTTTAGAATATTAAACTTAGATGTTTATTACTAGAAAAATTGAAGACACTAGTGCTATACTATTTGAGTAAAGATTACTTTAACATAAGCTCTATCTCTCAGCCACCCTTGGTTTGAGAGATTTTTTTATTCAGCTTGCTTTATAGCTTTGATAAAGCGGGCAGTAATCTCATGAGGACGTGTAATTGCTCCACCAACAACTTGAGCGAGCACACCAAGTTCCTGAATTTTTTTAGCCTGCTCGGGAATATGGATACCACCTTCAGCAATCACCGGAATATTGCTGTCCAAGAGTGACTGAATAAGCTCAATATCAGGTTGAGGTCGTTCTTTTGTTGCCTCAGTATAACCAGAAAGTGTGGTTCCGACAAAGTCACAACCAGCTTCATAGGCCGCTTTTCCAGCAGCAAAAGTATCAATATCCGCCATGAGCAATTGATGAGGATATTTTTCCTTCACCTGATGAATAAAATCTGCCATACTCAACCCATCATGACGTTCACGCAGTGTACAATCTAAGGCAATTACGGCGATATTAAGGCTAGCTAACTCATCAACTTCCTGCATAGTTGCAGTAATATAGGGTTCTTGTGGAGGATAATCACGCTTGATGAGGCCGATAATGGGCACATCAACAACCTCTTTAATTTCTTCAATGTCTCGTACAGAATTTGCTCGAATACCTACAGCGCCCGCATTTTGGACACCTAAAGCGATAAGAGGCATAATTCCACCATCAATAGTATAAAGTGGTTCGCCTGGCAACGCTTGACAGGAAACAATCAGTCCACCGCGGACTTTTTCAATAAATTCTTGCTTATTCATAAAACCTCTCTTTCATTCTTAATTTTATTGTATCATCAAATTTAGGATTTTTAAAGCGTTTTCTTTTAGATTGAAGAGGGAAACTTGACAATTACAGGCTTTTACATTACAATGTTTTATGTAGTAAGTATTTTGATATACTAAACTATTTACTTATATTTTTTAACTTATATTTTCTGAAATATATTTTTTTATTTTAAGGGGACTTATTTATATGTTTTTAGAAGGAAAAAAAATCGTCATTATGGGTGTGGCTAACAACAAGTCTATCGCTTGGGGTTGCGCTAAAGCTATGAAAGATCAAGGAGCTACCTTGATTTACACTTATCAAAATGAACGTATGGAAAAACAGCTTGCGAAGCTTGCTGGGCCAGAAGATCTACTTATTGAGTGTGATGTTGTATCGGATGAATCTATTCGTCGCGCGTTTTCAACGATTGAAAGTCGCGTGGGTAAAATAGATGGTTTAGTACATGCCATTGCTTATTCTAAAAAAGAAGAACTTGATGGTAATGTATCTGATATCTCACGTGATGGCTATGCCCTTGCACAAGATATCTCAGCTTACTCATTGCTTGCTGTAGCAAAAGCTGCAAAACCTTTATTCAATGAAGGCTCTGGTATTGTTACTTTGAGCTATATGGGCTCTGTTCGTGCAATTCCTAACTACAATGTAATGGGAATTGCTAAAGCAGCTCTAGAAGCAACTGTACGTTACTTGGCAGCAGAAATGGCACACGTTGGTGTTCATGTTAATGCTATTTCAGCGGGTGCTATCAAAACGCTTGCCGTATCTGGTGTGGCCGGCTACAAAGATTTGATTAAAGAATCAAACAGCCGTACAGCTGACGGTAAGGGAGTAACGATCGAAGAAGTTGGACAAACTGCTGCCTTCCTCGTTAGTCCATTAGCTACAGGCGTCATTGGAGATGTGGTTTATGTGGATAAAGGTGTTCACTTGACATAAGCAAAAACAGAGAAATACTTGATAGGGTTTTGGCCTTATCAAGTATTTTTTTATTTTTACAAATAAGAGTTGTTAACATATGTTGTTCATATTTTGCAGTATAAATTGTTGTAGCGATGTTACGCTTTTTCTTATATTATATTTCTTGTACATAAAATGTCGAAATGAAAGTGGCCACTAAATTTTTGACGAGAATAAAGAAAAGGAAAATTTAACAATGAAATTTGAATTTAAAAGTTTATCTACATATGAAGAAGATGCAACCCCTAACTTTATGGGCGGAGTAAACTACCACAGTCTAATCGAAGAATTTGACTCCATGGCCGAAGCTGTAAAATATGTGACTGATCATCACGGTTATTTGATTACAGATAATGGAAAATTTGCTTTTGAAGTAAGAAACATCTCCCTTATCAAATAACAAACAAAAAAGTATCTTCATAAGATACACATCAGTCGAGGAATAGAAAAAATCATGAAAAAAGAAAGTCTTTTTACAGCTACTTTCATTATTAATACACTTATTAGCTTTTTATTTTATATTGTTTTTTACGTTTTAACGTCATCTATAGGGACGTATGCGATGGAAGAACTCCATCAATCTACAGTAGTGAGCTTATCATTATCAAGTATCTTTGTTATCGGGGCGCTTATAGGGCGTGTATGGACCGGTATCGTTGTAACACGGATTGGGATGAAAAAGCTCCTTTATGTAGGTGGAATTATCTTTTTAGTTTTAACCTTGGGGTATTATGCAACGACTAATATACCTTTGCTCTTTATTATACGTGTAATTCAAGGTATGGGATTTGGGATTGGAGCAACAGCTTCAGGAACGATTGCTGGACATATTGTTCCAGCTTCAAGACGAGGCGAAGGGATTGGCTATTATGCTTTGTCCGTTACGCTGGCTGCAGCTGTGGGACCTGCTTTAAGTATTTCCATTTATTCTTCTTCGTTAGGTTTTAATGGGCTTCTTGCTTTGGCACTTATCTTACTTATTTTAACTTTTGTTTTGATATTCTTTGTCCATGTAAAAGAGCTCTCCGAAGAAGAAGTGCAGGAAGCATTACTTCACAGTCCAAAAGGCTTAGATAAATACATCGAAAAATCAGCCTTACCTATTTCTTTTGTGGCCTTTTTGGCAGGATTTATTGACTCCGCTATTTTAACAGGAATGGGGCCATTTACATCCTTCTTACATATTTCGACTGCTGGTTCATTATTCTTTACTTTATATGCTGTCTTGATTTTCTTATCACGCCCATTAACAGGACGCATGTTTGATACTAAAGGAGACAATTGGGTATTCCATCCTGTCTTTATCTTCTTTGCAATTTCAATGCTCTTCGTTGGTTTAGCAGGTTTCATGAGTCCAGGTGCTGGCTTTATCATGTTGCTTATTGCTGGAGGGACATTTGGTCTCGGTTATGGAGGAGTTGCACCTTTTGGTCAAGCTATTGCGATTCGTGAAGCACGTAAAGATCGTATAGGTGTTGCAACTTCAACTTTCTTTGGCTTTTTAGATTTGGGCGTTGGCGGCGGTCCAATTATCCTCGGAGCTATCATTCCAATGCTTGGAAAAGGTATGGTTGGATTCCGTAACCTGTATCTTTACAGTGCGCCAGCGGTTGTCATCGTATGGATTATCTATTATCTTGTGCATGGGAAAAAACAACACCAGACAAATGTTGCTTAAAAAATGGTATGAATGACATAGAATACGTAGTAGAGCTTTTAGAAGAAAAAAATGTGAGTGTAGTTAGTCGTAGGAAACACAGCTATATCATGTATCAAGGCATTGAATCAGAGTATCTTTATGTTCTTAAAGAAGGTGTAGTAAAGCTGAGCAGTATTTTGCGAAATGGTCGTGAATTTAATATTACTTATGTTTGTGAACCAGATTTTGTTTCATTGCTTGAAGAAGAACAACTGGATGGAGTTTCAGCTCTCTTTAATGTGAGAATAGAGTCGGATGAGGCAACTTTTTATCGGGTGCCACGTAAAGTTTTTTGGGAATGGATTGATAAAGATATCAAGCTGTTTCATATTGTGGATAATTTCTATCGTAAAAGATTAGTCATGATCTTAGAAGCATTGCAAAAAATGACTGTAAACGGTAAAAAAGGCGCTGTATGCGCGTGTTTATATAATTTCATTGATTGCTTTGGTAAACAAAAAGCGGAAGGGATATTAATTGATTTTCCCGTAACCAATGAAGACATAGCAGGATTTTGTGGAATCTCAACACGAACCAGTGTTAACAGAATACTTCGTGAACTCCGGGAAGAAAAAATTATTGATATTGTTCAGCATAAGATTATGATTTGTGATCAATACAGCTTACAAAACTATATCAGCTAGAGTGAAGAACAGAGTTCAAAACCTCCAGAATCTTAAGGTTCTGGAGGTTTTTTTGGCTAGAATAAAAGAAGCAACATAAACTTGCTTCTTTAGAGTGTATTATTTACGCTTTTGCTTACCAGCATTACGTCCGTTATTGTTCTTCTTACGTGGTGCATCCAAATCTTTTAATCCTTGTTGTGTTGCAGATTTAGGAGTGACATCTTTTGGAAGATCAGCCATTTTTGGAGGATTATTTTTAAATTCTTCGTCAATTTTCTTACGCATGCGTGGTTTCATAACGTAAGTAATGATAATTTGTTGAATAACCATCACGATACCACCAACAGCCCAATAAAGAGCTACACCTGCAGGGGACATAAAACTGAAAACAATAATCATCACAGGACTCATAATGAGCATAGTCATACCTGTTTTCTTTTGTTCAGGTGTCATACTCTTGGTTGAAATCCAAGTTTGCAGGAAGTAGAAAACACCCGCAATCAGAGTGATTACAATACTTGAACGTCCGAGGTCAATTCCAAAGAAAGTTGCTGTTGAAATACCAGGAGTATAGGCTGCAGCATTATAGAGGGCAATGAAGAAAGGCCATTGGATAAGTAGGGGGAGACAACCCAATGAAGATAACATATTGATACCATTATCTTTTTGTGCTTTCATCAAAGCTTGTTGGGCAGCCATACGTTCTTCAGGTGTCGTTGCAGCTTTCAATCTTGCATTAAGTGGTTCAAACACTGGAGCCAAGTAAGCTGTTTTTTCTTGCATATAAGTGGACTTATAGGCTTGGTTGAGTCCCAATGGAAGGATAAGGAAACGGATAATCAGAGTGACTAAGACGATACCCCAACCATAACCAAGGTTCATGTTATTCGCAAACACATCGACAAAGGCTGACATTGGTTTAACAAGAATTTGGTAAGTCATACCATGTGTTGCAGCTTCGGTAGGGACACGCACACCATCAACAATATGGGTTTGGACACAGCCAGAGAGCAAGAGCAAACCAGCACTTGCTACACCCAAGAGGGACAATTTTTTGTTCAAATTTTTCAAAATAAATTCGCTTTCTATAAATAAACGGTCTGTTACCATTTTACAGGAAATTGCTTTATTTTTCAATAGGTCTATAGTCTGAAATAACCTATTTTAAAGGTTTGCAGCAGCTTATTTTTCTTGCTTGAAGATTAAAAAAGATTGAGTTTTTTATTATGTTGGTGATAAATAAAAAAGCTGTCTGTGACAGACAGCTTTTAGGACAATTTATCCGATAAATGTTGTGATTTCTTTTTCAAAATGATCAATTTTACTTTGTGCTTGTGCTTCTGTATCTGCTACAGCAGCCATATAGAATTTTATCTTAGGCTCTGTACCAGAAGGGCGAACAGCAATCCAGCTACCATCTTCTAAATGATATTTTAAAACATCAGAAGGAGGAGTTGTTAATTTTTCAACTTTGCCACTGTGTGATGTTGCAGTAAGTTCTTTGAAGTCTTCAGTCAAAAGAATTTCAAGACCGTCAAATTTTTCTGGTGCATTGTCACGGAATTTACCCATGATTTCAGCGATTTGTTCTTTCCCAGTACTACCTTCAAGCGTAACTGAAAGTGTCTTTTCAACAAAGAAACCATATTCAGCATAGAGATCTTGAATACCATCATAGAGTGTTTTACCTAAAGAACGGTAGTAAGCGGCAACTTCACAGATAAGGAGCATTGCTTGGATAGCATCTTTATCACGGACAAAAGGCTTGATGAGATAGCCAAAGCTTTCTTCAAAACCAAACATGTAAGTGTGTTCACCTGTAGTTTCCCAAGCATGAATTTTTTCGCCAATGAATTTGAACCCTGTGAGTACATTAAACATTTCCACGTTATAGCTTTCAGCAATATGACTGACTAACTCAGTAGAGACGATAGATTTAGCCATAGCCGCATTAGCCGGTAATGTGCCAGCTGTTTTGTGTGCTTCGAGGATATATTTAGCTAAGACGGCGCCGATTTGGTTACCTGTCAAAGGCTGGTAGCTTCCATCTGGTAAGCGGACTTCGACACCGATACGGTCGGCATCCGGGTCAGTAGCAACCAACATGTCAGCTCCAACTTTACGGCCAAGTTCTTCAGACATAGCAAAAGCTGCTTGACTTTCTGGGTTAGGTGATTTTACAGTTGAAAAGTCGGGATCGGGGATAGCTTGCTCTTCTACAACAGCAATTTTTTCAAAACCAGCTGTGGCAAGAGCTCGACGTCCCAACATTTCACCAGTCCCGTGGAGAGGTGTGTAAACGATGTTAAGATCACGACCGTATTCGTTAATTAAATCATGATTGATTGTAACAGTTTCGATATTTTTAAGATATTTTGCATCAATATCTTCACCGATAATTTTGATCATACCATCCGCAATATATTTTTCTGTATCACCTAAAGTGATAGAGAAAATGTCGTCAATTTGTCGAATATATTCGGTCAAGGCTGCAGCATCTTCAGGTGGCATTTGACCACCGTCTTCGCCGTAAACCTTGTAGCCGTTATAAGGAGCAGGATTGTGGCTGGCTGTAATCATAACACCTGTGAGAGTATTCAATTCACGAATTGTAAAGCTCAAGGCTGGAGTGGGACGAAGACTTTCATAGACATAGCTTGGAATCCCATGGTCTGCTAGGATCGTTGCCGTTTCCATAGCGAATTCTTTAGAAAAGTGACGACTATCATAAGCAATAGCTACACCTCGTTTTTTCGCATCACCTTTGCTGTCCATCAGACGTGCAAGTCCTTCAGTTGTTAAGCGAACTGTGTAAATATTCATACGGTTTGTTCCAGCACCTAAAAGCCCACGTTGACCAGCTGTACCGAACTCAAGATATGTATAGAATGCATCTTCCTTTGTTTTTTCGTCCATTGCAAGCAATTCTTTATGCAAGTCAGGCGTTAAGTCAGCATTTAACCATTGTTCGTAAATTTCATTGTATGACATTGTTATCCTCCAAAGCCTTTGTTTTCAAGGCTTCAATTAGTTATTGTTTATTTTAAATCCTAATCAAAAATGAATTCGGTTTCAGATGTATTATATCATTTTTCATTTCTATTTTCCAAAAAATAAAAAAACAGACCATGTGAAGCCTGCTTTGTAATTTATCTTGATTTTTCTAAAGAAGGAACAATCGCTGCTGTTAAAATGACGGCAATAACAACTTCAGCAATGGAATTACTTGTAATAATCAGCTGAATAAGCCCTGCGAAAGTCATCCCTGTGTACTGACCAAAAAATAAAGTAATGAAACTTAAGACAAGTACTGTATTTGTAGCTGTACCTACAAAAGCAGCAATACCTGCACCTGTACGTGTTTTCATGGCTTTATAGATAAAATAAGGAAATACACCAATGAGGATTCGAGGGACAATAGCAACCACTAAAGCCCAGAGGGAACCATGATTTGTACCAGGAATGGGTTGAAGTGGGCTAAACACATAACTCAAAGGTGTAGTAAGGATTGTGGAATTAATAACGCTGATAATTCCCATTACAAGCCCTAAGAAAGCACCTTTCCGTGCACCTAAGACAATGGAACCGATGATTACAGGAATATGCAAGAGTGTAGGCACAATAGGCAATGGCCACACGCTATAGACGATTTGGCTCAAAACTTGCACGACAACCATGATAGCAATAAAGATTGCAAGGATGGCAATATCGGATGCTTTTGATTTTTTCATGTTTTTAAATTTCCTCAATTTTAGTAGCTTGATCCAGCGTATCAACAATGGTATCAATATTTGCGAGTGCGCCTTCACCAAAGTCTCCACAAGCTAAGAGAGATTGTTTGGGTTGTATAACATTGTATCCTATTGATTTTAAAATATCAATATTTTTCATCGTTAAAGGATTGGCATACATATTAGTATTCATAGCAGGAGCAATATATTTGGTTTTGCTTGGATGTAGCGCAAGGGCTACAGAAGTTACAATATCAGAAGCGGCACCATGAGAAAGGCGACTTATGGTATCCGCTGTGGCAGGAGCAACAACAAAAATATCAGTGTGTTTTGCGATATCGATATGATTAACAACATCGGGATGTTCTTCATCCATAATATCAAGGTGTACTTTATTTTTAGATAAAACTTGCAAAGTTAAAGGTGTAATGAATTGTGTAGCTGCTTTTGTCATCAAAACAGTAACATTATGGTTCTTTTTGTTGAGCATCGAGACGATATCTGCAGCTTTGTAGGCTGCAATGCTGCCAGTAACAGCAAGAGTTATATTAGCCATGATAAGCCTCCTCGGATTTTTTTACAATTACTTGAGCAATTTGTGGTTTAGTTTGAAGCTGAGTAATATCCGCAGAACCACTAACTAAGAAGGCTAGATGGTTTTCTCCTTGGATATTAGCTAGATCATTTGCAATAATAAAATCAGCAGAAGTTTCTTTGAGTTTGCTTTGGGCAACCTCCAGCAAGTGCTCCTCACTGACGCCAGAAAGGAGTTTAAAGCCAAAAAGAAGAACTTCAGGTTTCCATTTTTTAATAAATGAAATAACTTTCGGTGTTTTTTCCAAGAGCATCATTTGGTAATCAGAATTTGAGGATATTTTTTTCTGTACTTCAGGGCGGAAATGAATGAGCTGTTCTTTTGTAAGTGGCTGTGGCAAGTCATCTACCCCAGTCATATAAACAGGACGATAATCAGAAACTGCCATACTGTGGACAACAACATCGACTGCTGGAAGAAATCTTTCTACATTATTTAGTAAATCTTGTGTATCGCCAATTGGGATAACAGTTAAATTTTCTTGTTTTGAGGGTAGCTGTGCAAAACGTCCAGCTAACAAAATAACCTGATGTCCGTGTGTCAAAAATTCTTCAGCAGTTAATTTTCCTAAACTACCTGTTGCGAAATTAGTGATACCGCGGACGGTATCAATGGACTCAGTGGTACCACCTGCTGTAATTAAAATCTTCATGGCTTTATTTTAACCTAAGTCTTTTCGCAATGCAAGAAGAGTATACCCCGCTAGGTAACAAAACCAAGAAAGCGGTTGCAATAGTTAGGGAGATGAACTATAATTTAAAATGAAAAAGTCAAAAAGAAAAGAGAGCAATATGCTGACAGAAGAAATTAGAAGTAGTTTTTTACAAGTTTTAGAAGAAGGTGTTAAGCCCGCTACAGGTTGTACAGAGCCTGTGGCTGTGGCCTATGCTGCTGCAGTATGCCGCACATATTTAGAAGATCCCCATATCGATCGAATAAATATACGGGTGTCCGCTAATGTAATGAAAAATGCCTTGGCTGTAATTGTTCCTGGAACGAAAGAAGCTGGAGTAGAAGTAGCTGCAGCTGCAGGTGCCCTAGCAGGAAATGCTGAAGCTGGCTTGAAGGTAATTTCTGAACTCTCGCCAGATATAGTTCCAGAAATTATTAGCCTTGCTCGGTCAAACCAAGTAAAAGCTGAGGTTGCTTCTGTAGCAGATAAATTGTACGTTGAAGTTAGCATAGCTTCAGGGTGTGAAACAGTTACAGTTAAAATTGCAGGGGGGCACACTTCCATTTACTGGATACAAAAAAATAAAGAAGTGATTTTCAAAAAAGAAAAACTTCAATCTAATGAAGAATCAAGTAGTGTTGAATTTTTAAAAAAGTGCAGTTTTGCGGAAATCTGGGATTTTGCAACTAGTCAAAATCTGGAAGATATTTTACCTTTAATAAAAGCACAAGAATTAAACATGAATTTGGCTTCAGAAGGTTTAAGCAATGATTATGGGATGGGGATTGGAAAAGCATTACTTAACCACAGAAGCCTTTCAGAACTCAGTCTTGAAGAGCAAATTGTTATTTGTACAGCTGCAGCTTCAGATGCACGTATGGGAGGCTGCCAGCATGCAGCAATGACAAATTCTGGCTCAGGAAATCAAGGAATTACAGCCACAGTTCCTGTTTGTGTCTTTGCACAAAATAGGAGTGTGAGTGAAGAAAAACTTATTAGGGCATTAACTCTTTCACATCTTACAGCTCTTTATATTCATGCATTTTTACCTTTACTTTCTGCTTATTGTGCTACAGATTCGGCAGCAATGGGAGCAGCAGCCGGTTTAATTTATCTCGAATCAGAGGATGAAGAAAAAGCTGGGATGGCAATTAAGAACATGATTGGTGACGCAGTAGGAATGATTTGTGATGGTGCAGGTTTTTCTTGTGCACTAAAAGTAGTGAGCTCTGTATCCTCAATGTATCGTGCAGTACAGCTGGCTCAGGCAGGCGTGGTTATTCCAGCAACAAATGGGATTGTTTCAGGAGAGGTAGATGACTGTATCCATGATTTAGGACTTTATGTTTCTAGCGGAATGCAGAATTCTGATCCTGTCATATTAGATATTATGATGCATAAGAAATAAAATCTAGAAAAAGAAAAAAGCTCAGAGAAAACTCTCTAAGCTTTTTTCTTTATTGTTTAGGTTCACCGTGGGGATAAAAATTATCTTTTGCCATCTCATCATAGATGACATAAATAGCTTCACGAGGTGCTCCAGTATGTTTCATCACAGACTCTGTGATCTCTTTTGCTAAAGCTTTTTTGGCTTCAGCACTACGTCCTTCAACTAATTCAACATGTACAAATGGCATAGTAATCCTCCTTAGGATTGTTTAATATGCTTTTATTTTATCATTTTTTCTGCAAATGAGCACCTTTTTAAATAGGGGCAACATAAGGATTAAAAAATAGTACACTTTCCAAGCTCATTTTTTTGATTTAATAATTTTTATAATTTATAATTATTCATATAATGTAATTTTGGAAAAAGTCACAACATTCTAATGTTTGCGATTTTACTAATAAAATAGCTTGTTTTCACTTATTTCAGGAAAACTAGATATAGAGGAGGAGTTGAATAAAAAAATGGTTGTTGAATAAATATTGTTAAAATAGGAGGATATATTGTGAAAAATGAAAAATGGAAAAATTATTTAAAAAGTAGTCAATATATAAAAAAACATTTATTATCAGCCGGTATATCAGGAAATGTACTTCTAGCAGGTGTCGTAGTAGCTGGGGCTTATACGCTATTCCCAAACCCTATCGTTGCCAATGCTGCGGTATTAGGAGTAGAAATCTTTGGGGATACCACCTCTTCAAACAACACGACTTCAAGTCTAGCTAACCCCTATCCAGAAGGGTCACAATAAAATGTAAACTTTACAATTTCAGGGAATTCTGCAGTAACTACGAATGTCTTATCTGGTACGCGATATGCAGTCATTGTTATTCCACCAGAACTACGGGGAACGATAACACCGGGACAGGCAACCGGAAGCACCAATGTCTCGGTTGATTTGACTAAAGTTCCACTAATAACAGGACTAGTGGGAACATTAAATAATACGTTGAGTGGTTTAACAAGTATTGTTGACACAGTGACGAGTACAGCAGGACTGAAGTTTGATACCTCGCGACTCTATGCTGATTTGAATTTATTGTCCAATGTAATGACCATTGATCAAGGCGCATGGTCACAAGCAGCAACTCTAAGCCCTGATGGCTCAATGATTATAGTTGATTTGGATAAAGGTTTGGGTCCAATTTTAGCTAATAATGTGATTAATATCTTGCAAGACTTAAAATTAGCGGTTAATGACCTCAATGTTACTGTTACAGCAAGCGATCCTTTGGGTACATTACACTTAACAGCTGCGACTCTTAATACTACGCTGGCGCCCATAAAAACTGCTTTGACCGTGGCTATTGATGGTGTATTAACTCCTGTTTTAAATGATGCAGGTGTTTTGACACAACAATTGTTGGATGTTTCTTTGCTAGGAAGTACGACGGTTAATGTACCAACAACGATAAATATACCTACGACATCAATGACACAAGGAACTGTTACTTCAAAATTTGTTGGTACAATTGTCCAATCAGATATTTTGGATGTGAGTCTTTTCAGTGGATCAGATAGCTCTTCAAATATTTACTGGAATGGATTAGCTGTATTACCAACACCACCTGTAATTTCAACTGTTACCGGAAATTCTCAAGCCGGTTATGTTGTAAAAGGAACAGCTGACCCAGGAAATACAGTAAAGATTATTAATCCGGCTACAGGTCAAGAAATTGGAAGCGGATTAGCAGATAGTTCAGGTAACTATAGTATTACGTTGCCAGCCGGATCAGTTGGCGCCAATGCAGATATTAATGCCACCGCGACAGATACGGCCGGCAATGTAAGTGCACCAACAGCCGGCAAAACCCCAGCCGATGCGGATACGACAGCCCCTGATGCACCGACCATTACTAATGTGATAGGCAATTCCACAGACGGCTATACAGTGACTGGTACAGCCGAAGCAGGTGCGAAAGTAGAAATCAAAGACTCCACTGGCGCAGTTATTGGCACTGCCACAGCGGATGGTTCTGGCAACTACAGCGTAACTTTGCCGGGCTCAGTTGGCCCAAACGCTGATATCACAGCGACCGCAACCGATGCGGCCGGTAATGTAAGTGCACCAACAGCCGGTAAAACGCCAGCGGATGCGGATACGACAGCCCCTGATGCACCAGTAATTACCGGCATCACAGGTAACTCTACAGATGGTTACACTGTCACAGGTACGGCCGAAGCGGATTCGAAAGTAGAAATCAAAGATTCTACCGGAACAATCATTGGCACTGCCACAGCGGATGGTTCCGGCAATTACAGCGTAACTTTACCGGGCTCAATTGGCCCAAACGCTGATATCACAGCGACCGCAACCGATGCGGCAGGTAATGTAAGTGCACCAACAGCCGGCAAAACGCCAGCCGATGCGGATACGACAGCCCCTGATGCACCAGTAATTACCGGCGTCACAGGTAACTCTACAGACGGTTACACTGTGACAGGTACGGCTGAAGCGGGTTCGAAAGTAGAAATCAAAGATTCGACTGGCGCAGTTATTGGCACTGCCACAGCAGATGGATCTGGCAACTACAGCGTGAGCTTACCAGCTTCAGTTGGCCCAAATGCCGATATTACAGCGACCGCAACCGATGCGTCCGGCAATGTAAGTGCACCAACAGCCGGTAAAACACCAGCAGATCCAAAGGATACTACAGCGCCAGATTCACCTAAGGTTACGGACGTCACTAAGAATCCTGACGGAGGCTATGATGTAGGTGGAACTGCAGAACCAGGTTCTACGGTTACGATTACGGATGGCAATGGTAATGTGGTTGGCAGTGGTAAAACAGATGATTCTGGGCACTTCCACATTACATTACCAGCTGGTAGTGTGAAACCAGGGGATGTTCTGAATATTACAGCAACAGATGCAGCAGGTAATGAGAGTGCGCCAAGCCATTTTCAAATCCCATCTAATACCGTTGTACCAGTGACATTTGGTGGAAGTGGAGGTCAATATTCAAATGGCTTGCCAGCTTATTATGCCAAGGGTGTAACCCTTCCTGCAACAGGGGAAAGTGACAACACCCTGCCAACAGTAATTGGTTTTAGCCTTTTAGCTTTTCTAAGCCTTTTACTTACAAATTTAAGAAGAAGAAAAGATGTTAACTAAGATATATCATAGTTGGAACTGAAGCGATTTATTTCTTCTTTCTTTCCAAAACCCTGGGTGAAGATCTGGGGTTTGTTTTTTTATATTCTTGATAAAAACAACTTATTTTACCGTGGATAAAAAATTAAATGTAGATAGACAAATTCTAATAATATGAATAAAAAGAAAGAAATTTTCTTATTCTGTAAGCATTAAATTATCTGAACGATATTAGAGAGTGTTATAATAGTGGTTGAGAAAGGAACTTATTTATGAGAAAATATTTTGCAGAATTTATCGGAACATTTGTTCTTGTATTTTTAGGTACAGGTACTGTAGCTATTGCTAATACTGGAGAAACCGCTATTGGTTACTTAGGCATTGGTTTAGCGTTTGGTTTAGCCGTAACGATTATGGCGTGCGCGGTAGGAGGTGTTTCAGGTGGACATTTTAATCCAGCTGTTTCCCTTGCTATGGTGATTAATAAACGTTTGGCAATCAAAGATGGTGTTGCTTATGTAATTTCACAATTTGTAGGTGCACTTGCTGCTTCTGCAGTATTGTCAATTTTCATTAAAGCTTTGAACCTTCCTAAAGATGGTTTTGGACAAACAGACTTTCCCAATATTACAGCTGGAGAAGCTTTCTTATTCGAAGCTATTATTACCTTCTTATTTGTATTTGTTATTTTGATGGTTACCAGTGAAAAATATGGGAATGCCGGCTTAGCCCCAATTGCTATTGGTTTAGCTTTAGCATTCTTGATTATTGTAGCTTTGAATTTAACCGGTGGATCATTGAATCCCGCACGTAGTTTTGGACCTGCTGTCTTTGCAGGCGGTTCGGCATTGTCACACTATTGGGTGTACTTATTGGCACCATTGGTAGGTGCGGCAATTGCTGCAGTAGCTGCTAAATTTATGGGTAGCGAAGATTAGTTATAATAGAGTAGATTAGTAAGTCTGCTCTTTTTTGATGAAAATTTATCTTTTGAATTTAGAAATTGTGAGTAAAAAAGGAAAAATGCCTCGCTTTACGAGAGCATTTTTATTTTATGCTTGTCTATTTCGACGTATCGAAAAAGCTACAAATGAGAGAATGAGTAGAACGAATCCAGAAAGGACAGAGGTAAGTCCATTGTCATTACCTGTTTTTGGTAAAGTATTACCAGATTGTTTTTTCCCTTTTTCTAGATGATTTCCAGCGGGCATTGCAGGGCTATTTGACTTACTTGTTCTCGTTGTCTGTACGTCTGTCTTCGTGCTTTTCTTTTTCTCTGTTATCACGGGGTTTGCTTTTTCAAACTGTGGATGTTGAACGTCTTCCACTTTTTTGGATTCATCAACAATGACTTCTTGACTAGGCGCAACATGTACATCGACTTGATGCTTTTCTGCTGTTTGATTGGCCTCATTTTCTGTTATAGAAGAGTTTGCATTTTCTGTTTCAACAGCAGGTATTTCTTCGAGTTGCTCTGATTCGTCTTGCACAACTTCCTGATTAGGCGCAACATGTACATCGACTTGATTTTTTTCCGCTGTTTGATTGACCTCATTTTCTGTTACAGAAGAGCTTGCGTTCTCTGTTTCAACAGCAGGTATTTCTTGGAGTTGCTCTGATTCGTCTTCTACAACTTCTTGACTAGGCGCAACATGTACATCGACTTGATTTTTTTCCGCTGTTTGATTGGCCTCATTTTCTGTTACAGAAGAGCTTGCGTTCTCTGTTTCAACAGCAGGTATTTCTTGGAGTTGCTCTGATTCGTCTTCTACAACTTCTTGACTAGGCGCAACATGTACATCGACTTGATTTTTTTCCGCTGTTTGATTGGCCACATTTTCTGTTAGGGAAGAGTTTGCATTTTCTGTTTCAACAGCAGGTATTTCTTCAAGCTCTTCAAAGTTGTTTTCAAGTGTTTCTTCAGTCGCTTCCTTGATTCCTTGTTCACCATTGGCATCACCATCTGCAAAAAGGTTTACAACATCGGAAGTTCCTTGATCTTGAATCGTTTCTTGACCATAGGGTTGGTAATTCACATTACACGTGTTAGTAAAGGATTTGATAGTATTATCAGTGATGATTGTGTTATACATGAAGCTAAAAGAGGCTAGGCGCGCATATTCGCGTTTAATTGTAATGCTAAATGAATCATCGGGAAGAATATCTATGCTACCGTATCCTTTAGCTACAAACTCATCGCCGGTTATCTGGAAGTTTCCTAAATAATTTTCAATACTAACGCGAAATGATTGTGCATCAAGTTTTTGCCCAAGTCCATGCGTGTCAGTTAATACAATATCACTTGAGAGTTCTTCCTTTGTCATATTAGCATTAACAAACCAGCGTACTTTTCCTTTTTCGCCTAGCATGTCACCGCTCTTCCAAAAGAAAGGACGAGTTCCTATTTGCCCTGTATTTCCTGGGTCACCATGAATTGTAATTTCTTGGGCTGTTGCAGTGGTGCTTAAATTTGTTTTGATACTTGTATCGTTAGGATTTTTAGTTCTTGTTGCCTGTAATCCAAAATTAAAATAGCCTTTGACATGTTCAAGCTGATTAACTTTTTCATTAAAGGTGGCAATGACACGGTCTTTATATATGAGTGCTTCACCCAATTCACCTAAAGAAATTTTACGAGGAGAACCGTCGTTTTCTGTCATTCCTTGTAACTCGGTAGGAAGTGTGAAAGTAATCGTGTCACCAGCTTTTACCTTGAGGTTATCCTTGCTGCTGAACTCAACTCTGACAGAAGTCGTCTGACCTTGTGTCAGTTTAGTATTTGAAAATTTGAGACTATCGACAAAGTTGGTGTTGCTTAGTTCTGCAGCAGATGCATGTTCTGAATGGAGCATCAAACCTAAAAAAGCGGTAAAAAAAATGAGCAATATTTGTATTGTTCGTTTCATATAAGAGTATTTTTCCTTTTTGTTTTCTTTCTATTTTAAAAATTGACTTTTTCAGTCTGTTGAAAATTCTAACAAATTTATTTTATGAAAACAACTGTATTGACTTGAAGGAGCAAATATAATTAACAGAAAAACTTTTATTTTGATAAAATAGATGCAGAACACAGAGGAGTAAATAAAATGATAACAGCTATTGCAACAGATATGGACGGCACTTTTTTGGATGAAAAATCGACTTATGATAAAAAGTACTTCTCTACTCTCCAACAGAAAATGAATGCCAAGGGAATCCGCTTCATTGTGGCCAGTGGCAATCAATACTTCAAGTTAAAGTCTTATTTTTCAGATACGAAAGATATTATTTTTATCTCTGAAAATGGTGGGATTATCACAATCAATGATGAGATGGAAATGGTCGCAAGTTTTGATGCAAAAGAGGTAAGTCAAGTTCTAAAGTTACTTGAAGAACTCGAGATTCCTGTTGTTGTGTGTGGTGCCAAGAGTGCCTATACCTTAGAGAGTGTTTCAGAAGAGTTTGAAACTTTCGCCCATAAATATTACGAAAAACTGGAACTTATCCCCTCTTTTGATAAGTTACCCGATGATACAGTAGTTAAATTTGCTACAATTATCCCGGAAGCAGAATTAGCTGCTGTCACGGCAAGATTGAATAGTCGTTTTAAAAAAGGAATAAAAGCGGTAACGAGTGGGAATATCTATCTGGATATTGTCCTTGAGGGCAGTAATAAGGGAGCAGCTATTGAGAGAGTTTTGCAAGAACTTGCACTTTCACCGCAACATTTAGCGGCTTTTGGAGACGCCAATAATGATCTCGAAATGTTGCAAATGGCTGGTTATTCTTATGCCGTAGCCAATGCTAATGCTCAAGCGAAGGCCAAGGCAAAGAAGGTTATAGGCAGTAATAGGGAAAAAGCCGTGCTGGCAGAGATTGATAAAATTATGCAGTGAAAGTAGGAAAAAAGTACAACTTCGAATGCGTACTTTTTTATTTTATGCTTTTTAAACTAAAAAATTAAGAAAGTATTAAGAAATCAAGCTAAAATTTGTTAATAACTTTCTGTTATACTGAGGGCATCAAGTAGAAATGAGGGAAAAGATGAAGCATACCGTTCTAATTGTGGATGATGAAAAAGAGATACGTGAAGCGATTGCACTTTATCTAAAAAATGAGGGGATACATGGGATTCAGGCAAAGGATGGTGTTGAAGCACTGGAAATTCTTGATAACGAAGAAGTTCATTTAATTATTATGGATATCATGATGCCCAAGCTCGATGGTATCGCAGCCACTTTTAAGATACGCCAATCACAACAGATTCCTATTCTGATGCTGAGTGCTAAAAGTGAAGATACAGATAAAATTTTGGGCCTACAAATTGGGGCGGATGATTATCTGACAAAGCCCTTTAATCCTTTAGAATTAATCGCTCGTGTCAAGTCACAGCTACGCAGATATACCTCCTTAGGGAGCTATGAAAAAGCAGAAAGTACCATCCAGCTTCATGGCTTGACTATTGATCAAGACGGTAAGGAAGTACGAGTAGACGGGGCACTGATAAAATTAACACCCACAGAATTCAAAATTACAGAATTATTGGCTTGTAATGCTGGAAAAGTTTTCTCTATTAAGGAAATCTATGAACGTGTTTGGCAAGAGCCGGGATTTAATGCTGAAAATACTGTAGCTGTACATATAAGAAAAATCCGTGAAAAAATAGAAGTAAATCCAAAAAATCCAAAATATTTAAAGGTGGTGTGGGGCATTGGCTACAAAATGGAAAAATAAATTCGCTGTGAGTATTGGACTAGCTTTGCTACTTTTGGGAGTGAACAGTTTAGTTTTTACAGCCTTGAATGCTGAACAATACATTTTTAACGACTATTTTCAGTCGAAATACTTCAAACAAGAGGTTGCAACTTTAGAAGAAGCACTGATCAATACTCAGGTAAATCCAAATCTACCGATAAAGGTAACAGCAGAAGATATTGAAGAATATCGTATGAGTCAACCGGACAAGTATTCGCAAGTAAGTGTGATTAAAGAAGATCCTGTCTTTCTTGAACGACTCAAGGATGCGAAAGCAGCTGGTGACAAAACTGCAATCAAGAAACTTGAGGACCAACAAAATAAGAAATTAAATGAAGTAGAAAAGTTTTTCACAGATGACAAATACGTCACAGAGAAGGTAAAGGAGCATAAGAAAGAACTTATTGCGCAACAAAAAACAGATTGGATGCCACAATATAAAGAGCTTTCCTCAGATATTCATTATCAAGTGACTGAAATTAACTCGGGGAAATATCTAGACAATCTGTCTGACAATAAAACCTTTGCTACAGCAAAAACTTTATTCAAGGGCAATATCAGTCAAATTAATTTTGATGGTCAAAATCGCTTTGATGGTCAAATTATTATATTAAAAAATAGCAACTTCAACCAAAGAGCATCTGTTAAAAGCTTTACTGAAATGAAAAATCTAACCATTGGGCTTCTTTGTATGAGTATTTTGAGTTTTGCAGCCTTTCTTGTTTATTGGAAGAAAACGAAAAAAGGAGAAGATATACTTCTGGAAAAAGTTCAATCTTGGGATAAAATAGCGCTTGATGGGCAGATTTTCCTTGCTTTGATTCTTTTCCTCCTTTATTTGTCACTTACACGTGAAGCTAGCCTTACATGGAGCTTCCTTCCATTGCTCCAAAAATTCTGTTGGGCATTCTTAGTTCTCTATCTGTTTGCAATTGTGAGTTGGGGAATTTATCATAAAGCACAGGAGCGTGAAAATTGGCAACAAACCTATCTGGCCAGAAGTATAAGACTCTTAAAAGATGCTGCGGATAATTTTTCAACAGGGTCAAAAGCCTGGTTCATTTTCTGGAGCATGGGTGCAGCAGTAGTTGGTTTCCTGCTGGCAATGATGTGGGGAGGACAAGGAATTATTCTTTACTTGTTTGTGCTTGTGATTTATCTTTTGTTGATTTCGATTTATCTGCTGCGACGTTTGGTCATGTTTAATCAGACTGTGAAAATTATTGAGAAGATTGCTCAAGGAAAAAATGCGGAAGTCTTAAACGTCAAGCCCAAGGGGAAAACAGTTTTTCGTAAAGTTTCTGAAAATCTCAAAACCATCAATGAGGAAGTGAAAACTTCCAAAAGCCAACAAGTAAAAAGTGAGCGCTTGAAGACCGAGCTCATTACAAATGTTTCTCATGATTTAAGAACACCTTTGACTTCAATCATTACTTCTGTTGATTTATTGCGGAATGCCGATCTGTCCCAAGAAGAAAAGAATAAGTATGTTGCAGTTATCGATCAAAAATCAAAGCGTTTAAAAGTTCTCATCGATGATCTTTTTGAGGTTTCCAAAATGGCCAGTGGTAATATTGATTTGAAAAAAAGTAGAATTGATCTTGTGCAATTGCTCGATCAATCACTGGCTGAACTTTCTGAGAAAATCGAAGATTCCTCCCTCAAGTTTGTTACGCAAACGGATAAGGAACTCTTGGCTTTAGTGGATGGGGATAAGATGTGGCGCGTTTTCGAAAATTTAATCCATAACATCTTGAAATACTCTATGGAAAACACTAGGGTTTATATTTCAGGACATAAAAGTGAAAATGGCACAATTGAATTGGTCTTTAAAAATATTTCGCGAGAAGAACTCGGAGAAAATAGTCAAGAATTGTCGCAGCGTTTCAAAAGAGGCGATTTATCGAGGAACACAACAGGTTCAGGCTTGGGGCTAGCTATAGCTCAGTCGATTGTGGAAGCACATGAGGGACGTTTCCTTTTAGAAACAGATGGAGATTTGTTTAAAGTAACTTTGTCCTTTCCGAGTTTAGAGCTTGAATAAAATAAAAAAAGCACTATCTACATAGTGCTTTTTTTATTTTATTTTTTGTGGTGATCAAGTTTTTCTTTGACATTATCAACTGCATCTTCTGATGCATCTTTAATGTCTGCAGCAACTTCCTTCACCTTACCGATTGTTTTATCAAGGACGCCTTCAGCTTTTTTCTTGTTGTCACCTGTAACATCACCAACAACTTCTTTAGCGTTACCTTTGAGTTTGTCTGTTGTACCTCTGTCGACCATAAAAAATACCTCCTTGTTGTTTATACTTTTATTCTACTGGTTATTGTTTCCTTTTGCAAGGTATTCAACTCGTAAATTTTTTAAGCGTCTGATTTATAGGATTTTCTGATGTAGGACAGTTTTTATAGAAAAAATAATGCACTATATTTGACTCTGTGAGATTAAACTGCTAAAATTTATCCTAAAGTGACACTGTGTCATTTATAGAGTCAAGGGAGGAAAAAATGCCTAAAGCTACATATCTAAAACTTCCAGAAGAAAAAAAACAACGCATCTATGCGGCTTGTAAAACCGAGTTTGCGGATAAACCCTTCCATCAAGCCACGGTGAGAAATATTGTGCAAAGTTTAGAAATCCCTCGGGGGAGTTTTTATCAATATTTTGAAGATTTAACAGATTGTTATATCTATGTTCTGTCTCAAGAGACAAGTGAGCTTCACCAGCTTTTCTTAGATGCGATTAAAAAATATCCGCTTGAAAAAGCCTTAGATGAATACAAGCATTTGTTACTAAAGGAACTCGTACATAATGAAAATTACGCCATCTACAAATATCGCTTTTTAGATTGGAATCACGAATTGACATTAGCTTGGAAAAAGTATAATCCTCAAACATTTGTAAGTAAAGAGCCTGTTTCGCCAATGATTTCTGTGTTTAAAGCAGTTGTTCACGATCTTGTTTACAGACTATTTGCAGAAGAGTGGAGTGATCAAGAATTTGTTGCGCACTATGACAGTGAAGTCGCAGTGATTATGAAGGGCCTCTCAGGCAGTCAAAATCATCAATAAAGAAGAGAACGAAGAGTTCTTCAAGGAGTTGTATTATGTTTTTATCACTTAAAGAAATATTTTATTACAAGACAAGGTACACTTTGATTGCAACAATCATATTTTTGGTTTCTTATGTTGTTTTCATATTGTCAGGCCTATCAACTGGCCTTGCTAGCCAGTTTAAACAAGCTGTAGTGGATTGGAATGCAGAAAAGATTGTTCTGTCAGACAGTTCGAATAACATTCTGTCTGCTTCTCAGATTTCAAAAGCAGAGTTAGATAATATTGATGGAAAAGAGTTGTCTCCCGTTTCAGTTTTTTCAACTTCTATTAATCAGGGAGAGGATAAAAGAGAGAATATTACGGTTATGGCGCTCCCAATAGGTTCTGATATTCTACCACAAGTCAAGGATGGCGTTGATTTTTCAGAAGACAAGAAAGAAATCGTCATCCCAGAAAATCTTGCTGACAAGGGCTATAAAGTGGGAGACAAGATAAAGGTAGGAAATAACGATACAGAGTTAAAAATCGTTGGTATCGCCAAACCGACTTACTACTCAGCAACACCTGTCGTCTACAGTTCATTTGCTACGCTTTCCGCAATTAAAAACATGAACGCAGCAGCCGCAGATGATTCTGTTAATGGTGTCATTGTAAAATCGGGTCAAGTAACCTTGAAAGGTTCAAGTTCAGATAAATTGAAAGTCATCACAACTTCTGAACTTATCAACAATATCCCAGGTTATTCTGCACAGAAAACAACACTGAGCGCAATGATTTATTTCTTGTTCTTGATTGTGCTGCTCATTATTGCTGTCTTTATGTATGTTATTACGCTTCAAAAAGTTCCAATCTTTGGTATTATGAAGGCGCAAGGGATTTCAAACTTCCTTATCATGAAGTCGATCTTATGGCAAAGTTTCTGGCTAGCATTGGTCGGTGTAGTTGCAGCTTTTGGTGGGAGCTATCTCACAAGCTTCGTGCTACCGCAAGCTATGCCGTTTGCAATTGATTTTTCTATATGGACAATTTATGGGCTCATATTGATTGTCGTATCAATACTGGGTTCTGTATTTTCACTGTATACGATTAGAAAAATTGATCCTACTCAAGCGATTGGAGGTTAATAATGAAAGATATTCTACATATGGATAAAGTCACAAAGAGCTTTGGTAAGGGGCGAACAGAAGTTCAAGCCTTGAAAGGCATTGATCTACGGGTACAAGCTGGGGAGTTTATCTCAATCATTGGCCCTTCAGGTTCTGGTAAAAGTACTTTTCTAACAATTGCTGGAGGGCTTCAGTCTTCAACAACAGGGACAACAAAAATCAATACGATTGATTTTAATAAACTCTCAGAAAAAGAACGTTCAAAAGTAAGATTTAAAGAAGTGGGTTTTATCTTACAAGCTTCGAATCTCATACCTTATTTGACTGTCAAAGAACAGTTGAAACTTGTGGATAAGATAAATAAAAAGAACATTAATCGAGGTAAAATAGATGAAATGCTCGGCTCTTTAGATATTTTAGAGCTACAAGATAAATATCCTGGGGAACTCTCTGGTGGGGAACGTCAACGTGTTGCAATCACACGTGCACTTTATAATGATCCAAGCTTGATTTTAGCTGACGAACCGACAGCCAGCTTAGATACAGAAAGGGCTTATCAGGTTGTGGATATTTTAAGAAAAGAAGCACATGAAAAAAATAAAGCCACTATTATGGTCACCCATGATTCGCGGATGATCAAAAATAGTGACAGCGTATATCGTATTGAAGACGGCAACCTCTTTAAGGTAGACAATCCTTGAGGGAGGATAAATAAAAAATGAGGGATAACTCCCTCATTTTTTACGGTTTATATTTTACGACGTTTTAAATAGAAGTAAGAGACGATGAGAATAAGAAAACCGCCAATCGAAAGAAGAGCTAAACCGTAAAAAATATGCGCAGCACTTAGATGTGATGATTGTGGATTAATTAATTGTAGGAAAAATGTTTTTGAATTATTTTGCTTCTCAGTAAGAAACAAGAGGAAAATAATGAGAAAGAATTGATGAATCAAGGAACCTTTTTTTTGAGTTGTGTTTTTTAGAAGAATACGGTGGTCTTCGGGAATATGAAGTGCCATGAAATACTGGTTATTGAGCCATTTATTTAGGAGAAAATGACCATAGCTTAATAAGAAAAAACTAAAACTCAGAGCAGAAGGTACTAACGTCATCAATAACCCAAGCACTAATCCCAGTAAAATGAAATTATCCATGTGTGGGACCAATTGAGTGATTTTCTTATAAGTTGCTAATGCGATGACCATTCCTAAAGCATAAGGCAGGTACAATAAAAGATTTTCTGAACCTTTACCAAAGATATTGATGACATAGAGAGAACCGAATAGAAAAAGAAAATTACCAATTGCACCGTTAAGAAAAGTTAAGATATTTAGGGAAAGTGGTATTTGATAATTCCGGTATTCTTTTCTCGTCTTGTAAATAAGAAAAACAAAGAAAAAACTAAAGCCTAGTAATGAAACCCCAATAGCCAAGGCAGAACTTAGAAGTCTTCCCGTACGTAAGAGGATTAATAGAAGGCAGAGCCCCGTAAAAATAAATAGGTCTTTTTTAGAGAGATATAGAGCGGCTTCGGGTTTCATTCTGTTAGTGAGAACCTGTTTACCTACGGCTTCATAGGCATATCCAAGAGCAATTGCATAAAACAAAATGTATAAGCCAAATGATAAGGAAAGTCCCAAAGTCCCTGAAAGGGTCAATCCTGCAAATAAAGCAATCAAAGCTAAGAGAAGAAGAGGATAGGAAGTTTTCTTTTCCGTATTTGGCTGAAAGTGATTAAGTGTGACTGTCGCAGTAGGAAGCCATGAGGCGCTTAAACCAATAAGAACGCCTGCAGGCAGATATAACCAAGAATTCAAGGGGCCAATAAAAGCAAACACAGAACCTGCAAGGCCTGTATACAAGGATAGAATAAGAAGTTCTAAACTAGAAATAGTATTTTTAATGGCACGGACCAGAAAGACGCCAAGGATACGACAAGTATAGTATAAAGCGAAGGGTAAAACAGAACGTTCAGTTATTCCATCATTTAAACTAAGAAAAAGCAAGAAGGGCACCATGATAACGGTATTGGAAAGGACCACTAACATTGACTTTCCCCAATCATAAGCTATTTCACGTATTTTAATTCTCATTTTTCTACCTCTAAATTTTTGCTAAGAAACAAAATGAATTATCTGAATTATTATATCACGTTGCTTATAAAGATAACAGGGAGTTGTGTGAACAAGAGAAAAATCAAAGAAGGAAGCAGTCTATATTAAAAAAATGAGTGAGATATTCTTAAACCTTAAAAAATGATTAAATTGAACAATCAACTCGTTTAAGTTATAATAGATGCAATAAGGAGGGATTTATGAGACATATGAAAGAGAACAGTATGTTTTTCTAAAAAGATATACTCTAAATCCCGCCAAAATACAGAAGTAAATAGTAGGGAGTTTAGTAGTGAAAAAGATTGAATTAAATGTATCGAGGGTGATTTATGGCTTATTGGGCTTAACTTTAACCTTTGATGTGCTCTTGTCATTAAGTCAACGCACACTTTATGAAAATTTAAGTTCAGTTCTATTGCTCGTAGCTCCAATCCTGATCATGGTTTATATCATTTCAACACAAAGTGGTAGAAAGAGTACGTGGAAAACAGCACTTTTGTTTTTAATGCTCTTTCTAATTTTTGTCCTTGAAACGGGCGTTGTGATTGGGCACGGCTTAAGTCCAACACCGCTCTTCAATGTTTTAGCGGTGATTGCATATACAGGTCTCATAAGAATTTTCCTAGAAAAGAAGTGGACAATGGAGTTGGCTACTTTGAAAAGATGGACCTTTGGACTTTCAGGATTTTATCTTATCCTTGCACTCATCTTTGGTTTTTTTACGGTAAATCAAATTCCAACTGAAATATACAGCAATGTTCGTATCTTTTTAGTTATACTGACCTTGGCTGTTCAACTTTTATTGCTTGGTCTTTCAGGCGTAATTTTATTTAATAAATTAAGAAAAAGTATTGGAAATTTTGCTTGGGGCTTTACGGTAGTGCTTCTCGGCATTTTTGGAGGTATTCTTTTCTATGTACTACAGGCTGACGTCAATGCACAGCTAGTAGCCCGCTTTTTATTGCTTGTCCAAATCGTTATGGCAATCTCATTGATTATCGAAAGCATCTATACTGGTCTTTCCAATTACTTTAAGCCATACAATAAGATACTGCTTTACTTGGTTTCTATCTTGCCACTTGTTTTTCTTTTCGAAAATAAATTCTGGGGCATGAGCTATTTGAAAGAGATTTTTGAAATCATGATTAGTAAATTGACATTTTTTGCAGTATTTTTCTCAATTCTCACTTTTATTTATTATACGATAGAAACAATCTTGCTCTGGTATGCTTACAGTACAAAAAGCTATACGAGTGATCTCATCATGTTGAGATTGAAACGAATTATCGGATCATTGTATTAATTCCTTGTATGAACGAAGAGTTAGTCATCAAAAACACTGTGAAAAGCTTGTTAAATACCAATTATGAAAATCTTGATATTTATGTGATTGATGATGCCAGCATTGATAATACGGTGCAAGAAGTTCAAGAATTCCAAGGTAATAAGAGATTCCATCTTCTCCAAAGATTCCAGCCTCAAGCGCAGCAAGGAAAAGGTGAAGCACTCAATTGGGCTTATAAAAAAATAACGGATTCCTATATTGATAAAGGTTATATTTTTGAAGAAACACTTATCACTATTATTGATGCAGACTCAAGTGTGGCAACAGATTACTTTGACAAGGTAAATTTGGTCTTTAACTCGGATTTTGAATTGACTGGTTTACAATCAAAAGTACAAGTAATCAACCGTAACAGAGACACATCACAAGATTTGGAATTTGGTGAGATTATTAATGCGACTCAATCTTTGCGTAGTAAAACAAATACCGTAGCCTTTGGTGGAAACGGACAGTTTTGTAAACTCAGCACTCTGTATTCTTTGCATGAAGCACCATGGACAACATCGCTAGTAGAGGATTTTGACCTTTCTTTACGTTTCTTTTTATCTGATATATATAATGTACGTAATGTCCAATATGATGATATTAAAATCAAACAAACAGGAATCTATGATGATACGATGTCCTTAGTTAAACAGCGCGTGCGGTGGGCACAAGGCAATATCCAAACCTTTAAGTACATATTCCCTATTATCAAATCAGAAAATTTAGAGTTCAAACAAAAATTAGAGCTGTGTTTTACTCTGATAAAACCTTGGTTGATGGCTATAGAATATGTAGTCGTTATTTACACAGGCGTTGTTTTATTTGGCACATTGCTGCTTTTTGGTTTAAACGATGCAGTGAAAAGTTTTGTTATAATCTTTGCCTTGATGGTACTCTACATTTTCCTTATCAATATTGTCTGGGCAGTCCTGTATAATAAAAACTCTCAGGAAAAATTCAGATGGGGCCATGTTTTAAGCGATGCTTACTATTTGACCAAGTTTTTGATTGTTCTCAGTCAAATCTATCCGCAAGCGACACTCAGAAATTTCAGATCGCAAAATACATGGGATAAAACGAAACGTCAAGCTTAATTTTTCATAAAAAAATTGTAAAAAGAAAGGATGCAACTTGAAAAAATATATCTTACAAGAGAATAATTTTGTTTATTTTTATAATAAAATATATGATCATGCGCATAGTATAAAAGGAGTGGAGTGCGTGCTTCGTGAACAAAATGATAAGCAAGAATGGGTCCTTCCACAAAATATCGATCATTTACCCTTTTTCATACTGAAAGACAATTTAAAAGAAAGCATCAAAGTTGCGAATCCCGAACATTTTAAAGTTGTCATTAAACTTACGCTTGAACAATTTTTGAGTCGCAAGTTTAAAAAGAATATCAAAACGATTGCTGAGTCACTCCAACCATTTGACCTTATTATTGAAATATCTCATAATGAGATTGTGAAAAAGAAGAAGAGTCTAAGACGTGTCAGTCGTAGAATTACAAAGTGCAAAGCCTATGGTATCAATTTTTCTATCAATAATCTTGGAGCCGAATTCTATTTTGCCCGCAACATTCATCGCTTGCTTCCTTTAATTGATGTATTGAAGTTAGATATGCGACATTTTAATGATAAAGAAAAATGGATTGATTTAACCATTAAGTTTTGGAAGAAACTGGCCAATAAATATCAACTTGAGTTAGTTGTGTCCGGTGTTGAAACGGATGAAGATGAAAAACTTGTTGATTTATTAGACATCAATTTGAGGCAGGGTTATCTCTATGGCCCACCTCAAGCAGTGATTGACTGAGGAACCTTTTTACCCCTGAACAGAAGGAAAGAGCTTTTCAGTATATTTGAGGAGAAAAGTAGGCTTGAAATTTGACGAATTAATTTTTTATAGACAAAAAATTTGTGATTTTACTCAAAATGACAAAGAAGAATACGAACTGTTATTGAGATATAAACATGCTGATGTTTGTTATTTCCCGTCGGAGATGTTTGATGAGATTGTTTCTGACCATCAGCTCCATAATTTATACCTTCAAAGGCTGGAAGTCCTCTTGGAAGAACAGCTCAGTAAGGATGATTATATTTATTCCCTGAATCTGGATTATCAAGAACTTTATTTTGAAGAAACGGTAGAATTTTTGAGGACATTTAAATATAGGAACAGGTTAAGATTAGAACTCACAGAGCGCTTGCCCGTAAACTGTCAAAATGAAGAAGACTTCTTGCCGATTGAAGCCATCCAAACGCTTAAGAATTTGGGATATGCGATTGCTCTAGACGATTTTTTATCGGGGATAAATCATTATAAAACGCTATTCATCCTAGATGATTATATTGATCGTGTAAAGATTTCAGCCTTAGATTTTAACAGTTATTTATCACCTACTAAGTTAAAGGATTTTATATTTTCAATTGTTGATACGATTAAATTTCTTAAGAAGGAGATTGTAATTGAAGGAGTTGAGGTGGAAGAGCTTCTCGCAAGTTTTCCAAAAGAATGGCTCCAACAAACTTATTACTATGATAGACCGCATAGCTTCTAATAAAGGAGAAAAAAGATGATTCATATTGATGACATATTAGGCAGTAACTTTATTGATAAAATTTTTTTAATGCCTACCGTTCTAGGTATGATGTTTATTGCTAAGTATATGATTCAGTATTATCAGTTGGATCGAAATAAAGTCACTGCTTATATCTTATATTCGAGCAATTTTGCTTTATTTATAATTTTACTTAAATTTCTGTTTAACGACATTGACCAGGGTTCGCCCTATGGTTATATTATTAGTGATATTTCTTTAGTCTTTATTGCGATTTCGGTCGTTTATTTAGTTGCACCCCCTACCAAAAATATTGAATACGAGGTGTTGCCACAGTTTATTATATATTATGGACTTTATTTGCATGTTTACGGTTTTGATATCCAATCCTCTCTCTTAGTGCTTTCCGGATTGACTATATTTTGGCTTGTGATTTATGTGCTATGTAATTATAAGGAATTGATTTCGAAATATTACATTTCCTACTTTTTCCTTAGTATATTTATTACCCTTGCAGCAATATTAGTAGCTTTTTCGCAATTTGACATTCCAATGAGCTATGTGCTTGGTATTTTAGGAAAGGTATTAGCTGTGCTAGTTATCGCGAAGATCGCGATACATTTAATCAGTATTATTGCCTTGATGTACTCGGATTTAAAGAAAGATGCTTATATAGATGCTTTAACCGATACTTATAATCGTAAAAAGTTTGAAGAAGTCTTGAAGGAAATTTTAGACAGTAAGAATGTTCCACTTTTTTCGATTGCTTTGTTTGACGTGGATTCATTTAAATGTATCAATGATTCCTATGGACATTTGGCAGGAGATTATGTGCTGCGGGAGATAAGTTATGGCATTAAAGATACTTTACTTCAAGAGCATAATAATGGTCAACTGTTTCGATATGGTGGTGATGAGTTCTTTGTGCTCTTTAGAAACCAGTCTGGGGATAAGGTCAAAGCAATAATGGATGATATCCAAAAAAATATCTCGGAAAAAGATTTTATCTATAATGATACCTTATTAAATGTTTCTATATCTGTAGGTGTTTCAGAAATAAGAGATGAAAAAAGTCTGAAGGACATTATTGATAAAGTTGATAAAAACTTATATGTCGCAAAAGCAAACGGGAAAAATCAAGTCTTCTATATGTAAAGAAGAGTAGAAATGGAGTAGACATGAAAAAAATAATGCTCGTTTTTGGTACACGACCAGAAGCAATTAAAATGGCACCCTTAGTCAAAGCTATCGAGAAAGATGAACGTTTTGAAGCTGTAACGGTGGTCACAGCGCAACACAGAGAAATGCTGGATCAAGTTCTCGATATTTTTCACATTCAACCTGATTACGATTTAGATATCATGGGAAAAAATCAAAGCCTTAGTCAAATCACCACACGTGTTATTGACGCCATTGATCAAGTGCTGGTAGAAGAAGAACCAGATATCATGCTTGTTCATGGAGACACCTCGACAACTTTTGCAGCCTCTATTGCTGCTTTCTATCATAAAGTAACTTTGGGACACGTAGAAGCAGGATTGAGAACTTGGGACAAATATTCACCTTTCCCAGAAGAAATGAACCGTCAAGTCACAGATGTGCTCTCCGATATTTACTTTGCACCAACTGAAGAAAGCAGACACAATTTATTAAAAGAAAATCATCCGGATGAGAATATCTATGTGACAGGCAATACTGCTATCGATGCTTTACGATATACTGTACCAGCACATCTTCAAAAGGATCGTCGCCAGATTCTGGTGACGATGCACCGCCGTGAGAATCTGGGTGAACCAATGGAAAATGTTTTCCGTGCCATCAAAACGATTTCCGAAGAATATGTCGACTTTGAGGTAGTTTATCCACTTCATAAAAATCCAAAAGTGAGAGAAATTGCTTATCGCATTCTTGGCGACTTGCCGAATGTGCGACTGATTGAACCATTAAATGTGGTTGATTTTCATCGTATGGAAAACGAAAGCTATCTTATCCTGACGGACTCAGGTGGTGTGCAAGAAGAAGCACCTTCTTTTGGTGTGCCTGTCCTTGTGTTACGTGATACAACAGAAAGACCAGAAGGCGTAGAAGCAGGCGCCTTAAAATTAGTCGGTACAGATGAAACCGATGTTTATCAAGCCATACGGGAACTTCTTGATAACGAAGAAGCCTATAATAAAATGAGCCACTCTAAAAACCCTTATGGTGATGGACATGCCAGTGAAAAAATACTTGATGCTATTGATCAGCATTTTAAACACTGAACACCATGAAATCGCAATAAAATACTCTGACCTTATAAGAAGTCAGAGTATTTTATTGCGAGAAATCATCCTCACTATTTGTACTATAAAAAAATCAGATATATAAAAGTTTTTTCCTCGCGTTTTTGAGGGAAACTGATATAATGATTCTAAGAAACTGAGACAATATTATTTTATCCTCTCGTAAAGTTTCTGGAGAAGTATGTACTTCTACCTTTTATAAAAATGAAAGAGGTTTTTGTATGAGTTATGCGAATGAAAAATCGTTTAACAAAGCTACTTCAGCGGGCTTTATAATCGCGCTTGGAGTAGTTTATGGTGACATTGGGACAAGCCCTTTGTATACCATGCAGTCTATTGTTACAGGACAAGGAGGCTTGCAAAATATTTCAACGGACTTTATCCTTGGTGCGGTTTCCTTAGTTATCTGGACACTGACCTTGATTACAACCGTTAAGTATGTGCTGATTGCCCTCAAGGCCGATAATCATCAAGAAGGTGGGATATTCTCCCTCTTCACCTTAGTTCGACGGATGGCTAAATGGCTGATTATCCCAGCAATGATAGGAGGGGCCACCTTACTTGCAGATGGGGCTTTGACTCCAGCAGTTACAGTTACCTCTGCTGTCGAGGGCCTAAAAGGAGTTCCTGGTTTAGGAGAAATCTACGCCAACCAGTCATGGGTTATTGTTACAACGCTTATCATTCTGGCTATACTCTTCCTTATTCAACGTTTTGGAACCGGCCTAGTCGGAAAACTTTTTGGACCGATAATGCTTATCTGGTTTAGCTTTTTAGCTATCACAGGTCTTTTAAATTCCTTTGCGAATCTTGAAATTTTTAAAGCAATCAATCCTTACTATGCTGTCCATCTCTTGTTAAGTCCAGAAAATAAGGCAGGGCTCTTTATTTTAGGTTCGGTATTCTTGGCGACTACCGGAGCAGAAGCCCTTTATTCTGACCTTGGACATGTGGGCAGAGGCAATATCTATGTCAGCTGGCCTTTTGTAAAACTTGCAATTGTTTTATCTTACTGTGGACAAGGGGCTTGGCTTTTGGCACATAAAGGTGGCGATTTGGGAGGTATGAACCCCTTCTTCGCCGTAATCCCTACAGACATGATGATCTATGCCGTTGTTTTAGCGACTTTAGCTTCTATTATCGCATCACAATCTCTGATTTCGGGATCATTTACCTTAGTTTCAGAAGCCATTCGCTTGAAGCTTTTACCGATGATGCGGATTTACTATCCAGGGAAAACTTTAGGTCAGCTTTATATTCCAGCAGTCAACTTGATTTTATGGCTTTCGACAAGTGCGATTGTACTTTATTTTAGAAGCGCGGAACACATGGAGGCAGCTTATGGTCTAGCCATTACTGTCACTATGCTTATGACAACAGTACTTCTGGCATATTATCTCGTTTACCGAGGCTTAAAGAAACCTTTGGCTTACCTGATAGCTGCATTCTTTGCTAGTATTGAATTGATTTTCTTTATTGCCTCAGCAGCCAAGTTTGTTCATGGAGGTTATGTTGTAGTGATTATGGCGGCCATGATTATATTTGTGATGTTTGTTTGGTTCCAATCAAGTAAAAGTGTGAACAAACATATTAAGTCACTGGATCTCAATGATTTCAAAGGACAATTGAAAGAACTCAAAGAAGACAAGGAGATGGATCTCTATCAAACCAATCTCGTTTATTTGAGTAATAAAATGGAAGGTGATTTTATTGACCGTTCTATCCTATATTCAATACTTGATAAACGTCCTAAAAAGGCGGAAGTTTACTGGTTTGTTAATGTGAAAGTTACTGATGAACCATGGACTTCCGAATATGAAGTTGATATGATGGGAACAGATTATATCGTTAAAGTTCATTTGTATCTAGGGTTTCGCATGAAACAAGAAGTGCCCCGTTATCTTCGGACGATTGTTAAAGATTTAATAAAATCAGGACGATTGCTTAAACAAGAGCAAAAATACACCACAATGCCTGGTAGGGATGTTGGTGACTTCAGATTTGTAGTTATCGAGGAACGGGTGACAAATGCACAAAAACTTCCAGCTTTTGATCGATTCGTCTTGAAAGCAAAAGCCCGAATCAAGCGTTATACAGCAACACCAGATCGCTGGTTTGGCTTACAATTTTCGGAAGTGTCACTTGAGCGGGTGCCATTAATATTATCAGATGTATATAATTTGAGCATCAAAGAACGTCCAAAACTAGAAGATGAAGGTGAAGAAGACATAAGCTATTAGTATAGATACAATTAACCAGAACAACTGGATTTTTCCAGTTGTTTTTTTGTCATGCCACTTGTTGAAGAGTTACTACAAAGTATCTAAGGCACCTCGGAGTACCTACTATACAAATAGTAAATCTTGCTATATAATGAGTGCTATAGAAATCTGTAATTCATAAGGAGGAAAATATGAAGGCAATAGAAGTATCTGAATTTGGTAACAGTAACGTTCTTAAGTATAAAGAGCTTAAAGACCCAGTTATGAAAGATGATGAGATTTATGTCAGCCTCAAAGCTGCAGCGGTCAACCCAGTTGAAACCTATGTGCGCCAAGGAACATACGCGCAACTGCCTTCGCTCCCTTATATCCCAGGAAAAGATGGAGCTGGGATTGTCAAAGCTGTAGGTGCACAAGTGAAAAACTTTAAGGTAGGTGATCGTGTCTTTGTGACTGTAGAGAGTGATGCTCAGTTTGGAACATATGCACAAGCAATAACATGCAAGGCCACCGAAGCGACCTTACTCCCAGAAATTATGACTTATAGTCAAGGAGCAGCACTAGGATCGAGCGGCTTAACCGCCCTTTATGCCCTTAAGCAAAAAGCGGACCTTAAGTCTGGAGAATATATACTTATACATGGTGCAACTGGAGGAGTGGGGACACTTGTCCTTCAATTTGCCAAGCTGTATGGTGCCAAGGTTATTGCAACAGCAGGGTCTGAAAAGGGCCTTGAGATATTGAAAAAGCTTGGTGCAGACTATGTCTTTAACCATCATGCTGAAGGATATATCGAGAGAATACAGGACTTGACAAAGGACCATGGTCTTGATGTGATTATCGAAATGCTTGCAAATGTTAATTTACAGAAAGACTTAGATGCTATTGGCAACAACGGGCGAATTGTTATTATTGGTAATCGAGGTGAAGTAACCATTAATCCTCGTGTCTTGATGATGAAAGGGGCACATATCACAGGTCTAATGTTGGCAAATATCACACCAGAAGAAGTGGAGGAAAACACACACTTGTTACTGCAAGGTTTAAGTGAGGGTGTTAAACCTGTCGTTGATAAAGTATTCCCACTCGAGCAAGCTGCGACAGCGCAAGATTATATCATGGAAAACAAAGGAAGTTTGGGTAAAATCATTCTTGATACGGCAGCTGAATGATCTGAATAGATGAAAATAAAAAGGCAGGTTTTAATCTGCCTTTTTATTTTAGAAAAGCCTTGACTTTAGTGCGGAATCGTACTATAATGAAATGGTACGACTTCGCACTAAAAAGGAGCGGTTAAATGAAATATCGAGAAATAATGACACAATTTAGCACAGCGCTTGGCAAACTTGATATGACTTACGCGCTTGTGGCGCATGAATATAATCTGACTTTTAATGGACTAATGACGCTCTATATTATCGATGAAAGTGATACTGTCACCCAAAAAGAAATAAGTGAAATCTTATTTTTGCCGAAATCAACAGTACATAGCTTACTTTTGAAATTGCAAAAACAAGATATTCTTCAACTCACTAAAGGAAAAAATGAAAAGGAAAAATTTATCGTTTTCACTCCAAATGGAAGAAAAGTTTTTGAGGAGATTCAAGAGCAAACAGATATCTTTGAAACACAAGTTATAGAAGAATTCGGCTTGAAGAACACACAAGTATTTTTGGAGCAAACGAAAACTTTTACCGAAAGCTTGCTTGAAAAAGCACAGAGAGTTATGGAGGATAAAAAAGATGAAAATTGAAATAAGAGCATTTGATCCAAAGGATTATCAAAAAGCAATCCAGTTTGCTGTTAAAGGGATGAGCTTTGATAGGTACAGTAATAATAAAACCATCATCAATATGTATGCCAAAAATTTTCTATATTTTGAGCTGTCAAAAGCTACGCAAGCTATTGCTGCCTATGTTGATGGTGAAATGGTGGGCTTATTGCTCGCAGAGATATATGGAGAACCTAAACTGAAACAAACCTTTGGCCAAAAAGCCTACATGAAGACTTTTAACTTTTTGCGGACCTTTTCTAAAAACAAAGGCTTAGACACTTATGAAGCTACGAATAAAGAATTATTACGGTCGTATAAAAGTGAAGCATCACCTGAGGGCGAAATTTTGTATTTGGCTGCTGATCCCGAGAAAAAAATCAAAGGTGTAGGTACCGCTTTAATCAATGAGCTTACTGCGCGGGAAGCTGGAAAAGAAATATTCCTTTTCACAGACACGGGCTGTACTTATCAATTCTATGAATACAAGGGTTTTCATATGGCCGGAGCTCGAGATATTCAACTTGATTTTGGTCAAAATCGAATCGATTTAACTGCAATGCTTTTTAGTAAAAAGTTAGCGCAGCAATAAACAATAAAAAACCGTAAGCTTAAAACTACGGTTTTTTATTGTTTATGGATGAAGAAGAAAAATACAATTGGGCTAATTTTTCTTTTTGGATAATATTAGTAGTATCAATGAAATAATCGCATTACCATTTTTGGGCAGCCTGCGCGATTTTGTTGAGTGATGTTTCCCAGGATGGGTAAAAATGCAAAGCCATTTTTCCAGTAATTCCCTTGTGTTTTAAAATCTTTTTTTCTCGAAGAACGCTCTTGGGAATGATAAACTGGCCACTCAAGGGTCCATCAATGACTGAAATGACAAGTTTATCGGGAAAAGCTTCAAAACTAAAGGGGATATTTTTGTTGTTGGTGTCCTTTTCCCAAAATGCTACAAAATATCCTTGTTTTTTAGGAGTTTTTTTAGCGCGACGACTTCGAAAAGATAGACCATCTGCTTGAAAACAAAAACCTTCGTATTCAGAATTATAAGTATCTTTTGTAGGTATACTTGGAGATAAGCCTAAATCATTCAAAAGGGTCGTTATATAGGTCAGCGAATTATACATGGTTTAAGTTTACCACAAGTAAGAGAGAGAAAAAATCAAAGCTACTTATTTTGACACAGCAGCAATCAAAATAGTTTACAAAAAAATAGGAATGTAGTATTATTGACTAGTCAATGATTGACCGGTCAATTTAAAAAGGGGGACAAATGAACCTTAGACAAATGAGTCAGCTCTTTTACAAGCTAAAACTAGCGAATCAAGAGATGACAACGAAGTTTGAAAAAGAAACTGGCTTTAGTATTACCCGTTATGAGCTTATGATGTTTTTGAAGGAAAACGGTCAATGTTCTCAAGGGCAATTACAGAATGAGTTAAAAATAGACAGTGCAGCTATTACAAGGCATCTAAAATTGCTCGAAGCAAAAGGTTATGTTACCCGTGAGAGAAATAAACAAAACAATCGCGAAGTTTTTGTTAAAATCACGGATAGCTCAAAAGAGGCTTTGGAACGTTGTGAAAGAAACTATAATAACTCTTCTGAGAAAAGTTTAGAGCTAGCACTCACAGCTCAAGAAGAAGACGTACTTCTTGAGCTGCTCACAAAGTTATTGGGACATAAAGGAGAATAAAATGTCAACTCGTATTGTAAATAATGATTTTTCAGAAATCACATTTGGAAGAAAATCCGTGCGTGTTTATGATGAAACTTATAAAATTTCACATGAAGAAATGCTTGAAATGATCCAAGAAGCAACAACAGCACCATCATCTGTAAATATGCAACCTTGGCGTTTTGTTGTTGTTGAAAGTGATGAAGAAAAAGAAAAATTAAAACCTTTAATTCGTTTTAATACCCGTCAAAATGAAACTTCTTCGGCTATGGTTCTTATTTTTGGGGATCTTCTCTGTTATGAATTAGGGGAAGAAATTTATAACCAAGCTGTAGAAGAAGGCAAGATGCCAGCAGATGTACGTGATCAACAGTTAGAAGCGATTATTCCTTACTACCAAAGCTTTAGTAAAGAAGAAATGAATGATGTTGTCAAAATTGATTCAAGCTTAGCTGCAATGCAATTTATGCTCATCGCACGCGCTCATGGTTACGAAACAAATCCTATCGGCGGATTCGAGGCAGACCAATTGGCAGAAGCTTTTGGTTTGGACGAAAACCGTTACGTGCCAGTAATGATTTTATCTGTCGGCAAAGCCAAAGAAGCAGGATATGAATCTGTAAGATTAGCGGCTGAAAAAATTACAGAATTTAAATAACAAAAAGATGCTAGATTATCTAGCACTTTTTTATTATTATTTATCTTTCTTTCTTACTTATTGTTGATAATTTGAATTTCTCCCTCAACACCAAGAATATCCTTAATTTTAGCCTGTAACTCTTGGATAGCCTCTAGTGCACGTTCTTGTTGAGAAGGGGTTACTGCTTCAATCACCAAGATGGCGTTTGTAGTTTCTTCTGTCAACATGGTACGTTGGGCTTCACGCCAATTCAAAGAGCGACAGATCGCACCATCAAGGTCATAATATATAATTTCTTGCGCAAGAGCTGGCTCACTCTTTTGCGCCCCCAGAGGATAAAAATCTTCACCCCCCTTGGCTAAGCCTAAATGTAAATCGCCGTTGATTTTATCTAAGTCCTCACCGCCACAAGGTACACCATAACGAAGAGAAATACTATTATAGATATCCACAAGTGGGTTGATTGGTTCTAACTCTTTGCCCTGAGCCACTCTTTTTAAAAGAGCTTCAATAGAAGAGCGTGCACCTTTTTTCTTCTTAAACTGTGTAAAAATATCACGCCATTCGGAGATGACAAAGTTTTCTTTAAAATCATCTTCAACTAAAAATTTTTCAGACTCTTTAAATGCCTCCTTTAGAAGCTCTTGGTAGGGGCCTAAATCATGAACATGATTGTCAATATTGTTTACAACTAAGGTATAGAGTTGAGCTTCTGGAAAAAGTTCCCAAAAGTTTTTATCCACAGTAACAGTTTGCATAGTAGTTCTCCTTATTTCTTTTTTCATGATTAAATCTGTTTGCGTTAAAGTCCCTAAATGAAAATGACGTGACCCACATTCCACATAGCCTTGATTTTTATAAAAACCATAAGCAGTAGGATTGTGCTCCCAGACACTGAGCCAGATATATTCCTTGTGTGTGCGCTGTGCTTCTTCGAAAGCAAAATCTAATAAATGTTTTCCTAAGCCTAAGTGCTGGTGAGACTTTCTAACATATAGTCTTTCCACTTCAAGAGCCTCAGCTAAAGTAGAGTGTTCTGGAAGAGTTGCATTTTTCCACTTGATATAACCTGCGAGACAACCATCTTGGAAAATAAAATAGAAACTATTGTTAGAGTCATTGAATTCTTTGGTTAATTGTTGAGGATTAAAAGCTTTTTCTAAATAAAGCTCTAAATCTTCTGGTGGATTTTGTTCTCCAAAAGTTTCAGCGAAGGTTTCTATACTTAAGTCTTGTAAGACATGTAGATCTTGCATAGTAACGCGGGAAATTCTAATATTCACACCAACTCCTTTTAGTAGATTCGTTTCTTTCCTTTTTTAACATCGATCCAGTTATCCACGATATTTTGACTGATTTTTCCGAGTAAATTCTCTACTTGAGTAATCTCCTCTGCATTAAGACCGGATAAGGCAACTTGAGTAGAATAGTAAAGCTCTCTGTTTAATATAGGGTAAACTTCTTTGCCATGAGAAGTAACATATAGTAGTTTATTTTTTTTGTTTCCAGTATCTTCAACTTTTTTTATAAGTTTTTTTTCTACCAATTGATTGATAGCACGACTTGCTGTACTCTTATCGACACATAAAAGTTCAGAAATTTGTTGTTGATTAATTCCAGGATTTTCAAAAATACGACTGAGGTAGAGGTATTGTCCTTTTGCAAGTTTCAGCTCCTTGAATTCAATATTACTGATAGAATCTAAGGCGCGTGCTATAGTACCGATATCTCTTAAAATATTATTTTGAATAGTATTTCTCCTTTCATGAAAGAGGATGTATTGATTATAAAATAAAATAGTTGCGTTTGCAACTATTTAGTTATATATAATAAATACCTTAACTTAATAAGCCTAAAATATTATTCAACATATGAAGACAAATAACAAAAAATAAGGAACGCTGAGAGCTTAAATAAGCTAAAGCTAAAAGCATTGCTCCAGGTACATAGAGGACAAAATCCATAGGTTGCTGCATATGCATAGCGGTGAATAAACCAGTAGAAACAAGGACTGCAATTAGTGTTCCTGTATAATTTGAGAGTCTATTAAGGAAGATATGGCGAAAGATAATCTCTTCAATGATGGGGCCTAAAACACCAAGAATAAGGATGGTAAAGAATAAAGGGATTTGCTTACTCATTTCAGAGAGAGCAGCTTGATTTTCAGGGTTTAATCCCTTTCCATAAATACCTTGAGCCAGAGATTCCACCAAAAGTATCGCTGCCATCCATAAGGGGAGGCTTAAAATTTTCCATAAGGAATGCTCCTTAAAATAGCCAAAACTTTCTCTCAATTCTTTTCGGAAGAGAATAAGTGCTGTCAGTGCAGAGACTGTTATACCAACTGCGAAGTTTAAAAAATCAGATTCTACCCAATTTGTCTGAGCTAACTCAGATAGAAAGAGTAAGGGGATCATTCCAAGTTGGAAGGGGACAAATAAAATATATATAGTTAATACAATGAATTCTCTTTTATTATCACGTAAAAAATTCAAAAGTATAGACCTCCTTGTTTGAATTGGCGATTCGCCTCAGATATTTTAACATAGCATAAAGTCTATACCAATTAAATTGTTTATGTTTTTATAGAGAGAAGTCTTTTTCATATCTCATTAAGAAACAGCGAAAAGATATTTTCCTTTGGAAAATGTTGAAACAAGTTTGTAGAGCAAAATTCCCAGGAAATAATTGACAAATGCCGTAGAAAAAATCGTAATTAAAAGAACAGGAAGGCCCAT
Organism: Lactococcus sp. LG1267; assembly: GCF_017309545.1. Classification (NCBI taxonomy): domain Bacteria; kingdom Bacillati; phylum Bacillota; class Bacilli; order Lactobacillales; family Streptococcaceae; genus Lactococcus; species Lactococcus sp. LG1267. Next base: position 25,681 of record NZ_CP071295.1, on the reverse strand, counting down.
TTTAAAGACAACCATAAGCTCCGAAATGTGAAGTAAAGTTCCCAAAAGATATACAGCAAAAACATACACGCAACCACTTATCAATGTGGCGAGGAAATAGATTACCCCTATTTTAGCTAAAAATAATTTGGGAGAAATTCTTAGGACTAACCTATATAAGAGTAAGCATGCCAAGGCTGACAGGGTACGGTCAAAAGCAGCTGGCAGCTGGAAAATCGGATTACCACCAAGAATCATGGAAGTAAGGATAACAAGACCGCTTGCCAAGAAAACTTGTTTGAGTGTAGGTTTAATCATTATACAGAGGAATAAAAAGGCCAAGGAAAAGTCCGGGCGAATAATTCCAGCGATACTGGGAGTGATAATATTCAAAATTTGTCCAAGTATAATGAAGATTGGAGTAAGTGCAATAGTATTTGATGATTTGTTTTTTTGATTCATAAAAGTTCCTCTTTCTAGTTTTTAATGATAAGGCAGAGTACTTTCTATAACACAAAAAAAGCATAGAAACTTCTATGCTTTAATCATCCAATTTGAGCATAGATACAGGTTTTAGAAAGTACACTAAAATTTGTATCTATGGTTTTCTTCAGTTAGAAGCCATACATACACCTGTATCTTTGCCAAAGTTGAGTAGAATAACAGTTGATCATTGGTTGTACAGCTCCTTTCGTTTTTATTAGGAGTAATAATATCATTTTCTAAGAAAACTGTCAATGCTTTGAACTCACAGAGATAAATTAATTTCGCCTTATAGAGATTTAAAAGGAAGTTTTTTGAACATAAAAATCTATGCCTGATAGCCTTAATTGAGTATATATTTGACGACCAACTTGTAAATGAGTTATAATTTCACGTGCATATTTTTTTAGGCATAAATGTAATTATTGTTATTTATCATAACGTTAAAAACAAAATTAGGAGGTCATTAACTGTGTATAAAAAATATGGAGATTGTTTTAAAAAGTTAAGGAACCAAAAGAATTTGGGACTCTCATATTTTAGTAAGATTGGAATAAATAGAGCAAATTTATCTCGATTTGAAAGAGGGCAAAGTATGATGAGTTTTGAGCGCGTTGACTTGATGTTAGAAGAGATGCAAGTTCCCTTAGCAGAGTATGAATTAATTGTAAATAACTTTATGCCCAAATATCAAGATTTTTTCTTGTTGGAACTAGAAGAAGCCGACTTTAGTCAAGATCTAAATAAAATTCAAAAGTTATATCTTGAGGCGCGTGAAGCAGGAAAACATATGTTGTCACTTGCTGCAAAAACTCGACTTGAAAATATAAGTCCCCTGGAAGTGAGAGAGATTGAAAATTATCTTTGCAATGTTAAAGAATGGGGCTATTTTGAGCTCACATTATTTTATTTTGTCTCAGATCATATTGCTATTAATCAGATGGAAAATCTTCTGGCCAATTTTGACAAAAGGTGTGAAAAATATTGTCGATTATTAAAGTACAGACGAAGATTATTACAGATTGCGTATCAAAGTGCGGCTATATTTGCAGCGCATGGAGAAAGAATTGAAGCTGAAAATATATTAGAAATTACCAAAAAATATCGGGAAATGGGAGTGGATTTATATGCTGAAGTTTTGAGGCATCTGGCAACAGGAATTGTTATTTTTAACTTTGAAGATAAGGATTTAGGACGTAAAAAAATTAATTGTGCTCTGGGAGCTTTGGAGGAATTTGGAGGTTTACGATTGAAAGAATTTTATCAAAGAAGGTTGGAAAAGTTTTAAAAAAATTAATCTCTGTATCTGTTGCTTTAAAGCAACAGATACAGAGAGTTTTTTTATTTTTAAGAGAATATACTTGATATAGAAAGGAGATGAAATCTAGATTTGGGCAACAATTATTTTGAAAATTGTTACCACATATTTTAAGGAGGTATGATGAATCAAAAAAAATTAACATTATTCGGATTCTTTGCTTTAACTGCTTCAATGGTTTTGACCGTATATGAGTATTCGACCTTTGCCACTTCTAAATTGCACTTGGTTTTCTTTTTACTACTAGGCGGAATACTATGGTTTTTACCAGTTGCCCTATGTGCTGCAGAAATGTCCACAGTTGAGGGGTGGAAAAATGGAGGTATTTTCAGCTGGGTGAGCCAAACTTTAGGAGAGCGTTTTGGATTTGCGGCAATTTTTTTCCAATGGTTTCAAATTACAGTTGGATTTGTAACAATGATATACTTTATCTTAGGAGCACTTTCATACGTATTAAATTTTGAAGCTTTAAATTCAGATCCACTCATTAAATTTATAGGCTTGCTGGTCATTTTTTGGGGACTGACCTTTTCACAATTAGGTGGGACTCAGCGCACTGCAAAATTAGTAAAAGCGGGATTTATAATCGGGATTGTAATTCCATCCATTATCTTATTTGTATTAGCAGTAGCTTATTTTGTAGGAGGAAATCCTATAGAAATCCCCATCAATAAGGCAGCTTTTATTCCAGACTTTTCACAGCTTTCAACATTGGTAGTTTTTGTTTCGTTTATTTTAGCTTATATGGGAGTTGAAGCTTCAGCTTCTCATATCAATGAGTTAGAAAATCCAAAAAGAAATTATCCTTTAGCAATGGTTTTATTAGTAATATTAGCTATTTCTTTAGATGCGCTTGGGGGCTTTACAGTGGCTGCAGTAATACCTCAAAAAGAGTTATCTTTAAGCGCTGGTGTGATTCAGACTTTTCAAACACTGATCTTACATTTTAATAACCACTTAAGTTGGTTGGTCAAAATAATTGCAATAATGATTGCGTTTGGAGTAATGGGAGAAGTAAGCTCATGGGTAGTTGGGCCTTCTCGAGGAATGTTTGCAGCAGCGCAACGTGGATTACTTCCAAAATTTTTACGAAAAACGAATACCCATGATGTTCCCGTGCCCTTAGTTATGATTCAAGGTGTCATCGTGACTCTTTGGGGAGCGATTTTAACCTTTGGTGGTGGCGGCAATAATTTGTCCTTCTTGGTAGCAATTTCTTTGACTGTAGTTATCTACTTGGTTGGTTATCTACTATTTTTCTTAGGTTATTTCGTCTTAATCTACAAGAAAAAGAATTTAAAACGAACATATAATGTTCCAGGAAAAATGATAGGCAAAACAATTATTGCAGGAGTAGGGTTATTATTATCTCTGTTTGCTTTATTAATTTCTTTTGTCCCACCGGAATCAATTGCTCAAAGTGAGACACGAACTTATCAAATGATATTACTTATAAGCTTTGCTGTTACAGTAATCTTACCATTTGTTATTTATGAACTACATGATAAAAAGAGTCATAGATCTCTTGAAGAACCAATTCACTTCAAAGCAGGAGAAGTGAATCCAGCCGTTTATCCGGCAGCTCGAGGGGAGCATCATATTGTAAAGAATGAAGAACATGTATTAAAACATTAAAGAAATTGGAGGATATAAATATGTTATATGGAAAAGAAAATCGGGATGAGGCAGAATTTTTAGAACCAATATTTGGCTCCGAAAGTGAACAAGTTGATTTGCCCAAATATAAATTAGGGAGAAAATCGATTGAACCTCGGGTAGCTTACCAATTAGTTCAAGATGAGATGCTAGATGAAGGGAATGCGCGGTTGAACTTAGCCACTTTTTGTCAAACATACATGGAACCCGAAGCAGTAAAACTAATGAGTCAAACTCTTGAGAAAAATGCAATAGATAAATCAGAATATCCAAGAACAACCGAAATCGAAAACCGTTGTGTAAATATGATTGCTGACCTTTGGAATGCAAGTGAAAACGAACAGTTTATGGGAACATCAACAATTGGTTCTTCAGAAGCTTGTATGTTGGGAGGAATGGCAATGAAATTCTCTTGGCGTAAACGAGCAGAAAAGTTAGGCTTGGACATTAATGCTAAAAAACCAAATCTCGTTATTTCTTCTGGGTATCAAGTTTGTTGGGAAAAATTCTGTGTATATTGGGATATTGAAATGCGTGAAGTACCGATGGACAAAAACCACATGTCAATTAATCTAGACAAGGTTATGGATTATGTTGATGAATATACTATTGGTATTGTGGGGATTATGGGGATTACGTATACAGGAAGATATGACGATATCAAGGCTCTTGATAAGTTAGTTGAAGAACACAACAAACGTACAGATTATAAAGTGTACATACATGTAGATGCTGCTTCAGGTGGACTTTATGCACCATTTGTTGAACCACATCTTAAGTGGGATTTTCGATTAAAAAATGTCATTTCCATCAATACATCAGGTCATAAGTACGGTCTCGTTTATCCTGGAGTAGGTTGGGTATTATGGCGTGATAAGAAATATTTACCAGAGGAGTTAATTTTTAAAGTAAGCTATCTTGGAGGAGAATTACCAACCATGGCTATTAACTTTTCTCATAGCGCGGCTCAGCTGATAGGACAATATTATAATTTTGTACGCTATGGTTTTGATGGATACAAAGCTATACATGAAAGAACGCATAAAGTAGCGATGTATTTAGCAAAATCAATTGAAAAAACAGGTTTATTTGAAATTGTAAATGATGGTTCACAACTTCCAATTGTATGCTATAAATTAAGAGAAGACAGAAATTGTGACTGGGATTTATACGACTTAGCCGATCGTTTATTAATGAAAGGATGGCAAGTGCCAGCCTATCCTTTACCAAAAAACTTAGAGGATAATATTATACAACGGATAGTAATTCGAGCGGATTTTGGAATGAATATGGCATACAATTACGTGCAAGATATGCAAGAAGCTATTGAATTTTTGAATAAGGCACATCTTAAATACCATAATAATCCTAAAAATAAAGTATATGGATTTACACATTAAAACAATCTCATTTTTACAAGCCAAACCTATTTTCGTTGATTAATAACAAGAGTGAATATATAACAAAAAAGACGAGATTTTTCTCGTCTTTTTTGAGAAGGTTTACATTAAAGCAAAGATAAACTCTGAGTATAGCACAACCATAATAGTAAGTTATTCCGAAAGATATTCTTTCAATCTCTCCATAGCAATCTTAATCACTTCCATTGAAGCTGCATAGGACAAACGGACATAACCTTCACCATATTGACCAAAGGCTGATCCTGGAATGAATGCTACATGTTTTTTCTTTGCAAAATCATATAAAAATTCAAAAGAATTGCTGTTATATTCTGCTGGAATTTTGGCAAAAATATAGAAAGCCCCGTCTGGCTTGATAATTTCAAAGCCAAGTTCAGTCATTTTCTCAATAATGTAATCCCGCCGTTTGAGGTATTCGACTTTCATTAGCTCAGCATCATTTTTTCCTTTACTCAGAGCTTCAACTGCTGCCCATTGCGATTGTGTTGAGGCGGAAGTAACCAGATATTGGTGTGTTTTTACAAGCTGATCAATCAAGTATTTTTCTGCAAAAATCAGCCCCATTCGCCAACCCGTCATCGCATGTGATTTTGAAAGGCCATTAAGTACAAAAGTTTGATCACGTAAAAAGGTCGAAATAGAAGTATGTACATGTTGGCTATAGTTAATTTCAGAATAAACTTCGTCAGAAAGGACAAAAATTTCATGTTTTTTGATGATTTCAGCAAGTGTTTTAAGTTGGGCATGAGTGTAAGTTATGCCCGTTGGATTTGAAGGATAATTAAGGATGATAGCCTTGATATTCTCGGTTTCGTTCAATACTTGTTCAAGTTTTTCAGGAGTTAAGACAAATTTATCAGTTGTGGTATCAATCTCGACCAATTGACCGCCAGCTAAGCTTACTACAGGCGCATAACCAGGATAAGCAGGTGCCGGGATTAGAACTTTATCGCCAGGTTCAATAATTGAAAGGAGACAAGTAGCAATCGCCTCTGTGACACCAACTGTGGTCAAAATTTCTGTTTCAGCATCGTAATGCAAATTGTATTTTTCAGCTACAAATTGACTGGCTGCATGACGGAGTTCAATCAGGCCACGCATGCCAGTATAATGACTTTCATCGGCATCAATCGCATCAATTGCAGCTTTTTTGATATGTTCAGGTGTCGGAAAATCTGGTTCACCAAGTGTTAATTTCAAAACATTCGGTATTTTGGAGATTTCCTGATCAAATTCACGAATTTTAGAAATTTTAATTTTTCCAAGATTAGTGTTAAATTTATTTGATAAATCCATACATAGCACCTCCGCAGGTCAATAGTTAAAGTTGGCTTCAAGCAAAAACTCCGTATATTCGTCGTTTTAAATTTGTATTATAGCATTTTATTTTAAAAATTCACAAAACAATGTCGCAAAATATTTTGGAGATTCGGAAGTTCAGATAAAAAATACACCTTGTAAACCTTGATTTAAAGCAGTTTTAAAGAAAAAAATAAGTCAATACTAAAAATTTGAAAAGTTTTCAATTGACAAACAATACTGAAAATATTATAATTGTGAAAAATAAATTAGAGGTAGCAATGCAAATGAGTACTACACGAGAGGAGGCATCCGACGACCGTGTACGAAAGGTAATCATTGCCGAACGTTAGCAACAGAGGCATCTGGCTAGCGTGGGGGTATAGGAAACACCTATACCACTCGGACTTGAATAAGTCTGGCGCTAAGTGATCGAACCGAATAATATAGAATTCTTTTTTAACTCTATTTTCATGACGACATAAAAGGCGCTTGTACTTACAAGTGCCTTTTGTTTTTATATGATGTGAGTTTGCAGGTTGAAGCGCGACAACGATAGAATAATGTTTTAGCGAGTCAACGAATAAGAAAAACTCTGCTTCTTACATCGAAACTCATTATATCAGTGGTCAAAGGGCACTGGAGACAGAGTTAAAGATTGAGATGGGAAAAAATATCATTTGGTAGACTAAAAGTAAAATCTTCCTTCTTTCAGTTACAATTTTTGACAAGCCTCCATAGCATTGAAACTACCGAAATCTTCAGATAAAGATTTGCATAGCAAGTCCACAGGAGCATGAAATGAAAGTACCATTTATTACTAAAGATCAATTAGATAAAATTACTGCAGAATTTCCGACACCATTTCATTTGTATGACGAGCACGGAATTCGCGAAAAAGCAAGAGCGCTAAACACAGCATTTTCTTGGAATAAAGGTTTCAAAGAATTCTTTGCGGTAAAAGCTACACCAACGCCTGCAATTTTGAAAATTTTGCAAGAAGAAGGCTGTGGAGCTGATTGCGCGAGCTATGTTGAACTTATACTAGCAAATAAATGTGGTTTTGATAAGTCTGAAATTATGTTTTCATCAAATGACACTCCACCTGAAGAATTTTTATTAGCCAAAAAGCTAGGGGCTACGATTAATATTGATGCATACAACCATATTGAATTTTTATCCACATTGGCAGGATTTGAATTTCCCGAAACAATGAGCTTACGCTATAACCCTGGTGGAGTTTTTACAATGGGTACCAAAATTATGGATAATCCTGAAGAATCAAAATTTGGAATGACAAAAGCCCAACTGATTCAGGGAATTAAAGATTTGCAAAAGTTGGGTGTGAAGAAATTTGGAATGCATAGCTTTTTGGCTTCAAATACTGTGACAAATGAGTATTATCCAAAATTAGCACAGCAATTATTTGAATTAGCACTTGAAATTCGTGAAAAAACAGGCGTTTCTCTTGATTTTATAAATCTTTCTGGTGGTATCGGCGTTAATTATCGTCCAGATGAAGCTCCTAACGATATTGCTGTCATCGGCGAAGGAGTACATCGTGTTTATGATGAAGTTCTAACTGCCAATGGCCTAGGGGAAGTCAAAATTTATACGGAACTTGGACGCTTTATGTTGGCGCCTCATGGCTTACTGGTCACACGTGTCTTGCATAGAAAGCAAACCTATCGGACGTATATTGGCGTGGATGCGAGCGCAGTTAATCTGATGAGACCAGCATTTTATGATGCTTATCATCATATTACTGTTATAGGAAAGGAGGAAGATAAAGTGAAAGAAATTGTTGACGTGACTGGTTCATTATGTGAAAACAATGATAAATTTGCCAGGCAGCGCGAACTTCCTGTGATTGATGAGGGAGACCTATTAGTCATTCATGACACAGGTGCGCATGGTTTTTCGATGGGATATCAGTATAATGCAAAATTACGAAGTGCCGAATTATTGCTTCAGCAAGATGGGAGCACGCGTATGATTCGACGGGCAGAGCGACCTGAAGACTATTTTGCAACATTGGATGGCTTTGAGTTTGAAATCTAACCGAAAATTAGCTGGTGAATGCTTGTAACAGCTTTTACTTCTAACCACTGATAAAATCATAAATAACATTTGGATACAAATTAAAGGAGTGGAGTAAGAACAAGGCGAAGAGGAGATGTTTTTCAAGAGAAAGAAAATTATACGATGAGTAGTTTCCTTTTCTTCTATCGCAACACTCGTCAAAGGTTTCTGAAATATATCTACAGGAGAAAATAATGCTTAAAGGTTCAATTGTGGCGCTCATCACGCCCTTTAATGATGATAATTCTATAAATTTTGAAAAATTAGCTGAGCTGATTGAATTTCAGATTAGCCATGGAAGTGCGGCTATTTCTATTTTAGGCACAACAGGAGAAGCACCGACGATTAGCTTTGAGGAGAAAAAAGCAATCGTTGAGTTTGTAGTTAAACAGGTTGCTGGACGTATTCATATCAATGTTGGAGCAGGAAGTAATAACACAGCACAAGCAGTGGAATTTGCTCAAGCATTTGAAAAGTTAGGTGCGGATAGTTTGCTTGTGATTACCCCTTATTATAATAAAACCAATGAAACAGGGATGTTAAAGCATTTTACTAAGATTGCGGAGTCTGTCGATATTCCGATTATCATGTACAATGCACCAGGTAGAACAGGAGTGAATCTTTCTGTTGAAGCCGTAGAAGTATTGGCGAAACACCCGAATATTACAGGCTTAAAAGAAGCATCAGGCGATATTGCCTATGTGGAAAAAATTAGCCGCTATCTTTCTAATAATTTTGTATTATATAGTGGTAATGACGATATGATAGTTCCATGCCTGAGTTTAGGCGCTTCGGGTGTAATCAGTGTTTGGGCTAACTTCATGCCAGATGTAGTTAAGGAGTTAATCGAAACTTTTGCGACCAACCCAGCTCATTCTTTGAGTCTGCAACAAAAATATTTGAACTTGATTGACAGCTTATTTATAGAAGCAAATCCAATTCCGGTCAAATTTGTGATGAATCAACTCGGTTATAATGTCGGTTCTGTTCGGTTGCCACTTGACGAGCCATCCGAAACGGCAAAAATTCAACTTCTTAAAGAATTGGAGATTTTATAATGAAAGTTTTACAAATTGGAACAGGTACAATGGGCGGGCTGCTTGCGGCAGAGCTAGAAAAAGAGCATGAATTAACAGTCGTATCCTTAACAAAGGATATTCCAGAAGAAAAATTCGATGTGGTCATTGATTTTTCACATCCTGAGAATCTCAATAATCTTGCTAAATATCTAAAAAAGCATCCAACAGCCACAGTTATTGCCACAACAGGCTTTGATGACATACAAAAGGCAACAATTGATCACCTTTCTGAAAAAATGCCTGTATTATTTAGTGGCAATTTTAGTATTGGAGTTATCTTGATGAATCGTTTAGTCAAAGAAATGACCTATATTTTATCGGACAGTTTTGATATTGAAATCATTGAAAAACATCATAATAAAAAAATAGATGCACCATCTGGTACGGCAAAGATGTTACTTGACAGTATCAATGAAACATTGGGCTATAAAGTTGTTCATGGACGTTCAGGTATAAAGCCACGTGAGAAGAAAGAGATTGGAGTGCATGCTGTTCGAGGGGGTACAATCGTTGGCGAACATGAAGTAATATTTGCAGGAAGGGACGAACTTCTTACGATTAAGCATGAAGCTCTTTCGAAAATGATTTTTGTAAAAGGGGCGATCACAGGGATGAATTGGCTTATTCATCAAGAAAGTGGGATGTATTCAATGGAGGAAGTTCTTTTTGGAAAAGACGGAGTGAATTAAGTCCTATTTTTATAGAAGAGAAACAATAAAATAAATTTTGGATATTCCTTAAAAAACTTAGTTTTTATAGGATTACACACAAGAAGGAGATTTATGGAAGTACAAAAAATTTCGGCTCAAGAAATTATTCAATATATTGGAAATGCTGAGAAAAAAACAACAGTTAAAGTAACTTTTGAAGGTCAATTGACAGGTCAAATACCAAAAGAAATCATCAAAATCAGCAATACTTTGTTTGGAGATTGGAGTTTGATTCAACCGCTTTTGGCTGATATGACTGAAAATAAAGACTATATTGTGGAGCTTGATAGCCGCAATTCAGCTGTACCCTTGCTTGATATTCGCGATGTCAATGGACGTATCGAGCCAGGCGCAATTATCCGTGAACATGTCGTAATTGGTGATCATGTAGTAATCATGATGGGAGCAATTATTAATATAGGTGCTGAAATTGGGGCTGGTACAATGATTGATATGGGTGCTGTTCTAGGAGGACGTGCAACAGTTGGTAAAAATTCCCATATTGGTGCAGGCGCAGTACTTGCTGGTGTAATTGAACCAGCTTCATCTGTGCCTGTGCGTATTGGGGATAATGTACTTGTGGGTGCAAATGCAGTGGTTATTGAAGGTGTACAAGTCGGTTCAGGTTCAGTTGTTGCGGCCGGTGCTATTGTGACACAAGATGTTCCTGAAAATGTAGTTGTTGCTGGTGTGCCAGCCCGTATTATCAAGAAAATTGATGCCCAAACGCAGCAAAAAACTGCACTGGAAGAAGCGTTGAGAAATTTGTAAAATTGCCATAAGGATAGACTATTTATCAACATACATGATGCTTCGTACGCTATTAATAAATGGAGTATATCGTCCATGCACTTCAAATAGCGCCAAAGTTATTTAACTTTAGAGTGTACGAACTTTATCTTCGAGTATCTTATATCCAAAGAAGAAAGGATAAAAATGAAAAAATATAATATATGTGTTGTGGGTGCAACTGGACTTGTTGGTCGTACTTTTCTCGATATTTTAGAACAAAGAAATTTCCCAATTAAAAATTTGAAATTATTAGCCTCAAGTCGTTCAGCAGGTTCAGTTTTGTCTTTTGCGGGTCAAGAATACGTAGTTGAAGAATTAACGGCTGATTCATTTAATGGTTATGATATTGCCCTTTTTAGTGCTGGCGGAGATACTTCTGAACAATTTGCCCCAATTGCACGAGAAAAAGGGTTGGTTGTCATTGATAACTCATCAGTTTGGCGTGAAAATCCTGGAATTGGCCTGGTTGTCCCAGAAATTAATATCCAAGATACGCAAATGAATAAAATCATTGCCAACCCAAACTGTTCAACGATTCAATCTGTTTTACCGCTTTATGCTTTGGAGAAAGCCTTTGGTATTTTACAAGTGAACTATACAACTTTCCAAGCAGTAAGTGGAAGCGGACAGAGAGGTCGTGACGATTTACTTCGGACACGTCAAGGCAAAGCACCAGAATTTTATCCATATAATATCTCTGAAACAGCCCTTCCTGAAATTGATGTTTTCTTTGAAAATGGATATACCAAAGAAGAGATGAAAATGGTCAATGAAACACGTAAAATCTTACATAAGCCAGAGTTGGCTGTTTCAGCAACTTGTGTACGTGTTCCAGTAATAAACAGTCACGGTGTGAGTATCCAGGTAATATTGGATCAGCCTTTCACGCTTAGCGAAGTTCGTGAGGTTTTTTCAAACCAAGAAGGTATAACTCTTATCGATAACCCTAAAAATCATGAATATCCAGTTTCAACAATCGCAAATGGTAATGATAATGTTTATGTTGGACGTATTCGTGAAGATTTGGCGCAAGCAAACAGTTTACTCTTTTACTGCGTAGCTGATAATATCCGTAAAGGCGCAGCATTAAATGCAATTCAAATTGCGGAACATATGATCCAGGAGAATTTAATTTGACATTAACTATTGCAAAATTTGGCGGTTCATCCTTATCTACAGAAAGCCAATTTCAAAAAGTAAAAAATATTGTCAGCCAAGATGAAACGAAAAAAATTGTCGTTGTTTCAGCGATTGGACGTAAAAAGCCATCTGATGATAAGGTTACCGACTTGCTCTATCTCATTGCGGCTCATGTGAAACACGGTGTTTCTTACCAAGCACTTTGGGATAATTTAGTCACTCGATTTGTTGCAGTCAAAGAAGAATTGCAGCTTAAATACGACATCTTATCACATTTAGAGAAACTTAAATGTGAGCTGGATTCGGGTCAATTTACAGAGGATTATCTGGTGAGTCGTGGCGAGTATTTTACAGCGCATCTAATGGCGGAATATCTGGGCTATCAATTTATTGATGCGGCTGAAGTAATTTCCTTTTCAGGTAACGGTCGTATCAATTTGGAAATGTCAAAACGTTTGTTGCAGGAACAATTCTCTGGAATTGAGAGAATTGTTCTCCCAGGATTTTACGGTGCTTTCCAAAATGGAAAAATCAAACTTTTGAGTCGTGGTGGTTCAGATATTTCAGGCGCAATTCTGGCAAGCTGTTTAGGTGCTGATAAATATGAAAACTGGACAGATGTATCAGGTGTAATGATGGCAGATCCGCGTATTATTAACAATCCAGCAACGATCAGTGAATTGACTTATGAAGAGTTGAGTGAATTGTCTTATATGGGGGCAAGTGTGCTGCATGCTGAGACGATTTATCCGATTCGTGAACTCAATATTCCTTTGCATATTAAAAATACGAATGCTCCAGACGCCGAAGGCACTTTGATTTTGGCAGAACACCGTACGCATACGACACAAGTTTCAGGAATTTCAGGCAGAAAAAACTATGTTTCGATTAATATTGTCAAAAATCAAATGGCAACAGAGGTTGGTTTTTTACAACGTACTTTGAAAATTTTTGATGATTATCATTTGAATATTGAACATCTCCCTACAGGTATCAATCAAATCGGAGTTATCGTCGAAATGGTTGAAGTAGAAGAGATTTTGCTTGATTTACTGGACCGCCTAAAAAAAGATTTGAAAGCAGATGATGTCACAGTCAAAGAAAATATTTCGCTTTTGACAGTTGTAGGTGAAGAAATTATACGCTCAGCAAAAGTTACGAACAAAATTTTTACAGCACTTGCTAAAGAAGATATTGATATTGAGCTTATTACACAAAGCCCGCGTGGAATCAATATCATTATCGGTGTTGCCAATAAGCATTATCAAAGGGCTTTAGTCGCCTTATATGAAGAATTGACAACCTAAAGGACTTAATAAGGAGGTGTAGAGTGCCTTTTACAAATGAAGAATTGCTTCAAATACGTCGGGAATTGCATGAAATTCCTGAGCTTGGTATGGCAGAATTTGAAACACAGGCTTATCTATTAGATAAAATACAGCAAATGATACAAACAGTTAAGCATGTCAAAATTCGAACTTGGAAGACAGCCGTTCTAGTCAAAATAACAGGATTTGACTCAGACAAAATTATAGGCTGGCGTGCAGATATGGACGGGCTTCCAGTTAATGAAGAAACAAATTTAGAATGCAGTTCAAAGCACCAAGGAAGAATGCACGCTTGTGGACATGATATACACATGGCTGTAGCACTTGGTTTATTAAAAATTGCTATTGAAACGCCAAGTAAAAATGACCGTCTTTTTCTTTTTCAGCCCGCTGAAGAAAATCTCTCAGGCGCAAAACTTTTATATGAGGCAAACGTTTTTGCGGATTGGTTACCGGATGAGTTTTATGCACTTCATGTTCATCCAGAACTACCTGCCGGACAACTAGCAACAAATAATCACACTTTATTTGCAGGAACTTGTGAGGTTAGTATTAAGTTTACTGGAAAAGGAGGCCACGCAGCGTTCCCCCAGAATAGTAATGATATGGTAATTGCTGTGAGTCATTTTGTAACGCAAGTGCAGACAATTATCTCGCGAAATGTTGGGCCAATGGAAAATGCTGTTGTGACTTTTGGAAAGATGCGTGCTGGAATGACTAATAACGTGATTGCCAAAGAAGCGGAAGTTCACGGAACAATTCGTACCTTGACGAAGGAAATGAACGAACTGACACAAAAACGTATCACACAAATCGCTGAAGGTATTGCGCAATCCTTTGACTGCCAAGCGGAAATTATACTAAAACAAGGAGGTTATCTCCCTGTTATTAATAATAAAAATCTTGCAGACCAACTGATGACTTTTCTGAAAGAAAAGCCAACAGTTAATTTTTCAGAAATTTCCCCCTTGATGACAGGGGAGGACTTTGGATACTTATTAGATAGAGTACCTGGTGTGATGCTCTGGCTCGGTGTTCAATCAGATTATCCCTTACATCACGAAAAGATGTCTCCAAAAGAAGCAGCTATAATGCCTGCAGTGGAAGCGCTCAGTGCCTGGCTAGCTACTCGATAAATTTCTTTACAACTGTTGGTATTAAACCGGCAGTTTTTTTGATGGTAGTTTATAGTATCGATGGATTCTTAATACTTTTAGTATTAGGAATGAGTAAAACAGAAATATTGAAGCAGAAGGTATTTCAAACTTTTATTCGATAAAGGTTTCTACCGTTGGAAACAAAATTTATGAAATAAAAAAGTCAAATGCTTCATATAAGGAAATTATTTTAGAATAGGTGGGCCTGTATCGGTACCAGTATTTGATGAATTTTTAAAAATAAAAGACGAGGAAAAATACAGATAAAAATGATATAATAAGTATGTTTTTTATTCTGCACTTTTTCCAAAAGAAAAGGCAGAGATATAAAAGTTGAAGATATAAAAGTAGGAACTTTATAGTCATAAACTCGATAAATAACTTTCTATCTTTTAAATATTATGGAAAAGAAACTGGGTGAGATAAGCAATTCTCTTGCCATTGTATGCGCCACTCTCATATTTCATTATTAGCAGAAATGGGAATAAACCAAAAAGTGGTGATGCAAAGAGTTGGTCACGCAACATCCACTATTACCAATAATATATATACTCATGTCACACCTAATATGTCTAAAGAATTAAACCAAAAAATGAATAGAATTAACAAAATTTCTTAAGCAATTTGGTGGGCAAAAAAAGTGGGCAAAAATGAAAGAAAAATAGTGATAATTAATGATATTATTATCGAAAATAAAATAATGATATCACTGGAAAATGCTATTAAATAAGGCTTTTAAGCCATTTTTATAAAGGGGAAAGAAAATTGGCACAATTGTACTTCAAATATGTAGTGATGCACCATGACCTCTTTAGTAGTGAGAAGTAATAATAAAAAAATATTTTAGTGGGCAAAAAGTGGGCAGAATAAAAATTGATAAAGGTATAAAATAAAGAACCGTTATTTAACGGATTTTTATTATGTGTGTATAAAGTTAAGTCTCACTTTTTTATATCATTATGTTATCGGAGATATTAGTGTTATACTAAGTTCGTTGTAGGTCGATGCTTATGTCAAAAATTTGTACTTTCCTACGACTTATAAAATATCTAGCTATAGAGTGTAATCTATAACTGGATTATTTATCAGAAAGAGGCATCTCTCACATATCGGATGTCTCTTTTCTGTATGATTAGGCATTATACAAATATTTTAATATACATGGGTACATAATAATTTTAGTATATTAGAAATTTTTATTGTTTATATATTATATTTTAAAAGTCAGTGAGTTTCTGACTATTGGCATTTAGTTCATGAACGAAGATTTTTTATGTCAATTTGACAAAAATGAATAAGCGTGATACTATGTACTAAGTAAGTTTAGTCAAAGTTATATATTTTTAAATGTTTTCTTTAACCATAATGATTTACAATCTAGTTGAAAGGAAATATATACTATGACAAAAGGAACAGTAAAATGGTTTAATGATGCCAAAGGATTTGGCTTCATTACAGCTGAAGATGGAGTAGATGTGTTTGCACATTTCTCAGAAATTCAAAGTAACGGCTTCAAAAAACTTGAAGAAGGTGAAAAAGTTACATTTGATATGGGCGAAGGTCAACGTGGACCACAAGCAACAAACATCAATAAAGCATAATTAAAAAAGTCACTCTAAGAGTGATTTTTTTGTAGTCAAGAAGTATAAATTAGGGAATGAGAGAAAAGTGTGTTACAATGAGTGAGTCAATTGGATACATCTACGGAAGATCTAGCTTGTTAGGTTATAGCGTGATTTAAATAAGTGATTTAAATTTCTTCTGTTTTATTAACGCGGGATGGAGCAGCTAGGTAGCTCGTCGGGCTCATAACCCGAAGGTCGTAGGTTCAAATCCTGCTCCCGCAATTAGAATAAAATTCTGCTTCGTCAGGATTTTTTTATTTTGTTAGATCATTACTTTTATTAATCATTTGAATGAGACCATCATAGGTAAGATCAGTATTGTTCACATTTATGGTATTCCAATGGGTTTTATTCATATGGTATCCCGGAAATACTCCTGCTATTTGTCTAGCCTCCTCACCGTGTTCTGGACTCAGCTTTAAATCAATTAATAGTTCGTTATCTTTTTCAAAGATTAAAGCTATAATTTTTTTATTAGATTTTTGTCTAATGGTTGTCCAAAGTATTTTTTCACGATTATTATTGTTAAAGGGATAGTCTTCATAGGAGTTCGTTATTTTTAACACCAAGTTGATAAGTTCTTGTTTTTTCATTTTTATCTCCTTATTGCTTGGTATTATACCATTATTTAAGAGAAATTTTGAGGTTTTAATTGTGTTTGTGACTACTTTTTTGAATTTGTATAAGTGACTAAGATTTTCAAAATATATTTATATTTTGATATAATACTATTGGCAGAAATAAAAAAATGTTAATAAATATATATCATGAAACTACACCTTGCCAGTGTAGTTTTTAGTTTAATTTAAGTTATTGAAAATAGAATAAATGAGTCGAATCTTTTTCATAAGTACCTCATTTGATGGTGCTTTTTTGTATCATTAGGTTAATGAGACTATTAGTGTTATAGTAAGAGTGTTCGTAGGCGTTACTTCACTGCCACGAAGTTTTGACCTCAAATACGGACTCTAGTTATGACGAGAAATTATAACTAGGCTATTCATCAGAAAAGACACCTTCGCATATTGGGTGTCTTTTTGTGAAATTCGTATAGTCAAACTATTATGCTTTATTTATGTGTCGGACAGCTACACAACCACTAACAATTGAGAGAAGCTTTAATTACTGTTTTGTGTCTGTCTTAGACTCTTGTTATGTATAGATGTATATCAAGAGGCTTTTATGTTTAAAAATAATAAAGTATTTTTAATAATATCTGTGAAAATGAATAGAATAAATAAGAAAAGAACTCTTTTCATTATTGTTTTTTCTTAACCTATAATTTATTTTTTCCTCTAAGCAAATATAAAATGAATAATCAGATTTTTTTAGTATCTGTTTTTTTTAGGGGGGAATATGATATACTTTAACTATCAAACAATACAGGGGTAAAGATGCCACCATATGATTATGAGTTTTATCGAAAAAGAAAACACGATCCAAAATGGAGAGTTTTTTATCTGAAGTTAAGAAATAAAAAGATATTAAAAAGAACAATGGTATATATTGTAGTAGTTATAATGTTGATAATTTTGGGTTTATTTATAAATTATATTGACGAATATAAAATTTCTTTAAGAGATTTTAATTTAAAAATCCTCAAAAATTTCTTTAACCATTACATAGAATTATCTAAAAAACTATTTTGGACCGTTATTGATAAAATATCTCATACATTACAACGGAAATGGCAGTAAAAACATCGGATAGAAGTTTATTCTATATGATTAGGTGTTAATCAACTATTTTGTTATACTTGAATTACCGTCAGGTATGAAACACTCACCATACAAACTATTTACAATCCCCGTGGGAAGTGAGTGTTTTCTTTTTAAAATAAAAAGCTTTCTACTTGCGTTGGAGCTTTTTATTTTATATTATGTATTTACTATCAATTATGCTATAGTTGACTTGTGTCTCCTTGACATATAAGACCGATTCTTCGTATGTGGATTTCTTCAAAAGTCAGTTGAGTTTCTGACTGTTGGCATTTAATTCATGAACGAAGATTTTTTATGTCAATTTGACAAAAACAAATAAGCATGATATTATGTACTAAGTAAGTTTAGTCAAAGTTATATATTTTAAATGTTTTCTTTAACCATAATGATTTACAATCTAGTTGAAAGGAAATATATATACTATGACAAAAGGAACAGTAAAATGGTTTAATGATGCTAAAGGATTTGGCTTCATTACAGCTGAAGATGGAGCAGATGTGTTCGCACATTTCTCAGAAATCCAAAGTAACGGCTTCAAAAAACTTGAAGAAGGCGAAAAAGTTACATTTGATATGGGCGAAGGTCAACGTGGACCACAAGCTACAAATATTAATAAAGCTTAATTGTAAGGCACTCTTTGGAGTGCTTTTTTTTAACCAAAGCCCAAGGGAGAGTACTATTAGTCTTAAAATATATTGGCGAAAAAATTGTGCTTCTAGTAAGCAGGCACTCTTATGGTTTGAAACGCATAGAATTGCAATAGAATGTATCGAGATCACAAAAATAACTCATAACGAATTAATAAAACTATTATTATTAACGGATGGTGGGTTTGATGATATTTTAAAAATATGAGTTAACGTCGTCAACTCATATACTCGGTTATTTGCTTTTTTATTTCCCCTGAAGTATAGAAAAACTGCAAGTCTTGATGGCTTGCAGCTTATATTTTTGGTATAATCTAAAACAGAGAAAGTTTATAGCGGATGGCTAAGTATAGAAAGAGGGGTGATGCCTATGAGTATAGGTGTTTCCCTATCAAACTAGAAAGGCTAGATTTTTGAGTGTTTCAGACAGCTTAACCTTGGTGATTGCATTTGCAAGCTTCATTGTTATGTTGCTCAATCTCATTATTGTGATTGTAAAGAACATAAAAAAATAGACCCGCTAATACTTTTGGCTAAGTAGGGTCTATTTTTTAGATGAATTTAGTCAACCGTCTTAAACGGTCTCTATGGAGCTTGTTAGTAGCAAGCTCTTTTTTCTTTACTCTTATTATAACATACTCACATTATTTCTCAAGTACTTTAGATAGTATTTGCAATATTTCCTTTAGAGAAACTTTTATCGATTTGTATCTTTTGGGGTCAGTACACTTTTGCTAGTTAACGGTTCCTGAACTTTTTAGTGCCACTGACTTTTACTTGGCTACATTGGACTTGTTTGCAGCAAGTTCTTTTTCTTTACTTAAATTATATCATATTATGTCGTTGCTAATTCAACCACTGGGAATTTAAAAATTCATCCCAAACATAAGAGACATCAGATGTTTTTGGTTCTTCATCAATAATTATTTCTTGTATTGTTCCTGCCTCTTCCTTGAAAATATAAGATTTCCACTGGGCTTTGTTATTATCGACTCGGTTAATTGTGGTAAACCAATAAAAAGGAAATTCTAATTCATTTTTTTCTATTTTCTTTTCTACCCTTAATTCGAATCTTCTAATTGAGTTAATTACACGATTTTGGTTACTATCAGCATCCCATAAAATGAGCACCTCAGGCTTATCATTATCTATATAGCAATTGGGTATAAGATGACTGCGATCATAACAGTTTTTAAATTTTTCAACAACTATATTAGTTTTTCTTATATAAGCATCTATTGGGCGAACAGAAACACAAAATTTTCTTTGTTTTATCTTTTTTCTATATTTATCTTTTTTTTCTGTAATTAATGCTGCAGCTTGTACAGTGCTTTCATCATGAAAAACAAATATTTTATTTTGGAGAATATTAATTTCTTTATTTATAATTTTTTCTTTACTAATCTTGTTATTTATTTTAACTATTTTACCCAATATCATCTCCTAGGTTATTATTCATAGTTTAATCCGATACTTCTATTTTAAATCAAAATCAAAAAAAAGTATACTGTTCAGAAAACCTCCATTTTCTGAACATTTTTTTATATCAAAAATTCACCAATAACAATGAAACTTTAATCCTTGTTTATGCGCTACATACATATTTTCTTGAAACTCTTGTGCATGATATTAAAACTTTTTCTACATATAAATAAATTAGTCTAAAATTAAATAGTTTGTTTAATTAAATTTTTGATTTTGTGAAAACGTCAGCTTAAAATAAACTTAATAGATTTTAAGGAGATGTTATGAACAAAAAATTACTACTTACGAGCTTCCTCACCCTTGGTGTAATCGGTGCAGGAACAGTTACTTACGGCTCACTTACTTCAATGCACAAACTCAACAAGAGGTATCTTCCCCAGAACTTTCTTCGAGTGTAACCAACTCAGAAGTAGAGAAAAAGATACAAGAATCTACAGATACTGAAATGAGTTCATCTGAAGATCTTGAAACTCCAAATATCTCAAAAGAAACAAGTGAAACTCCTGCGGCTTCTCAAACTAAAGAAAATCCAGTGTTGAATCAAGATGAAAAGGAACAAGAAGAGTTTGCAGAAGAAGCCGTTAAACAAGATTTTTACTTGGAACAACCGGATGCTAATGGTACACTTAGCTATGTAAAAGCTACAGATGAAACAGTCAAAGAATTGATGGATGAAACAAATAGTGATAAAGTAGGCATTTATCAAGTCGTTTTTAATGGTGAATTAATCTCCGTTTTAAGTAAGTTAGATTAAGGCAGGGAGTATTTTGAAAATTAAACATTTACCTATGAAGCTTGGAATTATTGCTTCTACTGCAATTCTTCTTGCGACTGCTACAGTTCCTAATGCTCTTGCTTTTTCAGTTACACAGAACAATACGTCTCAGGATGGTATATCTGTAAATATCAAGCAGATTAATGAACTTTCTAAACAAGATCTTCTGAATCCAGAAGCAACGCCTTCACAAATTTTGGCACAAACTGTTGCAGCAGTCGTCTCTCACGATCCTGCTGGTCCAAATGGGAACTTTATTGAAGTATTAAATGCCAGTGATGTGCTAAAATATTTCTATCCCAAATATACTGCAGAACAACTTAGAGGGGCAACAATCACACCTAAACAGGCCGTTGAGTGGCTTCATACTAAAGGATATACTGCAAGTATTATTGATCGTCCTCTTACAACTACTGAAATAAAAGCACGTTTGGATAAATCTGAACCAATCATTACAGTTTTTGATAATGCAAATGCGGACAGCTGGCTTTGGAAAAACTATGCCGGTGTACTCTATGCTCACGATGATGTTGAAACAGGAACTGCTGAAGGTAAATTGCACGCTTCTTTTATTAAAACAATAAACTTTGGAGAAGCAATTGTCAACGATGGTCAAGAAGCTCAAGAAATCAAGTTTCCTGAACTTCAAAACTCAACTGACCCAAACCAGGCTGCTGCTCAATATAAATGGGTTTCTACAATAACAGGAATTAAACGGGATCCATCATGGGAAAATGCACAATCCATTAAAGGAGATAAAGCAAAAGGTGTTTTTGCTTCTAAATTAACCGGCTCTTTGTCAAATCGGACTGATGAGTCGGATATATAAGATGATAAACTTGAGATTACTCTCAGATTTATCATCTTTTTTAGTTATTTAATTTTAATAAGGCCGTTTATCAAGAAAATTCTTATACGCATATTTGTAAATGAGTTGAATCCATAGGAAACTCTTTTAAGTGTTTTTATATGAGTGTTCTTAGCTTCAATTTTTCCATTGGAAAAATTATATTTAAGAGCGTTTCTAATACCTTCTTCATAGGAAATCAGATTTTCTATTTTATCTCTAAATTGTGTATCCAAGCTATCAGGTAGATTTTTCAATAGTTCGAAAAAGGAACGGTCATCTTTGTTTCTAAAGTGATACATTAATAAATGGAAAATGTCATAAGCTTCTTTTAGTTCAGAAGAAAATGAGAGTAGTCGATCAATCACCATAGATTCCGTTAAAAGATGGTACTTTGGAGAAGGAAAACTTCTCCAAGTTTTGAACTCTGAAATGGAAATATTTGTTTGATTTTTTAGAAGTAATTTCCAGTTTGATTTTAATTTATTTGCTTTTGACTTTTTCTTATTGGTAATTAATCTCTTCATTTCTCGGACTCTAAAATCATTAAAAGCGGTGTTCAAATGCTTCACAATATGGAACCTATCAATGATTAATTTAGCAGTAGGAAAGACATTTTTAGTTAATTGAAAGTAAGCAGCATTCATATCTGTTACTAAAAATTTAACTTTTTCCCTTTCCTCCAACGGAGAGCGATTGAAGTAAGGGATTATTTTATCTAATTTCCTACTAGGTAAAATATCTACTAATTCACCTGTTTCTCCATCAGCACATATGAAGCTCATTTTATCTTCATAACTAGCGTGAGATCTAAACTCATCTACCATTAAAACTTCTGGAAAACTCCGTGGTTTAAGTTGTTGCGGGAGTTGTGATTCAACTGACTTAAGAACTCTTAAAACTGTAGTTAATGAAACGTGGCATTGTTTAGCTATAAATGTCATAGAGATTTTCTCAGTTAATAATTCTAAAATTTTCAAAGTAATAAATTTACTGATATGACAGTTTTTTTCAACAATAGAACACTGTGCCGTCCAATTGTGCGAACAGCTTTTACAATGGAATCGTTGTTTCTTCAGTTTTAAAATAGTGGGCATATTTTGATAAGAATCTAACTGAATAGTTACTTCCTTTTTTCCATTTCTAACAACTACACTTTTCCCTTCATTATCAACAATAGTTGAACCACAGTTCCTACAAGCCGAAGGCATGGGAGAATAGACTCCAAAGATAACTAAAGTGTTCTTCCCTTTAATTTTATATTCCTCCGTATTTGTTAAATCTAAATGTTCATCTGTAATTCGTAGCATTTTTTTGATATGATTATTCAAGACATGTCGTCCTTTCTATCTTAGATTTTTGGTCGTACTTAAATTTTACTAGATAGACGACATGTTTTATATTTAAATAAACTAAAAAAGGACTGATGAATCAAAATTTGATTCATCAGTCCTTTAAATTATAGAGCCAATTAACCAAAGCAGGAACACAATCTTAAGTGGACTTTACAGATCCAGCGATTACAAAACTCTTAAATAAGTATCCTGCATCTGCAAAAGAGCATAAAACAAAACTTGCGGCTGTGTCTTTGATTAACCTCTATGAAGATGCACAACATCAAAAGACAGTAAAAGATTTGGAAAGTTTCCTTAAAATTGCACCTACAACTTTTGTGACTTCTCAACAAATTATTGACTGGTATAAATACTTAGGCTTTGACTTTGATGTTTATAAAGGACGTGCACCGATGGCTCTAACAAAAGCCATCAATGATAAAGGTCGCCTCTACTTGACACTATTTAAAGCTCAAGATGCTAAAAATAAGGAACAAAATACTGCTACTTTAGGAACTGGTTATCTGAATGATAGCGCTAATGGTTATCGCCCTTATTGGTCTTCTGTTAAAGCAGAAGATACTCTGTCACCTTATTACAATACACCACTTACAGCTGCAGGTTTGAAGAAACAACAAGAGTTAGCTAAAAAATTCCAATATACGAACGTTCAACGCGTGAAGGGAACATGGCCTGTCGAAAAAACTACCTACAATGAAGAGATGACACTTTACAACATCCGCTTAAAAGGTACCCCAAATGATTCAGGTATTACAACACCACCTACTTCATCTATAACTACTCCGCCTACAAACTCAAATATCAAACTCAATACAACTGCAAGCTATAAAGATAATTCTAATTTCCATGTTAGGGAAACTCAAGGTCAAGAGCCTTGGTGTACAAGTTATGTTCAAGCAAGTGCAGTTAATACTATTGGTAAAGCGCCACTTAATCATACAGCTGATAAAGGAGCAATCACCACTGTCAAAAAACTTATGCAATTAAGTTATCCAGGTACGTCTGACTCTGATCTTTCAAAAATGAGCGGTAAAACAGTTCAAGAGGCTTTGAAAAATTTAGAAAAAAACTATCAAACAACGGCAACAATTGAAGAACGGACGTTAAGCTTTGCGGAAGTTAAGAAGGAAATTGATGCTGGTGGAATCGTCTCTATGGATGGTTATGATATTGATTCAACAGATAAACCAGGAACTGGTGAGAATCTGGGACACGAAGTAGCAATTGTAGGTTATGTGACTCCAACTTCAGGAACACAAACACCATACTATGTCGTTTGGAATCCTTGGTGGAATTCAACTTTTTACTTATCTGCCAATGCTAAAACCTTTAACCTTGGTGGTGTAAAATACAAATGGACTCGTACATGGCATAATTGGAGAAAAACGTCTCCTGCTTCTAGTTCAGTTCAAAGCATTGATCCAAAAATTGCGGATAAGAAAGTTGCCAGCACACCAAATCCAATGGCTTTGAAAGAGAATACAGAACTATCTTTAGATTTAGCAAGCCCTGGTGCATTTACAAGTAATCTTCAATACTTCAGTAATAAGCAAGATATTTTCAGAAAAAAAGTGTCACAGATGGGTGCAATTAAAAATGTATATGCACCAGGGTTTGGGGACATCTTTGGATATGCTATTTCTAGAGATTATAACAAAAATTATATGGAAGTTCATCATAACAGAGGTAAGAAAACTGTATCCTATGGAAATGGTGCAGATTTTGCAAAAGATGTAGATGACCTCTTAGGTATCGGAGATACACTCCTAACTGTAGGAGCAATTAGTATTGCTACCTTAGCAGCTTCAATAGCAATAGCAATCACATTCCCAGAAGCTGCTGTTATCATGTCTTTCCTTCAAAAATTGGGAATAACTGCTGTTGGGATGTCACCCTTTGCTGCTGCGACACTAATTTTAAAGTATGTTAATACTGTACACTCTACAAGGTCTCAATATGATTCTCTTAGAAGTCTTTATTAATATTGGAAGGTATTACAATGATTATATTAATACAAGTGTTACTTATGGCTATACCTTTAATTATATATGTCTTTGAAGATAATAAAAATAAAAAATATGGCCCTAGACTAAATGGAGTAGAAGTAGTTAGGAGGATTTTTAGCTACGGTAGCTTATTATTAATAGTCTATTCACTTATTGGTTCTATCTTCCTTTTGTTCTTCTTCATTTTCAATCTATCTTTAAAACATTTTATGTGGTTAGCATTTAGCTCAATTATTTTATATATATCAAAAAAACTTTATGATGAGAATAAACTTTGAAGAAAAACTAGTCTCCACTCTGGGAAAGGTTCTAGCTAGAAGAAATCTAGAAAAAACCTAGAACCTACACTCAAACAATGAAGAATTTTCAAGATGGCGTTGATACAATGATAGCTTCAAGAAATGGATTTGCAGGATATGGTATTGGAATGGCAATTGCCATGGCAGGACTAATAGTGGCTCAATTTATACCAGTTGTAGATATAGTAGTCGATGCTATTACAGGTGTATTAGGAGGAGGCTTAGGTCCTGGTGGAGCTACTGCACTTGCACTTTTAATTATAAACTATGCTAACGCATCATCTTCTATTGCTCGGAGCTTTAACGCACTATGAAAAAAAATATAGGAACCCTTATTATTGTAATTGCCAGTCTTATTGTAGCTATATCAGGAATAACATACACCTTATATATGCTCATAACTAATTTCCCTATTAGTCCTATAATAATCTTATTTCTACACTTTTCATTCACATTCTTAGGGTTTATTCCCTTTGT